>JADJNU010000001.1:0-1211365 GCA_016714165.1 Bdellovibrionales bacterium
CTTCGATACGCCAGCCCTAATGACGGAACTCATCGAATGGACAAACACACAAATCACCCGCAAAGAGCTGCACCCGCTGCTTATCGTCGCCGTGTTTGTAGTGGTGTTTCTGCACATTCACCCATTTCAAGACGGCAATGGGCGGCTTTCGCGAGCTCTCACCACGTTGCTATTTTTGCAGTTGGGGTACGGCTATGTGCCCTACAGTTCTTTCGAGCGAGTCATTGAAGAAAACAAAGATTCGTATTATCTGGCACTGCGCCGGGGGCAGGCAGAGCTCGAAGAAATCAATGCCAAGAAGCAAGCGAAATCCAAAATCAAGCCTGGCGGCGTGAACGATTGGATCACGTTCTTTCTGAAGTCCATGCAGAAGCAGAAGATTGCGCTTGAGGCGAAGATGAAAGATGAATTGGCGGCAACAAAGCTGCCGCGCTTGTCTTTGCAAATTGTGGAACTTATCAAGAGCCGTGGCGAAACCTCTCTTGGCGAAGCGGCAGCTATATTGGGTGCCAACCGCAACACCATAAAGGTACATTTCAAGAACCTAGTACATGACGGGCACCTAGAGAAAATAGGCGTTGGGCGCGGCATGAGATACCGGATAAGGTCCTAAATCGGACCGCAATGCGGCGATTCTGCAGCCAAGGATGACCTCTGTCTGGATGGCGGCTAAGTTCATGTTTTAGCGGTGTTCACTACGAACGCCCCACTATCGACCAGAAAGTGGCTGATATGAACCAAATAATGGTAGATAATATCCTTGCGTTAGAACGGATATTTGGAAACAAAATAGCAGAAAAGGTTTTATTTCTAGAGAATTAATCGAAAGGGCCTATAATCGATTCCGCTCAAAGAACGGCAGAAACTTTTTGAAATACGCGAGCGCCCACGAAATTTTATGAGACTGGGCAACCGAAGACATTGCTGGTTTTAGTCATTACCCAAATTCGAAAATCGATCTGCGTCAACTGGTCCATTTTTTCCATATGTGCATCCTTTTCCGAAGAAACAATCATTGAGGAGGGCTCAGTCATGATAGAACAAGCCATAACCACTCAAAGCACGGAAAAGTCCAAAATATTTTTGATGGCGCCTGCATTGTCTGTGACATGGAAATCAGCCATTACAAACGCAAAAATCCTGAGATTAAGGATGTAGTCAGCAATATAGCGCACTTCGAGACAGAGCTGCGGTACCACATGATTGGGTTTTGGATGACAGGAATTATGAAATGATATAATTATCAGGAAATTTACCAAATGAAAGGGTATGCCAAATGAAATTAAAAGTTTTTACACTTATGGTTGTTGCTTTTTGCGCTGTACGTAGTTTTGCTGAGGTTAGTATTATTGATAAAAAGGGCGCTGAGTTAAGACTGACGAAAGGCGAGGCGCAGTACATGACCCAAATAATTTTGGAGCGGCCGGTACTGGTTACGCAAGATCATTTCGAACTGGTTGTTCAAACCTACGGCCGAGACTTCAACCATAATGAAAAATATCTTACGACTGGAAAAGTGACCTGCAAGAAGGACGGTAGTGAGTGTATTGTTAAAGGCAGTGAGCTTAGAGAAGCTGGCGACGGTACTTGGTTTGTCCCTTCCCCTGGTTACGTTAGACTCTTTGGAATGGGAACTGTGGCAGAGCTAGACAAAAGGTCGTATTTTAAATGTGACCAAGTTTACGCAAATATTGCCTGCGACTTTAAATTATAAGTTTAATTCCCGTATGGCTGAATCTGTTGCTGTCCAGTTCACGGATTGTGAGGTTGGACAGCACGTTAACACTTGATACCCGAGCAAATCATTGAACCTAAACGCGCTGGCTTATAAAAAGCTGGCGCTTTTATTTTTAAAATCAAAAGTTGACGCATAAAAATTCTTGAAACAGCCGAAAATCGGGGCGGTTGGCCCAAGATTTTGCGAGTCAAGAGTCCTGAGTCCTGAGTCAAGTGGCGTTAACTTGCTATCATATTCCGAAGAAACAATCATTGAGGAGGGCTCAGTCATGATAGAACAAGCCATGACCACTCAAAGCACGGAAAAGTCCAAAATATTTTTTGATGGCGCCTGCATTGTCTGTGACATGGAAATCAGCCATTACAAACGCAAAAATCCTGAGATTTTTGAACTGGTGGATATCTCTTCGCCGATTTTTGATGCCAAGCCCTACGGTCTTACGCACGAGGAGGTCCAGCTCCACATACACGTACTTACCCCCGACGGTAGGATTGAGAAAGGGGTCGACGCATTTGCTCATACTTGGAGTCGTATGCCGATGTACAAACCTGTGGCGTTTCTGATCAGGCTGCCTGGGATTTATACGCTAGCAAGAATTTACTATAGGATTTTTGCATCCTATATCAGACCCCTGCTTCAGAAAAAAAGCAAGCAAGCGCCGAGAGCTTAGAACATGCCATCGACAAAGAAACACAGCTAGGTATCGTAGCACACGAAAAGGCGCATATTCTATTTTGGCATCAAGATGTTGGCGGAAAATCATTGCGCCCAGTTCTTAGGTTCGGCCAGTCTGTTAAAGGTTCCGACTACAGATTCGGCCCGATGCCGGGCCGACATCAACTCCAACACTGAGGCTCCCTATGGAGATTTTTCCGATCCCCACCTTCGAACTGCTAGCGATCGTGCGATCGTGGAGGATTATTAACTTTGGGAATCAGAATACGTGGCTACCCTACCGACATGAAGAATACCAAACTCAATTGCAATTCCGTTAATCCAAGAACCTATCAATGATGCGGAAGAATAGTGGGTCCCTCTTTTCATTTAAAAGATCTAAGCAACTGCGTGTGGTCAGACTTGGAAGAACATCTTCTTTTAATAAATTCCGGCTTCTGTGTTCCACAACTTGAGAAAAACGCTCTGGATCGTAGTTCGGCGCTGAAGAATCCTTCCTGGGATGCAGGCGGAGATACGCCCGAGCCGCTTCAACAACACTCAAAGTCCACTGACCTTGACAAAGAAGTGTATCGTTGAGCTTTTCGAAAGTCCAAGAAGGTAAGTCTTCACGTTTAAGAACACTGGGTATGAGACTCCAAACCTCTCTCGGCCATTTTTTGGCAGTTATTGCTTGAAATGCGGCTCTCGTAGTATTCTTGTCACCGATTAAAGCTGGGATTTTTTGCCAAATTTCTAGCGGCCAAACCTTTTGAGTTCGAAGACCACTCAACACGTTTGTTCTAACTTCCAACGATGGATCTGAAAGTAATTTTTCAATGATGCGCCAAACTTGGGGGGGATACTCTTTCATATACTCACTTTGCCAAACATGGCTGACTGCCTTACGAACCTCTGGATCAGAATCATCCGATGCCGTCACTAGGCTGTTCCAAAAGTGTCGACTGCGATGACTGCGATAATGCATTTCATTTAGAGCCGCGATACGAACACGAATATCAGGGTCGCTAACAAAGTGCCTGAATTGCTTCCAATAAATATTGGTTTTCTCAGTACCACTGTTATCCCAAGCAAGCACGGCCAGGAGACGCTTCCACAAGGGCTGTTGATAATTGTAGTTTGCGACGAGCCGATTGAGCATCGGAGGCCAATTTTTCAGGCGCTCTCTGATAATCTTGCTCATATAAAATGCACCCCGACCATTTTCAGAAACTAGATCTGCCAGAAAGCGATCCGAATCATCCGTCGTAGGCAGACTAAATAGTAGCACGGAATCAGTCAGGTTCACTCTCTCGCTTTTCTCAAGATTTGAAACCAATCGAGTGCGAAGATCTTCCAGTAATTTTCTTAATTTGCCCTTATCGAATAGGGCTACACGATCGAACTCTGACATCGTGGCCAACTGCCGGGCAGCGGTTTGAGTGTTCCAGTATTTAAAAACATCGAGAGGCTTCAGACCAAAGGTGGTATTCAAATCAGCAAACTGTTGCCGACTTAATACCTTTTCCCGGGGCATGAGCTTAAAAGAGTCAATTTCCTTTCCACCAATTTCTTTCAGATCGATCGCTAATCGTGCCTGAACCTCCGTGATACTCAGGGCCTCCAGATCCTCTGGATAGAATGTCGGTTCATCTTGATCAACCATATCGCTGTATAAAATGGCGCGATCGATGGGCTTGAGTTGGCCTACATCTGGTTTTGAGTAATATCCAAATTTCCCAGTCCGCTGAACTTCACTAATTCCCCGCAACTCATTTTCATTTAGGCTTACTAAAAGAGCTGGAGCTAGACGGGAAGATTGATAAAATGGCTCATAGCGGTACTGAGTCGCCTGATCAATTGTGTCCCAGCCCTCGGGCATTTGAACCACAATCGGCTGACCGCGATTTTCCTTTTGAAACAGTGCTTTTTCCATATCATCGCGGTTCACGACACTCGTCGCAGCTGCAGAATGCACGAGAACTCTCCGCGTTTTGTACTGGGAGACAGCCGCGAGCAAGGCGGTGCGACCATCCTGCGCACTTAGAGTTACACCATTGATCGTAATGATATAAGGGACTACTTCATTTCCTACCACGATTTCTGCTAATAAGAGATAGCCTCGGGGCGGATCCTTAGCATTCACATTTTTCCGAATCCAATAGACGTGAACTGAATCAAGTAAAGGATAAAATGGAACTGACATCATTGAGCAATCAAAACCGATTCCGCCACGTAGAAGCGCCATCGCCTTTGGAACTTCCTCTAAATAAATTTGAGAAGCCTTTGCAGTTCCGCTTTCGATTTTTGTGAACCCAGCAAGAACAGTCTTATCGATGAAGTCACGTTCGACTTCATCCGCCAGTTTGGAATAAATCGAGGATTTCAGCGGTACTCCCAAGTGGTTTTTAAAAAGATCTGAAAAAAGGCTTTCCAGTTCGCCGGGGGGAAGGTTGCTAACATTTTCTATAGCCGCAGAGAAAGGGCGAGAGGATGAAAGGTCCAAGGCCCGACCATTCTCTCTGTAAAGTAGCGAGAAACTTCAAGCAGAAGTCGCTGGTCGGTCACCTTTTGCAGGTCTTCATAGAGCGAAGTTAAAATTAAAGTGGGGTAAGTTTCTTCGAGTTTAAGCAGGCGGGTTCGAATCTCTATTTTAACTTTCTCAATGGCCTGCAAATCGTACTCGGAAGTACCACGCCCATCGCTCCAAGAAAGTCCGAAAATAGGGGCTGCGCGAACTTCATTGGCCTTACTTGCCAACGGACCAAGCTGGGCAGCGAGTTGTCCCGCGTCTTTGAAAAGGCGAAATACATTGGCCTTGTAGCGCACCTGCGATCTTAGAAAACCCGGATGACGAATGTTGACGGAAGAAACAGTCTGAACTAAGCCTTGTTTGGTAACCAAATCGGTGCGCCAATCCTGCAACTCGACTGCCCAACTGCTTACGCTCAATACAACTAAGAAAAATATACCTAATCGCCGCATCAGACATAGGCTCCAGATTCGTTTATTGAATTTAGCTCGGGTACAGCAAGAAATTAGCCAGATCAGACGTTCGAAAGTGAAGGTAGCGGGAATTCCAAAGCTGTTCCAAATCGGTGCTTATTCGGCATTAATCTTGCAATTCAATTCGAGGAATTTTGAATCCGTTTGTCTGTGGTTTCACTGCTCCAATCTAGCGTTACTGAAGGGTAGATTTTGCCATGTTTATACGGTAAAGCTGCGGTTTTTTGTCATTTTGTTCGTCATCTTGACGTTTATTGAGCAGTTTGCCTCTGGTAGCTCTTGCAGAGATTTTTACGAAAACCTGCTAATTTAGTGAAATTTTTGACTGAGCCCATTCGTGGTGATGATCCTTACTTTTTCCTTCCCCCTGTGAGTGCTGATTTCGTGAATTTTCCGATTGATCGGGCTGTTACAGTGAGTGGCTTTAATCCTGTTGGGGAGAGTGGAGATGGCTATTATTTGCTGAAAAGAATAGGTGACACCTGGCGAACAACGAAAGGGCCAAAAGAAAATTTTTTCGCGGTTGAAAGCGATCCGACTTGGATATTTTCGGCATTAGGAGCTAAGTTAGCTGGATTTTTGGGATTTCGTTTTGTCGATGCTTCAACCATACTTGTACCGAACGCTAGCTTATTTAATAAAAGGATCGCGATATTAAATAGGAAACTAGCGAAGAAGGGTTTTGAACGAATTCCCATCAAGTGGCTCTCTAAAATTCAAAAGCCCCCAGTTTCAAAATCAGACGAAGTTATAACCTATGCTGAACAATATGTTCGATCCTTTTATTTTGACCGCTCATCGCCTTTTGAAGAAGCAGAACTCACCCACGATGTGGCTCATCATTCGCTGGAAATACTTCTGACTGAGTCTCAGTTAAAGCCACACCTGGCTCGACTCGAGATGGCCATTGAATATTCAAAATTTTTAAGAAACTTCTTTTCTAACAAAACGAGGAAGGCTTATCCGCTTTTATCTCAACCACAGAATCGAGAAGCCATCATTGCCTTGGTATTTCAGCTTTTAGCTCGCGATAAGGACAATCTTTCAGGATTGCTACCAGTCAACTTATTGAAGCAGTTGCAAGTTTCTCAGGCTGAGGCCCCCCCTAATATTACTTACTTCAGGATCGCCGATGTGCATTTGGGCAGCGGCTATGGCAAACCTTTCAGGGGATCAATAGGTTTTCTTCCGGCGTTTGATTACACCTTGAATGGATGGTTCCAGTCGTTCCTAATTTATCATCTTATTCCGCTGTTGAACCCATACAGAGAGCCAGCTCCACCTGGAGCGGTTGATGAAGCGGGAATTAATGTCCTTTTAAAGTACACTCGGAGAGCATTTGGATCCGCTATTCAAGATTTAGGCAATAATTTTTTGAATTTTGATGAGGAAATCAGAGGGATTTCAAAAGTATTCCTAAATTCAATGAGAAATGGCTTGGGTTCCACTGTTTTGGTTAGATACGATGAAAATCTTGATATTATCGGCGGGATTGCATCTCCGGAACATCCCATCACGTCTTTTCGTCGACGAATAGAAGAGATGCAATCTGTTCTTCCATAAAATTGAGATTAAGGCGGTTGATTCGACTCCCTCAAAAGCATGATTTAAATCATATTTCACAATCACGTTAGCTCTTGTCTGCGAGCTGACAGTGAGTTTTCATTCTTGTTTGTGGGGGATTCAGTGTTTGATTTGGTTCTTAAAAATGCACAGGTGGTTACGCCGGTCGGTTTGATTTGCAACGGATCAGTTGGCGTAAAAAATGAGAAAATTGTTGCTGTGGCCGAGGGCGCAAGCAGCATTGGGGCCTCTCGTCGGGAAATCGACCTTGGTGGCAAAACGCTCTTTCCAGGACTGTTTGATCCTCATTGTCACCTTGGGAGTGGAGACGAGCGGACTTATGAGTACATGTCTGAGAGCTTTGGTAAAGACACGCGTGACTTTCTGATCGGCGGTGTGACCGCGATGGCCACAACAACTGTTCTGACTCGCGAGCCGCTTCTAGATAATATCAACAAAACAAAAAGAGCTGGTCAGGGAAATTCTTGGTGTGATTTCAGAGTGACGAGCGTTGTGCTGACAGATGAACATGTGGAACAAATCCCGGGAGCAATTCGAGAGGGTGTTCTCTCCTTCAAATTTTATTGCGGATATTGTCTTGATCAAGCCGAGAAAATGGGCATGAATCGAGAAGGTGTTCCACCTGATATGTTCTATCGGGCTTGCGAACAAGTGGCAAAAACGGATCCTAGGGCTCTCCTTATGATTCATGCCGAAGAACCACATGTGCGAAGGATGCTTGCACAGCGCTTGAAAGATTCAGGACGGGAGGACTTGATCGCCTGGGCCGAGCACAGTCCTCAGTGGTCGGAAGCTGTTCAAGTTTCCCTTTACGGAGAAATTGCGAACGAACTCAAAGTTCCTCTCTATGTTGTTCATATCTCGCGGGCACCAACGGTAGATATGATTGAATATTTGCGGTCCCGTGGTCATTTTATCTTAGGGGAAACGCTCGCTTGTTTTCTGTCGACCACAGCGCAAGATCGACACGAGTGTGGTTGTGGACTCAAAGCCAAAATCCAACCTCCAATTCGGTTTCAAGAAGATCAAGATCGCCTTTGGCGGGCGCTGAGAGAGGGATCCGTTACTTCCATAGGAACCGACACCATTCCTTACACCTCGAAATACAAAGGAGATCAGTCCTTTTGGAATTCAAGGCCGGGTTTAAATATCCAGACTATTGATACTCTTCCGCTCCTTCTTACCGAGGGCTTTCAAAAAGGGAAGATCGATCTCGTCACTTTGGCTAAGGCGCTTTCTGAGAATCCAGCAAAGTACTTTGGGGCCGGCCATAGAAAAGGACGGATCAGTCCAGGTTACGATGCCGATTTTGTCGTGATAGATTTGGAAAAGGAAGCTGATCTTGGGCTTGAAAGAATGCGCGGCCGCTCTGACTACTCGATCTGGGAGGGAAAGAGAGTTCGTGGTTTACCGGTCATGACAATTCTTCGCGGGCAAGTTTTTGCTGAAAATGGCGAAATCGTCGCGGAGAGGCCGCAAGGCGGATTTCTAGAGAGAGAGGATCGATGATGGTTCCTCTTCGATTTGGCAGTCGCAAACTGGTTATTGCGATAACGGGGCGCAAGGAGTCCAGTCCTCGCTATACCTTAGAACTTGCCAATGCTGCCATGGTGGCGGGGCGAATTGCTGCCGAGATGGGCTTGATTGTTTTAACAGGAGGGCTTGGCGGCGTCATGGAGCGGGCGGCGGAGGGCGCTAAAATTGCGGGTGGAGAAACAATTGGAATTCTTCCGAGCAATCATCACGATGATGGCAATCGTTTTTTGGATTTAGTGCTTCCGTCGGGGATTGGGATTGCGCGAAATGTTCTGATGGCCAGCGCCTGTGATTTTATGTTGGCACTTCCCGGTGGAACGGGAACGCTTGAAGAACTCTGCTTTGCTCTTGATTTTGATCGTCCGGTCGTCTCGTGGGGAAGCTGGGAGATTGAGGGAGTACGGACGGTCCCTTTTCCCAACGAGGATTTTCTGTTTCGAGAACTCAAGAATCTCGTTAATGAAAAAATGAAATCAAATCCGAATCACAAACAAAAGTGAGGAAAGCGCTATGACGGAATACTCCGCGGGAGAGTCCTTGCCCCCAAAACCTGTGGCTTTAAACGAAATAGAAGATGGAATACGGCGTCTCCTCATTGGTCTCGGGCAAGAGCATAAAAAGGAGATCATGGAAAACACACCAAGGCGGATTGCAGAAATGTATCAAGACGTCATCAATGCTCCTTGGTGTGATATCGAAATACCGTGGAAGTGTTTTCCCAATCGAGACAGCGACGGAAATAAACTCATGGACGATTTGATAGTTGTGACGGATTGCCATTATGTGAGCCTTTGTGAGCATCACTTGGCTCCAGCTTTTGGAGTTGCTCATTTTTCTTACGTACCAAATGAAAAGATCACGGGTTATTCAAAAATTAAAAAGGGACTCAACTACTTGGCTCGGCAGCCGCAGTTGAACGAAAGACTTTTAAAACAGACTCTTGATGTGGTGGAGAAAGTTTTGGAGCCCAAAGGCTGCGCCTTGATCTTGCAGTCAACGCACACTTGTCTGGCTTGCAAAGCAAACGCTCCATCCCAGGAAATAGTGACAGTCCAAGGATTTCGAGGATGTCTAAAGGAAGACCCGTTTCGCCGCGAATTCTTGTCTACGGCCTACGGGAAACGACCCGTGCTTGGAGCCGTATGAGTCAGAGGGATTTGCTTGCAGCGCGACTTCGTCAGGCGGTTCAGGGTTGCACGGTTCATTTGCATGGACCCATTCAAGCTTGGGCAGCTATTGAACAGGCCTGTGTTGATGGAACCGTTCAAAGAGATGAAGTGGCGATGCTGGCGATCGAGGCCTGCACAAATCGTATCAAGGACCTTCGGCAGGCCGGGGTTGATTCAAGCGATCTGAGAATAAAGAAGGAAGAGCTAACCCGAACCTTTATAGAGAAGTTACTACTATAAGCTAGGCACGAAGAAGGGAGACCTGGATATGGAAAAGAGTGAAATTCACTCGAGAAGGGAAGAGTTCCACAAAAAACTCCGAAGCAAAGAACTGCTTGAGGGGTATTCGTATGATGATGGAAAGGATTTTGTCACTAGGCCCTACTGGCCCTATGAGCCGAAGAATCGAATGAAGCCTCATCTCTGGCGCTGGGAGGAAGTTCGTCCCTTGATCATCCAGTGTGGAGAAATGATTGGACTCGGCCATGGTTCCACAAAATATGACCGTCGCGTGCTGGCACTTTCAAATCCCGGAGCAAATGGGGAGTTTACCATGTCTGGGACCCTATTCGGTGACTTTCAGCTGATCCGCCCTGGCGAGTCAGCTCCGAGTCATCGCCATACACCTTGCGCAACTCGATTCATTTTAGAGGGCAGCGGGGGGTGGACCACAGTTGCTGGAGAGCGAGTGCACGTAAAGCCTGGCGATATTGTTCACACGGGTCAGTTCCCCTGGCATGACCACTGTAACGAAGGAAAAGATGATTTTATTTTTCTAGATGTTCTCGATATTCCTCTGCTCTTGTTCACGGGCACTTCTTGTTGGGATTTTGATTATGAGACAGTGACAGGGAGTCAGGATAAGCCAAGCCAACCGCCACTTCCTCCACATCTCCAAAATGAAGTTTACACAGATTCGAAACTGAAGCTTTCGTTTAAATCACAATTGCAGCGAAATCCAAACGATTTTGCCCACCTCTCTTGGAAAGAAGCAAAAGGCTCTTTGCTGTCTCTGGCGGAAGAAAGAGGTTCCAGTTACGACGGAATCCGTCTTGAGCTACAGAGCAGAGACAGGAGTCGTGCGGTGGGACAAACAGTTTCTGTGCACACACAGTGGATTCGCCCCGATGAACACACGCTCAGTCATCGCCACACGGGGGCTTTCATTTATGTTTGTGCAGAGGGAGAGGGAAAAGTTTGTATTGATGACAAAGCGTTTGAGTTTGGGCCAAAGGATATTTTCGTGATTCCGAGCTGGCATTGGCATTCCTTTGAAAATGAAAAGGGCTGTTTTCTTCACTCGATCAGTGATCTTCCGTTAATTCAAAAGATGAATCTCTTCCGGGAGCAGCGAAAGAACAAAGAAGGAGAAATTCTTGATAGTGGCTGGACGAACTTATTGGATCCATTCGATCGATGACCACTTTAACGATACCAAAGTTGGAGGCGGCTCTTCTGATCGTTGATATGCAGAATGGCTTCGTGCACTCTGAGAGCAAAATGGGACAAAGTTTTTCGGGAACGGAAAAGCAGCGAGCAATTGTCCCTTCGATCCTCGGTCTGATTGATCTTTTTGCATCAGCAGGTATTCCGATCATTTGGAGCCAGCAAGAACATTTTTCGGATGACAAGACTCGGGAGAAGAGACTCATACGTCCGCACTCAATCAAACAAGGATTCTTGCCTTGTCTTCGAGGGACTTGGGAAACCGAAATTTTTGCTCCCTTAAGGGCGGCGATGAGACACGAAGATCATGTTGTACAGAAGCATAGGGCCTCCGTTTTCTACAATACAAATCTTGAAACGAAGTTGAGGATGCTTGGTACGAGGTTCTTATTTATCTGCGGTTGCAACACTGAGTTTTGCATCGAGAGCACTGTTCGCGATGCCTACGCCCGAGATTTTGAGATCGTTGTTGTCAGGGATTGCGTGGCGGGAATAAAACCAGAGTTTCACGAGAGCTCTCTTGCGGTCATTGAGTCCTATTTTGGCGAAGTCCTGACGCTCGAACAGATTCGGAGCCTCTTTCAATGAATCAGAGAAATGTGGGAGAAGCCCTGTTAAGGAGACTCAAACAACTTGGGGTTGATTACTTCTTTGCCAATCCTGGAACAGAGTTTGTTTCGGTGATTCGAGGATTTCAAGAAATGTCAAAGGAGTCGATTCCTACACCTATGCTGGCGCCTCACGAATTTCTGGCTGTCAGCATGGCCTATGGATATTATCTTGCTACGAAGAAGCCTCAGGCGGTCATGACCCACGCCAATGTTGGCGCAGCCAATGCCTTGATTGGGCTAATTGGAGCTTCTCGAATGAATATACCAATTCTCTTCATTTCGGGAATGACTTCGCAGAGCGAGCGCAAAACCTTTGGACATCGAGATAAACTCATTCACTGGTCACAGGATACCAAAGATCAGGGATCGATGTTTCGGGAATATGTAAAATGGGAAGCTGAAATTTCTGATTCTTCCTCTGTTTGTGATGTACTGGATCGAGCCTACGCAATTGCAATGTCAGCACCTCGTGGACCAGTAGCCATTAAGGTCTCTCGTGATATTTTAGTGAGCGATGAGGTCAAGTCATTCTCTGATCAGCTATCCGTTAGAAGTCATGCTCCCCCCATGCCTGACTCAGAGGTCATGGACCAAATCAAAAATGCGTTGGCGACAGCAACAAAGCCACTATTTGTGACAAACCGACTTGGAGCTGAAGAGTCTGCGGTAGCTCTTCTTCGCAATTGCTCAGAGAAACATGAAATAGGTGTGCTGACACCCGAAGATTTCTATTTGAGTTTTCCGTCTGATCACCCCAATCATTTAGGTTATCGGCAAAGTGAGGCGCTGAAGGAATCTGACCTTGTCTTTGTACTTGACACAGAGTCACCATGGTATCCCCTGGAGAATGGGCCCACAGGAGGGGCAAAAGTCATTCATGTTGGGCCAGATCCGCTCTTTGAGGCGATCCCACTGAGGAGCCACAGGGGGGATCTCTTTCTTCAATCCTGTTTAAAAACTTTTCTGACTGGTCTCAGCGAATTTGCTGCCACTGATTCTTTAATTGGCGCAAGACGGGATTGGATTTCGTTGAAGAAAAATGCAACAGCCAGAAAAACTCCCGAGGGCTCGACGCTCAATGCCGAGTCCGTTTCTTTTGTTCTTTCGGGAGTTCTCAATTCAGATACTGTTTTGATTAACGAGTTAGGGCTTGCACCAGATTATTTGCAGTGTCGGTATCCGGGAACCTACTTTCGATCTGGCTCTGCATCTCCACTTGGATGGGGGGTCGGTTGCGCGTTGGGACTTTGTCTGGCAGATCGAAGAAAGACGGTGATCGCATCAATTGGGGATGGCGTGTTTTTTCACTCTCCCATTTTGCCGACTCTTCTTCTGTCTGCCCGGTTGGGAGTCCCATTTATCATATTGGTTCTGAACAATGGTGGTATGCAATCAATTGCAAAAAGCGTCAGGGACCTTTATCCAAATAATTCAGGCGATTTGCCCCTCACTTCATTCTATGGGAACGAGACCGAATTTGAAAAATGCGCGGCGATGGTATCTGGGCTCGGGCTTCGTGCCACAACGCCGTATGAGTTGCGTCGGGCCCTTGCAGAGGGCATTGATTTTTGCCGGGAGCAGCGTCGACCTGTGATTATCAATGCTATTTTTTCTGAAGTTGGCAAGCCAAATCGATTTGTCTAGCGAGTGACACGACTTAACAGGCGATCAGAAAGAAAAATCTTCTTCCCCTGTTCTCTGAGAAGGTTCTCCTTTTTCCACTTTGATAGTTGACGGCTAACGACTTCTTGGGATGCTCCAACCATTTCAGCTAGCTCAACTTTTGAGATCTTGGCCGATAACGAGCGTCCGTCCTTGCATTCAATGCCAAACTTTTTGTCTAGCACACGAAACAAGGAGATCAATCGAGTTGGCACATTCAATTTCTGCTGTTCCAGGAGTCGCCGTTCTGCATTTTCTAGATCATGAGCGATCAGGCGGATCAGGCGGTAGGCAAAATCCTTGTTTGAACTGAAGAGGTGAAGAAGCGTTTCTGTGGAGATCAGGCAGACACGACTTAGTTCTTTGACCTGAGCTGAACCTCGGTAGGTTGGACTTGTAAAAATGGAGCGATGTCCGACCCAATCCCCATCAGTCACCAGGCGCACGACAACCTCTCGTGTTCCCTGAGTCTGTGTGACTTTTGCTATGCCAGAAGAAATACAGAAAATCCCTAGGACGGGGTCTCCAGACTGGAAGAGAAATTCACCTTTTTTAAAATTGTATTGTTTGATTCTAGAGCTGAGCTCGCAGAGTTCTGCTTTCGACAAAGCAGAAAGCGGATTTGATTCGTTCATGGGGCAAGTTAGGCAGTCATTTTCGCAAGGCTGAAAATTCTTTGTAGACATGGTGAAAAACTAGCATGATTGACAGCAATATCAACCCCTTGACTGTAGCCATTTTCGAATTTCTTAGAAATTTGCAGGTGTCCCGGTTTGAGACGCAACTTTGAGAAGCTCTATGTGATTCTTGCTGTGATCGATCCGGTTGACAGAGAAGAATTGGGTCGATCGAAGTTTCTAAAGTAGAATAGTATATTTCGGAGATTCAGTGGGGGAGCCATGAGAACTCAAGACCGTAAAAATTTAAGATTACAAAGTATCATAAGTCTTCGGGGTATTATCTTGTGTCTTGCGATTCTTGGAGGCCTCGTTTTATTTCAAAATTGTGGAGAATTTTTGAGGAAAGTGGGCATGAGTGGAAATTCAGAAGCTGAGAATCATGGACCTAACGGATCAGATCCACAGTCTCCGCCTGAGTCGGAGCCTACAACACCACCGACCCCGCCAGCTATTCCAGTCCGTTCTTCCACTTTTTCATTTATCGGAAAGAGCATTGCGGATTGCCCGCGCTCCGCCTCTTGGTGTGCTGATTATTGGCCACCAGCAGAGGAAGGAACTGTTTATCTTTACAGTATAAGCGAAATTCGCACTGACAGCGGCGATGAAATCATTCGCACAGCCTATCTCTACCGTCCGATAATTGTAACGAAGCCCTCTCCAGTGCTGTTCTTTCTTCACGGTGGGACGAGTTCTGGGGACGATATGTTTGAGAAAATCCCTTTTTCAAGTATTGCTGACGGTCGCGGACAATCAAATGGAGTGGCCTGGCTTAAGAATTCAGCGAATTGCAAATGGAATGCGGAAGGGACTGGGTTTGAGAATTCGACTGGACAAGCTTGCACCGGCCGACCTTCGATTTTTCGAAATTCACTTCCTTTCTTGGTCGTGTTTCCCAATGGTGTTTTAGACAAGGACTCAAATAGGGATCGTCATTGGCAGGATGGACGAGTGCCTTCTCCGGGATTTGGAGACACAGCTGAAAATCGTGACGATGTCGGATTCATTGATTCACTTATCGGAGTGGTGAGGAAAGAAGAAGCCGATGTGGTGGACTCGGAGCGAATTTATATCGGAGGCGCCTCCAATGGTGGCTTAATGACTTTGCGATTGGCCTGCAACACGTCCACTCCAGGTCTAACGGAGCTGTCTCGGGTTGCCGCTTTTGGCAGTTTGGTGGCGACAATGTCAGAGGCCGGATTTCGTGGGATAGAGGGACGAGAAAAATGCAGCAATGGGTTTAGTCCTTACCCAATTGCCCTGATGGTGGGGAAGGATGTCCCTACTCCCAATTGTCTGGTATATGGATGCGCGGAACCCAATGTTTCAGGCGATGAAAGAATGCCTTTTGGAGAATTGGGTGGGGTTTACTCCCCAAATTCGCCCGATTTGGGCTCGCTCATTTCATTTCCAGATGTAGAATTAAGCGTGAGACAGTATTTTAAGAATGGGGGAGCTGGCGTCGAAAATACCACATTATCAGAGGTTGGATATTTTACAAAAAGGCGCACTTATACCTACTCGCAGACCCTAGCTCGAATAGAGGTTTGGGAGACAGAGAGGGGGTATCACAATCTCTTGAGCACTCGGATGGATTTTGTGCCACCAGCGCGAATATGGGAATTTCTCAGTTCATACCGGCGATTATCGGATGGCTCGTTTGTAATTACTGAGCCGAGCCATTTGAGCGGTTCCTTCTGATTCTTGAGAGGCGGCTGCTAAATGCAGTTGCAGTTGTAGTTGCAGTTTCAGTCTCAAGATCTTTGCGTTTTGATATCTACCAAAGAGGAATAGGATGTTGTCTCTTTAGCCCAGACCGTGGAGTCATCACAATATTGATCCCGATCGAGTTCTTCTTTATTTGGGCCGATTGAAATCCTTGATAGGTCGTCCTGTTTTGAATCTTTGGTGTGTTTCGAAACCCGCGGATCCCAATCATGAAATTGCTGACTGAGGGCGGGCAGTCTGCTCTCAAGTTGAAAAAGACCTCTGAGTCGGAACCCCTGCCGGCCACGGCCGCATGAATTTGCACGTTTTGGCATTTGTAAGTAATTCCGAGAACCTGTTCCAGAGAAGCCATTATTTTCGGTACAATAAACTCCTGGAGAAAACTTCGATCTAGATTCGATAAAATGTAGAATTTCTGAGTTAACGGCTGCGCATGCCCGCGTGGGCCCATTGTCCAAGAGACGAGGAATACAAGTAGGACCATCAACTTCATTGCAATCTCCAGATAAGATAGCGGGTGTTGAAGAGCACGAGAAAGGTGAGATGCAAGAATCAGGGATCACGTAGTTTCAATATTTTTTGGCTTTGAATTGAGCAGAGGCAATAAAACTGTCACAAGATCAAGGTTTTCGCTGACCAATCCTTTGACAGGTTTGTCAGATATTCAGACGTAATGGAAAAATAGGAAGGCGGAAAGTGAGAAAATGAAAATTCGTTGAATTCTTGCTCTTTAAGACATACCAATCAGCCCAAATCTCTTGTTCCAGCGAAAGGGACCCTTGTGAATTTCCAAAATCCCAGAAAGTCTCTCCCTCTTATTATTTTGTTTGCGGTTTTTCAATTCACGGCTTTGGCGAGTTCGCCAGGCCGAAGTGGCTGCCGCAATTTGATCGTGTCACCAGGTATGGATCCTCAAGCTGTGGTGGAGTTGAGGCAGCTACACAATCGTTTGGCCCGTGAGTACAATGGACTTGAAAAGAAAAGTGAAGACGAAGACGAAGCAGTCGCTGAGTTCAACTCCCGGCTTGGTTTTCCGGAACAAAACCGAGATGCAATGGCCGGTCGAGCTGGCGCAGGCAATTCAAAAATTATTTCAGTGAGTCTTGATTCACCCGAAGGCCCTATTGGCTATGGTCTCAGAACGCATGGGGATCGCTCTCTTGAAAAATCCAGGCGCTCCGAGGTGCTTGGTCGCACAGGGGAGTTATACGATCAACTCAAAGGCAGAAAAGGCAAGGGAGACAGCAGGGCTCAGTTTGCACAAGTATATGTTGGTAAGGATCAGATTCGAAGCTTTCTTGTCACGATGGCCCGGGCCCTCAATAGGCATGTGAAAAATTCTCCCTCGGGAGGAGGTCTTGAATCTCGTCACTACGGGACGGACCAAGAGGGTGAAAATGCATTTGACTTTGATCTTGGATTTTTTGAAATCAAGACCTGTAGACAGGGCGGTCGTAACTTGTGTTCGATCAGATTGTTTTCAGATGAGCCATTCGTCACCTTTCCTCTGTCGGAACATTTGGTTGAGCCCTTTGCAGAATTATTTTCAATCTGGGTTTTCCCGGGGGAGCTGATGCTTGAGATCGCAAATGACATAATTCATTTTCAGTCTTTGGTAAACGGGGTCTGTCTTGGCTCTTTACAAATACGGGATTGACCTGGCTCGTCTCTTCTCCCGTCCATCTATCAGTCCAGGAAGCCGCTACAGTTCTGGTTGGCGGTCATGTTGCAGTCAACGCCCTGAGATATTTGGTCAATAAGTTCAGCTCTGCCTCTTCTGCATCTGCGAGTTCTCCTCAACCTGGTGAGATTGATGTCCCCAAGATCGCGAAGATATCCTTGGAGAAGAAACGGGCCCCTGTCATCCCCATTACTGCCCAGTATAAAATAATGATTGCGATGCTTGCTGACGTTGCAAGGGGAAAACGAATAATTGGTCCCACGGATCTCATCTATTGGAAGAACCAATATGTGTATCGCCCAAGGGGCTCAGGCTCTTCTGAAGATGAGAGCGAGGAGGATCATGATATGTCCATCGATATGATTCTTTACTCTCGCGATGGTGAGCCAGTTCTCATGGTAGTCAATAGTGAGGAGTGAGAGCATGAGGACCTGGAGATTATTATTCTATTTTGTGCCCCTGTGTTTTGGGGGCCCCCGGGGGCCGGGGGGGCGGGGGGGGCGCGGGGGGCCGGCGGGGGGGCGGGGGGGCCGGGGGGCGGGGGGGGGGGGCCCGGGGGGGGGGCGGGGGGGGGGCGGGGGGGCCGGTGGGGGGGCCGTGGGCCGGGGGGGGGGGGGGGGGGGGGCGGGGGGGGGGGGGGGGGGGGGGCGGGGGGGGGGGGGGGGGGGGGGGGGGGGGGGGGCGGGGGGGGGGGGGGGGGGGGGGGGCGGGGGGGGGGGGGGGGGGGGGGGGGGGGGGGGGGGGGCGGGGGGGGGGGGGGGGGGGGGGGGGGGTTAAAATCGGACTTAATCCCTAGAGCCTGAGCGATCTCACTCAGAACGACATCCTCTGAATCAACCAGTTTTCCGTCGCCCACAGCTGCGGCTCGACAGATTCTTACCACTTCTCGCGCCAAGTGATCTTGCCCGCATATTTCATTCAATCTCATTTTAGTTACCCTGACTCCGGCTTCAAAATCATCGGCAAACAAGGTGACCATATCTCTGAAGTATCGCATTATATCGTCAGCTTCAAATTGGGTTACAAATGGAGATTGCATCATCGCATGTTCGTACTTGAGCGCTTCGGTCATATCGACACCTTTGTCCGTGCTGGCCACCCACACATAGGCGCTGGCTAAAACCTTTAAATATTCGTCGGCTTTATTTTTATCCACAGTTTATTTCCTCTGGAGTTTCAGTTTCATTGCTGATTTACTGCTGAACGGATCGAAACAGACAAAATGAAATATCTGCCCGTAAATTCAAACTCAATGAATGACGCTCATCGTCTTCCAGCGACCCTGCTTAAATCGCAAAACAAGGATGGCCGTACTAATTATCGAGTACAAGGCAACAAAACACCATGCCCAAATCACCGCGTTATTCCAAGATTTGACTAAATAAGCAGGCAGGACCATAAGTGGCCAGGGAACTATGAAAGCGACAATCGACACGAATCTCGTGTCACCCGCTCCTTTCAGGGCAAGTGAAATATTCAGGTACATGCTATCTAGCAAAGTGAAAAATGCCATGATTTTTAAAAGGCTCGGAGTTATCGATTTTACTTCCATCCACAGGCCCGGATTTTCATGGTTTGTAAACCATGAAAGATAAAACTCAGGGACGGCAAAAAAAGTAAACGCGATGAGGGTCATGTACATGAGGGAGACACGAACTCCCGCCCAAGCGAAAGCCTCTGCCTCTTCTGGGTGTTTATCACCAAGATTTTGTCCCACCAAGGACATCACGGCCTGTGCCACCCCCATACATGGAAGCACCGACAGCATCATGACTGTCATCGTAATGCTGCTGCTTGCAAGGGCAGCTTCTCCGTTTGGCAATTGACCCATGATTATTAAGAAAACGGTGAAAGCGAGTCCTTCCAGTGCCCACTGCAAGCCGCTGGGGAGACTGAACTTTAGAAACTTCCTTAGAAGTTTCAAATTGATACGCATAGAAGTGGGGGCCTGAAATTTCAGGTTTTGATCGGACTTCCATATCTGATAAAACCCAGAGAGAGCGGCTCCCCAAGCAGCGATGGCTGTCGCATAACCTGCGCCGGCGATTCCCATAGCCGGAAACCCAAATCGTCCGAAAATCATCAGGTAGTCGAGGAGAGCATTGAGAATCAATCCAACCATGTTGATACCAATTATTTTTTTGGTTTGACCAAGCCCCGTAAAGAATCCGTTCGCCACGGCGACCAAGGCGGTTGGGAGAGCGGAGTAAGCGACCGATTTGAAATACTCAACTTCAAGACGTTGCATGTTGGCAGAATGTCCAATAAGGGAAAAAAACCAAGGAGAGAGCCTATTGAGAAATAGAAAGGCGAGTCCCCCACAGAGAGCGACATAAATCGCCTGCCACGCCACTTCTCCAATTTTTTCTGTTTCATCTGCTCCAAAATACTGGGCAATAAAGCTTGTCACATAAGCCGAAGTCCCCTGCAAAAGTGCCATTGGAACCCAGAATACTCCCATAACGGCCAAGGCCGCACCCAAGGATTCTGTCGATAGCAACCCCAAATAGATTCGGTCAATCGTGAGCTGGAGGTTCCAAAAACCATTGGCAATAATCAAAGGCCAAGCAATTCGAATGACTTGTTTCCAGCGATTTGTCTTCACTTCAGCTCCGGCCCAATCATTCCTTCCAACCAGGATCATAAATTAGAAAAATGTCAATTACAGTTCATTAAAAGTTTTGTTGGTATTAAGTTGGTACTAAGTTATCAATTTTGGATTTCGGTACAGCTTAATATCCGTGCAGCTTATAAACAAATAAATAAATAATAGTTTTGGATATTCGTTTTTTAATAGACCTTGGTTTGAGAATCTTGGAATATGCGTTCATGCGCTATCTTCTACTCTTTTCCTTAGTCTTTGGAATCCTGGCTTCAGGTTGCACCCGGAAGCGGGCTGAGCTCGGATCAAGTGAAAATCCAGTTAAGTTTTTCTTCGTCCCATCTGTGGACGTAAAAGTGATCGAAGATACTTCAAATGTTCTCAAGAAGTACCTGGAGTCAAATACCCCCTATAAATTTAAGATCTTGATTCCCCCGAGCTACATTGCCGTGGTTGAGGCTTTTGGAACAAACCGAGCAGATGTGGCTGTTGTTAATACGTTCGGATACATTTTGGCCCACGATCGATACGGTGCCAGGGCCCGATTGACGACAATTCGTTACGGAGAGTCAACCTACAGAGGACAGTTTTTGGCCAGATCGGATAGTAAAATTAAAAAGTTAGAGGACTTGGAAGGGAAGAAAATAGCCTTCGTCGATCCGGCCTCAACTTCTGGGTATCTTTTGCCCCTCAAGTATTTAAAAGACAGAAAGATCAAGCCCAAGGAAACGATGTTTGCTATGCGCCATGACAATGTGGTTTCTATGATTTACCAGGGCCAAGTCGACGCCGGGGCGACTTTTTATTCCCCCCCTGCCGAGGGTCGAATTCAAGATGCTCGTCGCCTCGTGGTGTCGCAATATCCAGATGTCGAAGAAAAGGTAAAAATAATTGAGCTGACTTCTTCCATACCCAATGATCCTGTTATTTTTCGTAAAGAGTTAAATGAGGAGATGGTTGAAAAAATCGTCACAGCTTTGCAAAACTTTACCAAGACTGCCGAGGGAAAGGATGCACTGGAGAAATTATCTTCAGTTAATGGGCTGATCCCATCCGTAGATAAGGACTACGATCAGACAAGGGAGATCCTCAGAGCTTTGGGCAAATCTGCATCCGAGCTTGTCAAGTGATGAAGCCCATTCTTTCAATCAAGAATTTATCGAAGAACTATCCCAACGGAGTTGCTGCGCTTAAGAATATTTCGTTTGACGTCTATCCTGGAGAGTTTCTCATTGTGATCGGCCTGAGTGGTTCGGGGAAATCGACTTTGCTTCGTTGTATCAATCGACTGCACGATCCTTCTTCAGGTGAAATTTGGTTCGGCGGTGAGCGAATTGATTCTGTTAAGGGGACCCGATTGAGAAACTTGAGGCGGGAGATCGCCATGATCTTTCAGCAATTCAACTTGATACCACGACACACGGTCATGGGCAATGTACTGATGGGTCGATTGGGCTCGTCCTCGACCATATCGAGTTTATTTGGAAATTTTAGCAGTCAGGATAAGTCCGACGCAGTCAAGTATTTGAAGCTTGTTGGCATCGAAGAGAAAGCCAATGTTCGTGCCGATCAGTTATCAGGTGGGCAACAACAGCGAGTTGCCATTGCCAGGGCCCTCTGTCAGAACCCGAAAGTGCTTCTGGCTGATGAACCGGTGGCAAGCCTTGATCCGGCCACTTGTCACCTTGTGATGGATTATCTGAGAAAAGTAAATCGGGAACTTGGAATCACAATTATTTGTAATCTGCACTTTTTGAGCTTGGTACGTGAATATGGAACTCGCGTGATTGCCTTGCGCGCGGGAGAGCTCGTCTATCAAGGTTCACCTAAAGAAATTGATGACCAGTGGTTTTCTCGTATTTATGGTGAAGGAGCAAAAGAGGTTCATGTTAATTAAATCGGAGAGTGTGAAACGTCTTGTTTTCGATTCGACGTTTTTTACCTATTCAGTTTGGGTGCTCATTTATTCGGTTCTTATGATTGTCCGGTGGATGGGTTTTACTGATGTAGAGCTTGACCAAGAATGGGCGATCTCTCACATGAGAAGCTTGACTCTTGCAACTGTTTTGGTTGGTAGTTTGATGTTTGGGATTTCCTCTTTGATGGCTCAAAGGAATTACGTGACCTTGGGTGAGTTTCTATTTGCCGACCCAAGAAGGAAGCAGATTGTAAATGATATCCCGTTTTTTCGCTCTTTCTGGGGACCTCATCTTTTAGCAACACTCCTACTCACCTTTTTGGTGAGTTTTAATGTCACTGAAGTATCAGTGTATGAACTGACTGATCCCGACGGCTTGGCCGGAGCCTGGCGTCTTTTTAGGGGGCTTGCAGATGCAAATCTCGAACTTCTACCCACTGCCATCGTTGAAGTGATCGAAACCGTATTCATTGCTTTTCTCGGTACGGCTATTGCGATTCCGATTTCTTTTTTCCTTTCGTTTATTTGTGCTAAGAATATCATGATCCATCCAGTGGCTTTTTTTCTCTATTTTACTTTGCGTACGATTCTCAATGTTATGCGCTCAGTTGAACCATTGATTTGGGCGATTATTTTTACCGTCTGGGTCGGGGTGGGCCCATTTGCTGGAATGCTGGCTCTCATGATTCATTCCATCGCGTCTCTGACAAAGCAGTATTCGGAGATTGTTGAGGGAGTTGCCGAGGGTCCGATAGATGGAATACGTTCCACGGGAGCAAATGCGATTCAAGTGATTTGGTTTGCGGTCGTCCCTCAGATTGTTCTTCCGTATATCGCATTCACCATTTATCGTTGGGATATCAACGTTCGAATGGCAACGGTGATTGGGCTGGTTGGAGGTGGAGGAATTGGCACTCTCCTCATTAAGTACCAAGGGCAAGCAATGTGGCGCGAGGTCGGCTGTATCATTGCCGTTATTGCCGCCGTTGTCTGGCTTATGGACACAGCTTCTGCCTATATTCGCGAAGCACTTAAATAAACTGGCAACTCAGAAGTATCTTTTCATCTTTGAGATATCAACATCAGCATTACTTTCCATTCTCTCTCGGATCACACTTTTTCGAAATCTGACAAATTCTTGATAAAATCCGTTGGCATCGATTGCAAAATTGAACCTGGTTTCTTTGTCAAAATCTCCCTTCTCGCTGGAGGTAACCTGACCGGCCGCAATTGCCACCAGTTCAGGATTACCCGTTTCGTTTAGAAGTGTAATCGCAGAACCAGATGAATTTTCCACTAGATCTCCATCGTGCATCAATAAATTTCTTCTCTGTGCGGGGTGGACGAATGGGTGGTTTTTATCAAATTCGTAAAGACGAAATGGGGAACAGTTTTTTTGTGGGACCCAATCTTTATCCCAATGAAATCCAACTGACATGGCTATGTTGGATAAGGTTTTCCAATGATTTCCTCGAAATGAGAGAGGTTGAATCCATTGTTCTTCTGGAATCGAAATCCCTTCGACCTGCTCAGATACGGACGAGGACAGTTGAATGAAAGCGTAGTCCATGCCATGCCCTGTGAAACCGCTCTCTGTTCCAAAATAAATATTTCTAATTTCGTAGCCTCTAAACTCATATGCTTCAGTAGGGATTTTTCGGAGTTTTTCAGGAATCCATATTTTGATATAGAAGACAAAGTCTTTCCATGAATCGTTCCTTTTTGATCGAAAATCACGAAATATGTGGGCAGCGGTGACGACCAAATCTCTATCAACAACGAGATGTCCTGTTCCCTGGCAGCGAGAGTGACTTTCAGTTCGACAGCTGCCAGAAGTGTTTAATATAATCCCCACTCCGTAGAACATCCGGTCAAGTTTGCTAGCTTTTGAGTCGTAAGGCAGGGGACAGCGACTGTCTTCACCCAAAATCGATGTATTGAGAAACTGCCAACCAGCGCCTTGTGCCTTTGTCTCTAATGAGGGGATGAACGAATTCACAAACATAAAGCAAATACTAAGCAGAAAAAATATTCTCCAAAATTGGGGCATGGACGCCTTTCTTTCACTGGAAGCGCATTGGGCAAGTTTACCAATTGGTTTTCCCTGGCTGCGACAATTATGCCATGAATATTCTCCGCATAAAGCAAGGAGAACACCAAGCTGACGAACCAGTGATACTGGATACACGGCAAAAGAATCGACAACAATGCAATAAACACAATCAATCGGATTCTCCCAACCATTAGAATCAAGCTCTCGGGTCGAAAGTCTTGAGACTTAAGTTGTGAAGAAACCTAAAAAAGAAGAACCTGTTGCGAACATCAAAATTGTGTCTAAGATTGGAACCAGGTTTAGTGTTCATCTCACTCGCAAGACACGGAAGAGATTGCAATGAAAAAATTGGGTTATATTTCTTTGGTGCTAATAGGTATCTTTGCTTGCAACGCCTCTCAGGCTCAGAAAAATGCAACAAAGGAGCATGTTCAAATGGCTGGGGTGCTCTCCCAAGTTGTTGAAAAATACAATAAGAATAGAAAAATTGAGATTGTCTTGAAAGATCTGGACAAGCACTTTTTTAGTTCCAGTGACCGGCAGTTTTTTAGACAGTATGTTTCAACAAATAAAATTGTTGAACTGCCTGAAATGAATTTGGATGGAAGGGTTCTTTCGTACAAAATAAAGAACAAGGTTGTGGCCAAATTGGAACTCGATGAGTTGTACCCAGCCCAATACCGTCTCAATGACTATCCATTGGATCGGTCGAAAATGACTTCTTTGAAAGAGGAAGTATCCTATTTGGAGAAGGTACTTGAGATGAGATCCTTGAAGTCTGAGGCCAGCTTTAATCCATTTTTTGAAGAAGCCTACGCCGGTGAAGTGGGGATCTGGCGCTCCATAAGTGTCGGCATAGGGTTGACGAAGGCTTATGTGGATGAAGATAAGCCCGGAGGAACTGAGGCTATCTCCTTCTTTCAAAGTCTTGAAGAATGGGAAAAGAAAACATTCGGTTCCAGGTCGAATTCCAGTCAAACAGTTGTTGATCTCCAGTGTTCGGGAGATGAAGTGATCATGACGGCTGTTACTCCTGATCATCTCGGCCTAGATAAGGAAGAAGTTACATATCGGTATCCATTGAATACGGGAAGCAGAGGGGTCATGGGTGAAATAGGTGTCGAATTTAAAAGTCAAGATAGGATGAGTTCATGCAAGGAGATTACAAAGGCAGAATCGGAACCCTGCAGATGGCGGACAATCATATCAACTGATCAATTGTTTAAACATTCAATGTATAACAGTCACTTTGATACCCTGCTGTCAGGCAGCAACCAGAAAGACATATCTGAAAAGTATTTTGGTCGTATTTTGCCGATGAATGTTTTACAGGCTGCAAAGTCTTGTTGCTTCAGGGATATAAGAGAAAGCGCCCGCTGCGCCTCGATAGTCGCCGACAATCGTGGATATAAAACTCAGTTTGCTGCTGATCCTTCTAAAACTAACGTCAAAGCCACAGGAGCCAAATAGAGATTTTTGGTTGCCGTTCAGATTTGGTTGCCGGAAAAGGGACTTTTTCGTTCAATCAGTATTTTCAAGTTGCGGGCTAACGAGATGAGTTTTTCTTGTCTTTAGATCATAGCGAAGCATGGCAACACATTGAGATTTAGTGCAAATTTCTCCCATTGGCGGAAGATTACCAACAGCGATTGTTCGAGTTGATCCCAATCTTGTCGTTCGATTCAAAGCATAATGAGAGTGTCCATGAAAATGAAATTGAGGTTGCAATGTCAAGATCAGATTTTCAATCCAAGAATGGCCTTTGACTTCAAAAGTGGGCCCTTGGTGAGTGAGGAGAATGGTACTTTGAGGCAGTTTGAATGAGGAATTAAGCTTGGCATTAGGCGGCGTTCCAGGTTCGCCATTGCTTGCTCTCGTTCGGAACTGACTTTCTGCCTGGGCCATCCTGGAACCAATTTCCCGACCAAAACTGTCGGTTTCGTTAATTCCTCCTACAGCTCCAACGAAAATTCTTTCATTAGAGATAAGCTCAAGCTCTTGCATGACTCCATCTGGAAGGATGAAAAAATGGTTTGCAAAAGACGAGGCTTTCGAAGCATAAAGAAATTCATCAAGGTAAAAATCGTGATTGCCACGGACAACAAAAATATTGCCCTCGATTCGATCGAGCTCACTTGAAGTTCCAAAGTATTTATTAAAAATACGATTGTCCCCAAGAGAAAATTCATTTATTTCGGTTCCATTTTTCTGATGCCATCTCGTATATCGAACGGGATCCTGATTAATCCCAAGATCGCCCAGTTGAAAAATAATTGGAAATTTGACCTTATATTCAATCTGCAGCTGCGATATGAGAGACAGAAAGCGATCGAGTTCTCCGTGAACATCTCCAATAAGGGGGATGTAGATAGAGCCATTGAGAATAAACTTCTGATCTCTAGGTGAAAACCTTCTTTCTCGGGATCGCTGAAACGGTCTTGTCAATTTTTCCCAGAGTTGAGGCAGGCATTTGCCCTCTTCGGCCCCAGCAAAAATGGAACAGGTAAGATGAGCGGAAAGCAAAAGGAAAGTTATTGATTGGAAAATGCTAGCCATAGAGACAAGCCATATCATGTTTTAATTTTCAAATCTCGCGTTGTGAAAAACATTTATGATTGGAAAGAATTTGTCCACTTCACACGGACTTAGCCCCCGTTTTTCCTTTCCAGCATTTGCCAGCAATCACTATTAGCCCCCAAATTAGATTCCATCAGACAAGCTTTTCTCAAGGGAGCTCTATTTGGCAATTGAAGTGGCTGATTTTGTCGCTACAAGTTCACTGCATTTGATTGAGTTAGCTGGAAGCTTCGCCTCGCTTGTTTGGTCCCTTCGTATTGTCGCTTCAAGGATTTCTCCGAGGTCGAGAGTTTCTGCGAGAGAGGTTTGTATTGCCCTGACCATCTCATCAACATTTCCACCGAGGTTCATTATCATCTCAACGATATATTTTCCCGCACTTAGTTTAGAGAGCAGGTGTTCAATGATCGTTCCTCTCTTTAAAAAATCCAAGATTTCTTTGCTGCCAGGCTGACCTCGTGCCGCGAGTTCTTCATATTCGGCCAGGATCGAGGGCGAGAATTTAGGAACCATTGCAAGACTGTAAACAAAGGGCTTGGCGTGTTGAATTTGTTGGAGACCAATTGAACGTTGGATTCGTCCCTGCACCTGGGTGTAATGAGGCGGACTTTCTGGTAATTGCACAAATATACTTCTCGTCGCGGCTGAGAAGTTCTGCCCCTCCTTTGCCGAGTAAATATTTGCTACCAAAATCCGTGTCTCGCTATCGTTTTGAAACTTCTCCTCCGCTATCTGCTTTTTTGCTGGAGAGGTTTTTCCATAGTAAGTTTGGACCCCAAATTTAGAATATCGCTCAGACAACTGCTCAATCATAGAAACATTTACGGCCCAGAGAATTATTTTTTCGTCATTATGCATGGACGTCTCTACAAGTCCATCTAACTTTCCTAAGAGGTCCTGGTTTTCAGCCAAGCCTACTGCCGTGGGGTCGTAGATGATCCTTCTGATAGAGGCGATTTTTTTAAAGAAATTATTGTCGCCAGAGACCGAAGGAGTTGAAACTTCATCCACGACAGCCCTTGTCTGTTCGTCTGTCAATTGGTAAGCGCCCAATTCGGGATTCTGCTCGCTGAGATCAATCAGGCGCGGCATCCGACTGAGTGGAGTGAATGGAGCAGAGTCAGCTGAGTGAGCAAGGTGAGATTCATCCTGCTTTTCTACAGTATTTGCGGATGAGGCTTGTCGTCCCAATTGCATAGAATAAAATTTTGATTTTGAGTCCTTATCGTAGGTGATGTCTCTTGCGTCATCCTCGCTAGGAGGTTCGAAAAATGGAAGAATATTTTTTGTTCGGCGAAGAGTGAAATCCATCATCGTCGAATGCAAAAGCTCCAATCCAATCTCATCCTGTAAGTAATTGGAATTAAATTCCTGAGCGGACGGAAAACGCTCAGGAAAGAGAAAATTCATTACAACCCACAGTTTTTTGACGTCGCTCTGGTACGGAGTGGCTGTTACAACCCATTTCCATTTTGGATTTATCAACTGCATTGCTTGGCTTCGAATTGTTGGTGAGTTGTCCATTAGCTGAGCCTCGTCAACAATGACGAGATCAACTTGATCTATCAGATGGGAAAATAGATCTGGTTGAGATATTGCCATCCTGCCCAAAATATCATAGTTGGCCACAATATATTTAACCGAAGAGCCTGAATCAATTGGACTATCTTGTTGGTCTTCTTCAACCAAAAGTCGGATTTGGGTTTTTCTCATTTCGGGAGCGTTTTTGCGTGTTGCCAGCATCAATACTTGTTCTGGATTGGTATAGGTATGGCCAAGAATGTGCCTTGCGACACCGCTCTTGACGTTGACCGTCGTCACATAGAGCACCCGTCGAATCTCATTTTTTTCAAAAAGTTTCTCAGATGCTGCAAGGACTTCAACAGTTTTTCCAAGGCCCACGTCATCTGCTAAAAAAGCTCGGGGGTGATTTGTCAAAAAGACAACGGGTTCCTTTTGATGGGGATAAAGAGGTTTCCTCATTCTTGGCAAAGCAGACTCTTCTATTGAGCGAAAATGATTTTCAACTTCCTGATAAACATCTTCCAAATAGCGCAGTATTTGAATTGGGCGACTCACTTTTCCTTCTCTAAAGTGTGTTTTTTCCTCTCGATCCTGACTTGATTCAGGAGAGCTGCGTAAAGCGTGCAATTCATCTGCGATTTGTTTCTGTGCCAATTCTACCAGTCTCAATGGAGTTGTATTTTTGCCGGAACTGCCCTGACGCCGAAACAGATGGATAAAGAGTCCGATTTGTTCTCTTTTTCTGAGATCACTTAAGTCGAGACGTTGGAGATCGTTCTGTGTTCGTAAATACTCAAGATACTTACCGATCGGAGCCAATCCTGTTTCGATGACCTTCTTAGCAGGTAGATACTTTTGATCTTGGCTGCCGAGAGCATCCTCATTTACGGGATCAATATTTCTGGCTGGGGTCATGTTAACTAATCTAAATCTTGTGTAATATCGCCCAACGAGTCCAATAAGATTTCCTCCTCCCATGATGTTTCTGTGCGAAAATCGAATTGCATTTACGAGCTGACGAGGGTCATCGGCAAAAATCTCAAACAGTGGCTCCAAATGGTGGGCTTGGACAAAATCCCTTATTTGGATGTCTGACATTTTCTGTACGTCAACAAACCCGTGACGCTGAGAACGCCACATTTCCAAAAGTCTATCGCGGGTAAAATCTCCATTTTCACTTTTGTGAGCGATCGGTGACTTTAGGAGAGCCTCATATCTTTTTAATAAGCTTTCGAGTGTGATGACATCGCTCCCCTTGAAAGCGTATAAATGGCTGGGTGATTGCATCGACATGTGCCAACGGGTCATTTTGTTGAGCTTTGGCTTTCCTTCCCCATCAGCAAAAAAGGAATCGTTCTGCCAAATCCATGTCAGAGCATCAAAAAGATTGTTCAAGATGGCCTCTGTGCCCAATCGGCTACTCGCCGATCGGCTCACCAGTTCGAGCGGAACAGAAATGAGGGGTCTTGAGACCACTCCATGTCGTTTCCCTTGCCAAAGTTCGATGACATCTTTTCGCGAGTATCTTTTTGAGCTGGGATCTTTCTTTGACAGGAGTTGAGATAAATTGAAAAGAAGAGTCTCAATTGTAAACACAACACCCGAAGTGAACTTGTAGTAAACTAAGATTCCCTTTGGGCTATACGTGACAAAATTGCTGAGATTTGGACGACCTTGGCTGTCACGAAACCTCGGATCGGTCCTCCATACAGAATCAAGAATGTCAAAAATGTCCTTCTGGACCTGATCCCAATCATTGTCTATATTTGGAAAGGCCAGTGCCCCCGGGACCTCGACGATAGTTTGATTTTTGGAAATAAGGGGGGGCCTCCCAAGACGCTTTTCTCTCCAGAGGTCAATGAGCTCACCGAAAGTTGGCTCATATTTGTTCCCAGAATGGCTTTCGGACGCTTTGGCAAACCTTCTTAACAAGCCAGCGAGACTGATCTCCTCAATCTTTATTCGATCAATTCTGTTCGGAGAATTCATAGGCGCATTCTTCTGAGCTTCCTTCGAAATGACGAGAAATTTTCTTTGTCTCAGTTCGTTGGTAAGAGTCAGTTCTTCGGGGCTCGTCGGTGCACTTTCGAGCTGAGAAGTGTGATTTTGTTGATTGATGGTCCGAATTGAGTCCAAGATATCGTACAAGGGTTCAAATCCGTGTTCTGCAAAATCCTCATTTGTTGGTGTGGCATTCCGGAAAGCGACAAGAGGCCATTTTTCAGGCAGTCGTCCCTCTTGAACCCATAAGCTAAGGAGGTCATCCCATCTTAGTTTTTTGCCTCGCCCACGAGCTGATTTGAACAAAATATCAGAATATTTATTCAAAATCTCTTCAAACCTAAAAGGAACACGCTGATAATTAAACCCCACCAAATAGGTTCTTTCTCTGAGTGGTTCTTAAAGACTGATCGCATTTAAGAGTGGATTTGTTTTTTGAGATTTTAACCAAGGATCTAAGTCCCAAATTCGATCGAGGTTGTCATATAAGTGTTTCATGATGTTCACTTCATCTGTCGTATCGGGAAAGGCCAATTCGATATCTAAACCGACAAGATTTTTAATTCGACCAGTGAGGCCGCTCCAAATAAATAGCAGCTCTGAATTTCTAGGTTCATCAGAAAAATAAAAGCCAGAGAATGCCTCTCGGAATATTTTAAATATCTGCCCCAATTGCAAAATTTGACCCGTGAACGAATATTTCTTTGAAAAAGCCTGCGACCTGTCGAGATTTCTCTCAATGATTTGTTGAGCGGCTATTTCAAAATTTGGATCTGAGGCGGCGACGGCATTGAGGATGTCACAAAAGTACTTCTCGATTGACAAGCGAAGCTTAACAAAATTTTCCGGACTTGATGGATTCCCGTATCTCGCTCTAATGTTTAAACGTATTGATGACTCGAGGTCGCGGTCAAACTGAATTCCGGTCTCAGGCGGCATTCTTTCGTCCAAAGCGAAAGAATGTGATTCGGTCAATACATTGAGTCCCAAAGCAGTTATCAAAGAAATGGTAGAATAAAGAAACAAACATCTAATTCCTGACACCCGCGACTCCATTCTGGCAACTTGTATTGATCCTCCCCCAGAGTTGGAAGGCCGAATAGTCTCCATTGCCACGGGGGGTCAGTTGCTGTCAAGCTGAGTTCTATGCCAGGTTTCCTGGTTATTGATGTTTACTTTTATTCAGCGAGAAATATGGAGCGATGTTGGAGAGATGTTGAGGAGGCTTTTGCCTCCTCAATGATTGGACATGGCGTCTGTTAGGTGACCCTGAATTTATCTATCTCGATGTCTGCTCAAGCTTAGTTTCCCTTGAAACACCTGGGGAATCTACCGCCAGAGACCGTGTAGACATTCTCACCAGTCGCTGACCAGCTTTCAATCTTTTTAATGCTGAATTCTTCTTGGCAGCGAGTTTCTCCCGTCCCGTATAGGACCGACACTTTTGCGGTATAGGTCATTTCCTCTGGACACATGGGTGTGGGTTTGCTCTCGTAGTAAGAGAATTCTGTTGTTACGGCAGAGACCTTTGTGACTCCCTTTAATCCAGCTGCGACAACGGTTTCGAGCTCCTTTTTCATTGCGGCCTGATCAATCGTATATGAGCAGGCATCTGCTGCGTGTGATCCAAAAATCACACCTAGGCTTAGAATAGCTAGAATTCTTGTCATAATCCCTCCCTTAAAGTTATAAATGTTTAGTATCAATCGTCCTCTACCTTGGAATTTTAGAAGATAATTGGACAAAGTAAACAGAAGTGGGTACTTTGCAAAGCTTACAGCATTCCTCTTTTAGTTGATTCCCTCTATTTCAAAATCCACTCCTGAGAAGGTCGGCCCTCCATCCACAGTGATGGGTCGCAGATCTGACGTGCAGGGAAGCAAGAGAAATTCCGAGACCAAACCTCCAACAAGAATAGTCACTTTGCCTGTTGTGGGGTCTTTTTTATCGTAACGAACAAGGGATATAAACTCTTGATAACAGGTTAATGAAAAGTCGACAGAAAGACGGGGAGGTAGCTCATCTGTAAGTGCAAACTGGTCAAAGGGAATGACTCGATATTGGATGGCTGCATCCACTGGATCCTGTTGGTCAGATCCTAAGGACTTAATTCTGTTCACACTCGTGCCGCCACCAGACCCAAAGCACATATCTGACCACACCGCGATAACAAGGACAAATGATAAAAAAAGAACAAATCTACTTTTTGACATAATGATTTTCCCCCTTTGAAGTCGTGTTTCCCTTATCAAAACAAAATATTTTGAAAGAGTTTGAGCATTCTCTGCTCGCACTTAGAATGCAACTGAGCTCATTTTCTGTGCAAGATTATTATTCTCATCAGTTGGCAAGTTGTGAGATATTTTCTCTCGAATTGGCGGATTTAAATCCCGTGCGAGGAGGGATGTGATGGATGTATTTGATGCGAAAAGCTACGTTGAGTTTGTAGAGGTGTCTTTGCGAGGAGGCCTTCCCGCTAGACCGCGAGGGATGATCAAAACAGTCGCTCAGTCGATCGGATGCCATTCCACATTTATCTCTCAAGTCTTGTCGGGTCGTGGGCACTTTAGTCATGAGCAGGCTCTGCTTTTTTGTTCGCATTTCAAACTTTCTGAGGAGGAATCCGAATTTTTTGTTGATCTCTTGAATCGAGATCGGGCAGGAACTTCAGAAGCAAGCTTGCATTTTCAAAGAATAATCAATCGGAAAATTTTAGAGCGAAGGAGCTTTCAAAAGAGAAATAAACTTCAATCTGTTTTAAAAGAAAATCAAGAGGTAAAATATCTTGCGAGTTGGATTCCTTCGGCCGTTTACGGGGCTGTGCATATTTCGGAATTGCAGACCGCAAAAAGGCTAAGCGATTATTTGAATATTGACACAAGGGTGGCGGAGGAAACTCTCACCTCACTACAAGGTCTAGGTCTTGTTTCAATGAAGAAGGACAGATGGGTGCCTACGGAGCACGATTTGCACATTTCTAGGGATTCAGCTTTCGCGGGCCATTATCACGGGAGTTGGCGATTGAAAACTGCCTCACGCCTGGCGGAATTACCGCGTACAATTCATCAGACACATTATTCTTCTGTCTTCGCCATTTCCAATCAGGTCGCAGAAGAAATAAGGGAAGTGATATTGCGGAACTTAACGGATATTAGAAAGAAAATGGTTTCGGCCCCATCAGAACAGCTTTTTGTTTTGTGCTTGGATTTTTATCCTATTTATAGTCAATACCTTGATCAAGAGTGTAAAAAATTTTGACCGGAAAATCGCCGTTCATCACGATCAAGGATCCTTATGGAATGATAAAAGGCAGCACTCTGTTTTCATCAAACAAGAGAATGGCCTTATCCACGATTTCGACAGCGATAAGTTGAGGTAAATGAAGCCATTCAGGGAAACGGCCCTTGATGGCCGTTTCCGCCCATTCTGTATCCTCATTTTTCACAAAAATTCTGCGGTTTTGTGTCTGGCCAATATAATGATTGCCAGAGCCTATCCTCTCAAGAATTCTCTGATTGTTAAATTCTCCCCTTTTGTTCTTTCCGCCCCAAACGGCCCTTGAGATATCCCCACTCAATTCCCAAAGCAGCGGAAAGTCATCTGCTGAAAATCCGATGGTCGAAAGGTATTCGCGGACCAGTCGGACGAGAGGGCTGAATTTATCAAAGGTAAGATGTCTTAGACATGCTTTGGTGGCTTGGGGACCATGATCTCGATCTTTGTCTGTTACGGGTGTGGCCAAGGACGAAGTAGAAAAGATCATCAAAAACAAAATCGAAAGCAAGCGAGGGGGGAGGAGGTATTTGCCAAGAATGGGTATGAAAGCTTGATTCGCCATAGACGGATGATCTCTTGCAACAAGTCAGCCATCAGTGCAGCCTGGGCTTTTTGTTGGCCGGAATGTGCCAAACCCTATTTTTTAACCGGAAGCCGGAAACTGGAAACCTGTAATTTGGCCTGCAAGCCCCAGAGACTGACAATTTAGGACACCACTTTAAAAATATCTTCATGCGCTTCCCTCAAACATGCTCATACTGGGAGCGTGGTTGTGGTGTGTGTTCTCAACTGAAGGCGTTTGCCAGGAGGTTTAAAATGAAGAAAATCGTTAGCGTAGGGGATCATATGACCCGTGTTCCAAAGTCGATTGGCTTTGATCAGTCGGTCGCGAAAGCGCAAAGCGTTATGAGGGATATGCATGTCAGGCACCTGCCAGTTTTGAAGGGGGGGAAATTGGTCGGTGTTTTAACGGATCGGGATATCAATCTGGTTCTCGGGTTTGGGGACGTGGACCCTGAGGTTCTGACCGTGGATGAAGCTTATACGCCTGAGCCCTATTTTACGGCTCCTGATGCAGCCCTGACGGAAGTCGCGGCCTGTATGGCGGAGGGCAAGTATGGCTGTGCTATCGTGCTTGAAAAAGGTAAACTGGTAGGGATTTTCACTGAAGTGGACGCCTATCGGGTTCTCTCAGAAATCTTAAGAAGGGAATAGCCAGAATAGTCAAAATAGTCAGATTGAGTGAGGTTTAAATAATTGCATGAAGGAGCGATCCAGTTCTGGTCAGAGTAAAGATCATGGTGACAGGCGTATCCGAAAGCTGCGCAGGCGCGACAGTAAACTGAGATATCGGGTTGAAAGCGGGAAAGTGGTTATAGATCTCCAGGTGCGGAGCCTGAATCAGCTTTTCGATTCCCGGGATCGTTCTCCCTTTAGGGAGCGAGATTTGGATGAAAAGGCCGTGGAGTACATGGTGAGCGCAGCAGAAGAAATTGGGGTTAAGGAGCCGCTCAAAATTGTTATTCATTACTCAAAGCAAATTGATGGGGAGTTGAGAGTTGATTCGGTGCCCGGTGCTATTCACAGTTTTTTTGAATACGAAGCCGATATACTGCGTCGAAGGGTTGCTTTGCTTTTTCAGAACGGGCGGGTTTCGTTGGGGGTTGGTTTTTTAAGCCTTTTCGTGTTACTGGGTTTGGCCGAATCCGTTGCAAACTCACATATTCCGTTGGGGAATATTTTGCGGGAGGGCTTCATGATAACGGGATGGGTCGCTTTGTGGACGCCCCTAAACACCTTTTTGTACGGCTGGTGGCCAATCAAGCAAAAGGAGAGGTGCTATGAAAAACTCTCTCGAACTGAAGTCGTTTTAGTTTGCGAAGCATAGCCGATCAGTGAGGTAGAAGCGAATTTAAGAGGCCAACCGGAAGCGTGCCGAAGAAATTGTTTTTTGGGGGAGAGATTGGAAAAATGCAAAGATGAGCCAACCAAACGCCAAAAATAAGTTTCAACCGTCCGGTTTGAATCCTTTGATATTGTGGGTTGGACTTATTATATTTTTCATTTTGAGCTCCTATTACACGAACACGAGCCAGGATCTGAAGACTTATACAGAATTTATCGAGCTTGTTGAAAAAGACCAAGTCAAAGAGGTGGTCTTAGATGAAGAGCGAATTCTTGCAAAACTAAAGGATGAATCCAAGAATGTGATCGCTTATCGGGTCGAGGATGAGGGCCTTATTCCTCTTCTGAAATCGAAGGGAGTGAAACTCGAGGGGTCTCCAAAGACGACCTTTTGGAGAAGCCTGTCTTTGTGGGTTTTCCCCGTGCTTCTTTTCTTCTTTTTATTTCGGAACATTTTTGCGGCTCAAGGAAGCCGCCTGATGAGTTTCAATAAATCCAAAGCAAAACTTTACATGGAAAAGGACATCAAATCCTCCTTTACAGATGTGGCCGGAGTTGACGAGGCAAAAGAGGAATTGATGGAGGTCGTTAATTTTTTAAAGGATCCAAAGAAATACTCTCGATTGGGCGGGAGAGCTCCAAAAGGGGTTTTGCTGGTGGGCCCTCCAGGTACAGGAAAGACCCTCATGGCCAGGGCCGTTGCGGGGGAAGCGAGTGTGCCGTTTTTCTCTATCAATGGATCTGAGTTTGTCGAACTGTTTGTGGGAATGGGAGCTTCGAGGGTCAGAGACTTGTTTGAGCAGGCCCGGAATAACTCTCCCTGTATCATTTTTATTGATGAGCTGGACGCTTTAGGAAAGGCGAGAACTCTTGGCGGTTTTGCCGGAGCAAACGATGAGAAGGAGCAGACTCTGAATCAACTTTTGGCGGAACTAGACGGCTTTGATTCGACCATTGGAGTGATCCTTTTGGCCGCAACGAACAGACCGGAAATCCTCGATCCAGCGCTGTTAAGAGCCGGTAGATTTGATCGGCAGGTTCTTTTGGATAATCCCGACCAGAGAGGACGCCTTCAAATCTTAAATATTCACGCCAAAAAAATCAAACTTGAGGAGGGGCTCAGGCTTGAAGAGGTGGCCTCAATGACTCCGGGTTTTTCGGGTGCAGACTTGGCCAATCTCGTCAATGAAGCTGCCCTCATTGCAACTCGACGAAATGCCGAAGGTGTTCAATTGCAGGATTTTGTCCGGGCGATGGAAAGGATTGTCGCTGGGCTCGAACGCAAACAAAGATTGATGAACAAGGATGAGAAGAGGAGGGTGGCCTACCATGAAATGGGTCACGCAACAGTGGCGATGGCTCTTCAATTTCTTGATCGGGTGCAGAAGGTGAGTATCATTCCTCGCGGTATTGGGGCTCTGGGCTACACTCTCCAGAGGCCTTTAGAGGATCGGTATTTGATGACCAAGGAGGAGTTAAAGCGAAAGATATCCGTCTTGCTCGCCGGGCGCGTTGCTGAAGAAAGTCACTGTGGAGATATATCGACGGGGGCGGGTGATGATCTGGTCAAAGCGACCAACATTGCGCGTGCAATGCTGACTCAATATGGGATGGGGCAAGTGTTGGGGCTCATGAGCGGCGAAGAAAGTGGTTCATCGCGATACCTGCAGGGGCCAGCCCACCAAAACCGAGGGATTCGGATTTGGAGCGACAGCACAGAAGAGAAAATCGATCTGGAAGTCAAATCACTCTTGGACGAATGCCGGGTGAACGCAGAAAAAGTGCTCAAAGATAACAGCAAGTTTGTCGAGGTTTGCGTCAATGAACTGATGCAAAAAGAGACTCTTGATTCGGCCGAGCTCGCTCGTCTTTGGAAGTCCTATAAAGGGATCTCAAAGACGGCAAGCTCGCCTCCAATATTGCCTAAGATCTAATTTTACATAAGATCAAAAAACTAAAAGGCACTGTTCAAGGAAATATCGGCGAGGTTCACCGGGCGGCCCGGGTCGCTCGCAAAACCACTCCCTCTTCCCGTCTCGGTCTCAGTTTGAGTCCATTGAGCTTTTGCGACCAGGGAGGGAGAAAAATAATAATTGAAACCCAGAATTTTAGAAGCCTGTTTGCCGGATGCGAGCTGAGGATTGGTTCCTTCCTGCTCAGAGATCGCCGAATAGGTGAGATGGGTCAAAATGGATTTGTTCTTCCCCCAGTAATATCCCAGCGTTGCATAATACGCGCCTATTTTTTCCAACTCAGCATTAGAATTCTTCTGTTGAACGTACTCGCCAAGCGCTAAAACTCTCTCTCCATCCCAGCGCAATCCCACATTGGAAAAACTGGCCAGGCCCAACTTCAGGGGAATCACTGTAGTCGTGCGTAGAGGATGAGGGGACGGGGGTGTTATGGTGGTGTCATCAGTCACGACAATCGAGGCATTCACGTGAGCTTGAAAATAGGCGAAGCGAAAACTCAACTCATTGCGTTTTAAAGTGAGGGTCGAGCCAACAAGGTCACGAGCGTCCAATTCAAATGTGGTGTTCTTATCTGTGTGAAGGTCGGAGTTTGCTCCTCCGCCGATCAGTTCAATTAGTAGATTTGTGGATTTTGGTAAGGAAAAAGAAAAAGCATGACTCATTCCCACAAATGAGGAAATTGGATTCGTGTCGTAGACTTCACCTGGGGGGCGGTTCCAGGGATAAAGCACGCCAACGTCGAGGTGATCAGAAATCAGCCAAGCGGGAAGCTTCTGTTTTCCAAGCCTCAGCGAGTAGATAGAATTGGGCTCCCAAGTTGCCAATCCCCAATCCAATTCTGGCTCAAAACTTCGGTCTCCACCGCTTCCCCTCGCCACCAGCTGAAGAGTCGCTGTCCAGGTTTCATCAATCGAAATCGTTCCGTTGAGTCCGGCTTTGCTATCGTTGTAGAGATTGAGTTGATCAGTCAGAGCGCCCCTGTAAAGGATTTCTGAATCAGTCCGATTTGCAGACAAACTCCAAAAACCGCCCCAACGGATCATGCTCTGGTCTGCTTGGGCCATCGAATGTTGAAAGAAAAATAGCCAATAACACAAAAGACATACCACGATTGATTTCACGAAAGGCTCCATTATTTTATAACTAAATTTCATTTATAATCGGGTGACACAACTGCCATGATTGCAAGGCAAAATGTATTGGTCAAATCTTAATAATATTAAAAATATAGGACTTTTTGTAAAAAGTATTGATTTCGTGGCTCTATCTGAAATTATAATTAAATTGAAATTGGTTCTTGGATCTCGACGTTGCTGGGTTATTCATTTACGAAAGCTTTATTTTGGGGTGGGATGTGAATTTTCAGGCCGTTCGAATTGCGGTGATAAGTGGCATGCTGATTTTAGGGAAAGTAGCTTCGGCTGAAGCTACTTATTACGTGGCTGTAAACGCAAGTAATAAAATTGGCGAGATCTCCCAGGATAAACTTGAGAATATTTTTTCTGGAAGATTGATTTTTTGGGAATCGGGAGGTCGAATTCGGCCCTCTTTGATTGATGAGGAGAGTCCATCTGGTAGGGCCTTTTTAACCCAAGTTGTGAAGATGGATTCGAAGCAGTACATTGATTTTTGGCGACGCAAGCTGTTTAGTGGGAGGGGCCTGCCTCCGAGAAGTTTTAGATCCGAGAAAGAACTTATTCATTTTGTTTCTGAAAATGAGGGGGCGATTGCTGTCCTCTCCTCGCTCCCTGGCGCCGCCGAGTCATCCATTCGCATTGTTGAGGTTATCCACTAGAAGTTGGCCTCACCGTATTTTAAGGCGTTATCCTTGGCCCAACTAAGGTCCTGATTTTTGGTTTCCGACCAGTCCTAAATTCCAGATGGAAATTTCCCGAATACAGTTTATGGGTTTCGTTTTTTTCTTTTTAATGACAGGCTTGATTGTCCCGTTTTTGCCGCCTCATGCCTTCGCGGAAGTCAGTGGCACCCGAAATGACATGGTTGCGGGTAGTGAACTCATTCAGATTTGTCACGAAAATGGAGGAGTTTGGAAGAGCACAAGATTTGGCCAAAGAGGCTGCCTCTGCCCAAACGGGCAATATTTAATTAACGTCTATTTCGACGTGTGTGGTTCTGTTTCAAAGACATCGAGAAGGAGGCTTCTGACAGATCCTTCTGGCGGACCAAAGTCAGAGTGGGCAGAGAAGGGAGCCTCATGGGGGTTGAGCAGCAGGAAGAGGTCTTTGAGTAGTCCCAGAGAAGTGGTCATGGAATTCGTTACGGACGTTAATCGGGGAGATATTGATTCAGCGATGGGTCTGGTTAACGACCATGAAGTTCATCCCAGCCGTGAGGTGGCGGGAATAGATGAGCTCTTAAGGAGGTTTCGTAAACTTGATTATCGAGATTGGGATTTTGTGATTCAAAAATTCTACAGTGCGATCGCAGAACCAAATGAGGAATTCTCTGGTTGTCTTTACTTGGAGGAGTCAGTGACAACGATTGTTAACGGCCTGGACACCAGTCGAGGTCTTGGAAAGATGCATATTTATTGCGTTGATTACTCCGCAAAAAAGATGGGTCGTCATCCCATCTCCCAAGCAAAAAAACTCTGCCTTTCCTATCGTCCAAAAAAGCCAAATTTTGTTTGTAAAATAGGATTTTTTCAAATGACTTAGGTTTGAATTTTGTATCTTCCCCGCTTGCTAGGGCGCAGCAAGCCTTTAGAAGGCTTGCTAAAATTCCGAGAAAACCTTGTGGCTTATTTTTTAGTAAAATTGGGGTGGAGTTCTTCATTTGAAGCAGCCTGATGGAAAAGTTGCGAAACTTACGAGTATTGATCAAGAGGGAGCATCAGTTCCTCAGATGGTGGACTATCTCTTTGATCTCGCGATTCGTGCAGGTGCAAGTGATATCCATATGGGATTTAACAATGTTCCTGGAGACAAGCAGAGGTACCTGCTTCGCCTAAGAGTCGCCGGGCAGTTGAGAATGGTGAAAAGCCAATTCATCAATATTCACTACAATGAAGTGGTGGCCCGGATCAAGGTTTTGGCTGGCCTCAATACGACCAACATTGGCGTGCCTCAGGATGGACAGATTGTTTTGGAGAGACCCAATCAAGAAAATATCACTTTGCGATTGGGTATCATTCCTGGTCCTGAGGCTGAGGAAATCTGCATTCGAATTCAACGCAATGAGAAGTTCATCGCCATGGACCAATTGCTGATGACTGAAACGATGTACACATCAGTTCAAGATATGATTCGTCGGCAGAACGGAATGATCGTGTTAAATGGTCCAGCTGGTTCGGGCAAAACGACAACAATTCTCTCATTTCTTCATGAGTTGGCCGGCCCAGAAAGGAAAATTATCACGGCGGAGGATCCCATTGAAAGGCGCCTGCCTTACGTCAACCATATTCAAGTGACTGAGCGAGCTGGGTTTGCAGAACTGAGCCGCAGCTATATGAGACAAGATGCCGATGTAATTTTTCTCGGTGAGATTCGTGATGCTGAGTCGGCCATCACGGCTGTTCAGTTGGCTCAAACGGGTCATTTGGTACTCACTTCTCTTCATACGCGAGATTCAATTGGTGTTATAGCGAGGATGCAGGCCTTCGATGTCAGTTCGAATTTTGTCGCCGACACGCTGGTCGGTTCGCTAGCTCAGCGCCTCGTTCTTGGCCTGTGTCACTACTGCAAAGAGGAATATGAGCCAGAATCGCGAATACTCGATAACATTTCTGAAATTCTAAAGCCGCCAGAGGATGTCCGGTTTTATAAAGAGGGACCGGGCTGTGAAAAATGTGTTGTTGTTGTCAATGGCGAAGTGACGATGAAGGGAACGACGGGACAGGTGCCGATTTTCGAATTGCTTCTTGTGAACGGCGAGATTCAGGAGGCCATCAACCGAAATAGGCCGCGAATGGAAATTCGCGAAATTGCGCGCAAATATGGTATGGCAACTTTGGGTGAGGAGGCGCTTCTTCGAGTTTATCAGGGGTACATTGATCTTGCCTCCGTTTACGGGACCGTATTTTCTCCGCGCGATTAACATTGAAAGTCGGAGCGCAGACATGTTTGATCTGTGTTCGTCTCTGGGTCTAGCTCTAAATCCAAATCCAAATCCAAATCCAAATCCAAATTTAAATCCAAATCTAGACCTAGAACTAGACCCTCGGCCTGACTGAAAGCAATTTGGTCCCAATGACGATGAAGAGGGTATTATCATTGAATCTCACTGCAGGTCCGCCGGAGGTTTTATTTGAGTTGCCGATTTATCTTGGGGTTCTTTCTATTGCACTTCCTTGCAGCCTCAATAGCTCGTGCGGAAAGATGGATTTTGGTCAATCCATCGATTCAAAGGATTCAAAATCAAAAAGTCTTCGTTCGTCATCAGCTGAGAATTGGTTCCACTCAATTTGTGGTAATTGAATCTGATCATATCAGCTCTTTGGCCTTTGATTCCTCCTCATTGGCTCGACAATTTGGAGCCGAAAGCGTTCAGCCGGACTTTCCAATTGGGTGGGCAAGTTGGTTGCGTTCTTCTTCAAAAATTCCTTCTTCTGAGATCGAATCGGATATTTCGGAGAAGGCCTGGCACTTGAAGAAATTATCTTTCACCACTTTGCCATCTGAGAAATCGGGTAGAGGAGTCACCGTCGCTGTGATTGATACGGGGGTTGATTACACACATCGCCAGTTATCAACGCAAATGTGGGTCAACAAAGCGGAGATACCCTCCAATCGCATTGATGACGATCACAATGGGTTTGTCGACGACGTTTATGGCTATGACTTTGTGAGTGGTGATCCTGATCCAATGGATTCTCATTCGCATGGAACACATGTTGCGGGTCTTGTCGCCGCTCTTCCCTTTGGAGTCGGAGCAGGAATTGCCCCTGAAGCAAAAATCATGGCAGTGCGAGTGCTCGATAACAGCTTGTCTTCAACTTTCTTATCTGATGCCGCTCAAGGAATAATTTACGCCGTCGACAATGGAGCTCAAATTCTGTCGAGTTCGTGGAGGGTTTATAAGAGCTGGAATGGATATGAACCTTCAGAAGAAAACTTGCTTATCTTGCGCAAAGCCATCGAGTATGCAGAAGCCCGCGGGGTGATATTTGTGACTGCAGCGGGAAATGAGGCTTTGAATCTAGAGGACCAAGAAAATAAAATATACCCAGCTGGCTTTTTGGGTCTCGAGAACATGGTCGTCGTGACCTCCTCCGACAAAAATGACCATCTCTCTCTCTTTTCCAATTATGGAACCAAAAGTGTTGACGTGGTAGCTCCTGGAAGTAATGTGCTGTCGACCGTTCCGGGTGACAGGTGGCGGCAGATGAGCGGAACTTCCATGGCCGCTCCTCTCGTTGCGGGGATTCTCGCGCGGGGTTTGAGTGGTGGATGTGACCCCTTTCGACTGATCGATCGACTTTTTGAGACTGCCAAACTGCGGGATTCATTTTCAAATAAGGTCATGTCAGGATTTATCAACCCAGTTGATTTATTGAATGATTAGGTGAAAGGCCTTCGAATCCGAGCTTCGGCTATCTCTTAAAAATCTTATGACCCATAAAAACCTCCATGAACTCCTCCGAACTCTGAATTGTCAGTCCAGAGAAATCAACATTAGCAACTTTTAGGTCACGCAATTTGACTCCGGAAATTCGAGTGCCAAGAAAACGACAATTGCGAAATCGAGAATTTGAAAAATCGACGTCTTCCCAGACAGAATCGGCCATGTTTACAGAATAAAATTGTGCGGACCCGATTCTCACCCTGTTCCATTCAACATCTCTCAATGAAAAATCACTCATTCGGGTGTTTTCGATAATGGAAGCATCTCGAATAGAGAATCTTTCAATATGGCTTCCCTCGACTCGGGTGGTGAGAATAAAACTTCCATCAAGGAGATAAATCTGGTTGAGGTGACTTCCGTTAAATGTGACTTCTTGAAGTGAACTTTGTCCTTTGAGCTCAAGATCGTTGAGAGTACTGCTGTTGAGTGAATTCTTAATCATACGCGAATGACGGAGAGAAACATTCAAAACCTGGGAAGCTTTAAGATGGTTGCCAACAAAGCGGCTGTGCTGAAGGTCCAATCCCATTAGGCAAGACACGCGTGCATCATTGTTTTCAAATTGACTATCATGAACGAGCGGCGGCGCAAACTGTGACATGGTGATTGCGTTGCCATTTTCATCTTTAAACCCAAAACGCAGTTTCTGAATTTCAATTTCCTTCCGAACGCTTGCAATCACGCGGTCTTTAAAATCTCTGACTCGGTGAGAAAACTGAATCATGTTCCGATTTCCTTTATTGCTCCTTTCTCTCTCGGACTTTAGACAGAGGCAAGAAAAACCATTCTAAAAGTAAAAAGGGGGTCAGCCTGCCATTCTACTGACTGATGAGCTCAATGGTACAAAAAGATCTTTCTCCACTGCCGGTATCGCTGTCTATTACGCGAGAAGTCGGGCCATCATGCGATACCTCAAACCAGGCATACTGTCCGGCCGTCATTCTCACTGTGGTGCTCCCATCTAAAACCGGGAAGTAGGCGACTGTGCCAGCGCCACCCCAGCGAGAGGCAATCATCGTGCTTTTAACTCCATTGTTCCACAGGAATTCAAGGTAAGCTCCCTCGGAGTTTAGCATGCTGGAAAGAAATTCAATCTTTACCGAAACGCGATAGTAGCCAGTGACAGGGGCAGTAAAATGCCAGGCACCTCCTGTAATGACCAAGCTTCCCGTGTCATAATCCATAGTATTAAAATTAACACGAGGAGCTGATGCTGTCGGAACATTTTGGTCGGTCGTTAGCATGTAGCGGGCTCCGATAAATGTCGTTCTTGTATCGACGTAGCTCTTTGTTGCAGCGTCTTGGGCTGCCGTGGGATTGGCCACGTTGATAACTTTATTGGATCCGACGTCAAGATCACTTGCAACGACACGCAGTTTGTTGACCTCAACAGTGCCGTCTGAATCGTAGATTCTCATGCGAATACCGTTTTGGGTTGAGACGTAGTAGTTGTTTGAATCATTTACGTAGATTCGATTATTGGGCCCACTGCCGGAACTGCGAAAATTAAGGCCAGAGGTGCTGGCTGTCGATTGCATGATGAGGGCATCGGTGCTGTTCGAATAGATTTTGAGTGGAGAGGAGGGATCGGGAGTTCCTCCGACGCCAAGCTTGCCATTAACGGTCAAATTATCGGCAAAACGAGCGGGCCCGACGACATCGAGCGGAAAGCTAGGTGCAGAGGTGCCAATTCCAACGTTTCCTGAGGTTCGAGAAACGTTTCCTGACGACGATTCCCACAAATCATTGCTCGGAGACCACTGTATTCCATCGTACTTCAAAACTTGATTTGCCATCGGAGCAGTGGCCGACACAATCTGGCCCCGTAGCTTTGCGACTATAGGACCTGGAAAGGATCCTGACAAGTCACCTGAAGCAGGTCCGGAAGTGGTGTCGTAGTCAGCCACGCAGGACCAGGAATAGACGGGTCCTAAACTCATCTGAAGTTTTTGGGCGGTGCCACAATTGGGAATCGATGAGTTTTGCAACCATTGAGAACTCGAGCTCCCAAAATCTGCTTCAACAGAGGTTCCGTTAAAATGAAGGCCCGTGCCCAAATTGAGTCCCACGGTGGTCGTATTTGATGTCACGGCACTTGAAAGCGGAAGATTAAAAACAAAATTTTTCGTGCTCAAGCTCTCAGCAGCGGTTCCGTTCCATGCTCTGACTGCACTCAGATCCGAGTTATACCAGGTCGTTCCTTGGTTGGACACGCTGAGCGAGCCGATGAGCGTCGTTTCCTGGGAGTTATTCATGGTCCCAAGCTGGAACTTTCCTACTGGACTGATCTTAATAGAAGGCGTGTTAACCACCGAGGCTCCGCCGAGATCGAGCTGGCCCATACCGTTCATCTGCAAAACCTGGTTTGGACCAGTGCCCACATTGACGTTGATGGTTCCTGAAGTCGTAATAGTGCCAGCGACTAGTCCTGTTCCAGCCGTGATCGATGTGACGGTGCCACCTGCGGGCACCGTATAGGCTTCCCACCTATTGTTGCTCGTGCTCCAACGAATTGACTGTCCATCTGTCGGTGTGGGAGCAGAAAAATTCTGACCTCCCAACTTGCCATCACTGTAACTTTTATTTACAGCTTCATCGCCGGAAATTGGTGTTGCTAACTGTGAGAGGCGTTGATTGTTCATGGTCATCGTGCTGGTGGGATTCCAATTGGATCCGTCGCTCTTGGTATAGAGGGCCGAAGTTCCGTCAGCAAGTTGGTTAAGGGCCGTTGCACGACTTGAAAGGCCTTCAAGATTTGTCTGAGAAACTGAACCCAGCACTTGAATGAGCTCGCTGGGAGAGATTCCCTGAATTGTCTGGGCAACAAAGGCCGAGGGGACAGAAGAAAGTACGTAGTCAGGTGTGATTTGTTGTTCGCCACTGACTCCGTCATTGACATAGACGCGCAGATGCCTGGCAGCTCCCGAGGTGGGAGTGTATCCTGAAACGCAAGGTGATGCGGCAGGAATTCCAGTTGAAACCATATTGCTAAAAATCGTGCTCATTGCGTTGCCAGGGTCGGAACCGCTGCGCTTTGCATCGCCGAGAGTGGATCCAATATTCAGTGAAAATCGTCCGATATTTTCTGGATCGATACTCGATAAATCTACGTTCATTTGAGTTTCTTCATAAAGCATGCAAGTGGACGATGGGTCCCAGATTTGAAATCGAAATGATGCAGAATTGCTATTGTTAGGCGTTCCGGAGGAAGTAAAAAGACGACCATCTAGAGTGAATGTTAATTCGACATCACCCGCCTTTGCTTTTAGTCCGACAGAGAACGAAGTCATTATCAGAACCAACGAAGACAGAATGATAGAAAATCGACTGCCTGCTTTCACCGAATCATTCCCCCAGAAACGTACCAAATAATGGGATCAACCACTGAGCCTCGCCAATAATCACAACCGCGAGCGCCCACACAGCTTATCGGCTAGACTTTGGTTGAGTTAAAGTGGCCCTCCCAGATTTCATAAATGTGTGCCAAAACATTGGAGCAATGGGTTTTATTGAGATTTTGCAAAAACTTGCCCCAGGTTGAGCTGGTGTATCACCGCACTGTGCTGCCTTCGATTCGATAGTTAGGGCTGGACGAGGGCTGGGTGTTTCCAAAACTGATACGAGCATCAAGCTTGTAGTTGCCTGAAGAGGTGGAGCCTGAACCGGAGGATACATTTCCCAAAGGAGCCTTGCCCGAATCTACAGGTCTGTAGAGGACATTGACTGTACTGGCACCACTGGGGCCAATTTTCGTGGAGGAGCGAAGGCCGATCTGAAAAGTTAGTGGCTGGGTCAATTGGCCCCAAAATCCGAGCTGAGTGAGTCCCTTGAGGTTGATGGAAAAGGAGTGGCTTGATTTTTCACAATTTAACGAAGGAGGTGCCACCGAAAACTCTGAGGCTCCCGCCCATTGACTCAGATCTTTAAATTGCACCTCGATGTCCTGCACTCGTTGGTCACACTCACCCGACAAGACAATGGTTTGAGTAGGCGAAGTCAAAGTGATCGTTGTCGTCGACTTTCCTGAGAAAGTGGGATTGGGTATTCTATTTGATCCCAACTCTGAAAATTCAGGAACCCCACCTTCGCATCCGAGGAGAAAGAGAATGAAAAATCCAAAATGGAGACAAATTCGTATTTGTTTCACTTAATGCGCATCGGCAGAAGTGAGTGAATTTTAAAGCCTGTCGCTTTTTGATTTCTTGGCGCCTATGTTGAATTGTTGGAGTTGGTGTGAATTGGGATGAGTTGATTTTAGTTGGTTCATCTTGACTCGACTCATCTTGAACCGACTCATTTCTCTCAAGAATATGAAGTCCTTGAAGCCTGAAGTAAAATGGGAGAAGGCGTTCAATGAATGGCAAATGCAAGTGTCCACTCAAAATTTCTTTTTTCGAAATCCATCCTGTCGCTTCGAACTCTCTTGGCGCTATTCGAATTTTCCTTCTTAATAAGACGCTAAAGAACGTGGTTGATAATAGTGAAACCAGTGAGGAGCTAATTCCGAAAGAAGGGCGGTGAAAGACGAGACTGTATCCCTTTTCTAAAGCGATCAGATGAGACTTTAATTCTTTCATCGAGAAACTCTTTGTGATTCCTGGAAAGACAATCACTTCATGAAGTGCATGTTTGACTCCGTAGCGCAGGCACGAGGAGAGAGAATCAAAGGGGTGGGAAGAGGTAGCAGGAGATGAGACAGAAAACGCTTTCACATAGGAATAATTTTGTGCAAGCCCAATCGTGATCATTTTTGAATGATCAGTTGAGCCGTAGTCAACATATATGATTTCAAATGAAATTTCTGAATTTTCCAATTCACGGGTGATTTCGGCAAAATTTGCCAAAAGAAGACTTTCGCTATTTTTAACTGGAATGATAAGGGAAATAGCAGGGAGTTTGGACGTAAAATCGGGCCTTGGAGAAAGCAAAGGTTCAAGTGATTGAGCTGAAATTCTATGAGACTTTTCCTTCGAAGGCATGAGGATATCCCAAAGACAAAGGATAGCATGAGGCGGGATCGCAACCAACCGGATGAGTCGAAATCAAGACCATTCAAAGGAGAAGTTGCTTGATCACCAGAGACTTTCGTCTCACGAATTTTGCCATGCGCAAAACGGAAGACAATTTAAGTCGGGTCAGTATTTTCGTCGAGAAATGCAAATGGGGTTGTGTTCAACGAGAAAAATTTGTCATAATGAAGAGTCTTGTGAATAAAATGATTGGGGTGGATATTGTTTTTTCCTGAGAATTGAGTGCTGCATCCACGGATGGGAGGATGTGTGGCCAACAAAGTCTATGTGGGAAATCTTTCATATGATTTAACTGATGATGCTTTGCGAGCTATCTTTGTAGCCTGTGGAGAGATTCTCGAATTAAAAATTGTCAAAGATTTTTATACTGGAAAAGCGAGGGGATTTGGTTTCGTGACATTTGGAAAACCTGAGGCCGTTGAAAAGGCTGTCGCCCTTGATGGCACGATGATCGGGGGTCGCAGTCTCCGCGTCAGTGTCGCCCAGGACCGCGGTCGAAGTAGCTCTTTTTTTCATGGCCGAGGGGTGTCGGTTTGAGTCGAGAATTTTTTTTGCTCATGGTCTGGCCGTTAGCGATGGGAATTGATACCTTACGATTACGGAAAAGTTGTCTCAGCAGTTGAGTCTGAAAGACTAAAGGTATATCCTCTGCCACCCAAACTGTGATTTATTGGACAGAAGTTGTTCTCTCACTTTTATTGAGAATGGGAGATGGGAGAGCGAGAAAGGCAAACCATGAGCAAAAAGAACACTGGAAAAATGACAGCTTCAAAAAGAGCGACAGATCTAAAAGGGTCTGCTGGAAAACGAAGGAGTGAGGGAGGAAAACTTAAAAGGAAGGAATCTCCAAAAAGCAAAAGATCTTTTGCTTCTTCCAAATCCAAGGGTTCTGATCTTTGTCGTCAAATTATTTGGGCCGTTGATCCTTTTAAGGCAAGTGGGCCGAGTTGGTCGAAGCTAACTTCCATTGTAAAGGCACTGTCCTTAGAGGGAAAGACCCCTGTTCAACCAGTTTACGTATTGAGTCCAAGCAATTTTAATTTCACGGGAGAGTTTTCCGGACCTTGGGTGTCTGTGTTTGAGCCAAAAGTAAGAGAGGCATTCACCAGGGTCCTTTCTGGTCTCGGTATTCCGTCCTTACTTGAGCCTGAGATTATTTTGAATAAAGAGAGTTCAATGGCTTCCAATGTGAGCAAGCTTTTGAAATTTGTTGAAAGGAGTCAGGCAGAAATTTTGGTCATGAACAGTCACGCGCGCACAGGATTGGCCCGGCTTTTTCTGGGGTCTTTTGCGGAGACTGCTCTCATGGCGACGAAAGTGCCACTTATTTTGGTTAATCCCGAGACCAAGTCAGTGACTCAGTTTAAAAAGGTACTCTTTCCCACGGATTTTTCTGCGTCTAATAAGAAGGCCTTTAAGAAAGTTTTGGTGTTTTGCAAAAAATACGGTGCACAACTGATCATTTATCATAAGCTCCCGGATCCTATTGAGCCAATGGTTCAAACGGGAGTTTACATGGCGGGAGGGGGTTGGGTTTCCGTGCAACAGTATATCGATTTGGAATCTGCTGCGAGGGAGAAGGATAGCCAGGGTTTAGTTACTGAAGCCGCTAAGGCGGGGGTGGTTGCTCAATTTTTTATTGAAGAAAAGCCTGGTTTTATCACTGATTCAATCAATCAATACATTTCTCAAAACGGTGTTGATTTGGTTTCAGTAGGTTCAAAATCGGGGCCAGTTTCGTCTGTTTTGGTGGGTAGCATCGCAAGACAATTGGTTCGAGAAGCCAGCTGCCCGGTTTGGGTTGTTCACGTTTAAGAAGAGTGGTTGTGGTTATGTCGAGAAAGCTGCGTGTTCAGTTTTTAGGTGGTGCAGGCACTGTCACTGGAAGTCGCACTTTGGTTCACTATGACAAGTTTCGAATTCTCGTGGACTGCGGGCTCTATCAAGGGCCTAAAGAGATTCGGCAACTCAATTGGGACATTTTTCCTGGGGCAAAAAATCTCGATGCAGTTGTTTTGACTCATGCTCACATCGATCATTCTGGGTACTTACCCAAGCTGGTCAAAGAGGGCTTTGCGGGCCCTGTCTACTCCACTCGTTCAACAAAGGACTTGTGCGAAATCATGCTATTGGACGCGGCTCATCTCCAAGAGGAAGATGCGAGATACGCCAATCGAAGCCGTCATTCCAAACATGATCCGGCCCTCCCACTTTACACAACCGATGATGCTGTCAGGGTGCTGAGGCACTTTCAGCCTCTGAGTTTTGACGATTGGCATGAGATGGTTCCGGGCTTGAGTCTGCGTTTTTTGAGAGCCGGGCATATTTTGGGTTCGTCTATTATTCAATTTGCATACGAAGGAGATCACGGTTCGCGCCTGATCAGCTTTTCTGGAGATCTAGGCAATGGGCGTTCTCATATTATTAAGCCTCCCGTCGCTCTGACCGAAACAGATTATTTGGTGCTCGAGTCGACCTACGGAGATCGAGTTCAGCCGAGAGAGGATCATGTTGATTTGCTTGGCAAAATAATCAAGAAGGTGTTGGGACGAGGAGGGACTCTGGTCGTTCCCGCTTTTACTGTTGGTAGAACCCAAGAGCTGCTTTACATCATTCGTGAATTGGAGAGCCAAAAAATCATACAAAAAACACCTGTTTACGTTGATAGTCCCATGGCACTGGATGCGACTCAGGTGTACATGAATCATCCGGAAGAGCTGCGGCTTGCATTTATCGATGGACAATTGCAAACGCCTCTTTGCACGACCTCCTATGAAGCTGTGAGATCCTCTGACGAGTCCATGTTGTTGTGTATGGATACTTCTCCAAAAGTTGTTATATCGGCGGCTGGAATGCTGACGGGGGGAAGAATTCTTCATCACCTTAAAGCAAAACTGCCAGATCCGAAGAGTGCCGTTCTATTTGTAGGGTACCAAGCTGAAGGAACAAAGGGCTTGCTGCTAAAACAAGGTTTGACTAATGTTCGGATTCACCACCAGTTGGTGACCGTCGAAGCTGAAATCATATCGGTAGATAGTTTTTCCGCTCATGCAGATTCCGATGATATTATGGATTGGCTCAAGAATCTTAAATGTCCTCCACGAGGTGTGTTTTTGAATCATGGAGAACCAAATGCCTTGCGATCACTCCGGTATCGAATCATTCATGAGTTGGGCTGGAAAGTTGTGATTCCTCAGTTGAATGACGAGTTTCTGATCAATGGTCAGAAGAAAAATCTTGATCTGGAGAGGCAATGAAAATAGTTCTCACGGGAGGTCCTTCAGGCGGAAAGACCACGATGGCTTTGTCTATTACAAAATCATTTTCTCGTCGAGTGACAATGATTCCCGAAGCTGCAAGTATTTTGTTTAGCGGCGGATTTTCGAGGCGTAGTTTTCCCGAAGCGATTAAGCTTCAGCAAAAGGCAATTTATGCGGTTCAGGTCGCCCATGAAGGAATTTTCGAGATAGAAAATGTGAAGCAGAACTTATTGATTTGCGACCGCGGCACATTGGATGGATTGGCTTATTGGCCAGAGATGCAGGAAGATGGATTTTTTAGGGCCGTTGAATCGACATTGGAGCAAGAATTGAATCGTTATGACTGGGTTATCCACTTAGATACGGCCGGGGCTGAGTCCTATGACAAGGATAACGTCGTTCGCATCGAAAATCACAAAGAGGCCGACTTAATTAATCAGAAGATAAAAAAGTGTTGGGCCGGGCATCCTCGTCGTTTTATTATTCCGAGCACCGAATCTTTCTTTAAGAAGGTGTCGGCTGTGATTTCCATTGTGGAATGTATTCTCTCCAATCAGGACTATGATTCAATCTGTAAAAGTCTCCCGATTGATGTTCGTAATGGTGTTTTTAGAAGCTAATTTCACAGAACGGCTTTCTAAGAAAATCTCATTGTGTCCGTGATTCTTTTTTTCGAAGCCAAGCCATAATTGGCCAGTGATCGCTGACCCCTGACGGAGAGGCCTCAGAAAAACGCGCCGGTGTGAGCCAGCGGCTGACTTGGTATTTGTTTTGATTTGGAATATAAATGGACTTTGGATCGACGTACCATTTGGCTGAGCCCGCTAGTGACATCTCTTTGTGAAAAAGGAGGGCATCTAAAAAGGACCATGATTTAGCCGGAGCAAAATAGTTTGTTCCCCGGCAATCCTGACATCCAATAAGATGAGAGATTTGCCATTGAGGAGCCAGTCGGAGTCGAAATTGGCCGATCTTCTTTTCCTCCTCTGATGAAATATTGAAATCACCTCCCGCCACAGTCATACGATCGCTGGGCAATTTGCTTTTCAGGCGAATGAGGTGGTCGATTGCCTGCTCTCTCCAATAAAAGGGATTATGAGGGGAGGGAAAGTGGACACCGAATACGGTAAGTATCTCGCTATCAGGGAGGATGAGATTGACCTGTAAGATCCCCCGGCTTCGGGCCATCCATGTCTGGTCCTCAACACTGTTTGCTTTAAACGGAATGACATGTAGCTTTGCAGGTTCTGAAGAATTTTCTGGTAGGCGAGATAAGAGCCCAATATCGATTCCGCGCTTGTCAGGTCCCTCGATCAGGATCAGCGTTTGATAGTTAGATTTTTTTAGGTATTGATCGCGCAGCATTTGGAGCACTCGAATGTTCTCGACCTCTTCGAGAAGAAGAATATCAGGTCCAAGGCCTCCGTTGACCTGCAAAATCACCTGTGCCAAACGCTCGAGCTTTCTCTGGAGAACTGACTCTGACCAATCCATTTTCAAACAAGTGTCCATATGACGTGCATTTGACTCTTTGCAATTGCTTCGATGTTCACTTGTCTGCTTCTTTGAAAGGGGAAGATAGTCGAAATCCTCTCGATCTGTATCGTGCTGAGTATCGAAAAGGTTCTCCACGTTGTAGGCCATAAAACTGAGGACGTTCTCGTGCTGAGAATCCTGTGACTGATGATGCACCGTCGTGCAGCCCAAGAGGGCCTGCAAAAGCAGCATTAATGTCAATCTCGATTTGAGTTTTGGAATTAAGAGCACATTCATGTTTCTCACTTTTCACTCCAGCGCGGCTGCGTTGAATTCTCGAAGTCCATTAGGCCTTATGGGACATCCAATTTCAATCAATTTGCCTTGCAAGGCAAATCTATCCGTGGGAGAAATCGATTCGCAGGCATTTTGATTACGATAAGTGTCACCAGAACCATTTCTCGGGGGATTAGTCTTGAAATATTGGGGTCGAAGAGGTCGATATTTCCTCTTTGTTCTTGCGATACACGGTTTTCTTGGAGTGGGTCATAGTCAAGAACTGCCGAGTTCTGCCGATTCACGATTGGCGACGGAGGAGGTTCCAGAGGCAACTCAGGATTTGGCGCTTCCACCTCAACGACGAACTCTCATTCCTATTACCGAACAAGATACGATGAGTCGAAAGAAGTCGCCGTTTTCTTACAGTTATTTTAATTGGGCAACTGTCAACTCGAGAGATTACCGGAATGGGGACGGGCAGTTTTCATTTTATAATTTTGTCGGTGTAGACTACCGGCTCAATTACGAGAGCAAAATTTCTTTCCGGCCCGTATTTTTTCTCTCCAGCGCGGGAAGGAATTTTTTTGGTGAGGATGTCGGTTCTGAAATTGCAATAGGTGATCCCTACTTTCAATACTCTCATTATGATATCGCCTTGCTTCCTGGCGATATTGGTCTCTTTGGTGCATTCAGATTGTATGTCCCTCTCAGTGATGCCTCAAAGGTGAACAAACAATTGACTCGTACCGAAGGTCGATTTGTTTTTACGACTCCAGTTGGGAGAGGGATTGAGCTGTCTTATCATTTTCATCCGGGATATTACTTTTACGCACGTCGCGGGACAACAAATCATTTTGGTTTTGCAAAAGGAAACAAGCAGGCTGAGCTTGAGCATTTTTTAGAGTTGAGTGAAAGACTGACAACTGAATTGGGATTTAGCCAGCGAGTGGGATTGACCCACCAGTGGATTTATGATGTTCCGTCAATGGATTTAGCGTCCAAGCGGGATGAGTTTCTAAATCTGAGTTTTATGGTGAGCTACAGTGTGAGTTCAATCAATTTTCTCGCGGGCATCATCAATGATATAAAATTGAGAGAATTTAAGACTCCCTCAGCAAAGCTTCGGCAGAAACCATTGGCTTTATTTCGGGAGGAGGAACTTCAGTATTCACTGATGACTTATGTGAGGTTTTAGTTGTGAGAAGATGTTCTTTGCTCATCTTAGTTGTCCTAATTCTTTTTGGATATTCACTTCGCCTTCTCGCTGCGGACGAAGCCGAAGTAGTCTTGAGCTTGGGCAAAGGTCAGGTGAAGATCCAAATATATGGTCTTGAGGTTCCCACTGACTTAAAAAAGACTTTGGAAAGAGAATTAGAACAGGATCGACAGTTGTCTGATCGTGTGATTTCTTCGGCCGTCACAGAAATCAAGTTGCAGGGAGATGTGCTGGACTCTGTAAAGGATAAATTGAAGTCCGGCGAGCCAGAACAGTCCGTTGAGGAGATCATAAACCTTGTGCATCTGCAATTGAATGGAGGCAGTCCTGTTGTCTCTGGATCAGGGGTAGATGCGGGGCGAGAAAATCAGCGAGTCGTTGTTGGAGGGAAGTTTGAATTGGCTCAAGGAGAGGCGCTAGAAGAATTGGTCATACTTGGTGGGCAGGCCGAAATCAGAGGCAAAGTGGCACGCCTCACCGTAAAGGGTGGGCAGGTGCGGATTCATTCATCGGCCGAGATAACTGAAGAGCTTGTTAATATTGGTGGAGACCTTGAGATTGATCCAGGAGCAAAGGTGCACCACGGGACCTCTCAGGTATTTAGTCCCTTTCATCGTTCTTTTGATTTATTCCTAAACTCTGCGAATGAGTTCAATCTTTTCGACCTGGTTGGTAGTTCTATTTTTTTATGGGGATTTCGATTTTTTAAAATGTTCTTTCTTTTGTGTGTTAGCCTTTTGGTTGTCCGACTGGCTCCCGATCTTTTCCTTGAGGTTCAGCGAAATCTTCGGGAAGATTCTTTTGGAGCTGGATTAGCCGGTTTTTTGTACCTATTGGCCTATCTTCCTGTCGCTCTTTTTTTGGCCGTTACAGTTTTTGGCATCTCGCTCTTGCCCGTCCAATTTCTGTTGACCGTTTACCTCTCCGTCATGGGCTGTGTTGCCACAATGAAGGTGATCGTCAATCAATTGGGAATTGGCAGAGGACGGCACGAGCTAATGGTTGTGAGTCTTGGTATTCTTATTTTTGAAATTTTCGGATGGATTCCCTATGTTGGGGCTTTGGCCCATGTTGTTATCACTGTGCTAGGGATTGGTGCGAGTTTTTTGGTTATGTGGGAGCGAGTTCGAAGGAGGAGCTTGGCTTGACGAGGTGTCATTATTTTGACTGATCAGTTAGAAAATGACGTTTTTTTGGTGGATTCGCACCGGAATGACGGCTGCAGCAGCAGACGCAGGACCATAAAAATGATCGAAACTAATCAGCAAAGGATTCTGTGATCTTTGGTGAACTCGGCGGTCGAGTTCAGAAAGCTCAAGTCGAGTCTAGTCTCTTCAAGAACAAACACTTCGATTTAGTGGACGAAATGGTCCATTGTTCGGGTTGTTACGCCACATTTTGGACATTCAGCATTTTCCACCAGACTCTGAGCATCGGGCTTGAACAGAACGTGGATAGTGAGGTCAGTCTCGCACAGGGGACATTGATTTTGTATCTCAATGAACAATCGATGGCGCTCAGGGCATTGACTGTTAAATTGTGTCTGGTCTAAATTCATGGTGTTATCTCCAATGGGATTGATTGGTTTCATATGCAAGAATGGCTCACCAACAAAAGTCGAGTCCTTAGGTTTGAAAGTTTGAATATCAATGCGTTTTTTAGAAAATTGCCCCCAGTGTGGAAGTTCCAATTTGAATCAAGACAATCCCTTCGGGAAGATTGAGTGCCAGAATTGCTCTTGGCTCGGAGATGCGAGCGAATTTTCCAAGAAGTCTCATAAGAGCTGGTCTAAATCTGCTCAGAGGTGTCTTTTTGGTTTGTTTTTGGGCTTCACCCTGTTCTTTGGTGTTCAACTCGTTTTGTGGCAGAAGTTCAGCATTGAGGCTTCTTGGTTGATTCTGAAGCGTGCAATAGGCCAGGCCACCCTTGAAGATTGGCTCAGCATGGGAGCTATTTGTAACTCTCTTGAGAAATTTGATTGTTCGGTCGATGCATTCTCTGAAGTTGTGCAGCGCCAACCACGTCAACGCACAGCTCTGGCGAATTTGGCTATCGCCCACTGTCATCTTGGAAGTTGGAATGAATCTAGAAAGTATTTTGAAGCTTATTTTTCGCTTGGGGGAGAAGCGTACGACACGATGTTTTGGTATGCCCGCTCCCTTATTCGTTTGGGAGAAAAGGAAAGAGGAATCGAGTGGTACTACAAAACTTTGACAAAGAAGCCGGACTACCTTGAAGCACTTACGGAGCTTGTGGATCAGCTAGTTGGCATGGGGAGGGCCGAAGAGGCTCTCTCTCTCGTCGGACACCATGAAGATGGGCACCCAGAAAAGGATGTTTTTTGGGGACAGAAAGTAATGAGCATAAATTCCTTTTTGCAGAGCCAAGAAAACAGAAAGGATCGTACTTCGACTGTGGAATTTCTAGCTCCCTCATTGAACGGAGATCAATATTATCTTCCTTTGTGGATGGCCGAAAAGGGACTTGTTAAGTTTATGCTCGTAGATGAATCTCAGCCAGATTTGATCCTGCCTCGATCGACGATTGACGCGCAACTGATTCGTGAAGTCCTGACAAAACGCAAACTTCGTGATTTTAGTGAAGTTGATCGTTTGGAAATTCCGCGGTTAAAGATCGGGCCGTGGTGGATGAGTAATGTCACGGTGTCGCTTTGTGATGAATGTGAGTTGAGAGTGGGCCGGCAGATGTTGGATTATCTTAAGATGAAAGAGTGGGTAAAATTCGGAGTTGAGTTTTTATCTTTCTCAAATGATGAAAGCGATTCTAAGGGTAAATAGCTCGGCGGGCAAATATGAGAGAATGAAAAATGGAAAAAGTTTTGGACAGTAATAAAGGGGGAGAATTCTATGAAGATGCTTGTTTTTATTTTCGTTTTAGTTTTATCTCTGACAAATGCCGCAAAGGGGTTTGCTGCTGAACTTGAAGGCGTAAAAATGGAGGAAAGTCTCAGCTTGGCGGATAAGACACTTAAGGTAAATGGGGTGGCCCTTCGTAAGGTTTCTAAATTTGGAATTCCCATTAAGGTTTATGTGGCCGGATTGTATCTAGAAGAAGAGAGCGACGATGGAGATAAAATTATTTCAAGTGATAAATTGAAACATCTTGAAATGGAATTTGTTCGCGGTGTTGAAAAGGAGCAAATTACGGAAGCTTGGTCTGAGGCCGTTTTCAAGGGTTGTATTCTCGATTGTGATGCTTACAAGGAAGCTTTGAAAGAATTTAATAGTTTGATGGGTGAAATGAGAAAGGGACATCGGATGTCTTTATCTTTTTATCCGGATCACCTGGAAGTTGATCAAAAAGGCCGAAACCCAAAAAAAGGTTCGATCGCGAGCAAATCATTTGCCAAAAATCTTTTGGCAATTTTTATCGGTCCTAAGATGTTTAGCCAAGAGGTTAAAAATTCGCTGCTTGGGAAAAAGTAGTCCGAGCTGTTTTATCTTTGCGATGAGAGACTTATTTAGTTTTCCAGAACCTGCAGTCGAAGTGGCGTTCTTTTCATTGCTTCCGAAATTAAAGAGAGCGCAGATTTTTCGTAGACCTTAAAGAAATCTTCGTTGAATTCGGCCAATTCAAAATCGAGCCCTTGAGAGTCAAAATCTGTGGTGAAAGTCACGAATCGCCCATCTTCTGAAACATCAATCTGAACATTTTTTCTTGAGTTCCCGCTCTTTACGTTGACCGATTGAGGACTCAATTGTTCGCGTAACTGAACATTTGTCGAACGATAGGGCAACTCTAGCGTACAAGAATAGCTGAGCGAATCTTCTTCTCTCACAAGGACCTTGCCACAGATCTTGTAATCGGTTGGAGTAAATCGAAATCGCTTCAATTTTAGGTCAAGTGGGGTGTAAAGATTTTCGCCCTCTTGAGCAGAAAAAAAGGCCTTTTTCTTGAGGTTCGTGGTCTTTACTTTTACCGCATAACTCATCAATGGAACTAAAAGAGCAAAGCTCAAAATTACGAATCCAAGCAGTTTCCTCATGGCAATCTCCTCAAAGTATGGCTGAACGATCAAATCTAGAGCAAGGTCTGTGCCTGTCTTTTTGAGGCTCTGAAGAAAATAGAGAGAGAAAGGAGCTCTGTCTGGGGCCATTAAGGGTCTTTAGGGTGACCATTTCCGGCAAAAATCTCGGGCGCGGCTTCTTCCAAGAACTTTCTTTTGCCTCCACAGCATTTGCCGTCTTGGCACCCACATTGCTGGTTCACACCCTTTTTTACTAAAAAGTAATTTTATGAATCAATATCTAGAGAAGATGGAAGATGGAGAAATAAAATGGGACAAAAATCAAATTTTAGTTTAAATCAATGGCAAATTTTGTGCATTTTTCTAATCTTTCTGATGGGTGATTCAATCATTCTAGCAAGTCAGTCATTAAAACTGAGTTTGGACCCAAAGTCTTGTGCGAAAACTATCAAAGAGCAACGGAAGAGAAAAGAAGAGCTAAGGCAGAAGATGTTACTTGTGAGGAATAGATTGAATTCTCAGGATGTCATGGAGAAACTGGGTTTGGAAGCGGGAGCGTCTGTCGGAGACTTGAAACGAGCTTACCATAGCATGCAGGTTATTGTAACTCTGGAAAATGGAGCCACTCCCGGTGAAATTAGAAATCTTAATGAGGCTTATACCATTCTCCTTCCTGAATTGACTATTAGCTCCAGCAATGCAGGATATGGCGATATTTTTGAGTCAATTTTGAGTTTTAGAAAGGGTGAGCTCAATGGTGAAGCGCTTGTACATCATTTCTATCTGGGCTACGTAAAAAACATTCTCATGGGAGACACGGGTGACAATTATACATATACAGAATTGGTGCGGCAAAAACTTCCTGATCTCTTGCATGACTATCCAGCGCTCAGAGGTCTCTTGAGCAATTACGGTCCTGCCAAGCCTTGGTTATCTCATATCGAAAATGGATCAGAGAAATGGTCCAAATTTTTGGGCTGGATAGAAGCAGAGAAGATATTTGAATTAAACCGGCCATAGTTGTGTGAGGAACCGGGGAGTTTCGACGGAGAGCCTCCATTTTACTATAAAGTCTCCTAAATATTGGTTAAATTCGTTTCCTTCAATGGTACATTAATTGCTTCTTCTAAAAGTAGACAGAATAATTGTTAAAATTCTGGGAGAACAAACTTTCCGTGAGCTGATTTTTGTCAGCTTTTTAAAGGTATTACAGGCTAAAAGCGATATGGATCGGATTAATTATATGTCCAAAATATATTTGTTGAAGCAATTATTTTTTATCGCTGCTTTGATCTACGAAGTCATCTGTTCTGCCAATTCGGAGTCCATAACTTTGAAGGGTCTGTACTTTGAAAATCCTCAAGGGTACAACGATTCCGTTGCATCTCTCGTTCCAGGCAAAATTCTTGAATTTTCCTCCTTAAAGTTTAAAATTTTAAGTGTATTGACTGGTGGGAACACAACCAAGATATTGAGAGTCGCCAGAGTCGATGGAACTAATGAACGATCTGTAATTCTCCGCATTCCTCCCCAGTCAGGGTTTTTTAGAGAAATTCCATATCTAGCTTATCTAAACATGTTTATTCAAAATCATCGTCTCCTTTCTAAAACAGGATTTGTACCGTCAATGTATTTTTTTGCGCTTGACGAATTTGCTATTGTTGAAGAGGTCAATCCCGATGTTTCAATGGTGGATTTTGTCTTTAAACCAGATTCCTTTTCAAAGAGAAGGCTTAAAGAGATGGAAAAAGGGATAAGGGAGTTTGCTAAAGCTATGGCTCCCTTCAGAAGAATTGGTGATTTGCGAATGGATCAAGTTTTTTATGATCAGTCACAAAAGAAATGGTTTCTTCTTGATTGGACTGAGACCAAGTTGTTGGATGGCAAGGTGACCCCAAGGGAATTGTTTGCTGAGAATTGTTTTGATATGGATTTCTTGGAGAAGACTGTCTTACAATTTGGGAGTCGCTTTGGGAATAGATTGCGGATGTATCAGATATTGCTTCTCATGAGAAATGCCCTAGTTTCTGGTCGAATTGATATGCTTCAAAAGGGCCATAATCCAATTTCAGGAAAAATTTTTGAGATCATTCCTGATAGCACTAAAATCTATGAATCCATTCAACATGAACTTGAAGGGAGACAGACCATTCTTCAGAAATGTGCCAGAATTTTAGGAATTAAATAACCCGGTCTAGAGTATCCGCTCGAATGGACTGAATGGATTTTAAGTTTTTGAAAGTGCACCCACTTCTTGACTCTATCTGGTGTTGAGTCAATTCAGAAATGGACTGGCCTACCCGATCCGGCGCAATAGTTCAGAATCGCTCGCTAATGGGCCCGCGTGAGGCGGTGGTCCTTCTTCTAAATGATGAAAATCAAAACGATTCAGTAACGGACCACAGACGCAATTCTTGAGAGGGATCTTTTCAGCCGATTAGCCGGTCCTATGATCCAGTGATGCGTGCCAATGTTTGAGGGCCCCCGGGATTTGATTTTTGTCTATTGATCTGATTCACCAAATGATCGGCATTTGTCAGGGACCGCCTGGCACCTGCCATCCAAAAAGCCATGCGATACATGGCATGCCATTTGCCATGGTCTAATGCAATATTTTGAATCGGCCGCATACGCTCTCATTTTTTCTCTACCCCGGGGTGCATCTTATGATACCTAGAAATCCTAAGAGTCTTAAAATCAGTGGCAAAAGAAATGCCTTAATTTTTGCATCTGTTACTTTGCTCTCCTTTTTTGCAAGATATGCGGAGGGGGTTTCGATTGGGCCTCCTTCTCGAAAATACCCAACGGTTGATGCTCCCAGGTGTGCAAAAGCCCTTCAATTGCATCCAAGAAAGGTGAGCGATATCAAGGGAGGGAAGAAAATTGAATTTGCCTGGCGCGATACTCGCTACTGGATTGAGGTAAGGAATGAAAAAGGAGAAGAGGGCGAGAATCCTGTGGAGTGGAGCAATCATTCTTCTGATGCTGATACACCTGGATTAGCCAAAATTGCCCCAGTAATGGGTACGATCCGCATTGATGAGGGGAAGCCATTCTTCATCTCGATACGGCCTGGGACGGAGAAGCTTTTATAATTCTTTCAAAAAAAGATGACCGCATTACACTCCGTTCTTATATAAAGGAATATACGCCAACATTTGATTCAGAGGACAACCCGGTGCCTCGAGATCCAAAATTGAAAAAACCCGTATTTCATTTGCTACACCAAGCTGCTTTTCCAGGGGTTCACAGGGGAGATCTGTCTTTTTATTCCCGAGAAAGTACCAGTTTGGTCGTTGGAGACATTGGCCGCAAGTTTTTTTATGTTGCTAAACCGAATAGACAGATTGAAATTGCCATGGCTTATTCTGATATAGTTTCGGAATTGCCCACTCAAATAGTACAGAACAGCACTTCAGAAATAAATTCCAATCATGTCCGATATCTTGACACCGAAGGGGAAATTCGTTTTGCCAAAGTCTATCCCCTTTTCAATTTTGTCCAAATGGCCGTCCATCTTCCAAAGCAGAATTCACGATATCCTTGGACTGCAATATGGATCAAGGATTGGACTGAAGAGAAAGGATACCTTGTCAGTGCCCAGATGTTAGACTTCCTCGGAATCTCGATGGAGAAGGCCAAATTGCTATTGGCTGGGGACGGAATACTGACAAGGGAGAAATTGGAAGGTCTCTTCGGCCCTCTATTTTTTGGAGCGAATCCCTAATCTCACTCAGTTCAAAGCCGCGTCTCCACCAACCATACATACTTTGGCAATGGCTAGGACTATCGAACTTAAGGATTTAGGGTTCCCGGACGCCGATTTGGTCAAGTGGGATTTCTCGGAATCCTCGTTGTTGGTTTAGTAGTCGACCCATTCCAGGAATATGACCTGACCCAACGATGACAAGTAATGTGTCAAGAGATGGATGTTGCTCAAAGGCCTTGAATAAATTGTTAACCATCGTTTTATTTCGGCCACGGCCAAAACTAATTTCGAGCGTGTAATGGACCACAAGTGCAACAACATCATACTTCCCTAAAAGGCGCCTCATCCCTTCAGCAAGTGCAAACCCGCCAACGAGGGCGCCTGCGGTTTCCAGTGCAAGAATTCCGTCACCGGAAGCCAGAGAACTCCCGAGCTCGTCGCAAACGGCAAAACCAATCGCACAAAGCCACGCGGCTAAAGCTCCGGGTATAGCAACAGAGCCAATGTTTTCGGCTAGGTTAGGCTCATGGCCTTCTTCAAGATTAAAGACCAATGGGCCATTTTTAGCTTCAACTGCCAACAATTCGATGACCTCAAGAAGTCTTGAACCGGGGATTGTTATGTCGCCCACTTTAACCTGAAATTCGTCGGCTTCGCTCATTGATAAAGAAGCGAGTCTATTATCTTCGGCGAATTTTTTCAGTTCCTCGAGAAGATTTCGAGTGAAGTCACGGTCTGCGGCGTCTCCGATTGTGCTCCCTTCACTGAGTTTACCAAAACTAAAGACTTTGAAGGCCATTTGCACGGCATCAAGCGAAAAACTAAGAGCTTTTCCTCCCCAAGTCTTAGAGGTATTGACACCCTCAATTCCATAGGCTTCGAATTTTTCGATGACTTGTTTAGCAAGGTCGGAGTTTGCTTTCTCTTTAACATGGGTCTCACCGAGAAACACGACGGCCCTTCGTTTTCCGTCTACTTCGCCGGAGAAAACGGCGACCTTGTAGTGGCCGTTAATTTTAGCGGCTCGTTGAAGGATTTTGAGTTGGTCAGCTTCCAGTAAGTTTGAACAAGCGCCCTTGCTGGAGTGAATATCTTTTTCATCAGCGACACTGACCTGGGGTAAGGCCAAGGCCACAAATAGAAATAAGGTGACTTCTACAGATCTCTGCAACATTCTCGAGTTCCCTTTCTTGCTTTTTTGAATAGATAGCGGGTGGTGAATGTGCTACCGCCTACCACCAATAAAATGATTCCCCATTGCGGAGAGCCTCTTGCCCTTTCTTATATGTCACAAGAGCTCGGGAGCATGCGCCACAAGTGATGGGCATTGTCACGAGCTGCACGAGGCCTCCCATGACTCCTCCGAGCATGATTGTTCCCATAACGGAGTCAACCAGAGTCGCAGTTTGATAGAACCTTCCAAGAGCCAAGCAGACGCCAACGCAGGGGGTAGATAGGGCGTAGGGAATAGCAATGATTCTTGCTATGTAAAGGGCTGTATCCTTTGCTGTTGGTGGGCCATGGAGTTCTGGGAGCCCGCGACTGTAATCTTTGCTCTTGAAATCACCCGTGTTCGACGCTTGACGCGCCTGAATTCTGTTTTGGCGGGCTTGCTGTTTGGTTTCTTGTCTCTTTTCCAGCCATTCTTGGAGTTTTCTTTGCTGATTTTTCCGATATTCAACTATTTTTGCTCCAAGTGCATAGAGACTTCGCGCAAGAACTCCTTTTTCAATACGGGGCTCCACTATTGTGTCAAGGCTGGGGTTTGGCGACGGATGCGCAAGGTCCCCCTCACTCATTGGTGGCTCTGGCTTTCTATCCAGGATGAGAGGAGAAAAAGATGCGGCTCCCTCCGTATTTCCGTCGGATGTAAGCCTTTGGATTTCGCTCCTGAGATCCGCGAGGATGTTTGCGTCGCTATTGACCTCTCTTGCCTCCTCGAGCACAGCAAGAGATACTGTCTTCTCAACTTTTTCAAGTGCGAGGCGAATTGCTTCGAATGTTGCCATCACTTCGGCAGATGACATTGAATAGCCGTCTGAATTTCTGAACGGAGTTGGAGACTCAGAAACTGGAACGAGGGTAAATCTTTCCGGGTTTTTGAGGGCCTCCAATGCAGCCTGAGCCGCTACATTGTCGTTCTTATCCAGAGCATTTCTCAGCGTCTTATATGCGAAAAAGCGAATGACATTCCTTTGGTTGACGGTCAATATGGGTCCGCTTTCATCTGATGTCTGAGTTTGAGCAATTTGGAGATTTTCAGATGTATGGATCTGGGCGACAACTTTGCTCAGGCGGCCCAAAAGTAATTGCAAGGCCTCTGTTTTTCGGGACTTTTTTGCTCGTCTGAATGAGGTAGAAAAATCTTTAAAAAATGGATCTTAGCTCTGAGGCGATTGCGGGGGGTATTTGATTTCCATCAAAAAGTGGATCTCTGGAAACAGCTGCCTTTGCTGGATAGGTGAGGCCGATGGAAATCGCGAATGCCGCCAGAAGAAGTGCAAAAAAGTTCATTCTCATTCTCTCCGGGTTAAGGATTTTAGAATGCTGCGAGCATCGTGCCAAAGCCTATTTCAAGTAGAATAGGGGGGGAGTGATGAGAAGGAAAAGATTACTTTCCGCTAAATTTTTTTCCGATTCGGGGTATCTGCACTTCAGCGCAGGTTCCATCGCCGCTGTTATTGGGTTTGTAGAAAATCTTGTACCCTAAATATTCGGTCAGCAATTGAATCTTCAAAAGTCCAATGCCGACGCCTACGCGCCGGTCGTCATTTTGATTTGAATCGCCAATATTTCTGATTGAATTGAAATGGTGCCTAAATCCGTGATCGCGAAAAATGATAAGGTATTTATCAGGAAGGATTTCAGTGAGAACCTCAGGTCTGGGATCCGAAAGAGAAGAGCTTTCGTCGCCCTGTTGGCCAACCGATTTTGCTCGGCGCTGATTGGCCTCGCTCGCATTCATCAAAATCTCTTGAAAAAGTTCGTTAACAAGAACTCGTTCCATCAAGATCGTGAAAGAAGAATTGCTAGGCGAATAATTGACTTGAATTCCTTTCCAACCAGGAAAGAAAAAAGTGAACAGTGACTCCACATCATAAAATTCTGGGTAGTCCTCCCTTGAATCCATCGCGCGTTGAAATGCACTTTGGATCAGAGTGAGCTCAAGGCCGGCTCCCACCAAGTAAACCAAATGATTTTGCAGAAAAGAGGCCCGTAATAGGTCAGGACTCGCAACCCTCATTTCGCGAATCAAATCCTGCAAGACCATCACTTCGTTTTGAAATGTTATCCAAATCTTCAGAGCTTCTGAATATTGGGCTTGGATTTTGCCAACAGAAAGCGGCATGGTGTTGTAAAAGTAGTTTTCGCCACTTAAGCTTATTTGTGAGATGTCGCCTTTAAGGTCCTTTTTGGTCTCATCGAGTGCGGTGAGACGAGGCGCCACGAGCCTATTGATCAGCTTCGATTTGGATTGGGCGAGATTTTGCAAAAAAAGTTGATAGGATTTAATTTGTTGCCGAATTGAATTAAGAATCAGGTTTCCGCGTTTCATTTCAAAATCTAGAGTGACTGGAGTTGCAATGACGTACCCCTGCCAATCCACTTTTGCTACAGCCCGGTATTGCCTGCTCAGCGCTTCGATTTCTTTTCGACGCTCATGAAGGGAGCGGACGACAATCTTTATTGCCGCAGACACTGCATATGGGTGCCGAAGTTGTTGAGTGAGATGAAACGCACAGGTCGAATTTGAGCTTCCTGCTTTCGCGAAGGAAGCTCCCAGGACGATGGAAGCGAGTTTTAAAAAAAGGACCACCCGAAGGCAGAAGATTTTGAAGTGATCGAAGCAAGGCATAACCACTTCATAATCAACTTAGGCACTAATAGCAATGGGATCCAACACTGCTATTGATCTGAGTTTGACTGCCTCCCGGTCCGCCGCTGGCACCATTGCTTTCAGTGCCTGTTCCGAATATCCACCTGTTACATCAGGAGTTCCGAAGCTGCCCGTGCCCGAGCAGGCAAGTCCAAAGACATGGCCGCCACCGCCACCGCCACCGCCACGAGCTGTGCCGGCCCCTGTTGCATTCCCTCCGGGTCCCCCGGGGGCATAAAGACTCAGGCTCGTAGCAAGGTCCTTTGTGCGGATCACAATTGTGCCACCACCGCCTCCTCCTCCTGAGTCATCGTTCGAGACAACTGTATGGCCTCCATTCGAACCGCCAGCTTGAATAATCGATAGCCCAGTTCCACTTGTGCGAAGAATTCGTTTTGCACTGATAAGAACGGCTCCACCTCCGGCCCCGCCCTGAGAGCCGGATGGATTTCCTGAGCCGCCTCCGCCACCGAAGAAGATTCGAAAATTTGGATCACAGCCTCCTCCGCAAAAGAGAGAGTCCAATCCTTGACCGCCTTGGCCACCAGCGCTGGTTCCAGAGGAGCTTCCGCCGTTTCCTCCCGGTCCGGCCCCGCCGCCGCCGCCGCCGCCATACAAACTCATAGCTCCACCGGCGTTACCCACGTAACTGTTTGTATTGTTATCGCTACCCAAATAGCCAATTCCAGTTGCGGAATTCGCGGAGAACATCCCCCCTTGAAAACCACTGCCAGCAGACGTGAAAATAAAATTATAATTACCGACATAGGAAAGGTCGTTCAAAACTCTAAAGGCAATCAGCCCTCCGCCTGCAACGGAAGTCGTCAGTCCCGCTGCATTCATCATAACTACAGAGCCAGCAGCATTGAGTGTCAGGTCATAAAAATTTGGCACCCGCTGAACGAAAATTCTGCAAACATCTGTTCCTGTTATGACACCAACTGATTGAAGGGCGGTGGAGGATATGGCCGCGCCATTCAACACAAGAGGGGCTTTTAAAGTGATAAAAGCCGGAGAGGAAGTTGCCGATGCCACTCGATTGAATCCAAAATTGCCCGGCCCAAGTTCGGGTCCGCATCCATTGGCCCCACTATCCAATAGAACCATCCAAATGATTTCATCTCCACTTTCAAATTCTGGATATGGAGTATTAATAGGTGAGGCACCTAACCCCAAGGTTCGCCCATCAGGAGACACTGAGTGCACTTGTCTTTTAGCCATTAGAACTTTTGTGCTGCCGAGAACCGTCGTATCATAGTCTGGACTTGAAATGGAGGAGGAGATCGTGCGGCTGCCATCCTTTCCTGTTCCAAATTCCTGAACACCGCTGCCGATGTCATGGACTTCTGCGGCGGTTCCTGGAATGAATTTTTCGCCTTGATCAAATGGGCATATAAAAGCGATGTGATTGTACACGGTGGCTTGTGGAAGGTCTTGCATCAGAAATGACTCGGCAAGTGGGCCACTAAGCCTTGCTGTTTCTGTAAAACCAAGAGAGGGAAGTTGGGAACAATCAAAGCGATCCCCTCCGACATGAAAATTGGAACTATTTGGGTCGAATCGTTTGAAAATTTTAACCCCTGCCATAGCTCCGGGTCCAACAAAAACGCCAGGCAAAAACTTCCAGGAGATCTGTGAGGCACTGATATGAGGCTGATAAAAACTTGTGGCCTGGGTCGGACCATGATTGCTTGATGCGTGTTGGAAGGCGCGATCAAAGCCAAACAAAGCACTTGTCCAATCTCCTTGAAGCTCATAGTGCAAAAGAGAGAGTTTGTTGACGTAATCTGTTCCAGATGTGCAGGGAGTCAGGTTCTTGCTGACTCCGCCTCCCACGCGAGAGAAATGCCCGGAGTTGGTGGTGTTTCCAAACCATTGGAGAGGGGTGGTTCCGGTCGCGTTCAGCCAAGCCTTTTCAAGGCCTAAGGCGTCAGCAGGATCATAGCAAGCGACTTGTGTTGTGGCTCCTGGCCCCGCAAAGCCCAGAAATATACCTCCGGCAGGGAAGAGTTCGTAAGGAGCAGAACCATCATGATTTTTATCCGCATAAAAAGCCGGATACTTCGCGCGAACCATGCGATTGCTCGCTTGGAAGTCGGGGTGGTTAAAATTAAGTCCAGAAAAAAGGAGCTCTCCCGTCTCTCGAAGCTTATAGTCCAGGGGCGTGGTTTGAAACAAATGCACTTTCATCCATCCACCGAGAACAAAAGAGCTATCAACAACCATCGGCGGTCTGTCTGATGGCGGTTTATAGATAAGGTCGAGCCACCCAGTAGGACCTGTGCCATCAGCTCGCAAATACCGAATTCCCGCCTCTGCACTTTCTTCGGATGAAAAAATTGAATTTACACTTATCTCAACGGCGTTGTCCCCGTTGACGATATTGATTCCTTTGTCTCCATAAGAGAATGCGGCCCTACCGTCCAAGTCCTCCGATACAATCAATACCTGAACAAGCCTATTTGGACCTGCGTCAACGGGAAGTGCAAAAATAGCGGGAGGATATTCGGTCTGACCATCTGGGAGACAATGACATGACTCCCAGCCTCCCGTAATTAATTTCGGACCTCCGTGGACATTGATAGCCACCTTGACTATCTTACCTCCCGCACTTTTAGAGGTCGGTCCTTGGCTGTAGAGGTCTGCCATGGAAAGGCTGAGTTTTGTATTTCTCCCGTTGTCACGCGTGCAGCCCCAAGATGCCGACAATATAAATAGACCAATAACCAACGCTTTGGGACGAACAAAATTTGAGTTTTCCATGCCTAGATTATCGGTAGGCTTGGATTACTTCCACAGAGGTCCACCTCGACTTAATTTGAGAATCAAATGATGACGGTCACTTGCTCTTCCTGAATTGAGACTTATGAAGAAAAAATCAATTAAGATTATATCAATAGATAATACCAGCCATCGCAAGAAGACTGGTATCAATTAGGCAAACAAACGAAGAACAATACAGAGTCCGAAATTAAGCTTTCCGGGCAGCGTAATACTCCGTAAACAAACCGGAATCAAATTGGAAAGGAATATGTTCAAGCCCAGGTACGGCCTGCACGATACCCACTTCCGCACCATTCTGATCCTCTTTTCTGAGAAAATCAGGAATTTCCAGGCGAGGAGCCTGTTTTGCGCGAAGATAAATCTGATTCTCAGCCGCCTTCGTATTTAAGCTCACTTTGGTCCCTGCCTTTAATACACAAGATCCGACGGTGAGGGGCTTGCCATCAACTAATACGTGACCGTGGCTGACCAACTGGCGGGCTGATCGAATGCTGGGGGCAAAACCAAGACGGAAAACAATATTATCGAGGCGACTTTCCAGGAGACCGGCCAACTTTGACACCCAGTTGGTACCTGAACCACGCTTTGAGTCGCGAATGAATCGACGCAGCTGTTTCTCGCGCAATTCGTAATTGCAGCGGATTTTCTGTTTTTCCTCTAAGCGAAGAGCAAAGTCAGAATACTTTCGGCGACGATTGCCGTTTTGACCTGGGGGATATGGCCTTCTCTCAAGGGCCCCCGCTTTACCCAAACCAGGAAGTTCAACTCCCAAACGACGTTGAATTCTATATCGCGCTACTTTGCCCACTTTTTTGCTCATTACCTAAACCTCTTCTTTGAGCGGTCCAATCGATTTATCCCTCTATCCAGAGGGATGCATATACTAAGAAATTTCATAAACATCAACGCTCTTTTCCCATTTGGAATGAAAGCATCCAGTATGGAGGGCTTAAAATTCATTTAGGTGAAGGGCGAAAGGCGGAGGCTAATGTGGAAGCCCTTTTGGGTCAACTCCTGAATTAAGACACAATATTTGAGGCAGGCCTGTCTCAATGATCGACAGAAAACCTCAATTTTACCTATTTTTTGAATTATGAATTTATTTTAACACGAAGTGTTATAGGATAGAGGAAATCAAGTAACCGATTGAGTAGCAAATGAAGCTATTGGGTGGGTTACAGAGGAGACTATATGAGGGTACTGGCGCGTTTGTTGACCCTGATGCTGTTGTTCTTATTGGCTTTGCCATCCTGTGAGGAAGGCGATTCGGTGGTGGTCGATCCAGATGGCGGGGGCGACACCGTGGTGGATATTGTTCCACCTTATATTCCTCCAGACCCCAGTACTTATGTCTGCGATCCGTTTGAGGAATCAACGGTGGGCGATCGAAACCAGGGCTTGGTTGCGTCTCTGTTTTACACCTTGCCCGGAGAGGCCCATTATACAAAAGCAGTCGATTATGTCAACAATGCCCACCCCGTGAGCGATGTGAGCCTCTTTTTCAATCAGTTAAATGTTCCGACGCGACCCTTTGATCGTGGGTTTATTACCCGTTCCGGAGAAGTCATATCGACTCCACAAGGAGATACCTTATATGAGTATTTTGGAATCAATTTTCGATCTTATTTAACACTGGAGGAAAGTGATCCAGAAGGACTCTATCAGCTTGCTGTTCTTTCTGATGATGGTGCAGTCCTTCGGATGAAAGACTCCTCTGGGAACTGGCAGACCATCGTTGATAACGATGGCACTCATCCGACGCGCATGGGTTGTGCAACTGAGCCTGTGGACATGAGGCATGATTCATATATCCCTCTTGAATTGGACTATTATCAAGGGCCTCGATACCATATATCTTTGGTGGTCATGTGGCGCCCCTGGAATGGGAGCGCAGCGGATTCTTCCTGCGGAAAACAAGGCAACGGTTTATTCTTTAATTCCCAAGTTGATCCTCCAGCCCCTCAGGCTGCCTACAATGCTTTGTTGAGCCGCGGCTGGAAGGTCGTCAGTTCTCCACATTACCGTCTTGAGGCCCCTAACCAAAATCCTTGCAATGAGCCAGCTCCACATGTGGAGGACTATGTTGTATCCAATGTGACTTCAACGGGAGTTACGGCATCCTGGTTGACGGATATTGCAGCAATAGGAAGGCTTCATGTTACAGAGGTCGCCACGGGTGTAACCACGGTCTACACTAAAAAGGGATTCGCCGTGAGACATTCGATGACGGTCAATACTCTTGCTCCAAACACTCTTTATCGAGTGAAGTCTTCCTCTGAATCCGGCTCAGGTTTGATTACAGAGACAGACTATGTGGAATTTCGGACTCTCAGATAGTGCATGTATACTTGATTGTTGTTCCAAACTCCAAGGGTCCCTGGCTGATCCAAATCCCAGGAATTCAGGATCTTCAAACATGCGTCCGGCAGCAGCGCTCCCGTTGGTAGCACTGCACCAAGCCGAACTCGATCCTGAACCCCTGAGAGTTTGATCAGCCGTCTCCGTGCGTCCTGGATAGGTTCTGTAAACTGTGACCATCTTAGGTTCTTCGGTGCGGTTCCTCATCTATAAAAGATATTAAAATAACTCGTGCAGCTTGTAATATCGAGTTTTCCAACAAGTTTTGCCGAGTTGGTATGCGTGCCAAAGATGGGTTCTTTACCCTGAGTCAGCTTGAGAAGCGTGTAAAGGCCCGGTTTGGAATCGATATCGAGATCCCACACCTTTCGATAGTCTCCCGAGCGGATGACACTTTCCGTGCGAACATCCTCCTGATCTGCGGCATCCGATGTTTTGTAATGGGAAAAATCCATGCTCAAAAGAACGTATGTATCCTTATCTGCCACATTTCGAAGGACTTCAACCAAGCGGTTTAAAATTCCAATGTTTGCACGTCTATGGATTATAATTGGAACGACGTTTGCCAACGGGAAAAAATGCTTGATAAACGCGGCTGGAACGCCAATCGAATGCTCTTGAGCGAAAGCTTCAGAATCATAGACTGGAAGACCTAGGGCATTTCCAATTGCCGACGCAGCAGCTAGATCCGCCTCCAGGGTTCCGAACGGAGTTTTCCACGGCAGATTAGACAATGAAATTGACTTCGCGCCATGATGAAAATGGTCAGGGCCAATGATAATGATCCGTTTGGGCGAAAATGATTTTGCGACAGCACGAAAATGCTCGACAAGAAGAGGTATCGCCAAAAGGTGATGAGTTACAATTCCAAATTTAAAGGCCTCATTTTCTTTAGCTAGTTCCTCAGAAATTCCATGTTTTTTAAAAGCATCCTCAAACCAGCCGGGTTGATCAGAGAGGGCCGAAAACAATTCGGTTCTCGCATATGAAGAAGAAGCAAGAAGCGTTGATGCCAATATCGAAACTAAAATCTGAGAGTATTTGGTGATTGTTATTTTTTTAGAAATAAATCGTACCACTTCGGCTGCTCCGGGATTTGTACTGAGTTCGGATCCGATGCGTAAACGACCGCCTTCCATTCGTCATCATTCCATCGCTTGGTATCAGCCCATTCATAGTAGCTATACACATAACCTCTACTAATTCGAGTTCCACCGGAGTAATCCTTCACTAATACATAAGTCACCATCGGATAGCCGATAGCTCCCATTAAAACCCGTCCTTCAAAGGCATCCGTAGCGAGATCAGCTACCAAAGCCATTTGAAGTTCTTTCTGATGCTTATTGTAATCGGCGTCAAAATCTGAGGGTAGCAACAAGCTCGCATTGAACTTGTATGGCATGTTTAGAATCCAGTCGTAGTCTTCATTCGTGATGGTCGCCTTTTTTACTTCCTTTGTCGCAATTTCTTCGGCCTTTTTAGCCAGTTGACCAATTGTTATGAGTTTGTTTTTATACTCGTCTACTAGGACATTAGCTTTAGTCAGCAGATCAATGGTCAGATTCACGAGCTTCCCGAATCTAGAAAAAAACTCTGGATTTGGCTCTACATATCCCTTCACGATAGGTGGCGCATACTGAGCGGGTGGCCCCCCTTCCCCGCCGCCTCCCTGCTCGGCATATGACTGTTCCGCGTAAAGAATTGTATCGTGTTTAAGCTCGGTGTACGAGGCAAGACTCGTGTTCAAAATTTTTGCTGCCCACCCTTCAGAATTCGCAAAAAATTGTTGAGAACCGACGGGCAAGAATTGAGCAGAAAGTAGATTTAGCCAAGAACTGTACATCGATTCAGACCACATACCTGCCGGGAGGCCCGCCACAAACTGCTTCGATTTCTCATATTCAGACTTATAGTTTGGGATCTCATCAAACCAATTCTTGGGAAGTAAATCGAATGCTTTTTTTGAACCCAAGAGCGCCATGACTTCAAGAGCGCTTGGGAGATTCTTAGGCATATCGTCTGATCCAACTGCCGGTGCAGTTAATCGCTGATACAAATCGGCATCCAGCGTGTAGCGCTGTCCGATGAGTTTGAATCCAGCATTTTCATTTTTTCGTTCCGCCGCAGTTTTACCTGTTCCAGTCTGGCTCGACACTATGTTTGGAGCTGGAAGATCTTCCTTGGCCTTCTTTTGAAAGGACTCTAATTTTTGTTCGTCAGCATAGTCCTCGATTTTCGTACTGGGATCAAAAACACTATCGATCCATTTCTTAAACTGAATTGAGGTTGCGCTCTCTATTTTTCTGACTAGAAAATCGATCGCTGAATAGAACTCGCTCCATCTTGAACGATAAACACTATCCATCAGTTTCTTAAACTGAATCGGGGTTCCGCTCTCTGCCTTTCCGACTAGAAAATCGATCGCTGAAGAAAACTCGCTCCATTTACTAGATATCTTGGGATCTTGAAAAACAGAGTGGGTCAGGAGAATTGCAGCAAGAGTCGCTGAAGAATTATCCAGAAGAAAATTTTTCCTGCCCAAATGCATTTGAGCTCTGAAATAATCACTCAATTTTTCAGAGACCGTATAATGACCTCGAACTTTGTATTGAGAATAGTCTTCTTTATAGCCAGGAAGGTACTCGTGTGTTTTCGACGGTTCTTCGGCAGATGGGATCTCCTGAGAGGCAGCTGAAATCCTTTCAACCTCTGCCTTTACGTCAGCCGTTATTTCTGGATTTAGTTGTAAATTCGATTTTAGCAAAGTCGCCGCGACCGCCGTAAACCACATATTTCGTTTCGCAGCTTCTTTTACTTTTGGGTTTTTTGAGTTGCTGTAAAGTTCCGACGAGGCTGTGTATAAGTGCTCGACCACTTCTTTAAGGAGAGGCGAAAGCTTCGTTTCCTCTATCTTCTGCATCATGCGATCAATGATCAGGTGCAGAGCGTGAAGATATAAATCACTAGTTACAAATATCGCCCCGCGAGGTTCATTTTCATTCTCCTGGTAATAGCGGTCGACTAAATCATCAACTGCGACCACCCTAGGTTGAAGCCTCTGAATATAAAAACCAGACTTTTGGAAGAGCGCCTTATCTTGTTCTGAGAATTGCTTTTCAGGAGGATTTCCGCCTCCTTCCTCTGGAAGATTTCTTGACAGGCTGGGGATTTCATTTAATTCAATCTTGCCTTCGTCCATCTGCGGATCGATAGCTCGAAGTTCTTTCTCGTTTAACCAACCTATTCTTTCCGGTATCGGTCCTTCAAACTCTTCATTTGAAGTGTCGCTAAGAAAATTGAACCGATACCAATGGTCGCCTCCTTTTGTGTATTTTCCGGTTGAAGTGATAACCTCTCCCTTTTTTAATTCTAGAACCTTTTTGGCCTCTTCGTTCGGTTGTAGTCTGACTGAGCCTGCGTCATTCAGGATTACGAACCTTTGGTCTGATTTTTCGAAAGCGGGTTCTTTCGTAAGACCACGAGCGGGAACAAATTGGCAAATCATGTCCTGAATCCTAAATTTTTGGTTGTATTGCGCTCGCTTGATAGGAGGCGAAAACTGGATCCATTCAGGCTTGTCCTTTACCGGCTTGCCTGAAATTGGATTTCCAAAAATAATTCCATCTCCTGCAGCATTCATGACTGGATTGTTATGGAAATGAAAATCAGGGGCTAAGGGATTCAGTTTCTCGGGTGTCTTGTCGGGGATAGCTTCATAGATAGGCAACAAATCGTCAGTGACGATATAGTTGGCTTCATCCGCGGCTAGCGTAAGAATTGGGTAAAGCCCAAAAAGAAACAAAACCGAAACCACGCCTTTTTTCATAGTCGCTCCCAAATTTTCTTAAGCCTTTAATCTCTAATGTATTTTAAGAATACCCCTATTCTTAGGGAAACCAACCAACATATTGACGGGAAAGGTTGGTTTTTCATCGTCCATCTTGTGCCTGGGCAAGTAATCTCGAAGGACCAAGGGGTAGACCGCCACTTCGGAGATTTTCTTGTTCAGAAAACTAATGCGCAGTGCCACGCTTTCGGTGGAATGGGCCAGCAGGCGCTCTGTCTGATCAAAAATAAAGTTTCCTAGGCTGTAGGCAATGACTCCATCTTGATACCACTCAATTCTCTGCAAGACGTGAGGGTGATGACCTATCACGAGGTTTACGCCGGCCCCGATGAGCTCATGACCTAATTCAATTTGCTTGTCATTGGGAGTCAACACTCCTTCGATTCCCCAATGGAGAGAAACAATCAACACATCGACCACAGGTCTGAGTGCCTTAACGTCCTCCATGATTAACTTTGAAACTAAGGGTGCCGTTCCCTGATACGATTTAGACATGAAGTCTGCCTTAGCGGAATCTGCTGTATAGGCCAGAAATCCGATCCGATTACCATTCGCTGTTAATATTATCGGCTCTCTTGCCTCACTGAGACTCTTCCCTGCACCTAGCGCCTTGATATTATTTTTCAAAAGCGCCTTCCGTGTTTCGGCGACAGCCGTAATTCCAAAATCCATACAGTGGTTATTTGCAATCGAGAGAACATTAAAACCAAGCTCATCCAACAGATGCGTCGAAGAGGTTGAAGCTTTAAACGTGTACCTTTTCTTCACTTGAGGTTTCTTAGAATCACTAAGACACGACTCTAGATTGCCGAATACAATTTCAGATTTCTTAAAAATCGAAGGTGTGATGTCAGGGAGATCAAAACCTGCAGGATATTTTGCAAATACATGTCGACCAATCTGAATATCGCCCACCGCGACAATAGAAAATGAACTGGATCCAAAGGCAAAGGGAGACATCGCCACAGTGCCGATACAAATGGAAAGGAGAACGCAGAATCGCATCCTAAAATTATAGGAGCATCCGATTAGGGAAGTCACCCCATGGCTTGGATAACAAACGAGTTTTTCCTCCTTAACTCATGGGATTGGACTCTCGTGGTCAACATTCTAGTAGGCTGGGTAAAATCAGTCTCGACCAGACAAAAGGTCTGTTCTCTCGGCCTGTCGTTTCAAATTGATACCAAATATGAAATCCCAAATTCAATCGTCCGATAGGGAAGCAGGAGACGCTATTGAAATGAAAGTCATATTTTCGATTCGTTACAAATTCTTGTTCGTCACGACTTTGTTGTTAGTACTGAGCGTAGGGGCTTACTTGGGACTGGCAGCTAAGATTCTGAAGGAGGATAAAACTGAGCTTGTGTACGATTACAATCGAAGTGCAGTTTCAAATATGGCTTCAGATATTGATACGTATTTTAAAGGTGTGGCCGATAAAATCAAGATTGTGGCGTTCTTTTTCAATGAGAAACGAGGACGGTCATCTCGCCTGATGCAAGAACTCCTGGAGAATGACGCCGAAACTGTATTTGTTGGAGGAAGCAACAGCTTCAAATCACTTGATACATCGCTTTTCATGAATAAGGTTTTCATGGAAACTTACGGTCTCAATGATGGTTTTTTTATGGAGACCCTTCATTTGCAAAAGGCCATACCATTTGATCGGATTCGAATCGATGGCGAGGCGGTTTGGAATTCAACGATACAAGATGGTCCTCCGCTCATAGGATTTGGTCGAAGTGTTGTAGAAGAAACTGATTCGGGTGTCCCAGTTCGGCAGTATGCTGTGATTAGCTATTTGCGGGCCGATAAAATAATGTCCTCTCTTGGGCGTGGAAGTCTCAATGAGGTCTTTATCACAAACGCACAGGGTGAGGTTCTTGTTCACCCTCTGATGGCGGTCATGGTCGCGGGACTGAATCCGGACGCTTTGACTCAAAAGGCACTTCAACATCCACTTAGTACCAGCGTTTTACCAGCCGAAGTGGATGGAGAAAAAATTCTTGGAGCCTTTTCAAAGGCTTTCAATAAGAAGATCGTCATTATTTCCAGGGTAAGCGAAGCAAGAGCATTCAATGTGGTTTATCGCTTGATTTATCGATCTTTGTTTTTTGCGCTGATCGTATTAACTGCTGCGTTCATCGCGGCCATTCTTTTTTCACGTTCACTGACAAGTCCCCTGGAAACCCTCATTGGCGGGATGAGAAAGGTTTCAAATGGTGATTTAGGCATACAGATCATTGTCAAAACCAGGGATGAAATATCGCTTCTTGCGGATTCGTTTAATCGCATGATTCGAGACCTAGGGCATTCAAGAAAAGAATTGGAGCACATTAACTCAGAATTGGAGAACAAAGTAAGAGACAGAACACGTCAGCTCGAAATACAAAATCAGGCTGTCAAGAAGGCCCAGGAGGCCTTGTTGCGTACGACACGTCTGGCCGCTGTTGGAGAAATTGCGGGACGGGCGGCCCATGAAGTGCTCAATCCTCTAACTGGTATCATGTCACGAATTCAGAAAATTCAAATACGGCTGCAAAACCATCAGGGGGGAGAAACTCAGCTTTTAAGCGAGATTTTGAAGAGCTGGGAAGCCGATATCTCAAACGGTGGAATGGCAAAACTAGTTGAGAGTTGGAGCACACCCTCCCAGATCATTGAGGGAGCGACTCTCTTTGAGGAGGATCTAGAAAATATCAAGACGGTCGGCAATTCATTGTCTGGGGAGGTCGGAACGACATCTGCCGACGTCGACTTCTTGCTCAAAGAGTGTCAAAGAATCAATCGAATCGTTCAGTCAATGAGATCCTTAAGCGTGGTCAAAGGAGAGTCCAAAGAACATTCGATTGAAAGTTTAGTGAGAGAGTCAATTCATATTATGGCTGATCTGGCATCTCAAATGAATTCAGAAATCAAAATGTCGGTGGGAGATCGAAAAGTCACCGTCTTGGTGGATGAAGATGAGTTCATTCAAAGTATGACGAATTTGATTGGAAATTACTTGCAAGGGATTAAAGCACGTGAGTCTGGACCGGGTGGAATTGCATTTAAGGGATTGGTTGAAATCAACATAGAAACATTAGAAAACAAAATAAAAATTCATGTGAAAGATAACGGTGTTGGAGTTGAGCCAGATCATCGGCAGAGACTATTTGAAACCCAGTTCTCAACGAAGCCCCGCGAAGAGGGGACTGGCTTGGGACTAAACATCAGTCGGAGATTCATTCGTTCATTTGGCGGCGACATCTATTTGCAGGACTCAGAATTGAAAGTGGGAACTGAGTTTGTGGTCGAATTGCCGATACATTTAAAATCTACAGAAGAAAAGGTGTCAGCATGAAAAAACTGGCCAAGAAGTGGATTGAAGGTCAAGAGGCTGATCTCGTCATTGGAGTTGCCTACGATTGGAATAAAAGAATCTTAGTTGTTGATGATGAACCAGCGATCCGAGAAACTTATAGCGATATTCTTTGTCCACCAGCAAGAAAGACATTACCTTTGCGGTCAAGTCGGTCTGCTTCAAAGCCTCCAAACGAAACGGATCCTGGATTTGAATTTGATGTGACGGTTTGCGAGTCTTTCGAAGAAGCTTTGGAGGCATTTCGGAAGGCAATGAGTGAAGGGCGCCCGTATGTCATGGGATTTTTTGATGTGATGCTAGGGTCGGCAAAAGATGGATATGATTTAGTCAAAGAGATGCATTCTCACGATTCAGATCTTTATGCTGTTTTCGTGACGGCTTACAATGATCGGTCAATTGAGTCCATCAATAGTCTTTTAGGATCCAAGATGGTTGATCGTTGGGATTACATCAATAAACCATTTTCTCAAGGCGAGATTTTACAAAAGGCACGCAACTTTGTAACGCTATGGAATTTAGAGAAAGAGAGCGAATTAAAATCTAATCAATTGGCAGAGGCTCAGGATCGTCTGCTGACCAGCGAAAGAACAGCAGCTGTGGCGGCGGTGGCGAGAGGGGTGACACATGAGTTTGGAAATATTTTGATGCAGATTATGGGAAAGGCGGATCTGGCGAGAAAGAAAAGCGAAGCAGAAATGCGGCGCGCTCTTGAAACTATTGTAGAGGCTTCTCAGCATGCGAGTGATATTTTAGAGAAGTTCAAAAATCTATCGACAACCGATGAGTCAATAGGTCGCCACGATTGGGTTTTTGTTCATAACATTTTGGAAGAGGCGCTTGATCTATTAGATCACCAATTTAAAACCACAAACATGAAGGTCTCCATTGTTAAAAAGGATGTGGTAAAAATCAAAGCTTCGGCCACGAGTTTACTTCAGGTTCTGATCAACTTATCCATAAATGCGATCCATGCGATGGGAACTTCTGGTCAAATTGACTTCTCAATCATTTTAGCGGACCCCTGGGTAGAGGTAAGAGTTCGAGATTATGGTCCAGGCATCAGAACAGACCTCATGGAAAAAGTACTTGAGCCATTTTTCACGACGAAGGGAAAAAACGGGACTGGACTCGGATTGTCAATTTGTCGTGAGATTATCGAAATTGAACATCGAGGAACTCTGACTCTTAAGAATCATCCCGTTAAGGGTTTGGAAGCGATCATTCGTTTGCCAATAAATGGCGGAGATTTGGATGAATAGTCCCGTCTGGGATCTTCCTTTATTGGTTGTTGATGACGATGCCATGGTTCGAGGGGTCGTGGTCGATTATTTAAAAGATATTGGTTTTACGAGCATTCTTGAGGCCAAGAATTCTCAACAAGGTCTCAAAATGATTCAAAACTCAAAATTTCCAATCGGCTTGGTGCTTTCGGACTGGGAAATGCCAGGAGTGAGTGGATTGGTACTTCTTAAGGCATTGAGAAAAAATCCGCATCGCAAGGGCACTCGATTTGTGATGATCACAAGTCAGCGGTCGATGGAAAAATTTAAGATCACTCAGGCCGCGCAATGGAAAGTCAACGCATACATTATCAAGCCCTTTACCTGTGCCGTATTGAGGGAAAAGATTTGGCAGGTTATGGATTGGGAAGATAGCGATGAAAGAAAAATCAGTGGCTAAAAAATTTCTCTTTTTAGCAGGTCTCCTCTTGACCGGATGGACGGGGGGCCATGCAAGAGCTCTGACATGGAATGATGAAATAACTTCTCTCACCAATATTGAAAGCCACAATATGTTTTTTAATCAGGCTCAGGGTTTGCTGAGCCCTTTTCTAAGACTAGAGGGATGGGATTCGGGATCTGGTCCTGACATGACCCCACTAGATATGGGCGACGGATCTCTGGGGGCGTTTTCGATAGCGACTCTTTCATTATTTGGAACTGTTGTTGGTTCTACGGTGACGATCAACACGGATGCGGCGGGATTTTATCCACTCCAAGTAACTTCATTTGATCTTCCGGCTGGGTATACACTGCGCGGAGTTGGATCCAATCCGCTCGATATTCGGAGTCAAACAGATATTGTTGTATCTGGGATCATTGATTGTTCCGGAGAAAGCGGAGAGGCCATCGGTTCAAATAATTTGGTGACATCGCAAGGTGGAACGGGTCATTGCGGAGGAGGGGCGGGCGGCAATGGCGGTTCGACAACAGTTGATCCAACAGATGGAAGTGCGGGGGGAGCGAGTCCCACAGGGGGGCTTGGCGCGAGCGCGGTCAACGGAGCACCTGCTGCCACAAACATTGGCGCGACGGGGGGCGGAGGCGGAGGGGCCTATCGTCAGCTTGGTACCCCTGCAGAAGACGGCTATGATTCTGCAGAGACTATCTGGGTCGGAAGTGCTGGAGTTAATTTTCGCAGTGATTCATTTGGTGAGATTGGTGGAGGCTCAGGGGGAGGCGGTGGCAGCGCTTACAATGGAAGTGATGTGGCCAATCGCTCAAATGGAGGAGGCGGAGGATCTGGTGGAGGTGTTGTCTTGCTGAGGGCAGTTCGTGACATTACCGTCTCGGGCTCCGTTTTGGCGAGAGGTGGTGATGGAGGTGGTACAACCGGGACACTTCGAGCTGGTGGTGGAGGTGGTGGAGGTGGTGGATCCATCGGGGTGTGGGCCGGAAGAAATCTGAGTTTTACGGGCGTCATTTCTGCGACAAGTGGAAATGGCGGGGCATCAGGCATTGATTCAGCTGATTTGCCAGTTGGAAATTTTCCGCGTCAAGGAGGCGGCGGAAACGGTTCTGAAGGACGAACTTGGATTACGGATAAAGATAAGTGCACGGCTGGGGATTGTCCTTCGACGGAAGTACCAACGACACTCCTAACTGATGAAGGTCGAGTTCTTTATCAGACGGGAACCTTTACAATTTTGTCAAAGGTCATTGATCTCAGAAATTCGCAGCCTATTTTTACTTCGGCGACTGTTTCAGGTCATGTCGGGACGGGAAGCACCATCGGAATTGAAATAGCCAGCGGCTCAACGGATGACTTCGATGCCACTGGTTTATGGATCAGCTCATCGTCTCTGGCAGGTCAAATAATGGGCAGATATATCCGGATTAGACTCACGATTGACAATCAGGACACGACCACTGCGACTGTTGTTGATTCGATCGCTATCAATTATGAAGGGCGCTTGCAGGAGAATTTTAATCTCACCTCCACTTGTGGTGGGATAAACGCGAATACGGGACAGTCGCCTGGCATCTTGATGTGGATTCTTTTTATGGGCTTGCCAATGGTCCTTCTTCTGGGATGGAAGTTGTACTTGCAAGATCTACCATTCAAATCCAAATCGCAGCCCGGCAGATCCCCCTGAATTGGTCTTCGATCCGGAGCCCCACTCGTAAATAAGATTGAGCTCCATCCCCGTGAAAATCTTCATTCCCCAAGCAGGAATTGAGTAATCCAGACGATGCGTCCATTGAGACGAATTTATGATATTTCCCGTGGTGACCCAGAGGGAGGACTCAACAAGAATTCGAGGACTCATGAGTGTTGTGAAATACCCGATGGACCCTCCGTAGTTTAAAATGCTTTTCCAGGTGACGGTCTCGAGGTCAGTTCGTTCGAGAATTCCATCTTGCTGAAAGGAGGGACCAAATCCCCAATTTTTGTGGGGATAAAAGTAAAGAACACGCAGGAGACCGGTCGAAGTCTTGAGGTCTTGTTGGAGTGGAAGCTGGCTTTTTTCCTTGGGTTGCCAATCAAAGGATCTGAGTCGAAGGTGAAAAAGGGTACGCCCCTTTTCTCTGAGGGGAATATTGATGGCGAGATCGGTTGTCACTTTCGACCATCCCTGCAAATGCCCTTTAATTTGATTTTCGCCAATTGGTCTTAAATCAACATATTCAGGAACGAAAGCAAATTGAAGGGAGTACTCTCTCTCGTTCTGACTTGGCTGTTTAACGACTTCCGCGATTTCTGGCTGGATTGTCTGCGGAGTGGGAGATTCCTTTTGCGTGCCTAGGGAGGAATTTTCCTCTTTTGGGGGAGAAAATTTTGTTTTGAGTTCCTCACGACTTGCTTTTTTGGTTCCCTCTGGCACAGCAGGCTGACCATTTCCAGATGGCGCAATTCTGGTTTCGAATTCCTTTCTGAGATCAATCTCAGCCGCATTGCTAAAGAGGCCCATTCTTCCATTGTTTTGGCCTGCAGCCACGCGCCAATAATAGACTTGTTTAGAAAATGAATCCCAAGTGAACGATTCCTTCATAACTTTTTGAATAACAACTGGAATTTGGAAAGTGGGGTCTAGCGAAATTTCAATGATATAGAAGTCGGCACCGGGAACGGGCAGCCAATTAAAAACAGGCGCATGACTTTTCTTTTCTGATTTTGCTGTATTGAGTTCAGCGGCATCAAGTTCTGGAATTAGAACGAGAGAGAGTTTCTTGGCAAAGTTAAGGGTTCTATTCACGAGATAAGAAAACAGGTGGCCGTTTTTTGTTTTTTCTTTGAATGAACCCTTAGCTCCCTTTTTAGGCTCAATCTTATTCTCCGAATCTTCTTCGAATTTCGTTTTCCTCTTTTTCTCTGAATCCATTTTCAAATCGAAGCTCGCTGGCTCTCGCGAAGATGGGCCGATCAGTGTTGGTGCAGCCAAAGGATCAAGGGTTGAATAGAAAAGTTGATTGTAAGAAGGAGCAATGAGAAATCCCTCATTGTCTTCACCCACAATGCGCCAATAGAGAGGTCCCTTCTCTTTTGATTGAAATTGAACTTGAGTCGAAGTTACAACCTCTTCATCAACTAGGACTGCGAAGTCAGGGGCTAATGAAGTCTGGAGATGATAGCGCACCGCTTGACTTGAGGGAGACCACGAAAAGATGTCTCCCACACCAAATCGGATTCGGTCGCGAGGAAGGGGTGATAGGTAATTAATTCTTTTGCTTGGCCAGACACTCACGGGGAGTGAGGATGAGATTTGATCCCCTCGAGCGAGACTGAGGAAAAATGTACCGTTTCTGAAGGGTAGGTTAATTTCTGATTGATCAACCCCCAAACTGATGGAGGATTCCTCTCCTTCTTGACTCACTATTCGAATTGAGTCGGCCTTTCCTATCCACTTGAAATGTAAAAATACCGGAGACTTGTGAGTGTAGACACGATAGAGTTCCTTTTCAACTTCCCAGGCGAGTTCATCAGTGATTGATTGGCGGTCTCTGATTTTTCCATTATCAATAAGGACCCTTTGACCAGCATCGAGCGAGCCAGCGGTAGGTTCATCTTGCCGATCTTCGGTGCCATTTGATTTCGGATTGATCTTGACATGTCCAGATGCAACTTCGACCTCTATTTTTTCGTCTCCCACACTGCGAAGATTTATATCAGACCCTGCACCGGCCTCAATGACGAGTTCTCCTGCCTGAAAGTCAATCTTTTGGTCCTTCGTTCGAGATCTCATCGTTCCGCGCGCAAATTTCAGCCGAAGGTGTTCGTCCCTTCCCGCTTCAATAGGTTCTAAGACGACAAGCGTGTTTTCGTGGAGTTGAAGTTGGATATCCTCATTTAGTTCAATTTTGGCGGAGCTGTTAGAGAGAGTCAGAAGTGAATCAAAGGAATAGAGCTGATCCTTTGGGACAGATTCCTCCCAAATTAAAGATCCTCTCGTTTTGCGTCTCACGTTTTGATTGATTTGCAGAATAGATCCGATTTTCTGTTGATTGATTGAGAGAGAATTCAGATGCAAGGGATCAAGCGGTATAATTCCAAGATCTCCGAGCAACAAAGCAACCTCAATGATTAAGAGAGTGGTTGCTCCTGACAATAGATATCGATCCATATTCATGTATCTATTCGGAATATTTTCACTTCTACCTGATTGGCAGAGGCAACAAAAGGAAGATTTTCTTTGGGAGGCTGGACCTTAGTCGCAAAAAGAGGATGCATGGGTTTAAGAGATAATTTTTTCGGTACAATGTAAAAGTGAAAAATGACAGTTCAAGGGTCCATAAAATTTTAATCGTCGAGGATGATGCAACAGTTCTTGATGTGACAAGTGAGGCCTTGGTCCAAGCCGGATTTTTGACCGAGCGGGCATCGTCCGGAGAGGCGGCCGTTGCAAAGATTGAGGAGTTTAAGCCTGATTTGATTCTGTCTGACCATGATATGCCGCAGATGACCGGTCTTGATTTGCTTAAGACACTTCGCGCCAATAAGAACTATGTGAGTGTCATTTTCATTTCGGGTCGCTCGGAACTCAGGACAATTTGTCAGGCTCTGGAGTTTGGAGCCGACGATTATCTTCGGAAGCCTTTTAGATTTGAAGAGCTCATCGCTCGCGTAAGGGGATGTCTGCGAACCAAAGAGGTTCATGAACAACTTCAGATGGCCAATGAAAGATTGCTTGAAATGGTGGATCGGGACTTCTTGACCGGTCTCTATAACATGCGCACGATGTATGAAAAAATTGACTTTGAGCTAAAAAGGGCTCGTCGGTATGATCGGCAAATTGGCGTCGTCATGATCGATATGGATTATTTTAAGACCGTAAATGATCAAAATGATCATTTGTTTGGCAGCTACGTGCTGGCCGAGATGGGTAAGATACTTCAAGTAACGGTAAGAGAAAGTGATTATGCCGCTCGCTACGGGGGAGATGAGTTTCTTATTGTCTTAACCGAAGTTGACCAAAATGGGGCCGGAATTTTCTGTGAGCGACTCAGAACGCAGATTGAAAATCACACATTTCGAAATGAAAACTCCAGTATAAACTTGACTATTTCCCTCGGCTACGTCGTTAGCCAAGGTGAAAATGAAGTTGATGCCAGAACAATGGTTCGTAAGGCCGATCATGCGCTCTACGAGGCCAAGAGACTTGGTCGAAATCGAGCATTTTTTGGGTCCTTATAGGGATTATGTGAGCAGATAGATCTGCTATTTTTTTTGCACCTGCGCTTCTTCTTCGGAAGAGGCACCTTCCCACCACTTCTTCCACTCGACAATTGCTCTATCGATCTTTTCCTGAGAATCCTGTGGATCGATCTGCGGTCCCTCTTTGTAGCGAATGCGAAGGACTGATGTCATTCTCTGTAGAAGGCTGGCATCTTGAGTTTTTTCGAGGGCTTTTACCAAAACACCGAAGTTCTCGATTGAGGGCTTTTGGCGAATAGCTTGAACGATTTCTTCTTTAAGTTTGGGATCTTCGCCCGCGTTGGTTAGCACGGAATGATATATATGCTTGATCGCGGGAGACCAGGCAGATCCGAGTTCATGAACGGCATTCACTCTGCTGTCGGGAGCTTGAGTGTTGTCTTTTATGATAGCGAGATTTCTCGCGTGTCGATCTCGCCATAAATCCGTTGACATATCCATCAGAAAAGAGAAGGAGGAAGATGCAAGCAGCCAATTCAGCTCTGGCCTTTTGATTGCCCACAAATTGTCATTTAGTCTGAAAAACTGATAAATCTTGTCATCAGTCCTTAACGTAAATTGATTGGTTCCCTTTGTTGCGAGAAGACTCACTCGGCCTGAAATGTCGTATTTTATCAAGCGATTCCAAAAGTTGATTAAAAATAACCCACTCAGTAAAAAATGCGGAATCTTTGTTTATCCAATCAGAGCCTTGCTTTTCGAATTCTGCAAACAGGGCGCCGTCCTTTTCGATTTTCAGGTTTGAACCTATCTTTATATGTCCTTGATTTGGACCTGTGAACCAAGATCGATGAAGTGGCAAATAATAGATCCCATCTCCATCCATATCACCGCACTTTTTTCCTTCAGCAACTTGTTTGAGGGACAAATAAAACTGACGTTTAATTTTCTGATTACCACGCTGTGCCTCCGCGACCAAATCTGGCTGACCCAAATTTTTGGGACACTGTCCCTCAATTTTTGCATCAAAGAAGGGAAAGAATTTGGTCAGTTGTTCTAAGGTCACCACGGACTTTCCAATAAAGTATTTTCTTTCCCTTCGATTGATTGAAAATGTATCGTATCGAGAGCGGAAAGACCATTGATCCATTGCGTCTGCAAATGTAGTCGAGGACCAAAATAGCAAATTAAAAATGAGAAAAATTTTCGACAATTTCATCAATAGACCTCCCCTTTGCCCTTTTCGCCATGCCATTATTTCATGAATTCGATTTTCATTGCAATCATTTCACCTCAACCATTGAATGCTTCAGTCGAGAAAAAATCTCGACAAGTTGGGATGAAATTCGATTGCGCTCTGAAGGGTCTTTGAGACTGCGACCAAAGCTTTTTTCATTGATGTGGTCCAACCTCAGTTGACTGGAGAGGCATCCAAAAAACAGGCTCGCGAGAATATAAGGGTCAAAGGATGAGCTCACAAAGCCCTTTGATTGGGAATCCTTAAAATAATGGACGATCGTTTCGATGAGATTGAGGAAATTTTCCCTAAATACTTTTTCGGCCGGAGAGTGAAGCCGATCGTACTCGCGAATAATGATAAGGCCGATATCACGATCCTCTAAAAAAAGTTTGAAAAGGCTCTCCGCGAATAGTTTGAGGCGTAGGCGATAGTCTTGGAAATTAGCGGGAGACGCGAGGAGGTCGCGAGTGAATTGCAGGCGTGTGGAGCCAATTTCCTGCAAACAGGCTCGATAGAGTCCGGCCTTTCCCTTGAAATAATAGCTAATCATACTGGAATTCATTTTCGCTTCTTTTGCTATATCACGTATGGAAGTTCCGTTGAGACCGCGGCGTGCAAAAAGTCGCTTTGCGGCCGTGATCAGAGTCCTTTTGGAGTCTAGGTCCAGACCGTCCTTTGGTCGAGACTTAATACGTTTCCCTGCTTGTTTTTGGGCCAAAAAATCCCCTTTTTCGAGTCAATACTGGACTTTGATTGGTGTTACAAAACGACTAAGAATCGAGTATTAATCAAAAGACTGAAAAGTTCAATCAATTGATTGAATTCAAAAAGGTATTGAACTAAAACCTAATTAAACCAGCGAAGTGAGTTTCTCTTTCTTTTGGGAATGAGTTTTGTGGGCGCTAGACTTAATTGAGCAGGAGGCAATTGTGATACCATTCGATTTTTTCTACGGTATTTTTGATAATCAGGATCCAATTTGGGTGGCGTGGGTTGCGACAATTTTGGTCTTTGTTACGATTGGATATCTCGGCGCTCCTATATGGGCTTGGTCTGTCGCAGGCTTGTTAACGCTTGTGGGCTGGGGATGCCCTGCTATTTTGATTTATGCGGTCGCCGCTGTTTTGCTGATAGCAAATTTGAGGCCTCTTCGTCGAATTTTGATTTCTTCGGTCGTAATGAAAGTAATGAAGGTTCTTGGAGTTATTCCCAAGATCAGTGCAACTGAGAGAACAGCGCTGGAGGCTGGTGTTGTTTGGATGGAGAAGGAATTGTTTTCGGGGCGTCCGAATTTCAAGCTCCTCATGAGTCAAGCTTTTCCAAAACTCAATAAAGAGGAAGAGGATTTTCTCAATGGGCCGGTTGAGGAACTTTGCAGGATGGTTGATGATTGGAAAATCTATAAAGAGCGAGACATTCCTCCCGAGGTGATAGATTATATAAAGAAGAAGAAATTCCTGGGAATGATTATTCCTAAGGAATATGGTGGATTAGGATTTTCTCACTACGCTCACAGTCAGGTGATTCATAAAGTTTCTTCGCGATCTGCGGCCGTAGCTATTTTTGTGATGGTACCGAATTCCTTGGGACCGGCAGAACTGCTGAACCACTACGGCACGAAGAAACAAAAAGACTATTATTTACCTCGTCTTGCAGTCGGGGATGAGTTGCCTTGCTTTGGGCTCACTGAGCCGACAGCGGGAAGCGATGCGGGATCGATACTTTCTTATGGAATATTGTTTAAGGGCGAGGATGGCAAAATTTATGTTCGTATGACCTGGAAAAAGCGCTGGATTACTTTGGCTTCAATTGCAACGGTGCTCGGGGTTGCATTTCGCCTGCGCGATCCTGAGAATTTGCTGGGACGAGGTGAAGATTTAGGTATCACCTGTGCCTTGGTCCCTGCAAAGACAAAAGGGGTTGTTCTCGGGCGGCGCCATGATCCTTTAACCATTCCTTTCAACAATTGTCCCATGGAGGGTCACGACGTTGTCGTAAACGCTGAGGATTGTATTATCGGCGGCATTGAGGGAGCGGGCAAAGGGTGGAAGATGTTGATGGAGTCGCTGGCTGCGGGCAGAGGGGTGTCTCTTCCAGCGCAAGGAACGATGGGTGCAAAAGTATCAGCCAGGGTGGCCTCCGCTCATGCCGTGGTTCGTAAACAATTTGGTGTTTCTCTTGGAAAATTCGAAGGCATTGAAGAGCCTTTAGCACGAATTGCTGGCGCCACCTATTATCTTGAAGCCCTTCGCAAGTACGTGTTGAGTGCGTTGGATCAAGAAGTGAAACCACCTGTTGTAACAGCCATGGCGAAGTACATGGCGACCGAAGGAATGCGCAAAGCCTTGTCGGACGGAATGGATATCATCGGTGGACAGGGGATCAGTATGGGAGCTCGCAACCTTCTTGCTATTCCTTATATTGGTGCGCCTATAGGTATCACTGTTGAAGGTGCTAATATTTTGACCCGTACGCTTATTATTTTTGGCCAGGGAGCAATGCGTGCACATCCCTTTGCTTTTCGTGAAGTGGATGCGATTGAAAAAGGTGATTTGAAAGAATTTGACCTCGCGTTTTGGGGCCATATCGGACATGTGGTTCGAAACCTGTTTCGCTCCGTTGTTTTAAGTCTCACTCGCGGGCGATTTGCCTTTACGGGCAGGCCTTTTGCGGTTCGTCGGTATGCCCAAAAATTGAAGTGGGCCTCTGCCTCTTTTGCTATTATGGCTGATGTTGCAATGGGAACTCTCGGTGGTCAGTTGAAGATAAAAGAGAAATTGACTGGCCGCTATGCTGATATCTTGAGTTGGATGTTCATAGGAACTGCGGTGCTTCGGCGATGGGAGGCAGAGGGCTGCCGCAAGGAGGACCTGCCTTTCGTGCACTATTCAATGCGACATTGTTTGGGGGAGATACAAGATTCTTTTGATGGAATTTTTGGGAATATGCAAGTTCCTGGCTTAAGTTGGTTTTTTACGCGTCCAATGAGATGGTGGTCTCGCCTGAATTTTTTCACTCAGGGACCGGACGATCGTTTGAGCCATCAGGTCGCTTCTCTCATTCAAATTGAGGGAGAGCAGAGAAATCGTTTGACTGACGGGATGTACATTCCAAAGGGGACAAGCGACGCCCTTGGATTGTTAGAGGCTGCCTTTTCAGCTGCTCATCGGTCAGCTGCGGTAGAAGCAAAGCTTCGTAAAGCGGCAAAAGATGGCTACCTCCCTCGGAAGAGACGGCCTTCTGCTTTGTTGGATGAGGCTCGGCAAAAGGGCATTATTGACCAGGCGGAATATGATGTTATTTTTGAGGCAGAGAAACTTCGCTTAAATTATGTACAGGTAGATGATTTTTCCAATGAGGAACTTGTGGCAGCGAGAGGTATTCCCGCGACGGAGCACAAATTTCATCTTCCTGAGGAGCCTGCATCCGGAAAGTCATCAGATGGCACAAATGGAAAGTCAGCTGCCGGCGGTATCGGCCTAAAGGTGGGCAAGGAAAACTCGGGTCAGCCTGGACGGGTTTAGATTCTTGTATTAAAGATCACTTCGTTTAAAAACCAAAGCCAAAGCCAAAGCCAAAGAAAAATAGCTTTGGCTTTTTAATGGCGCACTCTTTGCAAGAACAGGACGAAAACTTTCCTGAAATGTTCCTTTGGAGGAATCAATGAAAAAAATGCTTTTGATGTTTTCGATCTTGTTAACTTTTCCTGTTTGGGGCCAGTCCTCTGGCCAAATATTGGAATGTTCCAATCTCAAGACGAAGGATAATAAGGACGGTCCGGTAATTCGAATCGGCATGTATCCTGTCAGCTTCGATAATACATTTTTTTGGGTCAGTATTGAAGGAGTGGGTGCTTCGAGTGCCTTGGGATATCAGGTTGGGAGCAGGGAAATGTCTTACGTGGAAACAGACGGGGCCATGAAGGTCGAGTGGAAGGGGCAATTGGAGGAAGGCGCAGAGAGAGTCTTCCTTTCGATAGATGCGACCAAGAGCCAAACAGAAGGTACTTTTAACATCACTTCGTTGACAGTCCATTCGGCGCTGATACCACAGGTCATGTTGAGGACAACTTTGGGACAGTACGTTGGAAGGTTCGAGAATGGGAACTGTCGTTTCATTTCGAGCACTAGAAAATCAACTCCAGATTGAATATCAGATTGAACTGAAAGCAGGTCTCCCTAAAAATGACCACTCATTTTGGGTCGCTGTAAAACAGTTTTTCAAAAAAGGCGAAATAGACAGAGTAAGCCTGTTCTGCTCTGGCCTTACGAGTTAAGGGCGAGAACGTCCTTTGCATTACCCTTTTGCAGGTGGTTATCGGGTAGGAGGGGTTATGTATCAGATTGGATTGGTTGGGAAGCCGAGTTCATTGCGTCACAAAGTGAATCAAATTCTGAGTGCTAATTTTGATTTTCACGTCCTTGTATTTTCCAATTCAAGTCAATTGGTCATGGGATTTAATCACTTTAGTTTTAGTGCCTTGATTGTGGTTCTTGATGGTCTTCAAGTAAGTCAGCTAAATCAATTAAAGCTAATTGACAGGAATGTGCGACGTATTCCAATGATTTTCATTGCCCCTGAGATGTCTCCACAGGTTCGAGCTAGCCTGAAAACTATTCGTTATAACAGCCTTTCAATATTGGACGGACGAAGCGAAGTGAGCGGCCTTTGCCCTGTCGTTGCGAAGATGAACGATGGGCAACCCGTTTTAAATAGGGCCTATGCCCGGTATGAGACCAATCAGGTGGGCGAGCTTGCCATGGGGAATGAAGCAAAGGGTCGAGTTCGCATTGTCAATCTCTCTTCAGGCGGTGCCCAGTTGGAACTCAAAGACGGCAATTTTGGCGAGGGCGATGACATTGTTTTAAATGTGAGGAGTTTGAGAAAAACATCCTACGGAATTCGTGGAAAAATCAAGTGGCGTGATAACAAAACGAAGCGTGCCGGAGTCGAATTTTGTCTTCCCACTGAAAACCAGAGGCCAGGTTTGACCCTGGTTTAAGAATAATTAAAACACGATCTGGTGTAGATCTGAAATAAGGTGTCTCAGTTAGGGCTTCAATTGAGTTTTCCGAGCAGGATCAATGAACAATCTAACTGCCAATTCAAAAATTTGAGTATTTTCGATGGTACCATGAATTTGATCTGCGCCGGGACCCATAGCGAAGAGATCTACATCGGAAGAAGTATGAGGAGCCTTGGGCTGGCTGACATCTCCCGGCACATCAGTGGATAGTCGAACAACTGGATACGAAGTTCCAGAAGATTTAAGGCCCTTCACCAGAGGAATATTGAACTTTCCGGAATCAACTTCTTTTGTCCATAATCCTCCTTCAGGAACAGGATCATTTATGGCCAAGCCACCCGTATCGTGATCGGCGGTCACCAAAATGAGAGTCTTATCCTTCAGTTTATTTTTTTCCAGCCACTTGATAGTATGATCAATAGCCAAATCCAGCTCTCGAGCAGCATACAAGGCCTGAGGGATATTCCGGCTGTGGAGGGATTCGTCAATATCCTCCGATTCGACCATCAAGAAAAATCCATTTTTAGAGGCGGAGAGGCAATCAAGGGCCAATTCGCTCAGGTTCATGAGCGTGAGTGGACCCGTCGAATCTGTTTCAATGGCGGGAGGGAGTGACTCATCCGCAAAGGCTCCAATAATATTCTGATTCGCCCCCTCACACTTTTTGGCGGAAAACACATTTCTTTCGATGGAAAAATGCTTCCTCAATAAGCTCTCTTGGGATTTAAGATCCTTCCAACCTCCTCCCATTATCAGATTGACAGGACTCAGGCTTAAGTCCTGAACAATTCTCTCTGTGTTTTTGCGGCTATCAACGTGGGAGTAAAAGGCCGCGGGCGTCGCATCAGTGACGTGAGTCGTTGTGAGGAGACCCACTCTTTTTCCAGTCTTCGCCGCCTTTTCCAAAAGGGTTGCCACGGGGACGCTCGGTTTCTGGCTATTCGCGTCCCTGATCACTGACAGCGCCCCATTTGGGGCCTTCTTTCCTGTGGCCATTGCTGTGGCGGCTGCTGCCGAGTCAGTGACCCAGTTCTCCAGCGAAGAAGTTTTTACCTTTGCTGTGTGTGGAAAGCTATCTATTGTGAGCGCACCGCCTTTTCCATAGAACTGCAGGCGAGTGGCATTGATAACATTTGACCCCATTCCATCGCCAATAAAAAGGATTAAATTCTCAGGATTTTTCTTCGAAGGAGCGGCGCTAGTGGCAAAGGTCAATTGACTGATTAAAAATAAAACGAGAAATTGAGATCCAATTGAGAGAACGCCGGACATAAAATCCCTCTTTTGATGAGTGGGTGAAAAAACTCACCAGCGGAAAGATAGTGGAACCTTCAGATTCACACAATCAAAAAGGGTGAATTTAAAAAAAAATTCAATTGCTGTCATGCCAATACGTGAGACCTTCGAGTCTGGTTTGATCAGCCCCTCGATTGAAGTTCAATCCATGACATGACTTTTTCCTCCAGGATATTGAGAGGAAGAGAGCCATACCGGAGGACTTCATCGTGAAACAGAGGGAGTTCAAACTTGTCTTTGAGTTTTAGTTTCGCTCTTTCTCGGAGGTCCAGAATTTTTATCATTCCGATCTTGTAGGCGATAGCCTGCCCCGGTGAGATGAAATAGCGTTCCACTTCCACCAATGCCTCGCGTTCATCAATCGGAGTTTGGTCCGTTAAGTACTTGATGGCTTGTTCTCTGGTCCACTTTTGAAAATGGATCCCAGTGTCGACCACGAGGCGACAGGCCCTCCAAAGCTCCATCGAAAGACGCCCAAAATTTGAATAGACGTCACTGTAGCTGCCGAGTTCCTTAGGAAAATACTCGGCATAAAGTCCCCAGCCTTCGATGAAGGCAGTGGATGAGGTGTAGCGTCGAAAACGAGGAAGTCCTTTCAATTGTGTCGCGATTGCGATTTGCAAATGGTGGCCTGGTAGGCCTTCGTGATGCGCCAGAGCTGCCATTGCCCATTTTGGCAGTGCTTTCATGTTATGCGTGTTGAGGTAGTAGATTCCGGGTCTTTTTCCGTCCTCTGATGGACTCTCATAAAAAGCAAGGCTCGCCGATTTTTCACGAAAAGGCTCTACGGATTTCACAATTAAATCGACATTTGGCCTCATCGTCAACAAACGGGAGAGGTTCTCATTCATACCTTTAATGAGATTCTCAACCTCTGAGATATACTGGTTTCGCCCGCTTTCGGTATTAGGAAAGTAAAAGAGGGGACTGTTTTTCATGTAGCGAAAGAAGTCTTTCAGATCTCCTTTGAAGCGCAATTGCTTCGCAACCTCACTTATTTTAGATCGAATGCGAGTTACCTCAGATAGACCCAAAAGATGAATTTCCTTAGCGGATAGGTCGGTTGTTGTGTGCTTATGGAGTTGAGAATTGTAGTAAGCTTCACCCTGTGGAAGAGCCCAGACGCCATGATTGAATTTTGCTTTTAGATCGAGTTTCGTCCAATAAGCCAAAAATTTTCGATACGCAGGAGCCATGTTTTTTTGTAAAGCGAGGCTGAGATCGTCAGAAAGTTGCTTTTTTGTGAGGTCGGACAGGCCCTTCACTTTTGAAATCTTCGCCGTAAAGTCTTCGTAGATGGGATTCGTAATTCTAGGGTCATTCGTGAGAGGAAATCCTCTCAACAAATTTTTGGTGTCTCTTTTTACTTTCTCAAAAACAAATTTGGGTGGAATTATCCCTTTTCGTTCGCGGATTGCCATACCTTCTAGAACTTGGTCCATTTGAGTTGAAAAAGCAGAAACTCGTGAGATATAAGCGAGAGCTTCATTTTCATTTTCGATTGTGTGTTTGTTGATTAGAAATGCGGGAAAGTTTGATTGATATCCAAACATTTGGTTGAAAGGATGGGAGTGAAATCTCCATTCATATTCACTCAATTTCTGTTTTGCTTCGGTTTCAAAGAGACGGTAGCTTGTTTGTTCTTCGCTGCCAAGAGAATCAAACTTAAAAGAATGGAGTTCCTGGAGAGTTTTCTTGGTTCGCTCGTTTTCAATTTTTTGAAATTCCTCTGAATAATCATCTAGCTTGTTGTAATCAGTTTTAACTCCTAATTCGGTTTGCAATTGGGGTGAGTTTTTTAGCTCGGTTTCAAATGACTCTTCAAAAAATCTATTGATTCTAGCTGACTCACTTTCTGAGTCAGACATTTGTGGAGTTTCCCTTATCTGATGGTGGCAAGACGAAAACAAAACAAAATTCAGAAAAAAAATAGAAGCTGCAAACCAAGGCGCCATATTGATATCTCCCCATTCTGTGAACGTATGTCTCTGATCTTACTTGAAAAACAGAGAGACGGTGACTCGAATTTAGTTAACTCATTGTCAAAGTCAACGGAAGATTTGTGAAGATGATTCTAGTACTGTTAATGTTAACTGGAACCTTTCTTTTTTGTTTCTTTTATTTTCACAATTATCGATTGAGGAGTTTCAACAAAGAAATTTTGAGGAGAGAAGCTCTGATTGATACGATCCGCATTTCGTCCTGGGTTGTTGATCAAGAATGCGATGTCCTGTCGATCGACCTGTCGTTAGTCTAAAAATCACAGAATAAAAAGAAAATGGAAAGTATTCATAATACAATGGAAAATCCAAGGGAGGGATTGCTATGTATCCGTTTTGTAACTTGGTGTTTGAAGGTGGAGGAGTCAAAGGCTTGGCCTATGTGGGAGCAATGGAAGTTCTCCAAGCCGAAGGGATATTGGGTCATATTCACCGAGTCGGGGGAACCAGTGCGGGGGCAATCAATGCCACTCTATTTGCTCTAGGGTATTCACTTTCTGAACAGAATGAAATATTGCGTGGGATGAATTTCAAGGCCTTCATGGATGATGAATGGGGTGTTGTCCGTGATTCGGAACGATTGCTGACCCACTTTGGTTGGTATAAAGGTGATTTCTTTCATCAATGGATTTCAAAACTGATCGCCGAAAAGACGGGAAGCCCAACCTACACTTTTGGTGATCTTTGGTTGGACGATGGTCCTGAACTTTATATGTGTGCCACGAACGTCTCAACTGGCTACATGGAGATATTCTCTCACGAGCTGACTCCAGCGATTACCATTGCAGATGCAGTTCGTGCCTCAATGTCGATACCACTTTTTTTTCAAGCTGTTCGCGGGGCTTCGGAAAGTTGGCTGATTGATGGTGGGGTGCTCTGTAATTACCCGATTAAGCTTTTTGACCGTCTAAAGTACATTTCGCCGATTGAGCAGGAATCCTACGCTCGATTCACTGACTACTACAAGGAGCACAACTCTTCGAATCAAACGAACAAATCCAATCCTTGGATTTACAATCGCCAAACTCTCGGGTTTCGATTGGATTCCAAAAAGGAGATCGGGATATTGAGAGATGAGCAAAAACCTGAAGTTCGGGAAATCAATGATCTATTTGATTTTGTTAAATGCCTCATGAGCACTTTGATTGATGCTCAGGACAACAGCCATCTTCATTCAGACGACTGGCAGCGAACAGTTTACATTGATACCTTAGGCGTTGGAACGACTGACTTCGATATCAGTGACGGAAAGAAGGCGGAATTGATTGCTTCGGGAAAAGATCATACGCAAAAATATTTGGATTGGTGGAAACGTGAGCCGGAGATCGTAAATAAGCTTGCTCCGGTCTCCACATCCAAAGTTTCTTGAGTTTCTTAAAAAAATGATCAATGAAGTCAGCAGATCTTTTTAAAAGTTCAATGCAAAAACTATATAAGGGAGGCTGTACGAATTCGTGACGTCCACAGTTGTTTCACTTCCTCCCGTTTCATACTTGGTGTATTTGAGGTTTCGATAGGTCAGTTGTGGGCCAATGGCGAAAGTGGTGTTTATGGACCAGAGATAAGCGAGATCTATGCCGATTCCACTGCCTCCGGTGAGTTGGCTCGTCGCGCTTTGCTCGTCTTCAGCACTCAGAAAATAGTGTGCGGTCAACTGCCAGCCGCTCGATCTGTAACCAATGGAGACACCGAGATAATTGTCCGACACGTCGTTTGTTCCGTCATCTTCGCCCACAACCCCATAGATGCCACCAAAATAAAGTCCGCTTGCCATGGTGTAACCGAATCCCAAGTCATAATTTAGTTGCGTACCTTTTCCTGTCCCGCCCCCGATGTCAGTAAAGTCGTATTTTTGTGTTGAGTGAAAGACTGCGGCATTTATCGAATACCCAGCTTGATCTGCGGCGAAGGCCTCGAAGGACAGAAAAAAGAGCGTCAAGGTGACAACCAAAATTCTCATAAATGCAACTCCTTGCTAAAAGTGTGACTTCTCCCACTCATGTTGCCACAGGATTGGTGTCAGCCCAATCAGATTTTGATTCCTCCTCTCAGTAGACCAAGTGCCAGGCTTTGGGTTGTAGAAATGAGCGAATTCCAAGAAGAGAGAGTGTCGAACCGATTCCCGATCCTTTACGACCGGTCCATGGAAGACGTGGGCTGACACGATCACAGCAGTTCCAATAGACTGAACCAGCATCGAGCTGCTCAAGTATCCCTTCCGCCTCTTCCCTCTCTGCCGTATAAACTCCGGCTGTGAGTCCATACGTAGAATCGTTCATCAACTGAATCGCTTCTTCGTCGCTTCTTACTCCTTGAATCCCAATGATGGGTCCAAAACTCTCCTCCATCATGACTTGCATGCTGTGATCGACTTTGGTCAAGACCGTCGGTTCAAAAAAACCCGAGTGCTCAGACCAAACCTTTCCCCCGGTTAGAACTTGTGCTCCCTTGGAAAGAGAATCGGCAACCTGCCTCTTTAAGATTTCAATTTGTTGGGGTCGAGTCAAAGGGCCAATGTAGGTTTCTGGTTTTGACGGATCACCTAATTTAAAATTATTTACCGTCTTTAGAAAGTGATAGTTAAAATCTTGGTAAACTTCTTCGTGAACATAGATTCTCTCAACCGAACAGCAACTCTGACCGGTGTTATAAAAGGCGCCATCTGCGATCCCCTCAGCCGCTTTCTTGACATCTGCATCCGGTCGAACATAGACGGGGTCTTTGCCTCCCAACTCAAGTTGGGTTTTTATGAACCTGCCTGCAGTTATTTGGGAAATTGCCTTTCCGGTCTCATTGCTTCCAGTAAAAAAAACACCCTGTATATTCTGTTTGAGGAGGATTTCTCCTTGAGTACGGGTTCCCACGACGACACTAAATACCCCGTCGGGGAGACCGGCCAATTTGAGGAGTTTCTCAAATTGAAGTCCTGTCAAGGTGCTGTATTCAGAAGGCTTATAAAGTACCGTATTGCCGGTGAGAATCGCTGGGATAAAAACATTCGTGCCAACAAAATACGGATAATTCCATGCTGAAATGTTAGCTATAACTCCAAGTGGTTCCCAGGTCATTTTTTCTTCATTCGCTGGAGTGGTCAAATATGTTTCACCTTTTAGCGCTGATTCTATATTTTGAAGAAAAAAATCCAATCGTCCCTGAGTGCCTTTTATTTCATTGAGAGCTTGTTGAATTGGTTTTCCCATTTCCTGAGACAACAGCTCGGCCAAGCTTTCGGCCCTATCTTCAAGTAAAACACGAAATCTCCCGATGATTTCCATTCTTCGCACCAGGGGGGAGCGACGCCACTGATTGAAAGCTAAGGCTGCCCTTGTTGCCTTCTGTTTGATTGAGGCCTCAGTATCAATGGGAACCTCTTGAAGTAATTGAAGCGTGTAGGGATTGACTATCCTTAGCATTGTTCCAGTCTCCTGTTATTTTCTAGCATGTTGGTGAGCAATTTTATTGAAATTTGCTCGGCGATTTTCGATAGCTTTTAAAAAACTTTTCATGAGCTGATTTTCGGAAAGCAGATCCGCGGGCCCCGCCGTGAATTCGGGGTGCCACTGAACACCCAGGATAAAAGGTGATGAATCAAGGGGAGAGGGTCGCATGGTCTCATGACGGATGGCTTCGATGACACCATCCTCAAGGCTAGTTGCTTCAACAATTAATTCTTTTGCAAGTTTTTTTATTCCTTGATGATGAACAGAGTTTACCTTCGCCACCTGCGTTCTCGGATAAATCTGGGACAGAAATCCGTTTGATTCAAGGTTGATCTGATGCCAGTGTTCATCGTAAAGGTTTTTGTCTCTATGAAGTTTTGTTTTTTGATTCTGGGTGTTGAGGTCCTGGTAAAGAGATCCCCCTTCTGCGACATTCATGATTTGAAGGCCCCTGCAGATTCCGAGAACAGGAAGTCCGATCGCCTTTGCCTCGCGGTAGAGTTTTATTTCGTACTGATCGCGAATTTTGTCGCCAGGCCATTTGTCGCTGATGGGCTCTTCAGAATAGCTCGAAGGGGCTACGTCAGCTCCTCCATGCAGAATCAGACCGTCGGTGAAATTCAGGATCTCCTTGGTCGTTAAGCCGCGAGATTCTGTTGGGAGCAGAACGGGAAAAGCTCCATGGTTCATTACCCAGTGAGCCATCGACTGTTCAAAATAGAGAAGTGTTTTTTTTGAAAAGGTCGCGCGCTCAGGATCCGGATGCAGAAAACAGGAGCTAATTCCCACTCGTATCATTCTAGGGTTCCCTCGTAGGCGTTCCGAAAGATGAGGCGAAAATCACCCTCTGTGACTGGCACGGGGTTTGTTTGATGGCATCCGTCCTGAATTGCAACTTCAATCAAGTTGTTTAGCTGATCTTTTCGGACCCCAATCTCTTTGAGCGTGTGAGGAATTCCAATTTCACGTCGGAGCTCGATGATCCATTTAATAAATGTCTCAGGGGTTGCCGGAAGGATATTTGCCGCCTGAGCGAGACGAACAAAGCGATCGGGAACGGATCGACTATTAAAAAGCATGGCGTAAGGCAGAAGGACTCCATTTGCCAATCCGTGGTGTGTGTCGCAGACTGTGCTGAGAGCGTGCGCGCATGAATGAGTCACTCCGAGACCTTTCTGGAAGGCGACGGCCCCCATGTACGCAGCATTCATGATCATCCCTCGCACATTCAAAAAATCCGCTTTGTCTTTTGGTGGCGTCTGAGCCATTGACACACAGGTTTTTAGATTTTGAGCGATGAGACGAACTCCCTCTAGGGCAATACCATCTGCCATTGGGTGAAATCCAATGGCTAAGAAGGCCTCAATCAGATGAGTCAAGGCATCCATGCCGGTTGTGGCTGTGATATCGGGTGGGAGAGAAAGCGTCAGTTCAGGATCAACGTAGACCTCGGAAGGAAGCAAGCGTGGAGAAAAAAGGATCTTTTTAACCTTTGATTGATCATCAGAAACCACTGCGGAGCGACCAACCTCGCTTCCCGTGCCAGCAGTTGTGGGCAGGGCAAAAATGGGTGGAATCGGCTGATCAATGGGAAGTCCATTTGGCTTCCCATCTTCGTAATCAAAAAGGTCTCCGGGATGATTGACCATCAACGCGATCGCCTTTGCCACATCGAGTGCAGCTCCTCCGCCAATCGCAATAATGACTTCTGACTTCGATTTTTTGTAAAAGCAAACGCCTTCAGTTACCTGAGATTTTACGGGATTGCTCCAAATCCCATCAAATACTTCCACGGTGATACCTGACTGCGAGAGATTTCCTTTGAGTTCATTCAGAAATGGGAGTTTTGCGACTCCGCGATCTGTCACAATCAAGGCATGATGGAGCTTACCCTGCTGAAGTGACTTCGCTAGGAGACGGCGAGCCCCCGCGCCGTAGTGAATTCGAGTTGGGTAGTTAAAGTGCGATATGAGTTCCCCATTGTTCATTGATTCATCTCCTCAGGTGATTAAATAATTTCGAGGTAGCGGCGACGCTCCCAGTCCGTTACAACTGATTGGGACCTTCTCCATTCCCAGTGTCGTGTCGAAGTGAAGTGGCTGACGAAATCTTCACCGAACAACTCAAAGGCTATACTTGAACGAGCCATATTGTTGGTAGCTTGATAAAGATTGTTCGCCAGGCGAGTTGATTCGGTATCGCCGTATCCGTTTCCGGTGACTTCAGGTTGCAGTGTGAGCTCATTTTGGATTCCGTAGAGGCCGCTGGCGATTGCAGCTGCAACGGCCAAGTAAGGATTAATATCGGCCCCGCCAACTCGGGTTTCGAGGCGGGTCGATGTGGGGCGGCCAGATATCACGCGGAAGGCAGCTGTTCGATTGTCGAGACCCCAGTTGGCCCGAGTCGGAGCCCAATGTCCCTCAACGAGGCGCTTGTAGCTGTTCACATTGGGAGCGAAGAGGGGTAGGATTTCTGGCAGGCAGTGCGTTTGGCCAGCTAAGTAGTGTTTAAATACTTTTGACATTTTATTGGTGCTTTTTGGATCATAAAAAACGTTCTGTTTTTCATCGATAGACCAAAGACTCTGGTGAATATGCCCTGAGCACCCAGCTAGTTTTTCATTCCATTTTGCCATGAATGAGGGAATGATTCCAAAGCGGCATCCAATCTCCTTTGCTCCGCTTTTGAAGAGAACGCCTCGGTCAGCAGCGGTCAACGCGTCGGTCACACTGATCGCGGCTTCATAGACCCCCGGACCAGTCTCAGTATGAAAACCTTCAAGTGGAATCTGAAAGGCTTCCATTTCATCCATGAGGGCATTGACGTATTCGTTTTCAAAACCTGTTCTGAGAAGAGAATACCCAAACATTCCAGGTGTGAGAGGTTCGGGTTGATCAAAATTCTTGTCATGGAGGGATTGGGGAGTTTCTCGAAAATTAAACCACTCAAATTCCAATCCAACGCGCGGGAAAAATCCAAGGGCCGCTGCTCGCTTAATCACAGATCTGAGCAATTGTCGCGGACAAACGCGAAGGGGTTGCTGCTGCTCATCGAGAAAATGACCAAGAAAAAACGGGATATTATTATCCCAGGGCACTTCCCTGTAGGTAGATAGGTCCAACTCAACAAGGGCGTCGGGATAGCCGGTGTGCCAGCCTGTGAAGCGCACGTTATCGTAGACGGCATCTGCCACATCCCATCCAAAAATAACATTGCAAAAACCAAAGCCATTTTCAATGGCAGAGAAGAACTTCTCCTTGTGGAGGTATTTTCCGCGCAAGACCCCGTCAATGTCTGTTACAGCTACCTTCACCTTGTGAGAGGGTGACTGGCGAACTTTTTCTAGAATTTCCTTTTGACTGGTATCATTCAAGGTGACCTCCTCTTATTGCGAACAGTACAAGATGGACAAATGACGAGTTTGATTTGACAGTTCGTTGCGGCGTGAGACCAGATAAAGATAGTAAAAAATGAGGGGGCCGTCCAGGTGTAAAAGAGCTCAGAATTTGACGAGTTGAATGAAAATGAAGCGCCACGTTATATCGACCAAAGGCCTGAATCGCGGGGGGCTGTTTTGGAAAGTGAGCATTCTCGGACATTTAACTAAGGAGACAGAAAAAAAGGGTCGATAGAATGGATGACTCTATGTGAGTTTTGCGAAGCGCGGTCAAAGAACAGGATAACTGATGAGTCGTGGGGCAAAAAAATTAGATTCAGTTCAGGATGCAACTGCGCCCTCCTCTATTTTGAGAGATCTGCATTTCTTCAAGCATTTTCCTGATCACCTTCTTGATAAATTGGGTCGTGAAGTTCAGATTAAGACAGTTTCAACGGGATCAGTTATTTTGACTCAAGGACAAATAAATACAGATCTTTTTATTCTTCTGTCAGGCAGGTTATCAGTCTCGGTCGATGGTGGTGTCGTTGCGAGATTGGATAAAAAGGGCGACTTGGTGGGTGAAATGAGCGTTATTACGCATCAAGCCGTAGCAGCCACCATTACGGCTGAGATGGAATCGCAGATTTTAATTTTGAGAGGAAAGGATTTTCTGGCCTTAGAGGGTACGAGCAGTGATGGATTTCAACATGCCTTGTTCCGTGTTTACGCCCATGATCTTTCGAATAAATTAAGAGTAACGAATCAAAAGGCCAAATATTTTGAAGATCTAACGACAAAGCTAACTCAGGCTCAAGACGATCTGCGTGAAGTCAATAAGGGCTTAGAACTCAAAGTGGCCAGTCGAACTCTCGATTTAAATAAGCGCACCCAAGATCTGCAGAAATCGCATCAAAAGCTTGAACAGCAAAATGCTGAATTGATGGCAAGCCATAAAAAAATGGAGGAGTTGTATTTTACTCGGGAGTTAACCTTTCAAAAGTTGGAAGAACTTTATAAGAATTCATTGATTCCCCTGCAGATGACTTTGATTCAGATCGAGCAAAACAGTGTGGGGGGAGTCAACAGGATCTCATTAAAACGGCCTCCCATGAGTTGAGTGATGTACTTAATTTATTAGAACCCGTGGTTTCAATCTATTCTTCACAAAAGGCCATGAAGAGCAAAAGAGTTCTTCTGGCAGAATCTAACATGAAGTATCAGATGCTCGCCAAAATGGCTCTAGGGGGGACAGGGGTTGAGTTGGACATAGCTTCAAATATTGAGGAGGGGAAGGCGGCCCTGTCTGGGAAATCCTATGATATACTATTCGTATCAGCTGAAATGCTTGAGCTTTGCGATTTATCTCAGGCCTTAAATCCCTCTATACAAATGGTTTTCATGACCTCTGATCGCATTGATCAGTATCTCCCAGCTCTGAGGGAGCATAAAGTGATGCCGCATATTGTCTCTCGAGATGAAAATGATCGCACTTTTACTATAAAGAATATTGTGACTTCAGTCGCTAAGCTAGCGAGCGGTGATATCTTTGGGGTGAGCAAATATTTGGCTTGGGGTTCTGACTTGAAGAGTGTTGCCGTTTCAAGGAGCGACAAGAGGGATCAATTAATTGAAGATATGAACCTCCACTTTGAGAAGCTTGGAATACGTCGAACAGTGAGAGATCGGGTTGCCACAGCGCTTGAGGAGATGTTAATGAACGCGATCTATGATGCTCCCGTGGGCAAAGATGGAAAGAGCCTCTATAACCATCTTTCCCGCCTTGAATCGGTTTCTTTAAGTCCTGAACATCAGGCTTCTCTTCGTTATGGAACCGATGGAATGATTTTAGCGATTTCTGTCGAGGATCCATTTGGCTCACTCGATGGCGATACCATTCTCAATTATTTGGATAAGTGCTATGGTGGGGTAGGAGAGGAAACGAGTCACGACGGCAAAGTGCCGAAAGGGGGAGGCGGCCGTGGTCTCCATCAGATTATTGAGAATTCGGATTTGGTGGTCTTTAATATCCACCTTGGGTTTAAGACCGAAGTGATAGCCCTATTTAATGTTGATCCAAGAGGTGTTGGTCAAAAGTTTCCCAGTTTTCATTTGTTCACACAATAGGGTAGCCAATCCCTCTTGATGCCGTAGAAAGCCCTTATCTAATTAATTTTATTGCGTAATTTCAATATTTTGTCTTTTGTGATGAGATTAAAATGGGCGTTGCGCTTACAAATCAATAGTGTTAGATTGCCGCGATTCTTAAGGAACATTAAACGAGCGGATCGAGAGTACAAGCCATGAAAAAAGATATTCATCCAAAAATTCGGGAAGTAGTTTTCAAAGACGTTTCATGTGATTTTTCATTTAAAACCCTATCGACAGCCAGATCCAAAGAAAATATCAAATGGGAAGACGGGAAGGAGTATCCTCTTGTGACGGTGGATATATCCAGCGCTTCCCACCCATTCTATACTGGGAAACAGCGTCTTATTGATACAGAGGGACGCGCTGAGAAGTTTGCTAAAAAGTATGGACGCAAGACCGGGGCTGCGGGCGGTAACTAGGTTCGCTCGGTTCAGGGCCGGACTTGTCCAGTCAAAAGGGAGGGTGAAGCTTCTGTCATAGCCCAGAGTTGAACCTGGGGTAGGACATCGCATTCTCCCTCAGGGATGGTTGACTTTTCTGAGGTTTTCTTCATTTTATTCCAATAATAAACAAACTTTATTATAAACACAAAATATTTTGCCGATAGCTAGATGAGGATTGTTTATTTCTTCTAGTTTTGGTTTTTTAATTTCTTGAGGTTAAGGTCTGGGAGTGGGAGTGGGAGTTTTGAGACGATTCAAGAAACAGGCCGCTTCATTGGAAATAATGGACCGGTTTCTTTCTAACAGTGACTCTCTACAGTTGCGTGATTCACTCCTATTCATCTTGGCTCAGCTTCCTTTTCCGGCCTTGTTATTAGATCCGACGGGTGCAATTTTGGGCATGAGCAAGAGCGCACAAAAAAAACTCTCTGAATTGAACTGGACCGAAGTGACCAATGGAGCAAGATTTGGAGAATTTCTTGACCCCCCCAAGAATGACTCGCTGAAGTTTTCTCTGACAAAGACAAGTAGTTTTTTTGAGGAAGTGACTTGGCGAGGGCGAACTGATGAAAAGCCAGTGCAATTAGACTTTATTTATTGTTCTTTCTTCTGGTTTGTGACCTGGAGAGAACCTGAGGCTAGCCTGGTTGAGGAGCTTCGTGAGCGATTTGAAAAGAGTGCTCCCCTTATTTCGGTAGGAGAGATGGCCGGAAGTATTGCCCATGAAATTAATAACCCACTGACGATTCTTCTCTGGCAGGCAGGGCGTTTGAAAATGCTTTCAGATCGCGGAAAGCTTGATTCTGGAATTGTTGATAAAATCAGTTTGGAAATTGAGCAAACAGTTTCGCGCATTGTTCGAATTGTGAAGACTTTAAAGACCGCCCTACATGGACATGAAGGGCAAAAAGCTAGAAAAAATAGATATTGGGCAGTTGATCGATGAAATATATGAGTTGAGTTTAGCTCGACTCAATAAGCTTGAAATCGAATGGAGACATCACCAGTGGGTAGGGCCCCTGGTCGTTATGGCGCAACCAACGGCCCTTTCTCAGGTCTTGCTGAACCTTGTTAGCAATTCATGTGATGCTCTCGAGCAATCGCGCGCGGACAGGTGGATTGATATTAAGTTTGTGGAAAGGGGCAGTCAGCTTGAGATTCAGTTTTCTGACAGCGGTCAGGGGCTTCCACCTGAGGTTTATTCCAGACTCTTTGAACCTTTTGTGACGACGAAGCCTCCAGGTAAAGGAACAGGCCTTGGCTTAGGCCTGTGCCGCAAGTACATGCAGAACCAGGGTGGTGATTTTAGATACAATCACTTGAGCCCAAACACTCAATTTATCCTTATACTCCGCCGTATTTAGTTCGCTCGGGGTAATGCCGCACAACGATAGAGCGCAATTTCAAGGCCTCACATTGACTCGGTTAAGGGCCTCCTTTATTTTTGAGACAAAGTTTGAGATGAAGGAGATGTGAATATGCAAAGATCCCGTAGGTTCTGGCTTCTGAGTGTTCTGGTGTTTTTCGCAGCGATGAGCCGGTGGCTTCCGCACGCACCTAACTTCACTCCTGTGATGGCGATGGCCCTTTTTTCAGGAACATTTTTTCGCCGTTGGCAATACGCATTGGCCGTCCCCTTTCTGGGATTATTGATTTCGGATTTTGGTTTGGGATTTCATGACCAAATGGTTCCAGTTTATATCAGTTTTGCTTTGGCAGTCGGCATAGGGCATTGGATCGGATTGAGGGGTGATGCGGCCAAGACACTAGCAAAGCGGCTTCCTTTTGGAGTTGTTTCCTCGAGTCTTGTTTTTTTCCTTGTTTCAAATTTCTTTGTGTGGGCTTTTGCAGGGATGTATCCTTTGACTTGGGAGGGATTCGTTCAATGCTATGTAATGGCAATTCCTTTTTTGCACAGTGAACTTTTGGGCAATCTTGTGTTCAGCTTCGCACTCTTTGGTTCCTTGTACGCGGTCAAATCTTTGGCCCCACAGTTGTGGGGTCGGACCGAGCAGAGCAGAGCAGAGCTTAGCAGCTGAGCGGCGACTCCGTCGCCCAAAACACTAAAAGCCGTAGGAATAGGATGGGGGCTCCCATCCTGCCGACTTAAAAAGATGGGTGACCAATTCTCTGCGAACTTCAATCCAGGACTTCACTCCTAAGGATTCTTTTCCAAAGTTGAGATGACGAAAGGTGCCCTTAAGGATTGAGGTGCTATTCGAGGTCTCTCGGACGGTCCAAGCGGAGAGTTCATTTTGTTCAATAAAAGATCTGATTCCTGAGGGACTTACAAGTTCATCGTATGGATCAATAAAAACAAGGGTTGGAATATTTAAGCTTTGATCGGCGTTAGAGTGCAGTTGATCTACCAACCGAAAAAGGCTTCGAAAGTTCTTCATTTTTATTCCGTACATGACCCGATATGGTTCGGGGATAAAGCTAGGAAGAGAAAAATCTTCGCCGAAGATAAAAAACAGACGAGTCAAATATGAATAGAATCTAAGCGAAATAGCTGGGGCGAACAAGACCACGCCATCTGCTCTGTAAGTGTCTTCTATCTTTTGAGAAAGAATCTCTTCGTAAAGCGCTCCGCCCAAGGAGAAGCCAACATAAAAGCTCGGTAGATTTCCCAATTCTTTGGCTCGTTCTTTTGCGACGCAGAGGCTAGCTCGTAGGTGACCGGCCCAGCTGACGTAAGGTTCAACCCCCTCATCAGTTGTGAGAAGTCGATGTCCGGGAAGTCCAACTTGAAGAACTTCGCCGCCAAAATCTTGAAGAACTCCTCTGATGTCATCCATCGTACCTGATTTAAGATCGAGTCCGTGTGTCACAACTGCGACAAATTTTGGATCCTTGTTAGCATGATGCCACTGGGTTTTAAGTTCTCGAGTCGAGAGGTTATCCCAATGAGGTTGAAGGTCGTTGATTGTGAGCTTTCGATCACTGCAATGAAAGACCCCAAAAGTGGGATCGTAGCCCAAACCTTCGGCATTTCCTCGCAGAGGGGGAAAAAACAGAAAAAATAAAGTCGCGAAAAGACTTAAAGGTATCGCTTCCCACGAGCGAGAAAAGACGATGAGGTTTGTGATGAGCTTGCGTAATATCAAATTAGAATTCCCGCAATTGTCGCCGTCATAAAGGTTGAAAAGCTCCCTGCTATTACAGACCGAATTCCCAATTCTGCCAAGTCAGATTTTCTTGTTGGAGCCATTCCGCCTATGCCGCCAATCTGAATAGCGATGGAGCAAAAATTGGCGAATCCACAAAGAGCATAAGACAAGATGATCATCGTCCGATGGCTGACTTGTGCAGAAATCTCTGAAAGGTGCAAGTAGGCGACGAACTCATTAAAAACAATTTTTTCTCCGAGCAAGGTTCCGGCCATTCCGCACTCGGCCCATGGGACACCCATGAGAAACGCGATGGGCGAAAACAGCCAACCAAGAATAACCTGGAAACTCAGTTCTGCCGGTTTATTCCCCCGAATAACCTCTGGAATTGAGCCAATCCCCCAATGGTCAAATCCAATCAAATGTCCAAATTGAATGAATAAAGCGTTCACCATTGCAATGAGTGCAATAAACGCTAAAAGCATGGCCGCGACGTTGAGAGCTAAGAGCAATCCCTCATTGGCTCCTCGAGCGGCGGCCTCAATCACATTACGATCAATCATTTCTTCGCTTGATTTTGGGAGCTTACCCAAAGTTTCGGGGTGAATGGTCTCGGGAATCATGAGTTTGGCAATGACGATCGTGGCCGGGGCCGACATCACACTCGCTGTCAGGAGATGGCCTGCAATATCGGGAATGCGGTCTTTGAGAAGACCCACGTAGGCTGCCATCACTCCGCCCGCAACAGAGGCCATCCCTCCCACCATGACAGCAAAGAGTTCGGAACGAGTCAGAGATCCCACATAGGGCTTGATAACGAGAGGTGCCTCCGTCTGCCCGACGAAGATATTAGCAGCTGTCGAAAGAGATTCCGCTCCGCTAATTCCCATGGTTTTCTGCATGATGTAGGCTATCCCGTTTACAAGTTTTTGCATGATGCCGAGATGATAAAGAACCGTCATGAGTGAAGCCATAAAAATAATGGTGGGCAAGACCTGAAAAGCAAAAATAAATCCTGATTTTTGAACATTCAGCAGTTCGCCAAAAACAAAACGACTTCCCTCCTCAGTGAAATCAAGGGCTGCCACAATCGCGGTATTGGCTATATCAAAAATAAAGCGCAAAGGGCCGGGAATTCCAAGAGCCGGAATACCGAGGACAGAGATGGCGAGGAATATTTGAAGGACCATGCCCCATCCTACGAGTCTCCAAGATACCTTATCTTTTCTTTCGGACATAAAAAAGGAAATGAGGATAAACCCCGTTAGACCAAAAAAACCTATCCATCGTTCCATAATATATTTCCTTCGTTGGATTCGACATCTCTGTATCTTGGTTTGTGAGAGCCCTCATCTTGTTTAGACCCGCAATTTCGCAAAGTACACAGTTAATTTTATGGGAACTCTCGATCGGGTTCTCAACGAAGACTTATGGAGCAGGGGCCAAAAGGGGGCTATGAAGCTTTGAATTCAGAGGCTCCTCCATATTTTAGTGTCTCAAGGTGAGACAGAATCTTCCAATGTGACGATATTTGGCTTTATCTTTGATACACTCTATCAATGTACGTTTGTTAACCGGGAACATCCTGGGCTACCCCTTTTTTGCAGATTAAGACACTGTGAATTTGGATGTGGATAAGGTTTGAGACTGTATTTGTAGGCTTGGAGGATTTCATGAGAATGGATTTGCTTTGTAAGGTTTTAATGAGAGTTCTTGGAGCTGCAATTGTTGCCACAGGGCTTGTCTTCCAGGCTCAAACCAGCAGTGGGGAAGAGGGTTCTGGAAAAAATGTGCTGGCTCCTCCAGTATTCGAAAAAGGTGAGGGTGAACGAGCAGAGATCTATGAGGAGATTTGTAGAAAACCTGCGGTGGGAGAACATTATAGAACATGTGTTATCGAAACCAATAAGGTTTCGGCTGAGGCAGGGGCAGTTATTTTGTCAACCCAAGGGTCGTCTGCGGAGGGGATATCGGGCGGGGCACAGGGAGGGACTTTTGCCGAGGGGTTTGGGGCTGATTTGAATTCGATTGCAGCGGATATCTGTGTTGCTGAGGGGCGCAAATGTTTCATTGGTTGTAGAGAAGCGAAAATGACACTTCTTAAATTCCTCTCCGAAGCCCGATCGCGAGTGCCTACGCAATCATCAGCATTAATGCAGATTCAGTTGAACATAGGTAGAGCCGAGAAGGGCATGGGGATTTGTCGGAAATACTTTGGAGAAAAGGTTGCTGCTCTTGGTGGGAACGCTGACATCCTGAATTCGGCAGCATCGAGATCTGCAAAAGTAGCGGATGTGACAAAATCTGGGGCCGGCGGAGGTGCGGGTGGTGCCCTTTCAGAGGGAGGTGGGTCATCTAAATTTGACCAACTTGGAGGAGGTTCAGGTTCGACACAACAGAATGACAGCAGTGGAGGTTCGAGCATGAGTCCCTGGCTCGTAGGTGGAATTGGTGCTGCTGTTGGCGGCATTGCGGGCTACATGTTTGGCAAAAACACGGGCGAAGAAGTAGGCTATGAGGAAGGAAAAAAGGACGCCGAAGAGGCTGCAAAAAAAGAGGAAGAAGACAAGGATGGTGATGGAAGTGCAGATTGCGCAAAGGCTGAGTCCGCAACCAAAACAGAGTGCAAAGGTACTTTTTATGCCAAGTGTGACAAGGATCCTGCAGCTGAAGGATGTTCGGACTTTGCGGATAGTTATTGCAAGACGACAGATCCTGTTCCAGATGCTGCCTTTTGCCGCAAGATGAGCGCGGCAAATTACTGCTCAAAGAGCGACAGCATTAATAAGGGAAATTGTATGAGCTGTCGGGAAATTTCGAGTGGATTCACTGGGCAATACTCGCCTGAGGACTTAGCCAATTCCTGCGCTGTTTGCTCTGGAGATCCCTTGTGTTCGACGAATGGTTCCTATTTTGCCTATCGTGCAGCGTTTGGCAGCACAAACCTTGCAGGCGGCAACAGCTTGTCTCCGAATTTGCCAGCCACAGCTGGAACTGGGAGCGGGGGGGCAGGGCCGGGGGGAGTACCACCTGGATCCGGTGGGACTGGCAATACTGGTGGTGGTACTGCTGGCAGTGGACCTTTTGGCCAATCCTTGACTGGAGGAGGATCTTTGGCAGGTGGTACAATGCAAGTTCAAAATTCTGGTCCGAATCAATACCGAATTTCAAGCTCACACGGTCAGAGCAACTTTCGTGTTCACTCTTCGATCATTCAGCGGTTTTGCCAACAAGGCTCAATGGTTGGTTGCGGCCCTTTAGCCGGTGTTTCTGGAGCCAGGGGAGTTTCAAGCAGCGCAAGTGAAGTGGAGGGGTCAGTAGGAGCCGGAGCCCAATAGGGCTTCGCCTTTTGGCCAGGGCATTATTTTGGGAAGTGTGGGTGTTATGCGTAGGGTTCTTTTGATTAGTACATTATTGTTTGGATTTGAGGTGAACGCAGAAGGCCAGTCGCCTTCGGTGCCTATTCAAGATATCACAGTTGTAACGATGAGTAAGGATGGCGAACTAAAGCAATTTTCTGAAGCCTATGCGATTGAGATTGCGGCTATTTTAGAATCTCCACTTCATCGCGAAAATTATTTTCCTATCAATCTGGAAAAATCAACTTGTTCCCAAGTTGAGGAAGATCTTGGGATGGAAGTAAACTATTTATTGGAGTTGCCAATCATGATAGGCTCTCTTGTTACATCCAAAATTCCGCTCTTGAATGAGTCGCAGAAGGAAACCCTAAAGAGAGTACCTTTTTGTGAGCCCTATTTACTTGATTTAAAGATAATCGCTCTTCAGCTCGATGGGTGGAAGTTGGTAAAAAGAGAAATTTTGCCACCCAATAAAGTCCCGTCTAAAGCCAGGAAGAGTTAAGCTCTCATTGAACAATCCAACTAAAATAGATTACAATCGACTTTATGGCACTCAGCGGAAGGTGTAGAGACTTTCGATGGTAAGTTTTGAAGATCTTTATAAGCAACACGCAAAATTGGTTTTTACGGTTGCAAATCGGATAGTTCTATCGGTTCCTGTTGCGGAAGAGATAGTTCAAGAAACATTTATTAAATATTTTGGAAAATTGAGTGAAATAAGGCAAGAGAATCCAAAATATTGGCTTGTGAAAGTTGCAACAAATTTGAGCCTTGACGAAATCCGTCGAAGAAGATCCAGAGGATCGGAGCTAATTTCGACCCTCAGTCGGGCTCTCCCCTTATTTGTTACGACCATTGGAACAAGGGTGTCCAACCAGCAAAGATCCCAATTGATTCTTGAAAAGTTAAGCTCTGATGAGAGAGCTCTTGTTGTCCTCCGATTGACATATGACTATAGTTACTCTGAGATAGCTGACATTCTTGAATTGCCTGAAGGGACAGTGAAATCAAAGATTTCGCGACTCCTCGAGAAGTTGCGAAAGGAGGTGAAGGAAGTTGAGTGACATTGATGAAAAAGCAGAAAAGGAGTTGCGTCAATCGATGGCCCTCAATCCTCTTGAACTGGATGAAGAAAGCAAGGGCAGAATTTGGATGGAAATCCAAAAGGCCACTTCGAGTAGCATTCAGGTTGGGAGCGTAGATTTTCCTCGTAAGGATCGAGAATCTGTTTTTCGCTCGACGGCCCTTCGCTCTGTGGCTTTTAGGTATGCCCTTTCTTTGATTTTGCTCTTGGTGGCCCTCCTGTTATTCATTTTTGTTTAAAATTTTTATTTGGCCGCCGTTGATAATGCATGACAGAAATCTTGCTTTTCTGGAGAGGTCAGCATTATTTTTTTCATTTATGAAGTTAGAGCACTCCTCTATTATTTCATTTTTTTTCAGCAAGAGGCATTCAGTCTGCAATTTTGCAAACGACGGAGTGGTCAGCTCTTTGCTATTTAGTCTGAAGTAGCAATCATCATAGATGATTCGGGCAGCATGAATCTGCTCTTGGCGATGGGGAGTTGAAGCTTGAGTATGTGGTTCGGGAATGTGAAGATTTATGCATGCTGGGAGGTTCGGATTAAAGTCAGCATGGCCGCAATCTTCCTTGCAGATCCCGCACCGCTTTTCCAGGAAAGTGCATGTTGAATCTCCGCATGATACGGATGGGTATTCTGTTGATATTTTCATCAAGCGATCGCTGATCGCTTGATGACAGACCGAGAGGTTCAACTTTTGGTCACCTTTTGAAGCTCTCGCGCGCAAACCAGCGCAGGGGGAGTCAAGCTTGTTGCATGGGTAATCTTGACATTTTTCCAGGAGGTCCACATAAGGGATTCTGGTTGGTTGGTTTTTTTTAATTTGCATCGGGCTGCTTTGTTTTGGTGGATTCCTCACAGGATTTGGCTGATGAGATTGGATATTGCTACTGCTATTGGCAGGCTCTCTATTTTTAGTGGGGCTCCAATGAAAAAGAGAGAAATAGGCGGCTGAGATGAGAAATACAAGTGTGGAGAGAGCCAACACTCCCTTGGAGATTCGATCTGGTTGATTTTTTTTATCATCGCCTAGCTGTACATTTCGTAACTCTTTCTCTAAATATAGAGAGTTTGAGTATCGATCAGACGCGGCTTTTTTTAAGCACTTGAGAATGATTCGATCCACAGATGAAGGCAATTTTTTGTTGATTTGAGAGGGGGGCAGTGGTTCAAGATAGGATATATTTGAGAAAGTCTGGCCCATGGTATTTCCGAGGAAGGGATGTGTTCCTGTGAGCATTTGGTAGAATATGATCCCCAAGGAAAAAATATCAGTACGCAAATCTAATGTGTCACCTCGAATTTGTTCTGGAGACATTGAACAGGGGGAGCCAGTTAGATTCTTGGTTAAATGCTGCTGAGAACTTTGATCTTTAACAATTCCAAAGTCCATTATTTTGATATTTTCATTCGAGTCGATCATGATGTTTGCGGGCTTAAGATCTCTATGAATCAAATTTGCAGCGTGTATGGCATGTAGACCTTGGCAAATCTGGATCATTAATCGCAGTGATGTTTTAAGGTCAATTTCCCTATTTTCTTCAAGAAGCACAGTGAGTTCCGAGCCATCAACATATTCCATGCTAATGTAGGGATTTTTGTCATCGGGACAAACATCAAAAATTCTTGCAACATGGGGGTGATTTATTTTGGCGAGATAATGAGCTTCATTTATGAAACGGCGATAGACCTCTGGTTGAATCTCGTCAGCAGGTATATTTTGGGGGAGGGTCTTGATGGCAACCTGCATGTTCAAATAAGGGTCATAGGCAAGATAGACATTGCCCATAGCACCCTTGCCAATTTCCCTCAATACTTGATATCGGCCTATGTTTTTCACTTGATAATATTCTAAACGAGAGTGGAGTGGTCTGCACGCAGGAACTGAGGATGATTGTAGGCTGGACGGCAGCCTGGACAAGATGGGAGAGGAGGGATTTTTGCCCTTCTTGACCTCTCCTTACTCGCCCTTGGTCTAATTTGGATTGGCAATCGCTTTAATGATATCGATGGCCATGGGTTTCACTTTGGCAGCACCTGCGTTTGACATCACAATAACCCCGATATTCAGGTCTTTGCGCCACGTGATATAGGTCCGGCTGGAAGCTGTTGCACCTTCCTTATAATAGAATGTCGTTCCGGTTTCGTCTTGCTTAATGTCAATAGCGTAACCAATGGAATGATCGGGTTCGATTGAGCTGAGAGGCGTTGTTGCCAGCCCAATGGCGTCTTTTAGGTGCGATTCCCGCAACCCAAGCAGGTGTTCCAAGAGTTTATTCATGTCATTTGCAGTGGAAATGATTTCCCCTGATCCAGCTAAGGAGCCCATGTCACTGAAGGGTACGGGCTCAAAAAGGGGTGGCGCTGGCTCTGTTGTGAGCACTCGGTAACCCTGCGCCTTGCGAGCCGTCGTATTTCCTATAAATAAGGGTGTGTTGGTGCCCGTGTCATCCATGCCGAGAGAACGGGAAAAATTTATTTTTAATAGCATATCAAAGCTTGAAGCGCCAGAATGGTCCTCGAGAGCCATGCTGAGCAATCCAATTCCAAGGTTTGAATAGACATAGGTTCCGATGGTTGCTGGATCCGGTCGACATGCATTAGCTCTAAGACATGCGAGAAGGTGCTTTCTTTCGTAATTTCTGGCAGGGGACCAGAGGATGGCATCACCAATTCCATCTCCATCTTCGTCTCTAAAGGCGATCGTATTCTCAGGGAAAGAAGGCAGCCCTGAAGTGTGGGAGACGACTTGCTCAAGCGTAACAGTCGGAGAGAAAGCTGATTTGATTGGGTCTTTCAAGTAGGACACGAGATTCATTTTTGGATCCATGCGTTTGGAGACGACTTCTTGAGCCAGGATAAGGCCGGTAAAAATTTTTGAGACAGATCCAATAGCATAGAATGTATCCCCATCAGGTGTGACACTTTCTCCTAATTTTTTGGTGCCAAATCCAAGGACCTCAGAATACTTTGGTGAAACGATTCCCACGACCAATCCGGGTGACAAGGTCGTGTCTGAGCCCGTTGGGTCGACCATGGGAAGCACGATATTGGAAATTTTAGATTTTAAACTTTCTGGAATGGACTCGACAGCTCTTGGAGCTGTGGGAGCTAATTGTTCGGTTAAAAAGGAAATGACGGCGGAGGATAGCCCATTATTTTTCTCGGTGCCATAGTCTAATATCAGTTGCGTGTGGTCTTTGTCCTCAAAATGATGGTGCTGACACAGTCGTTTGCCTGAAAGCAACTTATCCTTAAAAGCGCCAGACCCTAGATTGCTCACATTTTGTGGACTTCCATCCTTAAAGCCAGCAGATAAGAGGAGCATTGGTGGTGTGACTGAATCGCTGACATATTCAGAGGGAGAAGCCTTTTTTTGCTCTTCTTCTGTTTTGCCAAAGATTGTTTTTAGGGCACTGATCTCTTCCTCTAAGGAAGTCCCTGCCATCAGGCGGATAGCTAAGGGAATATCATAGGCATGAAAGTCGACAGCAATGACCGCCTTGATCTTGCCTGGACTGACCTCTTGTTCCTGAAGGTACCTTTTGTTGCTTGCAGTGAGAGTTACCAAGTGAGCCCCCGAGGAGAAGCCAAGCAGAACTATGCGAGAGCTATCTCCTCCAAATTTTTCTGCATTGAGGCTTATCCATTTCACTGCTCGCGCGACATCCACGGCCTGTTCTTCATAGGTGACTTTATCTGAATTTGCGCCTGTGGCACTGAGTTGCAGATTAAGTGCTCGTCGGTTGATACTTGCGATCACATATCCATTTTCAAGGAGGGATTTAGGAAGCTCCACATTTTTCTCTAAGTTAGCCTTGTCTCCATCGACGACCCCAGGGCCTGCCCAGCCTCCTCCATGAACATACATAACAACGGGCTTCCTTTCGCTTGTGTTCCGGAAATAGACGTCGAGTTTATTGTACCGTGGATCTGATACCGGTTCGGTGTGGTAGGAGATATCCGCGATTTTTTTGGCATACCCAAGATCTATCGATTCTCCGAGTTCTGAATTGGTTTGCTCGATCTCCTGGGGACTCGAGGTTTTGATTGGACTTCCAGGATTTGCGCATGAAGCCATCAACATGAGCATAGACATTCTAAGTAATATTGTTTCCATTGGATATCCCTCCCTCTTCATTTGCCAATAAGACGTTTGAGGGCCTCAGTTCGTTCCAACTACCGGCCAAAAAAAATCTCAAAATGAGAAATCTCGGTAAGTGATTGATTCTAAGGGGAGAAAATGAGCATATTCTACTTTATCGCATCAATAACATGACGGATCTTTGTGAAATCCTCTCCTCTGCAGCCGTCATTCGCACAAGAATTGGAGATATTGCAGCCATCTTTGGCGATATAGTCGGTCTCGCCTCTCACTAGAATTCCCTCCACTTGTCCTGTTTTTGAATTGAAAACAGGTGATCCAGAGTTCCCTCCATAGGTGTCTAGATTGGCGACGTAGAATTCGTTTTTGACAGCTCTTACGCGAGCACCACCTGCTATTTTGACGGGAAGGCCTGATGGATGTCCAATGACAAAAACCTCATCTCCCACGCTTAACTCACCTTGTGATCTCAATTCCAGAGAGGATCGTCCAATGGCCATTCTATCAATCCGAATAACAGCATAATCTGCTCCACTGTTTGCAATCTCGGATTTAATGAGCTCTGCACATGAGTAGACCTGTTGATCATCGAAAATATCGTCTTGCGCCTGCGGGCCCTTCACGGCAAAGCCGAAAACAAGCTGTGTGTTTTGGCATTCTGCCTGAGATTGTATGCAGTGTCCGGCAGTTGCCACGAGGTTAGGCGCAACAAGAAACCCCGTGCAAAACGCCGAGATCTGTTGACTGTAGTAGGGTTCCGTCGTGCAAAGTCCATAAGCGGATCCATATTGCCTTCCGGCCAATTTGTACTGGGCACCAGGTAGGTTTTGCAACTGTCGTCTATCTACGAGGGCCAAGGTACTGTCGGCCAAGTCCTTTACAAAGGGGTCGTTGATCTCATAGTATTCCTGTCGATTGTCGACCCCATATATCACTTTTGGTTGAATGCACAGAGACTCCCTCGACGGGAGCGCTCCTGCCATTGGACTCCAAAGGAGAAAAAGGCAGGTGACTGCAAATATGGTTGCTAAGGTATTGACTGGATTCATTTTGATCATGGCTCCCTCCTTGGAACTGAATGATAGATCGTGTCGGCGTCGGTTAAATCCATCCTGGATAATCGAAGTTATGAGTTATTTAGCTGCAAGTATTTGAGGGTCTTGTCATCTATCGCTCACAACGAACAAGCAACGTGAATTTTCTCATTATAAATGAAAAGAGCCGGAGTTAGAAATACGCCTTGATTTCAAAGGAGAAAATGGTCCTCGGTCCATCTGAACTGATGAAATTTAAGTCTAGGAAAATTTCTCTCTCACCTCAGAGATCGTATGCCAATCTTTGGATGTTTCTAGAATGAACCAATGAAGAAGTGCAAGCGCCAAGGGTCTTCGTTACGTTCTTTGATCCGGTCCAACTTGAATCCGATATCAAGACTGACGGGTCCGACTGGTGTATTAAAGCGGACGCCAAATCCCGCTGCATGTCGATAGGGTCTTTCAAAATGGTGTCCCGAAACTTGAACTGCCCCACCGTCATAAAATACGACCCCACCCAAAGAATTATAGACAGGAAAACGGAACTCACTTTTTATTAAAGAGTATTCGCTTTCCTTCTCTACGATCACTTCTTCGTTCGGAAATTCAATTCCTTGCGGAATTCTTTCGTTTGAGCTTGAGCCTCCAAAGCCACGAATACTCGAAGTGCCACCCAAGTAAAAAATTTGGCTACCAGGAACTTTGCTGCCAGGAATGGAGCTGAGATTAGAAACATTTCCGTGTCTGAGTTGGTTTGCCCACACCAGGCTCGGGGAGCCAAGATTCCAGAGATAGGTGTAGGAAATTTCGCTTTTGACAAAATTGACGTCGGACGAGGATCCAAAAGCTGGAGCTGAATAGGACAAATTCCATCGGACATGGGAGCCCCGAGTGGGAACAAATGGATTGTCCCGCAGATCATAATCGAGAGTGGGGCCAAGAAGAGCAATCCGATCTAACTGATCGGGACACTTTCCAGGCTGACCATCTAAGCAGTTGCCATAACGCTCGAAGGTCTTGACGGAATCTAAGCTCCAGAGAGTCCACGTCAGCTTGAAGTTGCGAGATAGGTCTCGTTCTAGGAGAAAGTCGACCCGGCTACTGTCAGAGATTTCAGTTAAAAGGGTAACGTCATTAAAGTTTGAAATCTGCTGTTGTCGAGTGAAATTAATGCGTCCTCTTGTGCGCGTCGAGAATAAAAATGGTTCAAGGTATCCGATAGTGGCCCGATGCGTAAGGTACTTTACTTGATCTGGATTGTATCCCAGCTCGAGTCTTGCGGCTACGGTCCGCGCAGTACCCTCAATATTGTTAAATGAAACGGATGTAAATTGGCGGAGCGTAAGATCGCGTTCACTATCGGCTCCAATGCCTATTTTGAAAAGTCCGGGATCTCGCTCTCGTAAACTAATGAGAACGGTTCTTTGGGATATGGATGTACCTTCCTCAAGTGTGCGAATCCTCACCTGGCTAAAGATTCCCAGGCGGTTGAGCCGCATTTGTGACTCCTCAATCTTTTCGGGAGTCAGGGTTTCACCGATCGAAAACTCAATCTCTCTGAGGATCACATAATCCTTTGTAAACTTATTGCCCTCCAAATTGATTGCCGACACGACAATCTTTGGGCCCTCAAGGATCTCAAAACGCACAATGGCTTGGGTGCCCTTTTCATTGTACTCGACGAGTTGGTTGTTGATGTTTTCAATTTTCATTTCCAGAAATCCGTGACTGAGATAAAAGGACTTCAGTCGATTGATGCTCTCCTCAATTGTAGACAATCGAAGGGGAGTGTTGCTGTGGACAGTAACGACTTCATTCAATTCTGCTTCATTGAAGGCCTTGATTCCTTGAAAGTTTACCTTTTTTACTTGAGTGAGGGGGCCTTCATCCATGACAATTTTAATTTTCGCTTCCGATTTTTTGTTCGTAAACTCCGTTCTTAACGACTGTATTCTTGCTTTGAGAAATCCCTGGTTGCGCAATTCGTTGATAAGATTCTTGTGTCCAAGCTCAATGTCAGTCCTGCTAAAATATCCGCTCTTGATCAGCTCGGAACTGTTATTTCGAATCAGCTCGGCATAGTATTGAGGATTCCTTGAAATTCTTCCGCTGACGTTCAGTTGTCCGATCTGGACTCTAGGGCCTTCGTAGATTAAGATTCTGGCTTTACGCAAAAATTGCTTACTGTCTTCATTGATCTCTGTCGAAACTTGAGCGTGTGCAAATCCACTGGCGAGGTATTTTTTTCGAATTCTCTCTGCTGCCTCAGAGATCGGGTCTCCTCCACTCTGTGCTATGTTCGGAGGGTTGAGTTCTCGGGAAATGTCAAAAATACTGAGTTGCTTATATCCTAATACCTGGCGGTCGTATCTATAAGGATCTTGAATTGAATATTTGAGGTGGGCGGAAGTGCGTTCTTCATTGTATGTGATTTCAGGCTCTCCAATAACGGCGCTCAAAAATCTTTCGTTCCTAAGGAACTCGTCAGATGTCAGCCTGATGTTTTGTAAGGCCGCAGACGTCAAAGCTTGGTGGACGTATTTATGTCCGCGGTATTGCAGTCTCTGTCGTAGGTAGGGATTGAGTGTGTTGAATTCGACCACAGAAATTTCGCATGGATTCTTTTCGTCTATCACAAAAGTGGCTTCTAGACGACCGTCGCTTGCATTCGAGAATCTTATCTCAACAATAGCATTGAAGTACCCTTGCTCGGAATAAAAAGCTTTTAGTCGTTCGCCACTCTCGGTGATCTTTCTTTTATCAAATTTGTCACCCTCCTTGAGTTCTATCATTTCTAGAAGAGCTGTCGTTGAAGCGATGCTATTTCCGGTAACCTTTATTCCTGAGATGAGTTTAATGGCCTGAGCCTCGATTGAGATGTTTCCCTCTGGACTCCGGTAGGCGGATACTCGCTCAAAAGCACCGTGCTCCATCAATAAACGGATCAGATAGTCAATTTCAGATAAAGATGAACTGTTATCAAATAGATCGGGATATCTTTTACGGAGAGATTCAATGATCTCTGGTTGGGCACCATGAATTGTTAGGGTCTGTGCTTTCGCTGGAAAAGCGAGTGTAAAACACAGAACAACAATAGAAATAAAGGGAACGAATAGTGAAAACATGACCTACCTAAACTCCAATCGGTACTCAAGATCCACTCCAACTTTCTCGGTAGAGGTATCTTTGATTTCCGGATTTCCTTCCTTATTCTCCCATGTTCCGATGACAGAAAGCTTTTTGTTTACTTTATATTCAATCTTAGCATTGTTTGTTGGATTATTTTCGACTGTTCTGCTTGCTGAAATACCAAATTTTGGAGTCCATTGCTTTTTTAATGTCAAATTTGGCACGACAGCCTGATCAGCGCCAGTGGCCCCAGACACATCAACTTCTACTCCCGTTAGTTTATTAATGTCTCCCAGTGGCTTTTGGAGCAGGGCTGAGCCTATTTGCAGAGTTGTCTGGGTTGCCAATTCTCCAGTTTGAAACTCCTTGCTATCACTGTCGCTTTTGGGCTTTATTCCGAGAGCCAAGAGGCTAATAATCTCGGATTCAGCCAAAGGGGGTTGGCTGGATAGGTTAAACTGAGGATCCTTGGCTCGCCCTTGAATTAACAGGTTAATATCATATTCATCTTTGACCCTGGAGCTGGCATTGAGAAATATATTTGGATTATCGGAGTCATCGCCCGAAAAAACAACCTGACCTATCGCGACATCAAAGGGCGTTTCATGGAAGAAGACTTTTCCATCTTTTTCCAGTGAGAGCTGTCCTTTGAGAGAGGGTGCAGAAATTTCTCCACTGACTTTAAGAGATCCTGAAAGAGGTGAGTTGACCAAAGAGTTTTTGACAACAATTGGACGCTTCAGAATGACGTTCCAGTCGAGAAGGAAAGGTTGAAATTTGTCTTCAATCAGAAAGGCGGGTAAAAAAGTAGACGGTTTGATTTTCCCAGCTTTTTGGGCGTTTCCATCAATCTCTTTGGAGACTTCTCCCTGACTGACCTGGTATTCGCCTCCCAAACTGTAGGGGAACCAATTTCCTTTCAAAAAGAAGTCACCGGAGCCCTTTGTTTTTACCCCATCAGGAATGTTGAGACTGATATCTTTAAATCGGCCCTTTACATCAATCAAGACGTCATTGATTTTCTTCACCTGAATTTTTCCCTCCGCCGAAAAAGGGCCGCCTCCCAATTGTCCACTGGCTGAGTTGACCACAATTTTCTTATGGCTAAAAAGTAGATCTGCGCGGATCTGCTCAAAGGACTGCGGGAAGTCTCTCACCCTCAGCAGGCCATTATCTATAAACGCAGACCCCATTACTTCTGGATTTTCCCAGTTGCCCTTTAGTTGCCCGGAGAGAGAAAGAACGCCCTTCAAGTCATCAAGAAATGGCAAAAAGAGAAGAGCCAGTCCCATGTCGAGTTTTCCATTTACTCCAATATTTATGCGATCTTTCGAGGTGTCTTTGATGGTAAGAGAAACAAGTGAGCCATGACCCTGAAGGTTAAAGGTTTCTGAACTCAATGTGCCTTCACGTACTTCCAAGTTAATCGGCCGATTTAGTGCAAGAGTGGTGTTTCCTCTCCGAAGTGTGAAATCATCGATTTTAGCGTACCCAGAGCTTTTGAAAAGACCTCCATTGCTTGAGCTTAAGTCGACGGTCGAAGTGAATTTGGAGTCAAAGTCCACTTTTCGTCCGGGCCCTGAAAAGATGGTGAACAATTGGGTAAAATTGAGATCATTGGCTTCTATAAACAGACGAAATGGTCCATCACTCGAAAAGGGAATTGTAAAGTCTGTCTTAATGAGATTTCCCATGATGTTACCGCCACCTTGCAGAGCAAGAGGAGTGAGCTTAATTTTGAGGCTGGAATCCTCAAAGGGTTTATCCGCAATTACCAATTGGGAGAGTCGCAGGTGTATGTCTGTTTTTGGGTTGCGAATCGGACCACGCAGCGAAGTCGTAAAATCGACAAGTCCAGTCACGTTGAGATTAATTTTTTCTATATTTTCGGACTGCTCGAGTCGCAAATTTCTTCCAAGGACAACAGCGTCAAGAATTCCGCTGGAACTGAGACCCCCATCGAAAGAAATTCGACCTGTCGCTTTTGATAGGTAGGCTTGTCGCAGTTTAACATTCCCATTTGTGGCTCCGGCATTGAGAATTAACTCGTCGAAACTTTCGTTGCCTAAGCTTCCTCGATAGAATGACGATCTAAGATCAAAATTTAACTGGTTAAGGATCAGCGGTCCGGACACCCTAATTTCGGCAGATCCTGAACCATCGATAGAGAGAGGAAACAAATATTTTCTTTCGAACAACAGCCTGAGATCTTCCAAATCAACGAAGGGGACTTGGCCAGTTATAGACAAGTTGTTTTTGCGGAGGTCAATTGCCACATTTCCTGTGTACCGCGAGGTTTTAAAGAAACCTTTGACCTGATTAAAATAAAGGAAACCTTCTTTGTATTGCAATTCGGTGCTCACCTTCCCGAGAGGGAAGTCTTCCATCCAGAAATCATCATTGCTGATATCCATTTTAATTGTCCCGTAAGAACTATCACCCACGGTGCTCCCTTTTACTTTTCCTACTCCTTCTAATTTTAACTTCGCTAGATTTTGGACGTCCGAAAAATCGACACGATCTCCCTCGTAATCAATATTAAAACCCTTGGAGTAGTTAATTGTGCCTGAAGATCTGCCAGTTGAGGATTTTCCAACCTTGATTTCGGCCTTATAAGTAACCTCATTCAAATTGACTTTTACCTCTCCATCCGCCTCGATATTTGCCACGTCAACAATCGGAAATTTCTCTGGTTCTCCAGAGTGTACACTTAGATTTTTACCAAAGACTTTTCCTTTGCAGTTCATCTGAAATGGGTACAATTCTCCTTCGCAGGGTAGGCTGCCGCTCAGATCAAGGTGAAGCGGGGTTTTCGGGACTGTGAGGTTGAGCAGGAGCTGTTGAAGCTCTAACTGTGCAATATTGACGGAAGTCGAGAATTTCCAATTATTTTTTGTGTCAAGGACAGATTGCTCAAGGAGGACCGTCCCTGCGTTGTTGCTTATATTTAACCGCTCAAAAAGGATATTTTCTTTTGAGAGACTGCCATTTGTAGTCAGAGTTCCCAGAACAAAATTGTTTATTTCTACTCCAGTGGCCTGAGTTCTGAATTGAATATTCGGGTAGACATTTTGAGTCCAATTGAGGTCCAAATCTAAGTCAATAGTTCCCTTGAGACGCGGAAGTCTTATTTTTTCCAGATAGTCTTGAACCAGTAGGCGCACTTCCGGCAAGGAAAAATGAGAGCGGCTGCTCATCTTACCTGATTCAAAATTTGCTTTGGCTAGTTTGCCATTGAGGTATCCGGAGGCGACAAAATAGGAAGATTGCTTTCTTAATTTGAGAGATGATATCTGCAAATTTTCGTCATCGATCAAGAATCTACTTTCAAAACTCAGATCAAGCGGTGCCAAGCCCTCTTTGCGTAAATTGACATTTGGAAAATTAGCTTCAATCAGCAACGCATCGAACATATTGGTCATCACGAAGGAAGCTTTCTTTAACCCTATTTGGGCTTTGTCTCCTGGTGATCGAGCCTTTAACTCTAGATCAGTGATAATGAGTTTATCAATTGGGATTGTGGAGATCTCTCTTATTTGGATGTCAAGCGAGGGCTGTTGAATGAGGTTCTTTTGTTCACTTTCCGAAGCGAAAAGATGTGGAAGAAGAATGTTCAAGTTGGGATGGTCGAAGATAACTTCAGCCAGGCGAAATTGTCCACGAAACAGTGCTAGCCAATTAAGTTTGATTCGCAATTCCTTGATATAAGAAGGTGAAAAGGACAGAGAAAGAGGTGGTTTTGGAATGATTCTGACTCCCTCAAAAATGAGCTGTGGAGGAAAGAGCCCGAGCCCGAGTCTTTCGGGCCATACTCTTGCCGATGTGTGCTTCTGGGATTGATTCTCAAGTTCGACGAGTAACCATGATTTGATGCGGGGCAGATGATATCGGTAGGAGAATCCGAGCAAAAAGAAAAATGCGGCAAAGACTGCCGAATAATAAAACCATTTACGCCATTTCTGGAAAAATACCCAGCTCATCTTGTCCCTTCTGCCCATTCCGCAAGAAGTGTTTGAGCGGATCGATAATTCGGGCGTATCTCAATGATACTCTGAAGGATCTCCATTGCGGCTCTGTGTTGGCCAAGTCCATGTAAGGCATGAGCTCTTGTGTAGGCGGCTGAGAAGCTTGTCTCGGGATCGTCCGAGTGGGTCAGCTCTGTTTGATCTACTTCAGAGAGGCAATCAACAAAAAGCCGACAATGAATAAGGATATCCAGTCTGAGCCAATCACGATTTTTGGAAGGAGGAGCCAAGCTAAGAATCTGAAGAGCTTGCTCCCAGGCTTCCGCGAATATAAAAAATATAGTGAACGTGTAAGCCATCTCAGGTCGGGCATCCGAGATTTTCTTGGCTGTTGTAAGCCAAGAATCCAGAAGTGCCATTTCATTTTCAGACCATTTAATCGACATCCGCTCTTCAGTTGTTGGAGTGAGGTAATTTTGATTACTGGTCGACAAGATGTTTCTTGCCCAGCGTTCCTTAAATCCAGTTTTATAAGCCTGAATTTCCTGATCCTCTGGAAACATGTTCAGGAGAGATTTGAGAATTCGCTCCTCCTCCTCAATCATCCGGTGGTTGGCGAGAAAACCCAATTTTTCCTTGAGTGTATTTTTCTTCTGAAGAATTTCGTCCTGGAGGCGTTTGCGGAGTTCGTCTCTTAATTTTTGAAACCTCGTGTCGTAATTGTCCCAGCCATGGGACAGAATTAGGTTTTCAAGCATTTGATGTTTCAGAGCCCCTTCAAACACGGCGCTGAGGACCTCGCGATTTGGCTTCACATCGTTGCGGCTCATGATTTCGATGAGAGCCAGCCAGGATGTCGGACGGTCACTTTGCAAGCGCTTAAGCAGAGGGTTAAACAGCAATTTAAGATAACCCGATTGGAGCAGAAAGCTCATTATCGCGAGTTCATGGGCGATGGGAAGTTCAGATTTTTCAAGCCGATCAGAGAGGATCTCCGCCACCTTTTCTGTATTTGACCAGCGTTTTAATAGTTCGCTGATCTCCCTCTCTATCTTCTGTTCCAATTGGCCCCCATCTTCTCCTTCTATATTATGCTCTCAAGAAGGGGCATCGGCGAGACCTGACGTCAGGCATTAAGGCCGTTGAAAGGGCTGTGAGATTTGATTTAACTAAAAAACCAAGTCTCTCAGCAAACGGGAAAAAATTGCCGAGCCTCAAGGCTGGAGCCTGGAAAGCACGGCCTGCCTTATTTCAAGTCGGGCTAGTCATTCACTCGGCCAACATAGTCACCCGTCCGCGTATCAATTTTGAGCTGGTCACCCTCATTGATGTGCAAAGGTACCTGCACAATGTAACCTGTCTGCAAAGTGGCGGGCTTGTAAGTATTAGTAACAGTATTTCCCTTATGGCCGGGATCTGTTTGGGTTACTTTGAGAACAACAGAGTTGGGAAGCTCAACACCGACGGCACGGTCGTTGTAAATGCAAACGTTCACTTCCATGTTTTCCAGGAGATATCGAGGAGCATCACCGAGAACATCATCGTTCAAAGCAAATTGCTCAAAAGAAGTCTGATCCATGAAGTTGTATCCACTCTCGTCTTTGTAAAGAAAATTCATCGTCTGAAAATGGACGTCCGGTACAGTGAATTTTTCGCCCGATTTAATCGTTCGCTCCAAATTAGAACCAGTGATGAGATGTTTCAATTTTGTCCGCGTAAACTGATTGCCCTTGCCAGGTTTTACGTGCTGAAAATCCACTATGGAATAAGGCTCGTTATCGATGAGAATCTTCATTCCCTTTTTGAAGTCGCTTGTTGCCACCATAAGTTACCACCTTGAATGAGGATCTTTGCTTTTAAATGAAGCAGACCTCAAAGTAAACAAAAGATCAATCATTTGGGTCAGATTCGGGACTCTCGAGAAGTCGACACATGACTAAGAAGCTCCCTAAGGAACTGAACCTTTTCGTCTTTGCTCTGATTTTCTCTGTCCTTTAAAGGCTGTCTTGAAGAAGTTGATTCGGGGCCTTCTTTGATATTGTCAGCAGAACTAGGATTCAGCAGTTTGAAACGTTTGATGATTTCATCGTGTTGTCCAAACTGCCTCTCAGCCTCGGCAAGGACTTGTCGGGCCTGATCGAGATCGTTGCGGACCAAAAAAGCATCAGCGAGGGAGATGATTCGCTCCAAAGTTTTTAGCTTTGTCGAATCTAAAGATAGCCCTGCGGTAGGTTCTGCCAACGGAATCAAAGGTATTGCAGCATTTTCTCGTTGCCGCACAGCTTCCTTCAGCGGCTGCATAGCAAAAAGATCGGCCTCATACTCATCCGCTGTCAAGCTTTCAAGTTTCTTAACCGCATTTTGGGCTTTCACATTATCGGGTTGGAGGAAAAGGAGCATTTTAAATGCTTTGAGCGCGCCCTTTGGATCTTTGAGACGAAGGAGAAGTTCTGCCAGAGTGGATTGCGCTAAGATATTTTCTGGTGAAAGTTCTGTGGCTGTGCGGAATTGACGTGCGGCCTCAATCCAGTTTTCCTGATCAATAAAAATTCTGCCCAATGCGACATGGCCGCCTGCAAAATCAGGATGCAATGAAACTCCCGATTGTGCGACTTCGAGGGCTTCCTTCAGGAGCCCCATCTTTCTGTAGGCCTCAGAGAGAGGGGCAAAAATTTTTGATTTGGGGTTTTTCTCGTAGATCAGTTGATAGCGTTCAATAAATTCTGGGCTGACTTCATCCATGATTCGATCTTGACATTGACCCCTTGAAAATTCAAAGAAATGAGAAAAGATGTGTCGATGTGTTAAAATCTCGTTCTTGAATGTTTGGAGAATTCCATAGTTAAATGAGAAATACTTGGCAGGGGGGATCGTGAGTCTCATTATCGGATTGGATCCAGGCAGTCAGTGCACTGGTTACGGGGTTCTCAAGCTGGGCGACAGCTCTCAGCTTCAGTACCGAGGCCATGGAACCTTGACTCCTCCTCGAGGCTTGGAGTTTGCTGCAAGGCTTCATGCTCTCTATGAAATGCTGGATGAAGTTTTTTCCCGCTGGAAGCCTTCGGAAGTCATCATCGAAAAAGTTTTTTTAGGGCAGAACGTGGACAGTGCTTTTAAACTTGGACATGCCAGAGGACTCTGTTTGGCCGTGGCTTCGCGCTATCGCTGTCGGATTCGAGAAATGGCTCCTAGAGCCGTAAAAAAAGCCGTGACCGGGTACGGAGCAGCCAGTAAGGATCAGGTGTCATTGGCTATTGTCGGTTGGTTAGGCCTGGAGACTCGCGGTATTCGCCATGATGCCACCGATGCCCTTGCTCTTGCGGTCGCACGCGGTCTTCTCTTGGAAAGTGAAGATCGATTGACCCAACTGATGAAGGAGAATCCATGATTGCATTTCTAAGAGGTGAAATTCTTTCCCAGGATGGGGAGGGTGTTGTTCTAGATGTGCGTGGAGTTGGTTATGAGCTTGATTGCTCACAGAGCACCTTAGACGAGTTGGCTGCACAATCAGGTTCAGTGGAGGTTTATGTATACACGCATCTGCGAGCAGAGGCCTTGCAGCTCTATGGCTTTGCTCAATTGAGTGAAAAGCAGCTTTTTCTTTCATTAACAAGAGTCAACGGAATTGGTCCTAAGATGGCAATCAGAATTCTCAGTGGAGCCAAGACTGGGGAGATCGTTGAGATGATCGAGGAAGGGGACGCAAAGAGTTTGGCGGGTTTGCCAAAAGTGGGAAAGAAAACGGCCGAGCAAATAGTTCTCACTTTAAAGGGGAAACTGGTATTGAACTGTGGCGAAATCGGAGTTCGATCCAATTCGGGCGTTCGTCAGGAAATTCTGTCGGCTTTGGTTAATCTGGGATATCGTTCTCACGATGTCGAAAAAGCGGTCGCACAATTGGATATCAAGACAGACGTGCAGAACGGGATTCGTGAGGGCCTGCGAATCCTTTCGGCGAATTTTTAATTTTTGGTTGATCGTCAATTCTGATGTCAACGGGTTGGCGATAAATTGGACAGCTTAGGAGAGAGTGTTGGAAACGATTCAAGATCGAATGATAGATGGTCAGGCAAATGAAACGGATCAGCCTCTCGATAAGGCCTTGCGTCCCATTCGATTTGAGGATTTTCCTGGACAAGACAAGGTGAAAGAAAAACTGCGGGTTTTTGTCTCATCAGCCAAAAAGCGCGAAGAGCCACTGGATCACACTTTGTTATGTGGCCCTCCTGGCTTGGGAAAAACCACCTTGGCTTACATCATTGCAAAAACGATGGGAGTTGAAATCCGAGCCACAAGTGGACCCGCCTTATATCGGAAGGGAGATCTTGCGGCAATATTGACGAGCCTTCGGCCCCATTCTGTTTTTTTTATTGATGAAATCCACCGACTCAGTCGCGATGTGGAGGAATATCTTTATAGCGCCATGGAGGATTTCCATTTGGATATCATATCAGGAGAAGGGCTCGGCGCCCGAACGATGCGTTTCAAGTTGGCTCCTTTTACTCTTGTAGGTGCTACAACACGAGCGGGCCTATTAAAGGCACCTTTTCGTGATCGGTTTGGGATTGTGGAACGTTTGAACTTTTACGACAAAGAGTCGCTCCGGCAAATCTTGGCTCGTTCGGCCTCCCTTTTGAAAATTGAACTGACTGATGATGGCTCGATGGAGATTTCTCGGCGCAGTCGTGGAACTCCACGAATTGCAAATCGCCTCTTGAGGCGAGTGCGCGATTATGCCGAGGTTGAGGGCAACGGCACGATTGATGGGGAGCTGGCTCGCTATGGTCTTGACCGTTTAGAGGTAGATCAATTGGGATTGGACAATATGGACCGAAGAATACTTCATTTGATTCACCATAAGTTTCAGGGCGGTCCTGTCGGGATCGACACCATGGCGGCGGCGCTCTCTGAAGAGTCCGATACCCTGGAGGAGGTCTACGAACCCTTTCTTATTCAAGAAGGACTTCTCCTCAAAACGCCACGGGGTCGTGTTATTACTGAGACCTCTCGTAAGCACCTTGAAAAAATGGAGCCGGACGAATTTTTGAGTCGATAGCGAAGTATTAGAATTCCAGTAGGCATTGAGCGGCATAGGTATTGCTTAGAAGGCTTGGATGTATTTGAAATACAAGTCATTTTGGAGGATGTCTGTGATTGGCTTACAGATTTCGTGTTTAAGCTTAGGAGTAAAATTTATAGCTTTGTGCCTTTTTTTACTCGCATTAAATTCCCGAGACGTGTACGCAGGTCCTCGACAGGCAGCGGGGTGCCTTAAATCTCTTGCTAGAGAAAAACCCACACAAGATGTGACAGCAGAAAGGCCTTCGGTGCCTTTGGTGACTGTTTCGTCTTGGGAAACTCTCCATTCCGTATTGGCGGGGGTCCTTAGCAAAATTGGCTATGAAGAACCTCGCTTTGTTCTGAGGTCCTTTCATACGGACCGCCTTTCACAAACTTTAGATTCTGGGACAGACCGAGACGACACTTCCACAATTTGGAATTTCGGAATTGATGCTGACTCCGGAGAGCGGAAAAATCATGGCGTCACTTCAGAAAGATTAATATATGCGTACCTGATAAATAATTCAGAATTTATGGAAAGCGTGCCACTTGATGGCGAAATCGAATATGGCAGAGTGCAAAGTTTGCAAGATATTGTCAGGTACAATGCCAAGAATGATATTTATGATCACGTTGTTATTTATCGAGCGAGCGGTCTGCGTCGTGCAAGTTCCGCGGAGTTCTGGTTTAACGGAAACCCTCGTGAATCTATTTTAGCCGTCTTCAAATTGACTTCGCCAGAGGATATGGCAAGGCCTTTGGATGATATGGCGTATAGGGAAATCCAGGGTAAAACAGGCCTTGGTTTAAAGGAAACATCCGAACTTCTGTCCTTTTTGTTAAAATCTTTGCCTTGGGCGAGAATTGACGGTTTTGCTATAACCGACCCGAGAACACATAAATTATGGAACTCCTCTGAAGCAATAATCGAAATCGGACTTTTACCAACCAGTCAAAATGAGCAAGCGATTGACTTAACTGGTATTGAAAATCAACTTGCTCGATTTAAAATGACCTTTCCAAAGCCACTTGCAACTTTGCTGGATCGCAATGGGTTAATAACAGAAGAAGCGAACAGAAAACTTAAAGTCATCGTTCATAATCATATGTTTGATGTTAATTATGCTTCACAAGGATTACGGCCAAAGGCGGATAATCCATTCCTAGGATTGCCTGTTCCATTGACTTCTGAAAATCAGGTAGTTAGGTCTGAGTACCTTGGTCTTTTCGATCGGTTGAATCCTGGTTCGGTGAAAGAAGGGGTAGGATTTCACACTCAGGATGCAGTGTTTGTATTAAAGCCAACAGCTACGTCAAATCGGGACGCCGCTCGACTTAGAAGGTTGGGATATAGATACATCTACGTATTGAATGAGTCCTCACAAAATTAGCTAGTAGGGATCGCTGCAAGTGTATGAAGTTTTTGAGTAGTAGGACCCTTGGCCAAGCTCTGTGCAGTGCTTATAATAAAATTGCAAAGGCGTCCAGTCCCCGCGATCTGGCATTGGGCGGCGAATATGCATTGCATCGACCAAGAAAGCGGCACCATGGGCTTTGTTGTTCTCATCATAGTCTTCAAGTCCGCTGGTCTTGGATGTAGCGCAACCATATGACAGGTAGCCGAGCACAAAAAAGGCCAGTATGAAAGGTCGCCTGGGCGGTATCGGATTGTTTTCCACACTCTCATTTTAAATCTAAGGGGATTGATACACAAAGAAGAAAGCGAGTGGTCTCGGGAGATTTCTGTCACATCTTCGACCGCGACAAAGCTCTAGGGTAGGCGTTTTAAATTCCATAAATATCAAAATTTGAAGATCTTCATATCTAAGGCTTGAAAGGCCGCCACCACCGGAAATTTTTCAATCAACACTCAACCTACTTGTACCGACTTTATTAACAAAGTAAGTGGTAGCAAAACTCCTGGCTGGTCATAAGTTCTACTTCTATTACAAATTTACAACGAAGTGAGGTTGAATCTGTGAATAAACTCTTACCCATCCTATGGCGATGGCCATTGATGATAATAAGTCTTGGACAGGTGACCTATGCTGCTGAACACCCACTGAATCAGCAAACTTACCGACCCCTTTTGAATTTAACTGACTACTTTCAGATATTTGAACCCAGTGTGACAAATAACACCATTGTTAACCTTAAAACGGTCGTTCTCGAACGGGCCATCGCCAAAGGCGTCTTCACATTACCCTCTCAGAATGCTGTTTCAGCCTGGAATTTTGGCGAACGCATGCCAGCAAGTGACTTTTTACGCTTACTATTCGATGAAGCCATGAAAGACGAAAGAATCGCAATCATTAACCAGATACAGAACTGGGAACTGGATTTGATGAAGGCTGCAAATTACTTTCTTAGCTCCCTGGGCCCTGAGGTACCGCTTCTCAGAAAATTCACTTCCATTCACTCGATGATCAAGGAAGAATCCTGGGTACTGCCGGATCTGCTTTGGTACTATTTTTCCCTGGAGGGGCGAGGGGAAGATCTGAAAAATAACATGCGCTTTAAAAATGCCGTTATTGATCACAAGTCAGTTTTTTCGGATGGTTCCGTTTTACTACTCTGGCCCGAGTTCTTACACTCGACTTTCTTTCCCAGAAATTTTCTTGGCCACCAGATGGTTCGAACTGATAATGCCTTCACCAAATTTGATCAGGCTATAATAGAGATTGGTGAGATAATGGAAGAATATGGAGTGGAACCACGAGAGCGCATGGCAATTTATGGCCTATTGAGTAAGATTAGGCAAAACCCGGCCCTAATCTTGAAAGCGGAATTTGCTGCAGAGGTTATCCAAAGGTGGAATGGCTCCCGCATTCTCAGCTTATTAGATGAGGTAAATCGGATTGGTGTTTCCAGAAGTCGATTAATTATGGGCGCATTTATAAGCACAGAACTAGCTAAACGGCCGGCCATTGAGAGAATGTTGGGAGAGCTTACGACCCAAGCGCACGCACCAGAACCAGGAAAACTCCGGAGAAGCTGCATTAGTTTTTTTGGTAGATTTTTTAATGGTCTTTGAAGTTCAATTACGCCGACTACCAATCACGCCATAGTTAGGGCGGTGATTGGGCTGCATTACAGAGGATGCTTCCGGCTTTAGTTCTTCTGCGCTTTCAGATTTACGTAGGTGGCGTTAGGTTGAATGGCTTTAGAGAGTGTGGTCTTTCAATTGGAGTAACTAGCTTTGTGAATTTTTTGGCAGTTTTTCTTTGTTTATCTTTGTTTATCTTTGTTTTTGATGATTTCGGCTCCCTTAGCTGTTGGCAGCCCTTGTCGAGAGATCATTGGGGACGCCAATTCTTTAGCGGCTTTTTTGACTGAACCCATTAGGTCCAATGATCCCTTTTTTCGCCTCCCGCCTGTGCGGGTTGATTTTCATAATTTTCCGAGGCATCGGACCGTCTCAGTGACAGGTTTCCGTTATACTGGGCAGGGGAGTAATGGCTACTATTTACTCCGGAAGTGGGATTCTTCTTGGAGATCCGGTATTGGACCAACTTTCTTTGCACCGGAAAGTGATCCCACCTTGGATCATTTCAGCTTTGGGGCCAAAGTTAGCGCGCTATTTAGGATTTGTGTTGGTCTCTGATTCGGTTATGCGTGTGCCAAACGCGGGCTTGTTCAATGAAAGGATTTTGGCTTTAAATGGTCTTTTGAAGCAAAAGGGTTTTGAACCGATTCCTATCAACTGGGTCTCTGGAATAGAAATTCCACCAACTTCAAATCCAGATGAGGTCATGACTTATGCTGAACAGTATGTGCGGATGTTTCATTTCAGACGATCCTCGCCCTTCGAAGATCCACAGCTCACACATGATGTGGCCCATCATGCATTAGAAATACTTTTGACCGAGTCCCAGTTAAGGCCGTTCTCGGCCCGATTAAAGGCTGCGATTGCTTTTTCTGACTTTTTGAGAATTTACCTGCCTGGGAAATCGGGAGATGTTTATCCACTTTTAATTCACCCCCAAAATAGAGAAGCCGTGATTGCTCTGTTATTTCAACTTATAGCTCGCGATAAGGACAATTTGTCGGGATTGATTCCAGTGGAGTTGATGAGTGAAGAATCCCAAGCCGAGAGGCCACTTAATACTTCTTTCTTCAGGGTCGGTGATTTTCACCTGGGGCCCGAGATGGGAAGACCTTTCAGAAGACCATTAAAAATAAAGCTTAATTGGGACTATCGTGTGGGTGATTGGATTGGATCAACCTTATTTATTCATTTGATTCCCTTATTACGCCATGACGAGAAAAGTCCGCCTGAACGCGATGAAGTAGATAGGAAGGGAATGGAACTCCTTTTAAGGTACACTCAAAAAGAATTTGGCCCATCTATTCAAACTTTCAGAAACGACGTTTCGGCATTGGAAGAGGAATTGAAAAGACTGTTTGCAATTTTTGATATTGCCACAGGAGATGAATATGTTTCAACGGTTCTGGCTAGATATGATGGCAATTTCGAAGTGATAGGCGGGATTGCGTCTCCAGAGCATCCCGTCGCTTCTTTTCGTCGGCGAATAAGAGAGATGCAATCCGTTCTTCCTGGGGATTGAAATCACTGCTCTGATCAATCGCCTCATCGGTAAAAGGTAAAACCTGGCGCACAACGAAAGATCCCAAAAGACGATCTCAAATTTAATGCTGCGGCTGGCCCGCAGGCCTTGGGTGATTCTGTTGTGTCCAAAGACACACAGGGAGCTGGCTGAAGCAGATCTCAGGGGTTCAGGATCGAGTTCGGCTTGGTGCAGTGCTCACAACGTGAGCGCTGCTGCCGGACGCATGTTTGAAGATCCTGGACTCCTGAGATTTGGTTCAGCCAGGCGCCCTTGGAGTTTGGAACAACAATCAAGTGGGCCAGTTCACACGTCTCTGGTGTTTCTCAGTGAGTGATTCCCTCCACAAGAGTGTTGCTTAAAAATCACACGCAATGCGTAGCATTGTGTTATCCGCATTGGGAAGAACAAAAAGATGTGTAAATCCAATAGGCTATTGCTGCCCCATCGGAGGTCCCGGTGGCACTTTTCTTGAAGGGCTTCTGATTTAATATGTTTTTACAACGAACAATTCGCAAGCGAGTGGAAGTGAGGGGAATTGGCCTTCATACGGGAAAACCCGCACTCTTGACCTTTTGTCCGGCTCCAGAAGGGACCGGAATTTATTTTGTCAGAAGGGATCTTCCCGGAAGTCCCGCGATTTCGACGCAAGCGAAATATGTGCAGGCAACGACAATGGCGACAACTCTCGGTGGTCATGCCTTTTCTGTTTCTACAGTTGAGCATTGTTTGTCCGCCCTAGCGGCGTTTCGTATCGATAATCTTTTTATTGAGTTGAGCGGGACAGAGATCCCCATTGGGGACGGAAGTGCGAGCATTTTTCTAGATGCTTTGCTGGAATCGGGAGTGGTGGAGCAGCAGCAGCCGAGAAAGTACGCCTATATCAATCAAGCGATTTACTATGGAGACGATGAGAAACATGCCTATGTTGTTCCTTACAATGGACTTCGCGTCACTTGTACGATTGAGTTTCCCCATCCTAAGATTGGTCGTCAGACTTTAGATTTGGACATCAATGAGCACTCCTTTGCTCGTGAGATTGCCAGAGCCCGAACTTTCGGTTTTTTAAAGGATGTGGAGGCCATGCGGGAGCGGGGTCTCGCTCTTGGGGGAAGCCTTGAGAATGCTGTCGTCCTCGATGCACATGATATTATTAATCCTGAAGGGCTTCGATTTCCTGATGAGTTTGTGCGCCACAAGATTCTTGATGCTTTGGGAGATCTGGTGACTTTAGGAATGCCGCTCATGGGTCATTTGGTACTTTACAGAGCGGGACATGACGTAATGAATCGTCTGGTGAGGACCATCATAGATTCTCCGGACCATTATCGTCATATTGAATTGGGGGCTGATCTTCCTGAAGACATCATGGTGGGCCGCCGTTTGTGGGCATTTTCGTGAGATTTTTTTCTTGGTCTCTTATTTAAACTCCCGAATCTTCGTGTCTTGGTGAGCAATCAAAACTCAAACCTGTTCTTTGCCTGCCCCATTCTCTTGACGGAGTGCCGTTTTTTCTCATAAATGAAATGGTGGGGAGAGGGATTGGGCGGATTTCAGCAAGAGTTTAGCGGTTTGTTGTCTTTTTATTTAACATTGTAGAAACCTGAGAATTAAGGAGAAGACGATGATTGTTGGTATTCCAAAAGAAATTAAGATCAGTGAAAACAGAGTGGGTATGACGGAGGCCGGTGTTCGTCAGCTCGTTCAAGAGGGGCACACTCTCCTTGTTGAAAACAATGCCGGACTGGGTAGTTTGATTACGAACGAGCAATACGAAAAGGCGGGAGCTAAGATCGTTGGGTCAATAAAGGAAATCTACAGTAAATCTGATATGGTTGTGAAAGTAAAAGAGCCACTTCCAGATGAATATGACTTGTTACGTCCCGATCAGATTCTCTACACTTACCTGCACCTGGCAGCGGAGCCAAAATTAACAAAAGTCTTAGTCGAAAAAAGGGTGAAGGCAGTAGCTTACGAAACCATTCAGGACTCCTTCGGAAATCTTCCCTTATTGACTCCAATGAGTGAAGTTGCGGGCCGAATGGCGACGCAGATTGGAGCCTTTTATTTGCAGAAGGATCATGGAGGCAAGGGTATTTTGCTGGGTGGAGTGACTGGTACTCATGCTGGGAAAGTCACGATTATCGGGGGGGGAGTGGTCGGAACAAACGCAGCCAAAATGGCGGTTGGATTGGGCGCCGAAGTGACTGTTCTGGATGTGAATCACAAGCGGCTTGAGTATCTTGATGATATCTTTAAAGGGCGTGTTCAGACCCTTCATTCAAATTCCCAAAACATTGAGAACAGCACTTGTCAAAGTGATCTCTTAATTGGCGGGATTTTAGTAACAGGTAGCAAAGCTCCAAAACTTGTCACCAAGGAAATGATTGCGACAATGTCCCGCGGGAGCGTTGTTGTCGATGTGGCCGTTGATCAGGGTGGATGTATTGAAACCTGTCGCCCGACATCTCACACTCATCCGACTTATGAAGTTGACGGAGTGATTCATTATTGTGTCCCAAATATGCCAGGTGTCGTAGCGAGAACATCAACTTACGCACTTACAAATGCCACCTTTCGTTACGCCTCTATGTTGGCCCGGATGGGGGTCGAAGAAGCCATTTCCAAAGATCCAGCTCTTTTTAAAGGCCTGAATGTCTATGGAGGCTACGTTTCCTACGAACCCGTAGCCAGGGATCTTGGAATGGAATACCGTCCATTTCGTTTTTAGTTGGAAGTGCTGCCGAATGCGGGGGGGTGAGGGTCGCTGGAATAACGAGGTGTCCCCAGAATTCCGTCTGAATAATGGGGATTCCTTTTTGGCGGCATCGTTGCACTATTTTTGGATGGGGGTGTCCGTAGCGGTTTTTTCTGGCGCTGACAAGGCCCATTTTCAATTGCGGGAGGTAGTTCAGTAGAAGTGCGGACGTACTTGTTTTACTTCCATGGTGACCGAGAACGAGAACTTTGGTTTGTGATATCTTATGTTGATTTTGAATTGCCCAAAAACGTTCTTGGTTCGAGGGAGAATCTCCTGGGATGAGAATCTTGTTTTGAGTGCCATAATACACGCGGCTGAGTTCATTGCTAGTTTTTTGCTTTGAACCTCTCCATGATATTTCGATTATGGAGGATGGAATTTCCAAACAGGGCTTTGCACCTTTAAGTATGTCTGCCTTGTTCGGAGAAGGAGGGGGGCCCAATGGTTCCCGATCGACGCAAAATTGAGTGAAAATATGTTTCCCTTTGCTGACCATTGAAATGTGATCCCAGTCCCAATGGGAGAGGGAGAGGCGATTCGATTTGCCTTGGCATTCTCTTGTGATTTCAGTCCAAGGGGCCTTGTCACCACCCATATCAAAGTGCCAGCAGGTTTGAGGATCAGAGAAGGTCAGAAACTGCCCCTGTCCGATGTTCCATAGAATCCATCTTGGAAAACTTTCGTTTTGGATTACTACGGGCGCGAAAAGAACCAGTAGGACTAAACCGAGCGACGCAAGCGAACGATTTCCCACGCAAAGCAGACTCCAAAAAGAAATAGCAGCCAAGCCCATGACCAATGATTGAGCTCAATACGAACGGGCTGAAGAGGGAGGGGTATCAATTGAGCCACTTGATCGAGAATTGAGAGAATAACAGATGTAAGTCTGCTAAGGAGACTTTCAAGGGATGGGAAAAAACAAATGGTCCATGAAATCGCAAGAAGGGGCACTGCGGTCAGCAGGGTGAGGATGATGTCAACAAGTAGACTGAAAGGGTGTGCGGCTCCCAGAGTGGCCAAGAACGGATACAGCCCAATATAAAATGCGATCGCCTTTTTCCAATTTGAAACGGGAAGACAGGCCATAAGGGAAGCTCCAAAACTCAACTGGAAAGATAGGGATATGAGCCACTGAGGGAACAGAACGAGGCTTATTGCTCCAGATACCAAAGTCAGAAGGGAGCGATTCCAAAATAAATGAAAACCAGTATTAAATTTTCCGACACAAACTTGCAGGAAGGCGCGGACGACTGGCGGTTGAAATCTGCAAATGAAAAGAAAGGGCAACAGAAAGAGATAGGATTTTTTAGAGAATGGGCCCGCCCAACTGAGTGCAATCACCATCGCTTTTTCAATCAAGACCAAATGAAGTCCGGATACAACCAAGAGATGAACCAGTCCCAGATGTCGAAAAAGCAGCATTATTGGTGAGTTCTGAGGAATAGATGCGCCGCAACATAGTGCTTGGTAGAGATTTGTGTATTGTGAAGCTGGGATTCTGCTTAAGCACATCAAATGTGAGGTTTGAGAAGCCTTTGTTAAATGGCCAATCATGTCAAATTCACGGAAAAGTGGGATGAAAAGAAGAATAAGGGGAAGTAAGGCCATGTGTAGTGTTCGTTGGCAAAATGGATACCAAATGTAGTACAGAACAGGTTCTCCTGCGGATATTTCATGTCCGTCTCTCGCCTGTTACTCGGATTGTAAGAAAAATTATATAACTGCTATATATTTAAAAAAAACGCTTTAATTCCAGGTAGTTAAATGTGCCTTTTTTTTAATCAATTCGCTGAAATGCAGATCAGAACACAAGTCCAAGGTCGTGAGGCCCGAGAAATTCACATACCTTGTGGATAAGTCGGCGTATCGACAGAAATTGACGAAAAATTAACGAAAACTCAATATATAAACACGAAATTGGACGATTTCCATTCGGCAAAAGATCCCTTCATTTTATGATCTTTGGATCGATAGAGGTCTGTTGAAAAGTAAACGGGTGACAGCGAGCTCTCATTTGTGGTGTAGGCCAGTTTGGAGTAAGCCCCCGAGGGGAATACCTTTGCAAATGGGTAGACATCCGCTAGGCTTGAAGGGGTGTTGATATTCGGTAGGGGGCCTTGATGTGCTCAAGATTTACAGTGGTCGTGGTTTTGGCACTGAGTGCATACGGAGGGCATATTGCTTCAGCCTTCTCACAAAGACCTGCGGGTCTTATCGAAGACAAAAAATCCACTCAAATTGTGAGCCCAACGCCGAACAAGGTTTTCAGGAACGAGAACCTTATTTTGAATGAAATGGCGTCTCAAAAGAAACAGAAGACTGCGGATGGCGTTTTGAACAATGAATCACTTCTGGACCGGAAGAAAGGTCGTCTCATTGAGCAATATGAGAAATTGGGGGAAGATGATCTTTATGCCAAAGTCATTGAGTCATTTCGCAGCAAGGACAAGGCTGCATTATCTGCGTCAGCTGAGTTGATACGAAGAAAATTTCCTTCGAGTTTACATGTGGATAATTCAATATATTTTATGGCTCTATTGGATATGCAAAATAATTCTTTTGTCCCAGCGCTTAGAAAATTTGAATCAGTTATTCAAGATTTTCCAGCAGGTAACAAGAGGGTTTCAGCCCTTTTTGCAAAGGCAATTCTATATAAAAAGCTAAATTTGGTTGATCAGAGTCAAACTGTTTTGAACCAGGTGATTAGGGAATATCCTGGTAGCCCTGAGTCCCAACGCTCTGTCATCGAATTGAAGCTTTTGAGTTCGGCCAGTCATTGAATGATTGTAAATAGACTAGAACAAGGAAGTTCTAAATGGTTTTGTTGCGACGTGGCTCCCATTTTCTTATTTCAGCCGCAATTTTTTTGCAGGGATTTCCATTTGGCAAAGCCCACGCCAGGGTCAGTCATTCGGATTTTTCTGCAAAGAAAGAGCCTCGGATAAGGGTTTCGTCTGGACCAGTGGTAGCTGAGAGTGGATTTTCGGACGAAAATGAAATGGAACTGGAACCCTCCGATGGAAATGAGTTCTCTCCTGGCGAAAACAATGAATCAGATGAGAGTTCGTCAGCTGCAGATGATTTGCCTCCTGCGGAAGATATTTCAGATTCGGAGTTAAGAAATTCAAGTGAGGGCCAGCAAGACTCTGGAGGAACATTTGATGATCCAGATCTGGCTTATGAGGCTCGTCTCTATGATATTTTTATTAATTATAATAGTGAGGCGACCTCGCCCGAGCAGTGGAAGGTCATCGTTGGGAACCGGGAGAGTGAAATTTACCCCATTCAGAAGGGAGACAATCTATGGGAAATTTCAAAGACCTTGTTTAGCGATGGATATTTTTGGCCAAAAGTGTGGTCGATCAACAGTTCTATTTCCAATCCTCATCTGATTGAGCCCGGTCGGAAAATTCGATTTGTACCGGGCGATGATTCGCAAGCTCCTGCATTTAATGTGACCGAGGGAAGCAAGGACGCCGACGAATCGACGGAGCCGGCGGAAGATCCAGGCAAAGCGGCTGAGGGAGACAAAGCCGATGCATCGCCAGAAAATTCCGAAAATGACGAGAGGGATTTGATTAAACCAGTGCTTCCTGCTCGAGTTACTCCAAAGGCAAGCGATAACGATCTTGATATTCCACCTCCAGAAAAAGTCAGCCGTCCAGTGATAAGGAAGTTTCCTCCGAGTTTGCCCGATTGGCAAAATGACAATGTTCTTGGGGTGTACGATTCGCTTGGAATCAGTTTCGGAAGGCGAAATGACCTGAACCTGATCACAAGTCTTGAATTGATCAACTATCTGGTTGAAGAAGTTCCAGAATCCTTGGGAGAAGTCAAAGAAGTTGAATCTGGTGGACTTTCTGCGGTGAGTTTTCAGCATATTTACGTGCAAGTGAAAAGAGGTCAAGCTCGTGTGGGAGATAAGCTCCTGATTATCCGAAATATGGGGCCTTTAGAAAGGCCGAATGAGTTTGTGGAAAAGCTTTCCTTTTATGGTCATGGAGTCGAGGTTCAGGGAGAAATTGCTTTGGTTGAAAACGTTCAAAGCAAAGAATTTTCATTTAAAACAGAATTGTTTCGTGCTCTTGTGATCAAGGCCGTCAATCCGATCGAGGTTGGATCAACACTGCTCAAAGGAGTAATTGAAAGAGTCAATTTGTTATCAGTTGGTCGACGAAGTTCTATCGTTGCCCAGATAGTTGGTGGTATGGCCAGCTCGAAGCGCCAGACATTCTATCCTCAGTCCGTTGCCTACCTAAATCGTGGATCCAAGGACGGTCTAAAGGTAGGAGATATTCTGCCTATTAGGACAAATCGTTTGCTTCGATTTCAGAAATCGATAGTTGATGAGAACACCCGTCCCAGCGGCTGGTTGAAAATTGCTCATTTAACCCCTCATTTTTCTACAGCGGTTATATTGAGAATATATGAGGAGATTTTTGCAGGAGATTTCACAGGCAGGGGCAAAACTATCAGCGGTCCGGGGGGCGAGACAAAGAGCCCGGGAACGACTCCGGAGGATTTGTCAGCGGAGGCCTTGACGGAATCGGATTCCAAAGACAAGAAGAAATAAGGCAGGCTCTCCGATTCAGAGCGAGGTTCGGACGAAAAAGTAGCCATCGCGTCTGACGGCCCTGCCGTCGTTGGGACGATATTGCAGTTTCTTTAATGGATGTACAGTATCGACAGGTGGGCTCTCGCTTTTTTAGTTTGGTCAAATTTTCCAATTCTTCCTATTGAGTTCGTCGGCTTGCGAGAAAAACTCAAAGATGTGGCCCCAGTCGACTGGGGAAGGCTTGAGATTTGGTCCCTGTTGCAGCAAGAATTTTTTGTGGCTCAGCCTTTTTGGTATGAGCAACTGGCGTCCTTTGTGAGCAGGGCTCAGTCACTACAACTTCAATTGTTGCTTTTTGGTGAAGCTGGCTATCCTCGGATGTTTTACGATTTGAGTCTTCCTCCTTTAGCAATGACTTGGCTTGGTCAATCTGGTTGGCAGGACGGTGGTCACTTTGCGGTTGTTGGAAGTCGTGAGATCACCCCTCAATCAAAGCGTTGGATGGAAATACATTTGCCGAAGGTTCTCAACCAATATCCCATCTTACTTCTGAGCGGAGGAGCTCGCGGAACAGATCAGGCCGCACACGCCATTTGCCTAAGATTACAGATGGCAACGGTTTGCTTTTTGCCAAGCGGTCTTTTGAACCCGTATCCTCAGGAAATCAAAAAGTGGCTCGGCGCAATTGTTGAGGGAGGAGGGGCTGTCGTAAGTCCATTTGCACCACTTCAAGGGATGCGCAAACAATTTTTTTATTTGAGAAACCAGCTCATTGCGAGTCTTTCGGGATTGGTTCTGGCTATTGATGGTCGACGCCGAAGTGGAACCATGATTACGGCACGTGCGGCGATGGAAATGGGGAGAGCTGTAGCTATCTTGCCGCAGCATCCACTTCACTCCAATTCATTGGGCGGACTTGATTTGCTTTACGATGGAGCTTTTCCATTGCGAGATCACTTGGATTTGGAGGCACTTTGTCGGTTGTACGTAAGGCGCTTGTAACCCGACCGATGAAACAGTTAATTCTCGTTTTTTAGCTCTTGGCCGCTCGTCGCAAAGTCCAAAAGCTAAGCCCAAGAAAAATCAAGTTTGTCAGCCAAATGACAGAGGGGACAGGTAAAGTACTGTTCTTCGCCATGTTCTCCAAAGAAATATAAACAATCCAATAGCTCACAATGACTCCAAGACAAATGGCAAAACTACCACCCTGTGCTGATCGTCGATTTGTTGAAATGCCAAACCCCATGCCGAGCAAGGCGAAAATTAAGCAGGCGGCAGAGAGGGCAGATCGTCGATGAAATTCAATTTCAAGCTTGCGCCTCTGTTCTTGATTCAGTGTTGTTTCGCCGAGTTCAGAGCGAATGTCCCTTAAGGAATAGGAAAGCAGGGATTTTTTCTTTTCTTCAACAGTTGCCGGATCAAACAGATTGATATCGTAGGATTTGAAGTGGATTTTAGTATAGGCAGCATCATTTGTTCGATGAATGTCTCCATCAATCAAACGGAGCAACGCCGCATTTCCATCTTTCTGTTGGCTCTGAAGAATCTGACCCTCTCTTGCAATAATTGTGAGGGGCGAAGCGGAGTCGCGCTCATCAAATATGAACACCTTATTAAGGCGGCCCTCTTTCGAGTTGACCTGACTCGCGTAAATCACCATATCAAAGAAGCCTTCAGAAAAAACTCCCTCTCGGATAGTCGCACTGGCCTTGAGTCGACTCAAATCTGTTATCATCAGCTCAAATTGGCGATTGCCCCAAGGGGCCAAATAGAACGCCGTTTCTGCCGAAATAGAGGCTGTGAGCATTCCTAGTACTATCGCTGGGATACTGAGGTGTTTTAAATTCAATCCGAGACTCTTCATCGCGACGATTTCAGAGTCTCCGCTCATGCGGCTATAGGTGAGAAGGACAGCAAAGAGGAGACTCATTGGAAGAATAATGGGCAGGAAGCTGATGCAAAGAAAAAACATCATCTGTAAGACGTCATAGAGTCTGACGCCGTGAACAAGGACAAATTCAGTTAGGCGCAGCGTTTGGAACATGAGCAGAATAAAAATGAAAACGACAGCGCCCAAGATGAGGCCTGGCACCATTTCTACCAAAATATACAGAACGGCCAAACGGGCTCGAAAAAAGCCTAACAAGAGACATCCTTATCAATTTTGTCAGAGGAGAGGCTCGACCAACCCCCTTCTCTCACTATCAAATTTGCCTAGACAGGTTCGATCATACCGACTTTTTCAGGAGATCCAATTGCTTTGCGAACTTTCAAAGCCATTTGGACCAAATTTTCAAAGTGTTTGAGATTTAATTGAGAGGCTGCATCGCATTTGGCTTCCATAGGACGAGGGTGGGTTTCTATAAAAAGAGCGTCACTTCCAGCTGCGACGGCGCCGAGAACCAGATGAGGCACGAAGCGCGGCTCACCTCCGGCGGGGTCAGCACTTGAAATTCCATAAAGTCTAATAACATGGGTCGCGTCGAAACAAACGGGTGCTCCCAGCTCTTGCATGACGGGAATGGACCTCATGTCGGCGACCAGGCGATTATATCCGAAACAGGCTCCCCTTTCTGTAAGGAGAACATTTTTATTTCCGGTTGAACGAATCTTCGAAACAGCCCCATTCATGTTTTCGGGTGCAAGAAACTGTCCCTTCTTAACATTAATAGGTTTGCCAGTTTCTCCGCAAGCGATGACCAGAGAGGTCTGCTGGCACATGTAGGCTGGAATCTGAAGAACATCGACGTGCTCGGCAACCATAGCGACGTCTTCCGTGCGATGAATGTCGGTAAGAACGGGTAAGCCAAATTCCTTGCGGACGTTGGCTAAAATCTTTAGACCATCCGTAGCCATTGGTCCTCTCCAGTTTTTTTCACTCCCTCGATTGTCTTTTTCAAAACTGCTCTTAAAAATCAGTCCGACTCCCAGCCTTTGGCTGATTTCGGCTAGGGCACGAGCCGTTTCGTTGATGAGTTCCTTGCTATCAATCACACAGGGCCCAGCAATGAGAGCTAACCCGTGCCCCTTACCAACAGCAATATCAGGTCCGCGTGGACTAGGGACGCGAAATTCACGAGCTGGCAAACTGATTGTTTCGATTTTCTTCATTTCCATGGGTGTCCTTTCGAAAATTCCATATTGACCTGCTTTGGTAGTCCTTTGCTCAGCACGGCGCCAAACGAAGTCTACTCTCCAGTATTCATATGATAGACTAAAGATTTAATATTGAGTGTCAATTCTGTCAAAGAACCAGATGCTATTTTCTGTCAAAGGTCTTCTTGTTGACCACTTGCTTCTTCGTGCTCGATAATAACGAATATGATGCGCGTGCTATTGGTAATTGATGATTATGGGGAAATGGTATACCTGCAGATCCTGCTGAAAAAGTTGGGTTTTGATGTTGATACTGCCCAGTCTCAGCGAGCATTCACCACAAAACATCTCGGTTTCAATCCACAGATCATCATTGCGACCGCTGATGGCCGCCGAGTAAATGGAATTGAAATAGCAGAAGGACTCAGGCGTCGCCAAGGGTTCCCGAAAGTTATTTTGTTGATACCTTCCGGCATGGATCGAGGGATTGAGGTCGCTGATCTCCTTAATGTGGATGGAGCCGTTGAAAGCCCGGTCAACGTGCAAAGGCTTTTGGAATTGATTTCGAGCGTCGGAGGAATTGAATCCCATATTTTAATGGATAAGTACGTTAAGATGCGGGCGAATCTCCAGCCTGATGAAGAAGGGGATTTGGCCATTATCAAAGGAGATTCTTTTTTCTTGGATAAGTCTGTTGTTCAGTCGAGGCCATCGCATGAGAAGGATTCGGCCCCCGAGACTAACGATCGACCCCGCTTTGAGGTCGTTGGTGGGCTCAGCAAAGAGCCTGGTGCGCCGGAGAATATTGACGCTGTCCTTGGGTCTCCCTCTCCAATCAATCTTTCTTTGGAGGTGAGGGAGGCGCGATTCAAGAAGTACCTCAGCGAATTACCTGATTCAAAACACCATGGTTTCTCTCGTGACAAAGTGACTCAGGCCAGTCGAGAAATCCGTCGCACCGAAAACCAGGTGATCTTGACCGAACTGGAAGAGGAGCGTCGGAGCTTCGTTTCATCCTTATTTTCTTTGAGAAAGAAATCCAAATGAGGCATTTGGTCATTAAGTCCTAACTAGGACTTTCCCCTTCCGGCCTTTCCCTTGTTATTAAAAAACATTCCCACGATGCTGGTTAGGTCGCCGGAGCTGTTGTTTCGTCTCAGAACCGCTTCCAATCCCACCAGTTCTCGTTTTGCCGGGGTGAGAGACGGGTCCATGGTGAGAGCGTGATTAAAGTAGGTGTAAGCTTTGTCAAACTTTCCAGTCATCTTTAGGTAAAGACCCTTGACGAACATGTAAACTGCCGTGTGCCGTTCATCGGGAGGGATATGATTGAGCTGGTATCCAACTTCATCGATTTGCCTTTCCTTTCCTGTCTCGCCAGGACCATTTTTGATCTTTGCCCATAACAGATAAATCAAAAAGTCAGTCCGATTTTTTCGCGTCTGACTGATTTGTTGAAGAATTTCGAGAGCCTTTTGATAGGTTCCGCGATGCAAAAGTCTCACGGCTTCCTCAAATTGTGACTCGTCCCGAAGCAAGCCATGTGCATCGCCCGTCGATAGTTCATTGAGATATCGTTCGCGGCGGCTTGATTCTCGCAGTACATCATAAGCCTCGGCAATTCTGGCAAAGACTTTTGTTTGGAGATCTTTAATGCGTTGAGGTACGGACTGTTCGAGCTTGTCAGGGTGAAGCACTTTGGCCAAGTCTAGATAAGCTCTGTTAATTTCCCGATCTTTCGCCTTTTGGCTAATCCCAAGGATCTCAAAATGATTTTGTGCCTTGCCTTCATTGATCATATGGGTGAGTCGCTTTTCCTTGCCATCATAGTCGATAGAATTAATAGGTCTGGTATCGAAAACCAGAATTCTCTCTAAAAAGAGAAAGTGCAGTGCTCGAAGAGCTTTGTGCTCTTGACCCGAAAAGAGATTTAAAATTTCCTGAAGAGTTTTGGAATTATCAACCATCTTTAACAGGCCTGGAACAAGGTTCAATAGCGATTGTCCCTTTAATATTTCATATCGACTCTTTTCAGCGCCAAACCTAACGGAGTATTCTAGCCAAGGAGTGTAAAAAGCCCGTAACCAGTTGACGGTTAGTTTTGAGATGACCCAATCATTCAAGAGAGTCGTCAGAGCCGACGAATCAATTGCTTCGGGACTGCCATTAACGGGGTGTTCATGAAAGCTGACTTGGACTGATGTATCTTGAATCGTTTTGCTGAGGCGAATGGCAGATTGTTCGCGTCGAATAAGGGAAATGGCATGGGGGCTTAAGGCATTGGCTTCAACGAGTCTCTCTCCTATTGGCTTGTCGCTTGTTCCGCTCAGGCCAGTTGTGACCTCCTCATTCGAGGCGAACCCGTGTTCAACCAATAAGACTCCAAAATAGGAGGTTCTATCCTGGATATTTACTTGGGTGATTTTTCCTTCAGAGAAAGTGACAGAAGAGGCTCCCCCATCGGCAGTAATGATATTGAGATCTCCACTCACTGTTGTCCCGATTAAAAGCGAATAGACAAAAGGGAGATCAAAGCCATGAATGCATTCCGTTTCTTCCAGAGCCTCAAGGCGTTCCTTGAGGGAATGAGACTCCTTGGTCATGAGGAGAAAAAGACGGTCCCTCTCCTGTTCCACAAGATCTCCAAAGGCCGCTTCAACTGCATCAACTAGCGTTATTGAGTCAAAGGGCTTTGAAAAAAATCCCAATGCCTTTGTCTTTCGTATTGCATCATTTATGAAGCTTCGATCCTTAAAAATCCCACTGATCAAAAGGATCTTGAAGCTTTCCCCGGCACTTTCACGAAATGATTCAGCTAACTGCACTCCATTCATTCGAGGAAGCATACAGTCCAAAATGACAACTGGATATTCATTGATTTTAAAGGCAGATTCAGCTTCCTCGACAGAAGAAGTCAATCGGCAGGGGTATCCGGCTCGTTTGAATGCCTCTTCGATTGATCGACCAAATATCTGGTCGTCTTCAACGATAAGAATCTTAATATCTTGCTTTAACATCAGTGGCTTATCGGTCGGATGCAGAATTGAGCTGAGGAATGATGGATTAATATTCCAAACTCTTTGGTTTCGTCCCTTCTTGACTTTATAAGTTTGTATTTCATATTGTGTCGGTTGGGATGCGAGTGTCTTTTCGTGTCGGAAGTGTGTCATTTCGCTACAAATATTTCGGTTTGCTGAGGAGGATATATGGGGACTAAAGGTGTAACGGACAGTGACTTTGATAGTGAAGTATTAAATTCAAGCGTTCCAGTGCTCGTTGATTTTTGGGCTGAGTGGTGTGGTCCTTGCCGGGCCTTGGCTCCAAAATTGGAAGAAATATCTAATGAGTTGGGGGCTAAGCTCAAAGTATTAAAAATGAACGTTGATGAAAATCCGACTATGCCTGTTCGCTATGGAGTTCGCGGTATTCCAACGATGATTATTTTTAAGGGTGGCAAGCAAGTGGGGCAGGTTGTTGGCAATCTTCCCAAGGATGAGATTGTAAAAATAGTTTCTCAGCATATGTGAGTGACCAGCCGGGGTCGTTTCTAAAACAAATAGCGGCGGAAGGCGACCGAAGAAATAAGGCCAAGTCCAGTCATAATCGAGAGAGTCCCCGTTCCTCCATAAGACAGGAGGGGCAAGGGGATTCCAACGATCGGGAGAATGCCAATCACCATCCCAATATTGATGAATACATGCCAGAAAACGTATGAAACCACTCCCACGACAATGAGGGCCCCAAATTTATCTTTTGCCTGGCTCGCGATTCTCACCGCCATGAGCAGGAGTACAATAAAGAGACCGAGAGTCAGCATGCTCCCGATGAATCCGTGTTCTTCGCTCAGAACAGAAAAAATAAAATCGGTGTGCCGTTCAGGCAAAAATTCCAACTGTGACTGAGTCCCTTTGCGAAATCCCTTGCCGAGGACTTTTCCACTGCCAACGGCTATCTTTGATTGAATGCTGTTGTATCCGGCACCACGTGGATCTCGTCCTGGATAGAGGAAAGTGAGGATGCGGTTCTTTTGATATTCTTTGAGTCCGAAATTCCAAATGACGGGTGCCGCAATTGTGGCCGTCACAAGGCCTACGATGAGAATGGTTCGGCTCACCCGAACAAAGGCGACCATGGTAGAAAAAACTGCAACCAACAGAAGTGCAGTGCCCAAGTCTGGCTGTCTCACGGTTAGGACAAACGGGATGAGAAGGAGGAACGCAGGGATTATTAAATCCTTAAACTTCAGGCCGTCACTCTGACTTTTCGTTGAAAAATATTTTGCGAGCACAATAATCAGGACAAGTTTCATTGTCTCAGAAGGTTGGTAGTGAAAAAAACCAAGATTAATCCATCGCTGAGCGCCAAGTGCTGTGCGGCCAAAAAAAGCAACAACGACGAGACTGAGAACATTGATGCCATAAAGGGCGAAAGCAATACGGCTGAAAATTTGATAGTCAATAAGAGTCGCTACAAAGAGGATCGCCCACCCTCCCAGCAGCCAAATAATCTGATTGATAAAGAGGCGGTTGGTTCCAATGTCATTCACTCCGTGCGTTGCGCTATAAAGATTAATCAGGCCAATGAAATTAAGACCTAAAATAACGATGAGAAAACTAATATCCAAGCGACGAAAAAATGTCCTTTCTTCGACTTGCAGAGCTGTTTTCATTTCTCGGTTGCCTCCCTAAAGGATCTGACTACTTGGTTCGATTCGCGGCTACTTATTCGATTATATCCTCTGTGTCCACTTGTGACGGAGGTTTGGTATTTGATTTCATGCCCTTATTCTCCGCTTCTTTGATTCTCTCAGGATGATATTTTTTCATGTAGGCGAGGATCACATCTCTCACTATGGGTGCTCCCCCAGTAGAACCATGACAGGCATGTTCGGCGAGTATGGCCACTGTTATCTCTGGCTTGTCTGCCGGGGCAAAGCCCACAAACCACCCGTGATGGCGTTGATTAAAGGGTCTTAGCTCACACTTGTCATAGATTTGTTCAGCTGAATAGGACCGCATTTGGACTGTGCCAGTTTTTCCGGCCATCTCAACTCCTGGAATTTTCCACCACCTCGCTGTGCCACGCTCACCATTTGCCACCCTCCAGAGCCCTTTTTTTACCGCTTGAAATGTACTCTTATCTATAGCAACCCCATCTTCATTGGGGATGCTGGCATCGCGTACGAGTTCCGGCTCGAAATCAGCAATCAACTCGTTATCTTGGTTAATGATCTTTTTGACGACGAAAGGTTTGTAAAGCGGACCTTCTTGGCCAATTGCGGAATAGGCCATGGCCATCTGAAGAGCATTTGTCAGGACATAGCCTTGGCCGATCGCATTGCTTAGATTTTCACCTGGCTGCCACTCTTCTCCGAGGTTTTTAAGTTTCCATTCCCGAGATGGCATCAGTCCTGGGACTTCATTTGAAAGTCCGATTCCCGTCAATTGTCCAAGTCCCAGCAGTTTTGCGTACAGTGCCATTTTATCAATTCCTAAGGAAATACCCATTTTGTAGAAAAAGACATTTGAAGACCTTTCTATCGCTTCTGAAAGAACCACGTTCCCATGGCCTCCCTTCTGATGGTCATGATAGACCCTGCGTCCAAAGCGGATAGATCCCGGGGCATTTATCACTGTCGTTGGGGTGATTATTTTTTCTTGGATTGCTGCCAAGGCGACAAATGGTTTAAAAGTTGAGCCAGGTGAATAATGGTCCTGAATGACCTTGTTGCGGAGAGGTCTAAAGGGATCATTGACCAGCTTGCCCCACAGTTCGGGAGAAATTCCTGTGGAGAAACTATTGGGATCGTAAGAGGTGTATTCACCCAAGCAAGGACTTCGCCATTGGATTTTAGAGCGACGAGGCTTCCAATTCGGCTTCCGATATGATCCTCGCGATTCATTGCTTTAAAGGCAGCGTCCTGAATGTCACGATCAATGGTCAATATGAGATTGTTCCCGGGAATTTCGTCTTGAGGTTTAAAGCCGAGTGTTCTCGGACTCTCCGTCTCTGCGCGGCGTCCTCGAGCATCAACCTCCACGATCGAAATACCATCGAGACCGCGAATATATCTTTCCCAAACTTCTTCAATTCCACTCTTTCCTATCATGTCGCCCTGATCATTTGATCGTTTCGTTGATATTTAAGCCGGGATGATCGAGGCGAAGAAGTTTCAGGCGGAAGACGTCCTCAATGCTGAGGTTTTCTTTGATTCTGACCGGACGAAAGGGACCATTTTTGGCCCGACTTCGCTTGACCAAGGCAATGATATTGGTTGGCATCATTCCCAATATTGGTCCTACAACTCGGGCGGTCTCTTCGAGGTTGGTTGCGTACTGGGGAGAAATGGTTGCCTCAAATCCCGGCAGGTTGTCGACCAAAACGCGTCCCTCTCGATCGAGCAAGAGACCTCTTGGAGCCGGAATTTTAGTCTCCTTAATGAGGTTTTTTTCGGAGAAGTCTCTCAATTCGGTACCCATAATAATTTGCAAATACCAGAGACGAACAAAGATAGTCAGACCGGAAGCTATGATGAGGATATAGATGTGTCGATAGCGGGGGGCGAATGCCTTGGCTTCCTCTTCCTCATTTGCAACAAATTTACTGCTCATGGCCGATAGCTTCCATTTTTGCAGGAAGCTCCTTATGAGTGAGTCGATCAAGCCAGTAAAAAAATCTAACGAGAGGGAGAGCAGCCAGCATCGTCAAGAGTGGTTCCAAAATCCAATCAAACCAAGCAGGATGGGAGAGCGGATTTGATTCAAAAGTCCAAGAATAGACAAAACTAATCAGGAAGAAACTAAAACTCGCCCCTCCGCAGAGAAGCATGAAATAGACCGTTCCGGAAGTGTAAATTCGATTGCGTATGGCCAATAGGCCTGCAAAAAGAGTCATGTTACATAGGAGTAATAGGGGGCCTTGGAGAGCGGTAAGCGCAGAAAGAAACAAACTGAGGAGATAGACCATGGCCATTCCCTCCTCAGTTTTTCTATAGAGACTCCAAAAGACTAAAACGGGAATCCATAAATTGGGCCCAGGTGAGTCACCAAAAACCTGCAGCCACAAAGAACACTCCACTCCTGAGAGAAAAATGGTTGCAGCAAGAAAGGCCAGATAATTGCCGACGAAGAGACCGATTTCTTTCATGAATTAGTTAGCCCTTCTCTTTTCTATTTTTGTGTTTGTGGCCTTATCTTTGTCCTTTTCCTTCTCGTCATTTGGAACAGGTCCTTCATCTGATTTTGGATTGAAGTCTTCGTTCATTGAATTGATGACAATGAACATTTCTTCAAGAATCGAGGGATTGATGGCCGGCTTGAGATCGATATCTTGGGTCATTCCGTAGCGGCTTTTAGAAACTCCAGTAACAACTCCTACGGGAAACCCCTTTGGAAAAATATTGTCAAGACCGCTGGTTACCACCAAATCGCCAACTTGAACATCGTCACTTCGGTTGAGGTACCTGAGTTTACAAGAGTCCGGCCCTCGGCCTTCCACAATGCCTCTCGCACGTGAGCGCTGGACAATGGCATCGATGATGCCATACCTGTCGATGAGAAGCAGGATTTGCGAGGTGAAAGCTTCGGATCTGAGGACGTATCCGACAACCCCGCCTGTGGTGATCGCGGCCATATTTTTCTTGATGCCATGTCGGGTTCCCCGATTTATGGTAACGGACTGATGGTCAGCTAAAAGGTCCCGTCCCACAACTTTTGCGGCCAAAAGATCCATTTTGGTCTCTTTTTTAAAAGACAATAGGTCCACAAGCCTTTGGTTTTCCATTTTCAATTCGGTCAAGGCGCCCAGTTGCGCACGCAGCTCAGCGTTTTCATCAAGGAGGGTTCGGTTCTTTGTTTTGACATCAATGAGGTTGATATACATTGCTGTCGTTCCGCGAATTCCGGAGCTAAAGGAGGAAAATGTATTCTGTACGACCCCGGCCACGAAAGTGAACGGACGCGCATACCAAGGAACTTCGTCCGTCGATTCTCGTTGCAAATTGGTTATCAAGAGAGGAAAGCCCACAATCCCCAAGATCAAAAGAAATTTACGCAAATCAATTGAGAAAAAATTCAAGGTATACTCCCCCAGGGGCCTAAAATATCAAATGCCAGGGATCATTCCAACAATCTCCTTGAAAAAGACCAGAAAAATAGTGAAGCTACCGAAATTGTCGGAAGGAGCTCACATTATGAAGAATCTTTTAGATAAGTTGCGCCATCCAGGTCGTACAAAAAGTATCGTGGCTTACATTCTTTTTGGCGCTATTATCATCGTCTTTGTTTTTTTCTTTCAATCGGGTCCACTCAGAGATATGGGAGGCGGAGGCTCTGCGGCAATCGTCAACGACCAGGTGATCCCACTCAGTGATTTTAGAATGAGAGTGCAGAGGCAGGAGGAGCAGTTGAAAATGCGAATGGACGGGCTCCCTGATTCTCAGCGTCAACTTTTTTCTGATGCGATTCGTCGCCGTGCGATAGAGGACCTCGTGATGGCGGAGGTGCTGGCGCAGAGCGCTCATCAGTTTGGTTTCTCCGCTTCAGATAGTGAAGTTCGTGACCGTATTCTTGAGATTCCGCAATTTCAGGTAGACGGAAGGTTTCGTCGAGATCGTTATGAGGATCTCTTAAAGGCCAACCACCTGAATACCCGCGAATTTGAAGAAAAAATTCGGAAAGATGTCATGAGCCAGAAGGTTCAGGTCTCTTTTTCTCGGGCGCTTTATCCCACATTAGATGAGTTAGAAAAAGAAAAGAGGCTGAGAGAACTCCAATTAAACGTGGCCTTTGTTGAATATGATAAATCTAGCTTGACCTCAAACTTCAAGCCCTCGGCCGCTGAGATCAAGGAGTACTTGGCAAGTCCCGAGGGAAAGGCTGCCTCGGAAGCTTATTTTGCGAAGAACAAAGCTACTTTTTTCACTCCAGAACAGGTTCGAGCTCAGCACATTCTTATCAAGGCCACGGCTGGCGATAAAGCGAGCGAAGAGGAATCGCTTAAAAAAATCAAGGATATTGCCGAGCGATCGACCAAGGAGGATTTCGGGAAGCTGGCTCAGGAATTGAGCCAGGACGAGGGCAGCAAGGTTAAACAAGGGGATCTCGACTATTTTGGTCGTGGTCACATGGTCAAAGAATTTGAAACTGCTGCCTTTGCTTTGAAGGTGGGAGAGATCTCTGCACCGGTGAAAACTCCGTTTGGATATCATCTCATTAAGGTCAATGATCACCGCAAAGGTGGAGAAAAACCTTTTGAAGAGGTTGCTGAGAATATTGCGGGAATACTTCTGGCGGAACAAGAGTTTTCAAAGGCAAACCTGAAATTGGAGGAGCTGACCAAGGCTCGTGGAGAGAAGGCCCTTTCTGCTTATTTGAAGCCATTGAAAGTCGAGTGGCAGGAAACGGGAGATTTTTCTCTGGGCCTTCCACAAATCCCTCGAATTGGCGACAAGGATAAGATCGTCACCGCAGCCTTAAGCCTTGAGAGCCCGGGGGCCATCTATCCTGAAGTTCTGCAGGTCTCTGGCAAGTATTATATCATCAAGCTTAAAAACAAAAAGGTGAAGAGGGATGACAAGGCAGACAAACTCTCTTACGCAGACGAAGCCCGGTATATTGCCGCTCGGAAGACGGGAGGAGTCTTTGAAGATTGGCTGAGTTCTCGGCGGGAACTTTTCAGGATTTCCACAAACTCTAAGCTTTTCAAGGAAGAGACTCAGTGATTTCTTCCGATTATTTTTTGGGATGATTTTTGAGATGATATTTGAGTGAGGCGCTGGCTAAGTTTGGTCTTTCCTTCACTTTTGTGACTGTATCAGAATGAGCCAGTTTTAGCCTCAATTGAGCTGAGTTGAGTCTAGCCTGGCGCCTCTTTGTTGCAAAACGGCAACTGCACAAATTATTTCCGATAAATCTCAGATATTTTAGCCCCTATATTGAGACTTTTATTAATTCTACCCGCCATTGGTCCGAAGAGGTCTAAGAGGGAAAAGAAATAATGAGAGCACTGCGGTACGTTTATCTATTTATTATTGTTTTTTGGACAATTCCAGTTGGTGCACAGAATTACGTGCCTGGAGAGGTGATTGTTCGTCTCAAATCAGCCTCTGGAAGTCAGTCGACCTCCTCTTTTCTTGGCAAGGCCAGCTCCGACAAAAGTATGTCTCTTAAACGAACATGGGGCAAATTGAATGCTTATCATTTTGGGATAAAGGCAGGAAAAACCGTTGATGAAACCATTAACGAGCTTCGAAATGATCCTGATGTTCTTTATGCTGAACCTAACTATTATTTGCAAAAGGCCACTGAATTTCGGGCCGAGCGAATTTACAATCGGGATCAGGTTTCAGATATTGTTCAGAGTGATCCATCAAGCGTGTATGAGGGGCAACTCGGAGTCGAGCAAGTCTACCAGTCAATGAAGGCGTCGAGCTTTTCTTATAAACCAATTGTGGCGATCATCGATACAGGCCTTGATGTGACGCATCCCGTGTTTGTCGAGTCCAATGCGCTTTGGCAGAATCCGCATGAAATCGCAGGGAACGGAATTGACGATGATGGGAATGGGTATGTTGATGATATCAATGGCTGGAATTTTGCCTATCATTCAAATAATGTCTCTGATGACGATGGCCATGGGACTCATGTGGCGGGCATAGTATTGAAAGCAGGAATGGATATTCTCGCAAATCCTGTGGAAGAAGCCAAAATTCACATCATGGCTCTGAAGTTTCTCGACAGCAGTGGAGTTGGGACTACCTCGGATGCCATTCAGGCCATCTATTATGCGGTTAATAACGGAGCTGTGGTTTTAAATAACTCTTGGGGAGGACCTTCTTATAGTGCCGCTCTCTTAGACGCCATTGTTTTTTCTTATAACCAGGGAGTTTCATTTGTTGCCGCAGCAGGAAACGCGGGAACAAATAATGATTCAGCCCCCATGTATCCCGCGAGCTATGGAGTTCCCAATATTATCTCCATTGCTGCGACAACGAACTTAGATTACTTGGCCTATTTTTCAAATTTTGGAAAGAGTTCTGTTCATGTGGGAAGTCCTGGTCTGAACATATATTCGACCTACCCAGGAGGCGGTTACGCGCCAATGTCGGGAACAAGCATGGCTTCTCCTTATGCCGCCGGTATTGCGGCTCTGATGAAGGTGGCGGCTCCCGATATGACCGGTTACCAAATAAAGTCAGGTATGTTGGCACAGGCAGATAAGATATCTCAACTGACAAATAAATTGGTGACGGACGGTCGGGTGAACGTCGCAAACGCGGTGGCTTACGCCAGTGGAGCTCCGATTGATTCTTCTCAGCCTGGTTATAATCCGTCTTATTTGACTCGAGAACTTGCTTCAGAGCTTGGTCAATCAAGTGGTGGCGGCTGTGGCTTGGTGACAAAGCTATATACTGAATTCAACCAGAACCAAGTTTCTGGAGGTAAGAGCACTCACTCGAGCCCCGAGACCTGGTATATCCTAGTTGTTGTGGCTCTGTTTGCTATTCCTTTGGCTTTGCGAAGCTATCTCAGGTCTCACTCTCCCGTCAGTCGTCGAAAGTTCCCTCGTTATGAAATCTCCACCTCAGTTTCGATGGACATTGGGGATAAAAAGCTCGTTGGGTCTGTGAGTTCTATTTCATTGGGCGGATTGCGAGTCGATACGGATGCCCTACTTGATCAGGGTGGGATCGTCACCATGACAATTGCGAGCCCAGATGGAAAAGATCAGTTACAGGTGCAAGGCAAAGTTGTGTGGAGTGAGTCTAAGAAATCCTACGGTTTGGCCTTTAGCGAGGCAAATGACTCAGTTCTTTCCTCTATCGGTAGCTGGACCAAGGGCCTCAAAAAGGCCTCTTAGTCCATATAACGATAACAAGAATTAAAAGCTAAAGCGAGCCTTGGCTAATAAATCAAAATACTGGATTCCCCGGTAGTCGTCGTTGAACCAGCCTGCAAAGAAACTGTTCTCAACTCCCACGGCGACATTGCGTTTGATTTGATACAGGAGTCCATAATTGATGCTTGGTCCCAACACGGTTTCATCGTTATTGGGTCCATCAACAATCATCAGGTTAAAACCGGGAGAAACATAAAAATCCCACTCTCTCCGATTAAAATGAGGGCGTATGAATCCCCCAAGAACGAACAAGCTGGACCGGCCCGAGCCGTTGGAATTGCTATCTTTGCTGTAGAAACGCGCCGTTGCTCCAAGTCCAAAGATTCGATCGTGGGCGTATTCGTAATCGCCACCAAAGGCAATTCCACCTTGCCAAAAACCAAGACTTGCATAGGCCGCATTGTTGTAACTATCGTAAGTCGCTTCGCTCGTTGCACCAAATGAAACAGATGCGCCTAGAAAAAAAAAGAGCACTGACAGAGCATATTTCATGGGACATGACCTCCAATTGTAAATCCTTAAAAGAAGTCATAGTGTTCAATTATATTTTACCAGGAGGCAAGCGCCGCGCGCTGAGTTATGGAGTTTAGCAGACGCTGCGTGCAGCGAGCCAGAGCAAGGCTATCCTGTCGAGCAAGGTATTTGAGTAATTCACGCCTCACCTGTGCGCGATCAGTTTGATTGGAAATCTCTTCAAGGGCTGCCGATCGAATGAGGACTTCCTGTTCGTAAAGCGCTCCCTGACTTGCAGAATATGGCAGCGGTGAATCCGCGACGGTTAAGAGAAGCGGTATGGTCTGGACATTTTCACTTCGGCCTAAAAAGAAAACAGCAATAAATCTATCGTCCCCGTTCCGGCTTTGATCATTGGCTATCTGTTTGAGACGATTTAACTGATTCAGGGTGAGTCTGCGGGCAATCAAGAGGAGTCTTTTTTCGGTTTCATTTGGATTGGAATCCACTCGTCCGATTTTGAGCGCCTCTCGCTGAACCATTTGCTCAATGGCACTGAGTTCTGACTCGGGATCGCTTTGATGAGGATCCTTCTTTGGTAAAGACTTTTCATTTTGAGGGGAGCGATTCATATCAGGAGACCAGCGGTTGTGGGAGGGTTCTTGAGCGATTGGAGTGAATGATATGTCTGTGGGCAAAATATTTTGAAGCAAATTATCGAGACCCACTAGCCACAAAATGAAGAGGAGAACGATTCCCCCGGTCAATGTGAAAGAGAGCGTTCTGAAGATCCTCATGTTCTCCCTTTCAGAGCGCTTCTGTGGACGAGGTGAAGGAGTCAAATAAGGGGACTGACACGATCTCATCGATCGGTTGATTCATCAGAAGGGGGTAGGGAGTGTGGGTGGAAGAATGAAGCACTTTCTTTTCACTATTGAGCTCAACCAACTCCTCACCCGCTATGGCGAATTGGACGATTTCCTCCGGCCAAAGAGAATGAGACTCCTGACAATTCAAAGTTTTTAAATCGACTTGGCAATAGCGTCCTCGACCCTTGATGGCAAAAAGGCCTTGGCTTCCGTCAGGCGCAACGCGCGCAAGTTTAACTGCACCTGGGATCTTAACAGGTCGAGACCAGGTCGCGTTTGAAAAGACAAATGACCTCAGCTGTTCGTTCGCAGTGAGTCCAATCAAAAACCGACGATCACCAAGGTCCACTTCCTCGATGTCAATCGAGGGAACGTGCTGTGGCATTCGTATGATTTTAAAATAGGAAAAATCATCAATCAGAGAAGTGGAACCGTGATTTCCCTTATAAAAATCGATAGCGAAGGCTTCGGAGCCATTAAAAAGGGAGGCTCCGAAAGAGGTGGACTTGAGAGCGTAGCCCTGAAGAGCAGGAAGGTCCGAGCGAACAAGTCCCTCTGGGCTCACGAAAAAGGCAGAATTTCCAGAACGGGCGAGCAGTCGATGCTCCTCTTTCATTGGATTTTCGTTAAACACAAAATTGGCGCGTCCGAGATTCATTAACCGAGCCATTGATTTGTAGAGGGGGTGAAAGTTTTTGCCTTGCAATACGACTCGAGAGTAATATTCCATCTCAACCGCATGAGCGCCTCCTTCAAAAATGCTTTCATCACATCCAGGAACCCCTGTGTTGGAGTAGGGGCCATGTGAACAGGACCGATGTGAATACCCCTCGGTGTGGCGGGCTTCATGAAGGAGAGTGCCGACTCGTCCAAGAGTGGATAACTTGGCCCAACCGTCTTGCATTGTAAAGTAGCCGCCTGAATTGTAGGCTGTCGCCCAAGGCAGGTCACTCCCGCGGCGAATTCCGTAGGTGACGGAACTGAGCCACTGATAATAACTGTTAGATGATATGAGATTTTGAATAAAAACGTTTGAATTGCCTGGTGCGAAGAGGCCTCGTTCAACAATCTCAAAATCATTGATCAGCTTTTTTGTGTCCACTTTCGAGTTGCACAATTCCGGCCCGCCGAAAGAATCAATATCAACTGAAAAATCATGAACGTATTGATCAAATTTCTCTTTGAGAGAACAGCCGAAATTTTCGTCGACGCTGGGTATGTCCGATGACTGAGCAAAGCCGACAGAACTTGCAGAGAAAATTCCCATGAGAACCAAGAGCCGGCGAAGGTACATACATGTTCCCCCATTTTGTTTTGCCACTTCTCCGACCCAGTTTTTCAGGCTCTCCACGGTTGGAGGTGGGATGCGGTAAGTCAAAAAAGAAGAGGCCTAAGACTTTTCAAGCTAAGATTTGGGTGCCTGACAACTCAAACCTTTGAAAGGAAAAGAACTTATGCCTCAGCACGAAAAAATATCACAATTTCTATTATTACCAGAATTAAAACTTTTAAAATTTGGGAGAGATCGATCTGGCCGAAAGCACAAACAGGTTGAAAAAGTATCCAGCTTTGAAATCTGTCCAAAGTGTGCGACACCTTCTAAGACTGTTTATGATCGAAGGTGGGCCAAAGCACACGATGCTCCCATCCACGGCAATCAAGTCTGGCTCCATGTTTTAAAACGCAGATTCTATTGTAAGACCTGCCGAAAGCCTTTCACCGAACCAGTTCAAGGAATCAGAAAAGGAAAAAGAACCACCGAGAGGTTTAAACGAGGTGTTCTTTGGGCCTGTGAGAACTTTACGGATCTCAGTAAGGTCAGAAGGGCCTATGCATGTTCAACGTGGACGGTCTATCAGACTCTTTATGAGAGGTTAGAGACGAACCTCAAGAGGCATATCAATTATCCGTGGCCAAAAACCATTGGCATAGATGAACACTTTTTCTCTCGAGCCAATGGGTTTAGAGAGTTTGCAACCGTACTCGTTGATTACAACAATAAGCGTGTTCGTGAACTCGCTCATGGAAAAGTAAAAGGGCAACTCATTGAACAACTTAAACATATCCCTGGTAGAGAAAATGTAAAAAACGTCGTTCTAGATTTGTCAGATAGCTATAAAAGCTTTGTTCGAGAGTTTTTTCCTAACTCCCAGATGATTGCTGATAAGTTCCATGTGCTCAGGCTTTTAAATCCAGCTCTTAATCGCTACCGAAAACAAGTCACTGGCGACAAAAGAACCAGTCCCCTTCGAAAACTCCTACTTAGAAATGGTAAAAAGCTTGAGTCCTATGAACGAAGAGCCCTTTATGAATGGCTCAATCTTCATCCCCAGCTAAAAGAAATTTATCATTACAAAGAAGCCCTCCATGGATTTTACCGAATCAAAGGAAACAGAACAGCTGCCAAAGTGTTAATTCGAATTACAGATCAAATGGCTTTAAGCCAAATCCCCGAAATAAAAACCTCAGGCGCACCCTCATGAAATGGAGAAATGAAATCTTGAATTACTTCGTCAATCGCATTACCAATGCCAGAACAGAAGGCTTTAACAACGTCGCAAAGCTAATCCAGAAGAGGGCTTACGGCGTTAAAAGTTTTAAATTGTACAGACTCAGATACCTAAGTGCTTGTGCTTAAATGACTTTTTTGAATTACCCACCATGAACCGAGTAGAACCGTTTTTCATCCATACAAGCTGAGGTCAGAGATCCCAGAGCACCTTTTCATCCTGTCAAGAAAGTGAGGGGTAAGTCGAGAAAAAAATCATTGGATAAAGATGGTGGCCTCTCCGAGACTTGAACTCGGATGGGGTTGCCCCCGGTGGATTTTGAATCCACTGCGTCTACCAATTCCGCCAAAAGGCCCATGAATCAGGGAACAATACCAACTTCTCGCCCTGATCGAATGCACGCAATGTAGAAGACGTGCTGAAGATTCTCAAGCAGTTTTTGTTCGTTTTATCGGGGGGCATTGATCATGTCCCTCAGTTTGAGAACAGATTCTGTACGAATATTGTCTTCAGAGAAACAATTTTGGGCAAAGAATTGGATCAACCTTGAGGGGAGGGAGGCTGGGAGCTTCTGAAAGATCAGTTATTTCAGCATATTAGAAAAATGACTCGGATTGTCTGGATCGGCATAAGCCTTGCTCCTGTGATGCCACACCAGAGACGAGCTCAGGTCTTGGATCTTTAGGAGAAACTTTATATGAAGCTGTTATTTTGGACGAGTAGATTGGCTGTTTTGGCCGTTTGTGGCGCAACTTTTGCCGGCTCAGCTCAGACTGACGGAGAAGTTCTGGATCTGGGCTTGCAGGACGAGGCAAAAGAGAGTGCAGTCAACCCCGTGAAGCCCCTTGTGAGTGGCCCATCCAAAGCAAGTGTTGTTTCGTCAAATAAGGTCATCTCGAAAACCAAAAAGCTGACTTCGGTGTCTAAAAAGTCTGGAGCTTCAGCAAATAAGACGAACTCAGGTTCGACAAATGAAGAAAACGTAGCGGCAGCTCCTGGGATCATTATTTTGAATCAGGGTAACGCAAATCCTTCCACCCAACAGCAGCCTACAACCTATGTTGAGGCGAGCCCAAGTCCTGAATCTCGAACTGAACAGTTCCGTCGTGCGCGCCAGGATGCTGAGGCAAATACAGAGAAGCTCCTTTCCGAAAAGCTAGAAGAATCTCGTTTGGTTGATGAGAGAAGGCGTTTGGAGAAAATATTGGGCAATACCATCGAGGGTTCGGCGATAAATACGGAACCTCAACAGCAACAACCTCAGCAGCAGAACACCCAACAAGGTCAAGGCTATAATTCTGTTCAGAAGGTTCAAGTGATCAATGAGGCACCTCGCACTTTTGGGCAAGAAAATGAATCTATGATCAAAGAGAAGGTTGAAAAGATTCAAAAATCAGATTTGGATCTTGTCCAGGAAGTCGAAGAATCGGAGACTGCGGCAGCGAAGCAAGCAGCCACAGTGGCTGTGGTTAATCCTCGCCAGTATTACTTGGGCGGCGCAGTGGGCTCTGCCAGTTACGTTGGAGTCGTCAATGTCCAGGGCAATATGGCTGCGGGAGTGACCTTCGGTTCGATTTTGCCAACTGGAGTTTCATTAGAAGCAAGTTTTATGTACTCTAATTTTTATATTGATGAATATTGGTGGAATTATCCCTACTTCAGAGAAATGGACCAATATAGCTTGGGTCTTGGAGCCAAATATAATTTTAGTTTTGGAATAGTGAAACCGAATTTTGGAGGATTAATCAGTTATAATTACCGCAAATATTTTGATCGTGGTTACTATAGCTACGGTTATTCCAACGACTCAGAAGTTACAAACCACACCATTGACCTCGGTTTAACAGCAGGCGCAGATGTGGATATTACCGAGACGTTTTCCTTGGGATTTGAATATCGCTACATGACCAATTTGGCTAATCGAGCGGACTCCGATTATTTGACTTCGCGTAGCGTTTGGCGTGATGGACAACCCGTCGAGCGCACGGACTACAACTTTGTGACATTGACAGGAAAGCTTCGATTTTAGCAAGGAGAATTTTATAACGGATCCATCCGCATCGAAGGATCAAAAGGAGGTCGCCTTGTACATTTATAATTTTTCTATTTCTATGATAATATTCGCTTTGTCGATCATGACGGGTTTGCAGGAGGCAAAGGCGGACCAAGTACATGATTCCTTCTCAATGATTTTGGACCACAGGTCGTAAGCGATTCAAAACCCGTATTTTTCAAGCTTGAGAATCAGGTGATAAAATGATCTCAGCGAGGCGCTCGAAGTCTTCGAGGGATTTGGCCAGTGGTAGCTCAGTGAGCAGTCGGACCATGGCTGTGTAAGGATTCACCCCATTGATTTTGGCTGTTACAGTGAAGCTGTACATGAGACTGCTGGCCTCAGCTCCTGCGGGGGTGTCGGAAAACAGCCACGCATTCCTTCCGATGGCATACTTGCGGATCGCTCTCTCCGTAAAGCCATTGTCCGCCTCCAGACGCCCATCCTTGAGGTAGACTGTCAGGTACTTATACTCATTCAAGAAGTAGCGGAATGCCCCTCCAATCTTGCTTTTTACTGGAACCTTGGGCTGATGCCCTTCAGCCCACTCCTTCATTTCTTTACAGATGGGCTCAGCTATTTCCAACCTCAGGCGATACCGCTCATCAGAAGACTTCTCGCCGATCTTCTCTTCCAGATCGTAGAGTTTTTTAAAGTAACCAAGGCCTGTTTCTCCAAGACTTCGGCCGGACTTAGCCCCATCCACTGTGGCGGATTCAAACTTCCTGCGGGAGTGCATCCCACATCCTATGCGGATCACTCCCTCTTGTTTCTCCAACACATCGTAGGTATTCAATCCGTCACATTGCAGATATCCTGTAATCCCGTCCAGAAGCTGCCTGGCCGTTTCCTGGCTCCGGGAGATGCGATAATCAAACAGAACAATCTTCTTGTCCCCGTAGGGCGTACTCCTCACCCACATCCATGATTTGTCTTCGGCCTTCCTGCCATTCTCTTTGAGAACCTGCACTTGCGTCTCATCCACGGCCACATAAAAAGAGGCGAGTAACCGGTCTGAAAGAACATTCCAGACAGGCACAAGAGCCTGCGCCACTTGCACCACCCAGCGGGCCATCGTGCTGCGGGGAAGATCAACTCCCTGACGATCCATGATCTCCTCAATCCGGTACAGCGGAAGTCCATCGCAATATTTGGATGTCATAATGAAGGCAAGTAACTCGGGAGTGGCAATCCCCTTAGGGATCACAGAAGGCACAGGCGGAGCGGTCTTCACATAGTCCCCGCTGTCCAATCCATACTTGGCCCTCTCATAGCGGATCACACTGACTTTGGCTGGCTCATACTTGAGCTTCTCCGAAAATTCCCAACCAATCACCTTGAGAGGTTGCCCCTCTTCAGAAAAACGCTCATTTTCTGGAAGCTCGATCTTCACCACTTCTCGCTCAAGGTTCTCGGGTATTGGACGACGATGACCCCGCTTCCTTTTATGCGCAGGAACCGTGACTTCGATCTGTGCCTCATCCTCTTCAGGTGTCCCTTTGGAGGCTTCAAGTTCCACTTCGTTGAAGAGCATCTTCTGCTCGGGCGACACCCAAGTCTCCGACTTTTTCCCAAACTGCGCCCGCTTAAGAGAACGGATCTGCTCATGCAGCCAAGTGACCTCACTTTGCAAGAACTTGATCTTCTCTTCATCGAGACGAACACGTGCTCTCAGTCCTTCATTTTCTGAGGATAACTGTTCTTGTTTTGAAAATAGCTCCTGCGCTTGCATGCGAGGGACTCTTCAACATTTTCTTTGAAAGATCAACAGACTCCTTCAAAATTTATTTCTGAAAATGGCTTCATTTTCCAAACATCATAGCCTTCCAGAAGCCAACTCAATTGATCTGTGGATATGTGGACGACTTCCTCCACAGATTTCATCGGCCATGGGAACTTTTCCACATCCAATTGCTTTTGCCATAGACAGAATCCACTTCGATCAAAATACAGAATCTTGATCGTGTGCCGTCGTCGACCACAGAACACGAATAGATTTTTCCCGTTCAACTTCCCCATTTGGGCACTCTCCACAATCTGACTCAACCCCGGAATCCCACGGCGTAAATCCACAGGCTCCCGATGCAGAAATACTCCCTCAAATTGGCTGGGAGATTTCATCGGGTACCTCCCTGCAGATAAAAAATCAGCTCGGCCACCCATTGCGCGTCAGGGAGCGAATGAGCTGCTCTTTTCTTGAACGTGGTGATGTTCAGCCCCTCTTGCCGACAGAACTCGGTCTCGGGCCCAGAAAAACTCTCTGCCTCCCTGATTTTGGTCTGCCAATATTCCTTAGTTTTTAATCTTTGCTCAGAATTTTTCACTCAAGCCTCCTTGGATGTGGAGTAATTTATGGGAAAAATCCAAGTGAGGGAAATAGGCTTTATGGAGCACCCACGCCGTTTGAGCTGACTCCGATTATTTGACGCTATGTCGTGTTCGGCATGATGGACAGCCAGTCGAGCTCACAGTCGATAACTTTGTTAACTTGATAGTAAAGCTTCGGTTTTAGTTTGTTGGCTGGCAAGGGCAAATTTCCATAGAACTGCCGCTATTTATCAAAAATTTATTCTTGGCTTAAAGACAGGTTGGCGTTCAGCCGGTGCTAAGTTTGCGAGATCTTCAGGATGAATCCATACTTCGATCAAATCTAAAACTGATATTGGCTTGCGGAATCTAAATTGGTTGACTGCACCGGCGAGGATTTCGTGAAAGAGGTCCTCGATTTCTTTCAGCGAGAATTCTTCCCCCATTTCACAGCCTAAGTTCCAGCCCAGGCAAGCAATAAAGTCGGTTCTGTCCAGAAGCTCGCGTCTGAATACAAGAATAGCGTCGGTGCCTTTTATGGCGGGCGGTGTATGGCCAATGCTCGTGCCATAGTAATCGACCGCCGAGCGGCGATTTCCAAAAAGCGGAGAGCCTTTGTTCGTTCTGCTGAATGCTTGGAGATAGACTTCGTCAAGGGCATGGATTCCGAGGCCATTGCCGGACGGTGCTGGTTTAACTTCAAGCCGCTTCCCAGGCTTAAGTTCGCCTGCCAGGAGAATGGGAAGGACGTTGGCAAGTGCAGTCACATGAATGAGGTAGTCAATACCGAGTTCTTTCATCAGCTGCGAGCGACTGGATTGCGGCCGACCGCTCAAGGTACGAAGGCATGAAATCAAAGGAAATTTTGGCAAGGCTGAAGCCAATTGGCCGGGCCAAATGATGGCCACCAAAACGAAATGCAAAAGACAACTGTGAATATACTGCCAAATGGTCACTGCGGAAATACAATAGCAAAGCATGCCAACTTCGGCTACAAAAAGTTGTGCCGCGGGAAAGATCGCCTGCAGACCTTGCGATAGCCAGGGGTGCGTCACACACCATTTTGAAACTATTTTAGGTACCTGAAATAAAGTCAGGGTTCAGATCTGCTTAGAATAAGAGTGTGGCGAGAAAGTTCTAGCACATTGAGGACGAAGTGGCTTTAGCAAAGGCGGTTCAAGTTCGATGGCATAGCAGTTGCTACGCCACTCGCGAATGATTGATTCACGTTCCCTATTTTTTCGGCTCATAGCCTTAATCTCACTTTTTGTTGTTGTCGGCACTTCGAACGCATCGCCTCGTCCTTTGGCCCTTGAGTCGGCAGAACCTGAGAATTCGCTTCTCGTTATGGGAGGGAGTTTCAGCCCAATTACTGAGATGCATTTGGCCCTTATGGCCGATACTCTATATGAGCATTCTTTTCCTCATGGCGTCCTTCTCGTGGCAAACCCCTACAAAGAGGGAGCTGAGAAGGTGGATGTGGTCCTGAAGTTGACTCAGGTGGCAGTGGAAAGTTTCGATTTCATTCTGCGAAAACGTAATATTCCATTTCGCGATTTTCGCATTGTGGGCCCCGGACATGTGACTTGGATATCTAAGGCCGGCCGTTTGGTCCACCTTGAAATGTCTCGCTTCGACGTTGACAATCACATCAGCGAATCCGTCGATTCGATCTTGCACTTTCGACAATTGGTCGGCCATCCTCGTAATCTTTGGTGGTTAGCAGGGGGAGACAGTGGTGCCAGCATGCCAAAATGGGGTCCTCGATGGCAGGAGATGTTTGAAAACACGAACATGATTTTTATTGGACGCCAAAGTTCTCCTGGAGAGACTTCCATTGATCACACTCTCAACAACCCCTTACAACAGATATATCCACAAGACTTCTTGGGAGGATATGAATACAGAAGAGAAGGGAATCTCCACTTTTATCAAGCCCGCGATCCACTTCGTCCGTCTCTTTATATTTTGAACAGGCGAACCTTGCCAATCAGTAGCACAAAAGTCCGTCGGTCTCTTTTGACTGAAAGCCAAGGCGAGGCTCAAATGATGTTAACTCCTGCAGTCTATCGAGCCATCGTTGAAGGTTCCCACTATCAATCGACCCGCGCCCACCTGTCTCGTCAAAATCTAGAGACTCTTCTCGTTGATGAATTGCAAAAAATTGAAGAGGGAAAGAATCATTCAAACCAATATGTTCTCTTCATCAAAAATCTCATTTCCAGCATCACAATTCTGAAACCTTCTGGTCCATCGGTGTCCGCGCCGCCGGCAGAGCCATATCCAAGTGTTTCGAGGGAGACCCAGCTATTTCCTGGAGCTTCGGGAACTACGACGAAAACTCCAAGGAACTTGGTCTCCCTTCGTCGGCAGATTTTACTTGGCGATCCAAGATTTCTTGTGAGCCGGATGGCTATTCGAAACGGGTATGCCATAAGACCCGACCGAGATGTTACTTTCAACCTCGTGAAGAGTCAGATGAGCCATGAATTGCCTCTCGCTGTTCGTCAAGCTGCCGATCGTGACATTGATTGGCTCGACCTCAATATTTCAATCAATGAGCTGAGGAATATTCTTGGCGATGGACCTTTGGCAGAGCAATTGGAGATCTCAGCAAGGAATGAACCAGGCGCACTCGCCAATTACCTTGCTGTCGCAATTCATAATGACGCTCGATTGCGACTGAGATTTGAACTCTTTTCGACCCGGCGCTATTTTTCGCGTTTGGCATTGGGCACAGTAAGACCCGAGTTTCAATCCGAATTGAGTCCAGAGGAAAGCTCATTCGAAACTTGGGCAAAGTCTTTTATCAATTCTATCGAAAATTATCTGACTCGTTCTCAGATAGAAAAGCTAATTGATGCAATCGCGGACCTCTATATCATCTCTCGAACCGCCTCTCTGAGACCTGAGTTGCTCGAGACCAACGAATTCTGGACAGAATTTTTAAGCCTTGCGGTGACCGGGTATCCTGGAGAATTTTTAGATCTGAACAGGGATTCGATTAAGAAGAAAGTGGTTTTTCGATTGACTCTCATAGGGCACTTACTTCCGCTTGTTCGTTTTAAAAATGGCCCTGAATCAAAGATTAGTCTCGAAATAGACGTTCGTATCGTCCATAACGGTCACTCCATCGGATATTTTGATCGGTCCGTTTTTGTTCCCGCGTCGAATGTGGATCAATTGGAGTCCCAGCTCTTCAGCGATCGGAGGCAGGAAGGAATTCATAATCTTGGGGTCCTGTCTGGCGCCAAAAAATATCTGGATACCTTTTTAACTCCAGCGTCTTTCTCGAGGGAAATGATCCCTTCGGTCCGATAAGAATGGACTTTTTGCCAGCCGCGCAGCCTTCGTTTTTGTCAACTTTAACGGGTCGACCTTCTCCTGATCAAAATTTGATTCGTGATATGCACTTTTTTGCCAGAGAGATGGGGCGGGATCTCAAATTAATCGACAAGTCTTTTTGGAATATGACTCCTGAGTCGTCAGCTGAATTCAACCGGCCTAGAGATGAAAACATGAAAAAGATCAGAGATCTCTGCGCTCAATTTGAAGCCCTTGAAATCTTCTGGCTCAGAAAAAAGAAGGCCTATCCTTTTGAAAGCATGGACTCTGATGTGCCAGGCTATCTTGAAGCACTTGAGAAATATCAATGGCTCCAGGCTGGGCTTGCGAAAAGTATCGATGAGCGAAGAGCAATCAACCACGTTGCGATGGGTATCACCGAAGAATTGTCTGATGCCATGGGATTGACCCCGAGTGCCTCCTCCTCAAGAGAGATTTCCTTGGAGATGTTATTTAATGAAATTATCGGTGATATTTTCAGGAAATACATAGTTAGTTTTCCGGGCGGGCCTCTCGGATTTGATGTTCGAGTCGCCCTGCAAAGATTGAGTGCGTTAACTTTCGAAGAGCTTAAGAATTTGAGACTTGAAGACTTGCTTATTCAGGTTTTGACAAGCCAGCATCCAGTTTCAGTTTCAGTTTCAGTTTCAGTTTCAGATTCAGAGTTCATTGGTCGCAAGGCAAAAGAAATATTGGAGTGGATAAATCAAAAATACGGACTCACAAACGAAGTCATATTGCGGCCAATGAATGTGTCTGAAGAGGGTTCCTATCGTTCGGCAGGCGCTATTCACTTTGAGATGAAGGAAGCTGACTTGCATCCGCTCTTTGATCTCGATGCTCCGAGTTCATTGGTGGATCTGGATGTTTATATCAAGAGAAAATGGGGCGGATTGAATCATATCGCTCGACCTGATCAAGTCATATTCTCGGAGCTGGGAACCCACGACACGATTCGAAGTCTTAGGCTTCAAGGCTATCGTGAATTTTTTCAGGTTAACTCCTCTTATGCCATGAGGGGTTCGAAAACCATGCTTGCGTTTAAACCCATGCGGGCAGAGCCGCTGATCATCTTTCATAGCTTTATTGGTGTCGATCTATTGCATCACAAAAAAATGCAGTTGGCGGTAGACTTTCGTGACGATTTTAAAAGCGTGAGGATCTTGACTTCGGACGGGCCAAAGTCGTGGGAGCAGGCGACCGAAGTTCTAGCCAAGGGAGTTCAGAAATTACCTGATTACCGCATTGATGATCTTGTGCTGGGTTACGGAGAGGTCATTGCACATGTTCTTGAACAGGATCGCTCCGTTCGCCATATCGAAACGAGTCGTCTGGGTGATTTTGCTGAGGTCGCCTACTTTGCTGTTTTGGGAAAAAGCGGTATTCCAAGAAATGTCGCAATTGTGACCAGAATGGACTATCGCTATTTCGGTAAGTCCGTTTTGCCTTTGATTCTTCCATTTCTTCAGCGTGGTGTTGATCGAGTTATTTTCGCTGGCTCTGCTGGGGTCACGGATCCACAGATTGGCAAACATAAAGTCGTAGCCCCAAGGAATTTCATGCTGTTAGACGATTCGGGCCGGGTCGATTCTTTAAAAGAAATTACGAACGACCTCTATGATTTAGCACCCTATGATGTCGTCTATTCGGGGCCTCATATATCCGTTCCTTCTCCGCTTGTCGAATCACGACAGCTTGTTCGGCGGCTGAGAGACGAGAATCAGATTCTTTCGATTGATGTTGAGGGTTCTCAAATAGCCAAGTTGATTCAAGAATTTAATGCGCAGACAAATCGAAATGTTCGGTATGCTTCCGCCTACATTGTGACAGATGTTCCTCAATTGGACGATTCGGCAAGGGCCAATTTTGGACTTCACGAGCCCGATTTTGAGGGAAAGAAGAAGGCCAAGGAACTTTACGCCCTCCTTGTTAAGCTTGTTTTGGGCCTTCCTACGAAAATGGGCTATTCCGCTCACAGTTCTCTTATTGCTCAATACTATTTAAGGCAGTTTCAGAGTTTTTCAGATAGTTCTGATTGGAACGGGATGAAGGATCTTTTTCAGGATGTTCGCTTCCGGCGGGATCGAGTGATTGAACTTTCCAGGAATGGAGAGCGTGTCTCTCGCGGATTAATTAAGATTTACGGAGACCTTTTGGCCCACTTTGAGAGCCATGCCTCTGCATCGGGAAACAGCTTGAGCAGAAGTAATTTTGTGCGATCCGGGCCTAATAACATTACAGGGGGAGATGGAGATTCGCATGCAGATAGAGACGCAAACGCAAACGCAAACGCAAACGCAAACGCAGAAGTCCATGGTGACTTAAGAGATTTACCTCTTGAGTATCAGCGCGCGATTGTGCTTCAATCGATGACCCGGTCTGCAACTCTGAATACGGGAGACGTCGTTTATCTTCGTGGAAAACGTGCAGACGTGGAAACCCTTGGCCAATCCGTTCAAGGAGCTCATCGGGCAGTAGATTGGATCTTTGAACACCGTCAAAGACCGATGACCGGGGCTGATGCCAAAGAACTCCACAGTTATCTGACCGAAGGAGTTCTCTCTACAGAATATCAAGGTTCGTTTTCGAACTTTAATTACACAGCGGTCATGGGTGAGACAAGGACCTCTGCACAGGTTCTCAATGAGTTCTTTGCTTGGCTGGAATCAGTGGAGCCAAGCTATCAAACTGCCATAGAGGCGTTCACGCGATACGAAGCGATTCATCCTCACAAGGATGGGAGCGGGCGTATGTCAGAACTGATTGCTCAGCACCTTCTTTTACGCGGAGGACTTTCGCCCCTTCTCTTTCCGAATCGATTTGATATTGACTACATTTTAACTTTGAATCGGAATGGGGGTTTCGTCGATAATCGACGAGAATTTGTTTCTGAACTTGTACGCAATACCGCGGTTTTTGCGGAGGGAATTCGACGAGCATCGATCCATAGTGCTGTCACCCATGCGAAATTTAATTCTGATAGTGGTCAAGTCGAGTTAGAAATGGACGATGGAAGAGAGCTGCAAATCAAGGTTTTTTATGCATCTGATAGGCCCATCGCTCTTGAGCGCGAGGTGCGCAATTTCGTCAAAGTGTCTGACCTCCCTGCGGAACTGCCTGCTGTTTTGGTTAAGAGGAAGGAATATGGGGCCCATTATGTCTTCGAACCGCGACGAGGTTGTCTTCGAACCCTCACGCAGAGTCCGTGAATTGTCACTTTTGCGCTGATTGTGCTGATTGGTAGATCAAACTTCTCTTTTGTATCAATGGCACGGAATCTGCAAAACTTTGCTCAAAAACCTGACTTCTAAATATCGAAATAGATGGTCTTTTCGGTAGAAGCGAACTTTTAGTCAGTGAGGAGACAAGGGTGAGTCAGCATTTAATTGATTCTAAAATATGGGGACATTCCTCTCGTCGTTCCTTAAAAATTTTTGGGCTTGCGGCCGGGGGCCTTCTGCTCGCTACAGTTGGCGGGTTGTCTTATTGGGGCTCCCTCGGGTCGGTTGAGCCAGGAGTGGTGATCGGAGTCACAAGTAGCCAGGTTCTGATTGAGTACGCTGATTCTCCCGAGACGAGAAAAACTATTTCTATTTCCCCCGAGACCGGAGAAGAAGTGGTTGGGTGGAGAGTGGGAGAAAAGGTTCAAATTTATTTGACGAATTGGAGTGGACCCAAAGGAGCTGAACGCTATAACGGAGATGCCCATAAGGTTGATCCTCCAGCAAATAAGTAGGAAGAACAGGGGATGAAGGTCAGAATGATCTTCATTTGTTCCGACCGAGAATTCTCAAAAGCCGTGACTACCTTTTGAGAGGTGGTTAAATAGAATCATGAAATTTCTCAATCAGGTGTGTATCATAAGAATTTTTGGTCTGAATTTGAGTCTGAGTCTCAGCTGGTGTTGCGGCCCCCTAGGGAGCTTGCTGGGTTTCGGTTTGTGTTTGTTTTCAATGCAGCAGCAAAGTCTGGCCCAACCGAAGCAAGGACAGGCCCAAGCGCAGCAGGAGAGGCCAGCAAGGCAGTTGCTGACCACCACGGTGGCCGTTGTCGGTGGGAGGCCCATCACCAGCCGGGAGGTGCAAATCGCTTTTCTTCTTGAGAGGGCGATGTATGGGAACAAGAAAATCCCAGAGAGCTTATCTCTCGAGGTGAAGGGGAAGGAATTTGATCGAGAGGTCGTCGCAAGTCTTTTGGAGTGGGTTGTTTTTCTTGAAGCGCAAAGTTTTTCGGCTCATGAGATTTTGGGTCCTGAGCTGGAGGTGGCGGAACAGAGAGCCCAGGAGACTTTGAAGAAGAATGTCCAGTGGAAGGGTCTCGCCGTCACTCGCTCTGAGTTAAAAAGCCAGTTGGAAAGAAAAATGCGAGCCAAAAGATTTATTCAATTCAAGGGTCGTAGCTCCGTGGTACCTGTGACGGACGATGAGGTTCGTGAGTATTTTGAGAAAAATAGGATAAAATTTGGCAATTTTCCGTTTGAGAAATTTAAAGATGATATCAGATCGTTTTTAGAACGTCAGCACGTGGACATGAGATTAAAAAACTGGTTTGAAATACTTCAAGAGAAGTACAAAGTGAAGAATCTCTCTTTGGATGTTTAATGGGTCTTATTAATTGTGATTCTTGGGAAATTCGGGCCCTTCGGGGGAGCGATTTTGCGGAGCTGCACCAGACAGTTGAGGCCGTCTATTCAGGTTCCCCATTTCCGATTGGGGGAGGTTGGAGTGAGGAACAGCTCGCAGAGGAAGGAATGTCAGGTAGTTCGCTCGGGGTCTTTTATAAGCCGTTTGGACTCACCTCCTTTGTCATCTGGCGCTGCTTTCCGGGAGGTCGTGAAATTCGGCTTCTCGGAACACACCCCCAGTGGTGCAGGAGAGGCATTATGGCAGAGCTTATGCGCTCGGTCATTGAGGAGGTTGATTCCGGCGAGGAGATCTGGCTTGAAGTTCATGAGGGAAATCGTGGGGCCCGTAACCTCTATGAAAAGCTAGGGTTTTCTAAAGTGGGCAGGAGACCCAATTACTATCGCGATGGTGCCGGTGCCGACCTCTATAGTAGGCTTTGTCCGTGAATCCAGACGAGTGAATAAGCTCTGATAATGACTTGCCTTTTATGTTTGCCTTCGTTATAAATCGAACACTCGTAAGGGGGCCAGTGGTCCTCTTTTTTATTGTGTCCGCGTCTGGTCGCGAGGGATCGGAGTGGTGTAGAAGGACAGAGATTTGAGTAGTTTGTCTGATGATGCTTTGGGTCAGATTCGTGAATTGGCGAGTGAAATTTGCCAGCGAGAGGGTTGTCTTCTATACGATATTCAGTTCTCTGGTGGATCTAGACAGAGAAATTTACGAGTGTTTATTGATCGTGCTCAAGGCGTAGTTTCTGTAGACGATTGTGCCAATATTTCGCGAGGCATCAACCTTCTGCTCGACGTGAGAGATCTCATTCCTGGCGGTGCCTACGATTTGGAAGTTTCTAGTCCGGGCCTTGAGAGGCAGCTTCTTGAGACCTGGCATTTCGAAAAGGCGATTGGTCAGCAAGTGAAAGTCTCCACCACGGAATCGATTCCTCTGCCTGAGGCTGTGGAAGCAAAACCTGGTAAGGGTGGTCCGTTGTCGGTTGAGGGTAAGCTTACGGAAGCATCGGACGAAGTGGTTGTGGTTGAGAATGATAGGGCAAAATAGAAAATTCCTCAACGAATTATTCGAAGGGCGAACGTAAAATTTGTTTTCAGTGAGAAGTCCGGAAGCAAAAAGAAGATGAAGAAGAGGTAATAGGGATGGCTGTGGAAAATGTATTCTCTGATTTGAGTCGTATGATTGAACAGGTCGGCAAAGATAAGGGCATTGATAAAGGTGTCGTTATTGATGCTGTTATCCAGGGTATGTTAGTGGCTGCTCGAAAAAAGTATGGGACTTATCGTGAAATTGAGGCTCAATATAACGAGGAGTCTGGTGAGATAGAGCTCTATGAATTTAAGGAAGTGGTCAACGACGAAGATTTTTGTGACGAAGAAGTTGAGATTAAGTTATCTAGTGCCCTCGAGTTGGACCCTGATGCTCAACTTCACGATTCGATTGGGCATAAGTTAGAAACCTCCGATTTGGGGCGAATTGCAGCTCAGACAGCTAAGCAGATTATCACTCAGCGAGTGCGCGATGCCGAGCGCGACCTTATTTTTAATGAGTTTGAGCAGCGAAAGGGAGAAATTGCCTCAGGAATTGCTCGACGAGTTGAAAGAGGGGCTATCGTTGTTGATCTTGGTCGGACAGAGGCCTACATCCCACCCCGGGAACAGATTCCAGGCGAGCAGTACAAGCCGGGAGATCGGATTCAAGGCTACATTGCTGATGTTCGCCAAACCACCAGAGGCCCTCAGATTATCATGTCTCGAGCTGATGAGCGCTACCTGATGAAGTTGTTCGAAATGGAAGTTCCAGAGATTTATGATGGTATTGTTGAGATAAAGGCAGCTGCTCGTGAGCCTGGTCAGAGGGCTAAGATTGCTGTGAGTTCTAAGGATTCTGCCGTTGACGCCTTGGGTGCTTGCGTGGGGATGAAGGGCAGTCGCGTACAGAGTATTGTGCAGGAACTGCGGGGCGAAAAAATTGACATTGTTAATTGGGACGATGAGCCAGCTCGATTTGTTTGCAATGCTCTGGCTCCAGCAGAAATTTCTAAAGTGTATATGGACGAGAATTTGATGGAAATGGAAATCGTGGTTCCGGATTCTCAGCTCAGCTTGGCCATTGGGCGAAAGGGTCAGAATGTTCGTCTGGCGGCAAAGCTCACGCGTTGGAAATTGGATATTGTTTCTGAATCGAATGCTTCGCAGAGAACAGCCGAGGCGATATTTAATCTGATGCTGATTCCTGGGATGAGTCAAACGATGGCACAGAATATTTTCCAATCAGGATATGGGTCTTTCCAAGCCATAGCTGAGGCACAGATTGACGATGTGATGAAGGTTCCTGGATATGAAGATATAAACAGGGCTAAGAAATTAGTTGAAGATTCAAAGGCTCTCCTCGCTCAGTACCAGCAAGAAGGTAAAGCAGTGCCAACGGCTCCAACGAAGACCCCAGAGGTGCAGTTGGAGGGAGATGCGAAGTCTCAGGCAGCGCAGCGTTTGAAAGAGGAGATGGTTCAGTTGACGGCGCAGGAAGAAGCGGCAGGTGGTGAGAAAACTGAGGTTGGCGGAATTCAGGAATAATTGAAAAATCTAAAGTGTGGTTGATTCGAGACAAAGAGATAGACAGCGGTATAAAGCGACAGTTTGGTTGAAGGAGAATGAGTGACCCAGCCCAAAGTTTATGAATTTGCAAAAGAGATTGGTATCGAGACTCTGACTCTCATGGATAAGATTCGTGAATGGAATCTTCCGATTCGAAGTCATATGGCTGGTTTAGATGAGGCCATGATCCTCGAAATCAAGAGCCGTTTTGATGCAGAGGCGGGAACAAAAAAAGAGACAAAGGCTAAAAAAGCCAAGCCAAAGAAGAAGAAGGCCACGACCACGTCCGTGCGCAAGGTCGTTACAGCCACTTCTAAGGCGGATGAAAAATCCGTGAAAGAAAAGAAGGCAGAGAAAGCCGCAGCGGCCCTACCAAAAGTGATTCGACGTAAGGCTGGAGAAAAAGAGGAGGCCGAGGCGGCGGCGGCAGCAGCGGCCCTGGCGGCACAAGTAGAAAGTCAGGAGATTTACACCTCAGAAGAAGTGAGTGCGACTGATGGGTCAGAAGAGGACTCTGATGCTGCAGCTCATTTGAGAGAAACAGGCTCCGAGATGAGTGCAGAAGGTGTGTCTCCAGATTCGATCTCACCTGAATCACCCGAGACGAAAACTCGTCGTAATATTGTGGGTCGCATGGATCTGAAGAGGGTTGTTCGTCCTGTGGCTCGAGCAAGCAGCACAGTTTCTTCATCAGGACCATCTGGAGCTGCAGGGACGGGGGCAGGGACCTCGCCTTTTTTTTCCGGGCAAGTTTCGGATCCTTCTCGTCCTCCGCGGCCGGGGGTTGGTCGGACTTTGAGAACTGGATTTGTAGCTCCCTCGCCTTTTCTCGATGAAGTTGTGATTGAGGAAACGCAGAAGGAAAAGGATGATAAATTAAAAAAGCGTCCTGGGGCGGGCAAAGAGCTTCCTTCGGCGGTATTTTCGGCTTCGGAGTTTAGAAAAAGAGAAGTTGTTTTCCAGCCAAAAAAGAAAAAGATTCCTGGTCGGGGAGAGGTGAGAAAGACTCAGATTACAACTCCAAAGGCCAGCAAACGAGTGGTTAAATTTCATCATGTAATTAAGGTCGGGGAACTAGCCAACCAAATGAATTTGAAGGCCCCTCAGCTGATTAAGAAATTAATGGGCGAAGGAATTATGGCCACGATTAATACAGATCTTGATTTTGATACTGTGGCTCTGATGGTACCCGAATTCGGTTTTGAAGCTCAAAATGTGGCTTTGTCGCCCGAGGGCCTGATAGAGGAAGCTGTTTTCGGTGATCTTTCTTCGGAGATGGTGCCTCGAACACCAGTCGTGACAGTGATGGGACACGTCGATCATGGCAAAACAACATTGCTTGATTCGATTCGCAACGCAGATGTCGCGTCCCGAGAGGCTGGAGGTATTACCCAGCACATTGGGGCTTACCAAGTAACTCTTGAAGATGGAAGTCACATCACCTTTATCGATACTCCCGGCCACGCAGCTTTCACAGCCATGCGGGCCCGCGGAGCTAATGTGACAGATGTTGCGATTATTGTTGTTGCAGCGGACGACGGGGTCATGCCTCAGACGGCCGAAGCCATTAATCATGCTAAGGCCGCCGGGGTCCCGATTATCGTGGCAGTTAACAAAATGGACAAACAAGGTGCTAATCCAGACCGAATCAAGCAACAATTGACTGAATTCCAACTCGTTCCTGAGGAGTGGGGTGGAAGCACGATCTTTTGTCCTGTTTCGGCTCTAAAGGGAGAGGGAGTTAAGGAGCTACTTGAGCAAATTCGACTTGTGGCCGAGGTTCAAGAGCTTCGCGCGAATCCGAACCGCTCAGGTACGGGCTTGGTGATAGAGAGCCGTATGGAGAAGGGTCGGGGATGTGTCGCCACTTTATTAGTGAAAGATGGGACAATCAGGGTGGGTCAGGACATTGTTGTTGGAACTGTGGCCGGTCGAATCCGGGCCATGAACAATGATCGAGGCGAGCAAATTAAATTGGCTGGCCCAGGCACACCCGTCGAAATTTTTGGTCTTCCCGAGACTCCTTTGGCTGGGGATCGTTTTGATGTCACGGAGACAGAAGCTCAGGCCCATGAAATTGCTGAATTGAGAAAACATCAGGCAGAGGCCGCGATCGCAAGTCTTGATAAAACCATGACGTTGGAGCAGATTTTTTCTAAGGTGAAGGCGGGTGCCGCAAAAGAGCTTTCGGTTGTGTTGAAGGCGGATGTGGCCGGCAGTTTGGAAGCCATCAAGGGGATGTTTGAAAAGGCGGGGACGGAAGAAGTCAAAGTGAAGATCGTTCACTCAGGGGTAGGTGGAATCAGCGAATCGGATGTGTTGTTGGCAGGAACGGCCCATGGGCTGGTTCTTGGCTTTAATGTTCGTCCGGATGGTTCTGCTCAAAAACTGGCAAAAGAGAAAAATATTGAGATCAAGGTCTATACAATTATTTACGAGCTGATTGATGATGTTAAAAAAGCTCTTGGAGGATTGTTAGCGCCTGAGATAGTTGAAAAATCATTGGGCAGAGCTGAAGTGCGAAATACTTTCTCGGTGCCAAAATCAGGAGTTATTGCAGGATGTTCTGTTTTGGATGGGAAAATTACGCGAAGTAACCAATTGCGATTGGTGCGAGATGGCCGAATTGTCTATCAAGGAAAAGTTTCCAGTCTGAAGCGGTTCAAAGATGATGTCAAAGAAGTGGCCTCGGGCTTTGAATGTGGGATCGGAATTGAAAACTTCAATGACATTAAAGTTGGTGACGTGATCGAGGCCTTCGAGGTTGAGAGCATCGCGAGGGAGCTCTGAGTTGTCAGGAGAAAGCAGGCGCATACAAAGGGTTGAAAAAGAACTTCGTCATGTTGTAGCTGGTTACCTATTAACTGGCCTAAGGGGGTCTTTTTCCTGCTTGATTTCAGTGACACATGTCAAAGTCTCACCGGATTTGCGCCACGCCAAGGTTTACGTTAGCCTCATGGGTGATTCAAAAACGAAGCAAACTGACTGGTTGCTGCTTGAAAAGCAAGTTTCGGAAATTCAAAGACATGTGGGCGCAAATCTCAAGCTGAAGTTCACTCCGCGATTGCAGTTGTTCCTTGATTCGTCTGCTGATGAGGTTGATAAAATCCAACGAATTTTGAATGATATAAAGGCGGGCGAGATGCAATTGCGACCCAGTGTTGAAGGCGAAGATGAAGGCTAAGGCTAAGCGATCTGAGCCAGGGCTTCATGGTCTTTTGTTGGTTGATAAACCAAGCGGGATAACGAGTCATGACGTGGTTGCCAGAGCTCGACGTTGTTTAGGAATGAAGGCGGTTGGCCATGCGGGGACCCTGGATCCTTTGGCAACGGGCCTTATTGTTTTGCTCCTAGGAGAGGCCACTAAACTATCAGATTATGTTTTGAATGCGGATAAGAGCTACGAAGTTAAGGTTCGGCTGGGCCTGATCACGGATTCTTTGGATATCACAGGAAGGGTTCTTGAACGTCGCGAAGTCAATGTTTCAGAAGAGACTTTAAATAGGGCGATATTGGATGCTCAAGGTGAGCTCTCTTTGCCTGTTCCTGCCTATTCAGCGGTCAAGGTGGGTGGAAAAAAACTGTATGAACTGGCTCGAGCGGAAAAACTGAGTTCCACACCAGTTCGCAGCATGAACTTTTTTAACCTGAAATTAGTTGAGTTTGGTCAGGATTGCTTCTCGGCTCGGGTCGATTGCCATAAAGGTGGCTACATACGATCCTGGGTTGAATTCGTAGGAAGAAATCTCGGTTGTGGCGCAACGGTTGAGGAACTCAGACGTTTGGGATCAGGCAGTTTCCGAGTAGAGAAGAGTCTCAGTTTAGAAAGTCTTGAAGAATTGGCGAGCCTCTCTAAGATGGAAGGGCGGGACCAACAGGCCTGTGGTGCCATAGATCCTCGGGCTTTTGGAGATTCATTTGTTTCTTTAAATCAAGCTCTTCCTCAGTGGAAGGCCTTGACCGTAAAGGGACGCGATGAGCATTTAATGGTGAATGGACTCGTCAGTCATGATCTGAGTCGTCGTTTGATATCAGAAAGAAAAAGGGCCAACAATCAACGTGTAATCGTGCCCGTGAAAATCCTGAGTTCTGCAACGGGTCAGCTCCTTTCCCTGATTGAAGCGATGCCTGAGGGTGGACTTAAGGTGAGGCGAATATTTCAGCTCCCGGCCCTCTGAGGACGTGGCAAAAAAGTCGTTTTTTCTTTCTCCACTTGCTCTTGTTTTGAAAGCCTTGTAAGTATGGCTACTTAATGCTCTCTGGGACGAAAGCCATAACGTTCCAATGGGGGTTTTTGGAGGTAACCAATGGCGCTTTTAGCTTCACAAAAAGAAGAAATTGTAAAAAAATTCCGTCAGTCTGAGTTGGATACGGGGAGCTCGCAGGTGCAAGTCGCTCTCCTCACTCATCGAATTAATCATCTAACTGAACATTTCAAAAAGAATAAAAAAGATGTTCATGGGCAACGTGGCCTTCTAAAACTGGTGAATCGTCGTCGAAAACTCTTGGACTATCTTCGTTCTCAAGATTCGGCTCAATATTCTTCGTTGATATCTGAGCTTGGTTTAAGGAAGTAATGTCTAAAAACTTAAATCTGGTTACCTACGCATCGAGGCCTATATCTCCGTTCCTGAAATGAGACGTCGCTGGCGTATGAGCCCGCGATAGGGGATTTGGTTGGTTTAAAACAAGGAGAGGAAATGAAACAGACAGTGACCTTTGAAATGAACGGTAAGGAAATCGTTCTTGAAACTGGTCGTTTAGCAAAACAGGCCGATGGTTCGGTCCTTGTTACCTGTGGCAGCAATATGGTCCTCGTGACCGCCGTTTCAAACAGGAAGGAGTCCACCATGGATTTCTTCCCGCTGACGGTGGAGTACGCTGAGAAATTTTATGCCTCAGGTAAAATTCCTGGCGGTTATTTTAAGCGCGAAGGCCGTCCCACTAATTTGGCTACTCTAACAGCTCGAATGATTGATCGCCCGGTTCGTCCTTGTTTTCCCGAGGGCTATCGTTATGAGACTCAGCTGGTCGCCACAACTCTGAGCTATGATGGCTCCTGCCCCATTGATATTTTGGCCAGCATCGGTGCGAGCGCTGCTCTTCATGTCAGTGATATCCCCTTCAATGGCCCAACTTCGGCCGTTCAAGTGGTACGAGTGAAAGGGAAATTCATCGCGAATCCGACACCGGAGCTTCTCAGCGAATCGGATATGGATATTGTTGTAGCTGGGACACGTAATGGTATTTTGATGGTTGAGGGGGAGCTTCACTTTATCTCTGAAGCCGACGCTTTGGCAGCATTGAAGTTTGCCCATCAAGCCATGATGCCTTCCTTTGATGCTCAGGATAAATTGAAATCCTTGGCTGGAAAAAAGAAGCGTGATTTTACACCCGTATTTCCGGATGCGTCTTTCAAAAGCGAAGTGAAGGATTTCGCTGCACCCAAGGTTGCAGCGGCCTTAAAAATCAGAGAAAAGTTAGAACGATACGCGGCCCTGGATGCGGTCCTTGCTGAGGCAAAGGCGAGGTTTTTGGCAGCTGATGAGGACAAAGAGGTACTTGCGAAGAGAGCAAAGGACCTGAATTCCATTTTTGAAGATGTGAAATACTCGGTGGCTCGAAATTTAGTTCTCGACACGGGCTTTCGAATTGATGGTCGATCAACTACTCAGATACGCCCCATTGCCTGTGAAGTTGCTTTGTTGCCGAGGGCACACGGGTCTGGATTGTTTACTCGTGGAGAGACCCAGGTTCTTGGGACAGTGACTCTTGGTACAGGCGATGACGAGCAAATGATTGATGCGTTGAGTGGTTTGGTAAAGAAAAAATTTATGCTTCACTATAATTTTCCTCCTTACTGTGTTGGAGAGACGGGGCGTATGGGGGGACAGAGTCGTCGTGAGATTGGTCATGGATTTTTGGCGGAACGTGCTATTCAAGTCGTACTTCCAGACTATGACAAGTTTCCCTATGTGGTTCGTATTGTGAGTGAGGTTTTAGAATCAAATGGCTCAAGTTCAATGGGAACAGTTTGTTCTGGAATTTTGGCTTTGTTAGATGCTGGCGTCCCTATTAAGGGAAACGTCGCTGGAATCGCAATGGGACTGATCAAAGAGGGCGATCGAGTGGCAGTTCTAAGTGATATTCTCGGTGATGAGGATCACTTGGGAGATATGGACTTTAAGGTTGCAGGTACCAGCAAGGGCATCACTGCTTTGCAAATGGATATCAAGATTGACTCCATTAGCTTTGATATTATGGAGCAGGCTTTGAATCAGGCTAAGGAAGGTCGCGATCACATCCTAGGGAAGATGGAGGAAGTGATTCGGTCTCCTCGCGGTGAGATCTCTCAGTTTGCTCCACGTATTGAAACTATTCAAATTAAGTCAGAGAAGGTTCGTGAAGTGATTGGTGCCGGAGGAAAGGTCATTAAGGGGATTATCGAAGAAACAGGTGTGAAGATCGATATTGAAGATGGTGGGAAAATCCATATTTCTTCAGTGAACCCTGAGGCGACCAAGAGGGCGATCATGATGATACGAGACATTTGCGCAGAAGCCGAAGTGGGCAAAGTGTATTCTGGCAAGGTCGTTAAAATTATGGATTTTGGAGCCTTTGTCGAGATTTTTCCAAATACAAGCGGGCTTCTTCATATTTCTGAAATTGCTCATGAGCGCATTAGAACTGTGTCAGAGGTTCTTAATGAAGGGGATGACGTGGAAGTCAAAGTTCTCGATGTGGATCGAGCTGGACGTATCAAGCTGAGCCGCAAGGTTCTCCTTGAAAAGCCACAGTGAGGTAAATATCAGGGGAAAAACTGCGGCCTTTGATTTTCAGCCGGAATTTCGTAAAACTATCTTGGATAATGGTGTTCGAGTTGTTACTGAGCATCACCCTTTTTCTCGGTCCACTTCAGCTGCAATTTATGTGGAGATAGGAACGAGAGATGAGTCCAAAAGAATTAATGGGGCAGCTCATTTTGTAGAACACCTCGTTTTTAAGGGGACCAAGTCGCGCTCTGCATTTGAAATAGCTAAAAGTCTTGAATCTGTCGGAGGTGAGCTCAACGCATATACCTCTCGAGAGGTGACCTGTTTTCATGCGACCAGTTTGCGTGAGCATTTGCCTCTCAGTCTGGACGTTTTGGTCGACTTGGTTGGGGGTGCTGTTTTTGATTCCAAAGAATTTGTTAAAGAGAAGGATGTGATCCTTCAAGAAATTGATATGTCGTCAGAAGTGATCGAAGATTACATTTTTGATTTGTATTTTGAAAAGGCGTACTCTGGTCACTCACTTGGAATGCCAATCCTTGGCACCCCAAAATCTCTAAATCGCATTTCTCGCAAGGATTTATTTGATTTTTATCATCATCGATATGGTGGTCGTAATTTGGTGGTGAGCGTTGCTGGTGATGTGGATCATGATAGGGTGTTAGAATTGGTTGGTAAATCACTGAGTCGCTCAAAAAATGATTCAGTGAGAAAGAAGCGGGTGAGGCCAAAGCAGAAGGCCTTTACGCAAGTCATCTCTCGCCCCAGTGAACAGGTGCACATGTTGATTGGGTTTCCCTCTGGTGCCTTCACGGATTCTGCGCGCTTTGAATCCTATATCGTTAATGCCGTTCTGGGCGGAGGTATGACCTCACGGCTTTATCAGAAGGTAAGAGAAGATAGAGGTCTGGTTTATTCAATATATAGTTACCTTCATTCTTTTACAGACTGTGGATCCATAATGATCTATGCCGGATCTTCCCAGAAAAATGCACCAAATGTTCTGAAGATCATATCCATGGAAATCAAGAAACTCTTAAAGAGAGGCTTGAGCAAAAAGGAATTGGAGTTTTTTAAGACGCAGGTAAAGGGGTCCATTTTACTTGGATCAGACGACGTTGAAAGTCGAATGAACTCGATCGCGGTTAATGAGATGGTGTTTGGAGAGTACCGGCCCGTCGATGAGGTCGTAGCGCAGATTGACAGGGTGTCTTTAGGGTCAATTCATGAGTACCTTGAGCGTTTTATTGATTTCAATAAATCAGGTGTCATGTTGGTGGGGGATGTGAACGAGGAGAGAGGGTCTCGTTGGGTGGAAAACTCATTCGAAAAATAGCGCAAGGAAGGAGTGGCAGTATGGGGAAGCCAGATTCGGAGAGGCACAGATTTGAAGTGAATTCAGACACAAACTTCTTAAACAAATTGAGGCAGTTTTCGGTTCGAGTGGGATCTGTCGCCGGGGCGGTGGAAGATTTTGTCGAGCACAACATTATTGAGAGAGAGAAACTGGATCACGAGATGAAGAGTCTTCTCTTTGGGATTGAAAAATTCGTGAAAGAGAACCTTGCCAAAGGAATCTCAAAGGGACTTCAAAATATCGAAGACCTTTCGCACGCTTCCAAAACAGTGGAGCTGAAAGTGAAAACCTGGCCTCATTTCAAAGGTGACTTGCCAAGTTATCAGTCAGCTCTGGCAAGTGGCTTTGATGTAAGAGCTCAATTGAGTGAGCCCATTAAAATAGCTCCTGGAGAGAGGGTTTTGGTGCCGACGGGTCTCAGTTTCTCCATTCCTCCTAATTTTGAACTGCAGATGAGACCTCGTTCCGGCTGGGCCATTCGTGATGGAATCACTCTTCTTAATTCACCTGGAACAATTGATGCTGACTATCGAGGTGAAGTGAAGCTTGTTGTTGTGAATCTGGGAGAGTCGGAGGTTATGGTTAAGGACCAGGATCGAATTGCTCAAGGGGTTCTTTGCCCTGTCTTTCAAGCTTGTTTAACTTTAACGACTGAACTTGATTCAACTTCGCGGAGTGATGGTGGCTTTGGCAGTACGGGAAAATGAAATAAAGGAAACTTGCTTCCGCTTCCATATTTGGCCATGGAACAGACTTGTTTTTAACTTCTTTTTAGAGCCTCTAGTTTTTTCTGAATAGCGTCTCGGAATTTTCTTTGATTGCCATCTGCCAAGAAAACAATCAGAAACAGAATAGCAAGAGCAAAAAATAACCAAACTGCAATGGGGAGAAGATCTCCTCCAACATTTGGCTTTGGGCCTCCAATAAATTCGGCCCCCACGGCTCTATCGCCTTCGAATCCCAAACTCCTCATCAACGCAGAGATGGTTTCCATTTGGTATACCTCCCTATTCAAATCTAGTCGACCAGGAAAACGGACACAGTCCATCTCGTCCCATACCCCATGTCACAAAAAAATAAAAGGATTTTTTTATGATCTCATTCCTGACCTCCTGAAATTCAAATTAGGTCAATAGAGGAGACTTCATTAGTCGACAGATATGGGGTCTTTTTTGGAGTGGGGAATTTCTGATACCAAAAACATTAAGACTGCCTGTTAATGCAGCAGAAAGATTTCGATTGATACCGAAATAGATTTTATCCAGTGTCCTTTTGCGCCTAGACCTCTGTTGCTTGCATCCTAATTTGATTTGGAGTTGGTCCGTGATTTGCTCTGGATACTCCGTGTGTGCGAATCACGCACATCAAATAAAAAGGAGTGGGAAATGAAATGCGCAGTAGCTCTCTTGATAACAGCAGTGACGTCAGCAACTTTAGGTATGAGCGCTCAGGCGGATGATATTAGGCTGGGGACACCAGGCTATGGTGGAACCGGATGCCCTGGCGGAAGTGCTTCAGTAACTTTGAGTCCCGATAAAAAATCTCTGAGCATTCTCTTTGACGAATATATTGTTGAGGCAGGAGGAAGTTCGGGAAAGAAAATTGATCGGAAGAGCTGTAACATCGCTGTTCCTGTTCATATCCCTCAAGGATATAGTGTCAGTGTGTTCCAAGTTGATTATCGAGGCTATACTTTTGTTCCGTCCGGAGGAGAGGCAAGATTTAATGCTGAATACTTTTTCGCAGGGATTCGAGGGCCAAGTGTCGAACAATCCTTTCGCGGATTTGTAGACAATCAATACGTTATTACCAACCGTCTTGCTGCTGAATCTCTTGTGTGGTCCGCCTGTGGACAAGATGTCAATATGAGAATCAATACGGGAATGCTGGCAAGGACCAATGGCCGTGGTGATCAACTCCTTGCAACGGTCGATTCCACAGACATTAAAAGTGGGATTGTCTATCATGTTCAGTGGCGCCGTTGCTCTTAAGTTGAATGAGTTGGTCTAAAGCCCTACTTTGTCACTCGAATTCAGCGAAGCGGTGAGAGAATCTATCTCTCACCGCTTTTCATTTCCCCAGTCTAAGCCAAGGGATCCTTAACAGAAGTCTGCCATTTTAAGCACTGATCCTCACCCCTAGACTTAAGCCTAGCATTAAGTTCACCTGTCCATCATCCGAAAGATTCACATGAACCGGTTGAAAATTGTCCAACTGTTTCAAAGGGTTTGTGAACGATATGGGTTTTGATTACGAAAAATCGAAATCAAAGTCAGAACACAACGATAGCTTTTGGGTATCGTACTCTGATCTTTTCATGATGTTGTCTGTTGTATTTTTACTCCTATATACGGTCACTAGTTTAAGAAGTGGTACCTTCGGAATAGAAAAAAACATGGAAGCTCAAAGAATAGCTTATGAGAACGAAGATCTAAAACAGCAAATCAAGGTTTATGAAACTCTAAAAGAGCAGCAGGTGCGTGAGTCGAGTCCAGAAGATACTCAGGTCTACGAAGAACTGATGGGTCAGTTGCATTTACTAAAAGACGAAGCCAAAGATGAAAATATGCAGCTGAAAAAGAAAGTCGCTGAAAATGAAACAAAAGAGAAGGCGTTAAATAAGTACCAACAAATCATTCGTAATATAATCAATTCAAATGTATTGGCCCAGGCTCGCCTTCATCGTCGGGACAAAATCATAAAAGAAAGAGAAAGCGAAATTTCAAATAAGTCAGTTGAAATTCGTGGACTGAAAAAAGTGGTCGATGAGAAGCAGAAATCAATTGCTCAGAGCGAACTGGAAGTTGCTCGAATAAATAAGAAGCTAGAAAATAAGATTCAGGAAGTGAAAAGGGCCTATTCAGAGAAAAGAATAACTGAGGAAAAAATGGAAAAATCCATTTCCGACCTCAGACGAGATTCTGTTGAGAAAGTGACATCTCTCCAAGAATCAAAAAGAAACTTGGAAAATGAGCTGAATCAGGTTTCAAGTAAGTTAAACGTAGCCAGTCGTGATTTGAAATCGGCAAATTCAGCTATCGCCCTCAAAGATCAAGAAAAACAAAAATTGGTCGATGAACTGACCTTTGTTAAGTCCAGCTACAAACAGCAGATGGGAAATCTTCAGGCAGAGTTTGATGCAAAACGCGAACGTGAGCAAAGAGAGCTGAGAACCGCTTTGGCAGATGCAAAGGCGTCCGCCGGAGAGATTGCAGCGAGGGAAGCAGAGCTTAGGGCCAAAACGGAAAAGGATCAGCAGACCCTCAATCGCCAATTGGGTTCACTTTCCAAAAAAATACAAGATACTGAGGGTAAATTGTCAGATGCGCTCGCAAGCAAAGATGCCATTGCTCAAGAGGCCTCCTCGATGAGAGAAAAAACAGTTGCTCTCAAGAAGGATCTCAGTCAGATGAGAGAGCTAGCTGATGCCAGGAAGAATCTTGCTCGAAGAATAAAGCAGAATTTCTCAAAAGCAGGAGTTAAAGCGGACGTGGACTCCAACACGGGAGATGTAATCATTTCGTTTGGAAATGAGTATTTTGACACAGGAAAATCTGATTTGAAAGCGGGAATGAGAGCCATCCTTGAGAGGTCAATTCCGATCTATTCGCAGAGTCTCTTTGAAGATAAGGCGACCGCCGAGAAATTATCCTCCGTTGAAATTGTTGGATTTTCATCCCCTACCTACCAAGGTCGCTACATTGACCCTGATTCATTAGAGGAGAGGGATAAGGCTGCTGTTAACTACAATCTGGATTTGAGTTACTACCGAGCCCGTTCGATTTTCTCCTACATTTTTGACACCAAAAAAATGGTGTACAAGCATCAAAAAGATCTCTTGCCGCTTGTTAAAGTGACGGGCCGAAGTTATCTCGCAGAAAAAAAGGGTTCAAGAAATGTAGCAGGGGATGACTCAGGATCGGGATTTTGTGGCAGTCATGATTGTAAGAAAGCACAAAGAGTAATCATTAGATTTGAATTGGAATAGTTTAGAATAGTAAGGAGAAAAAAGCGATGTTAACCTATTACATTGACCAGGTGGTGAACATGGTGGTCACGCTTGCAACAGGAATTCTCATGCCCACGATGGTGTGTGTCTTCTTTGTCGCAATGGTGTTGAGACTTCTGATTTTCTATACGGTGAAAAGAGAGGAATGGTTTGCAAAGGAGTTCGACCGACGGGTTGATAATTATCTAGAGGAAGCAAAGAAAAAGGACTTTGAATCTTTTTTCATTGCCTGTAAACGCCTCTTAGAGAAGACATATTATGAGATATTCGAAGTGAGAGCTCTTCTCAAAAGACGGAAACCAGATTCAGTTATGCATTGGAGTGATAGAGTCTTTTTGATTAAACAAGGGACGGCATGGATGGTGAAGGATTTGTTGAAGCACTTGCGCCATTTGCGATTTCATCACGATAGCCGTCCGAAATTGTTGCAAATATCAAAAATTAGTTTTCAGAGAAATCCTTGTTTTAGCAAGGTATTCGGTTTGCTTCCGGCATCTGCCTTTTCTGATATTTTGAATATTCTTCCCAGCATGTTTATCGTGGGAGGGATTTTCGGAACTTTTGTCGGAATAATGAAGGCCTTGCCGGAACTTGGAGGAATGGATTTCAATGACGTTCAAGGAAGCAAAACTGTGATGGATCAGTTTCTGATGAGCGTTGCTTTTTCTATGAAGACATCTGCCGTTGGAATTATGCTTTCTGTGACATCTGGTTTTGTCAATGCACTTTTTGTTCCAGAAAAGGTCTTTGTAGAGACAGTTGATCGGATGGAAAGCTCGTTAGATAAGTTGTGGCATATCAGCAACAACAATGATCTTCCACACGAAATCCCAGCTTTTGATGAGCATCGGGATCCGTTGGATGCTTTGGCGGAACAGGCGGTGGATTTAGAGTTTAACAAAGCAGAACGACGCGGTGGCGGTGTAGGAAGCAGCAGGGATAGCGAAAGAGGTCATGGGAAATCATCGACGGAGGGGTCGGAGGTTAAGCGTACCGGGTAGAGAGGATCATCTAAGAAGATATGTCAAAGGACACAGCTGTTTTTATTATTGAGGAGCTTCTGACAAGAGGCTCCAAATTTCATTATCTGGATGAGGAAAGCTTTTCCATCGGACGATCCGGAGAAGCTGGGCTCCAGATTGAAGAAAACGGCGTTAGTCGCGTCCATGTTGTCGTCTGGGTTAGCAACAATCAGATGTTTATCGAAGATCAAAACTCAAAAAATGGAACCCGTGTCAACGAACAAGCGATTTATCCATCGAGTCCTGTGCCTCTCCAGCATGGCGATATCATTCAACTGGGCAATTACAAACTGATTAAGATTAGTTTAGGTCCCGGGGCCACAAAAGCTAGTGAGGTGGAACCTCAAAGCGATCTTGAGTTCAAAGGTCAAAGTGAAGAACCGAATGAGGACCTTGAGGATAAGACCACCCTGGACGAGAATATGGATCCGGAAAAAACAGATGTTTCTCAGGTGGTTCACATGATAGAGGAGGATTCGATTGAACGACCTCCCTATTATGGCAAGTCGAGTCAGTCCACTGTCCCTTCATTTGGCGACGGAGCAGGCGCCGACTGGAAAAGCGACGCGCAAAATAGAAAAGATATAGACGCAGAAGAAAGTGAATATCGCCCTCCACTACCTCCTAAAGCTGTTGAAAAGCCATCGATCCAGTTTCATGAGGCCCAGAAAGTTCTTGGCGAGGCGAACCTAATTCGAGGTGAGGCACAGAAGAATTCCTCAGAGCTGATCCGTGAAGCACAAGAGACTGCCAATAAGCTAAAGCGAGAAGCCGAGCAGTCCGCAAAGTCGATAACTGAAAACGCGAAGAGAAGTGCAAAGGAGATTATCGAGAAAGCCGATTTGGAGGCAAAGGATGTAACAAGTCGATCAGAAATGGCTGTTGATTATGCCCGCCGCGAGCTTGAGGAGTTTGTTGATAAAACAGAAAAGGCAAGGGTATCTCTGGCCGATTTGAATCATGAGATACTGGGGCAAGAGAGTCGAAAACAAGAGCTGATCGAAATTCTTGCCAATTTAACCGAGGAAAGACTTCAGGCGGAAAGTGATCTGAGAGAGAAAAAGCAGAAACTTGAGGAGGAGGTCAAGCAAGTTGAAAGGGCCTTGCGGGAACTTAAATCTGAAGTGGCAGAAAAGGAGGAGAAGCTCCGTGACTTGATGCTGGAGTGCGAAAGGGTCAGGAGATCGGCAGAAAAGGCTCTCGAGGAAGAAAAAAGGTCCGTACAAGCACAGTTGAACTCTGGGGTGCTCACTGTAGAAGCAGAACGACGTTGTTTGAGAGCAGAAGAAGATTTCAATTTTCTGACGACGGAAATAAAAAAATTAGAAAGCGGAATTTTGAGTCTTCGATCAGAAAGAGATCTGCAGATTGAAGAAATTCGAAAAAATCGCGACGAGGCAGAGGAACATGTAAAACTTCTTCGCGCCGTGACAGTAGAAGAAATTGAGGCGTTTAAGAGTCTGATTGAGGATGAAGCCTTCAAGCTAATGGATGAGGCCGAAGCAGAAGTGACGAAGATTGCCGATCAGCTGGGCAGAGCCCTAGAGGGAAAGCGTGAAGTTTTGCGAGTCGAAAAGGAAGAGTTTGAAAAGAGAAGAGTTGAACTTGAGTTGGAGTCCAGTTCCAAGGCCAAGGAGGTGATGGCCGAGGCGCAAAGGCAGGCGGAAGTTGTATTGAAGAATGCTGAAAAGTGGGCAGATGATAATTTTAATAATTCCCGTCGAAAAGCGGAGGAGGAGCTCGAGCGCATCCGCATTGAAAAGAGAAGTCTTGTGGAAAAGGCCGAGGAGGATCTGTTAAAGGCGCAGAGGGAGTCACGAAGCCTTTTGGATGAGAGCCAGATGAAAGCTGAGAGCGTTTTGCGCTCGGCCAAAGATCAAGCGCAGGCGGAGTGGACCAAAGCCGCAGCTTTGGCTGAAAATGAGTTGGGCACTGCCAGAGAAAAAGCTCGGGAGCTGTTGGAATCTGCCGAGGCCCAAGTGGCGCGACGTCATAAAGAGGCTCAGGAAATATTGAGCGAATCTCAAGCCAAGTCCGAGGAACAACTGGAGAAGGCCAAAAAGACAGCGGAGGAACTTGCGGTCTTTTCTCAGCGTGAGTCAGATCGTTTGACCGAGGAGGCTCGAGAGAAAGCACGGCAAATATTTGAGGAGACTCAGAGGAGTCTAGATCAGGAAAGGACCACCTGGGAGGAACGAAAGCGCAGGATTGCTGAGGAAGTAACCTCAATTCGTGAAGAGGCAGAGGCAAAAACAGTTGAGATGACAACTTCTGCCCAGAGAAAATCTGAGACTTTGCTTAAGAAAGCACAAGAAGAGTATGATTCTAAGATGCAAAAATTGGAAGCGGAGCGAAAAACTGCTGAATTGGAGATGACACAGGAAAGGGAGAGGGTTCAAAAGGAAGCGGCCCAAGAGCGCGAACGACTTTTGGAACAGGCAAAAAGTGAATACAATGAGCAGCGGCGCAAAGATAGCCTGGAATTGAGTGCCTTTAAAATGAAACAGGTAGATGAGGCGAAGGAGAGATTTAAGGAAGCAGAAAGAGAAAATCAGTTTCGCAGAAGAGAAGAGGCCTCGGAAATCGCAGCCGCTATTGATAAGGCTGTTTTGCGAAGGATTCAAGATATTGCATCGAAGGATGTGGCTCCAGAGGTGCGAGATCAAATCTCAACAGAAATCCAGGACGTTGTTAAAAGAATACTCAATGATGAAGCTCTCAACGATCAGGAAGATTTGAAAAAAATCATGTTTTTTACTTCAAAATCAGGATGGAAGGCAAGACGCTTTTGGCGCCGCATGGGTTACGCGGGGGCAGTCGCTGCATCAGTTATCATTTTCTTCACAGTTTTTCCTCTTGTATTTCCTCAGTGGAGTTCCAAGGTTGTGGATTTGGCCTCGTCCGATAAATCAATTCAGGAACGCTATGTCGACGAAATTAGAAAGCAGCGTGAAAATCGTCCTCGTTATGAGCCTCCCCAAACGGATGATTTCAAAAATTCCTATGTCGAAAATGTTCTTTATACTCGAGATTTCGTCAAAATTAAAACCGACAAGGGATTTCAAGAGCGCTGGATTTCTGACCTAAATAAATTCTTTCTTGATAAGTTGCGATTAAATGAGAGTGTGATTGTCAACTTTATCTCACGGGAAAACACCTTGCTAAAGGATCTGCAGATGGTTCAGCAGTCCCTCCAGCCAGCAACTGCTGAAGAGGGAATAAAGCGAATGAATGACATTGAAGCCATCGCAATTGAGGACATGAAGAAGATTTTGGGTGGAAATCTCAAAATAAAAAAATACAAGGAATTTGCGGCGAGCTACTATGTTTCTCATCAGGGCAAGCAGGGATCTGCTTACGAAGAAGAAGTGCCAAGTCAAAAAACCTCTTCTCAAAGTGCGAGAAAGGGTCTTGGAGAAATGAAAGAAAAGACTGAGGAGGGCGTCGCACCACCCCTTAAAGGCGAAAAGCAAGAACTGTCTTCTTCTGAGACAGAACAAGATTCTTCTGTCAAAAGTCCAAAGAATAAAAAGAGACAAAGAGAAGAAAAGATCCTGGACACTGAAGTGGATCAGCTGGATCAGCTGGAACAGGAAATTCAATAAATTAGCTTTTCTTTTGTTAATTTGGGTTGGCTAAACACCGATATGACTCCAGGGTGTCGATTAGAGCTCAGGGTGGGAAGATCCAAGTGACAGCGGCAAAGCAACTTGAAATTTCTCAGTATCATTTATCTCTTATTCAGCTCTTGGATAAAGCGGATCAGGTGATACTCGGTAAAAGGCCTCAGATTAAATTGGCCCTTTGTTGTCTTTTGGCTCGCGGGCATTTACTTATTGAGGATATACCGGGTGTTGGAAAGACGACTTTGGTCCGTTTGCTCGGAAAAAGTTTAGGCTTAAATTCCACTCGAATTCAATTCACGAACGATCTCTTGCCGTCTGATATTATTGGAACGACAGTGTTTGATTCTGATAAAAGGCTATTTCATTTTCATCGCGGCCCGATTTTTGGTGAGATGGTAATTGCTGATGAATTGAATCGGGCGACTCCTAAAACGCAGAGCGCCTGTCTCCAAGCAATGGAAGAGCGCAAGGTTACCGTTGATGGAGTAACTCATGAACTTCCAGTTCCGTTTTTTGTGGTCGCTACTCAAAACCCGATGAATCAGGCCGGAACCTATCCGCTGCCAGAATCCCAATTGGATCGCTTTTTGATGAGAATTGAAATTGGCTACCCTCATGCTCTCGCCGAAAAAGCCCTTTTAAAGGGTGAGAGTAGAGACAAGTTGATTGAGGAATTGGAGCCTTCTCTTTTTCCTCAGGACTTAGTTGAAGTGCAAAAAATTGTCGGAGGGATCCACTGTTCGGATCCCATTATTGACTACATTTATCGAATTCTCGAATACACTCGCAATCAGGCGACGGACCAATGGGGGTTGTCTCCACGTGCAGGACTTGCGCTCCTGAGAGCATCAAAGGCGTGGGCCTTTATTGAAGGTCGTAACATGGTGGTTCCGGAAGATGTCCAAGCCGTGGGAGTTGGTGTCATTTCTCATCGACTTAACGGGGGAGACAATTTTCAGAACGGGATTGCAAACCAGAAAGCCAAGGAAGTCCTGCAAGCCGTTAGGGTGGACTAAATGGAAAAATGGGCTCGCCATTTTCCTGGAATGAGGTACGGAAAGGTTTATATTTTTCCGACGGGAATGGGCTTTGTTTTTTTGATTGGAACGGCTCTTGTGATCATTACGGGAGCTACTTACAACAACAATTTGGTTTTTCTCTTGGGCTTTTTTCTATTTTCCATTTTTGTTATCAGTATGGTTGAAACTCACAACAATTTGAGGGGTATTAGTGTGGAATCGGCTTCGATACCCGATCAATTTGCCGGCTCGCCTTTTTCAATCCCTCTGCGGTTTGTGAATCAGGGGAGCTCTGTTCGTCAAATGGTTGAATTCTATGCTTCTCATTCGAAAAATTATCTTGGCCATCGCAGCTTGATCGAGGAATTAGGAGGTCGAGCGATGGTTCTTCATCCCTTGGTTTGTGGCGCTGGAAGCCGTGGGATCTGGCCAGTTCCTCAGGTTGTCTTGACGACAGTCTTTCCTTTGGGGTTGTTTCGCGCTTGGACAGTTCTGAATCCTGGAGGGGAGGTTATTCTTTATCCCAGTCCAATTGGTAATTTGCCACTTAGCTATACCACTAAAGAGAATGATACTTCCAGCGTGAATAGGAATCTGGGACATCAGCGCGGCGATGATTTCAGGGAGCATAGAAAGTACGTACTTGGTGATAGCTTTCGGCGTGTCGATTGGAAGATTTTTGCTCGCCGAGAGCGACTAATGGTTAAGGAGTTTGAGGGTACCACGGATAAGAAGATATCGGTTAGATTTAGTGAGGTTTTGGCTCGTGATTCAGAGCTCGTTTTAAATCAATTGTCCCGTTGGCTTGAATTGGCAAAGGAAACAAATGCGCCGTTTGAATTGGTTATGCCGGGGGGGAGAATTCCATTTGGAGTCGGCCCTCAACATTACCAGAAGTGTCAAAGAGAACTGGCGCGTTTTAATAGGCCCGCATGAACTATGATGATAAAAAGCGAAATCTCATTTATTTCCTAGTTGGATTCAATATTCTCCCTCATGCGCTGACGGTACCAACTTGGGTTATAGGGGTGTCGGCACTTTTTCTCCTCTGGGGGCTTTCCCATTACTACCGTTCCTGGCCGCTTCCGCGCTCGGGATTTTTGAAGGGGATAGTTGCACTTGGGGGAGCGGGTATATTCTTTCAGTATGGCACTGTGATGGGACAAGAGCCGGCAACAGCACTTTTGGTTCTGATGGTTTCGGCCAAACTATTGGAGTTAAGGAAGTTTCGAGATGCTGTGGTCGTCATTTTACTTTGCTACTTGATATTGATGGCCAAATTAATTGAATCACAATCAATGGAAATGACGCTATTCATGGTTTTTGATGTTCTGCTCATTACAGCAGTTCTGGCCACCCTTTATTCGTCCTCTACTCAGGGAAAAATTCGATTTCTCATGCGTCGGTCCTTGATTTTTGCTTTGCAATCGATGCCATTGGCATTTGTTCTTTTTGTTGTCTTTCCTCGATTTAGTCTAAATCTTTGGAATCAGTCAAAGAAAGTAACAGGAGAGACCGGATTTTCTGATTCTCTGCGCCCGGGCCGAGTGGCTCATTTGGCAGAGTCCGATAAAGTGGCATTTCGAGTTTCATTTCCAGAGAGGCAACCAGGTTCGGTGCGAGGTCTTTACTGGAGGGGACTGGTGTTGACTCTCAGCCGGGGTTTGGATTGGGACAAAGGGGTATTTCAAAAGGGAGTTCCTGTTTCACCGAGAACACCGGAAGACGGAGATACAGCACGCAATGAAATCGCGCAGGACATATTTTTTGAGCCCTCTTCTGATCCCTATTTATTTGCTTTGGATTGGCCAGCCTTCGTTGGCTTCTCAGGCGATCCCACTTCGCGTTTGGTTCGGACATCAGAAGGAAAGACTTTTGAATCAAAGATTAACCTGAGCAGTCGGCTCTATTATCGCGCATTCTCTGTGGTTGATAGCACGAAAGCGAAATGGATGTCCCCTGATCCAGAGATATACCTAAAGGTAATTGGAGGGGTCAGTTCAAGGGTGGAGGATTTAGCAAAGGAATTTATTGGGAATGGCAAGCAGAGTTCAAGAGAGGTTGTCGACAGAATTCTGAACTATTTCACCTCTAACAAGTTTAGATACACTCTGAAACCTGGGGAAATGACGGATCTTGATGATTTTTTGTTTTCTAAAAGAATGGGATTTTGCGAACACTATGCCGGTGGGATGGCCAGTCTTTTGCGATTGGCTGGGGTGCCCTCGCGAGTTGTTGTTGGTTTTCAGGGAGGAACACCCAGCCTGTTAAACGACTATTACTTCGTTAGATATTTAGATGCGCACGCCTGGGTCGAATTTTGGGATTCGGAAAAGGAGACCTGGATGAGGGTAGATCCAGTTGAGGCTATTTCTCCACAGCGCATCGCAATGGGTGCTGCCGCCTATTCAGAAATGGTAAGGGAGGATGTCAGTGGTATTTTTAATTCACAAAACCTACCCAAGTGGCTAAGAGGAGGTCTTGGAGAGGTGGGTGAAAGGATTCACCTGATTTGGGATCAAACTGAGTCTTTGTGGGTCAATTTTCTCTTGCGTTATGATTGGTCATTTCAGAAGGATATTTTAAAAAGGTGGGGAGTAGAATCCTACGGTCGCTGGGTATTTGTTGTGGCAGGTGTGCTTTTCTCAGTGATGATGGTGGTATTTACTCTGTTTATTTTGCGCGGCTCTCATGATCATAACGAGCCAGACTTGGTTTTGTACAGGTTGCTTTGTGACCGTCTTTCTCGGGCTGGATTGGTGCGAGAGAAAACGGAGGGCCCACTTGAGTTTTGGAGCAGAGCAAAAAACAAGTTTCCCCAATCAAAATCGCTTCTCGATTCCATCTTTGAGCCTATTATTGAAAGTCGATACGGTAGATCTCGCCTTGATCGAAGGAAACTAGGCGAATTGCGATATTTGATCAAGAGACTGAGAATCCAAGTCCGAGGGGAAGAAGCACAAAAGCCGAGGATGCTTAGTTAAGTTCACTCAATTGGTCGTTGAGGGTCCAAAGATCGTATAGCCACCCGATACCGAAAAGAGATCCCGTTAAAAGCCAAATGATTCCCGTCACAAATTTTCCCATGTAAAAGCGATGAATTCCAAACACTCCTCAGAAGACAAGCAATATCCATGCGACGTTATAGTCCAACGGACCATCCTTAAAGCGGCGATCCGCTTGCTCGTTCATTCCCGGAATAAGAAAGAAATCCACGACCCAACCGATTCCAAGTAAACCTAAGCTAAAGAAATAGATAGTCCCCGAAATGGGCTTGCCAAAATAAAAGCGGTGAGCTCCCATAAATCCAAAAATCCAAGTGAGATAGCCGATAAGGAGACTGTGCGATGATCTATTTGTATCCATGAAGTCCCTCTTGAGGTAAGGTTAGGCAAGGTTGCAAAAGAACTAACTGGATTCTGAGTCTCATTTGACTGAAGTCAAGCCGCCATTTGCCCTTCTCTGCGGGGTGGTCAAGACGGATGCTTTTCTGGAAGGAGTTTTAATGCCTGCCAAGTCGCTGGAACTGTCGGTTTTTTCTCCATTTAGTCGGGAGGTCCTTGAATCTCTGCCTTATGATACGCCTCAAGAAATTGAAGACTGGCTTGTTCAGGCCCACAAGTTGAGCCGCCAGCCCAGATCTCGATTGTCGGTGAGTCAGAGAATTTCTATTTTGGAAAGAGCCAAATCCTTTGTTGAAAAGAAATTTGATCGCATTGTCATGACGGCAACTCAGGAGGGCGGCAAGCCTTTGTGTGATTCCAGAATTGAGATTGAGAGGGGGATTCAGGGCATCCGAACTGCTATTGAATCGCTTAAATCTATGGGAGGGGAAGAAATTCCGATGGGATTGACGCCAGCCTCAGAAGGCCGATTGGCGTTTACGAGACGAGAGCCGGTAGGAATTGTTTTTGCTGTTAGCGCATTCAATCACCCCTTCAACCTTATCATTCATCAAGTCATTCCTGCGGTTGCTGTGGGTTGCCCTGTATTGGTTAAACCTGCTAGGCAAACGCCCTTGAGTTGTCGTCGTCTCATCGAAATTCTTTACGACTCCGGTTTGCCTGAAGAATGGTGCCGGATGGTCATCTGTGATCATCAAATGACAGAGAATTTAGTGAGAGATCAGCGCTTGTCTCATTTTAATTTTATAGGTTCGGCCGAAGTGGGTTGGAAATTACGGAGTCTATTGGCGCCTGGGGTGACAAGCACTCTTGAGCACGGCGGAGCTGCGCCCGTTATTATATGTGAAGATGTAAAGTTTGATGAGGCGATTCCTCTTCTTTTGAAGGGCGGATTCTATCATGCAGGTCAAGTTTGCGTGTCGGTCCAGAGAATTTTCGTGCATGAAAGCAAGGTCAGGAATTTCGCCGCACAACTTGCGAGAGGCGCAGAAAATCTTAAAGTTGGTGACCCCTTAGATGAATCCACAGAGGTTGGTCCCATGATCGATCCTAAGGAAGTTCGAAGAATTGATGATTGGGTCAATGAGGCTGTGCAAACGGGGGCCCAGCTTCTCGGAGGAGGGCAAGTTCTTGCTCATCACTGTTACTCGCCAACGGTGTTGTATAACCCCCCCGAGGCCACTCGCATCACTCGCCACGAGGTCTTCGGCCCTGTCGTTGCCATTTATCCATTTAAAAACATCGAAGAGGCGATTCAGAGAGCCAATCATTTGCCATTTGCTTTCCAGAGCTCCGTTTTTACCGATAATATTCATCTTGCCTTAAAGTGCTGTCGAGAGCTTGATGCCACAACCGTGATGGTGAATGATCACACAGCCTTTCGAGTGGATTGGATGCCCTTTGGCGGGCGACGTCAGTCAGGTGTCGGCGTCGGAGGGATTCCTTATTCTATGAAAGAACTGACTTACGAAAAACTTATGGTATGGAAGTCACCTGAGTTGATGTGATTCTATGAAACTGAAGAAAAACGGAGAGAAGAAATGAACACACACTTAATTCGACTTATAGCGGTGATTGGCGCTCTCGTGACAACAGGCTGCCAGTCGATTTCTCATCGCAGAGCAGCTGACCCAGAAGTGGCGATCCGTCATTTTGAAGCAAATCTTGCTCCTGCAAAAAAATGTGCCGACGATCTCGTGAAAAAGAAAAAGGACAGAGAGGGAGAGATCTCTGTTCAGTGGACAGTGAATGACAAAGGTGAAGTTTTGAATCCCCTTGTGGCGGAGAACACCTTTGGAGATCTTGCTGTTGGCGATTGTTTTCTGAATTTGCTGCATCGCCTTAAATTTCCCCCTACCCAAATCTTTACAAAAACCACAGTGACCTACGCATTCCGGTGGACGAGTCTTGTCGAGAGAGCTTCACCTCCAACTAAAACCCCCTAATCATTTTATTTAGTTGAAAAAAATTCCCGAGGAAATTTGCTTCAAGCGAATTTTTTTAAGATGTCTTTGAATAATCCCCAAAATAGGACTAGTTACTGGGGCGCTTCTTAGATTCATTTTTTGTTTGGACCCCTTGATGGAGGAAGATGATGATACAGTCGGTGCCCATGAAAATCGAACGAAGTTCATTTCTAGTGAGAGTTTGGTCTTTTGCATTGTTTTCTTTTTTGACATTAGGGTGGGGGCAGGCTTCCTTCGCGATTTCCGAAGTAGATGGAGGTACGTTTCCCTTCGCAAGGCCTGCTACTCTTCCTTCTGGTGACGCAGATTCAACCTCAGAACAGCGTGTCGTTGACGGAATAAACTCATTGGCAGAAGGAGACGGCAAGCTCGTAGATACTCAACCAATCGAAGTTGAAGGAGAAAAGCTTCAGGTGGCTAAGCCCACAAAGGAATTTGCCCAATTTCTAGATGGGCTAGGGGAGATTTTCGCAAAGCTTGGGCCTGTCGGTGTTGTTCAGCAGATTGAATTAGCCTTGGCACAGAACAAAAAATTACAAGGCCTCATAAAACTGACCCAATCTGAAGGGAAATACACTGTGACGGTGAGAGTCCACCCAAGTGCCGTTGAATCAGTTACTTATCTCAACCAGAGATTTGCTGAAATGGGTTTGAATAACTTGGTGTTTGTCGCTTCAGAGGATCCTGCCTTGGAGGACCCAACTGCCCTCCCAAGAGAAAAGATTAAACTTGTCAAGGTTGTTCGTATTGGGTTGGGTGTTGGAGTGGCTTTGGTGGCCGCCGCCTTGAGTATGCCCAGCTTGGATATCCCCGCGAGGGAGTTTCTCATTGGCGGGGTTCCAGCTATGTCTGTGGGGGTAGCGTCAGCAGCTTTGGAGTACCAGTTTGCCGCCCCGGGAATGAACCGATTTTGGAACAAGGTCTTCAGTGGTGGACCTGTTATTGGTCGAATAAAAAATATTGGAGTTAACTTTGCCTACGGAATGATACTTTACGGAGCGGGAGTGGGAGCTTCGCAACTTCCCACCGTATGGGGTGGCTCACCAATTCCTGTTGATGGCCAGCTGGCTTTGACAGCGGCAGTGATTCAGGCGGCAATTGGAGGAATTTGGTTCAACGCGGTGATGGGGCAATATCAGACTGATATAGGGCTTCAACAGAGGCAAGGCAGACTAAATGCACCTGATCGTTATCGCCTTGAAACCATTGGAGTGATTGTTAACAACGGCGGTCGTGTTCTTAGTTGGATTATCCCTGGCAATCTTGGTATGTACGCACAAGCGTTATTCTTTGCATTTAGAACTTTTCCCAATGCGGGCAAGACCTATCTGTCTGACCAGGCCACCGACGCGCGAATTTATAGGTCCATTCACACTAAGGAAAAACCCGGTGGAGGCCGATGGAAGCGGTTCGTTCGCAGTTGTGCGCAGATTGTCTATCCGGGACATTGAGGCTATCTTAAATAAACTCTGGGCCTCATTCTTTTTTTAGATCAGTGGCTATCGAGTCGCCCAGAGACATCTTTTGAATACTTGAGTCTTCAAAAATATGCGCTGCATCGGGAAGTGCGGGATGCATGCGCATAGGATTTTGACAAAAATGAAGAGTTTCATTCTTGCGCCAATAGATATCTCAATGGCTTTTCAGGATGTGCGGTCCAAAGTGTCGCAATCTGGAATAAGGAGGACAGGGTCTTTCTCGTTTTCAGCTTGGCCTTAGGGCTAGTCCTGAAAAACTGTCTAAAGTCACGCCTCAGCAAACTGGTCCGACTTGTCAATTTTCTATGGAGTGATTTGGATCTGACAGTTTTTCTATGGTTTTCAATCGAATATCTCGACCTTAGGACGGCTCCCTCCTTGCTCTGTAAAGAGTCAACAAAATGACTTTCAAAAGGGGGACGTGTGGGATTGACAAAACGGATCATAATCGCTCAGGCATTTTTATTTTCATTAGGCCTTTCGACGATGGGCTGCCAACAAGGATATCAGGAAAGAACTGTTGTTGGTGCGGATCAGATATCATTAGATGATAGTTCGCCGGAGAACGAACTTCCAACTAAGGTGAATCAAGTCAGTGTCGTTGCAGAGCTGACCGAAGCCGCTCTCTCTGATGCCACGATTGAGATAGACAGTCTTGTGGATTCAAGTGGCAGCCTTGGCCTGAATTTCTCTTCTGGCAACCTAGGAGCTCAGAGCGCTCTTGATGTACTCAAGAAACTGCAGGAAGCCTTTGATAAGGTTTTGGCTTTTCTCAATCAGGTAACAGAAAAACTTGATGAAGTCAGGGCTAAGTTGGACGAGGCCAAAGAGTGGTTGGATCCTACCAATCCAGCGCACGCAAAGCTCATTGAAAAGCTGGATAAAATGATCGCCCGCTTGGAACTTATAGAAGATCGAATCGATGGTCTTCTGGGGCAAATTGTTCAGCGAGTTGATACTGTGGTTGCCAGTCTTGATCAATACAAAGCAAAATTAAATCCATTGAATCCAGTTCATGTAGTCGTGCTTGTGTATGTTGATCAGGTCAGGGGCAAACTGATTGATTTTAGACAGAAAATAGCAGACGTCATTGCGAACTGATTCCAAATAAACACCACTGTGGAGGGTAGAACCTGAACCGCAAATGAATCAGCCAAGACAATCAAACCACTTCGCCAGCGCCCCATTGGGGCGTCTGGCTTTGACGGTGTGAAAGATAACAGAAGTATTCCACGAAAACCGCTGGATCAGCGTCATTCTCCTACCAGTCGCTTGCAGCTAATTAAACTAAGTTCACTCACTCTTACAGCTGGCCTTACGGAGCCTTTTGCTCGCCCTTGTTCGCGGCTCTCTGCTTTGCGTAGGTTGTCACGACATCCTGAACGGGCTCGGAGCGGCGATGATCTTTCCTTCGGACCTCTTCAATCGCCTCCGTATTTGGATTTTTGCCCTTGAAAATATTCAAAATATTGTCGACAGTTTTGACCGCAGTTTGAAGATCCTTTTCTACGGCTTCACTGTAAGTATACCCGGTCAAATGAACACCCTCAGAATGCAGTTCGCCAAAGACGTAAATCGTTTGAGTACCGGGTCCCCAGTTAAAAAATACCTGGGCAACAAAGGCCTCTACACCATCATCACTCGGATTGAGAAAGGAAAGGTATCGAACATAATACTTGTCGTATGTGGCGACTTCTTCGCGGTTCTGATCAGTCAGAGAGCGAACATATTCGCTTTCCACCCATTTTCCTTCATCGCGCAATTTGACTTCACCCATATCGGACAGATTGTAGGTTTGGGTCTTTCCATCTTGTTCAATACAAAAGGTCCGAGTTTGATCCCAATAAGCGCGATAATCCTCATAGGGTTTGTGAGAGCACAGATCTATTTTAACGTAAGGAATCTCCTCTGCACGCGCAGGGAGTGCTGTGAGTAAAATGAGGGGTAAAATCAATGAGCAAGTTCGCATATGGGTTCCTCCTGTGTGGCGAGAGAGAGAAATTTGAGACAGAAACGGCGAGAGAAAGAATAAATTTCAGATTCAGGACTCTCCTTTCGGTCCCCTTTGAGACGATGGATCTTGGAGGAAAACTTCAGCAAATCTTGTGCCAGACTTATTTATGATGACATGTTCGCGAGAATTGGTGGTTCAATGAATATAAATATGTGGGATATGGGCGTATGTTATTTGGGCGTGTTATATTGGCATCTTTGCTTTTGTTTCGAATCTAACTCTCAACCTAATTCTGTGTGCAAGTGATCTTATCTTCCTTACAAAATGAAATTAAGGTCCTATCGTGACATCTTTCTAATACTTCTGCGCGAGCCTCTTTTTCGGTCTTTCCGATAGCAGACACCCGATGGCCCATGGACTGGAGTTTACAGGTGTAGGTTGAAACAATTTTAGGACTGCCTTCAGAGAGGTCGAGCATTTTAGTCCCACTGTCTTTATTTTCGTCATTTGGATGAATGACCTTTAATCCTGAGCAACCCGCAAACGAAGACATCACAATAAATATACCCAATATCGTTTTTGACATCCGAATTTCCTATTCCTCTACCCTCTAAAGCCTCTCGACTCGGCGAAGAAAGGTCAATAGGCATTAACAAGTTTGATCAGAAATTAGGACTTAACAACATAAGAGCAGCCCAAAATTTTGGTTCGGCCAGATCTGGCACATTTGTTGCTGAATTCTGGATTTGCTTTGCTTCTGTGGTCTGGGCTTTTGAATTCTCGCTGAGTGCCATCATCGTCTGAATCCAAAGAGAAATCAATCAACTCAACGACTTGATATTTTTGACTATTTTGAACTGTGGGTTCAGTTGATGATTCGTGTGTTCAGATTCTTAATCTTCTATTTGTGTCATTCCAGGAAAATGGCCGGTTTAATACCAAGCGATTCTGACCGCTGCATCGGGTTAAAAAGCACTTTCTTGAGCGGCGCTTTCCCTGTTTGGGAGCATGGAATTGAGTGGGCGTGGCCAGCCTCTTTCAGCAGGGGTTAAATTGAATTCACTTTTAAGTCGACGGTTGATATCGGCCTAACAGCGCCGAAGAGGATCGGTTCCTCATGCGCTGTGAAGTGGCGGCTTGCCGCCCTCGGGCCAATTGATGAAAGAGACTGGCCAACATCGGCAAGCTGAGGGAAGTCAGGCGATCATTTTTTGAGCTTGATCAATTTAACCGGATGGGTCGACCGCAAAATAGCACTGCCATTGCCCAGGCTTTGAGAGCGGATTTCGATTCTTTGGTTGTAGATTGAAAATTTCGGTTGATCAGCGATCATATTTTTCTCCGCCGAGACTGATGGTGTGATCTCGATTAACAACCCTGTATTTTTATGCAAAAGATCTCTTCAAGTTTACAGTGCGCCGGAGCCTTGGTAGGCGGGTTTCAGTCGTGCGGCCTCACAGAATAACGGGGTTATGCTGGTGAGGGAGATACACGGTTTTGAGATATTCATTGGCTTGTTCCATAGTTCTGATCTTATTTAACCTCATCTCGGCCACGAGTCGATCCTGAAACGTTTGAAATAGCCGTTCATGGCTTCGCTTCTGGGGAGTGAGCGAAGATGATCTGGCACCAACTTTCTCGAGTGCGCGACCGACTTGAGAAAAGCCCTGTCGCTTGATGCCGCCATAAATGCCAGCTTTGTCCACGTACAAAATTTTGAATACACCTTTAACCGTGATCAAGTCCTTTAGAATCTTCAGACATGCGAACGTCGTCTCACCCTCGAAAAATTCACAGCCACCACCTCACTGGTTGCGTCGTCGATGGCCGCATAAGGCCGGGTTTCGCGATTATCAAACCATCTGTGATGACTGCCGTCCATTTGGATTAAAAGGCCCGATTGAGACATCCTGGTGCGTTTATATCGTGGCTTTGCCCGGCGCTTTTTTGCTCTCTTAACCAATCCTATCTCGTGACACCAGCTGCGGAAAGTTTCGCGCTTGAGATCGATGCCTTCCTCATGTAACTTTTAGGGCATGAACCAGTTGCTTTTCCTCGCTTTTGCACTCGACGTTTTAATTCCGGTGCCAATTTGTTCTTTGGCGCACGACCCCTATTCCCATGTCGAATGAAGGCAATTCCTCTTTCCGGTAATTAGTTAGGTAACGCCTTAATGTTCGACCCGAAACCTGCAGAAGCGTTTCTGCTTCAAATCAGTCAACTTGTTTGCCCAACTTTGGCTATGACCTCAAAACGAGCAAATCCTGTGATCCCATGACTAACCCCTCCACTTGCAACCGTGAGTGGCTGAAATCAGATCAGGGAGTGTCGCACAATGAAACAAAAAGCGGTCATTTTCCCTTGGTAATTAAACCCGGACAGAATCGCTTGGTAGTTACACTTAATCTTCTATTTGGTCGCTTATTTGATCGTTTTGCAGTCTGATTTTGCGCTAGCTGACGATGAAAGAAACTATATGGTTGAGGCTGATCAACCAAAGCGACAGTGTCTATTGGAAATTCTTTCACCCGCCATGAGAGAGCCTGGAGTTCAAGATGAAAGAATCGGCACTGGCACTGGTGTCACCCCTTATATTCTGAGCTTGTTGACTTTGTACCTTGAGGGGCATGCCTTGCACACAGATGCCATCTCAGCGCCCAGTGATCACCATATTGAAAGCGTAACACAGAGATTTTTTGGAAGGCCCTATTCACTGCAAACGATCGTCCGGCACCTTAAGAGCACCTATGACTTTGGTTATTTTGATTTTCTTGAAAGTTTAGGAATCGATCTTAAACTTGTTCGGTCACGTAAGGCAAAATTGGATTTAGATAGAATTTCCACGGCTTTGGCGCAATTGGATCAGGAGAACTATTCCTTGAGCCTAAAACCAGCAGACCCAGCTTCAGCGAAGAGGCTGAGTGAATTGTTGGGGTACGATATGAGTCTCCGCATGCTCAATGATAGATTGGAGGGGCTCGGTCTTGGGTATTATGAGTTTCTTGAATCGATTGGAATTAATCCGCTCAAATACTCCGAGAAGGGTGCAAGCTCTTTATTGGTCAAGACGCTGGTCGGTTTCACATTAATTAAGCTTTATAGGGCGGGTTTCTCATTGACAGAAGAATCCCTACTCCGAAAGTCGAGAGAGGCGATATCGCCCATTATCTTGACCACAATGGGTCGAGATCTTAGCATCCGTACAATAAGAAATAGAATTGTGGCCGATTTTGGAGGGTATTATAACTTCCTGGAGGAAATTGGATTTGAGGTCAATGAGCTTCGATCTCGGAGATCGAATAACTCCGAGCAGACAGAGACAATTCGACAAGAGACCGAGCGGAGAATTTCCGACTGGCTTGTGGGACGCTTGCTGACCCACTTGCATGATCGAGGAGGAATTTTCACGGGAGAGAATCAGCCCATGATCGATCAGTTATCTACTTGGCTTTTGGGCAGGCCGGTTTCATGGCTGCAACTGAGGCATATTAAACTTCGGATCGGAGTTCACCTCAGAGAAATGCCCGTATCTCGAGCCAGTCTCATACTTCAAGATATACGGGAATCTCAATTTACCAAAGCTAACATGATACTTTATGTGAAGGCTCAATATGCAGATGGACGCTTCCGCAAGCGAGCTGATCCCAATTTAAACATTACGCGAGCTATTTTTGGATTTCCCTATACTCATGCGCAGGTCATCGATTCGTTTGTATCAGCTAACAAGATTTCATTTACCTCTTTCTTAAAGGAAATCGATGCCTACGACCTGGAGAACTTCTATCTTACTCCTCACCTTGGCCATTTATCTATTGAGGATCTTGTTTTATTTTTTAAAGAGGTTCAGAGGCTCGATTCACTTTCTTATTATTTTTGGAGTGATGATATGGTTAAGCGAGGAGTTCCTGAGCTGATTCACAAATATTTTGGCGAAGGAGTTGAGCCCAGGAAAGTGGTCAGTCATATGATTCGACGAGGCCTTGGCTGGAGTGGATTTTTTGATGAACATCAGATACGCCACTCAGGAAGCAGAAAAAACATTCGAAATCCGCAATAAAAAGGCAAACACAATCAGGGATTCAGGATGCAAGAACCTCCAGAATCGATACGATTTTCTTTAACCCATGCCTTTCATTGATCGCCGTGTTTCCCTAATTGGTTGGTATTCGTTCACTGACCGTGAATGAAATTCGAGATTTTTTTAATTAAGATCGGCCGTCTGAGATTTTCAAAGGCGGTGAAGAGGAAGTTCTTTCGATTTAGAACAGGAATTCGGAGCTGTTGCTCGAGGATATTGTTGTCGAGTGGGGCCCCTGGGTGGCGGAGAAATGCGGTGAGCCCCTTCGAATGCTTTTGCATGTATTTGACACCGGCTCCTAGTTTCGAATTGGGCTCAGCGAGCTTGGTTGGAAATACTTTGTCAATCCAAGTCTTGAGTTCTTCCATGGGACGTGCACTTCTCTCTTGGTGGTATTGGAGGCGTTCTTCGGGGGTAAATTCAGATATTTGCAGTGCTGGTCGTTTGCGCAGACTTGAGAAATGAGCCCCAGGTCAAATTCACTTTCGCTTTTAAAGTCCTGCTCGATCATCCATCAAGCTTGACTCAATGTGTCGTCGCGTGTTCGCTTTGTGCTCCGTGAATTTGATGTCTTCTCTCAATAAATGCAGCCGAGGTGAAGATTTGGAGGAAGTTGTCTTTTTTGGGCCTCACAATGGGAGCAGATCAGTGCCGTCTTTGAGGATTTGGGTTTTCTTTTCAGCTACAATCATTCTGGGTGGTCTGAGTCATTGGTTTCAAGCCAAGGCGTCCTCGTTAAGATCCCAGCCTTGCAGATTGTTCTTAGAAAAACCAGCAAATGGCGAAGAATTAAGTCTTCCCTTTAGAGAGCTTTCTGAGTGGCTTTTAAATGAGCCTTTGTTTTCTGGTCTTCCCTGGGAGGTGTCCTCAGAATGGATCAGCCTGAAGGGTTTGGTGATTCATTCGACAGATGAGGTTGAGGCAAGGCTTGTTATATCCCCTGAGCTTAAGCGACTCTATTGGCCAAACCGTGGCCTCACCGGCGGAGGCCCTCCTAGAGATATTATTCTACAAGCTTTAGTTGGAACGCAATTTCATCCCTACAATTCAACAGCCAATGGGCCAAATAGTCTAAAAGATTCTCAACGAGATGCTGTTAAAGTCATAGAATCTTTTCGCAAACGCGGCCTTGATAGAATGTTACTGGTAGCCCCTCCTGGGTTTGGAAAGACCGAGGTTGCGGTTCAATTTTTATCTCAGTCTAAAACCCTTGGTCTTCGTCTCATTGTTGCAGATCGAGTGCTTAATCTAAGAGATTTTTCAAAGAGTCTAAATCTCAGGGGTATTCAACACAGTTTGTGGTCGGCAAAATCTCAAGAGCCTCCTAATTTAAGAGCGGCCGTTACTGAATCTACATCAGGTGAAAAATATGTCGTCACAACGACTGCAACTCTGAGAAATCAACTCAAAAATTTGAGTGATAATGAAAGAGATGATCTCGCGAGGGTCTTAAAAGTGATGGTCTATGATGAAAGCCAACATTTTGGAGCTCCTCTCATGCGCGAGTTCTTACAAGACATAAGTGCTCGGGATGATTTTTCTGGGTTTATTCTGGGTCTTACGGCAACACCCGTCCATCGAGAGGTCTCTCTTCAGGAGATGTTCTACAATCAGAGCTTTTGGGTTCATCTTGATCGTGCGGACAAGGCGATGGTTCAGACTGAATTTTTCGAAAGAAATGTCAGTGATGTTGTTGAGCAGCTTTATCAGACATTTTCAAAGGGAGAGCTGACTCCATTTGATCAATTATTTTTTCTCTCAAAAGAGATCTTTGAGATTGAGGATCTCTTCGTTCAAGGTCATGACAACCTTGATGTGCCAGGCGTTCGCTACGTCATAAATCCAAAACATTACGAATATATTGCTCGGTTTTTAAAGAGTCTAATTCAAGAAAAAAATAAGATACTGATTGTCGCAAACTCAATTGAAGAAGCTGAATCATTGAGCAAGGTTTTCAGATCTGTATTTCCAGGTCTTTTTGTCGAGTTTATTCACTCAAAACAAGAGGTCGACACAAATATTGAAATTATAGAAAAGTTTAAGAAAGCCCCAAAGGGAATCATTCTATCGGTCCGTATGCTCGATGAGGGGGTTAATTTATCAGATCTTGATTTATTGATCGATCTTAACTCCTCGGCCAGTGTCACCCAGTTTTTGCAAAGACTTGGTCGTCTTCTTAGGCTTAAGGCAGGAAAGCCTTGGGTAGATGCTGTTAGCCTTGTTGAAATAAATGAGGACACAGCAGGTGACTTGCTGAGCATCTTGAGTGAGCTAAAAAATATGACTCAACCCAGATCAAATGGTCAGAAGCCATTGAAGAGGCAATATCCATCAGTTTCGGGAATAGGCACAGGCGATAAGGTTATATTGGCACAGAACTCGTGGATTAGGCTTGAATCAAGTATTCAAGAGTTCTGGCAAAGGAAGAAGATCAAGTGGAGATCCTTTGACGATGCGAGAAAATGGGCGAGAAATAGCGGGATTAAATCCAGTTCTCAGTGGAAGGAGGCCTCAATAGAGGGGAGTTTACCCGGAGATATTCCAGGCAAGCCCGATCTTGTGTATAGAGACAGATTTCAGGGCTGGGGCGATTGGCTTGGGACGGGTCGGCTTTCTAAGCGTGGGACTGAATGGCTATCCTTTGACGATGCGAGAGAATGGGCGATGGGTAGCGGGATTAAATCCAGTCCTGAGTGGTCTCAGGCCTCTAAAGAAAGGCGTTTACCCCAAGGTATTCCAAGTAATCCCAATGTCGTGTATAGGGGGAAATTTAAAGGTTGGAGTGACTGGCTTGGGACTGAATGGCTACCCTTTGATATTGCGAGAGCATGGGCGAGAGGAAAGAGTCGAATTGGATCCTGCGCCGAGTGGAAGAAGGCCTCTAAAGAAAGGCGTTTGCCCCAAGGTATTCCAAGTAATCCCAATGTCGTGTATAGGGGGAAATTTAAAGGTTGGAGTGACTGGCTTGGGATTGAGATTGAATGGCTATCCTTTGACGATGCGAGAGCATGGGCGAGAAAAAGCGGGATTAAATCCAGTTATGAGTGGGTTCAGGCCTCTAAAGAAAGGCGTTTACCCCAAGGTATTCCAAGTAATCCCTATGTCGTGTATAGGTGGGAATTTAAAGGTTGGCGAGACTGGCTTGGGACGGGTAGAATTTATAGATTTGGGACTAAATGATCGATTGGCTACCAATTGAACCACCCAATTTGCACGAACTGACCCACCCAGCTGCCTGGGTCAGCTCTAGCCTGCTAGGTGGGTTAACTACTTTGAATTGGGTGGGTCAATTCAGCCCGAATCGGCCAATCAAAACAATCTCAGTTTTCATTCACAGCCGGTGAACGGATGCATTGGTTTGGGTTCATTTGAGGCTCTTGTTGACTAAACATTCAATTGCAGCTGAAGCAGTGTAAAAACCAAAAACGCCGGTCACAAAACTGGCAGTGCCATATCCAGTCCGACAATCAAGTCGGCCAGATGGAGAATTCTGCTTGTCCTGAGTGTTGTGATCCTCTTGAACGTCTTGATTGCATTGACTGTCTTGATTCCGTGAAGCAGCCTGAATATTATTGTGATCCATCTGGACAGGCTCGAAAGGATCTTGAGATAGTTTAAAAGCATCTTCTTGTGGCAAAGTGGGGCGCTCGCTGCTCGCCACAACGGTAAGACCAAATTTCTGATTTGCCGCTCGTGGGAATCCGTATTTTTGGCGGAGGATCCGTCGCACCCTCGCCAAAAGAGGATCCTCTTGAACATCAGTGATGTCGCTGATTTTAATGAGAGCTGGGTTTCGTCTTCCTCCAGCAGCACCGGTGACGACGAGAGGGATGCCTCTATTTTTACATTCGCTGATAAGAAGACACTTGTTTGACGCCCGATCTATTGCATCGATGACCACGTCCAAGTTTCCGCCCAACACGGCTTCGACCGAATCAGGATTGAAGGGGAAATCCAATATATTAACTTTGATTTCGGGGTTAATGAGGCGAAATCTATTCGCTAAAACTTGGACTTTGAGCTTTCCAACCTCGTCGGAGAGAGCCTGAATTTGTCGATTGGTGTTGGAAAGGCAAACCTCGTCGAAATCAACCAAAGAAATCTCGCCGACTCCACTGCGCACCATGGCCTCTGCAGCCCAGCCTCCAACGCCACCCACTCCAATCACGCAGGCATGAGATGAACGCAATTTTTCCAGCATTGGCTTTCCTATGAGTCGACCCATTCCTCCAAACCTAAAAGCATAATCATCAGGTAAACTCACTATTTTCCCTCTCGATCTGAGGACTCCGCTGCCAAATCAGAAATCAAAATTAAAGGCCGCACAAAACCTCAAGATTTTGCTGATTTCTCTGCTGGACCTCAGTTATAGGCAGTCCTTTGATCTTCGCTATCTCCTGAGCCACTCTGTTTACAAGTCCGAGATCCAGTTCAGGTTCAAGGCGGTCGCTAGGTGAATCGCTTTCGATCACAAGATGTTCCATTTTAATATTCAAGGCAGTCCTTTTAAGCTGTTTGAATCCCTTTTTCAAGAGAGCGGGTCCGATTGAAATTAAAAAACCTAAGCTGATGTATTCTTGAGCCATTTCTGTGCTGGCTGAGAAACCATGAATAATCCCTGGCCTTGAAGGGAGCGGTTGTTCGTTTAGTAACTCAATGGCGAGTTGATGGGCTTGAACGATATGGAGGACCAAGGGACGATTGAGAGTTCTAGCAAGATCCAAATGTCGTCGAAAAAAATCCACTTGAGTGGCTCTTACTCCCGGATCTTGAGTAATAAAGTGGTCTAAGCCGGTTTCTCCGATCAGATGAGCCTGAGGAGACAATTCTAAAAGTTGATCCCAAGCCTCTTGTCGAGAGGCTGAATCTAACTGCAAGAGTGCCCAGGGGTGAAGTCCAAAACAGAGCCTCAGTTGACTTGGGTATGATTTTGAAATCTCGATTTGGCGTTTCCAATCCTGAGGATCGTAGCCTCCTTGAATAAAATGCCCTGCCAAGTCTGGGTTATGGGAATCAACATGGCGGAAAAGAGTGGCCAATTGTTCATCTCTGAGAAAGGACAAATGACAGTGAGCATCCCACCACTGATCCAAAGTATAATATCTCCTATTTCTTCGAAAGTAATTTGCTTCTACAAGATGTTATTAGCCTTACCGGAATTCTTGAAGAACGAATTCCGTCAACGGAATCTGCTGAGGCGGGACTTGTTCTTTTGCGAATCGATCGTAAGTCCTCGTCCGTCTTACTCTCTGCGATTTGTTCTAAAATATTCAACCGATCTTTGAGTTGCGATCTCTTCTTGAAGTGCCAAACAGGGGTTGTTTTCAGGGTTCCATTGAGGGCGGACAAAAGTCCCTGAAACAATCTGTTGGCCTCTAAATACTTTCTCGCATTTTCTTGAAGTGTGGTCTCTTGCGCTCCGCTAGATCTTTGGATCTGGCGCCTCAATTCAATTTGGCTTGTGATAAATTGCACGAAGTTATCAAAGCGAGGATTGGCAATGTCCGCCAAAGAAGAGCGGCTCTCAGCCCCAGAATGAGTGAGTAAATAGAATAGGCGGCTCTGTAATTTCGAAAGCAGCGAAGAGACACTCTGCAGTTGTTGTGGGGGAGCTGAGTGCGATGAAAGGTGGCTAAACCTCAACTTTAACTCATCTTCCAGGAGCAGCAGTCGCAAAAATGGATTGGCAAAAAGGATTGCTGGGTAGGCTGGAGTCTGCATGATTTTTGAGATGCGAGGAATGTTGCCGGGATGAGTAGAATCGAAGGAGTGAGCGGCTCTATCGTCTTGTGAAAACTTCGCTTGAAATCTTTGCCACTGCTGGTGCACTTGATCGAGCATGGAGATTCGATCATCTCGTTGCAAGCGAACATCTAGGGTTGCAAAAAGAGTCGCGGCAGCTGTTTGGTCGCTGGAGGTCACACTGGTTCCGAATCGGTCAGCTGATTCTTCTTGGGCTTGTGAAAGGGCATTAAATGCCCTATTCATTTGTCGAAGTAGACCATCCGAAGGCAATCTGTTTTTTTCGAATCTATCAAACGGGTTCAGAGCAGACAAGGATATATGAAAAGAAATATCTTCCTTGTGGGCCTTCATTTCTTTCAATCACTTCAGTTGAATGTCAAGAAAATCTCTCATCAGAGCCTCAAACTCAGTTCTTTCGATTGCTAGCAAGCTTTCAAAGGCATCCTCAATGATTTTCCTTAAATTACTTCCCGAGGATGGCCGGAGTCCATCTTCGCCCTCAGAGTTGGCTGTGATTTTCGATTCTGGTCCACGGTTGATATGCCTCACGTATCTTAAAAGGCGTTCAAGCAGGTCACCGTCAACTTGATCGGGAACGCCATTTGAATATATTTCGACGGCAAGACTACTCAGTATGCTTTCAATATGTTTTTCAATGATGTGTTGGTTTTTAATGTGAGAGAGTTCGTGCGCGAAAACAGATCTGAGCTCAACAGAATTTAATTTTTCGATCAGTTGGGAGCTTAGAACAACGAATATGTGCTCAGCCGTTTTGCTGACTGCAAATGCATTTTGGCCGAACTCGACATAAACTCTGCGATTTTTGATGGCCTGGGGAGAAAATCCAAGGTCAACGGCCGTACGAGTAAGGAGTGAGTAAATCGCGGCATAATGTCCTTTTGCCGCAGGGGCCAAGTTCGAGCAGCTCTGCCCCCCTTTTAAGTTCGAAAGCGCGCAGAGATGCTTCTTCGTCTTTAATAAAATCATCTACAATCGAAGCTAAAGCAGATTGGCTGGCAATAAATTCATGCAGAGTTCTGTCGGGATTCGAGCTAAGATAGCGATCTTGAAGATCTGAAAAGACCATTCTCAAGTAGGGGTCGCCCATAAACTCGGCAAAAGTGGCTCGGCTGGATCTGAGGGTGAAGTCATCCCCATCGCTCTGCCCAACTGCCAAGGATAAAGAGCAAAACAAAACTAAGAATGATAGGGAAGATTTTTATGCGCATTTAATTCCCATAAAATATTTCGCTAAGATGTTTCACATCTTCCGTGTCACATTTGGTTTCGGCCCTCCAATTCTGGCCTTTGTATTCGGAATCTCCGCTCTTTATTGTATTCCAATTGTTTGAACTTAAAATCTATTTATCGCACTCAATAGATTTATCTCCTATAGCAAAAGCCTGCAGATCTTTTGTTTCAACCGGCCTTTGCTTGAAAGTGGTCGTGATCACGCAGCCATTCTTTGTCGTAATATATACGACGTAAGGCTGTCCAGGTGTATCATCAATTTCTATGCTTTTTATGCCACCAGCTTCTCCCATAGCTCGCCGACCTTCACCTCGTGAATTCAAGGATGAGACTGCAGTTTGAATGATTCGATTTGTATTCATATAATCCGCAACATTTATTTCCTCTCTATCGGATTGTTGTGCACTTGAATAATTGGCTGTGCTCAAGGCTAAAAGGATCGCAGCCCCATTTAACATTGATTTTACGTAGATTTTGTTTCTCATTTTTACATCTCCTGTTCGAATCAGTGTAAATTGATTCATTGATAAGGCTCTATTTACCCAGCCGGAAATCCTCCATTTCTTGTGCCGAACCGGATTGCTAATCTGATCGATTTGAAGAGAACTAGTCTGAAAAATTGTGAAGACCGGTGACAATAACTGGCTCATTTTAAGACAAGTAGAGATCCTCTCTACGTGGGGCTATGTATAAATTATGGCTAGAGAAAATTGATTAGACAGCAAGGGAGAGGCTCCTGTCCTTCTTGGGCGTCCAGTGGCTTCCCGTCGGGCAATCATCGAGAGGCACCGTTGCCCAAGAATTGCAGCAATGAAGCGCTAGGGCCAAAGGGGTTTTTATTGAACGGATGTTCGATTTATTGGGGAAGGGACTGACGTGAAGTCTGTGAAGTCTTTAAAAGGGACCTTGAATTTTATTTTGTCTGGACTCGTCTTGATTGGATTTTTTCAGAATTGTTCTGGTGTAAACTTCGGAAGAAATTCAGCCTCTAGTGACTCATTGAAAGGAAATGATGGGGAGGAAACGGAGGGCATCGATGATCCTTTTTACGACACGGAGGAGGGACTAAAGGGAGGCCACTTTGACCTCGACACCTCACATCAGGTTTATTCTGCAGGGATGGGAAAAACAGATCACCATGTGCATGAGTATGATGACAAATTTGGGTTAACTTATGCAGATTTTTTTCGACTGAAGGACTCCAGATTTGAAAATATCAATGAAAGAGTGGGTGCGAGCACCGAATTTATTTTGGTTATTGCCAACGCGCAACTTTCTCCTAAAGGTGTTTTGAGCATTAATGGGGTGGCGCAGTCGGTGGGAGATTATCAGACGAGAGTCAGAGATTTTATAAGTGGAAACAGAAATGCCCTGACTGTTTACAGTTTAAACGGTTCGAAAGGGGAAATGCTGACGGATCTAAGAATTGGGTTTTCAGCTGACGCGATTTTGAATGGGGGCTTGATAGGAACAGAGACTGGCTGTGTCGTGAGAAATGACCCGGGAAGACTCGGAGAGTACCGCAATGGTGCTCTCACCTTGCAGGCGATTGATGCCAACTCAGCGCATTTTAACTCTGAGACTGGAGTTGCCGATGTTCAGGGCGGCCTCATTTGGGAGAGCACAATTTTTTACCACAGAGAAAGAGGCGGCTGCTATCGTTAAATAGGGCCGAGAATAGGGCCGAGACGGCCTCCCTCTATGACCGAGACGGCCCATCTTTTAAAAAATGGTCTTTCACTGTTTGCTTTCTGTCTTTTCAGGACGAAGATTTTGAAAATAAACCCCAAGTGCTTGCATCTCCTCGTCCGTAATGGGCGGATTTCGCTGCTTGAGTAGTTTGGGCATTGTCGTTGCATTTGTGCGCTTGCCTGAGAGAAATGCCGCCAATTGGTTCTCAATATAAACGCGGTCTTGCCCAGCTAGGCTTGGCCACGCAGACGGACCCGGAAGAAGATTTGGCCCAGAAGCGTGGCAACCATTGCATGACATGCTTTTCGCAAGCTCCTGGCCCTTTTTAAAAAGAACACCTAAATCCAAATTCTCTATTTTTTCAGCAGAAAGCGGAGCGGTGACAGGATGCGGAAGGTCGCTGAAATAGGAAACAAGAATTTCCTGCTCTTCCTTGCTCAAAGAGCCTGCGATCATATTCATCGCCCCTGACGTGGAGTCTTTTCTTTTGTCCTCTCGAAAATGATTGAGTTGTTCGTTTAAGTAAGTCGCACTTTGACCGGCCAAATGAGGAAACCCGCTCGCAGAGGAAAGGCCTTTTTCGCCGTGGCAGGCGGCACACTTTTCCAAGGCAAGATTTGTTCCAGAGGGAGCTGGAGAAGTCGGAGGGGCCGCCGGAGGAGGAGCTGGAGAAGCCACAGTCACTTCGGTCCCCGGTCCTGGAGGGCCACCATGGCCTTCATTCCCAGTTGCGTCGGCACCTGATTGGTCTGCCGTTGTCGTAGGACCTGTTGGACCACTGTCACTCGGGCTAGGTGTGGCATTCTCACTTGCCGCATCAGCAATACCCGAGGCCCATTTGTGGATCATTTCTTTTTCCGCAGTCGTTATCGCAGAAGCCTCGGGAGAGCCTGCGGGTGGCATGTTTGTCGCGACTGCCACTCGCTGAATTAATTTTTTTGCATTGGTTATAGCAACTTTCTCATCACCCCAATTGGCCAACCCATTTTGATTGTGGCATCGTCCGCAGCGCTTCAGAAAAATGGGTTGGACGTCTGAATACGCTATTTTTTGCCCAGCGTCCTCAGTACCAGTGTTAGTTCCGCTTTTTGTAGTTCCTTTTTTAGCTGCTGGGCTGAGCTCCTGATGAGGGCCCTTTCGGCTGCATTGGATACTGAAAAGAAGAATCGCCAAAAGGAAGACAAAAGAAAAAGCCGGGTTCATCAAAAACCTGATATTTCTGCGACACATAAAGACTCCAATCCAAAATCCATCGTTGATAGACCCTCATTAACCGAATTCCTTCGATGACAAAAGCAACTTTCGAGCCAAGTCTCAATTTATACAAAAATAGTCGCGAATGTTTGTATAATTTATATTTTTTATCTTTTTATTTGTTTGCCTAGGCATGTTTGTTAATCGCATAGCAGTAATTATATTTCTTCGGGTACTGATTGGTATTGTGATTGAAGTGAAAGGACGGCGTGGTGAAACAAAATCTGCATTTTATTATGGGGAAAAAGCAACCTATTTCTTACCTGTTTCTTGTTGTACTTGTGTTTTGTCCCATGCTGGGCCAAGCGCGGCCCGAATATGCAATTCGCCATGGCTTTACTCGATGCACGACCTGTCATCTCTCTCCAGTCGGAGGAGGGACTAGAAATCTGATGGGTAAGTCATTTGGTCTGCGAGGCTTCAACCCGGGGCCTTTTGCGACACAGGACGTTTGGTCTTTGGATGTCCGGGGAATATATTTAAATAATCCAGAGGGGCCCAACACCTTAAAGGGAGGTGCTGGAATCATGGCGGGAAATTTAAGTGCGAACCTGCCAGTGACCGCTGAAGAAGAGGGAAAGGCACCTCTGAGAGCCGTTCTTACTCACAATGTAGGAGGATTTCCAGGGGAGCCGGTGGGCCGAGAGAGGCCTATCTGCGTTGGGAGTTGAAGGATGATTCTGCCACCGGCTTCAGCCCTCAGTATGTTCTTTTGGGACGATTTGTATCGCCCTTTGGTATCGTTACAGATGAACATCGGACTTACACAAAACTTCAAACTCAGAGCACCTGGAACAATCTCGATATTGGAGCCTTGTTTTCAGGAAATCCATCCAGTTTTCTTCACTATGATTTTTCATTGGTCAATGGTCAGAAGACAAATGGGACAGGTTTTGGGGACGGCAATGCAGCGGTCTGGGGTAGCACTTTGAATCTGAGGTTGATGACTTCGGAATCTCCGGTGGGCTTCGGGCTGAGCGGGCTTCATTACGAGAAGGTAAAAGACCAAGACAGTGCTTCGGCGAGTGCGGCCTACATGATGGTGAGCATGGATCGCCTCACTTGGGATGTGTTTAAGGGATCTTTGCTGGTCGAATATGTGAGTGCCCAGGGATTGAATTCAAACAACGATCTGGCCAGGATGTTTACGGATTCAGCCTACCTCGATACTGTAAAGAACTCTGAGTCCCGTGGTCTTTACGCCCTACTGAATTGGGAATTCAGTGAGGTCTTGAGTTTTTGCTATAAATACGATCAATATACTCCGAACTTGAGCTTTGTAGCGGACTCTTATGTTCGGCACGGACTTGGATTTAAATACTATTTTGGACCCAACCTCTTCACTCTGGTGCGCTTTGAAAAGGCTGAGGCAGGGCACCCTTCTGAGCAGAATATAAGCACTACTCCTGGGCTCGGAGCTTCCGATGCTGCTTGGGCCTATCTGCAGCTATCGATTTAAGTGGTCGGTTTAAGCTATCGGTCTCGGTGGTCGATTTTAGGCCTTTGAGTGGGGTGTTTTTGATTGAGGTATTTAATTGGGCCTGATGGTTAACGGCTAGAGTTACAGCGGGAAGAGCAGTAGAAGAAAGACAAAAAAGCGGCAGGAATATTTCACAGCAATGGCGAGGGCAAGATGGCAAAAAAGGATATCTTTGGGGATGAAATTGTTGAAAGCAAGGCTCAGGATTATGAGCGTTTTTTGGCAGAGACATCCAAACCAGTTCGAAAAATTTCGGTAGGCGATCGGCTGAAAGGCGAAGTTCTTTCAGTTGGCAAGGAAGAAGTCTATGTCTCAACTGAAGGTCCTGTGGATGCGGTCGTTGCGCGCAAAGAGCTTCTTGATGAACAAGGTCAAGTCAAAGTAAAAAAGGGGGAGATTCTTGAAATCATCGTAACTCAAGTGCGCGAAGACGTGGTCAAAGCCAAGCCGGCGGATTCTCGAAGTGGCACCGAAGAGATCGACAATCTAGAAGATGCTCACGACATGGAACTTCCAGTTGAGGGTCGTGTTTTGGAATTCGTCAAAGGCGGATTTCGCGTTCAAATTCAATCTTACAAAGCTTTTTGCCCCATGAGTCAAATGGATTTGGGGCCAATAAAAACCCCAGAAGACTACGTAAATAAGAGATTTGAATTTTTAATTACCCAAATAGACGAGAGGCATACAAATATCGTTGTGTCTCGACGTAAACTTCTCGAGCTCTTGCGATCTGATCGCGAAGGAGAGGTGCTTTCAAAATTAAAGGAAGGGGATCTTGTTGAAGGGCATGTGACGCGGATAGAGAGTTTTGGTGCCTTTGTTGAGGTCATGCCTCTGGTTGAGGGATTGATTCATGTTTCTGAGTTGTCCTGGGCTCGCATTAAGCATCCTGGCGAAGTTCTTGAGGTTGGTGCTCCAGTCAAAGTCAAGGTTCTCAAGATACAGGAGAGTGATCAGCGGCTGCATATTTCTCTGTCTCTCAAGCAAGGCGGAGGAGAACAAGATCCATGGATGCGATTCACTCAGCAGAATCCTCTCGGTACCAAGATTGAAGGGCACATAGAACGAAAAGAACCATTTGGCTTTTTTGTAAAGTTGGCCAGTGGTGTCAATGGGCTTCTTCATCAATCCAAATGGCGCGATGCGATCGACGGAAAATCAATTGAGGCGAAGAGACCCGGTGACTCATTATGGGTGGAAATTGAGAAGATTGATTTGGAGGCTCATAAGATCAGTCTTCGTCTCCCTGGCGAAGGAGAGGATCAATCCTGGAGAGATCACCTGCCTGCGCCAAGCACCCAAGGGCTTGGAACCTTTGCCTCGCTCTTTCAGAAGGCTGCGAAGAAATAGGAGTTTACTCGCTAAAAAGTCCTTTTCATTTCGTCGCTTGCCGTGATGTAGTTGAGCTCGCTATTTTAGACTTCCAGTGGAAGTATCCTGGTTCGGGATTGGCAAGGAGGACGATGGAACTCAGAAAATGCAAATTTGTTTTTTTATGTGTTCTGATACTTGGTTCAAATTTTCTATTGGCCTCAGTCCAGACTGAAAAAAAGCCGACCGTCTTTGTTCTGACTGCTAAGCGCACAGAGATCAGTCGAATCTTGAGCTATCCGGCTTTGATTGAAGCGAGAGTTCATGCGACAGTCCTTGCAGAGGCAGATGGCGTTGTAAGAAAAATTCATTTTGCGCTTGGGCAAAAAATTGCGGCAGGTAGCCCACTAATTACCTTGCAGCAGACAGATCCCATTTTTCAATTTGCTCCGGTCTCCACGAAGACCCCAGTTGCCGGTATTGTCAGTGACATAAGCGTCACAGTGGGAGCCTTGGTTACAAAGGGACAAAAGTTGGCGTCTGTGACGGACCCAAAAAATCTTAAAATTCTTGTTGAGGTGCCAGCTCAGGATATTTCCTCATTGCGAGTTGGCTTGGAGGGGAGCTTTGAAAGTCCGTCAATTCCTGACAGGGTACCTCTCCATCTCGCCGGCTTGAGTCCAAATGTCGATCCAGCTACGGGTACCGCTTCGTCGGAGCTCATTCCTCAAAAGGGCGAGCGATCTCTTCTGTTGCGTCCTGGGATGATCGGAAAGGTCACGTTTAAGGCAAATGTTCGTTCTGGATTTGTTGTTCCTGAAGATGCCATCATTAAGGTTGAGGACCGCAAGTATTTGAGACTTGTCGTCGACGGCAGAGCTCGGAAAGTGCCAGTTTCGATTGGAGATCGCCAGCGCGGAGAGGTGGAGGTGACGGCGGGCCTTGAAGAGGGGGCTAAAATTGTGGCGCGTTCGAGCGGCTTTGTTGCGGATGGAGATGAGGTGTTAGTCGAAGAATCAAAGCCTTCCGGAGAGGGCCATTGAAATCTCTCTATAGCTCCCCGTTAAGAGTGTACTTGTCATTGGGGCTACTGGCCTTGTTTGGTATTTTCTCTGGAAATAAGCTTCCCATTTCTATGTTTCCTGAAAGCTCCAAACCAACCGTCGGCGTTCAGGTTCCCTACACGAACTTGACTCCTGATGAATTTTCCAAAGCCTATGGGACCTTCATTGAGAATCGGCTCCAATCTTTATCAGACAGTCAGATGAAGATTGCTTCCATTGAAACCAATTATCAAGCCGACCAGGCACAATTTAAGGTTGTTTTTGATTGGGGAACGGAGCAAAGGCGAGCGGTAAAGGAAGTTGAAGCAGCTGTCTACGGAATGAGCGGACAGTTCCCCAAGGAAATGCGAGATCGCCTAAACGTATGGACTTGGTCTGAAAATCAGGGCTTTCTTGCGATGAGCTTTTACAGCGAAAAGCGGAGCATTGATGAACTTTACGAGTTCCTTGAACCGATTCTCACACCAATGTTGGCAAATGTGCGTGACACGGATCAAGCTGGACTCTGGAATCCCTCTCGAAAGGAAGTTCAAATTGAGCTTATTCCTGAGGCCATGGCGGCACTTCAGGTATTGCCGCGTGAAGTGGGGTTGGCGGTGGAGCAGGCCACAACGGCACAAAGTGGTGGATCCCTTTTGATCAATACGACAAGTCAACGAATTCAAATGCCACGCCAGGCAAAAAGCATTGAGGATCTAAAACGAATTCCCATTTTGTCGCGAACGGGTCGCGCCATTCATTTGCAGGATGTTGCCCATGTCGAGTTGAGGCCATCCATTGGCGGATCAAAGAGCTTTAAAACAAGTGGCTCTCCCAGTTTGATTTTATTTGCTTCTCCTTCTCCCGGTGGAAACATCAAGGCGATGTCTGAGGACATCATTGCCTTGGTCAATGAGAAGAAGACAGGTTGGCCAGAAGATGTTCAGATGAAGGTTTTGGTGGACCCTTCAGAATTTATTAGTAATTCCATTCGCAATGTTTTTCATGAAGTTGTTTTGGCTGCTTTTCTCGCTGTGGTTATTTTATTTCTCTTCATTGGGAGCTTAAGAAATGTGGCGACCGCTGCGATTGAGATTCCACTGAGCATAATTCTGGCCTTTATTCTTATGTGGTACTGGGGGATCAACATCAATCTGATCTCACTCGGAGGACTGGCGCTTTCGGCCGGCATGAATGTTGACGCCTCAGTTGTTGTTATGGAGAATATTTTTCGACATTTTGAATCACACAAGGGATCTCTGAATTATCAAGAACGATTGAATATACTGTGTCGCGCAGTTTCCGAGGTGCGATTGCCAGTCATTGCTTCAACAATTGCTTCTATAGTTGTTTTTTTACCCCTGGCTTTCACGTCCGCTTTGAGCTATTCAATTTTAGGTGATCTGGCCAAAACGGTTGTCTTCTCCCATGGGTTTTCTGCCATTGTCGCTCTCATTTTGGTTCCGACGATTCGCATGCAGCTGATGTCTCTTGATGAGAGAGGGACCCATAGGTCACCCATCGAGGCTTGGCTGAAAAAGTTGGAGCAAATTTACAGTTGGAGTCTGGGTGAATTTCTCAATCGGCCTCGGTTGCAATTGGCCACCTATTCTTCCTTGGCGACTGCTTTGCTCCTGTTGGTTTTATTTGCATTGCCTCGATTGCCTAGGGAGGTGATCGGGGTTCCTGATACTGACTGGATGGTCGTTGGCCTAAGTACTCAAGGAAATACTCTCCTTCGTCAAATGGAAGATCAGACCGCTGAGGAAGAATCCAAATTACTCAAGAAGTTTGGAGATGAAATTTCCTATACCTTCACTCAGGTGAGAAGCGCCAATAACTCAAATATCATGGCACGATTGAAGAATAAATCTAAGATGCAGGAGACTTGGAAAAAATATCTCGAATTTTTCCAAAACACTCCTTTTGTTCAGTATTATGTTGAACCCTGGAATCCCTCTGAGTTGCCAATTCCGGATCCACCACATTTTCAAGCTTCAGTTCAGGCGGAACGCCACGTCGTCGGCTGGAGATCGCACATCAGCTTCATGAGGTTTTGGAATCAAAGAAAAATCTATTTAGTCGTAGTTGGCAAAAGCCAACTTACTCCGCTGGAGAGGATTTGGTGATCAATCCTCATTTGGATCAATGGACACCCCTCATTGCAGCAGGTGTGTCCATCATGCCGTCTGACCTGACTGATATTTCGAGGATTGCAACACAAGGTCGCTCTCTGGGGCAGTGGGCTCTGAATGATCGAATGTACGATATGATTTTGACCTATCCGCAGGGTACAATTCAGGAACCGGAGGATCTAAAGGCCTTTCCTCTTGGAATCAAAAATAAGATTATTCCGCTTGGTGCCCTTGCTCAGATTTACAGTCAGGAAGGCGAATCGCCTCGGTTTCGCAGAAATCAACAGGATGTCGTATTGCTCTCGGCAAAACAGGATAAGGGAAATGAAGATAAGCCAGAAGAAGCTGTTCGTTCTGCCACGTCCGTTCTAAAGGAATGGATCAAACAGAACAAGGAAGCGATGGGACCTGTGACAGTTCAATTTGAGGATGCACAATTTGAACTCAACGATGCCCTTAAACAATTAGGTTGGGCGGTGGCACTTTCGATATTACTGATTTTTGTGACGATGGTGATTCAGTTGGGTGATGTTGTGAGCTCATTATTGGTGCTGGTTGCTATTCCATTAGGATTTATCGGCGTCATTTCTTCCTTGTTTGTGTTTCAGAGTACACTCTCTCTTAACTCGGTTTTAGGAGTCATTCTACTCAATGGAATTTCCGTGGCAAATAGCATTATTCTCGTCGATTTTTTTAACAAGCTCATGAAGGCTGGAAAAGGTATCACAGAATCAGCGCTTGAAGCAGCGAGGGCGCGGTTACGCCCCATCCTCATGACATCTCTGACGACCACCATTGGAATGTTGCCGATTGCCTTTGGTTTGGGAGATGGAGGACGAGTTTTGCAGCCGCTTGGGATTGCCGTGAGCGGTGGCCTTTGGATTTCTATGTTGTTTACGCTCTACTTTGTTCCATCTCTGCAGGTCGCCTATTGGAAATTTCGCAAGAAGAGGTTGTCTGTGAAGGGGATTTCGCTCGCAAGCCTTGAATCTCCCGAGGCGATCCAATGAGTCATCGAGACCGAAAAATCTCTTTCCTGTTTTTCTCTGTTTTTATCTGTGTCATCGTGATCCTCCTTCCATTTAATTCCAGAGTGTCAGCTGAAGAAGATCAGTCCCATGAGGATTCCCAGACTTCTTCGCAAAATCCTAATAGGAAGCTTAAGTTTGCCGAAGCACTCAGACGAATGGAGGAGAGAAGTACAGAGCTTGAGGCTCAGCGAATTCAGATCAAGAAAATCGAATCGGATCATTTGGCTTCAAGAGCTAATTTTGTTCCATCCCTCGAGGCTCAGCTTTCGGATTTACAAGTGACTCGTCCGGGTTTTTCTAGAACTCAAGCAGGGATGCTGGTTGGTCGAGTTAATCTATTTAGATCTGGAGCTGATTTGGCTTCATTTAGAAGCTCACGACTTGCTGTTTCTCGTGAAAAGGAATTGTTGAAGCAATCAGAATTGGATGCTGAACAAAAAAATGTGAATTTGTTAATCGAATATTTTCAATCTGCCTTTCAGATGAAATTGGCCGAGAACATACTCAAGCTGAGCGAAGAACTTGATACCATTGAAGAGGCACGTTACCGTCGAGGTTTGATTCCTTTGCAGGAGTCTCAAAGATCAAAAGTTGAAAAGAGCAATGCTCTGGCAAGACTGAGCGATGCCAAGTCTGGCTTGGAAGAGATTAAATCCAAATTAGTTGGCGAACTAGGGGCAGATGAAGTGGAACTGGTTTGGCCATGGAAGGAGATATTGACTTCCATCGCTCTGGATGGATTTTCGGCTAAGAAGTTGAATCTATCGCTCTCTCCAGTCTGGCGAGCCACGCAGGTGTTGGTTGAAAAGGAAGAAGAATTACTCAGATCAAAATTTCGCTATTTTTTACCCTCAATTGATTTGACGATGGGATATGGTTATCCTGATTATGACAGGAGCAGAGACCTTCACTCTGAAACGACGCTCACTGTGACGATCCCTCTTTTTGATCTCGGCAAACATGCTGGGTATGAACTGCAACTTCAAGAGAAATCACTTGCAATGGTGACAGAAGAGAAAGTGAAACGAAATATTCAAGTTGAGTGGGAGCAAACGCAAACCAATTTGATCGAGGCCATCAAGTCGGCTAAGGAACGTGAGGAAAGCCTTCAGTTAGCGAAGAATCTTCATCAGGACAACAAGAGGCGACTGCAGGCTGGCCGCAGTAGCATGAATGACATTTTGGTTGATCAAAATCGGCTGATCGAAGCGGAGCGTTTGTCTATCGATGGGTGGGTGAAGTCACACCTCTTGTACTCCAAGTTTTGTCACCTCCTTGGAAAAAGGGGAGGTCAAGATTGTTTTCAGTAGGTGGTGAAATGAGGAAGTCATGAATTGTTCTTTTAAAGATGGTGGAAATATTCTAACCAAAATCCCAGGGACAAGATATCGCGAAACTGCCGCTGAGACAAACTGGACAGAGTTTGAAAAAGTAATCCGTAGTCGCCGAAGCGTTCGCGTGTATACGGGAGAAGCCATTCCCGAAGTGATCGTACAGAATTGCATTGATATGGCTTTGCTCGCACCCAATTCGTCAAATTTGCAACCTTGGGAATTCCATCGAGTTATTTCTAAGGAGAAGAAGGTCTTGCTGGTTCAAGCTTGTTTGGGACAGAGCGCGGCGCGTACGGCGGCCGAGTTGATCGTCTGTGTGGCGCGTATTAAGACTTGGAAGCGAAACGCCCGCCAAAACCTTGAATTTTATGAGTCTCATTCGGATCCGCCAAAATCTGTGCTGGCCTATTATCAAAAAATTGTGCCACTCGTTTATGGTCAGGGACCAGGTGGAATTTTTGGGTTTATAAAAAGGCCCCTGCTTTGGTTAGTTGGATTTTTTCGACCGATTCCGCGCGCACCTGTAGGAAAGGCCGATATGCGAATTTGGGCTCACAAAAGCACAGCTCTTGCCTGTGAAAATTTGATGTTGGCCTTCCGAGCGGCGGGTTTTGATACTTGTCCGATGGAGGGGATGGACGAAAATCGAATAAGAAGAATTCTAAAATTGGATCATGATGCCGAGGTGTGCATGGTTATCAGTGCCGGCCGTCGCGCTGAGAACGGCGTATACGGACCTCAGATTCGATTTTCTCGAGATCAGTTTGTAAAGCAAGTCTAGTGATCAGGTTTTGTCTATTACCTAGGTGATTTAGACTTGGCTTTGCAGGAAAAGCTTTTGCGAGTTTTACAAGAAAAGAAAATTAGGCGTGTTGGTGAGAATCAATATAATCCGGTCAATTGTCGAATTATTTCAGCAACTCATAAGGACTTGTTCCTAGAAGTTCAAAAGGGGATTTCGTGAAGATTTGTTTTTTAGACTCAATGTTATTCCCATTCATATTCCGCCACTTCGAGATCGCAAAGCAGACATCATACCTCTCGCTGAACTCTTTTTGAGAAAATATGCCCAAGGAAATGGATCAACTGCGAAGACTTTCTCAGAAGCTTCCATTCAATATCTACTTGATAATGAGTGGAAGGGAAATGTGCGAGAATTAGAAAACACGATAGAGAGAGTTGTTGTTTTATCCTCTATGAAGCGAACTTGCCCTTTAAATTCCAGTTTATCGCCAAATTCAACTGTATCGTTCTCGTACGATTTTCAAAGTGAGCCACTTTAGCCGAGGTGTCTTTTTACCGAAAAGATGAGCGAGTGGTACGTAGATTATTAGAAAGAGTTTTTTTGGAGGCCTTGCATTGAGTTCATTTTTTTCTGAACTTGAGACATTGAGCTTAGCTCCTTGTCTGTCGACGAGGCGAGAAGCCACTGATAGTCAGCAAATTTTCCTAACCACATTGTTTTTTGCCATTATCATTTTTTTGATGGGATGTGATAACACCATCAAGGGGACGATGGGCAAATCTGATGCAGAGGTTGGAGGAGTCCATAGTAAGCTTATTATGTATAGTGGTTCATCGCTAACCTTGTCTCTAGCTGAGGGGGATTCCTATTCCATTTCTGTGTCATTTAATAGAAGGTCAGCAAAAGATCTGAGCGTAGATTGGACTGTGGGTGGAAGTGGCCAGTTTACGACTCATCAGGGATCTGTTTTGATTTCTCCAAACTCTTCCGGTTTTGAAATCAACCTGTCAACGATTGATGACTCTGTGAGTGAGGGAACTAAATACTATTCGATGTTTATCCTTGGACCGCCATTTGAGTTTCAAAACAGCATTCTTTTGCTTGTTGAATTGATCGACGATGATACCAGCCCTCCCCCAAATCCCGCTTCCCCTTCGGTCATTATCGACTCGACTTCGAGCATGACTCTCTCTTGGGTTTCGGGAGGTGGAACCACGGTCGATTATCGCATCGCCTACCAACCGGGAGGAACTGCTCCTGTAAATTGCAACTCCGGAACTGTCGTATCTGAATCCTCAATTAGCGGAACGTCACATCAGGTTACAGGTCTTGCTCCATCGACACAGTATTCGTTCCGTATTTGTTCGGTCAATGGGAATGACACCCCTGACGTATCGAGTGGCGTTACGGTTTCAGGGGTGACGAATACTCCTGCCGATACAACAGGGCCTGGAGCTGTCATCTGGAGTTTTAAGCCAGACAAATTGAACTCTCTTGCGACCGAAAAAGTATTTTTGTCTTGGTCAGGTCAGGGGATAGATGCAGAATCAGGTGTTCGCGACTATCGCGTCGAGCAGTTTAGCAACGGAAATTGCTCGGGATCGCCCGCATCCACAGTTGCTCAAGCTGAAGCCAGTGGATGGTACAATCTTTCGATGGGAGCGAATTCAATCCGCGTTACAGCTTACGATAAAGCGAATAACCTGGGAACCCCGGATTGCTCGGGTGGTTTGAACCTCGTGGCTGCTGGTCCCATGGTAACGGGTTTTGGAACAAACGGGGTGAAGTTTTTTGACACTTCGTATGGCAGTTCTGGGTTTGTGGATTCTCTTGCACTTTCAAATGATCAGATTGTAGTCTGTGGGAATTTTTATGTCGGATCGAGATCTCGGCCCCTCTTAGGAAAACTTAACACCGACGGCAGCTGGGATACCTCATTTGGTGAAAACGGAACTGGTTATCGCGGTCTTCTGCTACCCTTGAATCAGGGCAGCGAATCAGTGTGTGAGAAGATTGATCTGCAGACCGACGGTAAAATAATTCAAGGCGGCTGGGATGAAGGTCAAGGCCTTGGGTTTGTTGCGAGGTACAGTTCAAGTGGAGTTCTGGATGGAACTTTTGGAGATGGAGGCTTGAAGATTCTGCAATTAGGATCAACCCGGACAAGAATCCAGGCAGTTAGAGTGCTCTCGAGCGGAAAAATCGCAGCTGCTGGAATTATCAATGACGGTGCAAATGACGATGCCGTGGTATTGATGTTGAAAGCGAACGGAGAATTTGACACCACATTCAATGGAACGGGATTTATGTCATTTGATAATTCCGGTCTTGAGACTCGGGCTCTTGCAGTGGCTGAGGGGCCGAATGATTCGATTCTGGTCGCGGGTGAAACAAATTCATCTAATCAGATATTTGTCGCTCGAATCAATTCGGCAGGGAGTCTTGATTCTGGTTTCGGTTCGGGTGGGATAACCGTATCTGATCCATCAGGAGGGGGCGATCAGCTATACGATTTAAAAGTTTTGGGAGACGGCAGGTTGTTGGCGGCAGGGACTTCTTCCTGGTGTGGTCTCCTTGTCCGATACGATCAAAATGGCGCTCTTGATGCGACCTATGGAACAGGCGGGTTTGCCTCCGAATGTAGTGCTTCAGAAGTTTTTTATAGGGTCTTTCCTGTGAGTGGGGGGAAGGCACTGGCCATTGGGTCGGACTCCTTGTTTGTTGCCCGTTTTTTATCAGACGGGAGCCTTGATATAGGATTTGGAAATAGTGGAATCAATGAGCTGTGGTCACCTAACTCAAATGCCAGGGGACTTAGCGGGGTGATATTGAGCACTGGAGAAATTTTTGTGGTAGGGTATGGGTGGGTCAATCGTTTGGACGGTGAAACTCTTGTTGGCGTGTACAATAGTGACGGAACCGTGCTTGGCAGTTTTGGTGTGAGCGGATTACGAAGTTACATGAATTTTGGAAAGGCTCAGGAAACCTTATCTAGTTTGAAGGTGATGCCGATTACCGATAAGATCGTTTTGGGATTTTCGGTTGAGGACTCTTCCAATGGATTTAACTACGGCCTGTTGCGAACAGATTTGAACGGAGTTTTAGATGCCACTTTCGCCAGCGGAGGAAAAGGTATTTTCGATGTTTCCAACGGGGCTGGAGATAATTTTGATCAACTCATGAACATGTTTCTTCATGCCGACGGAACGCTGACAGCCGCAGGGATAGGTTGGCAAAATGGTTCCGATATGTCAGTAGCGAGGTGGACTCCTGCCGGAATTTTTGACATCACATTAAATGGAACTGGCCAGAAAAACTTGAACCAAGCTGGCGGGCAAAATTCTTTCGGCATGACCGTTCAGTCTGATGGAAAGACAATTCTCACCGGTTACAGTGGGTCGGACGTGCGAGTGGCGCGGTTGAATACAGACGGGTCCTTTGATACATCTTTTAATGGAACAGGATATGCGACCACAAATTTTGGAAGTACGACCTGGGAAGGGGGGTATGCAGTTGCCGTTCAGACGGATGGTATGGTTGTCACTGTGGGAGCGAAAGATGAGGATGCCGGGGTTATAGCTCGATACACAACAGGAGGGGTCTTAGATACGGGATTTAATACAACGGGAAAGATCACGGTCGATCGAGGAGGCCGAGAATTCTTGACCGATCTATCAATTCAAGTCGATGGTAAGATACTGACTTTTGGAATTGAGGGCGCAAATTTTGTTTTGTCTCGATATAATACCGATGGATCTGTGGACACCTCGTTTGGAGGCTCATTGGGGTACACTCGAATTACTTTGCCTGGAGGTCCAACAGAATGTGACAGCGCACGCATGCTTGTCCTGAGTGACGGTTCTATTATTCTGACGGGTTCAGTCAGGTACAGCGGAGTCTATCGGGATATTGTGGTGGCAAGATTAACAGCGTCGGGTGTCTTGCATTCATCCTTTAATGGAGGTGCTGGAATTCTCGTTTTAAATCTCGGTGGGCACGATGATAGCGCCGTTGAAGCCGGAGAAATGAGTGACGGGAGTGTGGTCGTTGGCTTTAGAACGAACCGCGACATTCAATATGATATCGGAGTTTTAAAGATTTCGCCAAATCTTTGAATTGACCGCTCTTCAAAGAAATCTAGAATAGAATCAATATGAAGATGATGGGGGTTCAAATGAACAATTTTTTAAACTATTGGTATTTTCTTGCTTTTCAATCCAGGCATTTGCCTTTGATCACCCACATGTGAAGTGGTCCGATGTATTGAAAAAATATCAGAACAATCAGGGGTACGTGAGTTATAAAAAGTTGAAGGAAGATATATCCCTTGATAAGAAGCATGATTTTTATCTGTATCTCACTGAAATTCAGGCGGTGAAGCAGCCCGAGTATGATCGCTGGACCAATGATGAGAAGAAAGCGTTTCTGATTAATTCATACAACGCACTCACTTTAAAATTAATTGTCGAGCATTATCCTGTCGCGAGCATTAAGAAAATCGGTGGATTCTTTACGAAGCCGTGGAGCATCGAGTTTTTCTCGCTCCTTGACGGAAGAATCAAGAAGCTTGATCCAATCGAACACGAGTGGTTGCGCCCGACCTTTAAAGACTATCGCATTCATGCAGCCGTAAATTGTGCCTCAGTATCGTGTCCTCCGCTTCGGAATGAGGCTTTTGTCCCATCTCAATTAGAGGCCCAACTTGATGATCAAATGAAGCTATGGCTCAACGATAAGACCCGAAACCAAATAAGTTACCAAAAGAAGGTATTTAAGATTTCAAAAATATTTGATTGGTACAAGGCGGATTTTGAAGATTGGGGTGGCGGAGTGGCCGAGGTGATAGCAAAATATGTGGCCAATCCTTTGCGTCGGGACGTGTCCAGTCAGATTAAAGTTCAATATTTGCCTTATAACTGGGACCTCAACGAGGCGAAGTGATCAAAAACAAAATGGACTAAGAATCCCTTCTTTCTAAAGTTAATTTATCATTAAGAAAAAATTCCAATTGAAGAAGAGATAACAAAAATCTGCTTCTTTCACAGTCAAAAGGCACCACACGCGTGGCGGCCATTTTTGCTTTCTTTTTGTGCTCTACCTCCTCTTCTCTTTTTTATATCCTTCTTTGTTTTAATATTATGTTCTCAAATCTTTTCTGATATACTCGACTTTTGTTTCTTAGAATAGCTGATTGGTGTTGGTCTAAAAGGCCGTGAATTTTTTGCATTTATAGGCGTATTTTTTTGTCTCATGCAGGGCGACTGATGAGAGGAAGGCGAATTGGCGAAAAAAAAGAAAAGCATGAAAAAGCAGACCTCTCGAAAGATCTCTGTGCGCAAAGTTCCTGGTGCAGGTCCACTGCCTGAGAAGGTGAGACCTCAAGCAGTGAGGAGGGCTAAATCTTCCAGTCCTGCCTCGCATCAAAAACAATCCGAGCGAGCTAATTTTCCAATTGCTGCCATCGGTTTCTCAGCAGGTGGATTGCAGGCACTTAAAGACGTATTCTCTTACCTTCCTGTCGAAACAGGAATGGCATTTGTGATCATACAGCACCTTGACCCGAAGCATGGGAGTATGTCACGAGAGATTCTTTCCAGGTCAACGAAAATGCCCGTTATAGTGATTGAGGAGGGAATGCGGGTACGACCCAATCATGTTTACGTGATCCCACCAAATTGTAATTTAGGTCTTTCAGATGGGGGGCGTTTGCAGATTCTACCCCGCGCTGAAACGCGTGGCCAGCATATGCCCCTGGATTTCTTTTTTAGAAGGCTCGCGGAGGAGCGCAAGAGTCAGGCTATTGGGGTTGTCTTGTCTGGAACGGCTTCCGATGGAACGCAGGGATTGATTGCGATTAAGAATGAAGGTGGCATCACGCTTGTTCAGGATCCTCGAACGTCGAAATTTGACGGGATGCCTCGAAGTGCTATTGCTTCCGGAGCCGTTGACTTGATTTGTCCTCCCAAAGGAATTGCGGCTGAACTTGCTCGAATTGCCAGGCACTCCTATGTCGCCTCTAGGACGGGGAAAAAGATAAGATTGCTCCTCATGAGAAGCCTGAAAGCCTGGCTAAGATTTTTTCTCTCCTTCGAGCTCATACAGGTGTTAACTTTGCCCATTACAAAAATAGCACGATTCAAAGACGCTTGGCTCGAAGAATGTTGCTTCAAAAGACTGAGGACCTCAAGGAATATGCGGACTATCTTGAAAAAAATCCTGGCGAGGTGAGAGATCTTTTTGCGGATCTCCTCATAAACGTCACGACTTTTTTTCGGGACAAAGATAGTTTTGAGGCGCTTAAAACTCATGTCCTGCCCAAATACATGAGGGGCCGAGATCCAAGTGTTCCCTTTCGTCTATGGGTAGCTGGCTGCTCAACTGGCGAAGAAGTCTATTCTCTGGTCATGTCACTGCTGGAGTTTCAGCGTGATTCGAAGTCCCTGACCCCCATTCAGGTGTTTGCATCAGATATCAGCGAACAAGCCTTGCAGAGGGCTCGTTTGGGGGTTTATCCAGATTCCATCTCGGAAAATGTTTCTAAAGATCGTTTGGAAAAGTTTTTTGAAAAGGTGGAGAGTGGAGGATACAAGGTCGCCAAGAAGCTTCGCGACATTTGTCTCTTTTCGCGTCATGATGTGACTCGTGATCCGCCGTTTGCGAAAGTGGATATGATCTCGTGTCGCAATGTTCTCATTTATTTCGATGCGGAACTTCAGAAGACTGTCCTTCCGATTTTTCATTATGCCTTGAATCCAGGTGGCATTCTCTTTCTTGGGAAATCAGAATCTGTGGCTGGTTTTTCTGATCTCTTTTCAGTTGCGGATAAATCAAATAAAATTTGCCTTAAAAAAGGTGTTACAACGCCACTTAAATTACAGATGTCACTTTTGAGGCCGAATTCGTCCGAAAGAGTTAATACCGGGATTTCTCGAGTCGAAGCTTTGCCAGCTCGAGTTGATTTGCAGAGAGAATCGGACCGGATTGCCCTGGCCAAATATGCGCCACCAAGTGTTGTGATCAATGAGGCCTTAGAGATTATTCAGGCGCGAGGCCGCACGGCCCCCTTCCTTCAGCTCTCGCCGGGACATGCAAGTCTCAATCTCTTGAGAATGGCCCACCCAGAATTGAGCGCAAAACTAAAAAAAGCAATCCAGACGTCACGCGCGAAAAGTGGACCAGTAACTCAGGAAGGTTTGCAGATTCATGATGAGGGTAGAACAAGATTTCTAACCATTCATGTGGTCCCTATCCCAGCCTTGCCGATGATCAAAGAACATTACCTCACAATTTTTTTTGAGGAGACTGATCATGGGACGGAGCAGTCACGTTCAAGTGAGAAGAAGCAGCAAACTCGTGAGGAGTTCAATAAAAGTAATAGGCGAAAACAGAATACGCAACGCCCCGCCGGCCACAACTGTCTCGAACTAGAAAAAAAGCTTTCAGTTTCTTTGGAGTACCAGCAGTCTCTCATTGAGGAATATGAGACTTCGCAGGAAGAACTAATTGCCAGCAATGAAGAGTTGCAAAGCACAAATGAAGAATTGCAGAGTACGAATGAAGAGCTCCAGAGTAGCAATGAAGAACTGGAAACGGCGAAGGAAGAACTGCATGAAGAACTGCAGTCTGCGAATGAAGAACTGATAATGGTTAACGATGAGGTGCAAACAGCAAATATTGAAATGGTCCAACTCAACAACGATCTCTCTAATTTAATTGCAAGTGTCGACATTCCTATTGTGATGATCGGTGCAGATGGACGTATTCGCCGCTTTACCCCAAAGGCCGGTAAAGTTCTGAAATTGATTTCTACTGATGTGGGTCGCCCTATTGGCGATATCAAACCGAGTGTTCAGATTGGGGATCTCAGTGAAATCGTCTCTGAAGTCATTGAATCCATGAGGGTCAAGGAGATTGAGGCACAGGACGATAAGGGTTATTGGTATCGCCTGCATGTGCGACCCTATAAAACAGAGGGCAATAAAATTGAGGGCGCTGTCGTGGCCCTCATCGACGTAAATACTATAAAAGTACATTCAGAGAGTCTCAGGAAGGCTGCGGATGATTTGAAACGTGCTCGTGATGATGCCGCTTCAATCATTGAGGCTCAGCCAATTCCCTTGCTGGTCGTTGATTCTGATAAGCGAGTGCTATTGGCAAATGAGATATTCTACGAGACCTTTAAGGTCACGAAGTCACAGACGGAGGGACGAAAAGTTTTTGAACTTGGCTCTGGTCAGTGGAATAATTCAAGATTGTTGGAACTTTTACGACTCGTTCTTGTTGAGGGTTCGAAGTTTCAAGGCTTTGAAGTGGAACATGAGTTTCCTGAAATTGGATTTAAGACAATGTTAGTCAGTTGCAGAAGGGCTGAGCTGGAAGGGTCAGGTAAGACGGTCGCGCTTTTCGCGATTGAAGATATCACTGAACGGCAATATGCGATCAGGGCGCTCAAGGATTCTGAAGAAAAGTACAGGACACTTGTAAATACGGTTAGGGATTATGCCATTTTTATGCTGGACACCAAAGGAAAAATTGTCAGCTGGAATCACGGTGCCGAAAATCTAACGGGATACATGGCAGAGGAAATTGTCGGAAAGACAAATGCTCTTTTCTATACCCCTGAATCACTAAAACAGGGGCTCATGCAGAGGGAGCTTGAGCAAGCCACGGAGCAAGGACGTTACGAAGTTGAGAATTGGCGCCTGCGTAAGGATGGTTCACGGTATTTCGCAAATATTATTACTTCCGCATTTCACGACAGTAAGGGAGAATTGAAAGGATATATCAAGATTATTCGGGATATATCCGAGCGAATAGAGGTTGAAAGAGAGCGAGCGAAACTTTTGCTCAAGGAAAAGAAGGCAAATCAAGCCAAAGACGAATTCTTGGCGACACTTTCACATGAACTTCGTACTCCACTTTCGATCATTCTTTCTTGGGCGCAGATGTTACAGCTAGGTCACCTCGATGCCGAGAAGGTAAAAAAGGCGCTGGAAACCATAGAACGAAGCGCAAAGGCTCAGAGTCAGTTGATCGATGACCTATTGGATATTTCAAGAATTCAGGCTGGTAAACTGAATTTGAAAGTTCAAAAAGTTGAACCCGAAAAGGTCATATCAGCTGCGGTGGAATCGACTCGAAATATGGCCACCAACAAGTCGATCGAAATTGAGACGACTATTGATTCATCGATAAAGTTTATTTATGCTGATCCCACGCGCTTGCAGCAAATCTTGTGGAATCTCATTGCCAATGCGATCAAATTCTCCCATCCGGGCGGAAAAATATGGATTAAACTTGGCCAAGTGGAACTCCCTACAGGTAGGCATAATCTAATTGAGGTGCGAGATAATGGGAAGGGGATCAAATCGGAGTTCCTTTCGACCATTTTTGAACGTTTTATGCAGGTAGATAGCTCGAGCACGCGCGCTTATGGTGGTCTCGGCTTGGGACTCGCGATCGTCCGGATGCTGGTCGAGATGCACGAAGGGAAAGTTGAGGTCGAGAGTGAGGGAGAGGGGCTGGGTGCAACTTTTAGGGTTTTGCTTCCAGAGAAACTGAACGCAAAGGTAGTTAGGACAGCGGGCGCGGCAGAGGCAGAGGCAGAGGCAGAGGCAGAGGCAGAGGCAGAAGTGAGGCTTGATGGCTTTCGAATTCTTCTAGTGGATGATGAGCCGAGTGCGAGAGAAGCTTTTGGTCTTATGCTGCAAAAATTCGGAGCGCAGGTGAAAGCAGTCGGCTCATCCACTGAGGCTGTTACGGCCCTCGAAGAGTTCAAGCCAGATATATTGGTCAGTGATATCGCCATGCCGACTGAGGATGGGTACAGTCTCATAAGAAAGATAAGGGCCTTGAAATCCAGATTTGCGCAAATTCCTGCTCTTGCGTTCACGGCTTACGCTGGACGTGAGGATGTACAACGCGCGCTTTCAGCTGGCTTTCAGTCCCATGTGGCAAAGCCAGCTGATGGACGCAAGCTGGCCTTAGCTATTTCCAAATTGGCTGGGAGTCGTTAAAATTTCTAAACTGGCCTGCTTGATTGTTGTTCCAAACTCCTTTTTGGAAGCTTTCACTGTCAGATGATTTGATGTTTGTGAAAATCCACATGAAGGTCAATATGATTTTTAAGTCTCTTGGGATCCTTTGTTGTACACCAGGTTTTACGGATGAGGCGATTGATGTTGGCTCTGAGTACGGCGTAGGTTTGATTGAGAGTGAACAGAGGATCTAATCCGATTTTTTAAAACTCCCCCTGTCCTGCCACACAGCCCCTTTTCCCTTTGTGGGCCTTGTGAGTGGCCTGAGGAAACCAATTCGATATCGATGGCGGGTAGTGAGGACTTTTCATCAGAGTAAATGATTGAGTTATCATGGTTGCTGAAGGGGGTTTGCATTTTGTGTGCTCGATCGTTTCAAGATCATCAAACTGAAACTCAGTGAGAGGCTGGAGTTAATCAAAATTCTTCTGATTTCCTATTCTCGACCAGTGGGCAAGAAAAAGAAACTTTCGAACGACAGTAGTTCGACTGATTTTCAAGAGCTTAGCTACCTTTCTTTGTGAGATTCCCGAGCAGAGAAGTTCAAAGACTCGTGGGATGAGACGACGCTTTTATTGTCGATAGCATTTTTGTCTGGTGGCTTCTGAAAACGTGCGTCGACATTGCTTGCAACGAAATCTCTTGAGTCGGCGTCCATCCGATTTTTTGAAAAAGGACCCGAACTTCGGATGGCGATCATGGGTAAATGAACAATGGGGGAAAATTCGCTTCATAGCAAAGAAGAGAGGCAAATACCTCGCCAACTCGTGGGAGCTACGCTCTGCCAACCAACATTCTAGTGAGCCAGTTTGAACAAAATACGTTTCGCTAGTTCCCTTCCATTGCGTCTTGACGATACTCATCTCGAATCTGCCGAAGCTCATGTTTCTTTTTCTTGAAATCAAATATAACGCCCTCGGTGTTCTTGAAAGGAATACTGGTGCTAGAATTTCCAAGAAGACTTGAATCGCTGGAGCTGAAAGCGGAGGCAGCAGGAGATTTGCAGGAATCATGGTCCCACACCTTTCCATTTGGGCACAAATAAACGCAGGTTCGACTGACAACTGGGAGAGAAGAATTGCAGTTCTCTGGGAGAGTAGAAAGGACGTCTCGGGTTTCCTGTCCACTGGCGTCGCAAGCGTTCCAGTCAGAATAAGTAAATGTGCAGGGAATGAGAGTTCTGTTTGTTAAGAGAGCAGATTTGGAAATAGTAGCAATTCCTGACCCCAAACGCCAATGTAAATATGGTGTTGGGTGGGGATGATTTTTCTAACATCAATCCCATAGAGTCCTTCATTGTTTGACGTCCAGGTTTTCCCACTGTCTTCGCTAAAGAAAAAACCATTTTCTCCCCCAGCGTAGATAAGATCTTTTTCAAATGGATCGTAGATGGAGTTAAAGTGAAATCCAGCATCAATTCCAGGTTTGTCTGGGTCGGCGTAGGAAGTGATAGTTTGTGTTGATATTTTGTAAAACGAAATATTGTGAGTTGGTGATCCAGAGTAGGTCCCTATAAAATTTGTGATCATCAATTCATCTGTGTCAAATGGATTAAAAGACATGGATTTAACATTTACTGTGGGCCAGTTCATCTTGGACCACGTGGCACCTCTATCCGAGGACAAGTATAACTCACGTTCCGATGTCATAACGGCCATTCGAGATCCGTTCAGTGGGTCCACAGCAATAACAAATGGCGTTCCAGGAGTGGAGATACCTTTCTTGTCAAGATCCGCAGGATTTGTGGTCATTCTAAAAGAAAGAAGATTTTTTGAATTATTGCACGCAACATAAGCGATTTTGGGACTTGACTGGTTATCGAATCCAACTGTATTAACAGCGGTAAGAGGAGTAGGAATGCACGCCCTATCCAGAAAAATCTCCTTATTGGGGTACTCGACAAGACGAACGATACCGCCCATAATCCAGTCAGATTGAACGTGGAGACTGTTATCGTCTAAAACTGAATCGAAAACTGAGACTTCACTGCCGAAATAATCACTCCACTTAGGACCACTTGATACAACAGCCATGTGATCTTGAAAACCAAGCAAAAAATTGGGTCTACTCTGAAGGGAACTGGTATTTCCCGCAAGGGTAAATGAATAGGTTTCGGTGTAATGGTCTAGATTGTACTTTTTTGTAATATGGTAGGGTTCGGTAGAAATATCCACTTCAACGAGACCGTTATCCGATGGGACAAGAACTTTTGTCGCTGATAGAAAATAAAACTGATTAATATCCCAAAAAGCATTGGCAACAGTAATAGCACCCGTTGGTCCGCCGCTCAATTGAAAAAAAGAGTTGCCTCCGTCCCGAGAAAACGAAAGACTTCCCACTGATTTGGAAACAATAAGAGTTCCAAATTTCCACGCAACTCCACCCATATATCCAATATCGTTAATTTTTCTCCAGGCAGTTTGTCCGACATCTCGTTTGAGAAGCTCAATCGTGTAAGTGGATGTGCCTTGAACGTAAGAAAGACAATAGAGATTTCCATTTTCATCAATTGTTGTTTGGCGATTGCATTTATCACCAATGAGGGTCCAAGTAGAGCCTTGATCTTTGCTCTCAAAAAGACCTTTTTGAGCGTCAACAACGTAGATATCGTTATTCTTGCTGACAATAAGATCCCAAAATTGCTGACCTGGTGGCAAAATGGAGTGTTCCTCCCAATTGATGCCATTGTCTGATTTGAGGATTTTCTTATAAAGGAGGGCCCATATTTTGTTATTTGTGTAGCCTTCAATTTTTCTGACCTGGCTTCCCTTATAACGTGATTCCCATCCTGTTTCTGATGAATTCAATTCGTAAATACCATCGGTCGTAGCGATGTAGATTTTATCGCCAATCCTTTTTGTGTCCCATACGCGACGGGCAGAATGGGAAATCAATCCCTTATTGATCGGAACAAAGTTCGGACGGCTATCAATCTGTTTGAACATGCCCCCGGATGAAGTGCTGATTATCAAATTGCCATTGGCTAAAACAGACACGCTGGTGGATCTACCGGAGGAGGGGCCAATCAGTTGCCATGAATTTTTCGGAGCATTAAGTGGGGAAGAAGGCTCCTCTGGCGGGGATTGGTTCTCGATTGAGCTTCCTAAGCCTTTTCCACTTCTAACTTGAAATCCTTTTTCACAATTCTGATAAACCACCGAAGAGGCGACTGCAAAACAAAAAACGCCCACAAAATAATAAACTCTTTTTTTCATAAAAACCTACCACTTCATCTTAGGATATCTATTCGAATTTAGTTAGAATATTACAGTATCGACTTAAATCATAGTCAACCAGTAACATTTGGCTTTTAAAGGGTCAGCTGCTCACCAGTCTTTGTCTCCGACCTTGGAGTCATCATGCAATGAATTGCGCTCTCAAGCGCATGGGTTACAGTTCTGCCATGGTACACAGGTAAAATATCAACGGACTTTTGGGACTGAAGAAATAAAAACTTTTTCTAGCGACCCAAAATCGTGGGCTCCCTCCAAGACAGTACCATTGAGCAGAACGACTGGCACCCCGTTGAAGTCAAACTCGCGAAACTCCTTCATATCATCTTCAATAATCCTTTTGATCTGGTCGGATTTTATTTCTTCAAGCAATTTCACCATATTTACCCCAAGCTTCGCTGCTGCCTTCTTCAAAAAATCATCTTCGGCAATGCTCGTTTGATTTTGAAAAACATATTCGAAAAACTTCACTGCCTTTGTCTTGTCTTGCATTCTGATTGCCTCAAAATATTGAGCAGCGGGATAGGCCATTTTGTGGAAACTCAGAGGCATGTGCTTAAAGTAAAACTGGATCTTACCCTGATGTTTTTCTTTAAATTGGTTCAATCCCTCAAAGGCGGTTCGGCATGCGGAACATTCGAAGTCGGCATACTCGACGATTGTTATTTCGGAATTCGCACTTCCGAGAAGTCTTCTCTCGCTGTCTAGCCGTGGTCCTTTAGGATTTTTAGCCGCCCTCAATTGTTCGACCTTGACTTCCGCTTGGCGAGTTAAGCCTGTGGCACAACCACTCGTCCAAATCAATGCAACTAAAGCACTGAGCTTAATCATACTCCTCCCTTACTATCGATGATATATGTTTTCAGCCTATTGAAGCCTGAGTGTGTCGTCAATGAATGTCGTCATTTAAATTGTAAAGAAATAAAGATGACATGGGGGTTTGGTTAGTTAGTTTAGTTCAGGTTCCGCAGAATGTTTCAATAACTTGCTCATCGGGGCCTGGTGGTAGCATATAGGATTGGATGGTTTTTGATGGGTTTTCGTAGGGACTTGATAGGGCATCAATCAGTTGCTTCATGGGAGTGAAGTCACCCCCTTCGATCGCGGAATTTATAAGCCTTTCAATCTGGTGATTGCGTGGAATGATTGCTGGACTGACTCTCTGGATTGACGATTTCACATCTGCGTGGAGATCTTTGTTTTTGCGGAGACGATCTCGCCATGACTTTATCCACGTATCAACTTCTGACTTTGAAGAAAAATGAGAATAGATTTGTGTTAAATCAGAATTTTCATCGTGGCAGTCTGCCAGACAACGAAAAGTGAGGGTGTAATCGGCTCGGTCCTTGTGCATCAAATTGAGGAGCGTCTCAATAAGTGAAAAATCATTGTTCTGCGAGTTATCAAATCCAAGCTTTTCTCTCATTCCAGCCAACCAATATGAACGGAATATTTCACCAAATGAATGAATGACTTCTTTAGCAAGATCCATGGCCTTCATCTCATTCGCATCGATAAAAGGTAACAGACAGGTGGCGAACATTCCTAGATTCCACTGGGCGATGGCAGGCTGGTTGCTAAAAGCATATCGGCCTTGATGGTCAATCGAACTAAAGACCATATTGGGATCATAGAAGTCCATATATGCGCATGGACCATAATCAATCGTTTCACCTGATATCGCCATATTGTCTGTATTCATCACGCCATGGATAAATCCAACAAGCATCCACCGAGCTACCAGATGAGCCTGGGCTTTGACTGCGGCCTCCAGAAATCCAAGGTAAGGATTTGAGATATCTCGGGCGCTGGGAAAATGACGGTCGATGGCATAATCAGCCAATAATTTTACGGCTTCCCAATCCTTTCGGAAAGCGAAGTATTCAAATGTGCCAATGCGGATGTGGGAACCTGCAACTCGCGTTAAAATAGCGCCAGGCAGATCCCTCTCTCGATGCACTCGATCTCCACTTAAAACCATGGCCAGTGATCGGGTTGTCGGAATTCCAAGTGAATTCATGGCCTCGCTCACAAGATATTCGCGGATCACGGGGCCGAGGGCTGCTCGTCCATCACCTTGTCGAGAAAACTCGGTTCTTCCAGCGCCTTTTAGCTGAACTTCGCGGGTTCTGCCCTTCGTATCGATGACCTCGCCTAAGAGAATGGCTCTGCCATCTCCCAATTTTGGTGTAAAATGTCCAAACTGATGGCCGGCGTAAGCAAGTGCAATCGGAACGCAATTCTCTACCAGTTTGTTTCCAGAAAATATCTGAGCGATTTCTTTGTCACTGAGTTCGTTGAGGTCGATTTGTAGCTCATGAAGTAGCTTATCGTTTTTGAGTACCAAAGTGGGTTCTGATGACGGCGTTGGCCTCACCTTTTGATAAAATCGTTCCGGAAGTTGTGAGTAGCTGTGTGTAAAGCTGATCATTTCAAAGTTCACCATTCTCTGAGTGACGCTCGCAGAGTCAGAGTCAGAATCAAAACCGCAATCGGAAGCAGGCGTGTTAATACGTAAACGTCATTTCCGCTTACTTATTTCTACTTCCAATGTAGTCAAGGACTTCTTGAGCGTGACCCTCGACCTTCACCCCACGCCATTCTTTTTCAAGTTGCCCATTCTCATCGATAACAAAAGTGGAGCGTTCAATTCCTAAGACTTTTTTCCCGTACATATTTTTGATTTTGATAACCCCAAATGTCCGACAGATTTTTTCGTCAGGATCACTGATCAAATCGATGCTGTAGCACTGCTTGTCTTTAAATTTCTCGTGAGATGAAATCGAATCTCGTGACACTCCGTAAACCTCTACATTTTTATTTTTGAATTCGTTGTGCAATTTTGTAAAATCGTGTCCTTCGATGGTGCAGCCAGGAGTTGAATCCTTGGGATAAAAATAAAGTACTATTTTTTTCCCCTTCATTGCGGACAATTGGAACAGTTTGGATCCAGTAACAGGTAGAGAAAAGTCAGGAACCACCTGACCCAATGAGACGGCTGGCTCAGTGCCAACTGGAGATTGCACTGATTTTTTTACTTTTTGTTGAGTGGACTTCAAAGCCACTTTCTTGGTCGCAGTTGCTCTTTTTGTTAAAGCCACTTTCTTTGTTGTTGTTGTCTTCTTGGCCTTTGTGCCTGTTTTTGTGGCCTTTGATGTTACTTTTCTTGTAGCGGATTTTACTTTTTTTTTCTTTGCCATCTGGTCATTCCTCATTTTAGAGTCAGGGGCGATTGACAAAATTGAATCCTTTCGCTCCTGTTCAGTATTTTTCCGGATCCATTTCTCTAGAGCGGGTTCATCCTATTTGAATGACAGAGAAATGCAACAACTATGGTTTTGGTCCCTTCGCCCTCGTTAACTACTTAAAAATAGGGCGTTTTATTTCCTGCATGTGGACCTTGCTTGCTCAAACACCTGAAACGAGATAAAAGGTGCTGGTCGGAATTTTGAATTTTTCCGCGCTCCTGGAAGTCCGTATTTCGAAAGGAAAAGATAATGTCGAAGAGTTTAGCTGCTAAATCAAAGCATTTTCATGCTCACGATGTGATGCATCTTCTGGCTGGTCAGAACCGAGCTTTGGCCGTCTCTGAAATCAAAAGTCTGATTCTTGAGAAATTTGGTTTGGATGCTGATTTTGGATCTTGTTCGGTGGATGGGATGGATGCGGATCAGGTTATTCAGTTCTTATTGGATCGGCAAAAAATCTCCGAAGTGGAACCCGGTAAATTTATGCTCGAAGGAAATCACTCTTGTGGGCATTGATTGTTTGTCAGTTGGATGAAGTGACCAATTTATTGGCGGAGTCTAATTCTGGAATTTTTACGTGGCCTATTGGTTTCTAGAGCAGATGTGAAAACGCGGTCCTCCGTTCAGATTGAAATTCGGAGGATTTCCTCTTGATTGAGGTCATTGAGAGAGACAAGATTTTCAGTGAATCTGCGATAAAAATTCCTCTATTTCAAGTGACTCTCAGGAGAGGAGGCAATCGAGACAGTCTCCTGTTTGTTGAATCTTCTTTGTTGGCTCAAAATATTTGTTATGTCGAATTCAGCCAAAAGAACTGTGAATATTTAAGACAAGATAAGGGGTTCGAGGAGTAACTCAAAATCTTGAGCTGAGGCACGAGGGCAATGTTTTCGCCTATTCAGTTTTACAAGGACGAAGATAAGAAAGGGGGTTGGAACTCGTGGAGTTCGGATTCTTTGAGCTTTCGCATCTCTCCCGATACTTCTCAAATGCTTACGCTACTTTGGGGCGCACATATTTGTGAACAAAGGCCTGATTCAATCACATTGACAACAAAACAACACACCTTCATCACTTTTGAAGCAGCTCTCAAATTCTATGAAATAGCATTAAATGGGCAGTTGGGTATTAATTTCAAGCTTTAGCCAGAGCCCATTTTATCAAGTGCAAGATGCTGTCGCCCAGGTTGAGCCATTTGGCATTCCGCTTGCTATGAGTTTGACTGATCTTGTCAGCGGAGGGAAGCACCAATTGAACTGAGGTTCTCAATAGGTGGTGATATGAAATTGAAAAAGTGGGCGGCGTTCTTGTTTGTCACTCTGTTATCTAGTGCCCCTTCTTCTGGGCAGGGTGAAAGAAAAGTTATTCTGTTGTGTCGGTCGGCCTCGTTTAGAATCGTTGTGCATCAGATCGGAATTGAGTTCAGATTGAGTGCCTATCATTTTGATGAACAGGGAGCGAGAAACCTTATAGAGGACTCTTCTGTTGAACTAAAGAGAGAGGGGTTTAGTTCAAGCCTATCAAGCTATTTTATTGAGTTTCGAGGCATAGACGTTGAGTACACCTATGCGATTTCACAGAAATTAGCTTTGCTCACCGTAATCGGTGACGGCAATGGCCCCAATTGGCTCTCGGATCATTCGTGTCAGGTTGCAAAGGATTTCCAGGAAAAATTTAATTTTGCCATCGGTCCATCTCTATCGAAAGATCCAATCCTTGCAGATAGAAATAATCAAGTCAGACTAGGGATATCAAGGAAGTAAGCTCGTCACGGCGGACGTCCTTGCACCTTGAATTGCTATCTTAAGCTGGTACGACTGAAAGTTTCTTCTTATCTGCTTTGTCGGATGATTCAGTACGTCGGAAAGAGAACAGACGCTTTGAAAGGCTCTCCTTCTCTGACTCACTTCCATTGGTGGGTGTTTCTCCATTTGGCTCGATCTGACCACTGGAAATAGAGTGTTGCACAATCACGCTTACTTCCTCAAAGAATCGTTTCAATTCATCTTCGCTTGTAGATTCCATAATTATTCCCTTTAATGCTGATCTGATGCCGATTTCAAGGTTCTCAACAAGAAGACTGAATTCGTGGCGCCTTTTGTTCTCCAAAATTTTAGTTTGAATCTGCCACTGCTCTTCAATTCTGGAAATCTCAAGTTCACGGGATCTCTCCATTTCCCTTTCCAATGCTTCTCTTCTGCTTTCACACTCCTTCTGAGAGCTATCCAGCATTTCATCAGATCTTGACTTGGCTTCGATTAAAATCTCCTTGGCTTCTTCCTTGGCAGACTGAAGCTCTAACCTCGCTTGCTCCATCATGCGATGAATTTCATCGTTTGCCTCCGTCTGGCAGGAAACTAAAAATTGAGAAGCCTGAGCGCGTGCGTCTTCGAGAATTTGAGTTCTTTCGGTTTCCAATTGGTCTGTTGTATTTTTCGCAGCCAAATTTGCTTGGGAGATAATTTTTTCGGACTCCTTATCCGCTCTTTGACGAAACTCAAAAAGAAGATGATGGGCCTGTTGGATTGTCTCATCCGCTTCCTTTTGCGCTCTTGCTCTTACCTCATTTGATTGAAACTGAGCTGACTCAACAATTCTATTTGCTTCGATTTCTCTCTGGCGAAAGACTTCATCCGCTTTTGATTGAGCTTCCGAATAAATAGAGGCAACCGAGATGTTAGCAGCTGTCTTAAGTTCTGCGGCCTCAATTCGAGCCGACTCTCTTATTTTTTCAGCGTCAATGTGGGCTGACTCTCGTGTTTCCTCAGCTTTGATGGAGGCGGCGTCAATGATTCTTGCTGTTTCAATATGTTGAATTTCGGTAGCATTGAGTTGCGCCTCTTCTATCAATTTGCGTGAACTCGATCTTGCCTCCTCCAAAATCCCATTTGCCTTGGCTCTGGCTTCATTGATAATCTCAGCACACTTCAGCTCTTTCTGCTTATAAAGTTCTGTCATTTTGATCTCGGTCAGGTCAATCATTTCCTTTGCCTTTTTCTCGCTCATTCGCAGATTTTGGCGATGGATCTCTGAGGCGTTTTGTTCAGCTTCCTCCTGCAAGATTGTGGCCGCTTGGCGAGCCGCCTTTAAAATCTGCGCGACATCATCCTGAGCTTGTATGACTATTTTCGAGCTTTCATTTCTTCGCTCATCAAGAAATGCACTGGCTTCAGCCTGTGCTGATCGAAAAATCTCAAGAGATCTCTGTTGAGCTTCCTTTATGATGTGAGTGACATCATCTTCAGCCCTTGAACGTATCAAGAAGCTCTCCTTTTGGGCCCGTTCTAATTCGTTTTTGATTTCTACGTCGATATTTCTTCTTAGTTCAATTTGGGATACCTTCGCCTCAGATAACACTCGTTGGACATAGGTGTCCCCTTCATTTTTAATTTCAATCGCAGCAGTCTGAGCTTTGCGCAAAATAGAATCAACTTCTGTTTGAGCCTCAGATCTCATCGTCGCAGCTCGCTCTCTGGCTTGTATTAAATAGTTCTCGCCAGTGGTTTGACCTTCCTGAATTATTTGCGACGCCTTATCTCTAGATTGATTGATTATGGACTGGATATCCAGTTCAGCCTGTTTGCGAAGTTGCAGAGTTTTCTGGTCAATTTGAAACATCTTTTCATTTGCGTGAGTTTCTGCCAAATCGAGCGCCTGAGCCGCTTTTTCTTGATATTCTCTCAGGATATTTTCTCCCTGAATCTCGGCCTGACGACGAATAGATTCTGCATCTGCTGTTGCCTGAGTGAGCATTCTTTCACGATTGAGTTGATTTTCTACCTTAACTTTAGAAAGGTATTCGGTGGCCTTGGCTTTTGCCTCGTCAATAATTTTTCGTGCGGACTCTTCGGCCTGCTGGTCGCTCTTTGCTAAAATCTCTTGGCGGAGTTTCTCAAGATTGATGTTTATCGTTTTTCTCTCATCCTCAATTCGTATTCTTTCCTGCTCAAGAGCCTGAAATTTTGACTGAAACTCTTGCTCCAGATTTGCAACAATTTCTTTTCCTCTGAGCTCGGCCATCGATACAATTTCATCTGCCCTATCAAGGGCCTGAGTCTTTATGGCATCGCACTCAAGTTTTGTATTTGAAAATTGCTTTTCGATATCTTTGAGCTTTTCCTGTTCTACCTTCTTTGCTCTTTCAAGGGCTGCATCCATTAATCTGTTTGGACCGAGCTCCTCATCGAAAACTTGATGGTAAAGATCGATCAGGATCGAAAATTGACTCTCTCCAACAGTAATTTTGTCTCCCGGACAGTAACGGTGAGGAATGCTCGATGGAATGGGGTTTCCGTTGACCTTTGTTCCTGTCGCTGTATTTTGATCGGTGATCCAAATCTGATCTTTCACACAGGAGACAACCAAATGTCTTTTTTCGACGCCCTTCTCGCGAAGAACAATTGGTAATTTTGGCATTGAGCCGATGCTAAATTTTTCTAAGGGGACGTAGGCGGTCTGAATATCATTTGGCGAAAGAACGCAAACTCTAAAAATTTTATTTGTTTTATTTTGAATCGCTTGTTCCACCTCGGCCCCCTCAGCTATTTTCATCCTACACCAACAGGATTCTCCTCGCAATGTTTGTGCCGGTCCGCTGTTGTGTTTGCAAGGAGTAAACAGGGTTTATATAGACCAACACGTTTACACAATCATTGCTCTTTTGAAATTGCGCTGTGAGCAAAGGATGGCATTTCATGGTTTTAACGCAGAGATGCACACAATAGTGACAATGAACAAATATTCTTCATTGATCAAATTGAGAAAGTACTGAATTGGGATTCTTCGTTAGGAATACTGATCAATTTTTTGTTCACCAGGGATTCAAATTCCGGAATGACATCCAGAATATTCTGGTTTCTTTGGCGATCTAGTCCGTGGGTAAAATCAACAAATTGTGGCAGTAGATCAGGCCGCTCGACAGAGATCATTCTGTCGAGGTGCACTTGAAGTTGGTTTTTGGTTTCAGGAAAAGGTTCTAATTCCTGATGAAACTCTTCTAAGACTTTATTGATTCGATTTAAGGCGAGCAATTTTATCTCTCTGGGCAGGGCGGCCGGATCATGAAATGCGGGGTGACCAATGTAGTTGAGAGCAGGTATCGGAGGAACTTCCGCTCGATAGGGGATCAAAAATCGAATGAGATCAGATAATCCAAGGAGGCCGCAGCTCTGAAAGACCGTGTTGACATAAACATCTAAGCGATGGCTTTCCTTTTTCAGTCGAACCAGAAAGTCAAAATTGTTTGCGATTTTGCTCCATTTCGAGGGGTAACGACGGTAGTCATTGAGGGCACCTGTCCCATCAAGACTCACAAAGGGTCCAATAAGTAAAGTGCAACTCACCAAAATCCTAATTGGGGGGCTCTGGAGGATTCTTACCTCGTGGCGAAGACTGGAAGCCGATATGCTGCCCAAGTCTTTCATCAAGGATTTCCTCTAGCATTCTTCTCAGTTTCTGTTGCAGAATCTCATCTGTTGCAGCGTTTGAAGCTATGGACTTCGCCATTTCCGATTGTCGAGCCATTTCTCTCATCTGATCATCGACACCAAAAGCTTTAAGCCAACTTGACTCACGTAGAAGAATGAAAACGATAGCGATCGTAAATGTCAGTAATCCAATACATGTCAGCGTGGGGATATCAAAACTCAAAGCTCCATAGGTCTGCACTTGAAAAAGCGAGTGCAGGGCGAGGACCATAATGACGGCTGTCAGGACAATCACTGCTAACAGACTCACAAAATACGCAAGGACGATTTTTCTTAGGCCTTTGAGCGTCTTAATCCAAGCAGTCACTACCTTTGCCTGGACAAACCTTTTGCCCTCATTCATAAGTGTGGTTGTTGCCAGATCAAAAAATTGATCAATCAACTTTAAAACACTGCTCATTGTCATCTCAAATTCTCTTTATTTTGATTTTCTTCCAAACAGAAATCCAATCACGGCGAAAATGGCTGCAGCGCTTGCGATAAAGATCCAGGGCTTCTGGTGAGCCGACTCATCTACAAAGTGTGCAGCATCAGTACTTTTCTTTACCACTGTCCTTCGAGCTTCTTGAAGACGTTCCATAGAGGCGTCTCCGATTTCCTTGAGGGCAGCTTTTACTTCCGGCTTTATCGCAGAAAGAGACTGTCGAAGCTGCTCATAATCTCGCTCAAGAACCTCACGAACGTCATTTCGACTCTCCTTGATAGCTTCATTTAAAATGTTCATCGCGGTTTGAATGGACTTCGTTCGCTCAGTAGAATTTGTATTTATCGTGGATCCGCCCATATATGCCTCCGTCATTTCCGTCTTGGTAAAACATTATCGTTTGTGGCTTATTATAATTTATTCCTGGCAAACGCGAAATATATTTGAGGGTGAGTCCTAGGGCATTTTTACCCAGTAAATGGGACTGAATTTGGCCTAGTGTCAGCTTCTGGGACAATATTTCGTCCTAAGGTACGGGAAATATTTTCCCAACAGAGTCTCTCCTCATGGTTAAACATTCAGAGGTGGTCTCGGCCAGGTATTTGGATTCTCATTTTACTGTAGGATGAAATATCGCATTCAAATTCATGGACGCACAGGCAATTTTTAACCGTCTTTGGAGGATCACCGTCAATGAGAAATAGTAGTTGTGATTTGAAAAATGTTGAAACAATGGACACGAATTGCAGACTGGCTATCATCTCAGCCATCGTTTTCAACCTATTTGTCGGTTTTTCCAGTTTGGCAAAAAGCCCTACGGCGATATTGATCTCAGATGTTTTAGCTGAGTTGAAGTCTGTGCCACTTTCCTTTGCTGACAGAGATTTAGTGTTTGGCTATTTCAGTCTTGAATCTTGCTTGTACACTCAAAATTCTGCTTCAGTCCTGAAGCATTATTGTTTTCCCAAAGGCAAGTATCCAGCAAGAGCAATGACACTCATTGGTCCAAAATTTGGTGTCGTCTATATTTATGAGGAAATAGAAGGTCCCATCGTTCGCAGAGAAATAGCAATAGATATCTTTCCTGAGCATTTGGCTGAATTTTCAGATGGTCCTTACGGTCACTGGATGATTCGTGATTGGAATAAGGCCTTTAGTTATTTTTCGGATTACAGAATGGGTTCGTGTTGGTCGACGAACTTCAGTTCAAATCATAACTCAGCGGAGTCCGATTGCTATCTACTAAGGATCGGTGATTACAAGGATTGGTCGAAGGAGACCATGGATCTTGTGAATGACCCCAAGGCCTGGAATATTCTTTGGGAACAGCTTGAGAAAAGTGCTCCAGATGAAGCATTTGGACATTCTCAGACAAATATAATCATTGATGAGTCTCGCTGAGCCATTGTCTGGTCTTTGGTGCATTCTGAAATTATTTATCACCGACGATTGTCTCAATCCGGAATATGTCCAGGTGCATGTGTGATAGATTTTAATCTATAATGTGTGAGTGATGAGAGATCATCAAGAGTAGCATATGATAGGCAATTGAAACTAAACACAAAGAGCAAATATATGAAGACAAAATCGGACTGGAATTCTGATGGAGCCGCCTTCATTTTGGTAAAATCCATTTCAATCATATTATTGGTGGTGATTGGTTTTGGGTACTCGCGACAAACATTGGCTGCTGAAGCCAGTGATGATGATATGGCGCAGTTCGAGGCTGAAAAGTCCGAGGGAGTAAAGTCTGAAGTGCCGAAAGCATCAAAACGGAGAGGAGAAATGAAGAAAAGGCCTGCAAAGCCATTGGATGAGCAGGGGTCGAAGGATTCAAGCCAGACTCAGGCGTCCTCACCTGACCAGCAGTCTTCTCCGCTTTCGGAGGAGGCTGATGACGAGCCAGGTTCTCTCCATGAGCTTTTTAAATCTTTGGATTATCCAGAGCTTCAGGTGGTTCCACGCGCGAGTCAGCGTCTCAAAATGGAAAGTGGAGAGGAAGGCGATAACTGGTGGTATATTCACTGGCCAATGTATGTCTCTGCTCTCGCAACTGCGGGATTCGGTTCGACCGCTTCGCAGTCTCTGAGAGACGATCTGAACGAAACAGAAGAGAACGATGCGAAATCGGCAGTATTGGCGGCAAGAACTGTGGGTGTATCTTGGTTTTTAGGGACAATGTTGTTGGCAAGCCGCAAGCCATATCAAAAAGGAAATAAAAGAGTTCGAGGAATATCTGGTTCAGGCAGGTCAAATGATCTCATGCGCGAGAGACTCTCCGAAGAGGCATTAGAGAAAACAGCTCACCAATTCAAGGTTTTGAGCTACGTCTCTGTTTTCACGAACGTGGCGGTTGCAGGTTATGCGGGGTCATTTTTAACAGATCGCGGGCGTGTTACTGCGGCAGTGACCGGGATGTTGAGCTTTTTGCCAATTATTTTTGATGACTGGTATGTGTACAATTACAATAAGCACCTTGAATACAAACGCAACATTTTTGCTCCAGTTGTTTCGATGGGCATTCGGGAGGACTCAGTTGGCAGTAGGGAAGCTTATCCGATGCTGAGCTGGGTAGTGGAGTACTGAGGGTGGACCGAAGAACCTTTAAGTTTATTGGGTGGTTGCTGCTTGGACTTGGCGGTGGCCTTTTGGAATTGCAAGATGGAAAGGCCTTGTTGGCGGAAAAGGCTGACAAACAGGACGTCAAGCTATGTGATTCAACGACCGAATTTATTGCCACCTTTGAGTTCCTGCGAAAGAACGGTGGAGCTGGAATGAAGGATGAAGTTGCAAGAGGGGTGGCTGATCATGTTGCTCGCGGCTGCGATGGTGCGTCCACGAGATTTGAGGAAACCTATGGGTTGCTAACAAAAATGGGTGTCTCTCAAATTAAGAGTCTTGAGATGAGCATTGAATTTTCTCGTTTGGATTCAGATATTCAAAGAAATTTTTTTGAAATACTCAAGCATTCCTATCTTTCAGAATTTTTTGACTATGATTTTGACGTTGCATTGAGAATCGCATTTGAATTTTCAAGGGATCTAAAGGGCAATCATGTTCGGGCAAGAGATGATTTCATTTCATTGGTAAAATTTTGCCTTGATAAAAAAAATATGGCTCTTCCGGCTAATGTTTGTGGATTGATGGCCTTGGATTTGGTAAGACTATCTCCCTATTTTCCAATGGGAATATTCAAGCCGTTTACAGAATTTTATGAGAAGTTGCGTGTCGGAGAAAGTTACGGCTTGTCCGTTCGAGATACAATTGAAGTTGTGATGAGGGTTCTCAGATATGGGCCTCGTTCTCCTGATAATTTTAATCGAGCATACGATTATGCGCTGAGCGAGAAGGGTCTAAGAGCTAGACCTAGGGAGGCTCTTCTCTTTGCCCTTCGGATGGCGAGACGGTCAGCGACGGGACAGCCGCTTCCGTTAGCAAAGGGAGAAGACTCGGAGCTCATGGTAGAAAGGGCGCGGAAAAAGTAAAATGGGGAAGGGAAGTCGAGGAGAGATATTAAACCTCTCGAACATCCTGAGGGGTTTAACTGTCTCCTTGCTTTTTTTTCTCGCGGGACCCTGTGCTCGAGCACAAGAGAACCTAGGATGGAAGGAATTAGAGAAAACTGAAATTGAGGTAAGTTGGGAAAATTTGCCAAATGCCAAGGGCTATGAGTTGGAGTTTCAGCCCGTGGATGGTTCTGGAGAGGTGCTCAATTTTTCTACCGTCGAGTCAACTTTTAAGGTCTCGCTCGTTCCTGGATCATATCGATTTCGGATTCGTTCGATGGACAGCATGGGTGATAAAGGAGAGTGGAGTGAACCATTAATACTTGTGGCCCAGAGTCAGGAGGTAACACTTGTCTCTCCGGTGAATAATGTTGCCATCGAAGCCAAGGGAAAGCGGGAACGTGTTCAATTTTCATGGAATCCATATTCTGATGCAAAGGGGTATGTCTTTCGGATATGGTCTGAGACAAAAAGTGAAGTGCATACCCTTAAGACAAAGAAAGTGAATGTTTCACTGAGTCTCCTTGCGGAGAACAAATATTTTTGGGAAATTTACCCAATTCACAAATCCGGCGTTCGGTATCAGAGAAAGAGCCCTCCAGAAAGCTTTACTCTGTATGGTAAACAGCTGCCAACTCCTGAGTTGGAAATTCTGACTCCAAAGAATCCGATTGGAGTCGAATGGAGACCGCTTAAAGACGTTTCCTATAATATCAGCATTTTTCGCCGTGATATTCTTGGACTGGAGTGGGCAAAAATCGAGGAGCAGAACGATATCAGGACTGGTAAGTGGCTCTTTAAAAAGCCGTTGAGACCAGGGCAATATAAAGTTGAAGTGTTTGGAGTCGGCAAAATGAGGACGAACTCAATAGTTGCTACAAAAGAGTTTTTTGTAAAGCCGAAGCTTCAGGAATTGCTTGGCTTGTCACAAGTCAACTTGCAGGGAGCTCAGAATGATTGAGGATGATCAGAATTCCAGGTCCGATGATCCCAACGACAGAAGTTTTTTTACTCAGTTGTCATCATCCGATAGAGAAGATCTATTGAAGGGTCTGAGGGAAGTGGTTAGCCTTGAAGCAAGTATTGCGATTCCTGATAAAAAATTGATTCGTGTTAAATGCGGATGTATGAAAGGTTCACTCATGTTGATTTTGGAGGGTGGGCTTGAAATTGGTTCATATTCAGGGGCCGTCGAAGTGGAATTCATTTTTAATTTGAACAAGTATCTATTGAAATCAAATTTGAAAGCGGATGAGAGTGGACGGAAATATTTGGGATTGAATGGTGATTTTTATTTGGTTCAAAGACGAAAGAACTTCCGAGTTGATGTGCCCGTTCATATCATACCCTCGTGCTCATTTGTGCTGTCTAACCAGTCAAAGCGTCTATTTAGAGCGAAAGTTTTGAATATTAGTTTGGGTGGATGTTTGTTGGCCATCGAGCCCCGCAATAATCATACATTTCAGATTGATAATCAAATTGAGATGACTCTCTCCATTGAGGGAGGAAAGGTAATTGAGGTAACCGGTGTCATCAGAAGAGTTCTCTCGGTTCATCAACAGAAGGATTTCTCTCTCCGATTGGGCATCGAGTTCGAGAGGTTGAGCAGTCATGAAGAATCGAGGATCAATGAAATTGTAATGAAATGCTATCGAATGACAAATCGGTTTGGGAGCCGTCTGAGAAGTATGTAAAGGCTTTTCTATACTTCCGCCTGCAAACGAGAGATGGTGCCCACTCCTGCACGGTGGTGAGCACCATCTTTAGGATTCTCTGACCCTATTATTAATGAAAGACCTCTCTAACTTGCTGACGTGATCGATTGAGGTCGGCATTGTAATAGAACCAAATATCAAAAATGATAAGAAGTTCTCCACCTTTCCGTTTTGCTACGGATTTGTATCGAATTTCATTTCCGAGGGCATCTCTTTCAAAAAAATGTGGGTCATAATTGAGATCTAATACATCAATGTTAAATTGAGATAGACTCAGAAGTTCAGAATCTTGTGCGATTCCGTCTAAGTTGGAATCTTTCCAAAGTCTTAATTCATTGAAGATCGCATCGTCCTTGTCAATGTATCCATCTGAAATACTGAGGGATCTTTTTCCATCTAATGAAGTCCCATCAAATTTGGCCAGAGCTTTAAATCCATTGGGAGAAAAGTTCCATCTGGACCTTTTGTGTTGTCGCCAAAGAGCTCCTGTATACCATTGATCTTTCCCTGGGAGTTTGGCCTAGCCAGAAACATGAAGTTCGGCTCTTTGATCCATCCAATTCGCACTTTTGAAAATGGGGATGGGAAGGAGCGAAATCCAAAAATGTCAAAGAAAACACCTTGAAGCGAATCTGAGAAGGAGAGCTGTTCTCCTTTTTCGACTTGAACTGCTAGAGGGGATGCTCTGTTGTCGCAGGAATCTCCCTCTCCTGTTCCTTCGCCTCCGAGACCCATTCCCGGATTTGGTCCATTTAGGATGTAATGGCGGCTAGTATCGTAGTTTGCCGCTTCGACAACTCCGGTTTGATCATTGTTGGTTTGGACAAGCTTGCCCTCTTTAATTTGAATTCTCAAGCCTGATCTTGGATTGTTTGCCGTGTAATAAAGCCACATAGTCTCAATAGTTCCGGAGTAGGATAGATCCTTGAGGCGACCTTCGCTTGAGAGCAGTGAGACCTGGTAGGTTCCGTCAGGAAGATTGCAGGAAGACAAGTCAATTGTTCTTTCCCGGTAGATTCTCTGGCGAATTTCTTCTGTTTTACCATCAATGTTGCAGGAGAAGGAGGAATCAGAGAATGCGAGTGGTGTGGTCTGTTGACCCGTGTCTTTTTTGACAACTATCTTTAGAGATGGTGCGACTCTGAGATACGTGCCTGCACCGTCTGCCATGCCCTGACTGCATATGGTGGTGACCTTTATTTTAATATCGCTTTCATTTCGTGGTTGCGTGTCGTCCCCTGGCTCTCTGATTCGCTCTGAGGTATCGATGGGATTCCTCAGAATAGATTGAGATTTTAGTAGCTCGTTTTTTTCTCCCCCATCTATAGGACTAAATTTTGAGCATGAAGTTGATATAAGTAGGAAGAATACGACCAGTGGTAATCGAGGTGGGGAACAGTTCGACAAAACGGATTGTTCCGTTGGAGGATAGGCCATTAATTGCTCCTTGATTCGGATTGTTTGTTGCCTAATTCAATTGCAATGCTAATGCCGTACCTAAGTAAAACGTTTCGAGATGAGTTTCTTATTTGATTGAGTTCGCAACACTTGTTCATGAGCCTGACGGATGAATTTCTTATCAACGACTATCACCGATTATCAAGAGTGTGAGCGTTGAATTCAGTCTCGATTTGGCGTTCTTCAGGACTATAATCCAGTTCTAATTTAGCGTATATATTTGCTAGAGTTTGACGTGATGAATTGGATCTCTATTTGAGTTAAGGCAGCCAACTGTCTATCAAAAAGATATCTCGCCTGAAGCAATATGATAAAAAGCGGCTCCACGCACACGTGCTACCTGTAGAATATGGCCTTTGCTTTAAAAATAAATCTGGTCTGGTCATTGAGAGGAAATGGCTTCTAATATACATCATGAGAGCAAGAGCTTTCTTTTTGTCTGTGATGTTGCCGATTTTGGTTTTATCTCTGTTGGCACTGACGTCCTGTTTTCGAAGAGAATGGTCCCAAGAGGAGATAAAATACTACTCATCTCTTTCTACGCCAGATAATTTCTGGTGGCATGGAATGTTCGGTGAAGTTCCGGATGCTGAATCAAGAGCTCTGATAAAGGCCTTCAAGCCATCTATTTACGTGAGTCCGAGGGGCCTTGCGCCGATTGACTTCTATGCTGATTACTTATCTCAGTGTGATCTGATTGATGAGCATGGAAAGGTATTAACGAAAAAGGTAGGCCGAACAGCTCTTCAATTTTACGAACGATCTCCTCATGTGAGTTTGAAATACAGAGGTGGCGTACAGGCGTGTTCAGAAAATTCATGTGAGAGGATAGCCTCGGTCGGGTATGGAAATCATTTTTTGGAATCAATTGTTCTGGATGCAGATCTTGAAATTGCATTTCATGTTTTAAAATACAATTTCGTCTTCCCACGTCGTGGATTGCCGGCAAGACTAAATTTGTTTCAAAAATTCTTAGCCTCTCTCCTGGGGGATTCTGCAAACTGGGCTGAGCCTGATATTCATAGTGCAATCCATATTTTTGTGAACAGTTGGGATGGCCGACCCCAAATTGTCCTTCTTTCCCAGCCGAATCAATACCGCACTTATGTGGTGGGCGAGGACATCTCATGGGATCCTCAGAACAGTTTGCAAATCTGCTTTGCCGAACGATCCAATGTACCCTACCCCTGTCCAGTGGGTAGTGAACCGCAGGTTCACAAGTCGGAATTAAACCCCGCTGACTTATCACCCACTATCTATGGTCGAGGGGATTGGTGGGTAAATGGGGAGGACTTGGTTTACGGTCCGAAAGGAAAGGCCATTCCAGTATCATATGAGTTGGCCTATCTGCCTCAGTGGGATCCCCTTTATGTTTCATGGATGCCTCTTGGCTCAAACCAAGCTCGTTCCCTTCTAGGGGGGTCGAATGAGTGGCGAGGGAGTGGCTCGCCGGGAATGAATTTCAAGTTTAATTCGAAACTTTCACGCTATATTGATATCGCTCAATTTTTTTATTTTGACTCGACGGATAGTGTGGGTCTTCGACTTTTTCTTGAGAAAAAAAGGAGCCTATTGTCAGAGGACTATGATTTCACCTCAGTTTACAGGTGGAATTCTAGCCGATTGAGGAGAAAGATGATTGAGAAATTTTATCCAAACTACCAGCCCCCCAGGTATCCATCTTCGAAGCGCGCAGCTGAATCTGAATAAAATTGGTGGCTGAATGAGCTAAGTTGTTCCGCTTCTCATGCGCGAGGCCCGATTTTCCTTTTGATTTACGGATGATTCAAGATTCCGATTCGATTTACTCAATCGACGAAGTCGCGATTTATTCTCTTGGTTCTGGCGCTTGTATTTGGCGATAAGAGCATCCGCCTCTTTGCTTCGTTGCATCAGGACGCGCTCTCTTTTTTGTTCCATTTTAATCTCGCGACTAGTGTCGTCGCGTTTCCGTTTTGATTCCTTTACCCGACTTTCCACAATAGCGAGCTTTTCCACAACGGAAGCGAGTCGCAATTTCAATTTGTCTCTGTCTCTTTCCTTTTTACGCAGTTCTAGTTCCGTTTTTTCGGCCAACTTAGAACTGCTATCAAATCGCTTTGCCTGGCGTTCAATTTGGTTTTGTAAACGCTTTTTCTCAAATTCCATTTGTCCAATTTTACGACGGAGGCTACTTGTTTCCTTCTTTATTGATTGGATGTGATTCGCTGTCTGCTTAGCTCTTTCCTTTTCGTCCAAAACTTCAATGTCTTCAACTTCAGCTTCTAAAGAGGTTTCATTAAGTTTTTCTTCTGAAGCCTTGCTCTCATTTGAATAGGCCTCCACTTCAAGGGGGGAATCTTCCGGACTCCCCATGGCTTGATAGGAAAAGCCAATTGCAGCTATTGTCATCCAGACAAATAAAAATGATCTCATAGACTGATACTCCCTGGTCTTCATTTGAGATAAGTCTCCAGACGAAAGTAACAGCAATCTTGTCGCCAAGACGATCTACAGTTTAATTGGAAGCCAGGGCAGGAAGCCACGAAAGGATTTCAAGGGAAGTGACCAAAAATGGCCTATAGGGCAATGAGCCCGTTGATTTTGGAGGCCCGTTCGTAGATGGCAATAATAATATCAGCGCAGTCAGCTTTGAAAAAAACAGTTGCGCTGACGTAATTGCCATTGCGGGAGTCGCGAAAAGTCATAGAATGCTGAGGAAAAAGAGCCTCCACTTGAGGCAGTGCTTCTCTAAGGACAATAAATTTAAACATGTATTCGCAGGGCCACTTGTATTCGGTGTTCAAGATAGCCTTAAATTTTTCGTGATCTCCGGGATAACGTGATCTCATGATATCCTGCCTTAAAACGCTAGTTCAAACTGGAATTCCAGTTCTGATTTCTGCACAAAAATTGCGCCAGCTGATCCCTTGAACCACGAGAAATGTTTTAATGAATCCGCGAAGGCAGTTCAAGTAGAATTTTGACTTGTCTTCACGGATTCTGGATTCGGGCTATGCATCGGACATTTCAACTGTCATGGATGTCATTCCTAGATTTTCTTAGTAGTTGGCTGGTTTCCGATTGTTTTTTTGTTGGATTGGACGTGCATTGTTTGCGTAAATTGATCGAAATGTAGATAGCTGATCTTTTGAAATTGTTAAGGGCGTATTGAGGAAATTCCAGTCAACTCCTTCTGTGCATGGTGGGGTCGTCAGCGATCCCGAATAATTGTAGTAGGTTTTCTCTTTTGGAAGGCCAAGGGAAAAATCGACTGTCTGACCGGAAACAATGAGTTCCTGATTCTTCTCTTTGGGCAAATGAGACAAGATTTTTTCGATAAAGGGGTCTGATTTTTTGCCGATAGTAATCATTCGACCCAGGACCGCATGTTGACCGTCTTTGGCTCGATGAACAAAGTGCACTTCCATGGGATAGCGTTTGCCGCTCAAGGTATGCTCGCTTTCTGAGTGAAAGTGAAGTTGAAGGAGTTCGTAATCGGTTCCGTTGATACGAATGAGGCTGCCAGGATCGGCGTTCACCTGGATAGTGTGTCCGTTATCTATTATTCTCAGTTGTGAGGCTTGATATTTTATTTCGATTGGACGCTTTTCTTGTGGTTTGGTCCACTTAAGGTCAATGGGGGATTGATTGTCTCCTGTTTTGCAGAGCTGAAATGCGGGATCGAGGTCACCCCAGAGTTGTGGACCGGTAAGTCCGTTGTAAGACCAGTGAGCCTGCTTGCTTTCGGCGCCTTGCGGGTGGGAGTCCTTTTCTGATGGGTTTGGTTTTGAAGGCTCTTCAGTATTTGTTAGAGGACCATTTGTTTGCGTGGATGAAGGATTTGCCTTCATTTTTTTCTCTTCAGGCATGTTGCTAGATTCCTTATTTGGAGTCGAGCAGCCTGCTAAAGACCAACTTAGAATGCACCAAATGGAAAAAGAAATGGAAGTTTTCATTGACTGTTTCATTGGAGGCCCCCTCAATTTTAATTTCTGGCTTATTCTATAAAAACTCTGATCTTTCGACCAGAGATAATATGACAATATATTTGTTATTTGTGGTTGTTTTGTCACCGACGTTTGTCGGGTTTGATTTCTTGGCAAAGATCTCAGAGAGTATTGGATTTTTGCTTGGCTCAGATTTTAGTTCTCCTGTCGGCCGATCAAGCATTTTTGCAGCAAATCCGTTTTCGGAGCAAAAGTGGAACGCAGCCAATGAGATCAACAAGAGGAAGAGTTGACAACGCAGAATGGGGATGAAATCCCGCAGAACAAAGTGCTTCATTTACTTTATCCCCCCCAAAGCCTGCCTATCCAAGATGTCCCCCGTTTTTTAAATAAGCAAAGAGTGTACCGCAAAAACTGGAGTCGATTTGGCACTGTATATCGCTTGAGGGAATGTTTTAAAAATGTACGGGCATTCCCGTTAGATGGTGTCAAACAACTAAGCATTTCACTTCAAATTGACGCTTCAGGATCTCTATCTTATCGAATTCAGGATTATTTGAAATGAGTTTTGGCCTTTGATCTGGCATTGCCTTTGCTCAGTCCTAAGGTATGGAAGGATCAAACAGGAATATCAAAATGAGACAGAACTGCATCATTTCATGTGTTATTGGAGCTTGCATCGCCGGGTTTTTCACGGGCCTAACCGAGGCGGCGGCGGAATCTAGGAATGGGGGGCGTGCACCCGCTGGGGCTAAAATCGTTGCGAGGTCCGCAAAGGAATATATTGGGAATTTGCGAAAGATCGTCATCGAGACAGAAGGTGATTCGGTAAGTGACTATGACAAGGCTGATGAAATTACCGTATATATGGAAAATCGACTGGCGGAGGCTTATGCGTCTCTCTTATATGAAGCCATTCAGAGTTCTGACCAAGCGCGATTTTTTAAGAAGCTAGCCAAAGTGGTATCCAAGGAGCAGAAAAATCAAATGCAAAGGGTGCTTGGTGGTTTGAATATGACTTTGTCTCAGAAGGATGGGGAGTTAATTGTGCAGCAGCAGATTTTGGAGCAGGCCGAGTCTTTAGCTAGAAGGGATATCGGGCTTGCAAAAAAATCCTTTGAGAAGGAGTTCCGCACCTTGGTCACTGAAAAAAACCGAGAACGACGAAAAGACTTGCCTGGGGCTTGAGAGAAAACATCATGCGCGCGCGCTTTGAGAATGATGCGCACTTTGACCACTTTGGGTATTATGGGCGTGAAATCTTAACCGTCCAGTTAGGACCTGATTCAGCGCCTCTCAGTTTCGCAAAATTGCCCTGATTGATCGCTATCGCCAAATCCAACATGCTGTTTATATAGATCAGATCTTCTCCTCTTGGGACATCAGTAAAGGTTTTTACGTAGGGAATAATCCTATTGTAAGCGATTTGATCGCCATTAAATAGCTGCACTCGATATTGTTCGCCCACTTTCATTTGTAGCTTCTTCGTCATATCCAAAGAAATATTTGTCCAAAGGTTGCCGTACTGGGGGTCAGTTATAGGAATATTCCCAATCAGCGTGCCAGCTTCCAGTTTTGCCTTTGAGAACTCTAGTGTTACTGGAGAGGCTTTGTGCTCTGGACCGATCTCGGCGAAGGATCTCTTTCCCGAAGCGAGCAAGGCCCCAACATTGGCGTACAAGTCCCTGCCAAAAAAAGTGTGGCTGTATTCAGAGCCCTTTAGCCGATACTTTTTTTCGTCGATGATCCGAACGGATTCTATTCCGATCCGATCAATCAAATGAGTCAAGGTCCCATTGTCTGGGGTGACGACCAAGTGTCCAGATTTAAGTTTTGCGACAAGACTGCGTCTTTCTGAACCAACTCCTGGGTCGACAACGCTGACAAATACGGTGGATGGCTGCCAATAAGGGACGGTCTGCATGAGGCGGTAAGAGGCCTCCCAGATGTTAAATGCTGGTATTTCGTGAGTGAGATCAGAGACCAAAACGGTGGAATCGACCCCGTTTATAACGCCTTTTGTCGAGCTCACGGCTCCATCCTTTAGTCCGAAGTCAGTTTGTAGAACAAGAGCTCCCCTTCCCAAGGCAGAAAAGGAGAGAAAGAGAAGGAGACTGAGGCAAACTAGGTGATTCATAGAAAATTTCCTAAAATGATGCCTATTTGCTACCAATGATCTTTGGCGAACACAAGGGAAGCTTAGACGGAGAATTCGTTCATGATTCTGTTTAGCGTCATGATGTTTCAGTACATTGCAATGGGGAGTATTTGGTAATAAGGAGGAAATTTAGGCTAGGTTGAGACCGGCCAGAAGGGGTAGCAAAGTGCCGTCATTCGATGTGGTATCCGAGATAAATCTTCAGGAAGTTGAAAATGCCTTCAATCAGGCTCAAAAGGAAGTTAAGTCTCGCTATGATTTTAAGGATTCCAAGGCCACCATGGCCTGGGACAAGAAAGAAATCAGTTTGGAAGCCGAAGATGACTACAAGCTGGGAGCCATGAAGGACGTCTTGCAAAGCAAGGCCCATCGTCGCGGAGTTGATTTAAGGGCTTTAAAGTTTAGCGACCCTGAAAAAATTGGGGGCATGATGTTGAAGCAGAAAGTGACTTTTGTTCAGGGGATAGAGAAGGAAACTGCAAAGAAAATTACGAAGATCCTGAAGGATTCAAAACTAAAGGTTCAGGCTCAAATTATAGACGACAAGGTTCGGATAACATCAAAAAGTATTGATACCTTGCAGGAATGCATGCAGTTCCTGAAAGGGGACAAGTCACTTGATATTCCCCTGCAATTCGAAAATATGCGTTGAGACAAGGTTTTTTCTCTGCTGACGTCCGGTATTCTGAGGCCGGATCTGGCGCTTGATTTGATTTTCTCGGACAATGGGACATGGGTAAATCAGCTTACAGCAGCCTGCACGCAGTAGCAGATCGGAAGAAAATATCTGAAAAGCCGGTGCGTGACTTTATGTCTCGCAGGGTGTTTAGCATTGTTGCTGGGACAAAAATCTATTTTGCGGTCAAAATGCTCCAAACTCATGGCATCAGTGGTGCACCCGTGGTTGATAAATCCGGGAGTCTGATCGGGATCGTATCCGATTATGATCTTCTCTTGCAGGCGGCAACCCGAGATGTTGCCGATCCTTTGGAGTATAATAAAGATGTTTTGTCAGTGAGAGAGGAAACTCCCTTGAGAGACATTATTATAATTCTCTACAAAAAGAAATTCCGACGTTTGCCAGTTGTGGATTCGACTAACAAAGTTGTTGGGATCGTCTCGCGTGTTGATGTGTTGATGGAGTTGTTGGAACTTCCTTGAGAATAATTGAAGTCAACTGGCGAACCTGTGGGCTGGACCAAGGGCCAATTTCTGGGAAGAAATGAAATATGGCGCCTGGCGAATCATTGCGAGGTTTGGGATCTCATGACAGGGGGGATGCTCAGATGTATGCTCGTATTGAGTTTGAAACTTGGGTAAAAGTTCTTCCATGTTTCTCACAAGAAGAGGGCAATATGCGTTGGTATCAAGAATCTAGAATCATATCTGGTGTTATTCAGATGAAAGATCGTGGTTCCGAACTGGCTTTGATCAATCAAGACGAAGGGCGTTTTGAAATAATCAATACAGAACACAGCAGGGGAATCGAAAAAAATTGCGGTGAGGAGATCTTTATTGAGGGACGGGTCAAGGCCACGGCATCGGGAGCACGCTATCTGTGGGTGAATCGCTGGTGGCAGCAAGACAGCTACCCCGTTGCGAAAAAGATCAGCTGAAATGCCGGTGGCTCGGAGGATGGTGCGACCCATCGACACATTTGATTTTCCAGAAGGATTTATTCTTTCGCGTAAATATCGTGTTATTCGCAAAGTTGGAGAGGGCTGGGAGGGGGAAGTCTATATAGTCGAAGAGCTTTTTACGAATATCGAAAGAGCTGCAAAGATCTTTTTCCCGCATCGCAATCAAAACAATCGCACAGCCAAATTTTATGCTAAAAAGCTTCATAAACTCAGAACCTGCTCAGTTCTTGTCCAGTATTTGACTCAGGAACGTATCTATTATCGGGGACATCAAATTACGTATTTGATCTCAGAGTTTGTCGAGGGCAAGACTCTAGACAGTTTTTTGGAGACCTTTCCTGGAAAAAGAATGAGCCCTTTTCAGGCCGTTCATTTGCTCTACGCCTTAGCTCGCGGACTTGAAGAGGTGCATCGCCTGAAAGAATATCACGGTGATTTGCACTATGAAAATATAATGGTGCAGCGTTACGGATTGGCTTTTGATTTGAAGGTGTTCGACATGTTTCGATGGGGTTCTGCCTCTCCAGAAAATATTCGAGACGATGTTTGTAATCTCATTCGCATTTTTTATGATTGCCTGGGGGGGAGCCGATTTTATCCCCGCCAGCCAAGGGTTGTTAAAGATATTTGTTGTGGATTGAAGCGTTCACTTATTTTAAAGAAGTTTCGAAATGCAGGAGAACTGAGGCTCTATTTGGAGAAAATGAATTGGAATTAAGAGGTCGGCAGTTTTATAATCAGCATCTTGAAGACATAGCAGTCTTCTCGAAAAATTGGCTTGAAGCTGTTATTACGACAACCATGTGTCCCGTGAACAAATTGGAAAATGAGGATTCTTGTTTTGTCATTGAAAATGGGGAATTTTCCTGCGTGGCAGTTGCCGACGGACTAGGGGGGCATAAGGGTGGAGGGCTGGCCTCGCGTCTAGCGATCTCTATCCTAAATGAAACTCTAAATATCTACGAGGCGTTTCCTCAGCCGGAGCGATTGCCAATAAGAGAAGTTATCTTAGATGCCATTGATCGATGCCATGTTCAAATTCAAGCCCTCGGAATTGGGGCCGGCACGACTTTGAGCATGGCTATTTTAACTCGTAAGACAGTGCGTTTTTATAATGTGGGAGATTCTTGTTCCATGCTGATTGGGGGCATGGGAACTCTCAAGTTTAAAAATATTGAACAGTCTCCAGTTGGCTATGGCCTAGAAGGCGGATTCCTGACAGAAGATCAGGTTGTTGGTCATTCAGCTTCAGGAATTGTCCTCAACGCCCTCGGGCTTAGCCCCTTGCGAATAGAAGTCAGTCAGGAATTTGAATTGGCGCGACGGGATAGCATCTTGCTTTCCTCAGATGGACTTACGGACAATCTGGCTTATTCTCGAATAGGCCAGATTGTCGGGCGAGGGACCTTGTTGGAGAAGATCAAAAGGCTAAAAGAGGAGGCTACCGAGCAAATGAGAAAAGAAAAGGGAAAGCCCGATGATTTAACGATGATTTTGCTGAAAGTCCGCGACTGATAGCGATAAAACTTATGCCGCATCGAGCGAAGCCCCATATTTATTGGGAGACTGTTGCTCATTCGCATGCCACAATTACTCTCAGTTAATCAATCGGCGGACGAATGAGACTTGTTCGGTCGTCAAATAGAACATATTTAACCCATGAAAGGGGAGGACTCCGTGACACTTTTTAAATTTATGATTGCAGCACTGTTTTCAGTATCTGTGGCGTCTCTAGGTTGGGCTCAGGAAGGTGGAGGTGAAGACTGGAATGCCGGAGAAGCGACGGAAGCACCTGCCGGAGATAGTGGTGCGGCAACAACGCCTCCAGGCGGTGGCGGCAGTGGGGCTTCAGAACCGGCGAAGCCTAAAACAAAAGAAGTAAAAGAAATGAAAGCAAAGAAGGAAAAGAAGAAAAAAGAGGAAAAAAAGTCAAAAAAGGGAAAAAAGAAGCATCACAGTGAAGATGCAGGCTGATAGTTTGGCTTGGACAATCGAGGCTAAGTTTCAGTTAGGTATTGAACCGGGCTTTCAGGCCCGGTTTTTGGCTTAAGAAGTGGAAAAATGGGGAGTGTCTTGTTACACTGGTTTTATTAAATTTTAAAAAATGGCGCCGCGATCGCTATATTTTGGTTATTTTTCAGAGGGGTTTATTGTGAACGTGAAGCGGATTTTGTTCTTTTGTCTGATTCTCCTTTTGCCTGCATGTCTTGAAAAGAAGAAAGAGACTGAGGTTGTTGTTGATTCCATCGTCACAGATGGTATCCCAAAAGAACAGCAGGCCAGTCCGTCGGGGACGATGGCCAATCCGGACCAAGAGGGTGGTTCCAAGTCGAGCTCGGAGACTTCTCGATCCAAAAAATGAGAGTGAGGTTTTGTTGCTCGAATTTATCAGGCAGTGCCTCATCGGCCTTTTGTTTCTTTGTACGGCATGGGGGTTTCCTCCGCCTAGCTACTCACAGGAGGATCCCGATCTTGGTGTTTCAGCCGAAGAAGCTGAACCTGTTTTTGAGGAGCCCCCCCTCCGCCGCCGACTGATGGGGCCTTTGGTGGGGAGGGTGTGACCCAGAGTGACGATTTTGGTGGAACTCCTTTTGGTACTGGAAAGGGAGATCGTTCTGGTGGAAGTGGCTATCAGGGGGGAGGATTGGGACGAAGCAATAGAAATTCTTCTTCAAAGAATGGGAAAGTTCAGTTCCACCTCGTTAAACCTGGAAATCCAAGATACGGAACTCGGTCGTCTGAGAGCAACTTGATGTCACCATCTTCCGATTCTCTATCGTCTCCCGAATAATTTTGTCGATGAATCTTTGTCCTCAATCTGTTGGTTTTGTTTGATTGGCTGCACGGAAAACTCTAAGATCGTCCTATGGTGATAAAGGACTCGATTTTCGCAGCGGAGAGCACAAAGAGCAAAGGGGTGGAGCATTCTGAAAGCAAACAGAAACCTATTCTTGGGTGGCGCGAGTGGGTGGAGTTACTAGATCTCGGGCCTACTAGAATTAAGGCAAAAATTGATACGGGAGCAAAAACATCGGCCGTTCATGCTGAGGACATCGTGGTTTTTAAAAGAAAGGGAAAACGTCGAGTTCGATTTCGTCTTTATCCATTGCAGCGCAGTCGCGAAGGTGCGGTTTGGGTAGAGGCTGATTTATTGGAAAAGCGCAAGGTACGTAGTTCTGTGGGTCATGAGACTCAGCGTCCAGTGGTCTTGGCTCAAGTTGGATTTGGTGAGCGTCAGCTCTCCATTGAATTATCTTTGATTAATCGTGATATTATGGGTTTTCGGATGTTGATCGGGCGTCAGGCCATCAGAGATCTATTCTTAGTGGATCCGGGAAGATCTTTTCTGATTGGGAAAAAGAAAAAACGGAGAAGAAAGAAGAAGACCTCTGCAAAATCGATTGGGGTTCACCAGTGATTATTGGGGTCTTATCGAGAAAGCGAGATCTCAAGTCAACCCAGTTACTTGTTCGTGCGGCTTCGGATCGCGGACATCATGTCGAGGTTATCGATCCTATTCGCTGTTTCATGAATATCGCGTCTATGCGACCGATGATTCAATTTAAAGAGAAGCGACTCGACCATTTTCATGCGGTTATTCCAAGAATTGGGGCTTCAATCACTTTTTACGGAGCCGCAGTAGTAAGGCAATTTGAGATGATGAACACATATACGGTGAATGGTTCATTGGGTGTCACGAGAGCGAGAGATACGCTGCGAGTATTGCAGATGCTCTCTCGGAAGGGAGTGGGCTTGCCCACTTCCAGTTTTGCTCACTCAACTAAAATGACAAAGGAACTCATCGAGTTGGTGGGAGGTGCTCCACTCGTCATTAAACTGCTTTCTGCACCCCAAGGGGGAAGCGTCATATTTGCACAAACTGCTAAGGCTGCGGAGAGCGTGATCGATGCTTTTCGCCGGATGGATGCCTATTTTATTGTTCAGGAATATATTCCTGAGGCTGAAGGGGCCGACATTCGTTGCGTTGTCGTTGGTGGTAAGGTTGTTGCTTCCCTTCGAAGGCAGGCAGGCGAAAGAGGATTTCCTACTTCTCTCAAGCAGACTGATTTGATTTCGTCTGTAGAGATCACGCGCGAGGAGAATGAAACTGCGCTCAGGGCCGCAAAAGTGGTTGGTTTAGGAGTTGCAGGGGTTGACTTTCTGCGTTCTAAGCGAGGGGCTCTCGTGATTGGTGTGACTCCGTCACCTAGTTTTGTCGGCATTGACAGAATTTGCGGTGTTAATGTCGCCGACAAAGTCATTCAATATGTCGAGAAAAAGATAAAATCAAACTCAATTTAACAAACTGCCTCGAGGTGAGGATTTATGAACAGCGTGGACTCTCTTTCATATCTCAAAAAAGTAACTGAATTGGCCAAGTGGAAGCGAATAGAGTCCCCGGGAAATTCCCCCGGCACTCTGGTTGCGGACACCGCCTTGCCTGCTCCGTTTATTTCTCTCCTTTCGTACAATAAAGGAGAAGTTATTGAAAAAGAAAATATCAGTCTCAAGGATGCCTTTGCAGAGGTGGGACCAAAGCGAGTGACCTGGATTGATATTCAAGGATTAGGAAATGTTGATGTTCTGAGGGAGCTTGGCGATATCATGAGTTTGCATCGCCTTGAATTGGAGGATGTCATTGATTTTTCTCAGCGAATCAGGATTCAAACTCACGAAGAGTATTGTTTTTTGATCGGCAAGCATTTGCTCTACAAGTCAGAATTGCTGGTTCAGCAGGTGAGCTTGTTTTTTGATTCGCAGACAGTGGTGACTCTGACGCCCGTTGATAGCTCATTTCTCAATCCTGTTAGATTCAGAATTCAGAATGGGATCGGACAAATTCGCCGTCAGTCATCGGAGTATTTGATTTATGCAATTGTAGACACGTTGATAGATAGCTCTTTTCCTGCCATAGATCAAATTGGTGACTTGGTGGACACGATGGAGCTTGAAGTCTTTGGCCACACGATGCCCGAAGAGGACGTTGCGAGCACAATCAGAGACACTCGGTTATCATTGTCTTATTGCCGAAAATGGATTTTGCCGATGAAAGATGTTCTTAAGAGTATTCTGGAGGGTCAAAACAAGTTTGTAGGAAAGGACACTCGAGTCTATTTTTCCGATTGCATGGATCATGTGCTGACGCAGCTGGAAACTTTGAATGCTCTCAGAGATGAAACGGCGGATCTGATGAATCTTCATCTTTCTGTTTTAAGCCAGAAAATGAATGAGATCATGAAAGTGTTAACGATCATATCCACGATCTTTATTCCTCTCGGTTTTATCGCCGGTTGCTATGGAATGAATTTTAACCCTTCGGCCTCCGAGTTCAACATGCCTGAGCTCAATTGGCCCTACGGGTACCCCACGGCGATTGGTTTGATGGTTTTTGTCGCCACTTTGCTTGTAGGATATTTTTTTCGAAAGAAGTGGATTCGGTTTCGATTTTGATTGTTTTAAATAATATTTCCTGAATAAACGCTTGATATTTTCGCGACGGATCCACATTGGCACACATTGCCAAAACCACATTCTCAATAATCCGGGAAGGTTGGGGATTTGCAAGATCCAAATAAGCGTCACTGTGTAAGCATATAGTTTTCGAGCATAGGACACCAAGTAGATCGGAACAAGACCGACAAGCCTAATCAGCCACCAATATAAAGGACTCATACGCCAGTACAGCGGACACACAACATGGAAATAGAATTTACGAATGCCGTGGAAATAGAATTTACGAATGCCATGGAAATAGAATTTACGAATGCCGTGGAAATAGAATTTACGAATGCCGTGGTAATAGATACCATTCATAAAATAGGATTTTATTCTGAGAAGGTAGCTCCTGGACAAGAAAAGTACTTTGCGAAAAACATGAAAATAAAAGGGACGGAGCAAACGGTGGAAGAACGGTCGAAAAAAGTAATAAAGGACCACTTTATTCAGAAATCTAAAAAGCTGGGATTGCCAGATTGTGTTTCCTGTAAGCGGTGCCCATAAGTAGATGGCAAACCATCTCGGAAATTGAGGTTTCTTCAGCCAAGTTTGAGTGTACCAATCCTCAAAGCAGTGGCCCGCATGAGGTGAAATCTTTTGAAACACGGCCGACTGCCAGACGTAGTTTTTGGTCATCCTCCAATGGGGGTGGGAGCAAAGAAATTGATAGAGACCAAAGACGACAGGCAACTGGATATCATCAATGATGAGATATCCACCAGTTTTAAGGAGACCCGCGGAGTAAAACCAGTCAATAAACGGAGTGGGAAATCCATGACCCCCATCAATGAGAACCAAATCAAACTCTGGATTCCTCTTCATCAGAGGCAAAGCAGTCTCGGACCTTCCAATGTCAAAATGAAGCTCCGCAGTGGGCCATCTATTTTTCTGACATGCCTCAAGAATGCGCTGAACCTCCTTTGAATCAGGAGTTATAGCCAAGTGCCTGGTCTGGCAGCGAGCAAAGACAAGAGTGCTAAGGCCCACACCTGTTTCCAAAGTTTTCATTCTGGGTCTTAGAAATCCTATGAGAAAATCAAGGATGCCCTCATATATCTCCCACGTGATGGGTTTGTCATCAAAGGTCCTGTGTAACCCCGAAGACTGACTTCGAATTTCTCTTATCTCGCGCCAGTGCCTGATCATGGACCTGTGCTCCCTCGTAATTGGTCGTAAAGATAGGTCGAGAATGGTCCTGGCATCAATCAAGAAAAGTCGTGCTGCGTCTCAATATTGAGTGTTCCCCCTTAAGAAAAAATGCTAGTCCTTGCGATTGGCGGGACCTTCAGCCTTCCCTCTGCTTTCGGGACTTTTCAATCTTCCTCAGGATTGCAATAATTTTATGTGGAATATTTTCTGTTTTTGCTCAGGAGGAGCTTAAATGAAAATGATGGGACGAATCTTTACATTTGTGGCTGGTTTCTTAATTTTCTTGTTTGTTTTTCTATGTGACGCCCAAGCTCTCAAGGTCGATGTCCAATCTGAAGGTCAAATTGTGATTTGCCGAGATGGCAATCGCGAATCCTATCGCCTTCTTGATTACTATGAGGGAGAAGAATTTCAGTCGGCATTTCCAAAGCACGAAGCCTGGGTCTTTGATAAGGTTCGGTGGGCGCTTTCTCAAGCAGAAAGTTTTCATTCTGACTTGATTAAGACGCTCTACGCTGCTCTAAAAGAGATGCCAAGTCAGCTAAAATACATTTCAAAAGGCGAGACGACATCGCCAAATGAGGGGCTGAGATCCTCTGGCCTGCCTCTCAATTGTCGTCTAGAAAAGGCGCTTTTTCGCAATTCTGGCGAAAATATAAAGTATTCTATCGAAAGTAATTTGTGGCAGAAATTGAGTGCCGATGATCAGGCTGGAGTGATCATGAATGGCCTTTTGACCGAGTTCTTTCAGAATAAGGGAATTCAAGTTGATCAAAGCAAACTCAGAGTCCTTGTGAGACTCTGGAGTCAGGGAGCGGGTCGAGTGAGAGGCGTGTCCTACTACGTGTCATCTCTGCGTGGACTTGAAAGTTTGATTCCCACTGTGACTCTGGCGGGCGTGGATTACTCAGTCGATTCAAACAACTCAATTCGCGTGTATAACAATGGCCAAGTTGAAAGTGGACTGATGGCGTCTTCAGAAAATTCATACATTTACAAAAGTCAAAATGGGTTTGATATAGATCTCAGTGGGAAGCGAGGGCCAGTGAAGCTGTCATTTCATACCACTGGGGTCCCACGCGATGCGCTTCTCAAGTCCGAGACAGTCGAGATACCCGTGCAAGGAAAAAGGCTAAAATTCAAATATGAAGTCTCGTTTCACCCAAACGGTCAGATTCAGAGAGGATTTTTTTTGAGTGAATATGGATTGCAGTTGCATATGAAAGATGGGCGTATCCGGCGATTCAAGAGCATGGAATATCATTTGGGAATCTTTGATGAGGCTGGACGACTCGTCAGTGCACGTCGGCTTTCAAATATGAACAAATTGCCTGAGGATTTTAAGGGTCCAAATGCCGCCTTGCTGAAGAGCCAAACAAAATCAGCTAGGCCGCAGTATTGATTGTCTCCATCGTTACACCATGCTCCTGAGCCAGTGGAATTTCCATTACAAAGGAGGTGTTGGGATGGTCTTTGTCATAAAAGAACCGGCCCCCATGATCTCGAACGATTGAGCTTGAGATGCTGAGCCCCAATCCAGTTCCTTTTCCAATGTCTTTAGTTGTAAAGAAGGGCTGAAGAATTTTATCTTGCAAGTTTTTTGGAATTCCGAGGCCTGAGTCAGTCATTCGAATTTGGCAAGTATTTGAAAGAGGGAGAACCTCGATTTCAAGCCATTTTTTTGTGGTTTGTGTTTCAATGGCATCCACCGCATTTTGAATGAGGTTCAAAATGACTTGGCTGATCTGTACCTCTTGGCATTTTAGTATGACAGGATGGGAGGGAGGGTTGTAGATCAGTTGAATATCACGATTTTTCAGCTTCTCCATGCACAAGGTGAGTGTTTCATCGACAATTTTTCTAACATCACATGGAAGAAAATGTGATTTTGATCCGTCGCGGGCATAAGTTCGAAGAGCTTTCACTATTTTTTCTATTCGATTGGTTGTCTCTCGGATTTTGAGGGCCACATCGTTTAGCTTATCTTTGTTTATTACCTCTTTTGAGAGCTGGCGAGTCAGAATTTCAGCATATCCATGTATGATGGCAAGTGGATTGTTGATCTCATGGGCAATGCCACCGGCCATTTCTCCGAGCGTCGAGAGCTTCGAAGCCTGAATTGTTTTGGCCTTTTCTTCGTCTAGAAGATGTTCTGCTGTCTTCCGAGCCTTGATGCTCATAAGGTATGCCTTTATAAAAAGCCCCCAAAAGAAAATTGTTATTACAAAAACAGAGATAGAGATAGTACCGGTGAAATAAAGTTGCTTTGTTTGGTCATCAAGTATCGCATCTCGTCTTGTGCTCATTTCTTCGGCCAAGGACTGCATTGCTTCTGAGTATTTGATCAACTCGTCCTTATACTCCTCAGAATCCAAAATTTCCAAGGCTTTTCCAAATTCTTGGATTTTCATTAAATTGATAGTTTCAAGTTCAAAACGATCGACAAGATTTCGCCTCGGCAACGCAAATAATTGAAAGGAGGAAGCCTTGGGCGCAAATTTTGGAATCAGAACGCTTTGATTTTGATCGAGGGCCTCGCGGTAGGCGAGGATATCGTCGATAAAATTCGATTTATGGGTGACGACCGCAAGATGGAGGGTCGTGGTTATCTTCTCGTGAAGTCGAAGTGAGATTGCATTTCGTTCCGTCAAAGGAAAATGAAACTGATTCATCTCTTGCAAGATGTAATGTCCTGATTTTAGAGAAAGGAATTGCAGCACCAGAAAAACTACACTTCCTAGGATTGCCAGAAATGCCGTTTTTCTTGGAAAATTTGAGACGGACCCAGGAGTGGTTTTCAAGTCAACGGCATCAGATTCTTCTGTCTTCGTGGGCGACATAAGTCTTTCTTTTCGCTTCATTAAATCAAATGACTTCTCGAAGTAGGCTGGAGTCTCTATTTTATCGGATCCCTAGGGGGAAATATATAGGGTATAAAAACGGAAGCGTGGGCATTTGTACCGCGTGCGGACGGTCGTTTCACTTCAAGACAAAATTATGACGATACTTTGATTTTGGTCTCATATTCCTTTGACTTCTTCTGGCTATGCTCAAGGTGTGGCAAGGAGAATTGTACGATGAAACCCAGTGCAGGAAGAAAATGGAAGATATTGATTGTGGATGATGAAGAGCTTATACGAGAATTGATTAATATGGCCTTAGAAGAGTTTGAATGTGAGTTAAGAAGTTCAAATAACACAGCGGATGGATTCAAGGTGGCCGAAGAATTTAGGCCAGATCTTATCATTTCTGATGTATTGATGCCTGGAGGCACCGGAGACAAACTAGTTTGGCGCATTCGGACGGAAATTCCTGGCTATGATCCATACGCTATTCTTATGTCAGGCTATAGCGAGTTAACTCAAAATCAAATAGAATCCTTAAGGATAGACCGAATCATTGAAAAGCCCTTTCAATTGTCACAAATTGTTTCGATCGTTAAAGAAGTACTAAAGTCCGGACCTGTCCTATCTAAGCTGGACTGAGACGAGAGATGGAGAGAGAGGCGGGAGTGTCTGTCGCGCCACCTCATATTCGCTGACCAACTTCTCAAGTATTTCTTTGCAAGAAAGAATTTCATCGATGAGACCAACGGATTGTCCAGCGCTCCACACCGACTTCCAAGTCGGCCCCTCTGCGGCCATTTGGAGGGATTTCATCCCCAACCAATGAATGATCGGCACCACAAATTTTTTTGATACGGGATGATTTTTTAAAATCCGAATGGGAAGAGGCAAGTCAAGGCCCATCTTTTGGACGTATTCTGTTCGGATAACAGAGGCGGGTGTTCCAGATATCCGAGAGGTCATTACAATGTCATCCGGTGTGGCCGTCAATACGGCCTGTTTATAAGAAGGGTCAATATGCGCCTCGTGCGACGCAATAAATCGCGTCCCAACCGAGACGCCGGCGGCGCCCAATGCCAAGCAAGCCGCGATAGTGGCTCCATTCGCCACTCCTCCAGCTGCAATAACAGGAATCTTGAGTTTTTTGGTCAGCCAAGGGATTAGAACCAAGGGTGAAATGGGACCTGCATGGCCCCCAGCTCCAGAACCCACGGCGATGACCCCGTCGGCCCCTAGATCCTGGACTTTCAGGCCGAATTCAAGATTTGTGACGTCACAAAAGACTTTAGCGCCGTTTTTGTGGGCGTCAGAAATAACTGATTTTGGGTTTCCGAGACTCGTAATAAATAAATCCACACCAGCATCAAGTGCGACACGTATATCATCCGCCTGTCGAGTATTGCTCTTGTTTACGATGATATTCACGCCAATTGGATTAGAGGTCCTGGCCTTGATCTCTTTGAGAGCTTCGGCGTATTTTTCAATGGGTCTGAAGTTGAGAGCGGGAAAAGTTCCAATTCCGCCTCCTTCTGAGATGGCCACCACCATTTTGATGTTCGAAACCAAAAACATCGGTGCTCCGATGATGGGCAATTGGCATCCAAGAAGTTCTGTCATTGAGGTCTTAATTGAAGACATTTGATGATCCTGGTTGAGATTTATATGTCGGTCCATCTTAGCACAGACTTGCGCCGACTCAAAGTGTTCGCAATTGAGACGTGAAACTTGAGATGTTGAGATCTTCACTTTAAGTTTCTATTCAAAATTGTTAATCTTAAGGCATGGGAAAATATATACGTAGGACGTTTTGGGCTTTTTCTTTGATGGGTGGAATTTCAATTCTTCAGGCATTATTGAAACCCAATTTTCTGGGTTCAAGAATTGCGGGTGATCATTCATTAAAACAGAACAGGCTTGATGCAAAGGATCCCTCGCCGTTAATGAAGTCTGTGACTTCTTTGGTGAACAAGGGGCTTGTTGTCGCCCAGAAGGGACTGGATACCGTTTGCAAGGATTGCGGCTTGAAGCTAAATCGCCTGCACTCCAATTCGGATGGGGTTTTGTCTCGATCTGAGACGGGACAGGAAGAAGATGGAAATATGGAGAGATGGAAATCTGGGAGTCCTTACAGCGCCGAAATGATGGGTCGGAAGTATGTTTATCGGGACGGCAAATATTATAGAGCTGTTGAGACGAACGTCTATCTGGATGCGGAAGGAAATCCTACCCTGGTTATCGACAATGCCCGGTCTCGTTACGAAAAAAAGGATGAGGAAGAGCAAGATTCAAACAATCGCTTTCGTCCGGATGTTGTCAAGAAGACTGAAGTGGCGAAATTGGCTGGGTCTGAGAGGGATAATTTTGTGAAATCCGGGACTCCATCAATCGCTGACTCTTATTCTCCAGAAGGAATTAAGGGCATGGTTGAAACGATAAAAGAGGCTAAGAAAAACATGGCGGAAAGAAATCGTGTTTTAGAACAGCTGGCTCAAGAGGACATGCGAAGGTCCAAGAGTCGGCACTAGCTGATTTATAAATCAAATACAAAGATACAAAGAGCAACGATACAAAGATACCTGGTCAATCTATGATTTTTTGGTTGGATTTTGTTGTATTGTAACCTGTCGTTCTTCACCTTCATTTAATTTTTTCTTTAGATCCTGTAGTTCTGCGTCCAAGAAAGTCGATGCATTGGAGCCCTTTTCTTGGATCCCCTGAATAACCTGGACGGCTCGTGCTAACTGGCCTGTTTTTCGAAGAAAGCTAAGGTACTTTTGAGTCACAGTGATTTGCAAGCTTTCTTCCTTTGAGGCTAACACGAATTCATAGTACTGAGCCGCTTCATCGTTTCGTCCAGTTTCCTCTAGAGATCGGGCATAATGATAGGCGGGTTCAACAGCTCGTCCTCCGCGCGAGAAATAGTCTTGGAGCGAATATGCAGATCGATCAAATGCATTTAACTTGTATTGAAGTTTACCTAACTGTGCGAGAAGTTCCAGGTTTTCAGGTTGGCGCCGAGCGGCCTCCTTGAGAGCTGATTCGCTGCAACTGGGATTCATTCGTTCTTCGCAGATTTGAGCAAGCCTGGTCATTTCGGCAGAAGAAGAGATGTTCAATATCTGGCGTGTCTTGAGTGGTATAACTTCTAGAAAGTATTGGTCCCAAGTGACCAAATGAATAAAGACGGCGACAAGGGCGACCGACAATAGAAAAGCCTGATTTCGAAATTGGCTGGCAAGTTTCTTGTCGATACGTCTTTCCTGTCCAGATAACACCCATCCGCAGTGGCTACAGACAACAAGGGAATCCATCATTCGCTCCTGGGGAATGATCAGGTGGCAGCGGGGGCAGAGATCTACGGGATTCATAGTTATAACCTCTCACATAAAAATATTTGCCATCAACCGCGTGCGGGCATGCGGTCCCTCGATAGACAATGAGCAATCTTGGTGCCAAATCCTTCAACGAGCAGTTCTTGTTTCGTCGCCATAAGTGTGAAAAAATAGCCAACCAAGGCGAGTTTTGGCATTTTCTTAACGGCATTTTGAGGGGAATAATATGAAATGTGGTCGGCCGCCGTATGAAATTCGAGCGTGGCAAGTGCGTTTTGCCATTTTTGGATGCCTTTTTTTTTCGTGCGCAAGATTGCAAGTGAAGGATCGGTCCTTAGCCATGAGGCCTCTCAAACAAAACAATCAGATTCTAAAGCAATTGGAGGAGGGCAGCGGGTTGAAGGGGTTGAAACAGGTCCTACAGGAACAACTCACTTATTGGGATCTCCAGGTGGGTCGCTTGAAGGGCTCCGAAAGGGAGAATTATCTGCAATCTGATATGATATTTGGCCCGACGCACATACCTCTCTCTGAATACCGTCAAGGATTGGCTCGGTTATTTGATTTTATTGGAGACACTTCAGTTTCGGCCGAAGGACTTAGAAACTACATCGACTCCAATTTTGACTTTTATGAGGTTTACGGAGGGGAAAATGGGTGGGGAAGTGTTTTGGTTACAGGCTATTTTGAGCCCCTTTTGAAGGGCTTTAAACATCCGCAGGGAAATTACACTCAGCCTTTGTATCTTACTCCCAAAAATCTGGTTACAGTCAGGTTCGATCTTTTCGCTGAAGTGATTCCCAGTCTTGCTGATTGGCGGCAGCGCTTTTTTGACCAAAGTGCGGCCCTTTATTCTTTACGAGGCCAGCTAAAGGCTCCTTCCGGTGATTCTTTGGTTCAGGAAATAGTGCCATTTCCGGATCGTCGCCAGATTGACGGCGAAGGCGTTTTAAAGGGACAGGGGCTGGAGATTTGTTATGTTGATCCCATTGAGGCCTTTTTTCTTCAGATTCAGGGGTCCGGAAAGGTTGTCTTGGAAGATGGCTCGTTTCTTCATCTGACCTATTCCGCCCAAAATGGACATCCTTATTATCCAATCGGCAAAGAACTTTTGCACCTCATTCCAAAGGAGCAAATAACTTTCCAAAAGATAGTGTCTCACTTGCAGGGGCTTTCTGGCCACGAGAGAGATGAATTGCTGTTCAAAAATCCAAGCTATGTGTTTTTTAGGAAATCTCCGGAAAATCGGGGCATCACATTTCAAGGCACTCCAGTCGCTGATGGAAGAACAATTGCCACGGATAAGAATTTGTTTCCGAAAGGGGCAATGGCCATTCTTGAGTTTGAAAGGCCTATTTTTAATCAGGATGAAGATCAATACCCTTCTTCATGGTTAATAGAGAAGCGCATTGTATTTGATCAGGACACGGGTGGCGCCATTCGTGGGCCGGGACGAGTTGACTTTTTCTGGGGTTCTGGGAAGGAGGCTGAGAAAATGGCAGGTGTCTCAAAAAATCTTGGGCGCTTGATCTATTTGCTTCCTAAACATCTGGGAAAAAAGTGACTGCCCTTCATCCGTGAAGGGCAGTTGGTGATACCTGACCTTTCGGTCAAGTGAATAGGTCAATTGGGTTGGGTAAAATTGAGTATTTACCCGACGTGGTTAGGACAAAATTGAGAAAAAACAATCTCATATGATTTTTTCTCAGATCGACTTCTAACTTCCTCCTTTGATTGAGGGGGATTGGATTTCTGTAACAGGTTCCTTTCCCAAACTTGCAGCAGCTTGTTCCAAAGTCAGTGTTGTTGCTTTTTGGCTAACAGGATCATAATGCTCTGTTTCGCCTTCAATGAGCGTGACAATATGATCAAGATCTGTTTGTGCCTTCGTCCAGATCCATTTGTAGGTGTTGAGGTATTGGTTGTTCTCATCTTTGTCTCTCAGGAAGACCAGGGCCGTTCCCGATTTGAGCTCAGATGTTTCTTTTGGGTATTTGACAACAACCAAAACTTGATGTTTTGAATCCAAAGTTGCCACCGAAACCTTTTCATTTTCGTTGCTTGGGCTGGATATTTCAGCAGGCCGATACCCCTCGTCTTGGTTGTTCTGGTTCAAACTTCCTTTGTAGAGAATTGTGGTTCCTCGGTTGAGTGGTGTCTGAAGTTCTTTGCTGATGGGTAAGCTGATTTCAATTTCGAAAGTCGAAGAGTTCTCTGACACAATTTGGGCGGAGGCAACGGCCTCAGGAATTACTTCGTCTTGAGATTTTTCCTGTACGGGCTTGCTATCAAGCACTGCTGCTGGCAATGTTGACTTTGAGCGGTGGATTTTACGATCTGAATTGCCACAACCAGTCGAGGTTATGGAAGCGAGTAAAATAAATAATCCAGAGCGAGCCAGCGGCGACACATAATTCATCGTTTCAATCCTCCAGGTTCCGTAGATGGTTATCCATCCTCAAGTTGGCGAGTTCTCACTTCATGACTTCACTCGCGTCACCTGCACAGTTTCATAAGCAATGGAAATGCCAGAGCGTCCGCTGCACGGGCCGGGCTAATTTGAAATCTTCAGAAAAAATGGGAGAAAATTCCCGGTGACAAGCTTCGCGCATTGTCTGAGAAAAAAATACGTACTCCTAATCTTTTTTAGTTTGAGTTGGGGTGTGGTGATCTCAAGAGCGAGAAGAAATTGCAGGGTGCTCTGTTTTCTTACAAGGCTGATTTATTTTTAAATTCGTGATCTGATCCCCCCAAGTTGTTGTCTGTGAGCCTTGAATATTCCTCCGCATTGCGGCGATAATTGGCAATTGGGGCCAGTTCGTGTGACAATTTGAGGTCGGGCGGTGTTCTCAGTTGCTTGTTTTTTGATTGGATGAACACATCATGATCATGGGTGAGGCCAAAGGGGCGAGGAAACGCCATCTAATTAATTGAGAAGGGGGTTTTATGTCTTACAATCCGATTCGCGCTCAGCTTGAACCAAGTCTCGAACAGGCTCGGGCTGTTTGGATTAAAGCATTTAGTCATCTGAAAGAGATTTCGAAGGAGGGATGGTATCCTTCTCTTGTTATTGAAAGGCGTTATAAGAGAGATTTTTTAGTCAATAGCAAATCGGAGGCGATGTCGGAGAGGCTAAGCGAGGGGATTGTAGTTCGCATCTTTGACGGAGTGACGCTATTTGAAGAGGCGAGCTATGATCTATCAGAAGCCTCTGTTTTGGAAATGGTTCGTCAGTTGAATGATCGGGTCCGTATTCAGGGGCAGGCGGGTGAACGGGGAGAGGAAGTTCGTTTCTACCGGCCGTCTACATGGGCGGAGCGTTTGCAATTGTCTCTAGATCCTGAAATAACTCAACAAATACCGGCTGGGGTCAATCAGCAAACCTGGGTTCATTTCGGTACGGCTCAAAGACAGGAACTCTGGAAAACCAATGATGAGGTCATGAAGTTCACTCGAGATAACTTTGATCGTCTGCGCCAGGCTGAGGCGACTCTGTCTAACAGGCATGCGGCAAAAAAACCTGATTTTCTACAGGCGAGAGTAAGTTTGGAAAAATTGGATTTTATATTTATCGATGAGCAGGCTCGGATGAGTCAGAGTTTATTGAGAAACAGCCTGGTCGTTGCAGCTATCAAAGCGGGCGAAAGGGGTCATTCTGTTCAGGGAGGACTTGGTGGTCGAGAAAGCCTCGAGATGAGTGATAAGGAGATGTCTGAGGTCTACGAAAAATTGAGGAAGAGCTTGAATGCGGAGAAGATTCAACCTGGCCATTACAAGGTTCTCATGCATCCTTCTATTACAGGTGTTTTTGCACACGAAGCTTTTGGTCATTCCCAGGAGGGGGACACTTGGGCGCGCGGTCGTTCGAAAGCTCGAGAGCTTTATGAGAGCAAGGAAAAGGTGGGAAATCAACACGCCACGATTCTTAACAATCCGGCGATCTACCAGAATGGACCAAGCTCCTTTTCTGCCTGGGGATCGTACTATTTTGATGAAGAGGGCTGGTTAGCTCAAGAACATTGCTTGGTCAAGGAAGGGGTTCTGCAGAATCCCATGACTCACCTGATCTCGGCGGTGCGTTTGAATGTTCCACGCACGGCCAATGGCAAGAGAGAAAATGGACTCATGGAATCTACACTCGTCAAACAAACACTTATTTTTCTGCCGGTGACAAGACTTTTTCGGAGCTGCTGGCCATGGTAGATTATGGATTTTTTGCGGACCTGGCTTTTGGGGGAATGGAAGATCCTAAGGGGATGGGTATTCAGGTGGGCATGGCTTATGTTGAGGAGATCAAAGACGGAGTCTTGACCGGGCGTACATTCAAAGCTCCGAACGGCGGTGCCATTCAAATGACTGGTTATGTTCCCGATTATCTCGGATCGATCATCGCAAAATCAAAAATCGATGCACATCGCGAGGAAGTTGATGAATCTCAGCATCCCTGGAATGAAGTCGGAGGCTGTGGAAAGTACCACAAGGAATATGTGGCGGCTGGCTGCGGGGGTCCTTACATGTTGGTGGATAAGGTTTTACTGAGTTAACAGGGAGGGAATCGATGTTGCTATGGAACAGAACTGATCTGCTTGAGTGTCTCAAGAAAAACACAAGCCAACAAGGCAGGCCTTGGCTGCAATGGGCGTTAACTGAGCGTCAGGAAGATCGTCAGGAATTCTATTTGATTCAAAGCATGACTCAAAAAGTTGTTCTTGATCAGTCTCGCGAAGTTGAAGATCGATCGTTTAATTTGCGTCTTTACGTGCGTCGTTCAGATGGCAACAAAATGGGCGTTGCGGAGGGTCCTCTGTTTCAGAAATTAGATCTTCAAGGGCAGTTGGAGGAATTGGAAAAAAAGGCTTTGCTCGGTGTCGAAAGGGAATGGCTTTTCCCAAAGTCAGATAGAGATGATGAAGAGTCACAGCCGCCCTTGAAGGTTTATCCTCCACTTTTAGCCGAAATCAGAGATTGTTCTTTCAGAGTCTATCGAGACTTGGAGAAGGCAATTCAAAGAGCTGCAGAAGGGCAATTTAATTCAGGTGAACTCTTTGTTATTCGTGAGCATCGGGTGCGGACCTTGTCTTCTGGATTTTCGACAGAACAGATTGAATCAAAAATTTACGCAGAGGTTTGTTTCTCCTCACAAGATAAGGAATCGGGTCTATCCGAGGAGTTTTTAGTTACTCGATGGGCTTGCCACCCTGAGCAGCTTGATTTCGATAAAATGTGTCGGGAGTCGGCTCAATTTGCCCAGGCAAGTTTACGTACGGAGAGGCCAGCCTCTGGTGAGATCCATGTTTTACTTCATGCGGATGTTCTCAATTCACTTTTTCACGATGTTTTGAGCCAATTGAGCTCGCGGCAAAAATATTACCAAATGCCGTTTAAGCCAAAGGGATCTTCATTAATTGAAGATTTTAAGGGCATGCCATTTGTCATGAGGTTGGATCCGACTCTTGATTATTGCTTCGGAAGTGGATCCTTTAGTTCCGAGGGTTTATCTCAACGAAACAAGATCCTTGTTCAAGACAACAAAATTCAGTTCAATCCAACCTCAAGCCAGATGTCTCAATATTTAGGGGACGAGGTGACCACGGTTCTTGGAAACCTCGTTATTGTTCCAAGCAAGCTTGAAAGTAAGGACTCGTTAATAAAATCAGAGGACAAGGTTCTTGAGATTCTTCAGTTCTCTGGGCTTTTCACAAATTCGATGGATTTAACCTACTCTTCGGAAATTCGCCTGGCTCGACTCTATGACAATCGCACCGGCAAGGTGAGTTACATCAAGGGGGGCAACTTGTCCGGTCACTTTCCCACTAATTTTTCTTCAGTCTTGTGGGGTGGGGATGCAGTTGTTGAGAATTGGTTCGATGAGAGTGGGGGACACACCTACTTCGGGCCCGAAGTGGCCTTGATTGGAAATGTTTCGGTCACATCCTAAATGCCTTTCGAGGTTTAAGAAAGAGGAGACTTCATGTCCAGTTCCAAAATTGTTTTAACCGGAGTCAAACCCACCGGGCAGCCCCATATCGGAAACTATTTGGGGGCTATTCGACCTGCCTTAGCGATGGCTAAAGAGCCCAACACGCGATCCTTTTTTTTTATCGCAGATTATCACTCTCTCATTAACACCCACGATGCAAAAGTGCTAAATCAAATGGTTTACGAAGTAGCAGCAACTTGGCTTGCTTGTGGTCTTGATGCAAGTTCGACGGTGTTTTATCGCCAGTCTGACGTACCTGAGGTTTTCGAACTCAATTGGATCCTTTCTTGTTTTTCTGCGAAAGGCCTCATGAATCGGGCGCACGCCTACAAAGCCAAGCTAGCCGAAAATCAAGAAGCCGGAAAAGAGGATTTGGATTTTGGAGTGAATATGGGCCTTTTTTCATATCCTATCCTGATGGCCGCTGATATTTTGATGTTTGGAACTCATAAAGTGCCCGTTGGTGAAGACCAAGTTCAGCACGTAGAAATCGCTCGTGACATCGCACAAAAGTTGAACCGAACTTATAATTCAGAAGTTTTGGTAGTCCCAGAAAGTGTCCTACAAAAGGAGTCAAAACTTGTGCCGGGTTTGGACGGTCGCAAAATGAGCAAGAGTTATGGCAATACGATCCCCTTGTTTTGCGACGAGAAAGTATTGCGTAAGCTTGTGATGAAGATTAAGACTGACAGCTCCGGTCCGGATGAGCCCAAAGATCCGGACAAGAGTTTAATCTTTGATCTTTTTAAGGAATTTGCGAGGCCTGAACAGATTGTTGAATTTCGCCAATCTTATCTGGACGGAATTTCCTGGGGTAACGCAAAAGAAGCTCTCTTTCAAGCTATCGATGCCAGGCTCAAAGGTCCAAGAGAAAGATACAATGAGCTGATGGCGCATCGTGAAGAGATCGACCGTTTACTGCGAATTGGCGCAGATGAAGCTCGGGGAATTGCAAGTCAAAGATTGAGAGCTGTTCGTAAGGTAATTGGTCTTTCACCTTAAACATGAGGCGGAGGAAAATTATTAAAAAGCGATTCGTGATTTCCATTTTTGCAGGAATAAGCTTTTCTTGTTTGGCGATTTTTTGGTTGTTTTTAAAGGCCTCTTTTTCCCCAATTTCGGACTCCTCTGTCCTGACCTTTGCCCGCGATCAAACCCGCTCTAATGTTTACGATACAAAACATGAGGTGGATTGGGGGAAGCTCAAGGTAAAGGAACCTGCGTGGGGCAAGGAAGCCGTCGAGTCGATGCCGCTTTACCTTTCCTACAAGGAGTCCTTGTTCGCAAGGCAGAGAAATCAAATCGTTTTTGGAAACAGAAGAGGAAAACTTCAATAATTCAATCTCAATACGAGAAGTGTCAGCTGGGAAGCGAGTTTCCCTGAAGGATTCCAACTTTTTTCTACGCCAGTAGTGAGTAAGAATACGGGGATCATCTATGCTCTTGGGCGGAGTGAGGATTTTTACAGTGCCGAGAAGGGGAGCCCGCCAAAGAGTGGAATTATCGTGATAGCTGTTAATGCATTCACTGGGCGAATTGTGAGCCAACGTCAAGTTAACTTGGCTGAGATTTTTTCTCACTACACACCGAACGTAAAATGGGATTTAGATCCACGATTTGGACTTGTTTGTAAAACAGCCTTAGGATTGCGAGAGCAAGGAGAAAGCTCAGTCGTTTACTTCGGCTGCTCGATGACAAAGAACAACAGTTCACTGACTCCCTCGGACCGTAGACCTTACCGTCAATACAGGGGGATTCGAGGCGTTCTTTTGGGACTTGAAACAAACAAAAAAGGTGAATTGGCGGACAAAATGCCGCGTGCTTTTTTCCCGAGTGAATATCATCAGGACGATGCAATGACTGGATTTGACGGCGGAATATACTGTGCAGGAGGAGTCCCTCCAGTTCTGCCTGACGGAAGAATATTGGTTACGACTGGAAATGGACCTTTGCTCCCCAAAATGAACAACTTTGGTTGTTCCATTGTAAAAATAAATTCGGAAACATTTCAGCCAGTGATTAACAAGCCAGGTGAAGTTCCATTTATCAGCTTAGATATTAATGATTTTGAGGAATGTTATACATCGAATGCTGATTATTCATCTGGAACGGTTTCGGCATTGGAGGTCGGCCCAAATAAGTTTGTGGGTTTTCTCAGGGATAAAGTGGGAAATGTGGTGGCTTTTGATCCTGATAGAATGTCAGGGAATCATTTGTCTGGTCGAGAGGAGCTTGATGTTCGCAGGGATTTGGACATAGAGGGACTTCACTACGGACAAGGGTCTGTGCTCTTGGATAAGGATTCAAAGCCCAACCTTGTGATTCATCACCATCGGATCTGGCAGACTCGAAGAAGACTGTTGGCGACAAATGCGACAGAAAACACTCTGTCACGCCTGGGGTATGCGAGAGGCCGTTGTGTCGGATATGTTCGTGATAAGCCAGATGGACATGCCTTTTCACTGTACGAGTCCGGTCCTACAAATGGTGCCATTGTACTTGTCAATGAGTCTTTAGAAAACAAAGAGAGGATGACTTCTTCGGATGTGTCTTCCGTGGGTTTTGCAAAGGAGAAGTTCTATTGGGGAGTGGGAGGTCTCAAGCTTCCTTATCGAAAAATGTTGGAGCTTGGGTTTTCACCAACAAGAGCTTCGAATTATTCCAAATCACGATTTGACTTGGTTCCTCTGCATCTCATGGCAAATGTGGACGTTCGCACCTCGATTGTCAGCATGATTGAATCGCACTACCAAAAGGAGCCCGACTATAACGGAACCTGGAAGGTCTTTTCTGATGATAATGGATTCATTTTGCGACCAAAAAAGCCAGAAGAATTGAATGCCTGCCTTGAGAATGATGGCCTCGTGCCTTTTTACGAATACGAGAAACCTGAATCGGAGTTTCTGGGATTCAAGGTTTCGCGTCTTGTGTACGACGAGGGCTTGGGGCAACCTCGGTACCAGTGGGTTTATTCAGACGACAAACAGAGGTTTCTGCACTCGAGTTCCTTGAACACGATAAGAATTGTTGGCAGTCAGGATGGCTATGTTCTCGTTGCTGCCCACGAGCCCTATAAAGAGCAGGATTCTTGGCTGGTTGTCCTCTCTTTGAAAGATGGTCATCGCATTTCGGAGTTTCGTTTTTCAGGCAGCCATCACTTTTCTCAACCCCTTTTTACGGACCATGGAGTCTTTCTCTCTACCAGAGATCGTGGCCTGATCGCGGTTACTCAAGACGAGCTGGAGCTGTGACTTTTTGCTAAGGTAACGAGGCGGGGTTTCGCCTTCTTCACATCTTCACATCTGCCGAGCTCGACCGTCTACGGCCAAGGCTGCTTCTCGAAGAACTTCAGGAAGAGTCGGGTGAGCATGAAAGCTGCGGGCAAGATCTTCGGACGAAGCAGAAAACTCCATTGCTACAACAGCTTCTGCAATCAAATCACTGGCGCGTGGGCCGAGAATATGAACGCCAAGGATTTGATCTGTTTTCTCGTCGGCGAGGACTTTTGCCATGCCTTCTGTGCAGCCCAGTGCTTTTGCCCGACCATTGGCTGTGAATGGAAAAGTGCCGACTTTAAATTTAATTCCTAGTGCCTGCAGTTCTTCTTCAGTTTTTCCGACGCTGGCAAATTCAGGCCAAGTGTAAATCACTCCGGGCAGAGTGTTGTAATTGACGTGTCCTGCCTGTCCCGCAATAATTTCGGCGACAGCGACACCCTCCTCTTCGGCTTTGTGAGCGAGCATGGGTCCGCGGACGAGATCTCCGACCGCGTAAATGTTTCGAATACTCGTGCGAAAATGCTCATCGATTTGGACGACTCCTCTGCTATCTGTTTTGATCCCCAGACCTTCAAGGTTTAAACCATCCGAGTAGGGTCGGCGTCCCGTGGCGACGAGAACAACATCGGCTTCGATTGAACCTTGACCTTGATCTTTGAGAAGTTCGTATTTGACCAATGTTCTCCCTTGAGAAGGAGGCGTCTCCGCTCCTGTGACTTTGGCCTCCATAATGAACTTCATTCCCTGTTTAGCGAGGATCTGTTCAAGGCGTTTGCTGAGTTTGGCGTCCATGCCTCCGCAAATTTTGCCTGTGTACTCAATGATCGTCACTTCAGAGCCGAGTCGAAGCCACACCGAGCCCAGCTCCAAGCCAATCACGCCCCCTCCCACAACCACAAGTTTTTGAGGCACCGTTGGAAGGCAGAGAGCCTCAGTGGAGGAAACCACTGTTTTTCCGTTGAACTTCAAAAAAGGCAGCTCATTGGGTACGCTTCCCGTTGCGAGCATGATATTTTTCGTTTGAATGAGATTTTTTTTCCCGCTCTTGTCTGTGATTTCGACTTCGTTTGCGCTGATCAGACGACCGAGGCCTTCGATCGAAGCGATCTTATTTTTTTTAAAAAGAAAAGCGATGCCACCAGTGAGGTCACTCACGATTTTACTTTTTCTTTCCATCATCGTTGGGAGGTCGAGACTCAGTCCCTCAAGCTTAATTCCATGATGCGAGAATTCCTTCCGAGCTGCCAAATAGTGCTCGCTTGAATCGAGCAAAGCTTTTGAAGGAATGCAACCGACATTGAGACAGGTTCCACCGAGTGTTGGATTTTTTTCAACAACAGCCACTTTAAGGCCCAGTTGAGCTGCTCGTATGGCACCGACATAGCCCCCGGGGCCGGAACCAATTACAACCAAATCAAATATTTCTGACATACAAACTCCCTAATCTAATCCGACTGAGGTCCTGTTTTCGTTCGGGCAGAGTTCTCACCTGACGACGATCCCAGGCTTCCTATTTACAAATCAAGCAGAAGGCGTGAAGGGTCTTCCATGCCTTCCTTGATTTTAACGAGAAAACTAACACTTTCGCGTCCGTCCACGATCCGATGGTCATAGGAGAGAGCGACATACATCATCGATCGAATTTCAATTTTTCCATTAACGGCCATGGGTCGATCTTCAATTTTGTGGAGTCCAAGAATTCCGCTTTGTGGGGGGTTGAGAATGGGTGTGGACATCAGGGAGCCAAATACTCCACCGTTGGATATCGTGAAAGTCCCATCAGCCAAATCGTCCAATGAAATCTTTCCGTCTCGCGCCTTGAGAGCATAATGTCGAATGGCCAATTCGATTTCGGCTATCGAGAGTTGATCAGCGTCGCGAATCACCGGAACTAATAGTCCCTTTTCAGTGCTGACGGCGATCCCCATGTTGATAAAGTCCTTATAAAGAACCGAGGTCCCCTCGATTTCAGAATTCACCTGCGGAAAAGCCTTTAGAGCAGCCACTGTGGCTTTCACAAAAAATCCCATAAATCCCAGGCTGACTCCGTGTTTTTCTTTGAACGAATCTTTGTACTTCGCCCTCAGGGCCATCACTGCGCTCATATCGATTTCATTAAAGGTTGTGAGAATAGCAGCTGTGTGTTTGGCCTCAACCAATCGTCGAGCGATCGTTTGGCGAAGTTTTGACATTGGCACACGTTTTACATCGCCACTGGTTTTTACTTTGGATTGACTAAAAGGGAAGGACTCTGAGAGCGGGGATTGCATGGCTGTCTTTTCGCTCAGACTGGCATCCGATTTCCCCGTTTTGCCACCGGCCGGTACGACCTCTAAAACATCTCCCTTCGTGAGACGTCCTCCTTTGCCACTGCCGCTTCCAAGGGAGGCAGGATCGATTCCTTTTTCCGTCACAATTTTGCGCACCGCGGGGCTTAGGTGAGGAGAGGAAGGGCCGCCTGCTGCAGGAGCTCTGTGACCATTTCCATTTCCGTTGCCATTGGCTGCCGCCGACGCTGGAGTGGCAGGGGAAGGAGAAGATGAAGACAAGCCTTTTCCCTTCTGCGCTGAATCAGATCGAGGACTTCCCTCTGTATCTATTGTTCCGATAATAGAGCCAATCTGAACGGTCTCTCCCTCCTGAGCCTTTGTTGTGAGGGTCCCATCATTTTCAGCAACGACTTCAACGCTCGCCTTGTCTGTTTCAAGGACAAGGAGAACTTCATCGCGCTTAACGGCTTCTCCATTCTTCTTTTTCCATTCCGAAATTGTGGCTTCGGTAATTGATTCGCCTACCGCAGGAACTTTTATTTCAATTTTCACAGCGAAATATCCTTTTTTTGAAGAGATACCATTTATGGGAGCAGTGTACACTGCCTATTGGGATCAACTAAAGCACTTGTTTAAAATTTCGTCCTGTTCCTTTTGATGGGCTTTGGCAGAGCCTGTGGCGGGACTTGCTCGTTCTGTGCGTCCCACGTACTCCACCTCGAGTTTTCTGAGACCCAAATCATCTAAAAGTTCTCTCAGACGTGGCCCCAGCGTTAACCAAGCCCCCATATTTTTTGGTTCTTCTTGGGCCCAAATAATCTTTTTTAAGTTAGGAAAGCCATTTAAGAAAGGAGTCAGTTGAGTTCTTGGGAATGGATATATCTGTTCAATTCGAATGAGACTCGTCTTTTTTATCTTTTGAGGATGTTCATCGCGATATTTGTCGAGGTCGTAATAAAGCTTTCCTGAGCACAAAACTACTTTTTCAACGTCAGGGAGCTGAGTTATCGTTGGATCATCAAGTACTTCTTGAAAGTGACCCACCTCCATGTCCTCGAGGCGTGAGACAACTTTAGGGTGCCGTAAAAGGGATTTCGGTGACATGACAATGAGGGGTTTGCGGAAATCCCTTTTCATCTGGCGACGAAGGAGGTGAAAGAAATTGGATGGAGTGGTGACGTTACAGACTTGCATGTTCGTCTGTGCGCAGAGCTGGAGGAATCGTTCAAGTCGAGCGCTAGAGTGTTCGGGACCCTGACCCTCGTAACCATGTGGCAAAAGAAGAGTAAGTCCTGCGCTGCGCAACCATTTTTCTTCTCCGCTGGCGAGGAATTGATCGATAATAATTTGGGCTCCGTTGGCAAAATCTCCAAATTGGGCCTCCCAGATCGTCAGGAATGTCGGATCGCCAATCGAGTTTCCATACTCAAATCCCAGCACGGCCATTTCAGAGAGTGGAGAGTTGTAAACGCAAAACTCCCCATTTTCGGGATTCAATTGAGCGAGGGGGCAGAACTCACTTCCATTCTTGATGTCAAAATAGACAGCCTGTCGATGCGTAAAGGTTCCTCTTTTGCAGTCTTGCCCAGAAAGACGTACCGGCGTTCCTTCCAAGCACAGGCTGCCATAGGCGAGTAACTCACACATAGCCCAATCAAGCCGATTCGATTCGAGCATTTCCTTGCGGCTTTCTATGAGTTTTTTTGTTTTCGGAAAAAGAGCAAAATCACTTGGAGGGAGACTGACAAGCGCTTTGGCCGCCTTTTCTAAATCTTGACGCTTCACTCCTGTCGGTGTGGGTCTTTCAAAATCACTGGAGGTTCCGCGACGAAGGCCCTTCCATCGAGCATCGAAGGCGAGTGGCTTTGCTTCGGGTGGATTGGCCCTCGTGGAATTAAGAACAGCTTGGAGGTTATCAATTTTTTCACGATAAAATCCGTCGGCAAAATCAGCAGTTACATGAGCTTCCTGAACCAACTGATCACGATAGATTTTGCAGGTAGTTGGGTGATTCTTGATAATTTCATACATCAAGGGCTGAGTGAAACTGGGTTCATCGCCCTCGTTGTGTCCAAAACGTCGATAGCAAATGAGATCAATCACCACATCCTGCTTGAAGTCCTGACGAAATCGAAGCGCGATATCCATGGCACGTACACAAGCTTCAACATCATCTCCATTGACCAAAATGACGGGGGCTTTTACAGTTTTTGAGACGTCTGAGCTGTATTGAGTCGAACGGGAGTGACGTGGATCCGTTGTGAAGCCGACTTGATTGTTGACGATGATATGTATCGTTCCTCCCACCCTGTATCCATCGAGCTGTGACATTTGAAAGGTTTCGCTCACGACTCCTTGGCCTGCAAAGGCCGCATCACCATGAATAAGAACAGGCAGAACCTTACGTCTTTCAAGTGTGTCCTTGCGCTGGCGCTGCTTGGCACGCGTCATTCCGCAGACGACTGGATCAACGGCTTCCAGATGGCTTGGATTAAATGCGAGAGAGATGTGGCAAGGACCATTTTTGGTGATCTTATCGGAGGAGTACCCAAGATGATATTTGACGTCCCCGTCGAATCCTAAATCTTTATAAGCTGTGCCATCAAATTCTGAAAATATAACATCGATGGCCTTTTCCATAAAGTTGGCGAGGACATTGATTCGGCCCCGGTGGGCCATGCCGATCACTATTTCTTCAAGTCCCAGAGGGGTTCCGTTTGCTGCAAGCGCCTCAAGCATGGGAATGAGAGAATCTCCTCCTTCGATAGAGAATCTCTTGGTTCCAACGTATCGAGTGTGTATGAATTTTTCGAGGGTTTCTGTCCGTGCCAACTGGCAATAGATCTCTTTCTTTTCTTCGGTGGACAGAGTTGGATTCACCTGTTCTTCAAATTCACGTCGAAACCATTTTCTTACGTTGGGCGGACATTCGGCGAGCTGAGCAGTGAGGGTCCCGCAGTAAGATTGTTCAAGGCGGCTGAGAATTTGTCGGAGATTGGTTTCGCCGAGTCCCAAGGCTGTTCCCACGTGAAAAATTTGGTCTAGATCTGAATCAGAGAGATCAAAATGTTCCAAAGAAAAAGCCTCTGTTTGAGGCTTTTGAATTTTCAGGGGATCGAGATCAGCTTTCAAATGACCATAATCTCGGTAAAACTGAATGAGGTTGTAGACTCCCAACTCTTTCTTTGAAAAGCTATCTGCGGCCGGGGAGGTGGAGGGCGCTGCGGGCCCAAGGGACTGGGAGAATTCAAGGCCTTCAAAAAATTTCTGCCACAAAGGATCGACCTGTTCAGGGTTCTTGCGGTAGTCATTATAGAGATTTTCAATGTATTCCATGTTGCTGCGAGCCATGTAACTGAATTTTTCCAAAATTCTCCTCAACTCTTCTGTTCCAAAAATATGTCCCGCGGCGCACTGCCCTGACGAACGGAGGAACCCTTTTTGATGTGGACAACAAAACAATTTCCTAAAACGACATCCCATTTATATCAGGTAAAGTTAGGGTCAGTCAGGTTCATTTTCCAAAAAGTCACAAGACCATTTCGGCCGAAACGGCTGGCTGAGACTTTTTACCAGGAAGTTTATTGGCAAGTCTTATATTGTGGCATGGGGTTTGCTGGACCTTTTGACATGAAAATAATGAGGAATATACATTTTGTGTCCTGCATTGGGAGGTCGATTCATTGGATAGTTTACATCTCATTTGCGCTGGCCTCCTTTCATGTATCTTCTGGAGCTGAGAAGACTGTGTCGCGCCAACCAATGGAAATTCGTCTTTTTGAGAATGGTATTCAAGTCGAAAACTATAGGTATCTTGTAGAAAATATTATGCCTGGGGACGTTTTGATTTTTGATGGCCAGCGGCGCTTTGAAGTCGTCCGTTTTTTGGGAGCAGGGAATACGACTCGGGTGCTTGAGGTGAAACAACAGTCGCATCGAAAAACGCTTGCATTGCGGATACCAAAATTGCCGGGAAAAAATAGCTGGGCGATTCCTGTGCTTCCATACACTGAATATATAAATATCTATTTGGATGTTGCCCCGAATTTTCCCCTACTTGTTCCTCAAATTCATGATTCCCTGCGCGGCCAATTTGCGTTAGTCGACCTGATCAATGTGAAGTTCCTTTTAAGTGATGTGATCCAAAGCGAGATCCTCTACGAAATACACCAAACCACTAACTCGGAAGATATTCCAGCCTGGGGATATGAAAATGGGGTGCTTGTTTCTTCTCAGGATACAAAAAGAGCGTATGCGAGGCTTGCTGACCTAGACGTGCTTTTGGCGCCGATTTTAGGGATGTCCGATGTTGAAGCGAAGCAGCTTGCATTTGACGGAAACAGATGGTGGATCTTGGATTTCCTGGACGCGCGCCTTCTAGAAGGCACTCTCAGTATATCCCGAATAACATCGTTTCCCCTAGATTATCTTGTCTTGGTTCATAAACATTATATGGTCAGACCGGCAATTGAAGAACTTGGCCGAAGAATTCAAGCAGAAAGAATGAAAATTTTTGCCTCCGGGATCAATCCGTTAACGGGAGTCCCCTTACATATTTACTCCAGTCTCGACAAAGACCCGTGGGGTCAAAAATGCCAGGATTATCTCAAATATTAATTATTTATATGGTGCCCGGGGGGGACTCCGTTGTGGCCGGAGGTCTTGCTGGGGGGGCGCTGGCCGGGGGTGCACCAGCCGAATCTTTTGGTCCCGTCACGAGGGGGCAGTTTTTTCCGATGGCATATTGGAATCGCTTGGCCTGATCGTATGGCAGTGTGCGATGCTCAGTAGATGTACCCCAGGAGTTAATTGTAAGAAAAGCTGCTTTACTATCGTCATATCCCGTCACTGTCACGCAATGAAATGAGTGGCCTTCGGTGTCTGTGGTCATGACGATGGGTAAGGGACCCTTAGCCTCGTCTAGCATTTTTTTCAAAGAATTCACCCGGTCGTTGTCGCTGGCGAGATCTCTGTTTTTACAAGAGTCCTGGTTTTGGCTTGTTCCGCCGCCCAGCTTGAGCTTTTTCTTGTTTTCCAGTGCGGCCTTAGCACATTTTAAGAATTTCTGATCCGGTTTGTCTAAATATTCAGGTTCCGACACTTCGGCCAGGCGTTTCTCGTAACCTTCAAGGTCGTCCTCAAGCGACTTATTACCTGGCTGAGGGCAGAAAAGATCATAAGCCACCCCGGGATCTATTCCAAACTTTTCCCGCCAATTCTTCATCTCCTTTGCATCAAATTGAGGGCGCGGATTTATTCCTTTTGTCGCAGCAGTTGCTTTAGAACGAAATTGGGTTCCCCAATCTCTTGTATTCTTGTCATAGGGAATGTAATCATCTTCTGCACAAGCCCCAATGGCTTCCATAATTTTAAGGTTATCGCCAGGTTTCCATCCTGTTTTCAACATCTCATCAGAAGTTCTATGAAAGTCTCTTGGCTCGTCACACATTCTCTTCACGACCGAAATCATGGCAATCCAATTGGCGGAAACTCGAAATGGCTTCGCAGTTGGGGTTTTCGATTCCTTTGTGGCGCGAGCCATCGCGTTATCATAGACGCAGGTCAGACAAAATGCATGGCAAGTACTTCTTGCTCCTTGGTCACGAATGGGATCACAGGCATCCTGAGTGGCTAAAAAAGATTGAATGCCAGTGTCCTCTTGTTTGCTATCCTTCCCTTTCGCTTCCTCCTTCTTTTCCTCTTTCTCTTTTTCTTTATTTCTATTCCAAGGAAGCTGAGCGGGGGGTTCTTTTTTATGTTGTACACTCAGTTCGTTCACGCGGACCCAAAACTTGTCGCAGGCGTCTCGTCCCTTATCGGGGGCGTTCTGGCAGACATCTTTGATTCCGAGATCAAGATCTTGAGTGATGGCAGCATAATCATCCGCAGGGATTTGATTGCCCTTTCCTTTATCTTTGCAGCGCTCTGAAATAGTTTCTGTCGGCACTCGGCTGATACAAGCTTGTTGATCTTTCCCATAGATCTTTCCGCATTGGAAGCCATCAGCTTCGCCATTGCATCCTCTCCCGCGGGTGGGGCAAAGCCCATCAATCGTCGATCGAATCACTCCTCCGATGATGCACTTTGGCCCCCCCCAAGCGCCTTTTTTCGTGGCGGCAAAGGAGCGAGGCAGGATGGTGTCAAAGAGGCCGAACTGAGAGACATCCATTCCGTTGCGCTGAAGAGAGGACTCGAGTTCTGCGACCGCTAGCTGTAAACCTTTTGTGTAGGAAGTTCTCTGCGACCCCGTGAGTTGCTGATAGTTAGCAAGATTGATAAATCTGAAATTGGACTCTTTGGCCTTTATCGACAAGGCAGACAAAATTGCAAAGATAATAATCAAAAGCTTATTTTGAGTCATCAATAGACCTCTCCTGTGAACACATTTTCAAATGGATACGAGTATTGTATTCGATTCAGGTGTATCTGTTGAAAGCTAATGAGGAGTTTGCTTAAACTTGGACCTTGGTCGAAGGAGTTTTTCTGATTCAGTGACCCCGTCTGAAAATTTCCCTACAATGCCGTGATGGTAAAAAAGAAAAAATGGAGGAAATGGAAGCGAAGGCTTGCAAGGGCCCTGGCGATATTATTTATCCTCTTTGTTTTAGGTTTGGCTGCAGGCTGGGCCGCGCTCCCAAGCTTGGTTGAACCGAGAGTCAAGCAGCTCATCATCACAAAAGGAGGCGAGCTTTTCGAAGGGGAGGTAGTTCTCGGGGGATTTCAATTGAAAAGCATTCTTCCCATTTCTATAGCCATAGAAAAACTACAAATTAAGAAGTCTGATGGAACTCTTCAAGTTTTGATCCCCAACGCGACGATAGAAATTGATTTCAATCGGATTTTTAATCATTTTCCTTCCCTTTTTTTCGCACGAGATTGAGGATTGAAAATCCCAACTTGAGAATTTTGATTCCGGAAAGCGTTGAGAAGCTTCTGTTTCAAACCATCCTGATACTTTAGGTGCAAGGCTATTCAAAATGTTTCCTCTTGATTCGAGCATGGATATTCAAATTTCGCGCGGTCAGGTCGAAGTTCTATTGTCTGACAAGAGCGGAAAAGAAGAATTGGGGACTCGCTTAGGACTTAAAGGCCTAAGTCTCTTGCTTCGACAAGAGAGCCTCTTGAACAATCAAACACCGATGGATTTAATGATTCAAGCAATGCTTGACTACAAGTCAGCTTATGCATCTTTTTCTATGCCTTTGAGTATCGATTCCAAGGAGATCTTTACTTCCTCTGGAAAGCTAGACGTCAAGCGGGTAAATATAAATATTGGGGGATTGCTCGCTGCTGTGGCTGGCACGACTGAATTTCCTTCTTTGCAACACAATTGGATATTGAAACTCCAAGTTCCTGAAATCAGCCAAATTAAGGTGCCGCCCCAGTTTTTGCCTCCTGGAAGCTGGGCCGGCGAAATCTCAGGTAAGGTTCATTATGCTCAAAAGCCGTCTTCTCCTCCATATGTCGCCGTTCAGGGAGCTATCCGTGGGCTTCGCGGGGACACCAACTTTCATCGTGACGAAATCCAGATGAACGGAGCTGTGGCTGCTGACGCCCGAATTGATGCTGTCTATTCATCTGGTTGGCAAATAAATGATCTCTCGGTGGTTTTTGATTTGAGCGGAGCCAGCCTTCGCTATCTTGATTGGTTTCAGAAGAAGGATACAGATCGTTTAAGAATTGAAGTTCAGGCAAAAAAAGAGGGAAATGAATTTAAGATAGAGAAGGGAGACTTGGAGTTCACTCGTCTGTTGTCCCATGTTCGAGGAGTCATTTATTCGGAGAGAAACAAGCAATCATTTCTTGAGATTAGCGTTCCCCCTGTTAAGCTCGATGGTTTCGAAGTGTTTTTCCCGTTTCTGAAAGATCAGACCTTGCGTGGGCTTCTGCAGGTTCGCGCTGAAGTGAGGGGCGATCTCTCCCAGCCTGAAAACTTGTTGGTAAAGCTGAGTCCTTTGAAAATTCAGAATTTATCGACCACACTCAACTACAGCAACGACAAAAGGAGCATTCATGCCGGAGGACCATTGTCCCTTAATGCTGACATGGAATTGTTGGCAGAGGGCACTCATCTCAAATCGGCAAAGGCGATTTTTTCTGCTGAATTGTCAGGCATGAGTATGGTTTATGGGGATGAATTTCGTAAGAAGAAGGGCGATCCTCTTTCTCTGCGCGCGTCGGTAAATCAAGCTGGAGATAAAATTATATTGCAGAAGTTTAGTTTTATCCACCCTGCTGGATCCTTTGCTGGAGCGGGGGAAATACAGAACCCTCAACGCCCTAAATTTAACATTCAGGCCGATATAGAAGAAATCAGCTTTTCTCGTCTTTCACAGATCCTGCCTAATTTAGCTCAATACGGACTCAATGGGGGAAGTCTCCAAGGACATTTGAAATCTCATGGTGTTTATGACTTTGCCCTCGGAATCTCCAAGAGTCCGATCAGTGTTGTTGGAGAGATCAAGGCTCAAATGGCAGGTGTGAGCATTCCCATTCCGAAGAGTGAGGAAAAAAAAGAGAGCACGCCAACTGTCTCTCATGCAACAGAGCCCTTTCACTTGCCCAGTTGGCCAATTCTGGCTCAATCCAGGCTAAGTTTTGAGGCTCAGGTGGCCAAAATGAGATTGGGAAGTGAGTCCATAGATCGTTCAAATGTGAAGGGTTCATACGATAAGGGAGACCTTGCTGCTGAGATTTCCATCGGGGGATTATTCGGCGGTGATCTGCGTGTTTCTGGCTTAAAGGTTTTTTTGCTCGAGAATCAACCTCAGTTAAAGCTAAAGGTCGATCTGAACAGATTCAACTTGGCAAGAGTATTCAATTGGTGGATGCCCGAGCGACGCGATTCAGTCAGAGGCCTTTTGAATCTTCAGGGCAACTTTGGGATACCCTTTCCTGGGCCGGTTGGTTGGTACGAAAAAATTGTGAGCGAAGGGGGTGTTTCGATAAAGGATTTTTTTGCCAGCACTTTGGAAATCGACAAAAAAATCAATGATGTTCTAGCGAAATTGCGAAGGGATGAAGAAAAAAAGCCAGTCGATTCAAAGGGAATTAGCGCCGAAATCTCAGCCAAATTTGGATCTCGCGATGGTCAAATAAATCTTGATAATTTGATTTTTTCCACACCTGAAAACAATCAAATTGTTGCCGATGGAAGGGTCGATTTTAATTTGGCAGGGCACCTCAATGGGGAGTTGCGAGTTTCCAATCTGAACATGTCAGGGAGTGTAATGGCTGCTAACGCAGACAAAGAAGGGAGATTGGTTATTCCAATTGAAGTTCAGGGAAGTCTGGTAAATCCGAGTTTGACTGTGGCCAGTGCAACCGTTGAGAAAATGTTGGTTAAGACTCTTGAATATGAAAAGAAAAAGCTTGTCAAAAAGCTTGAGGGCAAGGCGAAACAAGAGTTCGAAAAGACCGTGGACGAAGGTAAACAGAAGCTTGAAAAGGATATCAATGAAAAAATCAAAGGCTTGTTCAACCGGAAATAATGCCTGTCGTCATTCTTCAGTTTTATTCAATTCTCGATCAATATTGAAAGAATCCGGTTGACCGCAGTCTCCAGAAATTTAAATTAGTCGGGCGATGATGGAAACAGAATTTTATCAAGGTCATTTGGATCGAGTCAGTCGTAGCTTTGCCTACTGTATTTCACAGTTGGATGCTCCCCTGCGGGGGTGGGTCAGTTTGACCTACCTCATCTGTCGGATATTGGACACCGTAGAGGACGCTCCTTGGAAGAGATTGAGTGAACAGTTGCGGCAGTTTGGTCAGTTTGATGAGTTTCTGTTAAATCCTCCCCCGCCAGAATTGGTTCGATCATGGAACCAACAATTTCCACAAGAAATCCCGGAGGGTGAGAAGATTTTGCTGAGAGACTCTGCGCTTGTTTTTGGGGAACTTCATGGCACTCCTTTGACTGTGAGAGCAGTGATTCAGGAAATGATCGTTTGCATGAGTGCAGGGATGCAGCACTATTCCCGTCTTCGAAAGCAGCGCGGACAAGTTCGTCTTATTAATCTGAGAGAAGTGAATCAGTATTGTTTTTTTGTGGCTGGTATTGTCGGAGAAACTCTTGCCCAATTGGTTAGGCATGTCGAACCTCAAGTCAGAGCAGCGCGGAAATTTGTTTTGGAGGCCCACCATTTCGGTCTTTTTTTACAGAAAATCAACTTGCTCAAAGATCAATTCAAGGATGAGCAAGAGGGACGTTTTTTTATTCATTCACGGGAAGAAATCAAAGAGAGCTTGAATCGAAATTCCTTGGGGGCCTGGAGGTTTTTGGAGAGTCTTCCAATTCAGCAACGAGGCTTTCGTTTGTTTTGCGCTCAAAGTTTATTTTTGGGCTTGGCTTCTCTTCCCTGGGTCGAAAAATCCCATTCAAAAGGCAAAAAGGTGAAAATACCGCGTCTGGCGACGATGAAGTTATTCGATGTTTTGAAGAGAAATATAAATGATAATTTATTTTTGGAAGGGCTGTTCGGGGAATTGGCGAAGGAGGCTGGATTGAAACCTGATTTCTCTGCATCAGGGAAGATATCAAGTGCCAAGGCGTCTTTTTTGTTGTCTGATGGGGATTGGTTATGTGGAGTCTATCGTGGTCAACTGCACTCCGAAGATTTCTTTGATCTCGGAATGGCGGGGGCCTGTTTAACTTGAAGAACTACTTAGAAGATCTCGATCAGACTTGGTTTCTGCTTATCAATAACACTCTCACAAATCCCTCCTTAGACCGGTTTTTTGGGCAGATTACAAATCTTCACCATCATTCGTATTTTTTGTATATTGTTGTTCCTCTCTGCGTTCTTTTTTATCTGTGGAGGAGTCGCAGGCGGGCAATCAAAGTGATTGTGCTTGTGGGACTGGTTTTGGGCTTTGCGATACAATCAGCTACCGAGTTCTAAAACCTTTGGTTTCGAGGGCTCGACCCAAGTACGCTCTTGGATCTCAAGTGCAAGTGAGAGTCCCATATTATCCTAAGTCTGATAGCTTCCCCAGTAACCATGCGCTCTCAGGTTTTGCAGTGGCGAAGTTGTTGGCTTGGTGTTACCCGCTGGCCAGTCCATGGTGGTTTTTTGGGACAGCGGCAGTCATTGCTTACAGCCGAGTGTATGTGGGAGTGCACTATCCAGGGGATGTCATCGGCGGTGGTCTTATCGGTTACTTGATTTCCACTTTTTTGATTTGGATTCTCTTTTCACGATTCAAGTTTTTCTCCCCTGCGGGCGCGGTGACCGCTCCTCGTAAGAGGGGGCGGCGGTTTTAAAGTACCCATAAGTATTTGAGAAGTTTTGTGACTATTGATTGAGTAATTGCCTTGGACCAAAAGAAAAGGGGGGCAATGATTCAGAACGACTGGATTTATGAGGAATTTAAGGGAGTAATTTAAACGATGGGAGATTTGAACGGCGGACGATACTTCAGAATCAGTATCTCAAAGTCAATGCAGAAAAAGGTGTTTTCAGAAGATGAAGTAAAAGTGTTGATTGCAAGAGATGAGCTCAATACAAGAAAATGAAACGATCAACTCAGACAGCGGTGGCCCAAGCTATGAGGCTCGTTGCGAAATTAGGCGGTTTCTTTGCCAGGAAATCTGATGGAAATTCTGGATTTTTTACTATTTGGCGAGGGCTCAAAAAACTTTCCGAGTTCATGGAAATTTTAAGTTCGCCAAGGTCACTATTTTCAACCTAAATAAATATGGGTATTTTAAAGTGGTCGGTGAACGGATACGACTTTAGTCCTACATAACTGGTCCACTTGTGTGAGATTTGTCTGCGTCATCCCGGTCCAAGCATGTGAGACGGGACACCTTGGCCGGACTATCAATGCAGAAAAATCAGAATTTTTTCATCTAATAAGTGGTTTGTGATCATTTAATTTTCCGCCTTCCCAATCGAGTATTAGGCAACTATCATTATATTGTCGGTTTGCGAACGCTAAAAACATCAGAGTTATCAAAACTAAAAATCTCTGAAAATCCTAGAGTTTTTCTAATTTTATATGCCGGTGTTTCTTGAACTGCAGCCAAGGGACTAAGCCCATGCCTTAAGGCGTTCAAAAATATTTCTTCATTTTCGGTCGACAAGCCAGATGTAATAACTTTTGTGTCGGGATTTATTCTAATAGCCTCTTCCAGTAGGGCTAAGCTAACCCCGTTACGTTTGTATTCTGTATAAACAGTAATATTGTCCACCTGAAGAGAGCCTTCATTCGAATCATATCGGAATATCATAATACCCAAAGATGTCCCGCCGGCAGCTGGCTTTAGCGCCAATTTGAATCGTTTGACGGGACTTTTTGAATCAGGTGAGGGGTCACTTATTGAAATTTTAAGCTGTCGCCCTAATCTAATTTCAATATCTCTTAGAGTCTTATTTTCTGTAAAGATACTGCGGCATAAGGTAGGTGAAGCAATGCTAATATGTGAAATAAAAACAATACAGAATAAAATGCCAAAATACATTGGAAGATTCCTCATCGATCGAAATGGTATACATCTAAAATGTGAAAACTCTAAGCTTTAATTTCCTATCCAATTGATCTCCCGCTAACGTGGCGAAAAAAATCTTCATGAAGCCAAAATGCTTCTTTGGAGACAGTCCAATCCAACGAACTCCATAGAATATCTCACCCCGATCTTAGAAGTCACAAGTCAGCGATTTGACAGGCTAAGATCGGGTCGGCATGAAGCTTGTGGGTAAATGAATTGGCGAGTGACGACAATGGTGACTCGTCTTTTCGTGGTGGTAGCGATATCGGCCCTTTTTGCATGCTGAATCTTTTGTGATTGGCTTTTTATCTAACAAGTGGCATTTGAATTGCAAACGATTGCTCGCGTCCGTATTTTTACTTTTTTTGATGTTGGTTTTTGAAGTTCTCCGGTTTAAGCATCAGCTTGGATTGTTGAAGATGGTATTATGGCGATTCCCAAAAATTCTCGGGCTTGTCTTTTTTTGTTGGTCTCATCAGGCCCATGCTGGTTTTGTTTTGGACTTGGCGAATACCCTGGGATTGGTCAGGCCGCACAAGTCGATCTGTTTGGCCTTTCTAAAGGCGGGTGAGAAGCTTGATAGATTGGAAAAGTCTCAGGTGTCTGATGGTCTTAGCGGTTCAGGCGCCATCTCATCCCGTGCCTTTACCTTGAATTCATTTAGAACTCTCAAGAGTCGACTGGGGGTAGACCCCGAATCTGTTCTGAACCGTGGTTATGCTCGGATTTCCAGTCGGGGAGAAGTTCTGAGAGGTTCGATGGATAAGCTTCATGCGGCTTCAAGGTTGAATGCAGTAATAGTTTTGAGCGATCGTAAAGAGGACAATATAATCGTAGCTTTTTCTTCTCAAAATAGAGAGAAATTGAGTTATGCCATCGACGCTATTGCAAGAGAAATGCAATTGACCCCACTGGGTGAGCTTGGTTGGCGGTCGATATTTACTCAGATTCAGGATTTTTTAACCGAGCCAGTGTCAGGCACACGAGAATACCTAATGGTGTCCGAATCGGCCCAATTCTCCCGTGATATCATCGGCGATTCCGGTGGTGTTGTAACTCTGAGTGCGAGTTCTCAGGGGGGCTCTCAGGGGAGTTCGATTTTTTTGGGCCACTCAGATATGTTGATTGAGCGGGACCCCGATGGGGAGGTTTCTATTCATTTATTGATTCAATACTCTGATGGAGATCCTCAATTTCCAGCGAGAGGCCGAAGAAAAATTATCGGCGGTCCTGAGATGGATCTCAGGACTCCAGTCCCGAATGGGATTCCCAGTAAACGCGATTAACTGTTTTCTGGCTGATGGCCACAGGTTGACACCTTTATGAGTTCCCTAATAGGCCGAGCAGTAGTTCTGAAGATCGTTCACAAGATTTATTCCAGGAAGCCCGGGAGCTCCATTCGGGGTGCTACCCGATCCCCCAAGGCCTCCAGTCGAGGTTGCAGTTGATTGTAAAATGGCCACAGTTGTTGAAGACATTGATGCGCAATAATTTACTTCTGAAACCCCACCGGCGCCACCACCTCCGCCGCCACTGCCACCACCAGTAATTCCGATGCCTCCATTGACGCTTGTGTTGATGTTTGAATGAATTTCGCGAGCCGAGAGATGAATTGTGCCTCCGGCCCCGCCGCCGGCTCTATCAGAAGAGCCTTGTGAGCCGCTGGCTTTCAGTTCAAGTAAGCCCGGCCCCTGTATGTCCCCGATAAAAATGAGCAAGGCTCCCCCTCCAGATCCTCCGGCCACGGTGTTAACGCCGCCACCAGCACCTCCATACATAATTTTATTGCCCCCATAGATCGAACAAGGACCCACGCAATAATCAACTGCGTATCCGCCAGAACCTGAATTTGCACCTCCATCTCCACCAGCGGAAATAGCACTGCCTCCTCCGCCGGCCCCACCAGAGCTCGGTTCATTTCCGCCCCCATTTGTGCTGGCACTTCCTGTGCTGCCTCCCGGGCCGGAAAGGCTGCCGCCATCAGAAAACGCGGTCGCATCAAACCCCGATCCATCGGATTTAATTGTGAGTGTGCTGCTTGAGTTCAGGACCAAGCTCTTGGCCCGAAAAACTGTGAGTCCAGTGACATCCCCCCAGGCGTAGGTTCCCGATAATATCTGATGTACTGCGCCTGGTTGGACAGTGATTTGGTTAAAGTTTGGCACACGGATGATTTGGATATGACAGAAATATCCGCTGTATGAAATGGGCCCTGAGAGATTGGAGTTATTGATCGCAGCAGGAATAGGAGCGATTGGATGATCAATCTCGATAGAAGTGCTGTCTGGTACGTTCGTAACACGAGCAAACTGAAAATCTCCTCTGTGCAGTCCTCCTCCGCAAGCGTTGAGGTCAGGGTCCACCAGAGATCTTCCAGAAACGACATGAAATAGGATTTCGTCACCAATCTCAAACTCGTAGTTCGTAAAACTAGAGCTTGTCGACAAAATCAAGCCTGTCGAGTCGATACCAACGATTCGGCGTGAGGCACCAAAGATTTTGTTGCTCGGCAAGTTTCGATAGCCAGGTGTGTAGCCAGAGAAAAAGCCATAGGTGCTCACATTGGATTGGCTCGGTCCCGTAGAGGTGATAACAATGTCGCCGTCTCCTCCATCACCGAAGAGGTTTTCTGCAACCGGAAAAAGAGGGGTAGTTCCACCGCCGCCCGATCCTCCGCCTTGAAAAAAGCTGCAATCCTCAAATTTCTCTGAGCCAGTGAGTGATGCGACAATGTTCACTTCTGCATTACCAGGAGCCAGATCCAAAGTCGCTTGACCGACAATCAAGGGGGTGGACAAGTGCTCCTTTGGAGGTGAGGCATGAGTACCAAATATGTCATAGCAATGTTCAAAGCTTGTTGTATCATCTGTCTTGAAGCCAATGAGAAAAATGCGGCGACCCTTTCCAGATGGCACATCCAATTCAATATTCTGACCTGGCTTAAAAATACCAGCTTCTTGACCGAATCGAACGACCTCAATGCCCTCAGAATTCTTGCAGCTTTTGTAATCAAGACCAGGTCCGCCGACGAAAACTGCATAACATGCGATTTCAGAAATATCCGTTGCGTCTTCTATTTCCCAGGATCCACCCGCCGATTGGGTGCTTAGTTTTTTTGAAGCTGTTGCATTTGTGCTTCTGGTCTGTCCTAAGAGAACAGACGAAGTTGAGGAGCTTTTCGATTGACCACTTGGTTTTCCCTTATATGAGGGGAGTGCCAAACTAATCTTACTCATATTGCTATTCTTTCGCGTGCAGGAAAAACCCAAAAGCGAGATGATAGACGCGGCCACCAAGTAAATCCAGACTTGTCTTTTGACACCTGTAACGTTCTTCACTTAATACCTCCGCGAAGTCTCTAAGTGCTTATCGGCGAAACCAATGAGACACTCCATGCTAAAATTCTGTTTGTATTGTTATTGGACATGAAAAACTTGAGGTATGCCATGGGCAATCTATGAGTTGCAATATGCAAAAGGAACCAACAAGGGAGGTGAAAGAAAATCGCTCGAAAGTCTCAAAAAAAGACCTTTTGCAATCAAATCAAATCACTTCAAATTTGAAGGCTACTTTTTGTTCTTAAAATTGGGGGCGCCGATCTTGAGAGGATTGGGATTGTTGTAAAGCAAATATTTAGCAGTTTCGTAAAGGCCGAAGGTTAAATCAGACATCCACTGATCTCGGTCTTTCAATGTGGCTCTCAAATCTTGACCGGGAGTCTTTCCGCTCAAATCATAAAGCCCTTGAACGGCATTGGGTTCGGCCAACAAATAATACTGGTTATCAAGAAGAGCAATATGGGGAGGAGTCCTGTAGTAGACATAATGAAAAGCAAAGCGCTGATCCTTGAGCCGGGGGTCCCATAAATCCCGACCGAAGTTCCTGACGAGAGTTTTATGTCCAGTGAGAGAACTGATTGTGACGAGAACATCGGGCTCTGTGGCAAAAGTATCAATTTTCTCCGGATGATCCCAACGCGGATGAAAGAATAAGAGAGGCACGTGAAAACGGGTGATGTGGTGCAATCGGCTGCCTTCAGACAGATGGGCAGCATCGAGATCAGGCAGACCGTGATCGCCAATAATAACAAACAAAGTGTTGTTGTAGTAAGGGGCCTTCTTCGCAATCTCCATAAAATGACCCAAGCTGTAATCCGAAAAGCGAAGAGAATTATATTCATCGTTGGATACAAGTCCATATCGAGCCAGGTCCTCTTTGCCTAGTTCCTTGGTCATAAATTCGCCGCGATCAGACGGTATCGTATAGGGACGATGAAATCCGGCTGTCTGTACGACGGTAAAAAAAGACTGATCTGGAGGCAGGGAACTCAGCTGATCATGAACTTCATTAAAAAGTTGATAGTCTGATATCCCCCACACATCTGTACTTGGTGTTTTAAACATGCCCTCTTCAAAAATTTTCATATCAGGAATATTATTCGCAATAACTCCACGAATATTTCCCCAATTGGCACTTCCTCCAAGGAAATAGAATTTTTGGTATCCTTTGAAGGCGTTTATCAAAATATGCTGATCCACGATCAGGGGATTGCGACTTGAAGTTCTGGAACTCACGACATCTGGAATTCCCGTCAGGGCCGTAAATATGGATCGAGCTGTTCCTTCCGAAGGGACATGATAGCGGGTGAACAATTTACCTTTCCTTGAGAGCGCATCAAAGTAAGGTGTTGGATCGAGAGGATGACCAAAGGCTCCTGTTTTGTGGGCGGCAAAAGATTCCATGATAATGAGAACGATATTGGTGTTTGACGGCAATTGAGGACGGGGAATGAGCCAGCGGTCAAAATTCAATTTCTCTGCATCAGGATTCTCGACACCCAGGTATTTGGAGACAATCGGATAGTATTTTTTTACTTTTTCGAGATCATAGGGTCTTTCTCGATCTTTGAAGGTGTCAAAGAAATAGTGTATGGGATTCATTCCAAGAGAGGTGACAAAGGAATTTGTGCTGAAATAGGCTTCGCTCCAGCGCAAGGGATAGGCAGAAAATTTGCCGTAAATTCCACTCAAAAAAAGGACTGTCACAACAGAGCTTTGAAGCCACCTGTGTCCACCTCGAGTGTGAGGTAAATCGCATTTCTGGAAAAGTTTCCATAGGGCCCACGAAAAGAGGATTGTTAAACTGACAACACCAAAAATTATCTTAACGACAGGATATGTCTGCCAGACCATCTCAGCGCTGATCTCCGGATTTTCAAGAAACATAAGAATGGTCGCGTTAGCCCTTAAACCGAGATAGCTGTAATAAGCAAAATCAACAACATAAAACAACATGGCAAATGCAAAGCAAAATGTTCCGTAAGTTGTCCAGTAAGCTTGGGCCTTCTTAGAGCGGAATGGATTCAGAGATGGAATGAGCATTCCCAGGGCCGGAATCAGTAACAGCACCAAGAGAACTCGAGTATCAAATTTGAGTCCCAGATAAAAGGCTTTGATTAGCTCCAGGCGACTGCCAATGTCAGAGGCAAATGCGAAATAAAAAATCAAACGCAAAAGGGTAAAAGGAATGAGAAACATCACAAACAATCGAGCCAGTAAAAGTCCACGGCTCCCGACAAAGCGTTTCAACATCTATGAGACTCCAGGAAATGAAATTGCTTCTGTGTACCACTGTCCCGCTCGATCAACAAATTGAACTTTTGGATTTGGCCCAGGAACGGACGAGGTCTGTATGTCTGCGCCAGGCTTTTGACGCGATCAGCATGTGTTATTTGATCTCGTTTAATTGCCAGTCGTATTTGAGAAACTCATTTTTGAAAGAATTTTTGGAGAGAATCTTTCTTAAGCTGGGATCGTCGGTAATATAGGGGGCGATAAATTTGTTGATGGAGCCCGCTTCTTTGATGAAATCATCGCCAAACCAAGGCATCGGGGAAAATATCTTAGAGAGGTAGAGAGTTTTCGTTTTTTTTGACAGCCGATTGTGCGTGGAATCACGCAAAAATAACTTTGTTTGATTTTCCAATTGAAGATCAATTCCATGAGCGACGTAAGGGTCTGGTTTCAAAGGGGGGCTTGAAACGGTTCCAGAGTTCAGGGCAAAGAGAATTCGGGGGTCAGGAAATGCGCCACGAATGGCTTTAAATCTGAGCCAATCCAAATTGCGGTTTTTTCCGAGCAAAGAAAAGAATACAATTTGCCATGGACTCTCAAGAAGTGGTCCGATCTTGTTGACGGATTCGATGGGATAATTGTTGAGGACGTGTTTGATTGTAAAGGCATTATAAGAATTGATGAGGAAGGCGAGTTTTTGATTTTGGCCCCAGGAGTTGAACTGAGACTCGGTGACTTTCGAAAATTCAGCCAAACAGAGGTCAAAAAACTTTTCTTTCTTCTTGAGTTCACGATAGTTAACGCTCGAACTTGCGCCTTTGGTAATAACGTACTTCTCCAAAACCTGGGCCCATTTTGTGTAAGAGTGGTCGAACTCTGCCTGAGGGGTGCTGTCCGAACTGGTCATTGATACAAAATCGGCGGCTTTCGTTGAAAGAGAAAAAATCTGAGAGAGAAAAGCGAGGAGGGACAATATTTTAAAAATATAAAATCGATCTTTCATAAATTATCCTCTTTTCTTTTCTTTTCTTTTCTTTTCCGTTTGTTCCTTGCTCGTTCCTCGCACGCCTTTCTTTGGTTGTCGTTATAAGTGACTAAAGGCGTGGCACGTGCTTAGGAGCCGTTTCATTCTATGAAAAAAGTAAGGCCGGGACAATGATTTCTGGGAGCCAATTCGGCGATCAATTTTCTGAGCCAGGTGGGAAATGATGATTACAAATCTCCCAGATTCTCCCAAAGCTGCCTCCGGGCGAAAGAACTGGTGATTTGCCAAAGAGTTTGATATGGGACAATTCGCTATTTCTCGAGAAATTTCCTCAAAGGAGACCTGTTTGCCCGATGTTTCAAAGCTTGCTCAAATCAATCAGGCTCCAGAGTTTGGGTCTCTTTGTGAGACGCCGAAAATGGGTGAATCCCATGGATCTGTTTCGCGTGAACGACTTCCTGATGTTGCCAAACATCGCCAAACAGCTCCTGCCTTGTCTATCGATTGGGTGGGAATGGAAAACCTTGAAATTCCGGTTCTTGATCGCGACGAGACGGGTAAGGCGCAGAGAGTTTCGGCCAGGGTTTCGGCCTTTGTGAGCCTCGATAGGGTGGATCACCGCGGGATTCATATGTCGCGTCTCTATACGCTTTTACGGGATCGTCTCGCGGCGGAAGTGATTGATGGTGCTTACCTCGAACAAGTATTGGAGGACATGTTAACTACCCAGAACGGTCTGAGTGAGAACTGTCGTCTTGAAATTTCTTTCGATAAGTGGAGGAAGCGACGGGCGCTAAAGAGTGAAGAGTGGGGGTGGAGGAGATATCCTGTCGAAATTAGGCTAGAGAAGAGAGGCAATAAGTTGTCATGTCTCTATCTCTTTGAAATTTTATACTCCAGCACTTGCCCTGCCAGCTCCGCGCTTGCTCGTCATGATCTTGTTCGCAGGCTTCAGGGTCGGTTTGGTTCCGAAGATTGGCCTGCAGAACATGTTAAGAAATGGATCGAGGATGATTCTAATGGATTGGCGACACCGCACGCGCAGAGAAGTCGCGCTTGCATTGAGCTCGGATTTGAGAGTGGGGCAGAAGGCCTTTTCTTGAGCCAATGGAATCAATGGATTGACAGAGCTGAAGAGCTTCTTCAGACACCAGTGCAAGCCGCTGTGCGTCGTGAAGATGAGCAGGAATTTGCTCGACTGAACGGTCAGAATTCGATGTTTTGCGAAGATGCAGTGCGCTATTTGTTTGCTGGCTTGAAAGAGTGGCCAGAGATCAAGAGTTTGAAAGTGCGAGTGGCTCACTTGGAAAGTCTTCATCCCCATGACGCCGTGGCCGAGATGAAATGGCCTTGAACTGATAATGATTGTTATTTTCATTGACATTTTTCAATGTGGCCGCTAGGAAGGGGAGATGAAATCGGAAAGTCTCTCTCTTCCCCTCATACATGGTCGGCAATTCTCTGAGACCTCACTTCCTCATGGTCCAGAAAAGCTGATTCACCGCGAACCAGTCGGAGAAGCCAATTTAAGGCGTATGATTCGCAGTATGGGTATCAAAGTGACCTTGCAGCGAGTGACGATTCTGAGTGCTCTCATTGCTGGCCGGGCTCATGTAACGGCTCAGGAGGTCTTTGAGAAGGTGCATGATACCCATCCTGAAATGGGCTTTGCTACGGTCTATCGTTTCTTGCGAAAATTGGTGGAAGCGGGATTGGTAACAGAAGTGAGGGTGGGTGGATTGCCGGCCAGATATGAACTTGCGACTCATCGGCATCATGATCATTTAACCTGTGAATCCTGCACAAAGATCATAGAGTTTGAAGATCCTGAGATTGAGGCTCTTCAGAAAGCTGTGGCGAAGAAATATGGCTTTGTTTTGACTCATCATCTTTTGGAGCTTTATGGTCGCTGTGCTATTTGCGCTCGGCAAAAGTAATCAAAGGTAGACGCATTTTATTGCTGTGCTATTCTTCCTCGTTGAATTGAATTTTCTTCGGGAGGAAATCTAATGAAAGCGGAAGTAAAGTCGCCGGGTTCTTCTGGTTCTTCTGGTTCTTCTGGTCCCTCTTCCGAGCTTGGGATTTGGGTCCGTCGAGCGTCTGAGCACAATCTGAAGGATGTCAGCGTTTTTATTCCCAGGAATAAAATGACCGTTATCACGGGTGTGAGCGGAAGCGGAAAATCGTCTTTGGCCTTTGATACCATATATGCTGAAGGGCAAAGACGCTACATCGAAAGTCTTTCCGCCTACTCCCGAAATTTTCTTGAACAAATGAAAAAGCCGTCAGTTGAGGCGATAATTGGTTTGAGTCCTGCAATTGCGATTGATCAAAAATCAATCAACACAAATCCTCGATCGACGGTCGGGACAGTGAGTGAGGTCTATGACTACCTTCGGTTGCTTTTTGCCCGTATTGGGGTGCCTCTTTGTCCTCAGCACAAAATTCCGGTCACGAGCCAGTCTCCCCAGCAGATTGTGGATGAAGTACAAGCTCTTCCTCTTGGCACAAAGTACTTTGTTTTGGCGCCTGTGGCTCAGGGCAAGAAAGGGGAATTCTGAGTGATTTTCAAAAGTGGATCAAGAAGGGGTTCTCTCGTGTAAGGATCGACGGCGAATGGATAGACCTGGCCAAAGCAAAGAAATTGGCTAAGAGAAAGTCTCACGATATCGAAATACTGATTGATCGCCTCGTCGTGGACGAGAAATATCTGTCGCGGCTCAAAGAGAGTATTCACTTGGCTCTGAGTTTGTCCAATGGCCTCGTGATGATCGAACCTCTTGGGGCCGCTTCAAAAGTTTACTCTGTCCATCGAGCCTGTCCTCAGTGTGCTTTTAGTTTCCCTGAGTTAGAACCGCGCCTTTTTAGCTTTAATAATCCGCGAGGAGCCTGCCCTGCTTGCAGTGGGTTAGGGGTTCTTGTGTCTTCTGAGGTCGATTCGGATGAGATTTTAGAAGGCGAAGACAGCATTGAGGAAGTAAAAGATGATCCGATTTGTCCAAGTTGCCAAGGGAGGAGATTGAGACCTGAAGCGCTCAATGTTCAACTCATGGGAAAAAATATTGTAGAATTGTCGGACCTTTCGATTAGAAACCTTCGCTCGTTTTTGAACAAAGAGCTTCAGATTGGCAAAAGAGAGCAGCTCATAGCTGAAAAAATCCTCAAACAGATCCTTCTGCGATTGGATTATTTGGACAAAGTTGGGACAGGCTACTTGAGTTTGAGTCGCAAGACGAGCTCTCTTTCGGGGGGAGAAGCTCAACGAATTCGGCTTGCCTCCCAAGTGGGATCAGCTCTGATCGGAGTGTTGTATGTTCTGGATGAACCCAGTATCGGACTGCACCCTCGCGATCATCGTCGATTGTTGGATATTCTTGAAGAGCTTCGCGGACGCGGCAACACTGTCATTCTGGTTGAACACGATGAGGAGACAATACGGGCCGCTGATCACCTCATTGATTTAGGTCCCAGGGCGGGGGTTCATGGGGGAGAAGTCATGGCTGAGGGATCGCCTCTCGAAGTTATTGCAGAATCCAAGAGCTTGACGGGTCGGTACCTTTCAGGAGTTGAAAAGATCCAGATCCCTCAAGTTCGTCGCAAAGGTTCTGGTCTTTTTTTGATCGTGGAGGGCGCAACGGGAAATAATCTTCAAAACCTCACTCTGAAAATACCCCTCGGTTGTTTGGTTGGCATCACCGGAGTTTCTGGAAGTGGGAAAAGTACGCTCATTGTAGATACCTTGTATAAGGCATTGGCCAGGCATTTTTATTCTTCTTTGTCTGAAGCCTCTCCCTATAAAAGAATAGTGGGATTGGAAAACATCGACAAGGTCATAGAAATAAATCAGAAGCCTATCGGTCGTACCCCTCGCTCCATTCCTGCAACATACGTCGGAGCTCTTCCTTTGATACGGCAGATATTTTGGGATTTGCCGGAATCGAAGATCCGGGGCTATAAGCCCGGCCACTTCAGTTTTAATGTGAAGGGCGGACGTTGCGAGGTTTGTTCTGGGGGAGGCCAGGTTCGAATCGAAATGCACTTTCTTAGCGATGTGTATGTGACTTGCGATGCCTGCCTCGGAAACCGTTATACGCGTGAAACCTTGAATATTAAATTCAAAGACAAGTCCATATCCGATGTTTTGAATATGACGGTAGAAGAAGCTGCTGATTTTTTCAAACATCATCCGCCCCTCAAGAGAAAGCTGGAAACCTTGATGCGTGTGGGTCTTGATTACATGACTCTTGGTCAGAGCTCTACCACCCTTTCTGGAGGCGAAGCTCAGAGGGTAAAGTTGAGCAAAGAACTTTCAAAACGGGGAACAGGCAAGACGCTCTATATTTTAGACGAACCGACGACGGGTCTTCATTTTGCAGACGTTCGTAAACTTCTCGATTTGCTCCATGAGCTCACGGATCAGGGTAATACAGTTTTGGTAATCGAACATCACCTCGATGTTATCAAAAGCTGCGATTACTTGGTTGATTTGGGTCCAGAAGGCGGCGATGGGGGAGGTCAAATCGTCGGACTAGGGAGCCCCGAGGAGTTGGCCCGAGAACCAGGGAGCCTCACAGGAGGTTTCCTTCATTCCCTTTTCTAGCTGATGTTCAAAGGGGTGGATGCGACTGTTGCTAAAGCGCAGGTTTGAGGTCAAAGAGCGGATAGTCCTAACTCATTGATTTGGCGCAAATTCTCAAATCTTAACAGGACTTTTGTAGAGGAGTCTCTTCAGCTGTCAGAGAGTTCACCGATAGGTCCATAGATGGTGCTCTTTGCGGGACGTTAGCGAGGGAAGAGGCATCGCTCTCTTCGTATTTTAACTGAACGTTACCGATGAGGTTTGAGAGTATGTCTTGGAATGATATTCCGAGTTGGGCGAATGATGTTGCCAACTCTATTTTGCAGACGGTGAAGAAGAAGGACCCATTTACTTTTTATCATTGCTGTCGCGTCGGAATGGCCAGCAGAAAATTAGCAAAAGCAATGGGCCTGAACGAGTTCGAGCAAGCCGTGCTCGAATACTCTGGCTTGTTTCACGATATTGGTAAAGTGGGAGTTCCCGACAATATCCTTCTCAAAGCGGGCCGCCTGACAAACGATGAAATCGAAATCATGAAGGCCCATCCGATTAAGAGCGCGGAGATCATTGAACCTCTTAGTCATATTCCATTTTTTAGATTTTTGTTGCCTGGAATTCGCTACCATCATGAGAGAATGGACGGGGCTGGATATCCGTTTAACCTGGTCGGAGAGAGAATTCCTCTGCCCGCTCGGGTGATTGCAGTGGTTGATAGCTACGATGCCATGTCTAATAAGAGGCCTTACCGAGAAGCCCTATCGCATGAAAAGGTAATAAAAGAGTTAGTTGATTACAGTGGCAGTCAATTTGATGCCAATATCGTAAAGATTTTTATCGAGGCTCTTCCCTATTTTCAGGAGGAAAAGGAAGAGGAGAATCTTGTTATATCTCACGTTTTAAAGGCCGCCTGAGGAGTGATTGAGGGATGTTGGTGTTTTTTGTGGATCCGAGTATTTGGTCCAACCCAGAGAGGGGTGGGTAGCCAACCAAGCAAAGGGGGGCCGCACTTCAGGAAAGAGGCGCGGCTTTTTTTATTTTCTGTCATTTAAAAGTTGTCAGTTTCAGTTGTGCCTGCGGAAATCCTGGTGTTAGGTTCAATTTTTTTTACATCAATGATTTTTGAGAAGGTATATTGTAATTCTGACCATGTGTATTCGGTCTTGGGTTCGTCTTTCATGCAATATATCTTGAGACTCGTTTCGTTAAATGAAAGCTCCAAAAAACGACGTTGCTTACTGCTTGAGTCATCACCGACATCGACAACTGTTTCAGAGTAGTCCATCACACTTAGTACCGGATTGCTCTCTGGGGAAGAATTAGGATTCAATTCGCCTTTTTGGCTGCTGGGTTCCTCTCTTGTGACGTCGCATATCATCTTCTGTTTGGATGACAGATGATATTGATAGGGCCCGGAAGATACTGAATCATAAACCTTCCCTTGCTCCACGAGTATCTCGTTCTTGTTAGCGAGAGATAAAAGTTTTTTATAGTCCAGAACGACTATTTTGTAATCTGAGGTCGTCTCTTTGATTTTGATTCCATTGAGTCCATTTAAGAGAGGATATGAAGTCGAGGCCACTGATGTATATCGAGGAGTACTGCTAGAATTTGCTGAAGGCGTATAGGGAGTTAGCTCTTTTTCAAGGGCTGTTTTTACCCGGTCGCAGACTTCATCGAATTCGGAGCTGGAAATAAACGCTTCCCGGTCGTTTTTCATCAATCTGCAGAAAACTCCTGCATGTCTGGATTTAAAATTTTCACAGGCATTATTGACTGAGGTCAGCTTCTCTTTTAGCTCCGCAGCCAGTGCGGCTGTTAGGACCCTGTTCTGCTTTAATTTCTCTGCAGTTGGTGTAAGATTCATTCGGGCAATTGTTATCGCGTTAGCATCGTCGACTAATGATTGGCTGCAGGCCCCATCATTGCTGGTCGTATCATTATTCCTGGCGCAGTTGCTAAACACGATGAGGATCAAAGCGAAAGTCGCAAAACGGCTGATCATTGGAAGGCTCCCATAAATATTATTCATTTTCTTAAAAAAAATGCCCGAGCCATGATCATGCGGCAGGCCGAGGCCACAACATGCGATCATGGCCGCACATATGAGCAAGAATGGTGCCGTTGTTCTTGCTGTTTCAGTTTGTCAATTCGTCTTAAGTTTTTGGCTTTTATTGTTCGGCCAGCCACCGAGCAGCATCCATTGCCCAGTAAGTAAAGATCACGTCAGCTCCAGCTCTCTTGATGGATAGGAGAGTTTCGAGCACAGCCGCCTTTTCATTGAGCCAGCCTTTTTCTGAAGCGGCCTTGATCATGGCGTATTCGCCGCTGACATTGTAAGCCGCCACCGGGACATCACAGACTTCCTTGGCCAAGGAGATAATGTCAAGGTAGCTGAGAGCTGGCTTGATGAGAATGAGATCAGCTCCTTCCTCTTGATCCAAGCAAATCTCACGGAGGGCCTCGCGGCGGTTGGCAGGATTCATCTGGTAGGATTTTTTGTCTCCTGTCTTCGGAGTCGAATCGAGTGCGTCTCGGAATGGACCGTAAAAACAGGAAGCGTATTTGGCCGAGTAGCTGATAATTCCGACGTCAGAAAAACCGCCTTGGTCAAGGATAGCCCGTATATAGGCTACCCTTCCATCCATCATATCAGAGGGAGCCACGTAGTCAGTCCCTGCGCGAGCCTGCACAAGAGCCATCTGACCCAATACAGAAAGGGTCTCATCATTAAGGATCTTTCCTTCGGATAAGATGCCATCATGTCCATCGGAGGAATAGGGATCCATTGCGACGTCTGTGATCACTGTGAGTTCGGGTAGGGATTTTTTAAGAGATCTGACAGTTCGCGGGAGCAAACCATCCGGATTGGCTGACTCCCTGCCCATAGGGTCTTTGAGGTGGTCTGGAATTTTAGGAAAGAGGGCAATACCTGGAATGCCTAAGGCTAAAACTTCGCGAGCCTTCTCAATGAGAAGATCAGGGCCATACCGAAATTGACCGGGCAAGGACAATATTGGCTCCTTAGCTCCATTTTTTTCCGTTAAAAACAGTGGCATGACGAAATTCTTTGGACTGAGCCAGGTCTCCTGAGTGAGGTCTCGGATACTCGCCGACTTTCGATTTCGCCGGGGCCTTGAGATGAAATCTAGATTCTTTGTCGATTGAAGCTTAGGCAAGGCGACCTCCTTTAGGTGATGAGGATTGAGAGAAGAATACTTCTGATGACTGAGATGGCGGAGGATAAAGACAAAAGGGCTTTTCTCCCGTGAGTTTCTCGATGCATTCAGAAAGCCCCATGAGAGGCAGGCCTATGATAGAGGAGGGATCTCGACCCTTAAGAGATTCGATCATACAAATACCCATTTTTTCAAACTTGTAAGAGCCTGCGCAGTCAAAAGGTCTCTCCCAACTGAGATAAAAGTCGATTTCTTGTGAGCTCAGGTTCTTGAGTGTGACCTGCACTTCTTCAACCAAAGAGATTTCTTTCTGATTGTATATAACGTGGAGCGCTGTCAGCAGCGAATGAGTTTTTCCCTCAAGAAGGCCGAGTTGTGCCTTCGCTTTTTCCGGTGATCCTGGCTTTGAAAGAATTTGGCCCTCAAAGAGGGCTATTTGATCGGAGCCAATGACAATGGCATTTGGCCGAGTGTCGGCGAGGCTTTTGGCCTTGGCTTTAGCGAGAGCCAAGCAGAGGTTCTGAGGCGAGAGAGAGGAGAGTTGGATTTTAAGTGTTTCCTCATCGATCTGAGGTGCCATCGCAGTGAAGGGAATTTCCCAGCTTTCAAGTTGCCTCTTTCGGTAGCCTGAAGTGCTGGCAAGAATCAACAAAGGGGGGTCTACCCGTCGTGTCATTAAATTGGAAATCTCCGTGAAATTCTAGATTCCATTGTTATAGAATGTGGACAGAGGACACAACCAAAAAAATGGGTGAAAACGCATGGAAACTGTAACTCACTATGTGCACAATCTTGATCCCTTTGCGATTCAGTTTACAGAGACGGTGGGTATCCGCTGGTATGGTTTGGCTTATTTATTAGGGTTTGTGGCAAGTTACTTGGTCTTTCTTTACCTTGCAAAACGCAAGCGCATTGAGTTGCCGGCAGAGAAAGTGGGAGATTTCATTACCTGGGGTGCCATCGGGGTTTTGGTTGGTGGTCGATTGGGATATTGTTTGTTCTATTCTCCAGAATTGCTTTGGACCTTCACTTCAGACTTCCCTTTTTGGGGATTACTTGAAGTTCATAAGGGCGGCATGGCCAGTCATGGTGGAATTGCCGGAGTGATCATCGCATGTTGGTTCTTTGCAAAAAAGTACGGCTATTCTAAAATGCACATGATTGATTTGACGGCCTATGGGGCCACTTTTGGCTTTACGGCAGGCCGAATTGCCAATTTTATCAACGGTGAACTTTATGGACGAGATGCTCCCTCGAGTTTATCTTGGGCGGTCAAATTTCCTCGAACTCTATTTTTGGGCCAATTACCACGTTCAAGAACTGAAAGGTTTGGTTCCCGTCTTGGGCCACCTCTCATCAATTCAAAATCCGGGCGGAACCGAGATGAGCTTAAGCGCTGATCGCTGGATTGAATGGGTCGATCACTACCGCAGTGATGCCATGGCTCACGAAAATGTCAACGCAGTTATCGAAAAGATTATTTGGGCAAGTCAGAATGGGAAAATAGAGGTTCTCCAGGCATTGCAGAATGTTCTGACCCCTCGATATCCTTCTCAGCTCATCCAAGCCTTCTTTGAAGGATTTCTCGTCTGGGTGGTTCTCACTTTGCTGTGGCTCAAACCTAGAAAGGCCGGAGTGATCAGCGGAGTTTTTGGAATTGCATATTCCCTAGCGCGAATCTTTGGAGAGCAGTTTCGGATGCCAGATGCCCACATCGGATTTGAATGGCTCGGTTTGACTCGAGGACAGTGGTTAAGCCTGGGTTTTCTCATTTTTGCGATTGGATATACTGTCGTTGCTTTCCGGAGCGACAACCCAGTGCTCGGCGGATTTTGTCCGAGAAGTTCAGAAAAGCCTGAAACAAAATAGAATAGAAAATCCGAAAACGATGGAATTTTGCCCTATAGTTTATTGGGCTTATAGTCTATCAGGCTTATCACTGGTTTTTGTTCTTTTTGTTTCCCTCACAAGCGGGAGAGCCGACTATGTTTCCTCCGTTGACTTGCCACTCCGTTGGACTCATCAGTCGCTGCGACAATGCATGAACCCCTGCGCCGAGCTCCTCAGACAAAACCTCATGAACCTTCCGTTGGCGGTGAATTCGAGACAAATTCTCAAAAACTTTACTTACCACTACTATTAAAAAATGGGTTTCAGAACCGACGGGTACGCTGTGGTTGGAACTCTCATTGATGACTTCAAGATGAATGGGCCGAAAGGCCTCGTTTAACTTTTTCTGTATCCGTTCTTCAATGAGCAAATGATCCTCACCTTCTAGAAAAGTATCAAAGATACGAATCCGAGCAATGTTTGGCAATGAATTGTTTAGATTTGGCTATATTGTCCTATCAAGCTGGTCCTATCAAGCTGGTCTTTAAAATGACCAAGGTGTCAATGTTTGTCTAATGTCTGAACAAGGACCGGGCTTGAATACATTCAATCTGTTCAAATCTGATGTTTGAGGCGCTTTAATTTCGAAAGGCAATTGAAAGGCAATCAACGGAATGGATTTCATTTTTAGGTTCCAAATAGCCCTTTGCTGATTCAATTTGATAATAATTCTAAACTCCGTTCAGTCGTTTGTGTCTCAACTTGAGATCTTTTTATCCGGATCTCAAAATAATTGTATTTTCGGAAATGGGGCATTTTCGGCCTGACTTTTGCTCATACTATGCAGAGGAAGTGTTGGTTGGGTTTGAGTGTTTTCAACTATTTTGAGATTTGATGTTATTTCAGAAATTTCTGGAGCAAAGAAAGGAATCAATGAAGCGAACAGACGGATCTCTAAAATTTCCGGTAATGATTTTGGCCGGTATTTCAATCGCCCTTCTTTTTGTTAACTGTGATTCCTTTAAGGCACTGAAAAACAAGGAAAGTCTTTCTTCTTCTTCTTCTTCTTCAGGATTCAATTTTGACGCCTGTTCTGATGAAAATAAGGAAAGTACAAATAAAGTCTACATATTAGGTGCTTCTGAGTATTTAAATATTGCTGAAGACTTATTTCCGAATGTGAACCATGGAGATCTGGTGAAACTGACCAATGCGCTGCCAGTAGTTCCAGATCTATTCGATGGAAATCTTGAGTTAAAGGATTTTAAGGATTTTATTTTGGATCGAACTCCTATCGTGGAGTATTTTGGAAGAAGATTAACAGAACAAGCCAGTTCCACTTGTGCAGAATTGGACAAGAGTTGTCGTTCAAGTATTCTGAGTTTACAGATTTCAAATATCTTTAGACGTTTTGTTTCTTCGAGCGAAATGAGTGAGCTTGTTGAAAACAATATGGATATTTCGTTTGAAAATTTTGCCAGGCTCATTTTTATTCGCCAGATTTTCATTTTAAGATCTACTCGAATGAACTGACGTCCTACGAATTTATTTCAAAAATATCCATGACTTTGTTTGGAAGCTTTCCGTCTTCTGAGCTTGTCAATCAAAGGGATGAGGTCCGCAGCAACCCCCAAGCGCTCCGCGCAGAGCTATTAAAGATGTTCAGTGTGCCGAAAAATGCACGTCGATTTTCGAAGCGTTTCTGGGAGAAATGGCTCTCGAATGATGGCCTAAAAAACATGGATATTCCAAGCTCTGAGTCCTTCGACAAGGAAGCTGTAATGAATGATTTTTATAGCAAGGTTGAAGAGGCCATTGTATCTGAAAAAGGTTTAAAGGACCTCTTTTATTCAGCGTCCTCAGAGGGAGAAATTCCTGAGAGCCTTCTGACACACCCGAGTTTTGCGATGTCCTCTTCAAGAGTGGTTAATGGACAAGTAAAGTCTCATTACGTTCATCGAGGCATCAATATCACAAATAAGCTGCTTTGCATGAAATTGCCAACTTTAGAGCCTGCGACCCTTGAACAGCTCGAAGAAGCAAAATCAGCATCGGCCAATCAAAATTTTGCTGATGCGATCGCGCAGCACCGATCAAATCCCAATTGTAGATCTTGTCACTCGATCATCGATCCTGTTGGTGTCACTTTAGAGCACTTAAGTCCATTTGGAAAATTTCGTGGTGAATTTAGCGACGGCAGTCCCATTTTAAGCAAAGGTGTGTTTTTGAATAGGGCATACAGTGATTTGTCTTCACTTGTTGAGGTTATTTCAGAGTCAGGCGAGCTAAGAGGTTGCTTTCTCAGTCAACTCAAGGGATTGGGAGATGGGCCAGACAACCGGGTTCTGGGACCCTGCGATGCCAAGGATATCTTTTCTCAAAACAGAGAGCGTCCAGTTATCGATGTTTTAACTGAAATGTTCTCTTCTCGCAGATTTATCAATAGTTCTTTGACTGCTGAACAGGTAAAAATGAAATTGGTTGAAGTTTTCGTTGGAGATCTTTATCGCTATGGTTTGGGAAGAGAGCCTGATTCTGAAGGTTTTGAGACTTGGTTTCAAGTTTACCTCAAATCTGGAATGTTGCCAGTGATCAAAGGTATTCTCCTCAGCGCTGAGATGAATAATCTAGGTCTGAGCCAGGAGCAATTTGCGGGGCGATCCTATCGTTCATTGGCTGGTCGTACTCCAAATTCAGCTGAGCTAGCGGAGGCCGTTCGTAAGTTAGTTGCAGTTGGCAAGGACATGTATTTGGAAAGTTTGTTAAATTCAGATGAAGTAAGCAAGAGATTCAAAATACTGAAGTAGGAATCAATATGAGCACAGAGAGAAAATTATCTCGCAAAGAGTTTATGTTGTGGATGTTAAAAAGCGCGGGGTATGCTTATTGTTTGCCCCATGTCCTTGATTTAACGAAAGCTTTCGCTGCGGGCGGATCTCATCAATATTTTATTGGAGTGATGGCTCACACACTGGCACTCAATAAAACCGTAAAAGATACCAGTGATTTGCATGGAGGTTTTTTCAACGGCTACGGAAATTGGATTTTCAATGGTTATGGAAGTCTGAGCGGACTTGATTCAATTAAAGCCAATGTATTTGTGCCCAGGGGTCTCACCTATAGGATGGAGGCCGGAACTGAGGCGGTTGGACACTTTCAAGCCCAGGGGGGTTTTTTGACGGGCTTTCCGTCACGAGGAGCTTCGGATTATGATCTCCTTGTAGGGGACAACAATACCACTGCGGCCCCTGACGGCACAAAGTCCATTGATTGGCTGATTGCAGAAAGTGCCGGCCAGACGCCCTTAGCCGTTGGGTATAATCACAGGGCTGGGTTTAATGGGGCTGAAGCGCCTCATTTTTTTAATGCAATTTCCTGGAGAGATCCAAGAAATGCTCATTATCCAACTTTTGATTCCGGAGCACTTCTTAAGCAATTAACCGCTCGCGCGCGGTGCGAGACTTATAATTCGGACCCCAAGGTCATTGAAGCACAAATTAAACAAGCCAATGAAAAAATCATTCTTATGGATCGTGTCAAGGACCGATACTCTCAACATTTTAAGCTCAACAGGAGATATGCCGGAGCTTATGATCGGTATATCGAGGATTTTAAATCCGAAATATCCAAACTGAACAAGGATCTCGAGGGTTTGCAGAGCGGTTTGAACTATCAAAATAGCAAGCCGGCTCTATGTGATTGGTCAGGTCCCACAGTGACCACCGCAAACCCCTCCACCAGTGATCGAACAGTTTACGAGCAAAAGGTTCAAGGATTGAATACTTTGTTGGCTCTATCATTTAAAGCTGGATTGACTAATTCGGCAACCATGTCTCTTTGCCTAGAAGTCAATCATGGAAATCAACACTATATTACGAGCCAAGATGTTGGAAGAGACGGCCAAACTCTCCAAGATATCGTCAATCACGGCAATGGGCTAAGAGACTATATGGATTCCGTAACAAAAAATATCGTGCACTTGGTAAATGAACTTAAAAAATATGGCATTTTTGAAAAAACCTTGATCTTGGTTGGAGGCGAGCAGAACGATGGAAACACGCACACAGCCTCAGAAGCGCCAGTTTTTGTTATTGATGGAAGCAATTCTTCTTGGAATGGAAAAGACGTTGGTGTTCTTGCGGGAGGACAGACTGCGCCTGAAGATAAACCCTATTCCTCTTTGTTAGTTGATGTTTTGAATAAGTTTGGAATTTCTAGGTCAAGCTTCGGATCACCAAAGAACATTAAGGGAATTGGGAGAGGTGGGATTTTTTGATGGATCAACCATTGAAAATCAGTAAGCTTATCTTTCTGTTTTCTTGCGTCTTTTTTATTTTAAATTTTCAAAATTGCGGATCGGTTCATGAAGGTAACCAGATAAATTCAAATGTTCTTGAACAAAATAGCACCGGCCAATCTCCATCTGCTCGAAAAATCTGGCAAATGAATCGTGTACTATCGAGTGAACTCCCAATCGTTGTTTACGTAAATCCTCAGATTTTCCCTCCAGAATCAGTTTACGTGTGGATTCATAAGTTTGCCGGGATCATCTCCGGTTGTGGGCAAAAGAATTACCAAGATCATAATAATGCAATTGAACTCATTTGTCCTTCTGAAGGGCTTCTAGAAGTCGAGCTCTATATCACCAACTCTTTAGGTGAAGTCATTCTTATGACCTCTAGATTGACTGTCAGCAGAAAGGATTCCTTTTCATCAAATGAACTTGAACCCCTCTTTAATGGAATTGAAAATTTGGTCGTTGATATTGATGGAAAATCGGGTGGACTTGCGAATTCATCGGACGGCTCCTCTCTCCGGAGCGAGGCGACCGCTCTCTATGGGACCAGTTGTAAGACCTGTCATGGCTCACTTGAAGCTTCTAATGTGAGGGGAAAAAGATTGAATGATCTCAATCGAGCAATTGGCCAGATTACTGAAATGAAAACGTTTCAGCGTCTTTCAGATAGAGAAAGGAAAGGCTTAGTTGAGGTTTTGGGGGGTAGCTAAGCGCTTCTTTCGGTGGTACCTTTGAGGACAATTCAGTCCTAATTTTATTCTTAGAGGGGAAAGGGTGATATGGCGGAGGCAAAGTCCGGAAAAGAAGATTATTTTGACGTCATTGTTGTTGGCTCAGGCATGGGAGGGCTTACTTGCGCAAGTCTCCTAACTCAGTTTTATGGAAAGAAAGTGTTGATCTTGGAGAGTCATTCTAAGATTGGAGGCTATACTCATTCATTTTCAAGATCCGTTCGTGACACCCGCGTTTCTTGGGATGTTGGACTTCATTATGTCGGGCAAATGGGTGAGAAGAGTTCTTTGCAGAAAGTAATGAATCGAGTCACTGGTGGCAAGGTGCAATGGAAAAAGCTTTCGGATCCCCACCAATGGTTTATATATCCTGGTCTGAAGATTGCGGTACCCTCATCGTCTGACCAATTTAAATCTCAGTTGGTGGAATTGTTCCCCTCCGAAGCCGATAAAATAAGTACATACTTTGTGGATGTTTACCGCGCAACAAAATGGGCCAACTTTTTTCATATGGCCAAACGGTTTCCTCGTGCTCTTCAGTTGGTTTTACAATACCTTCTTTTTTGGGGTTATCATTTGGCGTTTGGAAAAACCTCAGAATATTTTGGAAAGAGAAAGTTTTCCAAGGAGCTGAGAGCCGTTCTTGATTCTCAATGGGGCGATTATGGCCTGCCTTCGGGTCAAAGTCCATTTTTTATGAATGCTCTTGTTTTTACTCACTATCTAAACGGAGCTTATTACCCTGTTGGTTCTTCCCAGGCGATTCCTCAGGCCGTAGCGAGCATTGTAAAGGGAGGAGGGGGAGATGTTCGTGTTCGCCATGAAGTCAAAGATCTTCTTCTTGATGGAGATCGAGTGATAGGCGTTAAAGCCTTGAATCTTTTTACAAATGAACTTATCGAAGCTCGATCCTCAGTTGTGATCTCTAACATAGGTTTGATCAATACATATCAAAAATTAATCCCAGAACTTTACGCGAGTTCTACCCTCGATAGGATTTCAGAATTGCCTGAGCCCTGTTCAGGTGTTTGTCTTTTTCTGACTCTCAAGGAGCCACCCAGCAAACTGGGAATTCAGGATCAAATCTTTTGGCTATTTGATTCTTATGATCACGACAAAACTTGGGCGTCACGGGCAGATATTTTGAATCATTCTCCCTCAATGGTATTTCTTTCTTTTTCAGCAAATGTCGATTTAGGTGGAAAGGTTCCAACGGCCCAAATTTTGACCTTTTCGGACCCATCCCTATTTAAGAAATGGGAGGATTTGCCTCTCAAAAATCGTGGTGCTGAATATGAAAGTTTAAAAGAGCAGATTTCGCTTCGACTGCTTGAATTTGTGGAAAAAAGTCTTCCTGGTTTCAAATCCTTAGTGGATTTTTACGAATTGGCGACCCCGCTCACTTTTAAGTCTTATAGCAAACATCCTCAAGGTGCGATCTACGGCATTCCCCTTTCTGTCAATAGGTTTGAGAATCCTTGGATTTCAGCAAAAACGCCGTTAAAGGGATTGTACCTCACCGGGGCTGATATTGCTGGGCCAGGAATTGCGGGAGCTATGATGGGAGGCGTTTTGACTCTCTCTGAGATCGTCGGCCTCTCCGTTCTCGGAAAGGCCTTCCAAAAATAGTGGCCCTGTGATTGGTTTCTTTATTAGTGAAGAAGCAGACCTACGCCTGGTCTTCGCTTGGCGGCCTCATCCTACCCAGTGACACTGGAACGCTGAAGTCTTTCGATTCTTTCCTCGAGTGGAGGGTGAGTTGAAAAGAAGCGCATGATTCCGCCTGGACGACTCGAAATTTTAAGTGCCTGGATAGCAGGGCGGGTGTTGGGGTCGACGTCATCAAAAGTGCGCTTAAGGCCTTCAAGCGCTTGAATCATGTTTCCGCGTCCAGCCAATCGCGCTCCGCCTGAATCTGCACGGTACTCCCTGTATCTAGAAAACCAAGCAACAACCATAGACCCAAGAACCATAAAAACCATTTCGAGTGCAAATTGGACAAGGTAATAGGACATGGGTGTCCCCCCTTGACGATCATCGCTGTCTTGTCCGCGCGCCATTGTGAGTGCATAAGCAATCACGCGAGCCAAGAACATGACAAAGGCGTTCACAATACCTTGGATGAGTGTCATGGTGACCATGTCTCCGTTGGCGATGTGGGCCACTTCATGGCCGAGGACTCCTTTGACTTCATTTCTCTTCATGCGGTGAAGGAGACCACTGGATACCGCAACCAATGAGCGGGATTTACTCGGACCAGTGGCAAAGGCATTGACTTCGGGGGAGTCATATACCCCAACTTCTGGCATGACCGGAAGGCTGGCTGCCCTGGAAAGCTCATGAACCATTTGGACCAAATCTCGAAGTTCAGAATCTCGAGTATCAGGTGGAATGACCTTAACTCCCATCATCCACTTGGCCATGATTCTAGAAAGAGCGAGGGATATAAAAGCTCCGCCCATACCCCAGATCAGGCAAAATGCCAAGAGAGATTCGTAATCGAGTCCCCTGGCCGTGAGATAGGGTTTTACGCCAAGCACGTTCAGAACAATAGAGATCGTGAAGATCACCAGGGCATTGACTGCCATAAAAAGAGCAATTCGTTTAAACCAAGCCATAAGCACCTCCCATAGGCCGCGATGGCGTACTATACCAAACTTTTCTTAAGTGGTGCACATAAAATTTAAAAGGCCGACTCCAGCTGGGGGGATTCTCAGCTCTTGGCTCGGCCCGCCTTATTGAAGTTGCTGAAGATATTCGGAAACTTTCTTCCAGGCCACTTCCCAAAAGCTTGTATCAAATTTCTCAGGCGGGAAGTTCCCCAGAACAAAATCCACAAAATCAGTCATGCCCTCTGGTGCACCCGTACCAATTGCCAGACGGTGATAGGAGAGTCCTTCGCGCACGATCCTTTCAATATCCACTTTGAGTGCTTGGTACTCCGTATCTAAGTCCTTCTTCAATGTCGCCATTTTGCTTTCAATGTCCTGTATACGGGTTTGAAGAGCTGCCAATCTCTCACCAATTTCTGGTCTGGTTTCTTCAGAACTTTCGGCGGAGCGCTGTTGTAATTCTGCTCTTTCGCGTTTTAGAACTTTGAGTTCAGCTCCGCCTCCAAGTTCTAATAGAATTTTCGTGGTATCAGTTTGAACGAGTCTCTTGAGGAAATTTTGAATCGGAATGAGTATTGTATTCAAATTTCTAAACGCTGTCGTGCCTTCTCGTAGCGAGGCCATCTGTTTGAGCTTAAGATTCATTTCAACGAGATTGGGATTGGCGAAATTAAAATACGGACCAAAAGTTTTGTCTTCTCTTATTCGATCTAACACCTTCGAGATAATTCCGAATGAGAGTGCCCTGTTAACAGAAAATATGGCATTATTTCCCTTGGATCTTGAGGGCCTGCATAAAACGAGAGGGAGCCTTCCGTCTCTCGAAGATCGTCGTGTACCAGTAAAACCTGGCTAATCGGTACACCCGTCACGTCAAGCACAGGGGCAACGACGTCGCCGATCTCATTGTAATCTCCTATGGGGCGCAAGATTGCGATTCTCTGTGCGTGCGGTAAAGCGAGAATGAATATCTCCATTTGAGGTGTGCGGAAAGTTCCTGGTTCAGAAAAAAGCCATCGTTCTCCGGATCTAGCCGAACGATCATCATAGATGATATTCAGTCTTTCGAAAACCCGATATCTCTCGTTTACTCGGCTCTGAGAGTTTTGGGTGGCTCCGACGGCGCCAGCGTGCTCGATGAGGTAGTCACCAAAATGAAATCCAAGATTGTGGCGGGTGTTTTCATAGAGGGTATTTCCGGCAAGGACAATAATTCGAAGATTTGGATCCCCCCGCAAGCTGTCGAAAAGGATGCTTGGAAGTTCAATCTTTCTTTCCTCTTTATTCCAATCAATTGTGAAACTCCACATGCCCGAATCCAACTGCACAGGAGGAGTCACAGCCAAATGAACGTAAAATCCTGACTTTTCCCCAGAATACTGGGTGGCTTTTCGCACGAGATCGTGACAAGAAAGACGGCCAGAATTTTCACTGACCTGATCAGCCGCGAGGACGCCCGAATTAAATGAAAGGAAGAATACAGCTGCAAGCAAAGGCTTAAGAACCAGAGACACGACAAAAAGACATGGTTTCACTTTTTCTCCTTGGTCGCCATTTCACGCCCTTGCTGTTTTGATTTTGAATGGCGAATCATGAATCATGTTGTTAACATTGAAAAGGCTCTTCTGTAATTGCGATCTGCCAGCGATGGAAAAAATCTCATTTTAGAATGAAAAATAGACAAAAAATGTTAACCTCGCCAAAATCAAAATCCCGAAATTATCTTTCCTTGACGTGCGCATGGCAAAGCCTTAACTAGACCGGATATTTTACTGAAGCATTACCAACGGAATTCCAAAGGGAGCTTTGTTATGCAGGTTTTTTTGATTATTTTCGTGGGTTTTTTCTCTTGGGCTGCCAGCGCGGATTTCATCGACTCCCTTAAAGAATACCGAACATATTATTTAGTCGAGAGTATCCCGCCTCATGTAGAAAAATTGATGGTTGTCCTCACGCAAGGAGACATGAGACGTGAGGGGGTTCTGCGTGGAGTCCTCAGCGAGTTGAATTTGGATGGGCCTTTCGAATGGGAAAGCGATGTTGTTTATACCGAGGGCCACATTCCTTCTGCTCCTCCTGCTCCTCAGTTGCTTCTGCCCGATTCAATCGAGAAATCGAATTTGGCTCGTTTGGAGAAGCTGAATCGTTTGCGGGAACGTATGGAAGAGCTGTATCCGGGTTGGGTTGTTCAGGTTGGGTATTCCAAACGGGCGAGCCGCTTTAGGTTGATTGAGTTAGTTCCTGTGGGATATGACTTTAGCGGAAAATCGAATCGAAGGGTGGTATACTACCATTCAGTTTTCTTCACGCGCAACAATGATGGTGCTCTTGAATTCCTCGAGGGTGCGAACGATGCCCGATATGGAGATCTAAACGATTTCTTAACTCGAACAAATCGCAAGGAGATTTCGGTCCTTCGATTTTCTTTACCTCCCGAGTTAGAGGGGTCGTCGCTGCTTTCGCATGTGAAGTTGGGCAGTAGGATTATCAGTCAGCCATATGAAAATTTTTTATTTCAATTGAGCCAAGCAATAAGTGAATCAATGGCAGCAGACTGGCCTGAATCACATCGAGAGGCCGTTTTGAGATATCATTTCAAACGCCATGGTGAGAGCCGTCTGCCTCCCGGTTTGAAACAGTACTTTAATCTTCCTGTGACACTTTCTGGACCCAGTGCCAGTGACCCAGGTCAGCCAAATAGTGAGGAAGTTGTAAATTTTCGGATTCCAACCAAGGAAGCCTTAGAGGGCAAGCTTGATATTTCCTTAGTATCTGAATCGCTTGGACTCGATCTTCGACTCAAGGGTGGGATCGCAGGGAGAAGGATGGCCGGTCCGCAGCAGTCGCTTGAGTTGACTATTGAACGACGAAGTCAGGTTTCGGAGATGGACCCTCCTTTCGAATTCAAACTGAATCTTTTGGCCAAGGCTAATAATGTTGTGACGAATGAAACGGGAGAGGTTGCTATTTTAGGCCCTGTGGCAGTTTCATCTGGAGGTGTTTCTGCTATTTCTGGTTATGCATTGCCATATTCCATCAACCAAGAGGCAGTCGTAGGTTCTTGGGTGAAATACACCATTCCTGATACTCTCCTTCCAGATCCTCTTACGGGGTCTCAAAATGTGGCGGCGGCAGCAGAAGGGGAAGTTAGTCATCGCTCCTGTCGCAGTCTAGCCAGCGGATATCCACAATAGGCACCTTGAAGAACAGAGTTTCAGGAAATATTTGATTCGGTGGGACTTGGCCTTGTTAAAGAGACAGAATCTTCTTCTCTTCTGTGAGGCCAAGTTCGTTGTCATCGAGGTAACAGCCGGGGTCCTCGGCCCAGGCGTCTTTGTGGACTTGATATGCGCGAACCCTGGTGTTTCCATTGCAAACGTCAAAGAAAGAGCACTGCCCACAGCGACCGCTGATCTGTCTTTGCTCGGCCTTGAGGCCCTTCATCAGTGGATCAGAGAGATCGGTCCAAATTTGCGAAAAAGGACGCTCTCGAATATTGCCCAAAGTGTAGTCCCACCAGAAGGAGTCAGGATGGACATTGCCGAGATTGTCGATATTGGCGATATTCACTCCTGATGAGTTGCCACCCCATTGGGCGAGCTTGGCTCGAATGTGGTTTTCCATCTCTGGAAAATTATTGCGAACCCAAAACAACAGGTAGACACCATCGGCATCGTTATTGCCAGTCACAAATTCTCGTTCGTCCTCGCGCTGTGCAGATTGCCAAGCCTCTTTAAACAAGAGATCCAATGCCCATTTTGTTATTTCAAAGTGGGCATCCCGCCCACGATTCAATTTTCCTCGACCTGAGTAATTGAGGTGGGACAGATAAAATTTATCAATGTGCTCAGCTTTTTGAAACTCCAGCAAAGCGGGCAAATCTTGAGCGTTCTCTTGGGTGAGAGTAAACCGAATACCGACTTTAAGATTTTTTGATTTGCACACGCGAATGCCTTCGAGTGCGGCTTGAAAGGATCCGGTCTTTCTTCGAAAGCGATCATGAGTCTCGCCGATTCCATCGAGGCTAATGCCTACATAGTTAAAATTGAGCGCGGCGATTTTATCAATATTGGAGGAGTCGATGAAAGTGCCATTGGTAGACAGTCCAACGTAAAAGCCCATTTTTTTTGCGCGCGCCGAAATATCATAGATGTCGGGACGCAAAAGAGGTTCGCCGCCCGAAAGGATCAGGACGGGCACTCGGAAAAACTTGAGATCATCCATGACAGAGAATACTTCTTGCGTGTTGAGCTCACCCGAATAGTCACGGTCAGTGGAGTTTGTGTAACAGTGCAGACAGGCAAGATTGCAGCGGCGAATGAGATTCCAGATGACAACGGGCCCGGGAGGGTTTCTTTTCGGTCTTACTGGAGTGGGAGACTTGATTTCGTTCATGAATTGGCTGATACGAAACATCAGATTTCCTTTCGGCTGCGAAAGCCCGTCTTTTTTAGTATTTCAGAACTAAATAGAATATCATAGCCGTTGAGTGAAGGTTTGAGAATTGAAAGAATTTTTTCAGCATGAGTTTGAACTTCCAGCTTATTCCTTCCGTGCACCATTGCGAACAGATTGTAGGGCCAATCGGGCAAATGGCGCGGTCTTTTGTAGCAGTGGCTCACGCAATCCAGCGATCCCACTCGCTTTCCCAATTCAGAAATCTTGTCGTCATGAACATCCCAGACGGTCATGCCGTTTGAAACGAAGCCAAGTTTGTAATGATTTGGAACGGCCGCGATTCGTCGGATGACCCCTGCTTCTTTCATTTGTCGAAACCGCGAAATGACCTCTTCTTCTGAAGCTCCGACCTCTGAGGCGATGGCTGCAAAGGGTCTTACAGTCAGTGGCAATCCGCGTTCGGTGCACTTGATGATTTTGTTATCCAATTCAGTGAGCTTGAACATCATAATTTAAACCTTAAATCCAGAAAATATTCTTCGAGTTTTGGCATCGCAAATGTTTTCAAACCCGTTTCAGATTCGATAGTTTTAAGAACTTCTTCCGTGGCCCTTTTTGAGTCCGTTGCCGTGACAAACCACATGTTGAGGGCATGTTCTCGTCGGTAATTGTGAGCCACCTCGACGTGGGCATTGACGAGCTTTGTGACTTCTTCAAACTGAGCTTCCGGAACCTTCATGGCGACCAAAGTGAATTCTCCGCCAAATTTTTCAACATTGAACATGGGACCGAATCTTGTCAGAGAGCCGTCGAGAAGTTTCTTTTCAATGATAGAAAGAAGTTCGCTTTCAGACAAATTGAAATCATTGGCGAGCTGAAGAAATGGACTCTCCTCTATCGAAAGCCCATCTTGTAGTTTGTTGAGGAGAGAAGATTCTTGGTCCTTAGTGAGCGGCATATATTTGGCACCTCTCTGTTTAAAGGTCTTTGTGCTGAACAGTATCTTGCTTGCGATGTCGCCTAAACGTAGTTCATTTTTGATGATACGGTACTGAGACAAAACCATATCCTGGTCTTGTCCATGGATCATGCAGTAGAGATTGTAGGGCCAAGCAGGCAGGGAGCGCTTTCGCCGATAACAGAGTGTAACGAACTCGTAGGATTTCATTTTTTTTCCAATTTCACTTACTTTTGTGTCTGGCACATCCCAGACGCACATGGCATTGGACTCAAAGCCAATGGCCTTGTGGTTCACGACGACTCCGAATCGTCGAATGGAGTTTTGTGATTCAAGGTCTTGAATTACGGCCAGAACTTCACTGACCGTCGCGTTGCAGTCTGCGGCAATAGTTTTGAAAGGTTCTGGGTCTATGGGGATTCCAGATTCGAGACGTTGGAGGATTCGATCCATTTTGTTCACTCTGATCTCCCCTTGAGCCAGTGGGCTAAATCAAAGCCCAAATCAATGCGATACTCCTCTAGTAGCCTCAAATCATGGACGGGGATTTGCGTTCTCAATTCGATCTCCCTTAAGACTTCGAGAAGCTTCGCTTCATTTTGTGCAGTCACGACAAACCATAAATTCATTTTGTCTGAGCGCTCATAATTGTGATTCACTTCTTGAAATCCGCTGACAAAATGGGCCAGACTTTCAAGTTTGTCTGGATCAATCATCATTGCGGCGAGAGTGCTAGTTCCTAGCGCATGTGGGCGAAACACAGGACCAATTCGGCTGATGGCCCCTTTCCTTTTGAGGTATTGTAGCTCCGAGATGACAAGTTCTTCGGTGACGCCAAGCTCACTCGCAATTTTCAAATATGGTCTTTCGCAAATTGGAAATCCTCTTTGATACTGATCCAATAGCTGAATTTGAAGGGGAGTCCATTTTGTTGGGACGGATGAATTCATGCAATCGCTCGCTTCACTTTTAAGTCCTCTCACAATTTAGCTCTCACGCATACATATTAAGTTAAGTCTCACACAGACATACTACACAAATACATATATTGATTGCATTCAATAGATCCGTAAAATATGTGTAGGCAATGTCATATTTTCCTCTTTTTATTGATCTTTCAACAAAACGAATCTTGATCGTAGGTGCGGGTATTGTTGCGACCCGAAAACTTGAAAAGCTAAATCCCTTCGCTCCGAAACTTAAAATTGTGGCCAAGGAGTTTTGTCCCGACTTCGAAAATGAACTTGCCCTGTGCCTCAAAGAACCAGAGGTATTTCGACGTGAGTTTCTGGTCACAGACATTGAGGGGATCGATATCGTCATTGTTGCGGCCGATGACCTCAGTCTGCAAAAGCAAATATTCGATATCTGTAGCAAACGCAATATCCCATGCAACAGTGTGGACAGTCCGGCCTTTTGCAGTTTTATTTTTCCCTCTTTAATCCTCAGAGGAGACATGACTATTGGCCTCACAACAGGTGGTAAGGCACCGGGTTTGGCGGTACAAATTCGCAAGCGCCTGGAGGCGGTTTTGCCTGAAGATCTCGAGTCCATGATCAAAACTGTGAGCTCCTTTCGAGAAAAGCAAAAAGTATCGGGTCCCTCCACATTTATCGAGCGAGCTCAACAGGTTTCTCAATTGGTCCAGACCCTATTGACGAAGAGGGACGGAGAAAAGAAGAGTTGGAATCATGAGGCAGAAACCAAGATAGATTGAGGTCGGCAACGCCTCCGACGATCATAACGGCAGGAGATTTGATATTAGGAGGTCTGTCTCGAACCTCGCCCAGAGTCGATCTTGTGACTCGCTGGTTTTTGGTTGTTCCAGATTCTACGAAGGCAACGGGTTCATCTGATTGTCGTCCTGATTTGATTAATTGAGAAGCAATGGCTGCACGGTTGCCGACGGCCATCAGAAATACCAAGGTATCAATTCCACCGAGAGAACTCCAACGAATGGATGATGTTTCCTTTGTGGGATCCTCGTGTCCTGTGATGACCGCAAAGGAAGATGCCAGCTCGCGGTGAGTCACAGGTATTCCAGCATAGGCGGCCGCGGCGATGGAACTGCTGATTCCGGGGACGATTTCAAATGATATGCCAGCCTCGACCAAAGATTGAGCCTCCTCAGCACCTCTGCCGAAGACAAAGGGATCGCCCCCTTTGAGGCGGACTATATATTTGTGGGTTCGAGAGTATTGAATCAAGGTTCTATTGATATCTGACTGCGACATCTCGTGTTTCCCACATTCCTTTCCAACGTAGACAAGCTGAGTCTCGGTCGGAGCGATACTCAGAATCTCCTTGTTGACCAGGTTGTCGTAGAGAATGACCTGTGCCGAACGAAGACGTCGGTATGCCTTGATGGTCAACAGCTCGATGTCACCTGGACCTGCCCCGACAATCGATACCAGGTGCGGAGAACCGGAGGCTCCTTGTGAAGGATTTAGATCGCAAATATTTTGAATCGTCACAGTTTGCCTTTCTTTTACCTTATCGTCTCAACCTATTTAGATTTGCCAATTATGTAAACACCCTGGATCAAAAAAATATAGCGGGCATTCTTGAACAAAGTGAAAATCGAGTCGGCCTTTTCGGTTTGCCGACTTTTCTTTAAAGCGATGGACCAGGCTGAGTTGCTGCAGATAACTGAGGCATAATGCCCCAAATGATTTCAATAGAAAATTAGAAATTGGAGAAAACGGCAAAGCCATTTATTCTTGGCGGAACACTCGTTTAGTGAGAGATTATTGAAATAATAAAATTTCAGCAGCAATGCAAAGATCAAAATTCTAAGTTTAGAGCTCAGAATTTAAGCAAGGGAGTAAGATTTATGAACAGCAATCGTTTCTACACCATCATCCTGTCGCTTGCGGCGGTGACCTTTAGCTCATCGAAATCGATGGGTGCGGGTGATTCTAAAGCGGGAAAAGAAAGAGCGAACTCCTGTGTTGCCTGTCACGGTGTTGCGGGCAATAGCGTGAACCCACTCTATCCATCGTTGGCCGGTCAATCAGAGGCCTACCTCGTCAAGCAACTTAAAGCCTTCAAGTCGGGCGATCGGAAGGATCCCGTGATGTCCGCAATGGCGACTCCCTTGTCAGACAAAGATGTCGAAAATCTAGCGGCTTATTACTCGACCTCCAAATCTGGCGGCAAATCATTGGAAGAATCAAAGGGCGAGAAAGCCAAGACGATGGAGCAGACTGGTCGATATGAGGGAGCCCCATCGGGAATATCTTCGAGTGACATTGTTTACAAGGACGTGCCAAAAGGTATTCAGATTTCAAAAAGCGAATTTGAAAAATCAAACACGATTTACTTTGAGAGATGTGCGGGCTGTCACGGTGTCCTTCGAAAAGGCGCAACGGGCAAGCCGCTGACAACGGACATCACACGTAAGCTGGGAACGGAATATCTGAAGAACTTCATTACTTATGGATCTCCAGCGGGAATGCCGAATTGGGGCACCTCGGGTCAGCTCAGTGATAAAGAGATTGAAATGATGGCCAGATACATTCAAAACGAACCGGCTGTGCCGCCAGAGTGGGGCATGAATGAGCTAAAAGGTTCATGGAAGATGTTGGTTGCTCCAGATAAACGACCAAAGAAAAAGGAAAACAATTTAAATCTTGATAATCTCTTTTCAGTGACCTTGCGCGATTCTGGCGAAGTGGCCTTGATTGACGGTGACAGCAAAAAGATCGTGACGATTATTAAGACTGGTTACGCGGTTCATATATCGAGGATGTCTTCATCCGGTCGATATCTTTTTGTTATTGGCAGAGATGCGAGGCTAAATCTCATCGACCTTTTTATGAAGGTGCCCGAGACCGTTGCTGAAATCAAAATCGGCCTAGAAGCCCGAAGCGTTGAGACCTCAAAATACAAGGGATATGAGGACAAGTATGCTATCGCAGGGAGTTATTGGCCGCCACAGTACGTCATCATGAATGGCGATACGCTGGAGCCAATCAAAGTGGTCTCTACTCGCGGAATGACAACTGGCACTCAGGAGTATCATCCAGAGCCTCGGGTTGCAGCGATCATTGCTTCACATGAGCGACCTGAATTTATCATCAATGTAAAAGAGACCGGCAAAATCATGCTGGTTGACTACACTGATATTGAAAATCTCAAAACGACGGTCGTTGATGCGGCACTTTTCTTACATGATGGAGGATGGGATTCAAGTCATCGTTACTTCATGTCTGCAGCGAATAAATCAAATAAGATTGCCGTCATTGATTCTAAAACAGCGAAACTCGTCAAGCTTGTTGACGTTGGGGCTATTCCTCATCCTGGTCGTGGGGCCAATTTTAAGTTGCCAAAATTAGGGAGAGTATGGGCGACAAGCCATCTTGGCGACGATTCAATCTCTATGATCTCGACTGAGCCAAAAGGTAAAAAAGCTTGGTCCGTGGTGAAAACAGTTAAGGGTCAAGGAGGCGGTTCTCTCTTTATTAAGACTCACCCAAAGTCTAAGAATCTATGGGTGGACACGACTTTGAATCCTGATACGAAAATCAGTCAGAGCGTTGCCGTGCTAGATATTAACAATGTTGACAAGGGTTTTGAGCGTATTCCCATCGCTGAATTGGCGGATCTGGGCGATGGACCGAAGCGAGTGGTTCAACCTGAATATAACAGAGCTGGCGATGAGGTCTGGTTTTCCGTTTGGAATGGAAAAGATCAGAAGTCTGCCATTGTCGTCCTGGATGACAAAACACGTAAAGTGAAGAGCGTTATCAAAGATGCTCGGCTTATAACGCCCACAGGTAAATTCAACGTCTTCAATACTCAACACGACATTTATTGATTTGAGTGGACCTTGTTTTGGCGTTCTTCGAAGGAGAGTTGGATCCTTACCAACTCTCCTTTTCTTTTTGGAATTTCAGAGGTAATAGATTTTTATGTTCAAGTTTCAGGTGTTGTTTCTTTTGTTATTTCAGATTTTAATTGCTCACTCGATTCGCGCAGAGAGGACGGATCTCGAACTCAAACATCTTCTCAAACATGATTGCGGCTCTTGTCATGGGATGACTTTAAAGGGAGGGCTTGGTCCTCCTTTGACAAAGAAAACCATGCTAAGCCGCAACAGAAATGAAATCCAGGCAGTCATTTTGAGCGGAAGACCTGGAACCGCGATGCCACCCTGGAGGAGTCTTGTGACAGAGAGCGAAGCGAACCGTCTGGCCGAAATTCTCATCAAAGGAGATAATGAATGAGAAGTCATATTATCGAATGTCTTTTTGTAAGTTTGCTTTTTTCTTCATGTGCGACACTCAGGGGAACTGGTGATCTCGGCGTCGTTGTTGAACGAGAAGCCGGATCTGTCCAAATCGTTGAAACAACCGAAAGGACAAAACTTGGATTGATTGGAGGACTTGGAGACTTGTCGCACGCTTCGGTGGTCTTTTCCCGAGATGGTCGTTTTGCCTACGTGTTTGGGCGCGATGGGGGACTCACAAAAATTGATCTGCTAAAGACGAAAATAGTGAAGAGGATCCTTCAGTCGGGAAATTCTATCGGTGGAGCCATCTCTCAGGATGGCCGTTACGTTGCGGTGTCCAATTACGAACCTGGCGGCGTAAAGATCTTTCGAAGTGATGATCTGAGATTGGTTGCTGAAATTGAGGCGCGAAATGACGAAGGTAAATTGTCCAAGGTCGTCGGGCTTGTCGATGCACCAGACAATCAATTTGTATTTTCGCTCTTTGAGGCGGGTGAAATCTGGGTCGCTAAAATGACCGATGGAGGCGCTCCTGAGGTCCACAAATTTAAAGATGCCGGGAGAGAGCCGTACGATGGATTTGTAACCCCAGAGGGGCGGTATTATTTGGCCGGCCTTTTTGGCGAAGACGGAATCTCAATGGTGGATCTTTGGGATAAATCAAAAGGTGTAAAGAGGATTTTGCCAAAATACGGAAAAGGGGAGCAAAAGTTACCAGTTTTTAAGATGCCCCATTTTGAAGCATGGGCTGTTTCAGGCAATTTGGCTTTTGTGCCTGGAGTCGGGCACCACGAGGTGGTTGTTGTTGATACCACCAGATGGACAGAAAAGAAGAGAATTCCTCTGAGTGGACAGCCTGTCTTTGCGATGGTCAGTCCCGACGGAAGAAAAGTCTGGGTAAATTTTGCGTTGCCAGACAACGGTAAAGTTCAGATTATTGATGTCTCTACTTTATCAGTTGTTGAAACTCTAAATCCGGGCAAGGCAGTTTTGCACATGGAGTTTACTCCGAAGGGTGAGCAGGTTTGGATTTCTGTGCGTGACGAGAATCGAATTGATGTCTATTCGACTGACAAAGTGAAGAAGCTCAAGTCGCTGACGGTGGATAAGCCGAGCGGCATATTTTTTAGTTCTCGAGCTAATAGGATTGGCCTGTGATAAAGAAACTGTTTTCCACTTTTCATTTTGCCTCTTTATTTGGTTTTGTTTGTTGGTTTGGATTGATTTGTTTGTCTTCGACAAGTTGTCAATCAACGAGAGTTATCGAACCCGAAGAAGCGAAAGAGACAAAAGATGCTGTCGGATCGCCAAATTTCCTGTTGGCTCGTGGGAACTATGTCCAGCATTGCGCCTCTTGCCATGGCGAGAATCGATACGGAATTTCCGGACCCGCTTTGATTCCAGAAGGGCTTAATCGACTTAAAAAGCCCGAGGCCATTACAGCTATTTTGGAGGGACGAAGAGCTACGCAGATGCCTGGCTTTTCTCGATTGTTGTCGCAGGAGCAAATCAAAGATCTGGTTGACTACATTTATAGTCCAGCAACTGATGAAGTGCGCTGGAGTGAAGCATCAATTAAGGCTTCAACCCGCTCTCTCGTTCCCGCTTCGGAATTAAAGGAGAGTCCTCAATTCAAAGCTGATCCTTGGAATCTCTTTTTTGTAGTGACTCATGGTGATCACATGCTGAGTGTGCTGGATGGCGATCGACTGGAAATCCTTGGTTCCTTTCAAATGCGCCCGGGACTTCATGGAGGCATCAAATATTCATCAAACGGACGTTATGCCTATGTGGCTTCACGGGATGGTTGGGTCACAAAGATAGATGTTTATAATTTAAAACCAGTGATGGAAGCGCGGGTTGGAATCAATCTTCGAAATATTGCTATCTCAGATGATGGCAAATACCTGATGGCGGGAAATCAATTGCCAAACACGCTGGTTCTCCTCAGGACATCAGATTTCAGTATCATCAAAACTTGGAACGTAGCAGATCGGCAAGCCACTCCCTCACGCGTGAGCGCCGTCTATGCGGCTAAGCCTCGCCAAAGTTTTGTCATCGCGTTGAGAGATGCCAGTGAGGTTTGGGAAATCAATTATTCCGAAGATCCCCCCGCCGTCCATGAGGGCTTGGTCCACGATTTTCGAACAGATTCAGGTGAACTGGAACAGAAAAGAGAGATGTTCCCACTTCGAAGAATCCCTGTTGACAGGGCCATTGAAGATTTCTTTTTCAACCCAGACTACAGTTATTTGATTGGAACATCTCGAGATGGAGGGAAGGCCCAAATCCTTAATTTGATTGTTGGACGAACCATTAAAACCATCGATATTGAGGGGATGCCCCATCTTGGATCGGGCATAGCCTGGGCCCGCAATAAGACGATTGTCATGGCGGCGCCAAATTTGAAGGCTGGTGAGATCAGCATAATTGACACCAAAACCTGGCAGGTTTTAAAGAAAATTCAAACGGGTGGAGCTGGTTTCTTTCTTCGAAGTCATGAGAAAACAAAGTATGCCTGGGCCGATGCATTTTTGAGCGAGAAGAGAGATGAAATTTATCTCATAAATAAGAACAATCTCAAAGTGGAGAAAATTTTAAAACCCATTCCGGGAAAAACCGCAGCACATGTTGAGTTCACAAAAGATGGTCGCACGGCACTTGTCAGTATCTGGGATGATGAAGGTTATTTGATTGCCTTCGATTCTAAAACGCTCAAAGAGATTAAGCGTATTCCAATGAAGAAACCGTCAGGCAAGTACAATGTCTTCAATAAGACTCATTTGTCGTTGGGGACAAGTCATTGAGTTAGAGACTGACCCACTTGGATGGATTTTGATCATTTAAGTTTTTTACCAATCACGCCCCCCCCCAAAGATTTCTTGATCTTTCTGCTCGAACCCTATCACGTTTTCATCAAGCCTGGCAGCGGTGCCCGTCGGTCAGCAACAAGAGGTGCGATAAGCGCCATATATCCTTTATCGTTATAGAGCTCTTCGCCAACGCTATCTCCGAAGTATTTGCCATAGCTACCGAAGCCTTTCTTTCCGGTTGTTTCAAATTCTTCAGGCGACATGCCGAACGCACGCAAGAGACTCACTAGAAGCTGATTCTGAGATGGGCCGGCTTGGGCCTTGTAACCGAATGTCCCGTCGTAGGGGTATCCCACTCCAGTGAAACGTTTTACATAGTGCAGAAACTGCCCAGTTTTTATGCCTAAGTTTCCTCCGCCAGCAAGGAACGTTTTGAGACACTCATCCCCGTGAGTCGAAAGCGAGCCTCCGTAATCATCGACGTCACCCATGCCGTTGCTCCAGTAGATGATTGAGTTGTCCAGGGCCGTGGCACCAGTGGACGTATCTTCGACCGCAGCATTGAACTGCTCCATCATTTCACCGATCATAGAAGCAACATATTTTCCAAAATTTGTCTGATTGGTCCTCCTCACTGAATTAGGCGCATTCATACCGATTTCATTGTTGTCGGGATGTCCGTTCTCGTGCCAGCTTCCATCATATATACCATCGGCGCCGTCCCCTGAGTCGCCACTTTTAAAATAAATCGTAGCTATGCGACTTCGGTCACAGACCAGAGCTGAAGTGATGATTTTCATTGCTAGATTTTGACGGGTCTTAACGTTATATGTGGTCGATGGGGTAGCGGGCTCTTGGCAAGTCGGCGACGATACCGAGCCCAGTGACTTCTGAATTTCGTAGATCGACTCAATGTGATTTTCTAGGATAATTTTCTCGGCCTTTGAAATTCTTGCGCTGTTTCGAACTTGATTGAAACTCACCAAGACTCGGTCTACGATAAATTGCTTCTTGTTGTTTTCGCTTATGCCTGGCGCAGCTCCGCTGTTGGTAAATACACGATTGAATAAAACAATAGGATCAATATCCATACTTAAGCCTATTGTTCCGCCAGGTGTTTTTTTATTCGACATTTGGGGGGAATCTATATTGTGAGACGCGAAGCTTAGAATCCTTTGTTTGGGAGGCTGCTGGTAGAACTGACTCCAGTTGCTCAAAACAACATCCATGGACTCGTTTCCAGGGTCGATAGCTGAGCCTCGCAGCATACGGTCTGATGGGTGATTGTTCTCTCCGCAGGCCGAATAATTTTGAATCCCTCTTAATAGAGTCACTTTGCTTCTCATAGACAAAATCTTGGGATCTGAAAGAATTGGACTCAGAGATCCTGTGATTTGAGTCAAATCCCTGGACCGAATTGTCATCAAGGGATTGGCTAAGACATCAGTTGGAGCCGTGGGCCAGAACTCACGGCCAAAATAGCAGTGCCCTTGTAAAATAGCGACAAACCGCTTTGGGACTGGGCCGGCCGCGAGCGCCTTTGAAGGAAAAAGAGAGGGTAGAAACGGCAAAGCCAGAGAGAATCCACCAAGGCCGCGAAGAAACTGCCTGCGATCGAGATAGTAAATCACTGTGCCCCCACACGACGAGTTCTGATATTTGGCCGAATAATTGCCGATCCAATCATTTCTCGAATACTGCCTTTTTTATTGCTCGACTGAAGTTTTCCAACCATGCTTTCAAGAACGCATTCATCCTGACTGACCATTTTTCGTCTGGCCATCGCCTCAAACATTTTCTGGGTGAAACAGTCTCGGCCCTCTTGAGAGTTCCCGATCGCACTTGCTAAATCGGAGCCTCCATCGATAACGATTTCCTTTTGGTCCATGGTCAAGTTGACCCTCGCGTCAACGGGAAATGAGTTGGTGGCCTCGCCGGTGGTGCTATCAAAGATCAACTCTTTGGTTCTTAACCTTCCAATCGGATCAAAGTTCTCCATGGCAAATCCCAAAGGGTTGATTTGAGAGTGGCAACCGATACAGGAGGTCGAACTCGTCTTCGCTTGGACAACCTGCCTGGTGCTTTGGTTTGGATCAATGTCGATTGGGTTGAGCACGCCCTCGGGAAGGCTTTGTGGACTGGGCCGACTGATTTCCTTGCATAGCAACTGTGCTCTAACAAAGGCTCCGCGTTTGATTGGTACGGAAGTACCCAAAATACCGACCCGTGAAAGAAAGGTTGCTTTTCCTATTAGGCCGCGACGAGACTTGCCTGAAAAATCGACGAGTCCGTTTGGATCAGGGGTTACTTCGTAGAGTTTGGCTAGTTCTTCCGATTTAACCTTGGACCACTGCGAGGTCATCAGATCGAAGTAGTCGCCATTAACATCCCAGATAATATGATCGACGTAGTCGTCAAACTCGTCCTTCATTGCCACTTTGAGACCAGACAATTTCAGTCCATTCAGAAAAGATTCAGAAAAGCTGAGCGCAGGAGTAATATCAAAACCTAGCCAATCCGCAAACAGCCTGCGAAGGTGAATTCGAGCCTTACTATCAGCCATCATTCTTTGAAATTCCTGGATCAGACCTGACTGGGTTGAGAGGTGCCCAGCTCTCACCGCATCCATTAAAGTGCTGTCAGGCATGGTTCCCCAAATCGCGTAAGACAGGCGAGATGCTAGCGCCCAATCGGAAATAGCATATGAATTGAGGCTCGAATTCTCCATCTCTCCTCCCTCTAACTCGAGATGAAAGAGGAACTCGGGCGAAACCAAAAAGCTTCCGATTAACATCTGAAACTTTTCTGATGCGTTACCTGGAGCGGCTGTGTAGGTATCTTTCGCAAAAGACACCTCATTGGGGTTCAGTGGCCGACGAAAGAATAGAGTGCCCACCTGTTCAACAACTCGGCTCAAGCAAATATCATCAAGCAGGGCTGTGCCGACACAGCTAATGCCCATTTTTGTTAAGAGCGACCTCGAGCTGAATAAGAACGATCCCATTTGGATGCCCACGCCTAAATAAGCTTCGAAGTGCCTCTCCTGAATGGGCGAGGCCTCCTCGCGCCCCAAAACCAAATCAGAGGGGAGACCTGCGAGATGAAGTGCTACGATCTGATCGCTAAGTATGGTTTCGCCAAAAATGCTTTTCAGTGTGTTCAAATATTCGTACTTCGTAAGCCTTTGCACTGTATCGATCGGTGGTTCAGAGCTTAAGCACTGGAAACGACTCTGTAGAGATCCGCCCCTGACCTGTTCAGAGTCGACGTCCACCTTGTGCGATGTAAAACCACCGGTACAGTTTTGAAACACAAGAATCATTGCAGTAGCGGCGAGTGACAAATGGACCAAATGCCAAAAATGGCGGGGTCGCCACATGCCAGGGACATTGCTCATTCCGTGCGCTCTCCTGTCTCTCAGGACCTATTACACTACATAAGTCACTAGTCATTTTACTCCAAAATTAACTTATACGCACTTTTGCGGCCCAGCCTGTCTTACAGTGAAACGGTGTTACGCCGAAATTGTACCTGAGGTGATCTTACTAAAGGAGCCTGCTGGATTCTAAAACGCTCAAAGAGATTAAGCGTATTCCAATGAAGAAGCCGTCAGGCAAGTACAATGTCTTCAATAAGACTCATTTGTCGTTGGGGACAAGTCATTGATTTAAATGGGCCTAAGATGAGGATTGTATCAAATTGAAGCGAAAGTTAAAGTCATTCAGATGATTCTTCGATTGAAGATCATATGTCTGAGAAATCTATCAAGTTTCGGCGCCATTGTTCCGAAATGAGAAGTGATGAGTTTGAGAAAGCGTCATTTCACTTCAATTGGGATTTTTTTTGTCTTTCTAGTGATTTGCGTTGTTGCATTTGAGAACTGTAGCAAGGTGCGGCTTACCGCTCTTGTTCCTGAAAGGCAGGTCTCTTCAGTCATCGGCGCAGAGGCCCAGCGTCTTCCCATTCCTCGCCGAGATCCAGGAAATGCTCGTGTTGTCGTACTTTTGGATCAGAGCTTCTCAATGGTCTGGGGGAAGTGTCCTCAGGATCTGGATGGGACGGCCCCGAGTCCCACTGGTTCTCCATTTAATTCCTGTCAGAGAGGGCCTGGAGTTGATCAGCCGGGGTATCGCTACGATGTCACGAAAGCATGGCTTGATCAACTTGCAGATGTAGTTGAAAAGGGAATGGATGTTAAAGTGATGCTTTTGCCCTTTTCTGGAGGAAAAGCGAAGCGCCCAAATCCAATCGCGAGCCCTGTGCATAACCTTCGAGATCTGGATCACATGAAATTTGTTGATTTGCCCAAGGCGGAGACTTGGCTAGCTGCCCTCAGGCAAGAGCAAGATGCCATGAAGTCCAACGGAGCTCGGGAAATCATGGGAACAACGGTCTTTGATCCTATTCTTGACTATGCTTACGCCGAGATTGTTCGTGAGGCGAATTTGCTTAAGGAGCAAGACAAGTTGGCGACAACACCTTTTTTGTTTGTGATCATCTCAGATGGGGTCTATAAGCCGACCAATGCTCTCTTTGGGCTTCTGAGACAGGTAGCAGGATGCCCTGATTGCAGCAGAACCCCCCACTCATATTGCGTGTACCTGCTTTTCAACAGGTGGATGTTGGAGCGGCCCTGGAGAAGCTCCAGGTCGTTACTGTCAGTCACTTGAGCAGAATTTTAGGGAGTATCTCGGTGATCCCGCTGTGAATCAGTTAGATGAAGTGATAGTTTCGCTCAATAATATTTTGAAACTTGAACAAGATCCTGATTTTTTAGGTTTTCGAATTTCAATGAAATTTGCTAAAATGAATTGGCTGGCCGTTCCTTCTGAGGACACCAACAAATCTCTGGATAAAACAAAAAATATTTTTGATGAGGTGCAGTCGAGTCTGGTCCGGCGTCAGATACCGATCTACAATATCACAGACGGAACTCCACCCTTTCCTGTTGTCAACTTAGGGGGGGATTCGTCTACTTATGTCATTGAAAATTTCTATGCGATAAACACAAATGTTTACGTTAACAAGTTTGGAAATCTTATTATCGATAGCGACGGTGATGGTCTTGGAGACGAAGAGGAAGTCGCGCAAGGAATGGATCCCAGTATTCCGAGGACAAATGGGATTTGTCTGGACGGGATTGCGGTGAACTTCGGATGCCAGAAGCTTGGGTGTCGGCCGGATATTGACATGGACTTGGATGGTTTGAATGAATGCGAGGAAATTACGGTTGGCACTCGAGATATATTGCTGGATTCCGACGCCGATCACATTCCTGATCTCTTCGAGGCATTGAGATTTTTAAAGCCAGGCGATGATGACCGTGAGTCGAAATCTTCAGGAGACAGCTTCACTGACCATGATCATTTTCGATACGGAATTCACCCTCTCCGTCAAGTGGCTTCGGTTCTGGATCGCTTCAAAGTTGACCTTTTTTCGCGGTTTATGGGCTATGAATTGGGGTCAGATCAAAGCGGTGCTCAACAGGCTGTAGCAAAGTATGTGGTCGAGCTCAGAAATATGCCCTTGGCTCCAACGCAAGCCGTGGCTTCAAGTTCGATACTTGTCATGAAATCTCAGTCGGGATCTGGCCCCATAAAGGACGATGTTCGCTTGGACCCGATCGCGAAGGAAGCACATTTTAACAGAGTCTATTTTCTCTTGGAGATGGCAACACTTGAAAATCGTCAAAAGATCTCATGGCACCTGCTCAAAATGGACGTTCCAGCACCAGAAGGTGCAGGATCATATGCTCTTCCAGGTAGTTTTTCTTTTGATAAATTTGTTCAGATCCAGGGAGAGCCACCATGAGATATTTGAACTCCATCTTTTTGCTGGCTGTAATGGTGGTTGCTTGTTTTCAAAATTGCAGCAATGTTCGGCTCACGCCGATTTCAAGCCAAGTGATGTCGTCCTACGCCAAGTCTGGCGATATCTGCAGTTTGCCTTCGCTGAGCTCAACAGATAAAGTGAAGATCACTTTTGTTGTGGATATGTCCTCGTCAAACGCGACCATCGAAAAGAGGAACTCCTCTAATCAGATCATTGAAATCAATGGTTCTGACCTGAATCGTCAGAGGATGCAGACGATCCGCGATTTTCTGACGAAAGACTGTTTGAAAGCCAACGACTCAACGAAAATAGCTGTCGTTGGATTTGCGCATCAAAAAATTATTCCACCGGGTACTGCTTGTGACCGAAATCAGTTTAAACCAGTGGATGATTACCTCACTCAAGGCGCAAACGACCCCCTTGATTTTCTTGAGTCGGAGCATGATCTGACGAAGCAGGATTGCGTTCCTGGCGGAGGGAGATGTTCGGAGTATATCACCCGTTACGATGAGGGAATGGAGTGCGCCAAACAGATTGTGCACGATGATGTGCAGGCGGTAGCCGAAGATGGAAAAAAGGCATTTTATATGACTTTTTTTCTGACGGATGGAGAACCCTCGATTCCAGCAGTTATTGGCTACGACATTTCTAATGCGGCCTACCAGGCCATGAAAATCACGGTGAAGCAAAAGGTTCGCGACATGAGAAATGAGGCGGAGGAAAAGGCCTTGGGCCTGACCCTTCGTCCGATTTTTTATGGCGGAGATTATCTCACCAGAAAGGACCCAACGGGAAAGAAGGAAGCCATCGCCCGCGATATTTTAACAGATATTGCCAATGAAGGCTTGACGGAATATATTTTCCTACAAGATGTGAGCGAGCTCGATCTTTGTAAGTATTTGGTGTCCGGAACTCGAGTTCCATACAAGTTAAAACAATTTGTTGCGACGAATCTGACAATTACGAAAATGGGTGAAAAGTTGCTCGCGGATTCTGATATGGATGGAATTCCCGATGAACTTGAGGGGCAACGAGGATTTGATCCGACAAAAGCGAGATCGATGGGGCCTACCAGTCAGTTGCTCGACGGATTTTGTGGTGGACTCAATGCCTCTCAGTGTGCGAATTCAATTCACCAAGATTGTGGCAATCCGAATGCCTTGGGGTTAACACTCTGTGAAGTGTCGAAATGGGGGCTTTCAAACGGATTGGATTCTGACGGCGATGACTTTATCGACATTATGGAAGTGATTAAGGGGATGGGACCCAATATTCCTTCTGGATATGTAGACGGCGACAGTTCGTCGGAATTTGAAGAAATGATGATCGGAAGAGATCCTCGCTTTCCGGATGATGGCACGCCGGATGAAATGCTCCTACAATACCGTCGATGGCCTCTTTCTAAGCCATTGCCCGGCTGCCCTGCTGATCAAGAGTCCTACCAGTTCGAACTTGATCATGTGCCCTTGCTTCCAACATTAGCCACAAATTCAGACGATCCTGTCAGTCAAAAACTGCCTTGGATGAATCACGGCGAAAATGTAAATGTTCTTATGGCATATTATATCCTGACTCCCGCAAATCAGGCCCTTCGTCAGGACTTGAAAGATCAGGTTTATATCAAATACTATAAGATTCATATATCCAAACACCTCATCGAAGAGCTAGGATTTTTAAAGGCGGGCGAGCTCAATGATGCCTTTAGTGAGTTTGCCGAGGAGTGGAAGTGAATCGCTTGATTTTATTCATTCTCTTATTTGGGTCTATGAAGGCAGGGGCCCAGGCGGTTGGTTGCATCAGCCTTGAGGGTCTTAAGCTTCCCTGTTTTGGTGGTGGAGTTGCCTGCGGATCTTGTGAAAGCAAATACACTGAGGAAGAGAGGAGAAACGCTTGCGTTGGCACCCTGCCCTTATCAAACCCTGCTGGCTGTGGAGGGGGAGGAACTTGCGGAACAAAGTGCTGCACCACCTGTTCCCAATACAACCCGGCAGATTATTATACATGTCAGACACTGCCAGGTGCTTGCGATGCAAATGGCAACTTTGCCTCTTGCGGGAATGGAACCAAAGTAGCGAGTTGTGATGAGAGTTCTTGTGCTTCCCAAGCCGCGAATCGCTGTGGGTCATTTAACTGCTCTTGTGGGATCACCTGTCAAGGGACCAAGCAAATGATAAGGTGTTACAGGTGGACCTCTAGATCTGTCCCCAGCGGTGGGTCGTGCGGCTGTCGCAATGTTGGCGCGACACCAGGACGTTGCTCGGGAGCTCCTACTGGAGCATCTGAGTGTGGAGGAGTTCCGAATCCCTGTAACGGAGATGGATCTCAATGCACAGGTGCGAGCAACCGATGCTATGTTTGTTCCTATTCGCCTGGAAACCCAGGGACCTGCTCACCCACTTGCAATGTGGGATCCGCCTCTTGTTATGAGAATCCTACCCCGGTTGATGTCTGCGCTTCATCCTGTTCCGGTGGCGGTCTCACAGACAGTCCCAGTACACCTCCAGGGACGTCCTGCAGTTCGGTTCCTGGGCCGGCTTGCACCGAGAATAGTTGCCCTGCTTGCGGGGGTTCCTGCTGATTTTTCTGATCTATTTTCGCGTTCCAAAATGACTTGATTTGAGAAAATTTAGAACCTTCTCAATTTTGTTGCCTTGTTTTGAACGAAGCGAGATCCAATTTTTTACAAAATAGGTCCAGGATGGCAGACTGGACTTTGTGGGACGTGACTCGAGGTGTATCTAAAGTGAGATTTTTGCTAAATCAAATTTTCCTTTTTCGACTTTGGATTTTTCGTCCTCCTCACCCATTTATTTTTGCCTGTATTGACCTTCTCATTTTTGTCAGTCTTTCAGGTTTTGTTTTGAGCCAACTCAGTTTGGCAAACGAAGCTCCGTCAGACTTGGTCTATCAAGGACGAATTATGAAGCCCGACAACAGTCCTCTTGAGGCCGCCTCTGTTGCCTTTGATGTGAGTGTTTTCAGCCAGGATGGGATATGTCTGCTCTACGAAGAGATTCACACAGTCAATATGACAAATTCTGGTGGTTCCTTTGCGTTGCCATTGGGAAGTGGAGTTCCGGTTGGGCCGGCGTATTCCTTGAAAGAAGTGTTTTCTAACACGGGAAGTTTTACCGGAGGAGGCTCCTGTCCCTACGCTCCTTTGACCGGTCACAGTCGTCTTCTTCGTGTGACTTTTGATGAGGGTTCCGGACCTGTTGCTCTTCAAGATCAAACCATTAACAGCGTCCCATATGCTCTTTACGCATCAAAACTTGAAGGGAAGGGCAAGAGTGATTTTTTGCAAATCAACACCACGACATCTGCTCTTAGCCAGGCAAACGCGAATTCACTTTTTCAAAATGCGACCTATACCGAGCTCATGGCATTGGCTGGTGGCACGTCTACAGTCTTTGCAAAGAGCGCAGATCTTCCAGTGTCGGGCGGGGTGCTTAACCTGAGCGGTGCAGGACAAGGGGTCAGAGTGTTGGACGTGCCAGCTGGTGGTGACTATGCCGTGAACAAAAATTATTCTGATGGAAAGATTGGCGGGAAAGCCATCGATGCCGCTAACTTCGCAGGACTTGCCAATGGTGAGTCCGTGAAGTGGGATACAAGTGCCAATAGTGGTCTTGGGGGTTGGGTTCGGTATTCGCCTCCCTCAACAAGTGGTACCTCTGGAAAAATTGCCAAATTCACTTCATCTAGTGCCGTAGGCGATTCTGTGCTTACGGAGGCATCGGGTAAAATTGGATTTAATGCTTCCACTCCATCTTATGATTTGAGTTTTGGGGGAGAATCTGCCCGGAGCCTTGGGGTGGAACGTCATTCGACGGCCGATACGGCCGGAAATTCTTTGACGTTGAAAGCTGGTGGAGCAACTTCGGGCGCCACCAACAAAAACGGAGGCAACCTGATTCTGTCTTCAGGAATTGCTACGGGGACAGGAAGCTCTGACATTGTTTTCCAGCCAGTTGCAGCGGGTGGTACCGGGGTCGCCAATCGCAATCCAGCTGAGAACATGCGTTTGAACGCCTTCGGTCTCAGTGGGGGAGGAGCCAACGCAGTCGGCGCCGGAGGCTCATTAGCGTGGGGAGGCGGGGCCACGGCGAGTGGGTTAAATACCGTTGCCTTTGGAGACAATGCTTCGGCTGTTAGCAACTGGTCGGCCGCGATTGGGTGGCAGGCTTCGGCCGATAACCAGCATGGAATTGCGATAGGAGGAGCCTCCTACGCAGGCGGATATCGCAGTTTGGCCTTGGGATATGAAGCGGACGTAACGGGAGGAAATTCCGTTGCCATCAGTGCGGGGGTTCCGGCCGGTGCGGCACCTACTGTTTCAGGAGCCGAGTCCATCGGAATTTTTATGGGCGATCAAAGCGGTGCGGATGTAACGGCAAGCAATGTGATGGCAATCCTCGGTGGCAATGTGGGAATCGGAACGACTTCACCCAGCTCTAAATTAGATGTTAATGGGGCTCAGACATTTCGGGAGATGGCTTCCGCCTCGGCCCCAACACCGGCTGCCACCAAAACCTTTCTTTACGCAGATAGTACCTCGCATACTCTCAAGTTTTCTGTGAATGGCGGAGCCTATAAAGATGTCTTGCCTGCTTCGGCTCTTGTCCGCGTTTGTGAAATTGTCATAGGTGATCCTGGATCAGCCTCTTCAGTATTGGTTGATGATAATGATTCTCCCGCTAATTGCAGCAATTTGACAGGGTCTACGATGACGGTTCTTTCTGTTGAGTGCTATTCCAATGCAGGATCTCCGACAGTGAATCCAATCCTCAATGGTGGAAGTTCGACTTCTATACTGAGCAGTCCCTTGACCTGCGGTACCGGAAGCTTTGCGGCAGGAACCTTAAATGGAACTCCCACTCAAGCTGATAACCAATCAATCGATGGCAATATCGATATCGCCGGTGGGACTGCGAAATACATTGTTATCCGCATCAAGAGAACTTTGTAATCCGTAATTTTACATAATTTGTTAAAGGGAGTGTAGCACAATGGGTTTTGAACTTGCGGGTCTAAAAGAGAGGATAACCCAAGCATTTCCTGTTTTCATTATTTCGCTTGTTGCATGTTCGCTCTTTGTGTCAGATCCGGCCGCAGCTTCAATATCCTTCGTAAAAATGAAGCAAAATGATCAGACCGCCAACTCTAACAATATTGCGACGGGTGCGTTTTCAGCGACGACTGGAAATTTCATTGTCTGTCGAGTGGCTTACAATACGACCTCAGGAAGTTTGATTTCAGTGACGGATACGGCCTCGAATTCCTATTCATTGGCCACAGGGCCTGCGACTCTCCCGAGCAGTACCTGGAGGCAAGAACTGTGGTACGCCTACAATATCACGGGGAGTGGGACTCTCAATATCACAGCAACTCTCTCGGCAACTTTTAATATTTGGAAACAGATTTCGTGCAACGAATACTCAGGAGTCCTGGCGACATCAGATCCAAAGGAATCTGTCACAGGGGCGACAGGCTCATCCTCTCTCACTTCTTCGGCTGGTCCATTGACCACTTCACAAGGAGGAAGCCTTCTTTACGGGTCCCTCTTGTTGAGTGGAGGAACTGGTGAGCCAGGCAACAGCTTCATCCAGCGTTCTGGTCAAAACGGGGATGCCACTGAAGATCGAATAGCGAACTTCGCCGGGTCTCATTATGTTCGGTTCTCACATTCAGGATTGTCAGATTGGGTTGTTCAGGCGGCGGCCTTTAAGGCAGCCACGCCTCCAGTCGCGACGAATGGACTTGTGCAGGCCGCGACGAGCTACAAATCAGGAGCGACGATAACTCTCTCGAACGATTTTGAGAGCGCCAATATAGCCGGAAACTTGATCGTCGTTGGCGGCTATTTTGGAGGCAATGGTCAAACTCTAACTGTATCGGATACGAGAGGTAATACCTATCAATTGGCAGGTACGGTCGATCAAACATCTGACAACCACCAAATTTGGATCTATTACGCAGAAAATATTGCTGGTGGAACTAATACCGTGACGGGGAGCATCCCTGCCAGTTCTACAGATGCTGCTTTTTTTATTGCTGAGTACAGTGGAATTGTCACGTCGGGAGCTTTGGATAGAACGAGCAGTGCGATGGGAAGTGGCAGTTCCATTTCCACTGGCAATACCGCCGCCACCAGTGCTGCCAATGAGCTTCTAATCGGCATGATTGGCATGAGCGCTGGAAGCTCCGGATTCAATATGTCTTCCGGTTTTGAAGAGAAGGGATTTGTGAAGCAGGGTCCGGGAAATAATAACAACATTGCGGCACTTGCAGACCAGCTTGTAACAGCCACTGGCACTTACGCAGTTACGGCGTCACCTTCTGGAAGTGAGGCGTGGTCGGCAATTATCGCGACCTTTAAGCGGACATCATTGAATCGGGTTAAGCATAGGGTCAATAATTTTTAATATTATTGTGTCTGACTCTTGTGGAGACTATCGCTACCAATTTACATATGTCATGAAAATTTTAGTGTCCGGCGATTTCGTGATTGCTTAGCCAGCGGAGGTCGACTACCTAACGGAAAACACTTTTATGGATTTGAGAGTGAAATTGAATTGAACCCGATATTCAAACCGATCACCCTCTGATCTGAAAGCTGCAATGACGAGTGGGGCACAGAAAAGTCAAAAAAGTCCAAGAAGTCAAAAGAGTCAAAAGAGTCAACTCAGTCAATCAGGCCCACCAAAGCAATCAAATCTGTCATTGTCAGAACTGATCTTCTTTTTTCTTTTATTTTTTTTATTTCCATTGGGTCGTAACATATCTATGGCAGCCTCGGAGCGTCCCTTAAAAATTGCGATTTGTCAGATTGATCCCGTAGCGGGAGATATGGAGTACAATCTAAAGGCTATTCTTGAATGCTATCAACGGGCCATCAAAGATGGAGCTGATATTGCTATTACTCCAGAGCTCGCGGTTGAAGGATATACTTTTGGTGATTACTTTGAGAGACCTGAAATTTGGGCTCGAAGCGAGAAATATGTTTCTCTGTTAAGCCAGGCGACAAGAGGAAAAAAAACGGCGCTTTTGGTCGGCCATATCGTGAGAAATCCAGAGGCCTGGGGAAAACCATTGCAAAACGTGGCGAGTGCCTTCCTGGATGGAAAACTGATTTATCGACATGCGAAGGCCCTGTTGCCAGATTATGACGTGTTCAATGATGCCAGATGGTTTCATCCGGGACATAAAGCGAATGTTTGGAAGTTTCGAGGACACAAAATCGGAATAGCGATTTGTGAAGATTGGTGGTTTGAAGATAAATTTGCGGGACCACAGGGGCCGAGATCTTACTATAATTTTGATATCCGCAAAATCTATCAAAGAAAAAAAATTGATTTGGCGATTTCTCTTTCGGCATCTCCTTATGGACAAGACAAGCAAGCCTTCCGTGAGGATATTCATGGTGATGTGGCGCGGAAGCTTCAGGTGCCATTTATCTGGAGTGGCATGTCTGGTGCAACAGATGCCGTTTTGTTTGATGGAAGATCCTTTGTCCTGAATGCCGAGGGTGTCACTGTTGACCGACTTGCCAGTTTTCGTAATGACTATGCGACAGTGTATTTCCCGAAAGGAACAGGTGTCAACTCTCCGATACTTGTCAAAAAGGATTCTTTGCTCGAAGAGACCAATCCTTCAGAACTTGAAATTGTCTATCAAGGCTTGCTGACGGGAATACGTGAATTTGTTCGCAGGACGGGTGCCACGGGATTTGTGCTTGGAATCAGCGGAGGAATAGATTCAGCCGTTGTTGCAGCCTTGATTGCAGCTGCGATAGGTCCAGAGAAGTTGATCGCTGTTTCTTTGCCATCAAAATATTCATCTGAAGGAAGTAAGACGGATGCCTTTGAGCTGGTACACAATTTGGGGGTTCCAGAGAGCCAAGTCCATCTTTTGTCGATCGAAGGAGCTTACGATGCCACTCGAGAAACTTTTGGTGATAAATTCTGGCAGAACGAAGGGATCGTTGACGAGAACACGCAGGCGCGCCTCAGGATGTTGTATTTAAATGGAATAGCCAATCGGTTTCCTGGCTATATGGTAGCTGTAACAGGAAACAAAACTGAATATGCAATGGGATATTTTACCTTCGGCGGCGATGACAAGGGTGGTCTTGGCATTTTAGGAGGGCTTTGGAAGTCTGAGGTCTATCGATTAGCGAATTATGTCAATGAGAGAGCGGGCAAGGAAATCATTCCAAATACCACCATTGTTAAACCAGCTTCAGCTGAGTTAAAACCTGGTCAAGTGAGTTATGATCCTTCGAGCGGATTGCCTCCTTATGAAATACTCGATCGGCTTTTGCGTGACTATTACGAAAGCAGGGTCTCGCTCGAAAACCTTGTCAAATCCTATACCCATCTGCTCCCTCAACGACCAGCCGATTGGGTTGCAACAATTATTCGGCACTCTGAAGCTATGGATTTCAAGCGTCGGCAGGCAGCGCCATTGCTTCGGGTTGACAGAAGAAAGACTTTTGATTGGGTTGGTCGACGGGTCCCGGTGGCCAAGAGAAATATCCATGAGCCTATGGATGCCAATAACTGTCGGGGGCTTTTGACGGCCTCTTCAGAGTTTTCTGGGTCTGATGGGTTTAGAAATACAAGATTTTCTGAGTCTGATTGGTTTAGAAGCACGTTGAGGAACACTCTATCTTCCGAATTTTAACAATAACAGTTTTGAGGGCGAAAATGAAAATCTTAAAGAGTTTTAAAGCAATCCGAATGAGAAATTTGATTTCGTTTGCTGTTTTATTTTTTTGCTGTGATGTGGGATTTGCTTCGCAATGTCCCGACGCAAAAAGAGTGGTTGAAAATATCTTGTCAGATTGGCGCAGCCCACATCGTTTCATTGACGGAGCCGCTCTTCGCGAAGAAGCTGAGCTATTTATTGGGGTGAAGGCGAGAAAGGCATTGGCCAAATGTTCTCCGAGACAGATTCTTGAACTGCTGAAAAAACCGATTTTGTCGCTGATTGGGCGTTAACGCTTGCCGATGCAGAAAATATTTTGAGAATAAGAAGGCTGGGTGTGTTGACTCAGCAGCAGCGCCGACCTTTTGTAAGGGACGATCTTCCTGTTCATGGGTATCAGGATGAAATATCAGGGATGACTCAAAAAGATTTGGATCGAATTTTGGCGGGAGTCGCTCTTCCCAAGGAAGCAATAGCTCAATCAAAATATCCGAGCAAGAGGACTTTTAGTTATACCGTTCATAAGCTTAAAAATCTTGCGCTTAAAAGTCGAGAGAGCGCAGTTATTGACAACGATCTCTACGCTTTCACTGTTGCTGCAATATTTTATAATCTTGGATTTCATGAATCAAAAGAGGCCGTTTTTGAAAGCACATCGAGAGGTGCGGATCAATACCCTTTTCTTGTTGTGGGCGGACAGAGTCAGATCTTAGATTTGTTGGAAAATCTGCGTTTCACGAGATGGGATGTTGAAGTCATCAGAAAACAAATCGGTTCGAGAATCGATGTGGACGAGGGTTTTTGGAATTGGCTAAAAAACTGGAGATTTCGAGGTGAGGTTCGTTTGATTCCCGATGGCTCTGTGGTATTTCCCCACACTCCACTCTTGCAGGTCACGGCGGATCCCGCTTCGGCGATTATTGTGGAGTCTTTGCTCAATCCATGGCTTAGCTTCATGACGAATCTGACAACGACTGCTGCGAGGAATTTGCTCGCAGTGGGAGGAAAAATTAAATCTGTGGCAGATGCGGGGACGCGTCGGTTAGTTACGGGGAATCTGTCTGCTCTCACTGCGATGATGGGGGGAGCAAGTGGCACTTCGAATCTGTTGATGGCTGAGCTGACAGGTATGCCGGCTTACGGGACGATGAGCCACGCCTTTGTCGCAGCCTTTCCAACAGAGCTGGAGGCCTTTGAAGCTTTTGTAGAATATAGTCGAAACCCGAGCCTTCTTTTGCCAGACACCTACCATCTTCAAACGGGACTGCGCACGGCCGTTCGGGCAGCTGGAGAAAAGGTGGCGACCGTCAGACAGGATTCGAACATCATCGGCGACGATGGGAGCGAAAAGAGCACAGCGGAAACCGTGCGGGAAATTCGCAGAATATGGGAGTCACTTGGCAAAGGAAAATGGGGTGGAGTTGTGACGAATGATCTGACAGAAGAGACACTTCGTTTGCTAGCTGGAATGGATGGGGGTATTGACGTGGCCTCGGTTGGCGGAGCCTTTGCTGCCTCGACTAGAGGGGTTCCGCATGGAAACATGGTTTATAAGCTTGTAGAAATGCGAGATACGAAGTCGGGAGAAGTAAGGTATCCGATCAAGATCTCAAACCGCGTAAAATCGACGGAGCCTGGAAAGAAAGATGTGTACCGCGTTTATGACTTGAGTACGGGTCGTGCCGCCTTTGATATCAAGGAGCAAAATGGTTTCAATGTTGCCGTTGCAGATGGACAAAGAGCAATCCCTCTTTTAGTAACTGGATTTTCAAATGGTCGTCGTCGATTAAAACCCGAGCTCGTCACTATTGCGCCTGCGAGAACGTCCCGAGGCTTAGCCGAGTTAGATCCGATTCTCTTAGATCTAGATCAAACTCGAACGTCTCTGGCTGATCGCAACTATCCTGTCGTTTTGAGCGATAACTTGGCTTCTGTAAAAGAGAAGGCAATTGAGGCGGTGACTCCTCCAAAAGTATTTCGAATTTTGGTATTTCCTGGATCCTTTTCTCCAGTTACAGATGGCGGCCACATGGCCTCAGTAAAGATTGTAAACGAGCTGTTTAAGAACCAAGTGTCGCCTCATGGTTTCGATAAGATTATATTTGTTCTTGCTGGTGACAAACCCGTTCATGGCCGATCTTATGATTTGAGTGGTCCTGCTCGTTTGGAGCAGCTCAGTCGGCGCTTGAGAATTTCGGGTCTGGAAGATCGTTCTGGAACTGAATATGAAGTTCATTTGGGTGAAATCGATTCCGGAGGCGGTTATACGATTGATTCACTCAAGGCGATTCAATCAAACAATCCTGGAGCTGAAATAACTATCGCCATGGGAGAGGATGTCTTTTGGAGTATCGGCAGGAAGGCCAGCCCTTGGAAAGATGCGGACAGGATATTGAGCGATTACGGGATTGTGGTGCTCGATCGACAAGGGGTGAAGCAGGTGAAAGATGGTTCTCTCAGTGATCAGGAGGATACGCTCGCTCTTTTAAATAAATTGGGTTTTGTGCGAAGGCCAAATGCCTTTGTTCTTCCTTTTGATCCTGGACTGCATAATGTTACGGGTGGTGCACTTGGTGTCAAGCGCATTGAGTTTTTGAATCCTCACTTCAAGAAAGCCATTTCAGCGACCGAGGTTCGAAAGTTTTACGATGAACAAGGATTTTCTGGTGTCGTGCATGTGACGGATCCTCAGTGGACATTTGCAAACAGGTTGGAGTTTCCCAATGGGGATCAGAGAGAAAATGGGTCTCTTTCGGTGTTGGGTACCGGAGAAAGCATTCGGCTGGTTGCGGCTATATTTGGTGATGTTTTATACGGAAAAATGATGAAGCTTTCTGTCTCGGGTGACTCGCATTTGGAAGCAGAAGTTAGAGATCCAAGTCAAAACGGCGAATTTCATGCGCCAATGAACTTTCCTCGACACGCAATGAAGGGAGAGAGGGGTCCTTCGGGTGATCGATTCATTGTGGAGATTGAAAATGCCCTGGAGGGACGTCGGGTCATTAGGGTTCCAGCGCACGAAGAGGTGGTCGGAAGTGATGGTCAAACCAAACTGAGGCTTGTTCCTTTTGATTTAGGATCTGTAGAAGGGGATTTAAAGGATGTAGGCACTGTCTTTCGCTTCGATAAAAACGGCCCCTCGTCTTACAGCGTCTTTGTTAATCCGCATTATGAATCTTATCTTGAAAGAATTGATCCATTCAAAGTTTTGCCGCACTTTCATTTTGGTTGGTGCACAGACTTTTGTGATTACCATGTGATGAAGGGCGAGCTTCAGAGGGGATATTTTGTGATTTTCATTGCAGACGCAGCCGCTGGAGTGGGAGCAAAAACCACGGGCCAAGCAATGCGTGAGCTTCTTGATTTGGGGCTTGTTGTTATGAGTAGCGACGAGTTTCTCGCTTTAAATAGAAAGTGGTACGAATCAAAAACAAAGTGGACTGGTGTTTTAAATGATCTGGAATTTTGGCGCACAGGAAGCTCAAGTCAAGATCGCGTTGTTGCAGAACTCAAAGCTCCCCGTTACAAGGATCCGGAGTATCCGGGTGACCTAGGGGAGGCTTGCGCTCGCTTCTTGAGTCGTCCTTGGAGATGAGAAATAGCATCGCATCAACGAAGTTTCGTTGAATCGCAAATCGATCATTGCTTTTCACCGTTCATATTTGTTCAAATCCTTCTGTCGAGGCCCCATTGGCCCGCTGTCTCCCGCGCGACAACGGGGAAACAGGTAAATTTGCCAATCATGCAGGTGTTCAATGTGTGGAGATTTTTCTTTTGCTTCGGGTTTCTGAATTATGTTTGACGCTAGATTTGATCGGATTTAGTTTTTGCGAGGGAAGTAAAGAGATAAATAAAAGGGTAGAACAAACAAAAAAAATCAATGATCGTGAGCAAACTTAAATTTGTGGCGATCTGCTGGTAAAAATAAGGGGGATCATTGTGAAAAAGCTAGTTGTTTCCTTAAGCGTGCTTTTACTTGGAGCCTATGCACAGGCGGAAGTTCATGGGCCGCTTTGGACTTGTCAGATCGATGCAGCTCAACTCGAAGGCCATGGTTTTTCATTTATCGTCACGGGTACCACGCTTGAGGGAAAGGGAACAGTCACTTGTTCGTCGCTCAGTGGGACTGTGACCACTCCAGTTGAGGTAGAACTTACAGCCGGCGGAATTGGTGCGGTTATTGGGGTTGTAAAAGCGCAGAATGTGGACCTCATTGGTGCTGCAGTTGGACTGAGGGATCCAGATGGAATCTTTGGAACATATCCGGGCGTTCGTGGAACTGCAGCATTGATCGGTGGAGAGGCTTCTCTGTCGCTTAACTTCGGTGCGAATGAACACGGTGTTGGTCTAGGTGTCAACCTGATCGGATCGGCCATCACCAAAGGCTTTCGCGTTGGTGCGGCTATTGAGGGTTGGGAACTGACTTTGAAGCCAGTTGTTAACGAGCCATGGCAGCCAGCTCCAACTCCTCCTCCCGCACCTAATCCAGGTCACTAAGAGTCTCTTTGCAAAAGAAAGAAGACGAGTGAATCTGAGTTTGTGAGTGAGCAGAGTTAAGGAGAGAGGTCGGAATCGCCCCGACCTCTTTTTTTTTGAAAAGGACCAAAGATGACCAATGTGAGAGAGGTACAGGCTCTGTAGAGTGAAACAATAAATGAATTATCTTTTAGTAATCTTCTTGATTCTCTTTTGTTCTCAGAGCAGAGCTCAATCCAAATCCTTAGCTGATGCCTTTGATTGGATCATTTGGTCAACTCGCAATGAAATTGCAAAAATTGGCCAAGAAAAGCGCCTCGCTCGTTGCCAAAACTTTTACAATGAAATGTTCAATGACGGTTATGCGACCATATCGGTGGCCTTGGGCTACATGGATATTTCCTCTGGCGAGAGCTACTATTATGGGAGTGAAGATTTGGGGTCCGATATTGTTTTGGATTCCATAGCTAAAGCCAGTTTTGTTCGGGTCTTAACCCAACCTTGTATTTCCGGCATCTCAGCCTGTGGGTTTAAGCAAGTTTCTGAAGATATTTTCACGCGATCAATCCTGCGGTCTACGGGCCAATCTCTGGTCGTAAACTTGACGATTACAAACGCGTCGGTGAGTTCATCAAATCGCGATAACACGACCAATCTTATCGAATGGCAAAATCAGAGAACCTCAAACAGTGAGACTAATTTTTTTGGTGGTATTTCTTCGGGTGTCGACGTCGCCATATACATGGGACATGCCCGAAAAGGTGGAGGACCCGATTTCTCGCCTCCCATTTTATTAAAAAGCGGAAAACCCGATTTTGCTTATTACAAAAAGAAGGAAAAGGGCATTCGTAAGCTGGTAGATTCGCTCGTTCAAAGTCGGAGGCCTCCCGGCCTGATTGGCCTTCTTTCATGCAAAAGCACCGGTCTCTTTGTTCCGCGTGTTGAGGAGGCAAGTCCTGCGAGTTTGATTGTTTCTGCTGACGACCTTTTTGATTTCAATGATATCATACCAACGGGTTTTGCTCTTTTGGATGCACTTCTTTCTGAAAGGTGCGGAAATTCGTTTTCTCAAGCGATCCGAATTCGCTCTCAGTCAGCGGCCTATCTGATGATTAATTATTTTCCATAAGGTTTTTTGTAGCGAGAAGACTTGGTCGTGGCTTGTGACTCTCGCGTTTTCGAATATCTTTCATATTCTCGCACGGTATTTGCAAAGAATTCTGTCGCGGAGAAACTGAATGCACGAAAAGCGAAGCTTTTTCGGTTTTTATTTTTTGAGTTATAAGAAATTATTTTTGTTCCTATAAGGGTGAGGATAAAATCATATGCCTAATAGTTTCATGAATTGCAAATATGGGTTCTGGTTAGCCTTTGTTTTGCCGGTCGTGCTTCTCTATTCCGGTGACTTGTCTGCCGACCCCCACAAGAGCTGTTATCGCAAATTGATAAGCGGAGGGGGACGCGATGGATTTACTTTCGAATCAGATCCTAAAAAGCCCTCCGTTCCGATCGTGGTTACTTTGGGGCCCGGAACGGCTTATCTGGAGGAGCTGGAAATCCAACCACTTGAACCCTCTGTTTTGAGAATGAATTTCAGTCATGTAGGAACGGATCCGAAAAGATTGGGAGATGCCAATAATATCTTAAGGACTGTTTGGCCTTTTGGCTCAGCTATTTTGGCGGATAATCCGGGGCCTAAAATTCGGATAACCAACAGCCAACAGATTGCCTTACATACTGGGATTTCCCTCGCCATTAACCGTGATGGAACGAGCCCGGCTGAGGAGAGCAGGCAGGACCTGAGAAATTTACTCATGTCTGTTCAAGAATTCGATTGGATCACAGAGAATTTAAGGGTTGATTCCCCCATCGTCATTGGTGATGACGTGGAGGGAATTGTTACGGCTTTCAAACCAAATAGATCCTTTACCGTGAAAATAACAAGCCTTCCTAAGATTGGCTATGTTCTGACCGGAAACAAAGGCATCCAAGCTCCTGGAGTTGAGGTCAATGCTCCCGCCCTCACGCCTTTAGACTTCAAGAATACGGATTGGCTCATTTGGACCGGGCAGATTCACGGAATTACAATTAGCTTTATTCGTGATGGATCAGATGTGGTTCAGTTGCGATCCTACATGACAGAAATTCTTAGCACAGTATTTAATAAGATTCGTCAAGCTGAATCTTTTTCTGAAATTGAAAAAGATTCATCAGCAGATGGAAAACGTACTCTAGATTTTATTAATAACGTGGCATATCGAGCGAAGCTTGACGAGATGGACCCCAGTGAGCGGTTTAAGATCATCAAAGAAGGGGCTCTCCGACATCATGGAACATTGCCGATGATTTGGGCAAAGGTTGAGACTGTCACGGCCTTGGAAAATCTTGAAGAGATCGTCACAGAGCTGTCTCGCGTGGGTGGTGGATTGATTGTTGCTCGTGGGGATCTTCAGATACAGACGCGCCGCGATCTTGCCGCTGCCGAAGTGCTCCTTGTGGCAGCGGCCAAAAGGGCGGGCCTCCCTGTCGTGGTCGCTACGGGGGGCTTTGCAACGCCATCCGTTCAAAGTGCTCTGACCCCTTCCGATACGGTTGATGTCGGCTTAACAGCTTTGTTGCAAGCAGGCCTGATGGTGTCTGAGCCAACAGCCATGGCTGCGGATGATCAGCGCCTCCGTGATGTGATTAGGCATATGAAATACGTGGCAAGTCAGGCCTATGATCTTGGCGGGAAGCTTCAGGTTGGCCCTTCTCTGGATTCCTTAGCAGATTTCAGAATTGATCCAAGCGCTTTGCCCGATAGAGAGACAATGGACCAAGCCAGAAGAATTGTTGAGAAGAAAAACTTGGGGCGAAACGATTCCTTGGGAAAAGTTCCAGTTGTTTTTGAGGGAGTTCCATCTCTGAGATTGATACAGGCCATTCGGATTCTCGACTGGGGTTTGCCCTTGCTGGTCGTTGACGAAAACAGCGATAATCTGACGAGCGAGACAGATCGGGGTCATTCGGGACGAGAGTTTCTTCAAAGAGTGCTTAAATTCTACCCCTTCGTATCTCTTGTGTCTGCCGGGTCACCTTTATCCTCAGAGAATGATTTCGCTGCGGTCCTTGTGAAACAAACTTGGGCAGGGGCCGGAGATGAGTTTATATTGGTTCGGGAGAAGTACGGAGAAGGCCAGCAACACAAGCAGCAGGTCGAGCCAGTGCTCATTCAAATCAATTAGATTTTTACTTGTATTCCGACTTCAATCACTTGATCGTTTGGAATGTTGAAGTAGGCTGTGGCCCGCTCTGCGTTTTTAGACATAAATGCAAAGAGGTTTTCTCGCCAAATCGCCATTCCAGGTTGGTCGGAAGCGAGGAGAGTTTCTCGTCCAACAAAAAACGTAATTTCAATCAAGTTGAGGACAACCCCTTTTTCTTTGCAGATCCAAAGAATGTCGTGAATGTCTGGGGTTTCCATAAATCCATATTTCGCAATAACCCGATAAAAATCCTTTCGAATTACTTTAATATCAATCCGTTCTGACCTATCAACGTGAGCTTCTTCGCAAGAAGTTATCGTTAGAAGGGCATTCTTTTCATGTAAACATCTGTTGTGCTTCACATTGCGAATCAGTGCAAGAGGGGTTCCTTCCGGATCACCGGTCATGAAAACAGCTGTTCCCTGAACTCGGGCAAGAGTCTGAGAGTCCGCTTTTTCCAAGAAATCTGCTAACGGAAGACTCTTTTCTCTCAATCGCTGCATGAGTATTTTTCGGCCTCTCGACCAAGTCGTCATCAGCGTAAAAATTGAGGCACCTAAAACAAGAGGAAACCAACCACCCTCAGCTATCTTTGGCAGGTTTGCGCTCAAAAAGACGATATCGATTGCGAGAAAGAGAGCAAGGACTGCAACAACAGAAACCCAGTTCCATTTCCAGCGTCGGCGAGCGACACGACAGGTGAGCACAGTTGTGATGACCATCGTGCTCGAAACGGCGATTCCGTAAGCTGAGGCGAGAGCGCTGGAAGATTTGAATGAAAAAACGCACCAGCATGTAAGAATAAACAAAATCCAATTGATCTGAGGAATATAGATTTGGCCGATTTCATGGCTAGAGGTATGAACTATTCGCACTCGTGGTGCGTATCCCAGTTGAACGGCTTGCCGTGTGAGAGAAAAAACTCCCGAGATAAGTGCCTGAGACGCAATGACGGTCGCCATGGTTGCAATTGCAACGAGTGGATAGAGAGCCCAGCTGGGGGCGAGCAGATAGAAGGGATTCTCTGATGCTTCGGGTCTCATGAGCAAGAGGGCTCCTTGTCCAAAGTAATTTAGAACAAGTCCAGGCAACGCAACATAAAACCAGGCCCTCTGAATCGGTTTTCGGCCAAGATGCCCCATGTCGGCGTAAAGAGCTTCACCTCCTGTAACAACGAGAAAAACTGCACCTAGAACTGAGACTCCGTTGAGCCCATTGTTGAGGAAATACTCAAACGCAAATTGTGGGCTTAATGCTGTGAGGACAGTCGGATGCTGAACGATGCTATAAACTCCTAAAGTGCCAATGACCCCGAACCAGAGAAATATGACGGGGCCAAATATTTTACCTATTTGTTCTGTGCCCTGATGTTGGGCCAAAAATAAACCAGCCAAAATAGCAATGGTAATTACAATCACGAGCGGTTCAAAGAGGGGCGTCGCAATTTTTAGTCCTTCAACGGCGCTCAACACTGAGATAGCTGGAGTGATGACTCCATCTCCAAAGAGGAGGGCGGAACCAAAAAGACCAAGGTATAGAATGGCCCGGTTCCAAACGGTCGGTGTGGCGGTTTTTGGCAGAGCTGCCAGTGCGGTGAGGGCAAGGACTCCGCCCTCACCCTTATTGTCTGCTCTCATCACAAAGAGCAGATATTTGATCGAGACCACCAATATCAGAGACCAGAGAACAAGAGATAGGATCCCCAATATGTTATCGGGGGTTGGCGACAGGGCATGCGGTCCATGAAAAGCTTCTCGTACAGCGTACAAAGGGCTGGTCCCGATGTCTCCAAAAACGACGCCGAGAGCGGCCAAAGTAAGGGCGTTCTGAGACAATTTTCCGTTCGCTTCCTTGTTGCCGCTCACAAATCACCTTCCTGGCTTGGTTCCTTGTTTTTGGTTCCATGCTTTTGAATTAATTGGACTAAATGGCAAAGTGCAGGTTTACGATGTTGTGTTGGCCATGTCGAGAATCAAAATAGACTCGCCGCAATATCCGAGATTGACTCTATGACTAGAGAGAACAATTATTTCTTTGTAGATGACGTTACATTTTTGTATATTTTTTCTGCGGTTTGGTGAGTTTGTGTAAATTTAGTTAAGTTTTTAACGGTCAGGGTGCATTTCATTGACTCTGGCCAAACAACAACAAGGAGATACCACATGAAAGCATTATCAATCGTTCTCGCTCTTTCTCTGAGCTCTTTTGCATTTGCCGAAAAGGCTGCAAAAACACCAGCAAAGGCTGCAAAAACAAAGCATGCAGCAACAAAAACTCTCACAAAGGAAGAAGCAACAAAGGCTTGTACTGAAGAAAAAGCTGTTGATCTTAATCAGTGTGTCACTGAGAAAATGGGATCAGCTCCTGCAGCAACTGAGACTCACTAAGTTATTCAATTTTCAGAGTGCTAGCGGGATTGGTGACATTTCCCGCTAGAAACTTTCAAAGTATCTTCTGAATCGGTTTGAGATATTCTGGGATTTTCTTTCCCCCATTTCTTGCTTCCTCCATCATCTATATTCCATCTTTTATTTCTGATTGACTGCTTTTAGAAAAAGCCTCGAACTCAACGGATTTGTGTAGCCAAAATTCTTACCACACAGTATGAAACCGAATCGGGTTGAGGGTTTCAAAATTTGAAAGAGGAAGGGCGGCCTATTCGATGAAAACAAGTGGGATGAGTAAGAGAGATATGACAGTTGGAACTTTACTGCCGATCAATATTGGGATTGGGGCGTTAGCGCAAATTTTTGGCATGATGGGTCTCTTTTGTCTGATTATGACATCTGGGTGTACCAAAAAGCAGACATTTGAAGCAGACAATTCCGATTATATTAAGGTCGGAGAAGTGGGCTCGATGACAGGAGCCGAAGCGACGTTCGGAATTTCAACTCATCGAGGAATTTTGTTGGCTTTTGATGAGATCAATAAATCCGGAGGAATTAAGGGCAAAAAGCTCAAGGTTGTCAGTCTTGATGATCAGGGCAAGCCCGAAGAGGCCGCAACAGCAATTACAAAGCTCATTACTCAAGACAAAGTGGTGGCAGTTATTGGCGAAGTTGCCAGTTCACGAAGCATTGCGATGGCCCCTATTGCCCAGCAAAATAAGATACCCATGATCTCGCCTTCCTCTACAAATCCCAAGGTGACTGAACTTGGGGAATACATCTTTCGAGTTTGTTTTATTGATCCCTTTCAGGGGCTTGTGATGGCGCGATTTGCCTATGAGAATTTAAAGATAAAGAAAGTTGCTGTTTTGAGAGACTCAAAAAACGACTACAGCGTGGGGCTTTCTGACGTCTTCACCGAGTCCTTCAAAAAGGTAGGGGGAGCGATTGTTGAAGACAAAAGCTACAGCGCAGGTGATATCGATTTCAAATCCCAGTTGACATCTATCGCGGCCAAAAATCCAGAAGCGATTTATGTTCCTGGCTATTATACGGATGTTGGTCTGATTGCTCGACAGGCACGAGAATTAGGTATCAAAGTGCCGCTTCTTGGAGGAGACGGATGGGATTCTCCTAAGCTGAAGGAGATAGGTGGAGATAATATTAACGGGTCCTACCTTTCAAATCACTATTCAACAGAGGATCAGTCTCCCCATGTTCAAAGATTTATTCAAAGCTATAAAGGTCTTCACAATGAAGCTCCAGATGGTCTCGCAGCACTAGGTTATGATGCAGCAAAAATTTTGGCAGAGGCCTTGCTCAGGACGACCGATGAATCATCACCGGCCCTTCGCCTTGCCATTGCCCAAACAAAGAATTTTCAAGGTGTGACCGGGCTAATAACGATCGACGAAAAACGCAACGCTACAAAATCGGCGGTCGTTTTAAAGGTTGATCAAGGGGAGTTCAAATATCAGACCACGATCAAGCCTTGATTTTCTGTGCCAGAATTAACCCGGACTCATAATTTAATAGGTTAAAAGTAAAGATCTTAGTTTATGACCGAATTTGTACAGCATCTCATTAATGGCTTCAGTTTGGGCAGCATCTATGCACTTGTGGCCTTGGGTTATACAATGGTGTTTGGAGTTCTTCAGCTGATTAACTTTGCTCATGGCGAGGTGTTCATGACTGGAGCCTTTGTTGGATATTACAGCGGTAGATTCTTGGGTTTCGATAGGAGTCCCTCCTTTGTGGGACTCCTTGTCACTCTTGGGGTGTCAATGATGGCTTGTTCGCTTTTGGGTTTACTGATCGAGAAATTTGCTTATCGACCTCTCCGGCGTCAGCCGAGAATTAACATTTTGATTACTGCAGTTGGCGTTTCTCTTCTTCTTCAGTTCTCGGGTCAGCTGTTTTTTGGGTCTGACCCAAAGTTCTTTCCTCAGGTGTATAAGCCAGAGGGAACCTGGGAAATCGGAGATTTAAGAATTAATCCTCTCCAGGTCAATGTGCTATTTGTTTCATTGTCTATGATGCTAGTCCTTCAATATATCATTTTTAAAACGCGAGTTGGAAGAGCCATGAGAGCGGTGAGTTTTGATCATGATCTGGCGCGATTGATGGGGATACCTACTGACCGTGTCATTAGCTGGACGTTTATGTTGGGTTCAGCATTGGCCGGAGCGGCAGGTGTTTTGGTGGGGCTGATTTACCCTAAAATTGAACCATTTATGGGGATTGTGCCAGGCCTCAAATCCTTCGTGGCCGCGATCTTGGGTGGAATCGGAAATGTCACCGGTGCTTTTGTAGGGGCTATTTTCTTAGGGCTGGCGGAGGAGTTTGTTGTTGGGTACGGAGCTTCCACTTATCGAGACGCTCTCGCCTTTATTTTTCTCATTGTTGTGTTGTTGATTAAGCCGACAGGTTTGTTTGGCAGGGCAGGATCGGAAAAAGTATGAAAGATCTGATGCTGATATTACTGAACTTGAGATATTGGCTTCTCGTGCTTGGGATAGTTTGGATATCAGATTTGGCTCTGATGCCTTATATAGACCCTTATTTTTCCAAAATAATTATCTTGTCGGGAATTAGTATTATTTTGGCCGTCAGCCTAAATTTGATCAATGGACACACCGGACAGTTTTCGATGGGGCACGCGGGATTCATGGCCGTTGGGGGTTACATTTCTGCTCTAACGACTCTCCTGGTTCAGAACCTAGTCATCGGCAATCTTGCCGTTCAGAATCTTATTTTTTTGCTGGCGCTTCTTCTCGGAGGAATTTCTGCGGCCTTGATTGGCTTTTTTGTGGGACTCCCCTCTTTGCGATTGCGCGGGGATTATCTCGCGATTGTCACCTTGGGTTTTGGCGAAATAATTCGCGTGGTCGTCCTCAATCTTGATATAGTAGGTGGATCAAGGGGCTTAGCCGGGATTCCAAAATATTCAAACTTTGGATGGGTTTTTACTTTTGCCGTGATCACTGTATTTTTTTGCTGGAGAATCGTAAACACCTCTTACGGGAGAGCCTTTCTGTCAGTTCGGGACGATGAGATTGCTGCTGAAGCGGTTGGGGTTCCCACAACGCGAGCAAAGGTGAAGTCATTTGTGATTGGCGCTTTTTTTGCGGGTTTGGCGGGAGGACTTTTCGCCCACGACCTCCAGTATTTGAGTCCTGCTATCTTTGATTTTAATCGGAGCTTTGAAATCATCATTATGGTTGTTTTAGGTGGAATGGGAAGTATTTCTGGCTCTGTCATTGCAGCAATATTCTTAACGGTTTTGAAGGAGGCCCTGAGACCTTTGCAAGAAATGACAGGTGTAGATTTGAGGATGATCATCTACTCACTTTTACTCATTATCATTATGCTGACGCGGCCTAATGGTTTGTTGGGAAAAAGGGAAGTTTCTGAAATTCTCATGAGTTGGAAGAAAAAGGCGTCATAAATGGATGATCAATGAGTACGGCTTTGTCTGTTGAAAATTTAAGTATTCACTTTGGCGGTTTAAGAGCTGTCAATTCTTTTAATTTGATTGTAAGGCCCAAAGAAATTGTGGGCTTGATAGGGCCAAATGGAGCGGGAAAGACAACTGTTTTTAATATGCTGACAGGTATTTATCGCCCTTCAGAAGGATCTATTCAGGTATTTGGAAAGAATGTAACGGGCAGTAAGACCTCAGATATTATTTCGAGCGGATTGGCTCGCACGTTTCAAAACATCAGACTATTCAAAGAATTAACGGTTCTCGAAAATCTTCTTGTCGCAATGGATTTTGATAGAAGCCGCAGGGCCGCAACTTTGTGGCATTCAGTCTTTCAAACTTCAAGGGAAATCCAAAATGAGTCAATCAAGCGAAAGGATGCGGCAGAGCTTTTGGCCATTTTTGATTTGGGCGATCGTAAAAATGCTCAAGCTAAGAATCTTCCTTATGGTGACCAAAGAAGACTTGAAATACTTCGAGCCATGGCAACTGGAGCTAAATTGATTTTGCTTGATGAACCGGCAGCGGGTCTGAATCCTCAAGAAACATCTGCCTTGATGAGGACAATCGGTACCATTCGTGAAAGATTTGACATGACCGTTTTACTGATCGAACACGACATGAAATTGGTGATGGGTCTCTGCGAAAGAATTGCGGTGCTGGATCACGGAGTTAAAATTGCTGAGGGCACTCCAGAAAAAATCCAGTCTGATCCGAAAGTTGTTGAGGCCTATTTGGGAAAGGCGGCTCATTGAGGATGGTGAAGGAATCTATTCTATCGGTTGAAAACTTAGTTGTACAATATGGAGCGATTGAGGTCATTCACGGGGTGAGTTTTGACGTTCCTCGTGGGGAAATTCTCACAATCATTGGTGCCAATGGTGCTGGTAAAACGACTGTTCTCAAAACGATATCAGGCTTGATCAAACCATCATCTGGACGCGTGACTTATTTAGGAAAGAGAATTGACGGTCTCGGTGCGGATGAAATTGTTCGTCGGAAGCTCTGCCAGGTTCCTGAAGGAAGAGGTATTTTTTTGAATCTCACCGTTGAGGAAAACCTGGATTTGGGAGCTTATACGGTGAGAAATAAAGTCGCCTACAAGGAGGATCTGGAACACGGCTTTCAACTGTTTCCGATACTAAAAGAGAGAAGGTCCCAGAGCGCGGGAACCTTGTCTGGTGGTGAACAACAAATGTTGGCTATCGCGCGAGCACTGATGTCTCGTCCGGACATTTTGCTCCTTGATGAACCAAGTCTTGGATTAGCTCCACAGGTGATTGAGAAAATATTCACAATCATCAAGAAGATTAATTCTGAAGGGAAAACCATTCTCCTTGTTGAACAAAATGCCCTGCAAGCACTGCAGGTAGCCCATCAGGGGATAGTTCTTGAAACGGGAAAGATTGCTGTGCGGGGGACTTCTCAAGAGCTTCTCGGATCTAGTGCCGTGCAAAGTGCGTATCTCGGATATTAATTATTAGTGTTATTAATTATTAATTGAGAATTTGAACCTAATTGTATTTGAAGCTCATCATCTATTTCTGAGGCAGGGGAAACCTGAGGATCTTCGCACAGACCTTCTCATCTTGATCATGATCATGTCCTTTGGAGTACCAGGGGATACCATAGTTTCCCTTTAACAATTCCGTTGCCGCTCCCTCCATTAAGGCCACGACCAGTGGGTTTGCGCTGACCCACTTCTCAATTCGTTTCTGAATCTGCTGATTCGAGATATCAACACGGTCCAGTGCCGATAGAACAGAACCTGTATATTCTGGATCGTTCACCAATCCTAAGACGGCTTTTTGTACTTTGTCTTCCTTCATCAGTGCGCCTTGGAGTGCATAAAATCGAAAGCGTCTGCTCCTCGCATCAAAATCAAGCAGTCGAGCGCGCGTGTGGGTCCTCAATCCTTGCTTTGATTTTTCAGCGAGGGCAAGTGAAATGGCATAATCCAAGGACCACTTAACCCCAGGTTGAGAGGAAGGTTCTGGAGAATCGAGAAGTTTAACCAAACGATGTTCAGCCTGAGCGGGCAATTGTCGCCATTTGTGCATGAGCTTAACGGCCTTCACCAGCAGGACATAATCCAGGGTGGTGACAGGCTTGTGATAGAGAGCTTCTGAAACGATCTCAAATAGAGAGGTTTGGCTCTTCTGAAGAAACAAAGGTCCGCCAGCTCGTGCGAGGGCCTCTTCAAATAAAAGAAGGCGAGCCAAAGAATGGTCGGCAGGATGATGGACCCCGCTCTTGTGTTGAAGCTCCTTTTGAGAATCTAAGTCTAAAGAATTTTTGGGCCAATCTTTCCTTGGCCAAAGTTTTAGAAGGGCCAACTTCGGGGCAAAAAGAAAGGCTTCAGCTCTGAAATCTGGAGAGTCATAGGACCTTAGTTTTTCTAAGTCTTTCGAATTGGTGATGAAGCTCGAAACACTCTCGATTGCATAAAAAATTTGTGATCGTTCCTTTTGATCAGGTTCGGACCCTAAAAGCTCTATCAAGCGGGAGAGGAGGGAGATATTTCTACTGAGCAGAGATTTAAGAATCCATCCCTTTTGATTGAAATGAAGTTCGCCCATCTCAAGGAAAAGGTACTCAGGTAGTGCAAGAACGGCATTTAGGTTTTCAATCAAAGGTTCTAATCCTATAAAGGCCAAAAGCAGTTCCTTCATTAAGCCTTTGAATTGGACTGACACGGCGATATCATTTTTCGCAAAAAACTGCTCCTGGAGCTTCAAGAGACGACTGTATTGTACTGCTTCCAAATTGGAATTGAGTCCAAAAACTCTGGAAAGCTCAAGGACAGAAGTCAAAATTTTGAGATCATCGAGTGAATTTGGAACTTGGAGTAGCTCCCTACGAATATCTTCGTGAAGGTATCTCATGAGGGGCCGACTCTGAAAGCCCCTCTTTTCATTCACAAATTTTCCAAATTCGTGAATGATGGCCTCTTGAATTGCCATGATCTGCAGATCGGCTCTTTCAAGTAATCTCTGTGGCAGATTTTTAAATCTCCAAAGAGATGTGAATTCACTGTATATCCAACGGGCGAGCTCAGCGCGCATATGCTCTTTACTTGGGTTCAATCTCCAAAGAAGCTCAGCGCTTTTGTTGGCCTCAAGGCGTCGATGCTTATGCTGTTTTTCATATAAAAAACGCTGATATACGGCATCGATCAATTCTGGGTCTTGAAACAGCTTAATAAATGTCGAAGGTTTCATATGTTGGCGTCGAGCTTCCCGAGCAACATTCGACATGAATTCAGAAGTTCCGTCTGCAACAACCGCGTCTGTGGCCCCGAGCCCTTCTCCGAGAGTTCTGGTGAAATGAGCCAAGCTTGCCTGATTGGAATCAACAGGTTCAAACAAAAAAGAAGAAATGGTCAATAACCCCGTCAGTTCGATGAGCTCCAATGAATCGCTGCCTGCAGATAAATCAGGCAGAGCGGAAAAGCGATCGATGAGATTCCAGATGAACACTGGTTTGCTTAGCCGACCCCTCCTTACCTGGTTCAAAGGGCGATTTGCCAATCGGATCTGATCGAGATCAACCAATCCTGCCTTTTCGTGGGAAAGTGGTACATCAGGAATTGCTTGAGTTTGAGGCTCAGCATGAGCCATTGGTCTGATGGCGCCAAAAATGAGGAAGGCAGTCAATACCCCAGAAAAAGCGAATTGTGAGAAAAGTAGTCTCATGCAAGCTTTCATATCAATAAATTCGGGCCTATTCACTAATCGAAGTATTTCTCTTTGGCGCGTCAGCTAGCTATTTGTCTGATTTTTCACTGGCTTTCTCTTTGCTTCGGCCTTTGCTTTCCCTTTTTGAAGAACTAACAAATTTGGCGGTTTCAGCATCTATGGGCTTATCAATTTCCTTCAAAATCTCAGCGACTCGGTTTAGGTTTGAAACCCAGTCAGTGAATACAAGTTGATTTGTACCGGCACTCACCGTCATTTCACCTTCCTTAGACGGAAAAATACGGAATTCACGATTGATACTGTCAGCAGCTAAATGCCTCACGTTGTAAATCCAAGTATAAAGTCTTTGTGGTTTCAAACCAGGTCGTTCAGTGCTGACCTCAATTAAATCTCGCTGAATATTTCGAGCTGTCGAAATCACCATCGTGTCACCCTGCTTGCTAATCGCATAGCCATTTATAGCTAAAGCAGAAGACAATTGATTAAAAGCCTCTTCAACAGAAACAGGCTCTTGTAAGAAGATCGAAATTTTGCCACGAACCGTAGCGTCAACAACAAACTTTTGCCCTGAGAATTTCGAATAAAACTCAATGATTTTAGTCAATTCCTCGTTGTTGAAATACATTTTTATTTTATCTTCAGCTTGAGAAATGCTGATTGTGAACACAGCCAAAATCAAAGTTACCAATCTCATAGGAAACTCCTGGGTTATTACTGGTGGGCTGAGATAACCACGGTTTATTGCCATGTTGCAATTCTTTTCAGTGCTCCGTTATCGCTAGACATTATTGAGGGGCGTCGGCTCCTGGGTTAATGGCCGCAAAACCGACCTCCTCAATTTGAAAATCAACACTCACATTGCGATGAAAGAGTCTCTCAAGAACAGGAGTTAAATCATTCAGCCAGGTCGTCTCATTGACCTCGGGGGCCTCGGGGCCAAATCCATAGATTTGAGTGTCGATATAAACATGAAAATGACTGTCTGCGTGTCGAGTCACAAAACCGCCCATGCGAGCCGGTTTTTGTCCAACCAAGAGATGCAAATAATTTTGAGATCCCAAATTATCGAGGTAATTTCCAGGCCCGATCAAAAACCGACCATCCAAATCGACGGCCCAATAGTAAAGACGACGGTCATCCCATTCGGAGAGAAGTCTTTCAGCTCCCGAAGTTGATCTGCTTGCTAGGAGAGGAATAACAAAAGGTGCGAGAGGTTCTGGTTCGATCCGATCTCCCAATGACAAAAAAATACTTTCATCTGCTTTTTGAATGAGTTTAGCTCTCGGAGCTCTCTCAGGATAATTTTTAAGATCGTCGAGATTCAACAGCTCAGATTCGCCTTGAGAGAGTTTCGCAAAATGAAGGGATGATTGCTTCCTCGACGATTCATCTACCTGGATGAACCCAGGTCTTAGAATTTTGTCCTTCGTAAGGATTCGAGGAATTTCTTTCATGAGATCAGGGGTGAGATAAGCGTCGATGGCGGTGTTCTCATCGGAGGAGCCCATCTCAGCAGTTTCAAAAACCATGTTGATAACATACACCGAGCCCAAAGGGTTGGGCCGACTGAGATTCAGTGACAAGAGTCGATTAAAGAAAACACGATCTTTCCATTGAAACGAAAAGAATCTTTCTTTTCCGCTCACTTCAAGCTGAATTTCATTTTTATTCTCTTCGTTTCTGAAGTTACCTTGAGTGTCAGAATCAAGAGTTCGGCCCAAGATAACCGGAGTCAACGGTCTGTTAGAAATCGGAGGGAAACTCTGCTGGACATGTTGGGAGTTCGCTATAACGAGATTTCTCATCTCTTGGTTATCGAAAATCCTTTTCTTCATTTCTTTGAGGTCAGGATGGTCGAGGGGAATCTTGTAAAGATGACTCAAGTAAAGAGCGAATTCAGGCCATTGGGAGGATGGGGTGAGCCAATTCTCTTTGGTCTTCGAAGTCCCTGCGATTTTTCTGGGCTCGAAAACCGTGGTGAGGGGACTTGTAATTTTGATGGTGTGAGGGGACCATTCCGTCTGACTTGGCAGGGGACCAACATCAATAGTCGCAATGGGAGTTGATCCTTCTTTCAATACGAGAATATTGGATCCCACGTATTCGGCAACGAGAAAAATCTCCCTCAGATTTTTACCCAGAAATTCATTTTGATTGAAACCAATCAAGCCAAGTTTTTTTGAGCAACTCAATGGCTTCGCCGCTTCTGTTGCCTGAGCAAGAGGGAAAGGAGACCAATGAGGAGCCGCAAAAACATTCAGAAGAACAATGCCAATGCCGGAGATCGCGCCGGCCATCAAGTGGCGATTCATTCCAATCCTCCTGCCTAGCGGCTCGAGGCTCGTCTTCTATTTGTGACCGTCCTAACAACATTCAAGCAAGAAAGCATTTGTTTGCCATTGGGTCTGACAACAACTGTATCGCTACCACCTGGAGAATTGGCAGCATCGAGAGCTCCGCCACCTAGGCTTGGAGCCACAGAGACCGCGACATTTCCAAGGTGGATGCCGTCTGTGCGACTGATCCCAAAGGCATCAAAAAGTTCCCATCGCACAAATAGCGGGGTTAAAAACTGTGGTGGATAAGGAAACAGAGGACCTAGCAAAATTGGGAGAACAATCGAGGCGTCGTAGAGCTGAGAACCATTCAGTGGTTTGAGTTCAACCACCGAAATGTTTCGATCATTGGACAGCGACAAACCCATCTGCACAATATCTGGTCCTGTCAATCGAAGAGTCTCCGGTTTGAGATTAAGATGACCGAGAAACCCGTTGGTTCTCGCATCTATAAGGGGGCCGACAGAGCTTGAAGAATAACCGCTCGAGCCAGGCAATCCCTCGATATTGAAGAAAGCCGTTTTCCATCCGTGTTCACGTTTTAAGACATCAAATTGATCGACCTGACCGCTCTCAAGGTTCACTCTAAAAAACAAAGGGGGCAATTGATATTCAGAGGCGGCCACGGGCGTCGCCATCACAAACAGATTGGCGATTCCGCTGCCTTCGGTGCCTTCAGATGTCGCGGACGTCGTGTCATCTGTTGCGCTTTTGTACAGAGAAAATTCATACTGTTTGGCTCGATTCTTCAGCTGAATATTGTCGGCCGAGGCTTGATCTCTTAGAGTGACAACCTGAGCACGAACATATTCACCCATGCCACTAAATTTTGGATAGGTCGATCCAAAGGATTGGTTGGGTTGATAGAAATCGAACCTGTACTCGGTTGATCGTTTGAAGCGCAGGCTCCCAAGTCTCAGTTCTCTTTCGTTGATAGAAAAGGGAAGGCGTCCTGTTGGAAAAGAAGGGACAGAAAAATATCCGCCTCCCGAAGTGATCCCATTGAACACACTGGCTCCACCCTGTCCAATTTGATCCAACTCAAACATAACATCGGGCTGGTCAGGTGGGACATAGAAAAAAGAGCCATGAGTTTCGTTCGAAATAGGCGTGACAGACACCTCAGTTCGAGCCTGCTTCCCATGGCCAATCTGCTGCTCACGACTTTCATATTTTGGTTCGACAATTGCGTACACAATTTGCTCTGGATATTGGATCTCAGTTCCCAAAAGAGCTTCCATGTGGGCTTTATCATTTGGATCATCTAAGATGTATCTCTGAAGTATCTGCACAGACAGTTGAGGTCTATCAAGCGAGCCAGGCTCTGCCTCTCCAAGTTCGGAAACATTGAGTTTGGTACCAGAATCATGAATGACTTGCCATGTCGTTGGAAGAACAAAGAGCCCCTCGTTACTGAGTTGTCTTAACCGGATCTTGCGTTGAGGAGTCGCAAGGGCTCTTCCCGTATGGGCGCTCTCGGCGTTTCGCCGATCAACAGCTTGCCTGAATCGCACAGCCTCTGCTTGAACTCGTTCCCTGCGGAGGTTCTCTTCTTCTTCTCGACGCTTTCTTTCGGCGGCAGCATCAGTTAAGGGGATTCCCATCTTTGCTGCAAGAGCATCGATTTCTATGTCCTTTAATTCTTTGTTTCCGTCATTTGCTTGAGACTTGGATCCAGTGAGGATCAGAATCGCCAAAACTAAAAAGGCAAGAGCGCCAAAATAGGAATTGCGTGATTTTAAATTAACGGAGAGCAAAAGGGCATGCTTAGTCATACGGTGACTCCATTTTTCGCCCCCCAGGTGACACAAGGAGGGCCAATTGAATTTCTTCTTGGTGAATTTACAGCTGGGCTTATTAGACTAAGTTTTGCTCTAAAGGTAGGAGGAAGTTGAAGACAGGTAAATTATCTGCACCTCCTATAACTATTACTTGTCAATATCGAGAGACTCCGGAAACATTCTTCGGTGCTCCCTCATGATGTCTTCGATAACGGAAGGGTCTGCGAGTGTTGAGACATCCCCTAATCGTGACTCTTCGCCGCCGGCTATTTGCCGGAGGAGTCTTCTCATGATTTTTCCGCTGCGTGTTTTTGGCAGAGCGGGAGAAAACTGAATTTGATCGGGTCGAGCAATGCCTCCGATGTCGTCATGAACCCATTTTGTGAGCGTTTGACGCAGTTCTTCAGAAGGAGAAATTCCCGCCATCAGAGTCACAAAAGCATAGATGCCTTGACCTTTGATGTCATGCGGATAGCCGACGACAGCTGCTTCGGCCACTTGACCTTGCGCTACGAGTGAACTTTCAATTTCGGCTGTGCCCATTCGATGTCCTGAGACGTTAATAACATCGTCAACTCGTCCGATGATCCAATAATATCCCTCTTCATCACGATGACATCCGTCTCCGGCGAAGTAATAGCCGGGGAATTGACTGAAATATGTCTCTTCGAAGCGTTGGTGGTCTTTGTAAACTGTTCGCATCTGTCCTGGCCAGGAATCGCGCAAACAAAGATTGCCTTCGCAGGCCCCTTTGAGTTCATTTCCTTGATCGTCAAGAACAGCAGGCTGTATTCCGAAAAATGGCATGGATGCAGAGCCAGGCTTAAGATCCATCGCTCCTGGCAGGGGAGTGATCAAAATTCCACCTGTCTCTGTTTGCCACCAGGTATCCACGATGGGGCAGCGTCCGTCTCCTGCGACATGAAAATACCAAAGCCAGGCTTCAGGGTTGATGGGTTCTCCAACAGAACCTAATATGCGCAGTGATTTTCGGTTTGTGGATTGAACTGGGCCCGGTCCTTCGCGCATGAGTGTACGAAGGAGCGTTGGTGCCGTGTAGAGAATGTTGACTTGATACTTATCGACTATTTCCCAGATGCGAGAGGGGCTTGGCCAGGTCGGAATTCCTTCAAATAAGACTGAGGTGGCGCCATTAGACAACGGACCGTAAACCATATAGCTATGTCCGGTGACCCAGCCAATGTCAGCTGCGCACCAATAGACCTCATTTTGTTTATAATCAAAAACAGTTTCGTGGGTGTAAGAAGTGTAAACCAAATAACCTCCAGTGCTGTGGAGGACTCCTTTTGGTTTGCCGGTGGATCCTGAAGTATAAAGGATAAAAAGAGGGTCTTCGGCACTCATGGGTTCGCACGGGCAATGAGCCGAAACATTGGCCATCGCTTCATGGTACCAAATGTCAATTTTTGGATTCCAGCTCACCTCTGTGGACTTGGCATTTCTTCTGATGACCAGAATCTTTTCAAGACCTGGACACTTTTCGGCGGCGCGGTCCGCATTGATTTTCAGAGGAATGATTTTCCCACCACGATAGCCGTGATCACAGGTCACAAGATATTGACTGTCACAGTCTTGTATTCTCGAGGCCAGCGATTCGGCAGAAAAACCTGCAAACACAACAGAATGAACAGCTCCTATTCTGGCGCAAGCAAGCAGGGTGTAGACAGCTTCGGGAATCATGGGCAGATAAACGGTAACGCGATCTCCCTTTTTGACCCCCATTTCTTTTAGAATGTTTGCAGTTTTTGAGACATTAACCAGAAGTTCCCCGTAGCTAATGGTCAGCCCCTTCTCTTGCGGATGATCAGGCTCCCAATAAAAAGCAACCCGATCCGGATCTTTGCTGGCGTGGCGGTCGACACAATTAAAGCAGGCATTCAGCTCCCCTCCCTCGTACCATCTGATTGAAACAGGCCTCACAAACGAAGTCTTTTTGACAGCCTTCCATTTTTTATCCAAGTCAGACGTTCCGCCTTTTGTGCCCAGAAGGTTTCAGGATCCCTGAGACTGGCTTCATAACTTTCCTTGTATTGATGAGGTTGGATATGGGCCTCTTTTGCCCACTCGGATCTAACGAGAATCTTTTCATCTGAATGGTGCATGGTGAAAACTCCCCGGTTTGACTTAAAATTGGCCTTCTGAGAATCATCATTTTCTGGACACTGAATTTGATCAGTCTGCATCATGGAAGCAAAGGGTCAATGGAAATTGTAAAGTATTTGCAGCGCAAAAAAATCTGGTTTTTCTTTGGGAGTGGTGAAATGGTAACATGCATTGGCTGGGGTGGGACTCTGTAAAGGAGGAGTGCGTGGGAAAGAGAATTATGCGAATCAGTGGCCGCGTATCGAGGTCCTCATGTTTGAAGTTTTTATTTTTCCCATCTGCGTCTGCCGTTATTACTTTCGTTATTTCATTGGTTTTATTTATTTGGCTCCAGGAAAATCGAGCTTTTTCTCAACAAACAAATCCGGATGAATCAGAATCGATGTCCATCTCGACTTCACGCTTAACTGGCGAATTTGCAGAATCAAAGTTTCCCTCCGAAGGGCATCTTAAGATGAGCCTGTCAGGGGATTCTGTTCAATATTTGAGCAGCCAAACAAAGTTTTTTGATCGTGGGACCGAAACTCCCGCCCAACTGTCGTCCTTGACGCTGCAAATCGATTACAGTTGGCGGGGATTGTTTGACGGGGCGATTTCCTTGAAGGATCGGATCGCGATACAGGAGGGGTCCAATTACTTCATGCCCAGAGATCTTTATGGTGGCTGGCAAGGACAAGGGTGGAAATTTTGGCTCGGTCGCAAATGGTATTTGTGGAGTGAGGCTGACGAGCACTTTCACCGTGGCCTCTTTCAGGGAAGATTTATGAACGATAAATTTCGCCAGGATTCCCATGGACTGACGGGGCTATTTTTTGAAAAAAACTGGGAAGGGACTCAGTTGGTTGTTTTTGCCTCGCCATTGTATATCCCCGAATTTGGCCCTGATCACAAAATCGTAGACGGTGGATTTGAGTCTCCAAATCCCTTCTTTAGACCCCCCTCTCGCTTTGTTGATTTTTTAGGGGTTGAAACCCGATTGCGATACAAGCTGATTTATCCTGTCGAAAGTGAAATTGTTTTGAATCAGAGTTACGGGGCTTTGTTCGAGACTCACCAGGGTCCTTTTTATTTTCGATCGAGCTATGCCTACAAACCGATGAATCAATTATTGGTCGGGGCTCAATTTTATTTTCGTCACTCTGAACGAGGGGATCAAGATATTTCGGTCAATGTTTTTCCGCGTCTTCAATATCATCATTTGGCGGCCGTAGAAGGAGGATTCTCTGAACGAGGCGGATGGACGACTTGGCTGAGTCTTGTCAATGAGAGGCCCGAGAAGGACAGTGTTCCGGTTGATTGGACCTACCAGGATACCGGGCCAAGCTCGGTTCTTACGTTTTATCTTGGACACGACCTGGGAGTCAGTCCTCTCGGTGAGACCCGCCTGTTTTTCTCTACTTCTAAAATCTATGGAGGTGATCGTCATGATGGAGGAGAATTCACTGCCCGTGAAACTTTGTTTGAGCGGCGTTTTCAGTTCTACGATGTTTTGTCCTTTGGCCTTCAGGGTGGAAACACTCGTTTGTTGAAACACCAGCTGAGCTGGAACACGCGATTGGATTTTGATGAAAGTCAGCGTGGGATGTTATGGCTGAGTGATCTTCAATATAAGTTCGATAAGGATTGGACTCTGTGGACCTCACTTGATTTGATTGGAATTTTGGATTCGGGAAAGGCTCGCATTACCGATGGTTTTTTGGGGGAGTACCGTGCAAATGATCGGGCTCAGTTGGGAGTTCAGTATGTTTTCTAGAAGACTCATATCAGTTGGGGCTCATTCAATTTCCATGGTGTTGACACTTTCTCTCGTGCTTTTTTCATGTAGCGGTGAAGACAAACCATCTCAATCAGCCCCAGTCATTGAAATGAAGGACTCTCAGTGTTTAAGGAAAGTTGATGAATCACTGGCCGGCTATTTTGACGGAAAGCTCTCGGACGCAAAGGTGAATCGATTCTGGGATTGCATGGAAAACGCGTTTCAGATGTTTATGAGGCATACCAAGGGTCGAGAAATTGGTTTGTACCATGCCAAAGAACTTCGTAATTTTTGCATACATTTTTTTTGGGCGACATTAGGATGACCGACGGTCTTCTGAAAGAATTAATGCAAATCAAAAGAGTGTTCCTTGGTGGAAGTACAGATTATGTGACCTATGAAGAACTTGATTACACTTTGAAGCTTTTTGAAGGTTTTCGACAATTGACTCTAGATTTATTGCCTCACATACGCTTGCTTACTGGCGAGTTTTATCATTTTCAGAAGAGCTATTCCACAGAAGACCTGGATCAATCTCTCTCTGTACTGTCGCAGACGATGGATAAATTTGCCATTCTCATAGAGAACTCGGGGCAATCTTATGACTTCAAAAATTTTGAGAATCTTTTGGAAGAGGTCTATCAGCTCATCAATGTGAAGGGAGGCAAGGGAGGAAAGGGCGCAAAAGGCGAAAAAGGCGGTAAAAAATTGAAGCTCGTCCAGGAGCTAGTTCCGATTCTTGGTGAATTCAAGAACAGTTTAGTTGGCTCGCCTTTGGAATCGATTTTGCCTGGTCAATGGAAAAAGTCTGCGACAATTTTATCTGAAATTTTTGGTCTCTGGATGCGTTACGAGCACTTCTCTTTTCATCGAGGTTGGTCCGAAGACGCAGAGAAGTTGGAGGCGGCCTTTCGGTCTATGTATGCTTCCACTCAGCGATTGGGCCTTGTGGTGAGCGGGACCGACAAGGATTTAGAGTGGTCCAAGCTTGAAAAGGTAGTCGATGACTTGGACCTTGTGGTTGGAAAGTATCGCGGAGATTCTCCGATAGGAGCTGTGAAACAGTACCTCCCATTTATTGGTGAGCTTAAGGCGCAACTTGTGGGTGGCGAGAAAAATCGCGTGACAGCGGTCGAGTGGCCCATACTGATGCGACGACTGACCCAGTTGGCAGAGGTGGGATTGAGATGGAATCATCTCGTGATGCCATTAGGATGGAGCGATGGGCCGGGTTTGGATCATTTGGATTATTCCGTTCAGTTGGCTTTGAAGCTAGTGGATGAGGCCATCAATCAACACAAAGAAAAGGAAATTTCCAAAGCCGATTTGGAGAGCCTATTTGTCACGGCCGAGGCATCAAAACTTTTGCCTCTGGGATTGACTGCCCAATCGATCAATCAAACTTTGCCTGTGTTTCTCAATAAAATACTCAATGATCGAAGTCAGGAACAGACAAGTCGTTCTGGAAGAGGTTTTGATTCTGCGCATCTGAATTACATCTCCAAGCAGTGGAAGGATTGGTCTCGTGCTCAAAAATTTGTCAATGCTTCAGCAAAAGGGACTCCGTTCGACCCTCGAGGGGACAGTATTCTTTTGGAGATGTCCAATCTGATGGATAGCCCCTGGCCTCTCGTGACAGATGCAGAGGGCCGTCTTATTTTTCGTTCTAAAGCGGAAATAAGTTGGAACCAATCCTCTTTGACCCAACTCAATGGAGTGCGCTCTTTGTTGCGCCTTTTGATTCTTGGATATGCGGAAGATGAAAGCCGGCGTCAGGAGGCGAGGGGGGTGAGCCGTGATGAATTGGCAACCATAGCAGAAGACATCTTTCCATTGGCGGTTGATATTGGACTGTTTTCTCCCGAGGATCCGAATATTTGGGAAAGAATTTTCATTGAATCGGACCTCTTTATGCCAAGGAGCAATGGAGACGAGATTGTCAATTTGGTTGAAGGCGCTGAATATTTTGCTTTTGTCTTGAGCGGCATAAAAGCTGGCGAGAACTTCTTGAAACTAGTTCCTCCCGAATGTCTTCAATCAATTGGAAAAGAAGAGAGAGTGTTAACATCATGTTATCGCGAGATTTTGAGTCTCAAACGCGCGGAGGTCCTTGCTCACCTTCCGAAACTTGTGGACTTCAGTCGTCAGTTAAATTCAAAGCAGTGGGATACTTTGGTGGAATACCTGGAAACTGCAGTGAGAGGCCCCGAAGGGGCCGACGGAGCCACTCCCATTAAGACATCAGATATCAAGGAATTGTTGGTGTTGGCTCAATACCTTGAAACCTTTTTTCTCCGCTTTAGCAAGGACGGGGATTTTTGGCATATAAGTAAAGAGGAGGCTCTGGTTGCTTTTCCAATCTATGACTTGCCGCTTCTGAGTTTGCTTGGTTTCGCAGATCGGGAAGATCGCGAAGCTTTATTTTCTTATATGATGAAAAATTGCCAGCCTCCCCCTCAGACGATCGAGGGTTTAGAGGAGCTTCAAAAGTGGAAAAGCCAAAAAGATCAGTGGGAATTTCAGGCGGATAGAGTCTGTTTGGCTCATGTGTTATCTGAACTTGCAAAGTCACTCTAGACGGTTTTTGGCTCAGAAACATGTATAAATTTCATTTTTCTATCATTGATTCTGAGTAATTTAATCAACATTGGTTACAAAATGGGTCTTTTTGGTTACAAGGGGGTTGCCTGTAAAGTTAGATTTGGTAATTTACCCCGTGAAAGAGCGAGGTGCCTGGTGGATTTTGGGCGCGTGCGATTTTTCAAATTTTGGGTTTTTCTTTTTGCGAGGTTTTTCTCGTGGCCTTTCTGTGTCCGCAATACGTGCGGGCTGAGGTGGCTTCAAGAGAAGAGTCCTTGTACTTGCGAATCTTGAGCGATGGGTACCTTTCTTCGGGTGCATTGAAAGACGGTAGTAGCACGTATTCAGTTGTTGGTCTCGATTACTCTGTACGATCAAGGCAGGGTAGACGAGTTTTTCTGTTTCATGCCTGGGGTCAGCAGAGCTTGGATGAATCAAGGGAGCAGCAGTTCACGTTGCCAGAGGCCTATGCGGGATGGACGACAGAATCAAAGGTGTTTCATTTTGGATTTGGTCGAAAGATCGAAACCTGGAGTGCCCTTGATCATGAGTGGAAGATGGGGTTGTGGGGGCCCTTATTTAATTGGGATCCTCTGAGACCTCAGGAGCAGGGTTTGGCTGGTTTCTTCTCTAAGATCAAGTTGAGTCATTGGGAAGTGGCTTTCTTCGGGTCGCCCGTATTTTTTCCCGATCAAGGACCTCAGTTCGCTTTGAATGAGGGAAGTTTTGAATCGCACAGTCGCTGGTTCTCACCTCCACAAGAGCGAGTCGAGGTGTTTCAGAAAGATTCTAACATCTATTACAAGCTTCAGAAGCCCCGCACTCAGGAGATAGTCCTTCAGCCAAGCTGGGCGATGCGATTGCTGTGTGGAGATCCCAGTGAGGGATTTTGGGGACAGTGGTCGATCAGCTACAAGCCCATGAATCAGCTTCATCTGGGTGTTGAGGCTTTTCGAAGTATTGCTTTGCAAGAATCTTTTGGTAGTACGGTCGCTGTTATCCATGCAGGCACTGTGAATCATCAATTGAATACAATTGAGGCCGGTCAGACTTGGAACGGGGCGAAGCTGTGGTTGAGCGCGTCCCAGGAAACTCCTGGCTCTTCAGATATGAATCCGGTCTGGGAGCAGCCTCCTCTCTTTGAATCTCGAGTTTATGGGGCTCATCTGAGCCACCCACTTCCATTGCCAATGCTGTCAGCAAGTCATCTTTCATGGAATTATGTCCAAACAGAGGAAGGCCGACAGGTGAGGACAAAAGGAGCAGAGGCTGCGGGTGGAGTATTGCTTGCGGGTGAGTCAGAGGATCGATTTTCGCAGAGGTTTCCTATTCAAAGGGGAGTTGGCCTTAAATGGGAAGCAAAATTGAGTGAAACTGTAGGTCGTCGTATTGGGTGGGAAACTCAGTACGTCTATTCATTTCCTGATCGTGCTGCATGGTTTTCTGCTTCAGCTAAATGGGGAGTGAGCTCTCAGTTAACTTTGATTGCAGGAATTGATGTTTTAGGGGCGAGTCCCAGTGATAGTGGGGAGATTTTTGAGAAGAGTACTTTTAGTCGTTTTCGGCAGAATGATAGGATTGGGGGGGGACTGACCTATGTTTTCTAGAAGAAATGAATCTAAGGGAATCAATTTTTTAATGTATCTGGGCCTGTCTTTGGTTTTGGGGCTCGGGGTCTGTGCGTGTAGCATGAACTTTGGAGAGAAGAAAGACGCAGCTCCCTCTCTAAAATTAAACTCTGACAAGTTCACCTGTCTCAGTAAGGTCGGCGAAAAGATAGAATCCTATTTTGGAGCTGAGATGACTGTTGCTGAAACAGAGCAGTTTTACACTTGTGTGCAGGAGTCTTTTGATACTTTTCAGGTCTATGCGCGCGGAGCAGACAAGGGCTCCTATTCTCCAAATGAATTGCGCGCTTTTTTGGAGAATGATGTTATCTACCCTAAAAAAATTGGGGATGGATTCATGAGCGAAGCGATGAATCTGAAAATGGCTCTCTTGGGTGGCTCTGCTGATAAAATTACCCAGGCTGAGTTGAAACGATTGAGGGATTTTCTTGAGATCCTTAAGGACGCGAGCATTCAGTTTCAGCCTCATATGGCTGCATTAAATCCCTCTGTTGCGATGCAGAGAACCCCTGATTTTGTAGACCGCTTAGGGCAAGGAAAATCAGCTGGGGACTCAGCGATTCAAATAGCTCAGCTGTTGGGACGTGAGATTGGCAGTATTGCTCAACCCTTGCGACTGGAGAGCATGGGTGGGTTTGTGATCGAATTGGCCCGTTTTATTTACGGAGATGGCGAGAAACTTGAACGGGCCAAGCTTTGGGCTCAAATGATATCTACGGTAAAACCAATTTTCGTTGGGGGCTCTCCAGAGATATTGGAGCCCAGTAACTGGAAATCTTTTTTGGAATCCGGGTTGGCTTGGTACTTGGTTTTTGTGCGTTCGAAGTATGAAGCCTCACAAGGAAGCTTTTTTTATGGGCCCGTGTTTGCTGATTTTGTTGACAACGTGAATCGGGGTTTTCAACTCATTCAAAATTCACTAAATAATCAGCCCGGCAAGGTCGTCTCCTTTAGCTCCTTGGAGAGGCTGTTTTTCAGTATGAAGGCACTGGACATATTGCCATGGACAATCACCCCCCAATCTTTTGCGGAGTTCATGCCCGTTTTGGTGAACAAGGCTTTCGGTGATTTGGGCAAAGCTCCTCAGTTTCGCATAGGAAGCGAGATCACGGGCGAGCACATCAATCAGGCGCTCCAGGAATTTAAGCGATGGGCAGCGATTCAGTCCTACCTGGAATCTCAATTGTCTCCGGGGTATAGTTCTGAGATGGCAAGGCCCAGTGAAGGTGGAAACAGAGGTCTAAAGGTAGACTGGGAATTGTCTTCGATTGGCAAGATGGGAATTGACATCACCGTTGAGAGGGGTGGTGGATTGGCACTGTTTGGTGATGGCTTTGAAGGAAGGCAGACCAATTTTGCTATTGGTGAATTGAAATCAATTATTGAAAGGGTCAGACCATTTTTTAAGCAGGGAGAGGGTCGAACCTATCTGACCTACAAGGACGAGATCGTCAAGGTTCAGGGATTTTATAATCTTTCAATCATGAATATCGTTCGTGGTCTGACAAGACTTCTGGTGCGCGGATACTCGGAGGAGCCATCTCGAGCTGCTAAGATGGAGGGATTAACGCAGTCTGAGTTATCCGAGTTTTTCAAAAGCATTCGAGGTATTGGTGGCGATTTAAAAATTCTTGACCGCCGGAACGTGGACAGCCTCGGAGGCCGAGTTTATACGGAGGGCAATGTATTCACTTACCTCGGTAATGGTTTGCAGGAGTCTATGAACAGAAATGAATTTGGGAATCTGTTGGACTTTGGGGAAACTGTCGAGCTTATCAGTCTTGTTTTTTCCGGAAATAATCTGGGAAGTGAGATGTATTATCAAGCTCTATCGACCTGTGAATCGGGGCCTCTTGATTTTTTCGATCGGCCAAAAGTGAAGCGTGATTGCTTTTCTGAAATATTTTTTGGTAGGATTGGTGATTGGCTGACTCAGTTGCCTCAAATGAAAAACTATTGGCAGAATTTGACAGCCGAGGAGAGGCACTCAGCGCTGATCGTTCTATCTCGAATGTCCGTTCGTCCGGTGCAGGACGAGTTGGACTACATAGAAATAGCAGCGAACCCCTTGGTTGGAACAAGGCCCATTGAGAATTGTGTGCGTCCAGGCTTTCTTCAATTTGGTCCATGGGGAAGGTCGGCTCATGATAAATTTGAGAAATGTCAGATCGATAACTATATTCGGCAGGAGCGGTTGGAAAAAGTAGTTGCTCGCCTTGAAAAGGGCGGCTTTCAGTCCGTTGATTGTGCCTGGTCTGGATCGATAGAGCTTTCGAAGTCCTATTGTGATTGGATTGAAGCGGGTGAAATGGCAACAATCTCTGTTGTTATTCACTATATCGAAACAATTCTGACGCGTTTTGATCTTGATTTGGATGGTCGAATTACCACGAGCGAGGCATGGGAGGCCTTTCCGGTATTCAGGGGACTCATTGACAGAGTCGCGAAGGCAAATGGATTTAACCTTGAAGAAAAGAGGCTCCGCGAGGTTTACGGATTTCTTCTGAGTGAAGGACGAATTCCTACAAAGGAGGATTTTCTTTGGAGAATGGCTTCGATGGGATCTTCTTTGAAAATTGATATTGATAGAATGGGACTTCTCAAGATTTTTGAAATTTTTGTCGGCGGCGGCAAGAGTAAAATGATGAGTGCGTCGAGAGAACTCGCTCAACTTCGTAAGGAAAAGGAGAAGGAGCTGAGAGAGGCTGAGACTTCAAAGAGGAGAGCAGAAGAATTTGAATACGTTGGCCCATGACGCAGAAAGTCTTTTCAAAGTATAGGTAATAAAATAGCCTGATTCCTCAACTATTTGGAGGTGCTACATGACGAGGCTGTTTTCAATTTTTCAAAGACTGATAGTTCCTTTTCTTGGTGTCGTTGCTTGCTGTTTCAGTTTTATCGGTGGGATGACATTTTTGGAATAGCCGATGCGGCGCCCGATTCTAAAGTGAGTCAGTATGTTTTAGATCAAAGCCACACTCAGGTTATTTTTCGAGTCTCCCATTTGGGTTTTAGTTATGTGACCGGATTCTTCACTCAAGTGAACGGTGAAATAGCAATCAGTGATGAAAATCCGTCTGAAAGCAAAGTAAAAATTGTGATCGCAACGGACAGTGTGAACACACACTTTGCGGACCGTGATGATCATTTGCGCAAACCTGATTTTTTTGATGCGAAGAAATACCCAGAGATTGTCTTTACCAGCACCAAGATCTCCAAACAGAACGGAAATATTTATTCCGTCGAGGGGAATCTCAGTCTTCATGGCAAGGTGAAGCCCATCAAGTTTCCTTTCACGCGTCTAAAGACAGGTCCAGATATGAAGGGACAGACGCGTACCGGGGGATTTGCTTCCTTCGTGATCAAGCGAAGTGAATTCGGAATGAATTACATGAATGGTCCGGATAAGATCGGCGATGAAGTTGAAATGACCATTAATTTAGAGGCCGTTCTCAAATAAAGTGGCGAGGTTTTGGGATTGAGACCAATTCTTGAAATGATAGGGGGAAGTCTGTTGCTTCCCCTTTTTCTTACTGTTTTACCCTTGTTTATCGCGAGATCTCTGAGTCGTCGAGTTATCGCCAGCAGGTCCTCATCATTGGATGCGACCGGAAGTGAAAGCTCCAAGAAAGGTCTTGGCGTTGAGATCAAGCGATTTGTTGCCCAAAGTTTAGTTTCATTGGCCCCTGCTTTGGCTTTTTTTGGGGCTTGGCAGGCCTTGATTGGCTGGCCGGGTTTTGATTTCTTCTCGGGACCCGAAGTTCTCCTGGTGGCCACTCCTGTGTTGGCAGTTCTTTCCGTCTCTATTTCTCATCGTATCTGGCGCCAGGTTTGTTTCGGTGTGATCGGAATAGCTACAATTTGGCTGTTTCTTCACCCTCTCAATATTCAGGATTTGTCTTTGTGGCTGATGATGGGCGCGCTTATTTGTTTTTTTTGTATTTGGAGTTATTTTTTCTCACAGTCTGCTGTTGGTGGAAGCGGCGAGCGTTTTTTCAATCGCTTTGAGCTCGCTGGTTTTTATATCAGCTATCTTGGTAGCGTTTTGCTATTGGCTTTTGAGATGATGATGTGGGGGAGTGCTTCTTGGTCACAAGTGATGGGCGGCGTTGTCTCGTCACTATCTGTGAATATGGCTTTTATCTTGATCGACGATGTGAAAACGTGGCAAGTCCGACCAGACTGGCTATGGCTTTTCTGTTTTTGGCAAGGAGTCTTGGCTCATTTCTATCTTGAAGTTCCAATTCAATTTCTTGTTCCAGTCGCGGCACTTTGGCTGTTGAGTGTGTATTGGGAATATCACTTCAAGGATCGAGCTAAGCTTCAAAGCTTAATTCTCTTAGCTGTCACCGTTTTCGCGACAGTGTTCGCTTCTGTAATTTGGGCTTTCGTGACGAAGCCCAAATCATTCTATTAACTGTATTTATTAAGTTTACTGGTGGATGGCCGATTGCTTGGCAATGATGTCGTGGCCGAGCCACCACACTGGCTCACGCGGACTCCAAGATTCGGCGAGCATAATTTCTCCACAAGCACGAAAAACGACTTCACTCAGGAGAGACGTCATCAAATGCTTAGGATCTTTGTGAAGTCCAATCAGGAAGGAACTTGCATCTCTCATTTGATTCATCTGTTCAAGCCCGTTGTGTTGAGGCCAGAGATCAAAACGACTCCACTTCTGAATCACCTCTGATTTAAAGTACCTGTCTGTATAGTTCATAATATCGTCAAGATTGTGATCTGTATTTAACAACTGACCGCAATTCTTTAGTATCTGTTTTACCGCATCATTGTCCCCTCCTTCCTTTTGTAAAGCTCCGACGAGAGGATAAAGGGACACCTCCACACCAAGAAAAATTGAGGAGGAGTTAGTCAATATTTCCGGAGCATTAAAAACGGATACTTTTACTCCCTGGCTAAAGGCTTCCTTGGCAATGTTTTCGAGTTGGATCTTTGAAAAACCCTGAAGGTAAGGAGCGTAAGATTGCCACTGGTATTTTCCGCTCACGAGAACATCAGTTCCGTGATACCCATAAGCGACGTAGGAGACGTGTTTCCCGGCCTTTTCACTTCTCTCTCTGATGCCCTGACTTAGGTCAATGAGATGGTGAAGGGTGTTTCCTGTTACTTCTTCAAAACTTGCTCCACAAAATCGACCCATGTCAGTGTTCCAGAATTCTTCACTTGAAGCATAGCGATCGCCCGCGCCCTTGAACACTCGATTCATGGCTGGCATCACGATCTTGGCTCTGGGAACACCTCCGGCCATTGTATGAACAAAAAGAATGTTGGACTGTGGCGGAATTTGCTTTTCAAGTTCATGCATAAACTCAGCGACACGTCGTCGAAAGCTTTCAATTCCTGCTGCTCGGCTCTGTTCGATCTCATCAAAGTTAATTTTTCCTTTGTTCCACTCGCTCAGTTTCAGGCCTTGAAGTTGATCAACAGGTCGAAGGCCTGATTTGGAGGGCTCCAGGTCAAAACCAGCTTCGAGAGGAACGTTGATAATTGCTTGAGATTTTTCGATGAGTTCTTCGGGAGTCAAAGCTCTTAACTTTTCATCTTCGCCGCGACGACCAACTGTGGAAAAGATGACTTTCATTCCTGCTTTCTGAGCTTCCTCAACGATTCCATTTGCGTAGCCACGATTAAAGAGCTCACCAAAGACAACCAGCACATCACCTTTTTTGTAGTGATCTTTGGCAGGAGTTTGGCGCATCGGCTTAAATTGGGTAATCATGGTCCCTCCTCTGGAGAACAGTAAGATTCATAGATTTATTTTTGAAAGGCGACAGTAGCCGTCTCTCTGTTAAGGGTCAAATTGAGGCTTACTGAGCTCAGAGTTAGGGCGCTTCGTCAAGGGTGACCGGAACAATAAACTAAGGAATCTAACACAAATAAAACGCAATAAAAAAAATTCACATTTAGCCTTATTTTAGACAAAGCAAAATTTTTAATAGTATTAATTTCAAATTCAATAATATTAATTAATTTCAATGATTTAAATCTATTTTGATGCCTGGCCATTTTGTAAAATAGTCTGTCTTGTGGGCCCATTTTACTGTGTTAAGAGATCGTATAGAACTTGCAAGGGGACAGTGGAGACTCCAAATTCTGGAGTGCAATCGAGGAGATGAACCGTTTGAAAATATTAGATTGGCGGACCTCCTTGGTTCCATTTTGGCAAGGGAGGCCGATCATTATTGCTGATAAGGCCAAGTGCAAAAGCTTTTCTTGTTTTGCTTTGTTGGACTATCTCAAATTTCTTTCTGTTTCGTTTTTTTCTTCTTCGGTGTTGTTTGCAATCGTTTTTTTCTTCGCGATGAACCTGACTTTTATTGCATGGGCCGAGTCTTCAGAGGGGATCTCCTCATTGGTTTTTGAAGATCACAGTTTTTCCCGGTTTCACGGCAAGTGGAATATTGAGGCAGGAGGGGAGACCTTTTCTGAAGGAGTTGATCAGGGAACCCTCGTCGGTTTTGTTTTTCGTTCCCGTGTTCAATACAGACTGACAGATCAAATTGATCTTTATGTTGATGCGAAAATGCAGATGTTGACTCGCCAAATTCAGGCCCGCTTTGCTGATTCAAGGCAGACCGGTATATTTCCTTACGAAGTTGTTGCCCGGTATCGTCCATCAGAAAAAGTCGAATTGAAGGCGGGTGCCCTCAACATGGGCTTTCTTGACCTGCCTCTTTTGATATCAAAAGAGAGATCGTTTCCCGGAGCCTTTGAGAAAATCGGCTTCGGCGAGGGTAAAAATTATTTGAGGGCTGTTGCACAACAGAGTATTCCAACCTCTTCTTCGTTTGAGTCGATGCGTTCTGAAAAGGAAGAAACTCCTTTGTTTACGACTGAATCCTTGCAGGCCGGATCGAGTCTTGGGGAAGTGATGATTGTTTCAGGGCAATTAACTCATTTTCGGTACAGTGATCTGCCGTCCGTGGTGGCGTTTGAGAGCGGAAAAATGGGGAACACGACGACGGGTGAGTTTCCGGCTAATAGCCGTTTTTTGTTTGGCTTTTCTGGATGGGTCGTGGGTGGAGAATTTTGCCTTTGTAGAAGTCCAGGATCTGGGTTTCGTATTGGTGGGTATCAACTTGAAAATCGAGAGGCGGAACCGGCTTTCAATAGGTCTCAAGAGCTTGTGCTTCGGGGAGATTTTGAGATTTCAGAATTTGTATTGAGTCCCTATTTATTGAGGTTTTTTAGTGAATCTGATGCCGTTCCAGCTTTTTTTAATTCTGGCTCTAGGGGACATAACAATCGAAGAGGAGAGGGCTTGGGTATGGAGATTTTCTTTCGCCCTTACAATTTTCGTCTTGTTGGGGAGTATATATCGAGTGATGTGATCAATCCAAATTCCTTGCAACAAAGATTGAATTCGATCCAAGTAAGGCTGGAGACTCTAAATGTTGAATTCTAAGCAGATTGTCTCTGGAGTTTTAGGTTTCGTCCTGCTGATGGGATTGACTTCTTGTTGGGAGCCCAAAGAGCAGAAATCCAATTTTGAGAGAGGTTTCTCTACCGCAAATTTTTTAGTTAAATTGGTCGATGGGGATGCCTTGCCGACGGAAGAGGTCACTCCGAATTGGCTCATACCAAAATCGCGTCATTATCATTTCTGGTCTTGTTTGCGAAATCGAGCGACAGATCAGATTATCAGAGGGATTGGCTTTACTGTCAAATCCGATGATTCCAAGATTGAGGTTGTAACAGACAATGAAGGTTGTCTTCACTGGCATGAGAAAATTGATTTTGATTATTTGGCTGAAGAGGCCTATTTGCAGCTCGAAAGGACTGTGTCAGGGACGGGCATTTATCAAGGCGAGCAGAAGATCCAACTCGCCATCAATCCCTGGGTTGTTTCCAGGAAGTCTGGTTTAAAGGAAGTTAAATGGGAAAGAGACAGCCAGGGCACGGATATCCCCGACGGGATTAAAGTCATTGGGAAGAATCAAGTCAAATCAGTTCTGAGGGGCGCCTACAAAGGAAATCTTCCTTCTGCGCACGCACAGGGTCCAAAACTATTGTGGATGAACAGGGTCTCTTCAAATATAAAGGAAATCAAACAGGATGCTCAGGGTGTTTGGCTTCAAATTCAGTTGTCAATGATTCCTGTCGCACAGTTTCGGGATTTATCGGGTTCTCCTAATCCGACTCCTCTGAAGGCGGGGCGATTTCGAGTGGATGCGCAGATCGTTGCTACGAACCTTGGGGTCAATCGCGATGAGAATCTGATATTGACTCCTGATCTTCCGTCGTCTGTAGGAGTGATTACAAACAATGACGGCATTTTACGAGTTCAGTTTGATTCGATGATCACGAGGCGGGTGGCTCGAGGGAATATTCAATTGGCCTTGCGAGTCACTCCGATTGATGGAGCGCCGGAAGGCTTAGGTTCATTTGAGGGACTCTACGAGCTAGGTCCCTTTGATAAACTGGAAAGCAGAAATACAGATATGTTCGTTCCCGCCAGTGTTTATTCTGAGGGTGATGGTTTTGCCTATGAAAAATTTTTGAAAAACGCCGGTAATTTTGAAAAGCTTGAGGCAGCTCGATCTGCCTTTAAAAATGAGCCATTTGAGTTTCCGAAGATGCTGATCAAATTTGAGACGATTCGTCCGGGAGAGACGGCAACAACAAGAACTGTCGATTATTCTATTCAGGCTTGTGTTCGCAATACTTTGACATCTTCTTTTGTAAAAGATGAACTTTTTTATGTCGATTACCTTCCTGACAATAAGACTTTGGAATTAGAAAAAGATTTTTATACTCATGAAAATGAAATGAATTCCCCAGACAATAAGATTTGGTGCAAATCCGACGGATCATCGCCGAAGCCTGGTCAGGACTGTAGACCCTTATCGAAAACTGATCAGGATGGTTGCCTTCGAATCATGGGTCATGTGACTCACAAGTATTACAAGCCAGAAGAGCTCTTTTTCCCGACCATTCGGATTCGGCATGTGGCGAGCACCTATTCCAAAGAATTGGTCTTGGCGATTAATCCATGGGATTTGTTTGCGACTTTTGGACGAGATCGTCGTGAACTGACTGATGATTATGTGGAGGCATCAAAGAAGCGTGAAAAAATATCCTCTTTGCTTTATGTCCCCGCATTTAGCTATCACACTTTGCGTTTCCGCTACGAAATTGATGAGTTTATGAATCTTGTCGTAAAAAAAGTATTGCTGCTTAAGCTTGAACCTAAAGTCTTGAGGTATTCGAGCATTACCGACGGACGAAAAAATATTGGGCATTTGAGAGACGGAATCTATCTGCTCAAATTGGCTGTTCAAAAGGATTATCTCGACCCGGCGGCTGAGGGAGTGGTTATTGGATTTGATGAGGACCAACAGAAGACTTACGTTGAGGCTCCCAAGAAGGCAAAAACACGTGAATATATCAACGGAATTAAGAAATTGGTTCGTGTTCAAGATGGAGAAATCATTACTCCAGTTGAAATAGCGGTTCGTGATTTGCGGCTATTGAGAATTCGATCAAACATGTTGATACAACTTGAAACGATTGATGAAAAAAACTTAACTATGTCTGCAATTGTTCATTCTAACGCGAAAGAACATCTTTCGAAGGGCAACACCGAAGGGGTCAACATAGATCAAAGAAATAAGTTGTTGACGGACATGACATATTCTCTGAGTTCCTTCCTCTGGGCAGGAAGACAAGAGGGCAATCTATTGGTTCCCAAAAAGAACGAAGGAAACTTGCCAGGTATTTATCAGATCACCTCCAAGAAGTATCTTGCTGAGATCGATCATCTCAGGTCTGGAATGACGGAGGAATTTCTTTCAAAGATGAAAGCAGAGGCAGTTCAGGCCTATAAAACGAACGATGTTTCATTTATGCCGGTTGCTCCTTACGTCGAGTTGGATTCTTTACGGGATTTGGACTCGGGTTTGGCCCCACGTAGTTTCTCTGGGCCGGTCACTCTCCTATTGAATTCTAATATGTCATATATTCGTCCACTGGATAATCTCGATGAATCATTCTGTGAGGCAACAGACGACTGTCGGGAAGTCAGCAAGACAATTGATGAAATGACTGGTGGAGAAAGGGCAAAAATTGAAGATCGCGATTATCGAGATTCTCCACTTTTCGGTTCAATCAGGCATCTCAGTTCTATAAACGTAGATACAATTCTTCAAAGGATGACAGTCCTCGAGGAGGAATATCGCAAGAGCAATACAATTTCGAGCCTGCTATATAATTTTATCAATCAAACTGGTCTTGATTTTGTCTCGCTTGGAGATGTTCCGTTGAAACGGTTTGACCAAGAAAAATGCTCATCTATGAGAGAGTACTCAGTCAATGAGGAAAAGTGTTTGGTCCCGGCGCCAGAGGTTTCAACTTCCTTCGAGAATTTCCTTTCAGATCTGAATAATCAGGGACAAAGCACTTACTACCAATTGCCGGGTGAAAATGTGAATAGAGGTGATATTGAAAAATTGATTGAGACCGGTGAGATTGATCCGAGGGTTGACTCTCGATTCTGTGATCTCTTTGGACGTCAGATGAACAGAGTTTGGAAGGATTGGGACCCGCGCGGTTTAACTGTGGTCTCGGATTGGTTGAAAGGCATTGGTTGGGCCTGTGTGGATCGACAGAGAAGTCATGATGGTGTTTCGGTCGGTTTCTTTTCATTGGGGAAAAGGTCGCCCGGACTTATTTTTGAGCGAAAATTGAAAGTTCTTAAGACGGGTAGGTATCGGTTTAAGGGTGGTAAGCCCATGAACATCAGTGTGGGGGTCAATTTTGGAGTGAATTACAACAAGTCATTTTCTGGAGGCTGGAACTATAATATTTTTGGTGAGATACCGATCCTTGGATCAATTCTCAAGTTTTTCTCTTTGAAGGAAGAAAGAACTCGCTCAAATACAAATGGGACTTCAGTCGGAGAAGGGGCTTATCTTGCTATGCAGGAAGCCACAATGGATGTTGAAATTCTTGAACATGAGAAGTGCCTGATTGTGAGACCACACCCGGAGTTCGTAAAATCGATCGTCGATCGTGTGAATTTCAATGTTAAGGCTGTGACGATGAGAATCCGAGATCGTGTGAAATTTAAAATGGGACTTTCAAAATTGGACTATGGAAAAGCAATGAGTCCAGGAGATGATACCGATGTTACTGAGAAGGAGCTTGTCTTGCGCCAGTTCCTTCGGGGGATCATGCTTTGTGGGGGCAAAAAAATCAAGGAGCCCACTCCTGTTCGAGAGAAATACTATTATTTTAGTCAACATTTTACAGAGGGAGATCTGCTTGATAGTGCCGATCTTTATAATCATCCTTGGCTTCTGGCTTTGCGAGGCAAGAGGGATTTTCAGGGATTTATGGCAGTTATCAAAGCAGTTCCTTACAATTGGAATTTTTCAGAGGTGGCCAAGGCAGAGGGTTGGTCAATTGATCATATGATAAGGTCCTATCGGCAGGTTCATCCGACTTTTCCCGGCCTCTATTCGATTTTAGACGATGGACCATCGTCGGCGTCGGCTCCTCAATATCCTTTGCAGGATAAACCCGGCGACTCTTTTCGTGACGGAGTCTTAGATGGCAAAAATAATTCTGAGGAAAAGGCACCTTAAAAAATATTTTTAGTGTCGAATGCGAGCAATGCCGTGACTGGCGCTGAGGGCGTTTTCAACCTCGGGTGAATTTGAGGGTGATTTGAGTCGAGAAAATGTCTTGTGAAAGAATTCTATGTCCCAGCCTCCGTTCACTTTAGTGAAATTTCCAGTAACGACAACTCGATAGAAAGTAGTTGAATCTTCGCGCTGTTCCTCTCCTAAGAACACGGAGGGTTTAGGACCTAGGACGATGATCACTGACTGATCAATGGTAGTGAGCTGAGGCGTGAGCGAACTGTTCAAAGAGGAAGAGACCACTGAGAAAAACGAAACGCCAGATCGATCTATGTAGTCAAGTGTCACATCATGGTTCCAAATACTACCGCCGGGGCCTGTGTAGGTCGGTGTGCTGGCCTTGATATTATTGACGGGTACAGGCTCGCCTTGCTCTTGAGCAAGGTCAGTGTCTGAGTCTTTTGACTTATCTTTAGAGCAGCTGGCACTAAAGAGAATGAGGAATCCGAATGTGACAATGAGTCCGAAATTAATTGCCCTTTTCATCAAAGTCCCCCCAGAAAAGTGGTCCAAAATGCGACAAAGTGGCTCGTGCCACAGGTCATGGCCTAATCCAGAATAATGACAGAACAATGAATTTAGTGTGCATATTTCGGGACAGAAATAGAGCTTGTAACCTCTTGTTTTGACTGAGTGTCGATGTTGAGGATCTAATGAGATGTCTTCTTATTGGACAATGATTCAATAAAAATAAAGTTGGAAGAGGTGAGCGGCAATCCTTTTGGTGGCTCCTCCTTTTCGAATCACTTCATTTGCGATCTGCCTGCTGATGAGAGAATGATATTCCCGTGCTGAAAGCCATCTCTCCAATTTTTGTTTCCATTGCTCAGGGGAATCTACAACCTCGACCATTTTTAAGCTTTCGGCGCCAGTGGGAGGTTTGCTGTTACCAACGTCGAAGTCGACGTCGACGTTAAAGGCCGGGATTTCCTTAAATTCGATGGCTTCACGGTTGTTGTGATGATGAGGGCCAACGAATGTGAGTGATCCAGAGCCCAATGGCTCCATCACACTGTGGACGGAGTTTCGAAACGAGCCGCCGACAAAAGCGAGCTGTCCCCAAGAATAGAGATCAGCCAAAATACCAACCTCGTCTATCAGGAGAACAGCATTTGGTGTCCACAGGTTCGCCTGAGAGTAGCGTAGTGATTGCAGGCCGAGCTCTGAAAGGCGATGTTCTAAATCCACAAGGTGCTTATTTGTGGGCTCATGTGGGGCAATCATCAGCCTCAGCTGGCCGCTCTCAACAAAGAGGCCGAGGCTAGCAAGAAGAACATCTTCATCTTCGGGCCAGGTCGACCCGGCAATGAGCACGGAGTCTCCTGGAGAAGGTTTAAGTTGCAGCTTGAGAGCAGCGTTGGGGTGAGCCAGACGAAAATGAACCTGATCATATCGAGTGTCTCCCGTAACATAATGTTTGCTATCAAGCTGACTGATTTGACTCAGGTCATCTTGGTCTTGTTGGCTGACCACATGAACTTCATCTAGAAGAGGAATGAGAAGTCGCAAGAGATGTTTGGGTAAAAAAGAATTCAGTTTTTTTTTAGAGAAGGTCGCACTAAAGAGGATCGAAGGAACTTGCGCTCTCCTGCACTGAAAGAGCAATTCTGGCCACAGGTCCGTGCGAGCAATCAAGAGAAGCCTTGGTTTCCACAGCTTAATAAAGCTTTGAGTGGCCGCCTGAGTGTCTAAGGGGAGCGGCTCAAGCCAGTCGACGCCTTTGGTGTTCACAATACTTTTAAAGTGGCTTGGAGAGAAGTAAGTGACCAGAATCGGAACATGAGGCTCACGCTCCTTCAGTTCGCGAATCAGGCTTTTGGCGTATTCGAATTCACCAGATGACGCGTGAATCCAAACTGGCCGGAGCTTTCCCATCCACTGAGGCTTTGGGCGCTTTGAGCTCTCTTGTCGAAGGCGAAAGCCCCTTCGCATTTTCGGTGAAAGCCAGAGTCCAAAAGTAAAAAGAAGGGTCAGCATCAGAGGGACGGCAATCCAGCGATAGAGCCACAAAAACAGAAGAAAAAGCGGACTGATTTTTTTTTTAATCACAGGAGAGACCCTCTCAAAGTGGTCGACACGAGCTGGGGAGAAATATCAACTAAACACTTTTTATAAATAGATTGAGAACATTTTCCACGTCCATCTTTTGTGCAGGGTCGACAGGGGAGATCGATTTCGATCACTTTCGAATTTTTCCAGGAAGGAAAGCCAAAGGCCGTTGGGCCAATGAGAGCAAAAGTGGGCCTGTTCAAATAATCACTTAAATGGAGGACGCCCGTGTCTCCGCTGACGACAGCCTTTGCTTCTCGGATGAGCCGAGAGGTCTCGAGCCAAGAGAGCCTTCCCGCCAAATTGATCGTTCGATCCGGAAACATTTTCTGAATGACTGAGCAGAAGTCATCAGCCGGTCCTCCCACGACAATAAAAATGCGCTCTTCCATTTGACGAATGAGTTCAGCCCAGGACTCAATTGGCCAACGCTTCATTTCCCAGGCGGCCGAGGGCGCGACAACTATCGCTTCAGACAATTTTAGATTTGGGTGCTGAAAAGAAGTAAATAGATTTTCAGGAAGCTCGGGAAGTCGAAGATCACGTCCAAGGGATTCTTGCCACTTGATATTCCATTTTTCCAGAGGCAGAACAAATGACTGGGAAGCGCGAAAGGGCCAAGGCAGAACCTTCCATCCAAGGCTTAAGAGGAACCAGCGTTTGATTCGGTATTTTTTGCGCCTGAGAAATGAAGGCCCGCCAAAAAATGGAAATAATAAAATCCAAGATAAAAGGTGCGATCGCAGATTACAATGAGCATCATAAACATGGGTATAGTTTTCAGACCTCATCTTTATTGCAAGTTTCCACAATCCGAGCCAGCCACTCTTTCTATCAAGACTCAAAATTCGATGGACCCTTGGGTGAGAAGAAACAAGATCAGCTGAGTCATTTCTCACGGCCCAGTGAATTTCAGCTTGAGGAAAACCATTGGCTAAATGATCCGCCGCCGAAAAACACTGGACAATGTCTCCAAAGCTAGAGAAACGCAGAATCAGAATCTTTTTAATTGTCCTGTTCGAGAGAGGGGAGGTGGATTGGTTTGAATTCATGCCGAGGACATTACCGCAAAATGAGGATCTGTCCAATAAAAGGTCAGGGGGGATGTTGACCACATAGGGACCTGGTGTCTAAATAGGGAAATTGTGTTTCATACCTGAAGGAGCCCTTTATGTCTTCTGCATCTGCTGCGATCCCGAAGTTCAAGGACCTGACTCCGCCTCGAGAGGGAGGGACCATTGTTTTTTCGCAGGGTCGGTTCAGTGTTCCCGATCATCCCATTGTCCCATTTATCGAGGGAGATGGAACAGGTCCTGACATTTGGCGAGCCTCAAGAGCGGTTCTCGATGCGGCGGTGCAAAAATCATATCAGGGCAAGAAAAAGATTGCTTGGTTTGAAGTTTATGCTGGAGAGAAGGCTTTTAAGAAATATGGGGATTGGCTTCCTGAGGATACGATCGAGGCATTTCGCCACTATTTGGTTTCGATTAAGGGTCCCTTGACGACACCGATCGGTGAGGGGATGAGGTCTTTAAATGTGGCTATACGTCAAATTCTGGATCTCTACGTCTGCTTGCGTCCTGTTTGCTATTTTGAAGGTGTTCCTTCTCCCGTAAAAAAACCCTCAGATGTGGACATGGTGATCTTCAGAGAGAACACCGAAGACATTTATGCAGGAATTGAATTTGCGCAAGGGACTGAGGACGTAAAAAAGGTTTTAAGTTTCTTGAAAGAGTCCTTCCCAGGATCTTACAAAAAAATCCGATTTCCTGAAACCTGTGGGATTGGAATTAAACCTGTTTCCCGAGAGGGAACCGAGAGATTGGTTCGTTCGGCGATTGAATATGCCATCGCTCAGAAGAAGAAATCGGTGACCTTGGTTCATAAGGGCAATATCATGAAATACACCGAGGGCGGCTTTAGGAATTGGGGCTACGCTTTGGCTGAAAAGGAATTCGGAGACCAAATCTATTCTTGGAACAAATGGGAGCAGACAAAAAAAGGCAAAGGGGAAGATGCGGCCAATGCGGAGCAATCCGAAGCTTTGGCGAGAGGAAAAATCCTGATTAAAGACGCGATTGCTGACATTGCGCTTCAGCAGGTATTGACCCGACCCAAAGAGTTTGATGTCATAGCGACGCTGAACCTCAACGGAGATTATCTTTCGGACGCCTTGGCGGCTCAGGTTGGAGGGATCGGAATTGCCCCTGGAGGAAATATCAATTACCAGACGGGTCATGCCGTTTTCGAAGCGACTCATGGAACGGCTCCAAAGTACGCGGATCAGGACAAGGTAAATCCCGGCTCGGTTATTCTTTCAGGAGAGATGCTTCTTCGTCATATTGGTTGGGATGAGGCTGCTGATTTGGTGATATCCGGACTCGAAGGAGCGATTGGAGCCAAAACGGTGACCTATGACTTTGCTCGTCTCATGACAATGGAGGGAGCAAAGGGTGTTAAAGAAATCAGTTGTTCTCAATTTGGCGAGGCCGTCATCAGTCACATGAGCTAAGTGTGTGCTTGGTATCGAGTCATATGAGACTTGATTTCGAGCCACTCGAGATTAGGCATACCCAAGAACGCCGAGTTGTCGCAGTTGGTGTTTCAGGCTGAGCGGATTGTGATAGTGAAGAGCAAGGAAATTGAGATCCAAGGCCGATTTTACGTTGTCTAGATTGTCATCGATAAAAAGACACTGCTCGGCCCTGAGTTGGAATTGGTTGAGCAGGCGGTGAAATATTTCGGGATCAGGTTTTATGACTTTTTCTTTTCCGGAGAGAATGACCCCGTCAAACTCTTTAAGAAAATCAAAACGTTCCTCCGCAATGGGAAATGTTTGATTTGACAAATTGCTGAGAGCGTAGGTTTTGTAATCGCTGTGGCTTTTGAAATAGCGAAAAATTTCTACAACGGCTGAAATTTCTCCTTTTAACATTTGTGGCCATCTCTCCCAGTACATTTGAATTTCTCTGGCGTATTGAGGGTATTCTAAGCAGCGCTCAGAAATAGCAACCTGAAATGAAAGTCCCGCATCAAGCCGTAGGTTCCACTCGGGAGAGCAAACGTATTGGAGAAAATACTCCATTTCGTCTTCTGATTTAAAGACTTCGCGGTAAAGGTAGCGAGGGTTCCAGTCAACCAGGACGCCCCCAAGATCAAAAATGATATTACAGACCATGGTCTGGATCCTATCACCTGTATTGGTTTGGGCCAAGAATCCAGAGTAAAAAGCGCTCAGAGAATTATCGCAGCGTTCTATTGCGCATCTCTTCTCCTGCTTTGGTCCAGATTCTTCATCAACATTTTATTAAGGTCTTTGAAGTACCGAATTAGCATTCAAGTAGAATAGCTAGAAAAAACCGGGAGACAGAAACAATCAAGCCAGGCTCGCGAGAGCCAAGGGTAGCTGAAGAAAAGTGAAAAATGCGATGCACAAGATAAAGTCTTTAAACCTCAATTTTATCTTAGAACTAGCAAAGATCGGTTTGGCTTTTGCTTGGATCTTATTGTCAGGTTGTACAACGAGCATGTTGACGGTGCAGACCTCGCCCGAAGGGGCCGATGTGTACGTCGTCTATCCGGGACAGCAGCCCTCTCGCCTGGGCAAGACTCCGTTGAGCATGGACAGTTATCCTCTCTCATCTCAGCCAGGGATTCGATAAAATTGATTGTCGAGAAAGAGGGATTTCGCGCCGAGCATTACTTGGTTCCAAAGACTGTCTTTGCTGCGAGTATTCGTCTTGATATTGAAATGAGAGAAAGCAAATTGCCGGCAGCTTGTACGGATCAGGACGCAGCCGTCGAAGAAGTCGCTCGATCGGTGGCTCAGGCTCAGTCTCATATCCAGGCAAAAATGTACGATAACGCACTTCGAATTTTGAAAAATCTCAATGATAAATTCCCGAACTCCAGCGTTGTTTACGACCTTATGGGGAACACTCATTATCTGATGAAAGACTTGGAGAAGGCCCTGATCTCGTATGAAAAATCGCTGAGGCTCAGCCCAAACAATAGCGAAACACAAAGAATGGTGGTTAAGTTGAAACAGATATATTCCATTCGCTCTCCGGCGGGTAATTAGCCATGTTTTACCTGGTTGGACTCATTATAGCAACTTCCAGTGTGGTGGCAGTTGTTGTTCATCTTCAGCAGGCCTACAATAGCTATTGGGACTTTGTGGCTTTTGCGATGGTGTTGGGTGGAACCATGGCCGTCGCAACAATTATTGCGCCCTGGGATATCTACCGCGATTTTGCACGAAATCTGAAGAGGTTGTTCGTCTATGTGGCACCATCTCAGAGAGAATTTTTACAACTCTGTCTAGATATTATTTCCAAACATAAAAATGGTCTAAAAGATTTCAAGGTTGATCCGTCACGTCTCGAGCAGAGAATTCTTCGCGATGGGTTCGAATTGATCTCTCTTGGATTTAATCCAGATAAAATTGAAATCATTTTAAAGGAAAGAGTCTATCAAGCAAATGAGCGAAATTTTAGGGTGAGCGCGATTGTCCGTTCATTGGCAAAATATCCTCCAGCATTTGGACTTGCTGGTACGGTCTTTGGACTGGTGCATCTGATGCGCGGGGTTTCAGAGGGAATGAACGCAAAGGAGACGGGCATTCGGATGGCGATTGCCCTCGACGCAACACTTTACGGACTGATGGTCGCCAACCTGTTCGTGAATCCAGCGGGGAGTTAATGAATAGGTTTGCGAAGATGGACGAAGTCCTTGCAGAAATTGCGATTCAGGCCGTTCTTTTGGCGGCAGACGGCACTCCCGTTCTAGAGGCGCAGGAAATGTTAAATTCTTTTGTTGATACGGATCAGAGAATCGACTTGACCGCAATTACCGAATTTCCGAGCGCAGGCGCTGCGTGAAAGCAGAACAGAAGGAGATATGAGAGCAATCAGTCGCAATTTACATAGAGCTCACGAAGAAATTGACACGGAGGGGACGTGGGCGATCAGTTATGGTGATATGGTGACCCTACTTTTGAGCTTCTTTGTTCTTTATTTTACCGTGGATCAAAAGGCCGATCAAGCACAACACCTTCAAGAATCCCTGATGGCAAGTTTAAAAAGTCTTTCTGACAAGGACAAGCCCATCGATAAGAGTTCCTATAAGTTGCATATTGGAGAGGAAAAATCGACAGAAATTGACCAAAAAATAATTGATCAATTGGGCGCCAAAGTTCATCAGGTGGGACAGAAAATTATTATCGAATTTCCCGGTGTTTCCTTTTTTGATATTGGAAAAATTGATTTGCGGTCAGAGGGTATCAGGATGCTGAGCGACTTTGTGACGGCCTATCTTCCTTTTGCGGGGAAATACAGCCTGGGCGTTCACTCCTTTACGGACACTCGACAGGTATTGAGAACAAAAAATCGGCGATTCAATGATAACCTTGAACTCTCGGCCTTGCGGTCGGTCGCTGCGATGAGGATCCTGCAGTCGAGGGGAATTCCCCTTAATGCCATGAGGATCAGCGGATTGGGTGAATTGGAGGTCACTTCGGAGGAACTCAAGGCCTCGGGTGTCAATTTCTTGAGTGGAGACCCCAGAGACCTCGCTCGAAAGGTCGTATTGGTTGTTGAGCCTGCCGTCGAACGTGGAGGTAAGGGGTGAAAAAATCAGTTGTCGCATCATTTCTCTTGTCGTCTCTTTTGCCTCTTGCAGTGATGATTCCGTCGGGCGTTTGGGCTCAGAATGACACTCGTCACCCGCGGGTGGCTGAGCTGGAAGATCAGTACAAACGACAAGCGATGGATTTTCTGAAATCTCGATTTCCTCATCTGCCATTTTCAGTTGTTGTCAGTATTGACCCTCTGAGGCGAGTTTCGGCTGACAATTATCAGGCGAAACAAGAGGCTTTGCCGTATTATTTACTACAAGATGAAGAGATTCGGGATGAGTGGGATGATCCCAACGCGACTTTGTATGTGTTGAGCAGACGAATTAAATCTGTTCAGGTTTCTGTTTCAGTGCCCTCATCGGTCGCTGATGAGGAACTTTCCGAAATCAAAGAGACTCTCATTTCTTCTTTGAGACTTGTTCCAGCCAGAGATAAGATAGAGATTTTGAAGCGTTCCTGGTCAGGACTGCCGAATTTTTCAGTTTATGCAGGAATTGGTTTGGCAGCGATCCTTATCTTTCTTCTCGGACTTTATGCGATCACCCGTATGTCCTTGCGTCGAATGACTCGTTCTTTTAGCGAGTTGCAGACGTCTTTGGGGTCAAAAAACAGTCAAGCTTCTGTGAGTCCTCCGCCCGTGGTGTCTATGGCAGATGAAAATAAGAATAGCGGAATGGGTGGCGGTGAATTTCGCTTTACGGATCCGATTAAGATCAGAGAAGTCATCGCTGGTCGAGTGCATGAGTTACTCTATTCTGATGAGTTTCCTCGTCTCGAGGATATTGTAAATTTGGATCGGTTTGCACAGAATGACTCTCGTTCCACCGGAGCACTGATTTCTGAATTTCCTCTCGATATGCAACGTCGGTTATTTTCTCTTGGAAGGGGAGAATACTGGATGGAGGCCTTTATCGAACCAGGAGAATTGGTTCCCCAGTGTTTGGAAATTCTTGAACGTCTCTGTCGAGTTCAAAAATCAAAAAGAGGGAAGGAATGGGAAGCCTTGCTGATACAAATTTGGCGAATGGATGAGTTAACTAGAGTGAGATTTCTACGGACAATTGAGCAAGAGGAATCGATGGCCATCGTTCATTCGATGCCAAAAAATGTTTCGGTTCCAACGGCCCGTCAGGCCTTTCCTGGAAGTTGGGGTGCCGTCTTAGATCCTCAATTTCGTCCCACTAAGGTTACTGTGGAGCGAATCAAGAAAATCGGTGAAAAAGCGATGGAAATTTTACCTCCAGTTCCGTTTGAGATACTTGAAACATACAGGCAGGAAAAGGATCTCATTGCCTATCTCAATGTCTCTGACGTGGCGGCAGAGAGAGATATCTATCGAGCATCCCCAGAAACGGCAATGATTCATCGAATAAGACCTCCCTTTTATCGTGTTGTGCAAGATGATAAAGCTCATATGGAGCAATTTGTTAATATGATTAGCTTAGACGATTGGGCTTTGGCTCTGTTTAACGTGAATCGAAGTGAAAGAGCAAATATAGATCGGCATTTTTCAAATAAGCAGAAATTCATTTTTATTGAAAAACTGAAAGCCCTTGATTCAAGAAACCCTGAGCTTCGTCAGATAGGATTGATCAGGGAGAGGATAGCCAGGAGCTATGCGGAGTACATGAAGGGGTTAAGTCTCAATCAAAAAGCTGTGGATGTCGAGAGAGCTCAGGAGAATGAGCCTGACTCTCAGGTTGAATCTGATAACGAGCAGAATGACAGTGGAGATACAGAAGAGAATGTCGCCTAAAATTGGAAAATTCAAAAAATCAATTTGGGTTTTCGCTTGTCTTGTTAGCGCGCTGGCTGTCTCGACTCAGAAAGCTCGCGCGACAAAGATAGACGTGATGACAGGTTGGTACAGCATAACGGCCGAAACGGCCACAGCCAGCAGCGAAATTTCAAATTTTGGACTCTATCGAATTAACTATATGATTTCACTGCTTCCAAAATTGGAATTGATTGTTGGCTACAGTTTAATGATGAGCGACATCTTAGGGGGAGATTTGGGCTTCGGAATCGATGGCTCCTTTGTTTATTATCCGATTAGCACCAGCTGGAGGATATTGGCTGCCGTCGACAACGCTAAAATGAGTGTTGACGGCATATGGAGGCCCTATTTGGGAATGGGCTTTTCACAGAGACAATTTCAATCAGTGCAGAGCACCTACGCTGGTTTTTCGTTCAATGTGGGCGTTGAGAGATCCTTGGCCAGAGCTTTTGATATAAAGGGAGAGATTCGCTATCTTTTATTGCAGGGCACTCGTGATTCCACTGCGACCGAATTATCTGCAGTCGGTGGAGTCGTATTCTCCTTTTGAGATGATACTTTCGAGACATATCTCAATTCGATTTTTTTGAATTAATATAAATTCTCCGAATTGGAATGCATCGGTCTGACTCAGTTTATCCAACTGAGTCATATTTGTGAGTGAATATTCAGTCAAGAAATGTCGATTAAAGGTGTAGAATGGTCCAATGAATAGGGATTTAAATAATGTGTTAAGGATTTTTTGAAACCCATTTTATCCGCTCCGAACTGAGGACTTTAAATCAAACAAGAGGTTTGACTGGGGTCTAGATGAGGTGCGTGAACTATCGCTTGGAGATTCGTTATGGCGAATGTCAAATGGATGAAAAAAGTTAAAGAGAATCGCGCTGCGAAGGGGTCCATTCATAGTTGTCTGATTCTGCATTCATGTTTCAGGTCAATTTTAGTTTCGCTCTCGTTTGCGATGTTGGCTGTTTCTGTTTCGAGCTGCAAGAAAAACAGTACGGCTTTCGATTTTCTTGAAGAAGAACCATCTATTTCGGCTGGAGAGGTTGATATAATTGGATACACCCCTGAAAGTGATCCCGTGGTGGTCGCAGATGGAAAATCAACGACATTTGCCGTATCTCTTGGACCCACAGCCGGAGCCGAAGTTACCTACGTCTGGAAGCTAGATGCTGTTGAGGTGGCCTCTTCGTCAAATCCGTTCTATGTTCTCAATGGATCCTCGGTCACCTCTGGCTCTCATTCGCTAGTTGTTGAGGCGCGGAATACCAAATACGCGGCTTCGAAGACTTTCAATGTTCGCAAGAATGCCGCCCCAGCTTTGTCATTGACGACTCCTGGCGCCACTGGAAATTCTGTCAACGTGAACGGATCAATCAGTTTTTCTGTTCAGGCAACCGATTCAGATGGAGATTCTCTTTCCTATACTTGGAAACTCAACGGAGTCGAAGCGCCGAGTCTCTTTGCGGTGACAAGTTCGGCTGGCACCTCGACTGCCATTTTTTCTCCAACTCTGACTCAGGTCGGTTCGGGTACAATTAAAGTTGAGGTCTACGACGGAAATGATACCACCTCCTATTCTTGGGGAATCGACGTTGTAAACCCCATCACTGCAGCGATCAACAGCTACAGTCCGACGACCGCGCTCGTTATTGTGACTTCAACTGGGAGCGTTGCTTTTAGCATCAGTGCAACAGCAAAAACCCCACAGTTTATAGCTGGAAACTTGATGGAGTGGCCGTAGGAACAGCAACAAATCTCTACACCTTAACAGGAGCCGGGTTGACTGTTGGGAGTCACACTTTGATCGCAAAGGTCGAGGATTCAGACAGTTCAGATACCCATACCTTTTCGATTAAGCGCAATGCTGCCCCTGTTCTTTCTAATCCGGTGGCAACGCCGAGCTCCCAGGTTATTAATTATGGATCTCAGATGACCCTCACTATTGATGGCACGGACGGGAATTCGGATTCACTCAATTACACTTGGACTTTAAATGGCAATCCAAGCGCCACACTTTCAGCAAGCAATACGGGAACAGGGAGTCAGGTGATTTTTCAGCCAAACGTTTCATTGACTGGAAACCACACGATATCAGTTTCAGTGACGGACAATACCGAAACGGATAATTATTCATGGAGTGTGAGTGTCAATCGCTTTACGGACGCTTGCAATCAATTGACTTCCGGAAAAATTTGTACCTTGGTTGGAGTTCCTTCTGGCGGTTCAGGTCTCAATCCTGTGGATGATCAAACCAAACAAAAAATCTACCCTCGAGACGTGATCGATGATGGGTCTGGAAACTGGGTCTATGCTGACAGTCACAACAATGCCGTTTGGTTTTATAACCGTTCAGGATCGGATATTGTTCGCTTGGGCAAGACAATTCCAGCTGGTACAACGGTTATGGTTGTGGGTAACGGCGCCATAGGCAGGACAGATGACTTTAGCACGTATAACAATTTTAAGTTATACAATCCCAGCGGCATTGCCTATGATGCGGCAAATGACCGACTTTTTGTTGCTGATATCAGCAGCAATCGCGTCGCAAAAATTGATTCAACGGGAGTTGCATCGACTCTGCTTGGAACCTTTGGAACCGGTCAGGGAGGGGCAACCAACAATCAAGACACAGCAGGGACAACGCATGTCTGTGGCTCTCCTCGTGACTTGGTCTACCTCGATCCGGATGTCTATGTGACCTGTTCTCAGTCTAATTCTATCAAGAAGGTTAATGCGAATACCGGACTTGCTCGAGTTGTTGTGGGCACAGTTGCATCAGGGTCGACAGCCGCTGGAAATGGAGAAGGAACCGCAGGGAGTGGTGCTGGAACAGCTCAGGTGAATGCTCCTCAAGGCATCGAAAAAGACTCTTTGGGAAATATCTATTGGACAGAGGTGGGATCGGGAAATGACTGTCGGCTGAGGGTTTGGAATCGCACGGGCGGTACAATTAACTTTTTTAATTCCACAGTCTCGGTGCTTTCTGGCCAGACGGGTACGCTAGCTGGATCGACTACTGACTGCACCTATGTGGGCGGTGCCCGTGCAGCTCTTCGTTTGGGACAAGTTTACGGACTTGGAGTTCACGAATCGGGCGGAATTGTGCAAGGGTTCTTCTTGCCGAGTTATAACTATCATCGCGTGATGTATGTGAACAATTTGAATTCCAGTCAGCTTCATGGCGGAACGACAGTCAACGCCCTCGAGGGCGCTACTGTTTTAGGAGATGGAAACGCTGCGTACAATGGTGATGGGGCTCTTGGAAATCTTGTTCGCGTTTATAACCCATTTAACATGTCTATGACTGCCTCTGGAAACGATGTTCTTCTTGCGGACTACTCGAATCTGCGAATACGTCGAATGACCTTGGCCTCAGGATTGGTATCCACAGATGTGGGTGCTGGTCGTTTGCGCTACGGGCTTGTGGGTGGTGCCGATGAAAGTGCAAGCGAGGCTGTTCTCAATCTGCCTTACGATATGTCTATCGATGCGGGAAATAGCAAACTCTATTTTACAGATAGCGGAAACTACCGAATTCGCCAGGTCGATTTGATTACGGGTTTGGTGTCGACAATTATTGGAGAAGGAATTTCTGGAGATGGGAATATTCAAAATGAGGATCCATCAAATGTGAGGATGCGAGACCCGCGTGGTGTGATTCCGTTTGGAAGCCATCTCTTGTATTCAGATGCGACATCAGGGAATTGTCTTGTGAGAGCCTATAATCGAGCTGCCACGGCACAGACTATCTTTGGCGTGACGGTCAACTCAATGAAAGTATCTACAGTGGCTGGAAACATCATTAATGGTTGTGCCACATTTCAAGGAAGTGGAGGGGCTGCCACCAATGCGAGGCTTCGCAATCCTGAAGGGATTGTCTCAGATGGGACAAATCTTTTTATCGCAGATAGTGCCGATGATTGTATCCTAAAGGTATCTTCATCCGGAATTATCACTTCCTACTTGGGAACATGCAATTCTGGAAACTATGGGGAGGGGCCGCTGGCTGGGGTTACTTTGAATGATCCCACTTCATTGGTCTTTGACCCGAGTTACCCAGGCACAGGTAATTTCTTTTTTGTCGATCAGACAAATCAAGGAACAGCGAGAATTAGGTATGCCAATTACACAGGGGCACAGGTAACAATTGCGGGTGTTCCTGTTAATGCGAATAGTGCAAATACGATTTTTGCCGAGACTGGAACTCCGAGACTTTTTGGAATTGCGGCTTTTTCAAACCAGCTGTGTTATTCTTCTGGTCATACAAATGGCCTGAACGGAAATCACAATGTCATCTGTCGAGATCGCAGTTCTGGGCTTGCTCCGGTTACGCTCAGGGCTGGATCTATTTTGGGTGATGTCAAAGGATCTGGTGGTCCTCTGCACTATGAGCATGAAGGGGTTGATGCTTTCCAGGCACTTCTGAATAGACCCGGAGGATTGGCTTTTGATGCGTCGGGGAATCTCTATATTGTTGAGCGAAATAACTCATTGATTCGCAAAGTAAAACGTTGGTTTTAGTTGATGGTTTTAATCAGTGAGTCCCACAGTTGAAACGGAGTGTGATTGGGATGATGGGTAAAGAGTGAACCATGTTTTTCTTGGTACTTTTTTCTTGAGTTTCGTTTCTTTTGCTTCTCTTTTTTCCTTTGCTTCAGTTGAAGAACAAACCCAAATCCAAACCCAAATCCAAACTCAGTTCCAAACCCAATCACATTCCCATTCAGATGATCCTTATAATCAGATTGAATTCTTCGTCCTGGAGAATGGCTTAGAGGTGATCCTGTCGCCTGAATCGGCAGCTCGAACCGTGAAGGTCTATTATGAGGTTGACGTCGGCTATGGCTCCGAAGACGTCGACAACCTGGGAGTATCTCATCTTCTGGAACATGCTCTATTTAGGCATCCGGATCTTTCATCAAATATGTCTTTTCTTGATGTGATCCAAGAAAAGGGAGGACAGGGCAACGGGATCACTTCAAAACTGACAACTTCGTATTTTGCGACGGTTCCGAGCGGGAAAGTGACTTGGACAATTCAGACCTTTGCAAAAATGATGTTGGGTAGAAGAATTCAAAGAAAGGATTTGGAGAAGTCGCGTCGTGAGGTTCAATTGGAAATTGGAGAAGCCAATCCAGTGAGTTCATTTCTTGGATTCGACGCGGCCAAATGGCTGACACTTCCTTACCTTAAAGCTCCGGAATTCTATGAGTACAATTTTGGCATGGATATTGGTAAGACATCCTTTACCGAAGAAGAAAATCGATTGTCTAACCAAAAAATTAGATTGGACCAAGTTCAGGATCGCTATGATCGCTATTATTACCCCGGTAATTCTCGACTTTATGTTGCTGGAACCTTTGATCCGACGAAGATTAAGGAGATATTGCGAACTTCCTGGGGCGCCTTTTCGTCAAGTTTCAAACATGAGGTAAGGCCCGCGCAGACCCCAAGGCCGCGGGGCAAACCTCAGGTCATCCATGACATTACCTCTGACAATGTCCCAAGCCTTCAAGTTGGCACTCTGCTTTACGATTTGACCTATTTAGAAGAAGTCGCCGTCAATATATATATCAATTTCATGGCCAGTGAATTGATGAAGGAAATAAGAAATCAGAGGGGGCAAACCTATACAGTTGTTCCGCGATATTACACAGAGTCTGGAGTTGGATTTGCGAGTGTTGAGCTTGAAGCTCATCGGGCTGACTATGGAGACATTGAATCAAGAGTTCGATCGATTTTTATGAGTATTGCCGAAGGAGGACTTTCTGGTCTTGAATTTGAAAGTGCGCGTGCGGCCTATTTGAAGCAGCTCAGTTTGGTTGAATCTGACAGCGAATCTCTTTATTCACTTTCTGCGGCCTGGAGAGAATTGCGAAACCGTTACGGAAGGGATATTATTTCCCCTTACGCCATGGCTCGGGATTTGACAACTGAGCAAATGAATGAAGCCTTAAAAAAGCATTTCCAACCGCAGCGTCGTCTCGAGATATTAGATTCATCTAATCTTTTTTTTCGATACGATGATTGGGTGTTTGGATTTTTAATTTTTCTCATCGGCTTGTCCGTCATGAGGTGGATCACCTTGAAACCATTCAACCACAGTGAGGTGAGATGGGTTCGGAAGGTTCGATATCCTGGCTTAAAATTGGTTGAGCTCTCTGCTCTGGCTCTCTCTGCCTTTATGTTTGATCATGCGAAATATGTTCTGGAACAGATAATTCCAGAATTGATTGATCTGCGTCAGGTGATGATCTTCAACGGATACCTTTTGCCCTGGACGGAATCTTTGACGGTCGTTGTGATTCTGATTGCCACGTTTAGCGCCTATCCGCGAAAGTTGATGGTGGTGAATCATTCCTTGCTTGTGAAAAGTTTGACGTTTTATTCCTATCGCATTGCGTTTGAGGATATCGAACGAGTTGAAGCGATCTTCTATTTGAAGCACATTATGTCTTGGAAAAACCTCAGAGAATTGGGTTGGCGACACTATATCTTTCATCCATTTGTATGGGAACCGGCTCTTTTGGTTCGGACAAAGAAGAAGTCCTACGTTTTTAGTATTAAAAAGGGGAATGAAGCGGCAGGGGAATTGAGAGAACTTCTCGACGATTTTAAAAAGATTGGTTTAATCGAACATCGGTCAGTACTTTTCCCTCTGCCTCAAGTGAAGCATCGTTAGGCAATATAGCAAGGATGGGGCGCAATGAAATTATTTTTTTTAGTGATTCTTTTTGGAATTTCAACTAATTCATGGGGAGCTGAAGCGGGAGGTCGAGTGACCAAAGGAAAATACAAAGAAGTTCCATCCAAGGAAGAATTGAAAAAGCGCCTGACTCCTGAACAATATTTTGTCACGCAAGAGGACGGAACGGAAAAGCCGTTTGTGAATGCCTATTGGAATAAGAAGGATGATGGGATTTATGTTGATGTCGTAACGGGTGAACCCTTGTTTAGCTCCCTCAATAAATATGATTCTGGGACCGGTTGGCCCAGTTTTGATCGACCTCTGGTCGATTCAGACATCGTCAAAAAGGAGGATCGCAAATTCTTTTCGAAAAGAACAGAGGTTCGATCGAAATACGCAAATTCTCATCTTGGTCATGTGTTCGATGATGGTCCTGCGACCACAGGTCTTCGCTATTGTATCAATTCGGCGTCTCTCAGATTTGTATCGATCGAAAAAATGAAAGAGGAGGGCTACGGGGAGTTTTTGTTTCTATTTGCCGAAAAAAGGGCTTGGAAACTGGCGACCTTAGCTGGGGGATGTTTTTGGGGGGTAGAAGAGTTGATTCGAAAAATCCCAGGAGTCATTGAAACCCAGGTGGGATACAGTGGGGGTGAGGTGAAAGATCCCATTTATGATATCGTAAAATTGGGCAAGAGCAATCACGCTGAGGCCGTTCAAATTTTGTTTGATCCAAAAAAGCTAAGTTATGAAGAAATTTTACTTCAGTTCTTCAAAATTCATGATCCAACGACCTTAAATCAACAGGGCAATGACAAGGGAACACAGTATCGTTCTGCGATTTTCTACGCTGATGGTGAACAGAAGAAAATAGCTGAGGCGGTAAAGTCGCGAGTTGATAAATCTGGAAAATGGAAAAATACCATTGTGACTCAAATTATTCCGTATAAAGAATTTTGGCGCGCCGAAGATGAGCATCAGAAATTTTTGTATAAGAATCCCCAAGGCTACACTTGCCACTTTGTTCGAAATATCAGTTTTTGATTTTCGAAATAAACGTATCATAACGGGCACACGAGAGAATCAAATTCTCGTTTCGAGTCAAAATATAAAATGGGAAATGTCGGGCAAACTTACACTGACTAAAAACTGTCACATGAGGAGGCATTAGACAAGTGTCCAGTCGGCATACGCCGTGCAATAGGTTAAGATGGAACTGAGCGGGTTAATCAGTTAAGGGGGAGCGGCGTGGTGATCAGAAAATGGCCCAATATATTTAGAGATAGGGTAAAAAATCAGTGGCTCAAATATCGATCAAGTCGGCTACAGAAGCATACGCTTATGGTCTCATTAACTTTGTTGATCGTCTTATTTCAGAATTGTGATCCCGCCGGAGTTCCTAACGGAAGCGCCCCAAATGGTGATGGATTTGTCGATAATGCGAGCGGAAATGGCAATAATCCATCCGGAGGAGGAAGCACTCCACCACCTCCTGGAGGAGGCGGCACACCACCTCCTGGAGGCGGCACACCGCCCCCTGTTGTAACGGGAAACCCTCCCCCACCCAATCCAGCGGGAATTAATTTAACAGCAAATACAGTTAATAGCATTTCCTTGAACTGGACTCCGGGAGGAGGAAGCACTGTCGGATATCGCGTGGCGTATCAAGAAGGAACAACAGCTCCGGCAAGCTGCGGGACCGGCACAGTGCTTTCAGTCAATTCCACGGTCAGCTTAATTGCCAATCTAACTAGGGCTTGGCAATACTCTTTTCGAATTTGTGCTGTAAATGGTAACACCACTCCAGACATGTCTTCTGGAATTACCTATACGACCGGAACAAGGTGCTTTCAAAATCCAGCTCCGACAATTGTGCAGGATACTTTTGCCAGCTTTTCCTTTCCGATGGGAATGGGGCCGCTCTCAGGTACAGCTTCGAATATTCCGCAGGTAGCTGTGACGGGAACAAATGCTGGGGGACCATACGATCTAAATCAGACTTATTCGCTTCGATGTACAACTTCGGTCAATAATATTATCGACGTAGATTGCGCAGATAACAACGGAACCAATTTCAATAATAATGCGGCAAGTATCCGATTTCAGCAGCCTGCGAACAGTCAGTGTCAACCGACAGGTCCGGTCACAGTGACAATGGTCGCTCGAGATGAGTGCGGTGCTGAGTCGCCTGCAAAAACAATTGTGGTAAATGTGACAAACGAGTGTCTTCCGGAGACAAAAATTGCTGCTGTAGAAAAAGCACAAAATGATCAATTTGGAAGTCAGGTGGCGATTGACGGTGACTACGCGGTTGTCGTTGAGACTGGTGACAGTGAGGGCGGTGACGGGGCCGGAGCTGCGAATGTCTTTTTTTACAATGGTACGAGCTGGATTTTTCAGCAAAAATTGATTCCTACAGAGGCCGCGATGAGTGATAACATGAAGAGTGTTGCCATCAGCGGAAGTAGAATCGTGTTGGGAAGTCCCTATCATCCCACCGCCGGAGTTGGAGCCGTCTTTGTTTTCGATCGATCTGGCTCTACTTGGACACAAACTGCGAAGATCACTCCTTCTCAACCCAATGTGCAGGATGTTGGAGACCTTTTTGGGTACTCCGTGGCTCTTTCGGGAAATCAGCTTGTGGTCGGAGCACCTTGGGACAACAATGTTGAAACAGCGGGATCAAAATTGGCCTATGCGGGAGCGGTTTATGTCTACAACCTATCAGGTGGAGCCTGGGTTCAAGATGGAAGCAAAGTTGTCGTTAGTGGCAATACCGGACGCAATGAATTTGGAGCGAGCGTTGCCATAGGATCCGATTACATTGTGGTCGGCGCACCTCACAATGAGACCTTCAAGGCAAATGGCAATGGCAAAGCCTACGTGCTGAAAAAGCCTGCCGCCAATTGGACAGTTTCTCAGACTTTAGAGTCTTCAAATAAAAAGGCTGGAGACATGTTTGGAATTTCCGTGAAGACTGATGGGGTGCGGATCGCTGTTGGGGCCATCTTTGCCACAGGTCGGTCTGGTCAAACTTCGTCGGGAGCCGCGTACATCTTTGAGAATACTGGAACCTGGGTTCAAACCGCAGCAATAGGCGCAAGCGACGTGGCAAATGGAGATCGTTTTGGAGCTTCAATTGCTCTAGCTGGAGATGATCTGCTGATTGGTTCTTACTGGGATGACTCAAAAACAGGAGCTGCTTATCACTATCGACGCAGCGGAGCCAATTGGACTCAGACTTTCAAAATTATGTCACGTGATAGAGCTTTAAACGATGAGTTCGGTGGTTCTGTTGCCATGTCTAATCGTCGAGCTATTTGTGGAAGTCGTTTGGATGATGGATCGGCTGAAAACATTGGAGCAGCCTACATTGTCAATCTGAAGTGATTTATTGGAGCGCTGGGCGCTAAGGAATGTTTCGAGTGCACAGTTGTTTTGGGAACAAGAGGGGTAAGAGGATGAGTCAAAGGAATATCAAATTGAAAAGTAGCCAAATAATATTAGGCCTATCTTTCGCATTTTTGCCATTGACTTCGTTTGGACTGGCTATTGATGGCACAGAGGAGTTTCCAGGGCAGCGGGCCGGAATCGTGGCTCTTTATGAATTCAATGATACAACAGGTCCTGTTCTTGATACTTCCGGCGTGGGAACCCCTTTGAATTTAACGATTGATTCTGCCACAGCCGTCATTCGTTCTGGAGGTGCTCTTGATATTGAATCTCCAACCTTGATCCATTCAGGTGGACCGGCCACAAAAATCGTTAATGCCTGCAAAGCATCCAATGAATTGACTATTGAAGCCTGGATTGAGAACAATCAGGATCGTCCGCCCCGCCCGAAGCCTGTCAGAATTGTCACGCTCTCAAACAAGGCAGGAAATGCCGCGGATCAGCTCTCATCCACCAATCGAAATTTTTTCTTAGGGCAGGACTATATAGATTCAAATCGATTTCATGCCGTTGTCAGAACCTCTGGGAGTCGCGATGGAGCAGAAGTTATCACTGAACAAGGAGTTTCTGCTTTTAAGAAACTTCAACACGTCTTTTTCTCTCGCGATGCTTCTGGCGTCACCCGTCTCTATGTGAGCGATGAGTATGGGGTCAATATATTGCGCGAGACAGTTCTGAGCAATGAGACAAGGGGCACTTTTGCCAATTGGGACAATGGAATGATATTGGGTATTGGAAATGAGATTTCATATCTTGATCCCGCTGCACGTGCTGATGCAGTTGAAACGAAATTCAAAACAGAAGAGAGAGCTTGGCTTGGGAAGATTCATCTTCTAGCTATATATTGTCGCGCACTCACACCTAAGGACATCAGCGGAGATGCGGCACCTGGTAATAAGGTTTATCCTGCTTACAAGCCCGTGCCTGGAGATCCCATTACTGAAGGTCGAAAAAAGGCGATTTTGCTCTATAAGCGGCTGGCTGGGGTGAGTACTTCAATAGATAATCCAGTTGTAAGGGAGATGGGTCAAAGGATAGATGCTCAAGACATGATTGGCGCGGCTGATTTGGCCTCTCAAGAAGCTGATTTCTATAATATTACAGTGCGTGATTTTGCTGGCCGAATGTCAACACGCGATGAAACAGTCAATGCTCCTTTGAGCGACTTTGTTGCAACGGTGATTGGTGTCACTCGCGATGATATCAATGCTAAACAATTGTTGACAGGTAACTTCACCTATCAGGGGGACCCTCGTAAGGCGGCCGTCGTCCGCAATACTTTGAGCGATATTGTTGTTTCCAACAATCATTATGATGCCCTTTCGAGCGGAAATTTTGATTTAAAAAGAGTCTTGGTTAAAGTCGATGGACAAAAGATTTACAATGGCGCCGGAGGAGTTGTAGACAATCCTGATCCAGCTGGGATTTTGACAAGTCGGGCTTTTCTCCAAGCGCATGCATCGGCAGGAACCAATCGACGAATCATCCAGTATTCATTTAAGATTTTTCTCTGCAATGATATTGAAGGATGGGCTGATTCCAAGCAGTCCGATAACTGGGTCGGGCGTGATGTCGATCGTTTTCCAGGCGGGGATACCGCCCAGTATTCCTCCAAATGTGCCGCTTGTCACAGTGTGATGGATTCCCTGAGAAATGCTTTTGCTCGCTACGATTTTTCAAATGATGTGATTAAATACGCATCTATCATGCCTGATGGCGATGGCGACGATCGGGATTCGATGGAGGAAAGCCCATCGGGAATTTCAGCTAAAATGAATCGCAATGCAGATACCTTTCCTGGTGGATTTCAATCGAGCGGAGACAGCTTTATAAACTACCTTCGGTCCGGTGCCAATAGTTCCTATTTTGGTTGGGGATCGAAAGTGTCTGGTTCTGGAGCCTCAGAATTTGGTTTGATGTTAAGTGAATCAAGTGCATATCCGCGTTGCCTGGCCCGCAGAGTTTTCCGCTCAGTGTGCAAGCGCGATCCAGTGAGCTTTGAAGAGGACATGTTAAAAAATGCGGCTAAATCCTTTACGGAAGCGAATTACAGTCTCAGAGAATTGTTTAAGCGCATTGCGATCAGCAGAGAGTGTTTGGGTCAATAGTTGAAGATTAATTATTAATTGAATGAACAGGGGAGAATAGAATGTCTGTGAAAATAAAAGGAAAAATGAGAATTTTCTCGGTGGTGATAGGACTCTTCATGACGATGGTATTTGTCGGTCACGGTTGCAGTGACCTTCTCGGAAGAAGTTCAAAAAAAGATTCAGCATCAAATGGACCCGCCAGTGATGAAAACCAGGATTTCGAGGTGATTCCAGGCGAGAGAACCGTATCAACCGTTTATGCGAAGCAAATATTGGACAATATGACTTCCTGCTCAGGGATTGGAACACCTAGCGTTGCGACTGTTCAGGAATGGACTCAGCGTTTAGGTACCATTTCAGAATATGGCTATGCGACTTCGATTTCAGGTCCAATGATGATGGGGATCGTCGCCATTGCTGGTGAGATTTGTAACGACTTAGTTTCTTTGGAAACGCCCAAACCAGATGTGCAAAGAATTATCTTCGATGGAATTGATTTTACTCGTGGACCTTCTTCGGTATCAAGTGGCGCGATTCGCTTAGTTGTCAACCGACTAGCCCGAAGTTGCTGGCAGCGTGACAATTTGACTAGTCCTGGCCCGCAGGGAGAGCCCAGTGAGACAGATATAATTGATAGTGCCTATCAAGATATTGTTCAGGCTGGCGCAGCCGATACTCCAGCCCAAACCAGAGCTGGCATGTTGGCAGTGTGCACGGGCATGTTATCTAGTTTGAGCGCAGTTGAATTTTAAAAATTGAAAAATGAAAGTTGAGGAAGTTTATGAGCAAATTGAGCAAAAAAGACAAATTTAAGATCCTTGAAATGGAAGAAAGAAACCCAGAGTTAAAGGAACGAAATACCGTTTCTCGAAACTATGTTCAGCAGCATGGAAAGCCAATTTCGCGAAGGGAACTCTTGGCTTCGGGAATGATGCATTTTGGAGCTGCGATGACTTTGCCTTCCATCTATAACGTGTTGGCAAACAATGGCGTAGCCCAAGCGGCCGATTTAGTTTGTTCCAAGGGAGGCAATACCGATCTTGCTGCTCTCGTTACTCTCAGTTTGTCGGGTGGAGCGGGCTTGTCGGGAAATTGGGTTCCTCACGATGCCGGCGGACAATTGCTGCCATCATATAATCGTTTGGGCATGGGAGCGACTTCCCAGCTGAATGTAGACCGCAGTGAATTTGGCGGTGGACCTTTTGTAGCGACGAGCCAACTCTTGGCCGGCATTCGAACAACGTCTACTCCCGGAACAAGGGATAAAACATCATTTGTTGGAGTTTGTGTCACATCTCAAGATGACTCAAGCAACAACAAGTTTGACGTAACTGGAATGGCAGCCAAATCTGGACTCGAGGGAAGTCTCCTGAAAAACTTAGGCACCCAGCAAACCGAAACTGGAACAAAGCATGCTTATGCTTTTGTACAGCCTCCGACTCCGCTTGTTGTGAGCCAATACAATGACATCACGAGTGCTCTGGGAGTAGCGGGAAGCCTGAATGCGCTAAGTACGACACAGAAAAGCCGTCTTTTCAAGATGGTTGAAGATTTGAGCACCACTCAGGCCCGCCAGATTTCTCAGTATACTGGTGGAAGTAAATTGGGTGATTTGATTAGGTGTGCGACTGGTCAAAATAAGGAGCTCATGAGCAATTCAGATCCTGGTACCAGCCCTCTTAACAACGCGGCTATCGCTGGGGTTTGGGGATTAAATGCCAATACAGCGACTAACAATAGGGACTTTGTTTTTGGAGCGATGGTTTACAATGCGCTCAAAGGTAATTGTGGATCAGTCAACCTAGAGCTTGGTGGCTATGACTATCATGGCAATCCACGTGCGACCACTGATGGGCGTGATCTTCAGGCAGGTCAAGTCATCGGTCGGATATTGGAGTCGTTTGCGGCGATGGGCAAACCAGGAATGGTCTATGTTTGTTCGGATGGAGCAGTGGGTTCTGTCGTATCTGATACTTCCAGCGCGCAGTTTACCAGTGATCGCGGTGGGGGCGGCAGTGCCTTGATGTTTGCCTATCATCCTACTGGACGCCCTGTAACGAGTGCTTTTCAGTTAGGTCACTTCACAGAGGGACAGCAGGCCAACGATCGCCACTTTGTTGGGGGAAGCCCTCAGGTTGCTGCGGCCTCCGTGTTTGCAAATTACCTCTCTCTCAGTGGTCGACTGAACTTATTTGACACAAGGTTATTGACCAACGAACAACTGAATGAAGCTGTTAAAATTTTCAAACCAGTAGGGTGAGATTATGTGGATGAAGGGACGTATACTTTTGGTCATTGCGGTAATTGGAGTTCTACCTCTGTTCTACAACAATTGCTCTCCTTCTCATGATAACTCTGAGAGCGCTAGCTCTCAGGGTAAGAACGGTTGTAGCGACATGTCGGAATTGTTTAGCCGAACCTACCATCCCTTCGTTAAGCAACATTGCGCCACCTGCCATGTTCCAGGTGGGCTTGGAAAGGGCACCTTTGCAGATTCCAATCTGACTGTTGCCTGGCGCTCGTTTGAAGTAACAGGTTTTTCCAAAATATCAGAATATTCCGTAAATCCCTCACATCAATCTCCTTATACAGGTCCACAGCATGAAGCCGAGATATCTCAACTTCGTGAAACTTGGGTAAAGGGGATTGAGGAGGCAGAGCGAAACTGCAAGGATGGCGTCCCAATTGATGAGACAGAGGACAAGGCCCCACGCATTCGCACAAAGAGCAAGGGGATCAATGCTAATTTTGCTACAGGTCAGGCCGTGACTTTGACTTGGGGTCTTGATCGGGAGCTGATTGCCGACGAGGGAATGACTTTACCCACATTGCCCGGGGCATTATTTGAAGTTAAGGTCAGCGTGCAAGATGTGTTAGGAATAAAGTCCTATCTTATTTCAGAGCCGCGAATCCGTGGTTCTTCGGTAGATATCGAAGTGAAGAGCATTCGATTTACAGTCAATGGTAAAAGCCTTGCTGGCAATCTGACTTTTAATGCCGTAAACGAGGCCGTCAGGGCAGGAACGAATGTCTTGCTGTCAGCTGGAACCAATGTTGCTCCAATTAAAGTGAGTTATTCGGATGTCATCGCAGTGTCTTTCGGAAGTCTTGAAATTCCATCGGAACCGATTCCTCCTCCGTCTGCAGGTCCGCAGGTTTCATTTTCAGTGGCAACTTCATCTGTTGTCGAGTCGGCCGGCCTGGCGACGGTGAGAGTGAATCTGTCGCAGCCGTCAGCGAAGTATATCACGGTCACGATTCGTGTGAATGGCCAGACAACATCTTCAGCGCTTTGCTGTATCGATAATTTTACAAATGAGGAGCAGGAAAATATCAGTATCAATCGCTTCGATTGGGACTACAAAGTGAAGAATTATTCAGTTGTCATCCCTCCGGGTGAGACTTTCAAGAATTTTGAGATTGATATTGCAAATGATCAGAGAGACGAGGGAGCTAGCGAAGCCTTGGTGCTTGATTTAGATGCGATTGGCACTGTTAATGCGGTAGTGGGATCGGTTGCCCGTCATACCTTAACGCTGCAAGATGATGACGATCCTTATGATGGAGCAGCATTAACCATGACTCAGCTTTTGCGTCCAGGAGGAATTCTTTACGTGAATTGCCTGGGCTGTCATAATTCGCTAGATAATGAAGGGGGATATGACATCACGGATTGGCAGAGTCTAATTGATAATCGTATTCTGATACCCTATGACGTCAACAGCAAGGCTTTTGTGAGAATGAATAGCAAGCTTGCGGGTTTGCCTCCCATGCCATTTACGGGCTTGCTTGAAACAGAGAAGAGAAGGGCTGTGCAGGATTGGATTATGGCTGGAGCACAAAATAACTAGTTAAGAAATTCAGAAAAAACAGAGCAGACAAAGCGAGTGAAAAACTCGCTTCTGTTCAATTAGCGCGATTGGACCGCCTCTTCATACAATCTGGTAAGAAAATAGAGAAGTGATTCGATGGCCATCTCCTTGGTCATTTTGTAGTGTGCGGCCATTAATTGAGAAACTTCATTGATACTTCTGTGACCATCGATTGCCGTGAGAACTTCGAATTGAAATCGACTCTGGTTTGAAACTGTATCAAAAAAACCCTCTTTTGGAATAGGTAGGTCATGATTTTCTAACCAGGAAGGAAGATAAGAATACTTTCCTGGATCCTTTCCTTTTCTTTTTTTGCACGCCCTGAAGGCCCATATTTTTTCTTGCCGCCAGTGACCGCTATGAGGAGACTGAAGATAAGGTAGAGTTCTTTCTTGCCACTCAAGAAGATCGAATCCGGCATTCGTTAGCAAATCCTGGATTTCGGTGGGAGAATAGTGAATGGAATCAGGGCCATATCCAAAGCCAAGAGGGCCCAGGTTAATCCATTCCCCCTTCATTTTAAGCGAGTAGTTCATCCGACGTGCAAGCATTTTCAGATCAATGGGAACGATATCCACAAACCAGGGTGTCAAGATGGCCTCCAGGGATTCTCTTTTACGGGTAAATTGAGAGCATCGGCAAAAAGAAATGAGAGGTTACCAGCCTGGCCAAGCGGATTTCTGAGAGTCTGCAGAGCACATGTGGCTTCAAGTGAGACAGGTGAAATGGGAAACTCAAAAAAATCCAGCGTTTTTTGGCGTTGCATAGCTTGAGCAGTGAACATTAACAAAGGGTTGATATCGACAGATGTGAGATTCCAGTTTGGGTGTTGGTGGGCCAATTCAAAGGCAAGTCTCCCAGCGCCTCCGCCAAGGATAACGAGTTGGTTCCATAAGGATTGGCCTGATGGGGTTATTGAGTCAAAAACCTGTATGGTCTCTGTGAGCTCATTGTTTTCCCACGCCCAGTCTCGAAATAAAAGATCCAGATAAGTGCGAGGTCCTTGCTTCGTTGGCATTTTATTGGGAGTCTCTGATGCAGTCGATCGCTGATCAAGCTGAGCTTGGTTATTAAAAAGCGGATCCAACAATGAAGTCATTTGGTGAAGGTTGTGTTCCATGCCCTTTTCCATGAGTTCAAGACGTCTTCTCGTTGAGACCTGAAGATCGACACTTCGCAATTGGGTATTTAGCGAAGATATTCTTTGTCTGAGATAAGAAAGATAAGAACCGCATTTGCTCATCCACTGTATTCGAACCGATTCGGGTGAGGAAAAAAGCCACGGAATTTCGTTGAGAGAAGGAAAGACACTTGAGCAAGAAACGCATTGCCAAGCGCTTCCCTTTGTCAGATCTAGTTCGCTTGAGCAACTGGGGCAAACGAGGGATAGATAAAATGAGGACACGTCCACAGGAGGCTCCTTCGACCGGTTGATCGACTTTGAAGGCCGGAATTTGGCTCTTGAAACTAGATTAAAAATAGACTGCCACTTGGGCAATCCAAATCTGTGTCAAAATGGGATATAAAGAAAAAACTAGATGCTTCCAAGGTAGGTTGCGATGGCTTGAATTTGAGTGGCGTTAAGCTGGCCGCCAAGGCCCATCATCGTTGGAACAGACCCTATTGCGTTGGTTATTTGAGCGGCTGTGCGGCCTCGTTTGGTGCTTGCAGCGCCAACACCATGACAAGAGGAGCAATAGGTATTGTAGAGGACTGTTCCCGAGGGGGCCGTTGGAGGGGGAGGTGGAGTTCCACCAGGGGTGCCTGGATTGTCAGGCGTCGCCAGGGGGTTTCCGCCTCCAAGAACTATGATCCAGTCTCGGACGAGGCCGGTTTCTGAGGATGAGAGTGGTGACTGACCTTTTGGCATTGATCCATCAATGATGCTGGTGAAAATTGGGGAGTTTTGGGGGGAGCCTGGCAGGATCCAGCCATTTGTTGTCATGCCATCAATATTCAATATATCCGGTATTGGTGTTATTTGTGTCGAAGTGGGACTGTGGCAGCTCGAGCATTTGTTTTGAAGAACGCTTAAGGCCCCGGTCGTAATGCGTTCGCTGCTCAGCGAGGTTTCATCGACCTTTTCCTCAGAATCATGTTTGGACATGCAATTTTGGAAAGACAAAATGATCAAGGTCAAAGAAAAGATCCAGGTGTATTTTGATCTGACAAATTTGCCCATTCTGCAATCTCCCCTGATTCAAAAATTTCATCTCTTCTGTTGCCGAAAATATCTGTGACAATTCCAGTATGAGTGACAAAGAGGTCATTCCAAAGCCGCTAAATTCAGGCTTGTTCAGGGTGAGACACATTTCTCGTAGATAGTACTTTTGAGACAGTGGAGTTCAATCTGCTGCAACAATTGTTTAGGACGTAGACACGAGTGCGGATATTACTGGCTCTATTTACTTGTGGAAATTCACTCGTCAGTCTGCGATAATGAGGCATGAGAAAGCCGTCGCAAAAATGGGTTAGGATTTTTTCATTTATTTTCTTTTCAAGCGCAGTGGTCGGTTTATTTCAAAATTGCGCAAAATCGAATTCGCAAAAAAGCCAGGAACTTGCCTCGGGTGAGGCTGATGTCGGACCAATGTGTGGAATTGAAGGGTTCACCTACCTTCATAAGAATTACTTTCTCGTTCACTGTTCAAGTTGTCATGCCAAGTCGGGGTTTGCTTTTCCGGCCTTTGCCGATGCGGATGTAACGTCCTCTTTTCAATGGGCCACTTCAATTTCTGCGAACTCTCTTTGGGCCTCATCCACCAATAATAAGTTTTGTGGTGAAGAGTGCAGCCTCAAGCCATCCGATCCGCTTTATGGTCAATTGGAGACTTGGCTAAAGAGTGAAAATTCTTGCGATTGAGTTATCTGGTTGATTGGTGCAAGATACGTGGAGTTCTGAATTAACAATTAACAATTAACAATTAACAATTAACGCTTTTGATCTCTTTCTCAAAATTTTAATAACCGCTGTAAAAAGCATGCTTTGTTGTCTGAGAAACTTATGTTCTTACGATGAGTAAGGAGTTCAATCGCCTGATTCAATTCAATCTTCGAAATGTGCTCAATGTTTTTGTGACTCCCATCTGTTTCGTTAAACCAATGCCAGAGAACGCCCCCCTCTTTTTGAGGATCCAAATTATCCAGTTTTTCTGTCTTCAAAATTGACTCAGAAACTTTGGTTTTCAGGCCCAGGCCAAAAGGTGATGATTTTTCAACTGTCAAATATTTAAGGCGATACATTTTATTGGACAAATTCCCATCTTTGTTCAAATCATCAATGCCATCTAAGGACAAGGGAAGTACCACCAAGTTGGTATTGTCAGAAAATGACAGTTTAAAAAAAGACAGAGCCCATTCGAGGTCTTCCTTAATTCCCGAATACAAATCCAATATTTGGCAATTCGAAGCGATGAGGATAGACTTAGCATCTGTGTTGCGCTGAACATAAGTTGAGAGATTGTACGGAAAGGAGTTCGTTAGGAAATTGGTCGCCATTTCCTCTGGTGGCCAATTGCTGTTCAAAGTGATGAATTCTTTACGAGATGCTATCTCTCCAGATTGTTCCACTGTAGATTGCCCTCTTTCGTCAGGCTGAGTTCTGCGCAGGAAGCTTCCTTCGCAGATATCGTGCTTTGAAAAAAACTTGCGCAACCTCAACTGGATACTTCCGTAGTCTGGAACAAAAAAGCCGTTCCCGTTGTCTTCTAGGTCGGAAAAATCCAGGAATTTTGGAAAGGAAAGAACTCTTTCCAGGAGAAAGCCTCTTTCTTTATGGTCCATTGCCTGATTGCCGAACTCATGAATTTTCAATCCAATGCTAGATATTTTACTTTGGCCGCTATTTTTTTGAATTCTCTCAGTCTCAATTGCACAATCGACTTCAATTTTCATTTTGGACAACTCACAGCTTTTTCGGCTTAATTCAAAATTGAGTATGTCTAGAAACCATTTCCAGTATGCTGTTGATCTGATTTCTTTCGGACACTGATCCCAAACAACGCCAAACCGCGGACTTTGAATTAATTCAGATCGGGGATTCTTCTCGTCGGTCTTGCCAGTTAAAATAGAATGCATTGATGCGGTTGAGAGCTCAGCAGTTTCAGGGGAGTTCCAAAGACCAAGCTCCTTGAGACGCTCACTCACGAGCACACAAGGATTACTTTCGTCTGGGATACCTGAGGGGTTGAGATGAAATCCGATGCAAAATCGATTGAAGGAATTGAGAATTTCAATTTGAGTTTCTCTTAAAGCGTCTTGGCTTAATTGAACAAAAGGCAAATCTCGCGAATTTGGATAAATCTTCCTACTTTCCTGAGCACAGCGTTCAGTTAGGTTTTCTTCTGGTTGCTGAGGCACGCACACTTCGCCAAAAATTTTTCCACAGCGAAAAGAAGAGAAGCTTTTGTCACAGTCTCTGCCCCTCAAAGGACACTTTTTTGAATCCGCGCTGGCCCTCGTCACTCCGCCAATCCAACAGGTATGTGTGGTTTCAATTCGACTAGGCTGCCTTTCGAATCCTAAAGCGACAAGTTCCAAAGCCATGAAACCTAGGATAAGGCAAGATGAGAGAGCGAAGCGAAAATGAAATACACGAGTAAGCTTTAATTTCCGTCTGAGAAATCCGAAAAATAGGCGAAATGGCAGAAGAAATGGGCGTTGAGACATAATGATGGCGATACTAGCACAAAATAAATCCCATCGGATTCCTGATTGAAAATTATATAGAGTTAAAAGAGGGATTTTTTTTCAAGGAAATGAGCCCTCCGCACCAAGCGAGGCGGAGGACTTATCTTGTTATAATCGGTCAATTAGCCGCAGAAATCTTTTAGGTTCTTATAAAGCTCAACTCCGTTTTGGGCTGGTGCCACAACGGTTCTGTACTGCGACTGAATTCGAGCAGTGTTCTTGCAGCCCATGACTTCAGTAAGACCTTCAACATACTCGCCTTCGCCAGAAGCCAATTCTTGTTTTAGGTTTGAATAGTTGTTGATGACGTAGTTGGCGGCTTCTTGCTCATTGGCTGCAAAAGAAAGTTGCTTACATCCAATGGTGCCAGTTGTCATGCCGAACGCTGGAGGAACAAACATATTGGTTGTTCCACGAGTGGTGGTACCAATCATGGTTTCAGAATCAGTCACTTCCCAGCCAAGTCCGCATCCGTCCATGGTATCTTTCGCTTGGCTCACCAATGGGAAAGCCAACAAGATTGCTCCGATAATAATACTGCGCATAAGTTCCTCCTTAAGGAATTGTTAGTTTTGTATATAGATCACTGTATCTATTCAGGAGGAGGAATCAACGGAAATAAGAGATCCATTCAAATCGAATTTCAAACCAGTCTGGCCGATTGAGAGAATGATCGTAGTTTAAAATTGTAGCTTGGCGGAGTTCTTGATTTCGGGCTAGGGCAAAGGAGTGTTCGACTCGAAATTCATAGTCGCGAGCGTTCAGGTTCCAATTTTTTGAATTCCATAGGATTCTCCCAAGAAGTCGGATCTTATAGGGGGCAAATGGGTTCCAAAGCCATCCGCTTTCGATGCCGGGACGCAGGCGATATCCACGCGGCAATCTCGAATGCGCTTCCGCACGGGAAATACCGAGCGAGTAGAGTCGATGGGTCGCGCCTCCAAGAGAGAGCCCGTAGCCGCCTTCAAAACTCCCAACAAGGCAGTCCTGGCATTCGAGTCCCTTTTCTGTTTCAAAAGCCCAGCGCAGACGCCAAGAGGGGCTTCGATTGAAATGGTTGAGAGGAAAGAGAGATGTGGAAGAAATCAATCCAAGCTCTTGAATTTTAATCGTTTTTTGATCCAATTGAAGTTCTATCCAGGGAAATTCAATCTCGGAAAAAGGGGAGTAGCCTAAATCACTTCCCAATAGATCATGGTAAGCAGACCGAATTTTAATTCTCCCAATGCCTCGAGGCTCGGCCATCGTATCAGTTTGAGAATCGAGGCTTCCCAGGCTGGTATGGACGGAATACGAATCGTGGCCAAGGTCGGGCTGTGACCGCAAGAGTCTGTTTGGAATTTGGGCTTCAGGGGTTTTTTGAGGATCGCGAGAACGTAACAATAAGAGATTATTTTCAATTTTTTGATCTTCTTCGGACCAGTTCTTTTTCTTTTTGGCTTTCAGATACAACATGGACAATAGGCCAGTATCGAGAACCTCGGGCGAGAATTGATTTTTCAGATCATTCTCGCTTTGAGGTCTTATGAGTTTTTGATAGTTCCTGAGTTCGGTTCGCGACAGCAATCCATATCGGAGTTGCAGCTGATGGAAAAGCGAGGGCCGAAAATGAACTTCGCGGACGATTCCGGGGAAGGCATTGACCTGTTTGATTGTCTCCCCTGGAATGACATAGATCCGATGTTGAGTGATATTCCAATCTGTTCGAACAGCCTCAATCGCTCGAAGAATTTGGTAAGAGCAATTCTTGTCAAAAAAATAATATTTGAAGTGGGAGTTAATTTCCAATTCCCAAAGGTGTCCAATCAGGCGATTGGTTTCGATTGCGGTCAGATTGAGGTCGTATTCCCAGAGGTCGCGGCTCTCTGAATTGATGTATTCATTCACCTTTTTGTAGTAGGGTTCGGTTGACCAAATTCCGCGATACCCTCCAAATACTCCCATGTACATAAAAGCGAGGAGATTTGAATCTGGAGGAGTCCATGCAGCAAAATTCACTCCTGTATCAAGAAGTGCATTTGTTCGCTTTGATCGAATTTTTAAAAAGCTGTGTCCAAACATGCTGGCGGGATTATTTGGATAGGCGCTGGAAAAGACGAGAGTCAATCCGGTCGGCTCTTGAAATCGATTGAGAAACTTCTTAAAAAGAGGACATTCAACCTCTTGAATTTTAAGTTGAAATGTGTCTCGAAGAAGACGAAACCTCTCCGGAAATGCGCACTGAGGGTGAAGTTTGAGATCCGTCAATTTCAGATCTTGATCAAAGGCATTGATTGAGGCAATGAGCTCCGCCAAAGGATTGAACTTGCCATCCTGTGCGAAAAAGAATCCGGACCCATCGAGTTCGCTGCGATGCCCACCCCGATAGGGAAGATAGTGCAGGGCGCGCAACCACGCGGCTGATTGAGCGAACTGGTCGAGTGGCGCCGACGCAGCGAGAGACGACGACAGGGCGAATTCAGTATCACCCCGCTTTCCAATTTCATCCCTGGTTTGTGGCCTTGCAGACAATGATACCAGGAAGCTGAAACACCAGATAAAACTAATCGCGAATAGCCTCAGTTGTAACAGTGGACTCCTGGTCCTGCCAGTTAACTCTCGAAATCTTTTCATCCTGCAATTCAATGGCTTCATTATTCAAGCTCTTCTTAGCTAGGCGCAAGGCATCCGCTCGAAATAGGGCGCGCTGTGCGGTTGTGGGCATCGTCAAGTAAAACCAGCAACTGCCTCCCAGGCCGATTGCAGTGATTATACAGAGCGGTTTAATTGCGCCCCCAATCGGGTAGCTCTTTTCCACCTTCACGACTTCGTTCTGCCCCTTTTGGTTGGTCATTTTGCCTTCGTATCCCAGCCGAATTGTCGCGCAGCCTGTGAACGAAAAAACAAGAAGACTCAAAGTAATGGAATCAAAAACTGACTTCACCATTCCTCCCTTGCAAGAGCCCCCAATCTAGTGAATTCTTTTTTGTTATGAAAGATAAAAAAGCATTTTATTTAATTCTGCGCTTTGGCATGCTCATTTTTTTGACAAACCTCGGTTGCTCGAACCTCTTGTATTATCCGACAAGATCGATTTATGTGGATATGAACAAGTTGAAGCCCCTGCCAGAGGAAGTGTCTTTTGAACTTGAAAAAGGACAGAGCATTCACGGTTGGTATTTTCAATCCCAAAACAATCTCCCTCGATCGGTCGTAGTATTTTTTCATGGAAATGGGCAGAATCGTTCTGCCCACTTTTATTCGCTCTATTGGCTGCTCAAAGAGGGCCATGATTTGGCCATTTTCGATTATCCTGGATATGGACAGACAGAGGGTCAGCCGTCCCCTCAGAATACCGTAAAAACAGCCATGGGCGCCATAAACTATGTGCGCAGACTAAAGCCAGGACTTCCCCTGATTGTTTACGGTCACAGTCTAGGAGGCGCTATCGCCATGCGGGCTGTTTGGGAGTTGCGATCAGACTTTCTGCCAAAAATTCTCGTGGTAGACAGCTCCTTTTTGTCCTATCAGAATACGGCGCGAGCGATCATGTCTAAATCTCCATGGACCTGGGCGCTACAGCCCTTTTCGGCATTCCTATTCAGCGATGAGTGGGCTCCAGCTCAGCGAGTTTCTGAAATGGCTGGAACCAAGATCATTGTGATTCACTCGAAAAAAGATGAGATCATTCCCTTTGCAATGGGTAAGGAAATCTTTGAGGCAGCCTCCTTTCCAAAGGAATTCTGGCAAAAGGAAGCTGGCGGTCACAATGAGTCCTTTTCTGATTCAGAAGGGGCAGCACTCAAGGTAAGGCTCCTCAAATCGCTTTCAGAGTCTTTAAATAACTAAAACCTCAGGATGAATTGATTGGACCCGATGAATCCTTCTCGGCTGCCAAATACCCTCAAAATCAGGCGAGGGAAGGCAGTCCTGTGACAATTATCGTCCCCCGTTTTGACAAAACTTCAGGCTCGCAATCTTAGAATCATCTTCTGGGTCAGCTTTTATTTTGGGCTATCCATAAGAAGTGACAAGTCAATTTGAAATACTCAAGGGGCTCTAATTGATCTGGAACAGGGATTTGCAGAATGAGGGAGGCCAATCCAGGTTTTGGCTTAATCCTAGTCACAGACCGCTAAGGAGTATTTTTGTGAATGAGGCATTGTGCAAGATGAAAACAGATAAGGTGATGATTGGAAAGTCGGAAGATATATCATTTTTGAAATCGGTCTACGCAATACTCATCCTTGTCATGATAATTGGCAGTACCCGTGAAGTTATTGCGCGTGAATCAAAGTCTCAAGGTGCAGCGGATACTTCTGTCTTAAGTGCCGAAGTGACGAAGGGCGTATCAGGGAATGATCTGACATCCAACTTTTCGACAGAACCTGCGGATCTACCAGAGATTAGTTTGGAAGAAGGAGAGCGGGTCAGACTCCGTTTAAAACATCAAATCGATCTTCTTTTGTCGCCTCCAGATTCGAGTTTGATGTCTGAATATCTCGCTCTAGATTCAAACTTGAGACAAAAATTTAACACCAAACGCCTGGGAATATTGAGAGCTCTTGCGGGAATTTTATCTAAAGGACGCCTTGTTTTTGGATTACATGGTTTTGTGAAAGGTAAGTATCATCAAATTCGAAATAGAGATCAGTCTGGGAAAACCACAGATGCTTTAACAGATATTTTTCCGCCCACCCAGAGGCGCTCGGTGGCAGAACATGGCCTTGCTGTAGTGAGAGATATAGTTGGTGCTGTCGATAAATTTCTCCTTTCTCAAGTGAATCTCCTTATTGAATCAAACGAAGTTGGCTTTGTTATGGGACTCGCTCCCATTCTCGAGGCAGGCGCAGCAAAATGGGGCTATGGCGGAGCGCCGCTGTCTGTTTATTTAAGTGTGGGATATAACTCCCATGAGAATAGTTATGTTTTTGATATTGCGAGAGGGAGCGAATACTTTGAGAGCGCAATGTCTGTATTTGTTATTGGAGGACTCAATATTCAGACGGGCGTCTACTTACTTTCCAGCAAATTGGAGAGAGATCATCAGTCTCGAACGGGGACAACATTTTATCCACCAGTTGCACCCATGTACGTTAAAGTTACACAATCAGGAGATTATGCGAGTGCAGGAATGAGTACGACCTTCCCTCCATTGGGTGGAGATCTTTTCACCTGGCAAAACAAAGGGTCTCAAGTATCTGTGTTGAGAGTTAAGATTTCAAAACACATTCCTGGCTTTGTTCGTTGGACTTGGGGCGGAATTCCAAATCTGGGAATTGTTTGGCAGAAGGTCAGCAACGTAGTGGCAGAGTTGAAATCCCGTTCTCAAACTTGGGATTGATTGAAGAAATCCTCTCCGTCGACTTCTGCTGGTTTGTGTCGCCAAGCAGTTATTGGGGGTAGATTTGCGGATATTCAATAAGTGAGATTCACAAATTCAGATTGAGACTTTTGAAAATACGGGCAATAGTAAGAACTGTCTCATATCTGAGGTTCATGAGGGAGTCCTGCGCGAGGAAGAGCGAGCGAGAGATGGGGGTAGTGTGGGGTCACTTGAGAAAAAATTGATCTTAGTGGTTGATGATGAGCCTCTGCTTCGAGAGATTGTGAGAACCTTGGTAGAGGATGAGGGGGGCAGTGTTATTGAGGCTTCTGATGGAGACTCTGCATTTGCGATTTTGCAAGCGCAAAAGGTGGATTTAGTGATTTCAGATGTTCGTATGCCCATTGTAAGTGGAGAAGAGTTGGCACGAAAGATCAGATCCACTGATCCAAGGATCCCCGTTATTATTCTGATGACGGGTTTTTCTGATTTGGATCTTGATACGGCGAAAAAAATTGGGGTGAGAACGGTGTTATCGAAGCCTTTCAATTCGGAAGAGTTTATGAAAGAAGTAATTGCATCCTTGGCTGAGGCCGAATAGATCACTTATTCTGACTTTTTTCAGTTTTCATTGTGATCTTCCTTCTTGTAGCACTCCATTGTTGGCGACGACCACTTCCCTGCATTGAATGGACTTGTCCACCGGGATCTTTGAAGACCTTCTTCCTCGATTTTGATTCACAAAATGCAATGCGTAATAGGGATCTGAAAGGAGGCGATCCAGTTCATCCCACATGGGCTGAAGTTCAGTCTCCTCCCCACGATAGAGAATTTCCTTAAAGACTTTCTGTTCCAGCATATATTTACTTACTTTACTCGGCAAGTTTAGGAAAAAGTCCGCAAGACCCTGTCGAACATTGCTAATTCGATCAGCCAACTTCAAAGCCACCGAAAGTCGATCTGTTCGGGTCCTTCTATAGGTATTTTTCAAAATATCTTCAGGGCTCAATCCGACCTGATCCTTGTCGCTATTATTTAATTTAGTGACCCCCAGGACTATTCGGGCAAGTTGAGAGGAAAACAAGTCCTCTATCTCTTCATAAGTCGCGTCGGTATCTTCGATGACATCATGAATGAGTGCCGCGCTTCCCAGTACAAGTCCCTCAATTGAATCCTTAGGTCCAAATCCAAACTCTCTTAGTACTGCTTTGACATTGTTCAAGTGCCTCGTATAGGACTCGCCAGCGTATTCTTGCTGGTTTTCAGCTACATGCTTTTGATGAGAATATCTGATTACGGCTTTGTGCTGGGCCTTGAGCTGCAAAACGAAATTATTTATTTTGCTGATTTTTGCAATCAGTTTAGAATGAGCGGGAATCGTCGCCAAAATTGATCGAATGTCGGTTTGATCCCGAAGAGCAAATTGAGAGATTTTTTCCAGCAAGCTTGAGAATTCATTCAACTCATCTAGAGTGTCAAACGAATCAAGTATGTAGATTAGATGGTCATGCCGAAACCAAGGAGAAAGATAATTCGAAGAAGGGATGGTCGATCTGGACGAGCTATTGGACAACATTGACCCCACAAGATCATAGTATTTAATCACAGCTTCGATTTTAGCTTGGTGAAGAAGGTCGGTCTCACCCTGTTGATCACTTCTGTACAGATCAAATAAATCTGAAAGTTTTTTGGTTCTCATCTGCAGCGATCCGCTCTCGTTCGCTAGACCGGGCCATGAAAAAGAAATTAAAAATACGCAAAACACAGGCATAAAAAAACGAGTATTCACGAACAGTTTCCTCTCAGGATTTTCCATTTACTCCAACCGACAAAGAGAAGGCCATGACTATCCTTGTTTGTGAGAAAAAGATAGAGGAATCAGGCTTTAGATTCCCGAAACTCCAATTTGAGATTGGTAAAAGATGAGCAAATGGTTAGAACAGAAAAGTTTCCATGGCAAAATGAAAAATCGTATCAGTGCTTAAGGCCACACAATCGGAAGAGCTTCGCTGAGGGCCAATTGCTGTACAGTCCTCCGATCTATCTTACCACTTGTAACATATGGAAATGGAGAGAGAAAATAGATCTTTCGTGGAACGGTCACCGGGGGTATTTCATGGGCCATCGATGCCAGACAATCCTCCAATTTTGACTTTTCCATTTGTTGATCGATGACTCCGATAACGTGGTTGGGAGACGTGCGACTGTCTGAGAGGGCAATCAAGGAAACTCCCTGAGATCTCTGTGAAAAATAGTATTCGATTTCTTCAGCCTCTATTCTGATTCCTGCAATTTTAAGCTGCCAGTCTGTGCGTCCAAGAAAAATGACTTGCCCCTTTGCGTTTCGAGTTACTAAATCACCAGTGCGGTACCATAGTTGGAGGTTGTTTCCCCATCGAATGAATTTTTTTTGTGTATCTGGGACGTTTTCGACATATTCTTTTGCTAGCTGCGGACCGGAGATCATCAGTTCTCCGCGTTTCCCGACTTCCTTGATCTCATTTAACTCCTCATCTACGATGGCGAACTGGTGATCGAGGTAGCAATTACCGATAGGAATTCGTGATTCTTCCAGCTCAACATCCGAGATAACATACCGAAATACATTCACGGTTGCTTCGATGGGGCCATAAAGGTTTTCGATTCGTGAATTTTGAGCACAGGTCTTCCAGCGGCGGCAAACTTCCTTGTCGAGTGATTCGCCCGTAAATGTCGTGTATCGCAGAGAAGGTAGGGAATTGGCGTTGAGATCTATTCCTCTTTGAAAATTGAGTTGGACTAAGGTGGGGACTGATGACCAATAGGTGATGGAATTTTTAGAAATGAAATTGGCAATATCGAATTTGTAACTATCTGCCAAGGGGTAGAGGGTAGCGCCATTGACAAAGGCTAAAAAAATATCGCTCAAGCAGGGATCAAAACTCAGTCCAAATGTTTGCGAGATTCGATCGCTTCGACTGATCAGATAATTTGAGAGAAAATTGGAAAGAAAGCTGGAGAAGTTCCCTCGTGTAATGCCAACACATTTTGGTTGCCCAGTGCTTCCAGAGGTGGAGAGGTAATAGCAAATTTTGTTGTGATCTTCCTTTTCAAGGTACTTGGTGTTAATCGAGCTTAAAATATCTTTGTCCGAAAAATTGACAAGAGAAAAATCACTTTCGTATTCCTCAAAGAATTTGGCGTGCCGTTCATCTAGGGAAGTGCAGGCAATGACGCTTTTGACTTGAAGTTTTTTTAGGAGATTTCCTTGATGAGAGAGAGATTTTGATTTGTAGATGGGAACGAAGGGGCGATGACTGAGCATGCAAGCGATCACCGACAAGTAGGCATCGATGCACTTCTCTCCATATATTCCGACCGATTCATTTGAAGAGGTGTTCTCGGTTAGAAAACTTGCCAGTTGGAGAGCTTTTTTAGTGAAGTCTCCGTAATTGATAGAACTGGAGCCCTTGCGTTGAGAGAGGACGACAGCAGGGCTTTTGGCAATTTCGATCCCATTCTGCAGTATCGTTGTGAGGTATTCGGTTAATGTCGTCATCGATAAATCCCCAGGTTACGAGACCACACGAAGAGCGTAGGGATAAATGTAAATTTCAATCGCTGGAAAGATCATGGATATCAAAAAGTGGTTAATTGCGATCGATGCCCATTGAAAGATTGGATGAGAGTATTTCCTGAGCAAATGACTCCATAATGTTGCTCCAAAAATGATTAAAATGAGCCAGAGGCTCGCCCAGGAAATAGAAAATACCAAACTGGAAAGCAAATTCAATGGAGGAGCTCTCAGCTCTGGGACAAGAAGCGCATAGAATGAGCGGATAAAAATGTCCTGAAAGAGCATCATGTGAATGATAACCAAGACAAAGGAAGCAAGAATTGCAAAAATATAGTTCCGAAAGAGGCCGAATAAGGGAATGTAAATATGTCGAAAAAAGAACTTGTAGAGATAGGTTGAGCCCCTTTGCCAGGTTTCCATAGGTGTTTTGGCGAGAATCATAAAATAGGAGGGGTCGGGACAGTTGACGCCAAACAAGCGTGACATGCCCGCCAATTGGCTAAAACTGGCGATGAGAAAGAGGATGAAATAGGTGTAGTGTCCGAAAATGGCTCCGAGTCCTTGAACATGAAGAGAAGCCAATAGGTTCTTTCCCAAAAATGCAATAGCAAAAAGAATAGCTCCAGTGTAACAATTCCAAATTCCTTTCCACCAAAGTTTTTTTTGTTCGACCTTTTCCAAACAAAAAGTGGTTTCTTCAGGCCACAAAGTACTCCAGGCGAAATTGGTTGGGACGAAAGCAAAATCCTCCTTCGCCGGAAGATTGACCGCCAATACCCAGTAGACAACAAAGAGAAGATACATCTGAGGGTGAAGAATCCAAAATAGTTTGAGAACCTGAGAATTATTTTTTGTGGCCGCTTCGTGAGCGAGTAGATAGCCAATGGCGAGAAAGAAGAGAACAAAAAGGGGAGCCCCAGCGAGCGCTAAAGAGCGACTTTTTTGAGAATATCGTAGCAAAACATATCCACCAAGGGCACACAGAGGTATGGCTGCCATGCTCCAACCTGGTTCCATGATCCAGTAGCAAGCCAATACCCAAGAGAAAGTGAGAGTGAGGTAGCGCAAAATTCCAAACCAGGAAGTAGGGCAGTAATAGAACAATAAAGCCCCGGTGCAAAGTGCCGAATAAAGGATTTTTCTTTCCAAAAATAAATCAATACGAACTCCGAAAGGAGAAGGAGTCATAGCGAGCGGAAAGACGATGAGGTGATAGAATGCTCCTAGAAGGAGAATTGCAATGGCTGGAGCCCACTTCGCAGTGATGTTTCCCATTTTGAGGAACAGTTTTTCCTCAAGTTCTAAAAATTTCTTTTCTACCGAAATTGGAGAAATCATCCTTCGATTATCTGTAAGCATTTTCAATAGCGCAATCTCTGAATAGACTTTCCTGCATGAGGAGCTTCTGTTAAACTTGACTTCAATTTTCGGAGCGGAACATGGCGAAAAAACTAGATTTGAGTCGAGTTCAAAATATGTTCTACCTTCATGGTGGTCTCAAGGCTGAGGTGTTCTTTGGATCCTTGGAGGAGGGGCCGAAGCTGAACTATCGCCGGAGTTTAAGGGTGATATCGGCTCAGCAGTCTTTGATATTGGAAGGTATTTACTGCAGGATCTCAGATGGTCAAGTCGAGGTAAAATCCAAGACAGAGTTTAGGGCGGGGAAGATTGTGAGCCACTCGGTCGAATATTTTGGTTCTGGACAAAGAGTCGAACTAAAATCCTTCTTCACTGGGTGGTTCCAGCGTTTGTCGAGTTATCAGCCTTCTGGATGCAAAGTCCAAAGATTTTTTGGACGAGATCATGTGTCACTGGCCTACTTCTCCTGGTTGAGCCCTGAGTTGTCGATGCTTTTGGATATGAAGAAATCTCTTGAATGTAACTTGATCCGAATGGAACAAGTTCGGGCGTATCCGATTAAGGTTGTGCGAGAGGAGTCGTTATCCTCCTCGCAGGTATCTTGTTTGCGTATGTATTCCCGAAGAAATGATTTGGAGTTTCCGGAAACACTCCTGACTTTTGATCGTCAGACAGGTCGATTGCTTCAGACCAAGGGCTATATGTATCCTCCCCCTCATGTGGGACGGATGGTTCTGAGTTACCCTCACTTAGGTGAAGTCCAGAATACCGCGCATTGAATACTGCGCATTCTTGATGAGACTTCTCTCGGGTGGTACGATGGTTCTGTCAAACGCAATGAGGAAGGGCCATGATTCCTCTTTTTGCCCGACGATATGCTTCGTGCTCTAGGGGCGAGACTTGGGGTCAGATGAATCGCATTTGGTATGAAAGCATTATTGACCAGGCGGAGAAGTCAGATAAAATTTTTTCTCGTGGTCGTCCCTTCTTTCTTTATAATCCCTCTGTTGCTGTTGAAAATATCCTCGCAATAAGGAAGGCTTGGAGTGGATCCTCCCAGGCATCAACGAAGGTCTTTTTCTCGGTTAAAGCGAATCCAAATCCCGAAATATTGAAGGAATTAGAATCGGTTGTTGATGGGTATGACGTTTCATCCGAAATGGAATTTGATTTGCTTCTTCGTTTGGGGATCGGGGGCAAACGAATCACTCTCTCCGGTCCTGCGAAAACAGATCGCTTATTGAAAAGGCCTTAGAGCAAAATGTCTACGGGATTCATTTTGATTCAGAAGAAGAATATTCCGCCTACAAGCGGTTGAAGGAGAATGATTTGTCTCAGTCGCAGAGTCGACTGACTATGAGACTAGCTCATGGCAAGATTGGGTCCCATAAATTAGGTTTCTCAGATGAAAATTTGAGTGGCATCCTCAAAGAAATAAATGATCAAAGTTGTTTCGGGTTTCATATTTATCTGGGAAGAGAATCTTTCAGCGCGCCGGTTGTTCGCTCAGTTATCGAAAAGGCAACCGAGTTTCGGCAAAGATTCCCGCTAGCCTTTCACAGAGAATTTGAACTTTTTTTGGGAGCAGGATTTCCAAGCGCCAACTGTGGCTTGGTTGAAGATCTCCGATTGGTGTCGGCAGATCTTCAAGCCCCGTATCCGGTTCACCTCGAAATGGGGCGCTACATCATGAATACGGCAGGTATCTATGGGACGCGGATACTGGCGGTGAAGATTCGGCCCAAGGGGAGAGCTTTTGTGATTATCAATGGGGGACTTCAGCATCTGGCGGCAAATCTGGTTTCTCCGCGCTATGGGCGAAGGCATCTCAATTGCTTATTGAGGTTCGACCGACCTGGTAGGCTGAAGGGTGGCGATAGTCGTGAGTATGATATCTATGGATCCCTGGGAATTTGGAATGACTGCATCCTTCCGGAGGTGTCTTTGCCTCAGAGCGTGGAAAGAGGCGATTGGTTGATCTTTTTTCCGACTGGAGCCTATGGTTTTACGGCCGCTGCAAACCAGTTTATTGGACCTCCGCGAATAGATGAGTGGATGGTCAGAGGTGGCGGTGAGAATTTTGAACTCAAGGAGGTTTCTGCTTCTCATCTTGTTCCCTACCAATTAGCCTTCTCAAATTTGGAGAGGAGTCCTTGTGAACTTCTCCCTTAAAGTAGACGGAGAGACGAACTCTGGGGAGCTTTGTGATCTTTTTGGTTCTGAGTCCAAATATCCGAGCGAATACTATTTTTGGCAGGATCGTAAACCAGATTTTTTTGCCTTTTATAGCCATCTGAAAACTCAGCCTGCCACCTATCTGAAGTGGATAGATGCGAAGGGAAGAACGCGGATTTGCTTTGGCGTCATACCCATAGGTGAAATGCAGGGGTCGCCAATTTGTTATCTCACCGATTTTTTTGCGGACCCTGCAATACGAAACTCCAAAGAAGTCTGGAGATTTGTGGAAGCAAGCTGTCACTTTTTCCGAGAGAATTTTCAAACATCTTTGTGTTGGGGCTTGGAGAATCGTCCTGGTGTACTTCGGGGATTCTCGAGGATGCTCGCTCGAGTTGGTTTTGGCTTTAAGTATTTTGGACTCTCTCTTATGAGAGAGTTCTATTTATCTGGAGAGAGAAGCACCCAGTACCAGGCATCCTTGGAGAAAGTTGAGAGGCTGGAAGGCAAAGAGATTTTGAATAGCCCAGATGTCTTTTCTTTCTTAAAGTTCGCCCCAGAGAACAGACCAATATTTGCTCCCTCTCTGAGTATTTCAGGCTTGGATAAATTGCTGAAAACTGATCCAAATCTGACAATTATAAAATATCCCTCCTCGGTTAATAGAAATAAATGTTTGCTTCTCGTTGACTTTGGAAAAGTCCGAAAACTATGTAGCACCGGTAAAAAGTCAGAATTGATGAAAGGTCAATCCTGGGGGGATGAATTGAGGCAGTTAATCGTGAGTCCTATCGGACCGATTGACGAGAGTGATTCAACTTTAGTGCGGGCAGCCTTCGAGTTTGCAAACTTGGGGAAGTATGATCTTCTTAGTCTTCGCGATATGAAATTGGGACATGAATTTGCTCAGATGAAGAGGCAACTTGTTTATTCACGCAGAGCCTTTGCCCTTTACTCTCAACTTCATCCTCACTGGCCACAAATTTTTCAGGATGTTAGGCCCGAGACTCGTATCAACTTGGAATCAAGCTTCCTATGAAAACGTCTTTTGAGAAGATCGCATTTGTTAATTTGGGACTGGATCAGAATTTCGATAAGCTTAAACTATTGCAAACCCTATTTCCAGCTCGAGTTCCAGCCTCAGAGAGACTTGTTTTGAGTCAACTGGATATGAGCCTGTATTTGGTGTCGCAAAACGGTTTAGGAATCGGATTTCAAAAGCCAGAGGGGGACTTGTCTTCCTGGTTAGACAGGATGAAAGTTCGGGTTCCAAGAGTGCTCAGTTTGAAGACAAATCCCTACTTTATCACCCAGTGGATGGAAGAATTGAAAACTGAATTATTGCGTCTCGACTACGACATTCTAGGGGCGACGGCAGAGCTGGCGGGCCTCTCTGACCTCGAGAGCGAACTGATAGAAACCTTTAAATTGCGGGCACCCAAATTTCAGGGGCATTCGGTCGATTTTTTTTCCAGGGTCAATTCGAAGAGCTTTTTGATTGAGCTGTGTTCGCAGTGGGGGTGTGCGTTTCCGAAGACTGTTTTGACGAACACAAGGTCTTTGAATAGGGAAATAAAACAGTGGACTGGACAGTTTCCCCTATTTATCAAATATGAGCACAGTTCGGGAGGAGGAGGGACTTTTGAAATTGCGGATAGCCAAGATGTTTCATTTATCAAATACATTGATAGGCATAAGAGTGACCTGGGGGATGGAATTTGGCTCCTGCAAGAAAAAATTTCGGCGAAAAAGCAATTCAGCTGTCTGTGTGAAGCCAATTCCTCCCCATCTCTAAAATGCGTTATGGAAGTCGAGTACAATTCTCATGGCTATTCTTCGCGCCATAAGATGGTCAGTCCCAATGAAATAATCGATTTTTTTCCTGAACTGAGCGGAATTGCTGATCGTATCGTGGGAGTCCTCGAGGGCTTACCAGGGGCTATTTGGATTTGATGCTATTTTATCTGAGAGTGGAGATTTGTTTCCAATCATTGATCTGAACGTCAGAATGAATAAGGGACATTTAATTCTCAAGGCGGCTGAGCAATTTCGGATCGATTTGGCAGATATTTATTCCGTGCGAATAAGAGAAACTGGGTTTCGATTTTCATCGTTCGCGGAACTCTGGGGGCAAATTTGCCAGCGATTGAATCTCGATGAGCAGGGACTGTCTCCAGGGGGTCAGTTTGTCATTCCCTATTTGACCTCAGGAATTGTTGATTCGAGCCTATCAACAAACGGGTCATCGCAGAATTTTAGAGAGGGTCCATTGGTACGGTCTCCCGTTGAGTTGACTTGTTTTTTTGGTCACAAAAATTCGTCTGAGGAGGAGTCGATCATATGGAGAGAGAGGGCGATCGAAAAAATATCTAAAATCATGAAAGGGTGGCTCAAAGGTGATGTCTGATATCCGTTCTCATTTGTCTGCAAAGCAGTGGAAAACTTTATTCAGCCACGAAAAACCATTTTTTTTGTATGACTTTGGAAAAATTCGATCTAATCTTTCCTTTATCCGGTCCTATTTAAAAGGACTTATTGACCAGAAGTGCAGTATTTATTTTTCTACCAAGAGTAATCCGAATAATTTTTTACTTAAGTGCCTGATTCCAATCATAGATGGATTTGATACGTCTTCAGAAATAGAGATGCGGATGATGAGAAATCTGGGTGTTGAGGCGCCTCGTCTATCTCTCTCGGGTCCGGGAAAGCCCAATGAGGCATATGATTTTGCTATTGGACAGGGGGTAGGCTGCATTCACCTTGATTCGATATCAGAGTATGAGGCCTTTCGCTCTCTTCAGGGAAAAAGGCCTGACCAAGGTGGGGTGGGAGTCACATTGAGACTGCAACTGGATTCAGACGAAACAAAGCTTGGACTGAGTCTTGAGGAAGTCAGGTCGGTCTTGAAAATGGCAGCAAGACGGCAGTTTTATGGTCTTCATACTTACTTAGGTAGGGAATCCTTTTCCGGCGAGGCTCTCTCTATTCACATTGATTTGCTCAGCAGATTGATTAGCGAATTTCGTGATGCTTTTGTTAAAGACGTCAAACTCTACATCGGGCCGGGATTGCCATCATTGAAAGCTTTAAAGAAAGACATCAGGGATTTTAGCAATCCCATTCGGTCTCCACATCCTGTAACTTTTGAATTGGGTCGATCCCTGGTTTCGGATATAGGTTTTTACGCAGCCCAGGTGTTGTCGGTAAAGCCCGGTCGAGTCCCCACTGTAATTTTAAATGGCGGAGTTCATCATTTGGGTAGTCCTCTATTGTCCGTCTACAGTGCTGGCGAGGCTGCTCGGGTCCAGGGGATAACAGCTCAAGGAACTAAGATTGAGGGCGAAATGGCTGAATTCGCAGTTTACGGATCTCTCTGTCTATCTCATGACTGTCTTCATCCCAAGGCGACTTTGCCCAGGGGAATAAAAAGGGCGATTGGATTTTAATTAGTGATTGTGGGGCCTACGGTATGACCGCTGCTGTTCCATTTTTTATTGGTCAAGCCCTAGCGCTAGAATATGCAATTTGCCTTGATCCGATGGGTGGTGAATGTAGAATTGACGAGATATCGCCACAGAATTTCCTTTCTTACCATGAAAGTTTTTAGTGTGGCTTGCAGGGAGAAAAATGGGGATGAATTCCATTGAGTTGACGGGAAAAGTCCGGACCTTGTTGATTGATTTGAATTTTTCTGCCGCTGCTCGATCCGTTAAAGATGAAGATGATTTGTTTGACAATGGAGCATTGGACTCTCTGACTCTTATTCAGTTTGTCTTGGTCTTGGAGGAGGAGTTTAAGATTCAGTTGGTCAACAGCGATATTTCATACGATAATTTTAAAAGTCTCAATCACCTGGTAAAAATGCTTCAGGATGTTTACAAAGTTTAGATCGAGGTCGACATGATGGTTTTGCCTGACAAATCTCGGACAAAACAACCGAATGCACTTTTCGTTCGTCATCCTCAGTTTGAAGCCCTTAAAACCGCCCATTTCGTTTGGGACTTTTTTTCAATTTGGGTGCCCATTGGAATGGGCATTTATCTTTCTGAAGGAATTAGCATTTGGTTCTATCCCTTGAGTTTCATGATGATAGCCCATCGTCAAATTGCCAGTGCACTGATGGGTCACGAGGGCGCTCATGGACTTCTTGCTAAAGGGCGATCGATTAATAATTTCCTAGGGCGCTACCTGTTTCACTTTCCAGCTTTGATTTCTCATTCACGCTACAAGTCACTTCATTTGCTTCATCACCGTTATTTGGGAGAGCCACATGATCCTGACACTTTTCTTTATGAGGGATATCCTCAGTCTTGGCGAAAGGTCGTGTTCTTTTTGCTCAGGGAGTTGATTTCCGGTCGGTCCCTTTACTATTTTGCCAATTATTTTACGGAAATTCCAATGATGATAAGAAAAATGTTTGGGATCAAATATTCTCGTGACCCTCACAATGGAAAATCCGATTTTATTCAGTATTCAATTTTTTGGTTAGCTGTGTTAGTTCTCATTCACTCTCTCGGAGTTTGGAAAGAGTTCCTTCTCTATTGGATTGTTCCGGTTGTCTTGAGCATTCCATGGATTCAGTTTCAGAACGCACTGGAGCATGGAGCCATTCGACTGACCGCAAAGAATCAGAGTCGTTCCATCTCCCATCCCGCACTTCTGGTCGCTTTAGCTTTGCCGAAAAATTTGAATTATCATTTTGAACACCATGCTAACCCTCATATTCCCCACTACAACTTGCCAAAGTATTCTATTTTCATGAAGGAAAGCCAGCTTGTTCCTCCAGAGGAAGAATTTCGCGTGGGCTTGGGATCAAGCCTGAAGCAACTGTTTTCACGGTAGTGCTCTGACAAATATTTCCAGCTGAGTTCCACTGATTTGGTTTGAAGTGAAGACGACTCGAGAGTGGGCCCAATCAATGTTGAAGCTACTTGCCGAAGCAGTGCTAAGACTAATGTTGGCGGCTCCTGTGCCGTCCGTATTGATCTTTCTTAAATAATAGCCCGTATTGCCAGGATTGGTTTCCCTGATAATGACTTTGTCATTAGAAGGACTAAGTAAGTAACTCACGTCACTCGCAAAGTCATTAACAAAGGTTCCGTCGCTGAGTCGGATGAGTCCTGTATTGTTAACGTTTTCGATAAATAATTCGGAAGATCCTGATGTCGATGACGGGTCATTTACATAAAGGATCTTCAGGGAGTCGCTTGTCGCAACATAATCTGAACATGAAGCACCCCAGCTAACTGCGGTACCACTGAGATCGATATTGCTTGTGCCATCAAGTGCATGAATTTCAATATTGTCATTAAAACTCGAGATCTCACCGCAACTGATCAATTTTGACGAATCCGGGAGGAAGCTAAAATTGCCATAAAAGTCATCGCTTACGGTCTTTAGTTTGACGGCATTATTTCCATCGATATCAACTTTGTAGATATCCCCACCATCGTAGCCTGAAGCGTAGTTCCCCTGATAGTAGGCGATTTTTGCACTATTCGGCGCAATTGTGAAATGGGCAACATCGTAATTTGCAGGGAGAGTTTGATTCAGCTTTGTCAAATTGGTCCCGTCAAGATTGACGGCATAGAGTTCGTTCACCGCGGTGGAATCTTGATTGGCCAAATAAATGACTTTTTGGCTGTCGGGGGTTATTTTGAAACTGCTGACTTGTCCCCCACTTGGGAGATTGGGATTGAGCCTCAGTGGCGTTCCAGTTCCTTGGGTGTCTGAAACGTAGAGTTCAGGCGCGCCTTGGACAGAATGGTCATCTGTGTAAATGATGTGCGCAGAATCAGGAGAGTAAAGACCAGTGCTGGCCACGCAGCCGCCGTTTGTGAAGGGGTCGCTGATGGGGTAGATTGCACTGCCGTCAACATTTGCAGTAAAAAGCTCATAGGTCGTGGAGTCCTTTTGTGCCGCTCGATAGATCACTTGCTGGCTGTTTGGGCTTAAACTGAAACTACTGTAGGCTGTCATCAAACTAGATCCACTGATGCGAATGAGATCTTGTCCGTCAGGTCGAACGCTAAACAAGGCTCGATTGCCTTGGGCGTCGTATTTTCCATTAAAAACAATTCGCTGAGAATCGGTGGTGATCAAGGCTTTATCAAACGTATTGTCACTGCCGTTGAGATCGTTTGGTTCTGGGTTCACTCGTAGCAGCCCAGTTCCGAAAAGATCCATGGTGTAAAGATCTATTCCGTTGTCAACGCTCAGATCAAGAGCTGCCAGAACAAAGCAGCCGTCGGGACTCAATTGAAAGGAACTAATGCCGGAATAAGAGGGAACCGGCAAAATCCGGGTTGTGGCAGAGATATCAGTCCCTTCCTTAATTGTACCGATTGCGACTCCATTCCCGAGATTTGCATTTTGGACATTTGATACCGAGAGAGTGAAGGTCTCTCCGGAGTCTGACGATCCATCATCCACCAGAGGAACTGTGATGCCGATTTCTTTTCGCCCGGGAGGAATGGTTAATGATCCTGATTTTGCCGTGTAGTCACCAGGCGCCATCGCTGTCCCATTTATTGTGGCGTACTGAAACGTCACAGGATATTTTGAGGGATTTGAGAGTTCAGCTACAAACACGGCACCACAGCCCTCCAAATTGGTAACAGATTTGAGATTGAGATCTGGGAGTGCTGTATCATTATCGAGGATGCTGAGAGTGAAAAGTTTAAATCCTTGAATGAATGACCCGGTTGGGGTTCCAAGAGAGATTTGAAGGCTCTCAGTATCTTCAATCCGCGCGTCATCGACGATTGGAATACTGATGGTTCCAGTCGTGGATCCCGCAGGTATGACAAGGGTTCCGCTGTTGGCCGTATGGTCGTGAATTCGAGAAGTGGTGAAGTTAATGATTGTATAGGGAACGCTGATGTTTTCTCCGCTTGCTGCCGTGATATTCACATCAACATTTACAGTTCCGACGTTCTCAGATACTGTCAGGGAGTCTTGAGGCATGGAGGTTGCTGGCGTTGGATCGTCGTCGGTGATGGTAATCGTATCGGTGCTGGAGCCAGTCCAGGCTGCATTGACCACAGTGCCTCTGTTGAGTACGACTGTTTTGGATGTTCCAGGTAAACTGTCGTTGACCAAATCGAAAGACTTGGTTGCTGTCAGAGAACCAGCCGGGATTGTAATTGTCCCGTTTGCGAGGTTGTGCTTTGTTGGATTGGCAGCGCTTCCAGATAACGTAAAAGGTATTTGGACATTAGATGCTGAAATCTTGTTCAGAGCTGCTTCTACGATGACCGTGCCGGCATTTTCTGAAACAGTCATTTGGGGAGTTTTCCAAAAGGCGTAGATGGTCGCACTCTCATTGTCTAATATTGTTGGGGAAGCAAACAGGCTGCTTGTCGTGGTGTTCGTTCCGTTTAGGAAATTGATGTCTATATCTTCAGTGCTTTCAGGATCGGAATCGTCGGTTGTCGGAATATTGAGACTAATTTGAGTTGTGAGCGCAGGGATAATAATAGTACCGGTAGTGCTTGCAGGATTGTAATCGACATTGAGTGTTGCTGATCCCCCGGATATTGTGTAGCTGTACGAAACCTGTTCAGTCGTAGGGCGGGAGAGCGTGATCATTACTGAAATCCCCTCTCCTTCCGTAACTATGCTTGTAGAAACTGCCGCAGAGGGCTTAGTTTGATCATCAACAAGTTTCAATGGAGCGGTGATCTCGCTCTTAGCTTGGTTTCCAGCAATTTGAATCGTGAAATTCTTTGGCGGCTCGTACACGTTATCATTGATCGTCTCAAGATAGAAGCTCATCGAGTTGCTGCCCTTACTTACATGAACAGTTCCAGAGTTTGATTTGAAGTCAGTGCTTTCTTCGAGAATTGACCACTCGAATTCGCAGTCCTCACTAAGATCCTTGTCAAATAGTACAAAGAAGGCCACCTTATCGCCTTCGACAATCTGCAAAGTGACAGAGGGAGTGCTCAGACCAACTTTGGTATTGTGGTCTCCAGGCAGAAGTGATCCGCCACCAATGGCGCCCTTGATCACGTTGTCACAAGACAGCAGGATCAAAGCGCTCAAAATGAGAAATGGCCAATGCATCAAACGGTCCAAATAGGCCTCCAAAAATTTTGTCATATAGCTGATCGGCACAATTGAGCCCTACTTTAGTCCTGTGAACTTCGCTTGTATTAGAACGATCCTCATGTTCACTTTATGTGATACAAAATGAGAATAATGAATGGATTTTCAAAAACAGGGGGGAGCAATGGAAGCTGTGCTGAACAAACTCTGCGTTGTCATTTTGGGTGCAAGTAGCGGTATTGGTGAAGCGACGGCGAGAGAGCTGCACGATCGAGGGGTTCGTCTTGTTTTGGGTGCTCGGCGAGAAGAGAAATTGGGTGCTTTGGCTCGAGAGCTAAATTCTTCTCGGGCCTCGGTGGACTTTCTTCAAGTGGATGTCGGATCCAAGGATCAGGTAGACAGATTTATGTCGTTTGCTCTTGAGAAAATGGGACGCATTGATGCGCTCGTCAATAGTGCGGGGGTTATGCTCCTTTCTAAAATCAGTGATTTAAAAGTAGACGAGTGGGAAGCAATGATAAATACCAATTTGAGAGGGGTTCTGTATGCCTGCGCGTCGGTTATCCCTCACATGTCCAAAAGCGGATCGGGTCACATCATCAATGTTTCCTCTGTTGGAGGCGAGAAGGTGTTTCCTTACGGGGCTGTCTATTGTGCAACGAAATTTGCCGTCAATGCCTTTTCAGAGTCAATCCATCAGGAATTCAAGGGGGCTGTTCGCTGCACTCAAATCTGTCCAGGCATGGTCCAAACCGAGATCAATGATCATATCGTTGCAGATGACCTTCGAAACGCAAATCGACTGGCCTACCGTATCGCTATCTCGCCCTCTCATGTGGCGCAGGCCATTTGCTTTGCTCTTGCACAACCTCCCGATGTTTCAATAAATAAATTGATTATTCGGCCTTCGCTTCAGTCATTTTAGTTAACAGGAGAATTGGTGGACCTGACAGGGATCGAACCTGCGACCTGAAACATGCCATGCTTCCGCTCTCCCAACTGAGCTACAGGCCCACTTTTTTATTCATCTTCAAAGAATTTATTGAGGAATATTTCTAGCTCTTCTGGCCAATGGTGGCAAGCAATAATTTTGTTGAAAAACTCAATAGTTAGAGGCTCTAATAGGATCTAAATGAATCTTGGGGAGGAACCGATATGATAGATAGGACAGGGACTCTGAAGAAGTCTATTAGACTTATTGCCGTATTATTTGTTTGCCTTGCTTGTTGTTTGAAAGGGCAGGCAAAGAATCTGACCAACCGCCTTGGTGTTGGATACGCAGATCAGTTTGCGGAGGAGCTTCCCAGTCTTGCCGTACGATACTACCCAAACCAGAATCTCGGTTTGTCTGCGTCCTTGGGAGTCGACACCCATAAAGACAGTTCGCGGTTTGGATTTATGGCACGAGTTCATCGTGTGATCTTTATGGAAGACAATTTGAATTTCTACATGGGAACCGGGGCGGGAATTTTGAGTGTTGAACTGTCAGGAGCAACCAGCTCTGGATTTGAGGTCAGTGGATTTTTTGGTTCTGAATTTTTCCTTCCAGGATTGGATTCTTTGGCATTCATTTTTGAGGCGGGAGTTGGTGTCACCTCGATTTCAAGTGAAATTCGTTTTCGAACAATGGGGAACAGTCCAATCAGGGCTGGAATGGTCTTTTATTTTTAAACGACAAAAAGATGAAGGGATAAAGATGTCAAAGCGTATCATTGAAACCAAATCAGCGCCAGCTCCTGTGGGGCCTTACTCGCAAGCCGTTGAAATCGGGGATACTCTCTATTGTTCGGGGCAAATTGCAATTGATCCGACGACAGGAGAGGTGTTAACCGGAGATGTAAAAGCTCAGACAGAGAGAGTGATGAAGAACATTGAGGCTGTATTGGCAGCTGCGAGTTTAAATTTTTCAAATGTGGTAAAAACCACAATCTATTTGATCAATATGGGCGATTTTGCCCAGGTGAACGAAGTCTACGGCAGGTATTTTAAATCCTCGCCGCCCGCGAGATCAACGGTGGCCGTGTCAGGTTTGCCAAAGGGAGTCAGTGTGGAGATCGAAGTTCTGGCGAAAAGGTCCTGAGCGAGGGTGCGACTGCAAAGGGGAATTCTTTTTGCTGGTGTATTTGTTTCTGGCTTAGGGGCCTGGGCCTTCTATGAAGAATCGCTTAAGATTTCTGGACAAACGGTGACAAGCTGGGAAGAAGATCACGCGGCGGATTGCGCGGTTGTCCTGACTGGGGGTGCTGGGCGCGTCCGCGAAGGTTTTGATCTTTTGGCTCACAAAAAAATTAAGAAATTGGTTATATCTGGGGTCTATCCTCACGCGACCCTGCGGGAGATTTTTCCTCAGTGGCCCTATTATGGCGTTTTAGACCAACGTAATATCATTTTGGAAAAAAGATCTGGCACAACTTACGGAAACGCTCAGCAGAGCTTGCCCTTGATCGAGGCTCTTCATTGCAGGGACTTGATCTTAATTACCTCAAGAATTCATATGTATCGTTCTATGAGAATCTTTTCGTCTGTTTTTCCGGAGTCTTTTCCTATTTATCCCCGGTCCATCGTGCAGGGTAGCTATGAGACGCCTTTTCCAGAATTGGCGATCGAAGTGATGAAATCTCTCTTTTATTCGCTTTGGGCCTACTAAGGACCAGGAGCCTGATTTTGCTCGACGTCCTGTTTACCCGAGTCTTATCAAGCTCAGCGCGAAGGTCTCCGATTTGTTAATAGGAACAGTTGGAGAAGAGCATGGCTCAAATCACAGCCTATTTGGTTGGACAGGTAGATTCACTCGGTGAGTGGTTTTTGAATATCGGCAAATACACGTTTAAAGTGTTCATCATGATCTATTTTGCCGTTCGTGCCGCCGTTTATGATCAAACCCAAGGGATTCGAACAATTGTGAGCGTTATTTCTGCTCAGATTTACTTTACAGGCGTTCAAGCGCTGCCGCTCATTTCAGTATTAGCTCTTGCCTCCGGCGGGATTGTCATTATGCAATCGAATATGCAGCTGAGTTTGTTGGGTGGCAATGACATGATTGGAAATCTTCTCGTCATTATCATCGTGAGGGAAATCTCTCCTCTGTTAACCGCACTCGTTGTGATTGCCAGAAGCGGAACAGCCGTCGCATCTGAACTCGGAAACATGAAGGTCAATAGAGACAGACGCTCTCGAAGTTATGGGGATCAACCCTCTTAGTTACATTGTCTTTCCTCGTCTCCTTGGCGGAATTTTGAGCGTTCTAGGGCTATCTTTTTACTTCATTGTCGTTGCGCTGCTTGGCGGATTTCTGGTCACTTCTCTTGTTCATGATTTGCCGTTCATATTTTACTCGGAGTCTCTGGCGCAAGCGTTTACGGGCGAGGATGTCTTATTGTTTTTGGCAAAAAACACATTTAGTGGAGCGATCATCTTTGTTGTTTGTTGTTATCAGGGGATGTTGGTGCAAAGCGGTCCAGAGGAGGTACCCCAGTTTACGACAAAGGCCGTTGTAAATAGTATTATCTATGTGACTGTTTTTAACTTGGGGACCACAACCCTGTTTTATCTCAATCAACTGAGAAAGTTGGGAGTGTTTTAGCTTGGAGATCTCCAATAGAATAGAAAAGATTTCTTTTAATGATTTGTCGTTTTCGTTTGGTTCTTCGCACAAACCCTTATTTATTGGGATGGATTTTGAGTTTCAAAAAGGTGAATCATATTGGATAAAGGGTGGTCCCGGCAGTGGCAAATCAACTCTATTAAAATTGCTCGTTGGACTGGTTCAGGCAACTGCAGGCGATATGGTCATAAATGGGGACGGTTTTCGACAAATGAGCTTTGAAGAATTTCTTCCGTATCGAAAACAGATTGGGTACAGCTTTGATCTGGGAGGGCTTATCTCAAATTGCACACTGTTCGACAATCTCATGTTGCCCCTCGCCTATCATCACTTTATGCCTTCCGAGGAAGCGAGATCGTGGGTCCATCAACTGGCAGAAGAATTTGAAATTTCTCCAGTCTTACACTTGCGACCCAGTCGTGTTTCAGGAAGCAACAAGAAGGCAACAATAGTGGCTCGCTCTTTAGTAATGAAACCGAGAGTTTTGCTTCTGGATGATCCCACAACTGGGATATCGGGTTCAAGAGTATCAAAGTTGGCAGAAATAATTCATGAGGGCAGAACGAACGGCCAAATTGATTTTATCTTTTTTGTATCGGAAGATATGCCATTTGTCAGAAAAATTGCAACCCGGACAATTGAAATCAAGGATCAGCGAATTTATCAGACGGAAGCAGTGCAATCTGGATTCATTATTGTAGAGAAAAAGAGGGTCATGTGATCGTTAAACTCACTCGGTATGAAAGGATGGCTGGTCTTTTCCTGGTAGGGGCCATCGTGGGATCCATTGCTGTAACGATTGGTGTTGCTGCAAAAAAGGGATGGTTCTCCAGAAAGATCTATTACGAGACAAATTTGGAAAATGCCGAGGGAATACATCCCGGAACGATGGTTCAAGTCTCAGGCTTGCGTGCCGGAGAAGTGAGCGAAGTCGAGCTATTAAGTAACGAGCAAGTAATGGTAAAATTTAGAGTTCTTGAGAAGTTTTCTGTGCGAGTGAAAGAAGACAGTCGCATTCAGGTTGTGAGGCCATTTTTGATTGGAGAGAAGGTATTGGATTTGTCGGTTGGCTCAGATGAGTCAGCAGAAATCCATGAAGGTGGGCGCGTGCATTCTCGTCCTTCGGTTGACTTGATGGATCTGGTTTCAGGAAAAAGAATGAACGAATTTCTAGCAAGTATCAGTGGCTTTGTTGAAAGTTTTCGAATTCTGAGTCGGGCCTTCGCTGATCCACGGAGGTCAGAGGCCTTTGTTAATACGATGGATCGGATAGAGCCCCTTGTTATTAATATGAATGCCATGTCACTTGGTGTAACAAAGATGACTCAGGCCCTCAATCGAGAGGGACGAATGGAGCTAATGGCAGGAAGTTTGGCAAGTTTGACCAACGAGCTCAAGGTGATTCTTCCGGATCTCACCAGGGAAGCACCCCAAATTGGAAAGCAGTTGGGTCAATTTGTGACGAGTATGACTATTTTGGCCAAAGAATTTGAGGTCCTTGCGCCGGCTCTTCGGGAGGTGGCACCTGATCTGCCTCAAACCAGCCGGCGAGCAGTCGAAGCTTTAAATGAAGCTGTTGTTCTTTTAAAGGCCATGCAGAAATCCTTTTTTCTACGTGGAAGTGTAAAAGAAGTCATCGATGAAGAAAAACAGAGGTCTCCTTCTTCAGAAAACGACTCAGATGTGAATTCAGGTTTTGGAAAGAAGTAGATTTAACTCATTTTTTTTGCTCATTTATTGAATTTTTTTCGACAGCAGATATGATACGAACCCAATGACGGTTCAATTTTTCTTGCGATATTTATTTTCAAAGAGGGCTGGGGCACTTATTCGGACCATTTCTTGGATCTGTGTGTTTGGAATTGGTCTGGGTGTCATGTCTTTGATTGTTGTTTTGAGTGTTATGAATGGTTTTAATGGAACCATACGAGATCGATTGCTCGCAGTGGATCCTCACTTGGTTGTTGGGTCGATTGTTTCCGACAATAGAGATTCAGCTGAGATTCGAAGCTCCCTGATTGAATTGCAAAGTGAATTTGCACAAGTTCGGAGCGTGGATACGGATTTGGTTGAAAGCCAAGATGTGATTTTGAAAACACTCGAGGGAACCTTTGGAGGCGCCATCGCCAAGGGGATGGATGTAGGCGACTTACAGAATATTCTTGTCAGCATTCAGAAAGTTGGCCAAAGACACAAGGGTCATTATGGAGAGGTAGAAATCAGAAGTGCTTCGGAGAAGAGTGGCGCAGATCCTGCGAAGGATTCTGGACACAGTTCTCTCAACGAATCTAAAGAATCTGAGGAAATAGTTAGAGTTAAGGAACTTGCTCGCCTTGGCCCAAAGGAAGTTATTTTGGGTTCTGATTTAGCCCGCTCACTTCGCATTCTTGAGGGAGATCAGATCATGGTAATACCTCCTGAGTCCTTATTGAAGCCGAAGGGAGAAGCTCAAGTTTATGAAACAGTGACAGTGAAGGCTCTTCTCAATTCGAGAGTGGCCGACATAGACAGCAAATTTATGTTTTATCGCCTGGGGCAGACCCTTGGGCAATTCAAGAAATCAGCGAGCAGGGAGATCAATCTTGAACTGCGCTTTAAAGATCCAGGCGATCACGTTCTTTATGAAGGCGACCTTCACAAGAGGGGATTTCGAACCTCGAATTGGATTGAGCGCAATGAAGCTCTTTTTTTCGCCCTAAAGATGGAGAAATTGGCAATGACTATATTTCTTGCTTTAAGCGCATTGATAACCTGCTTTTCAATCATTACAGTTTTGGTCCTATTGCTGACCCAAAAGCGACGCGATCTTGGCATCTTGATGGCTATGGGATTGAGTCAGACGAGAACGAGATGGATCTTTACACGCGTTGGAATGATTTTGAGTTTGACTGGGATGCTGGGAGGCTTAGGATTGGGTCTTGGTTTATGTTGGGCGCTTGACAAATATCCCATCGATTTACTGCCCGATATTTACTACGATTCATCGATACCAGTTCTTGTCACACGACAATTGGTTTATTTCGTCATATTTATTTCGGTGATTGTGGCTTTTGTCAGTTCTTATTTTCCCGCCCGGGCCAATACGGTGAGATGGCCCGCTTTGGCACTGAGGCGCGGAAACAAATAGGTGTCTAAACTGAGACTTCAAAATCTCTGAGCACTTTCGTTAGAGATGTCTTTTTGTCCGTTGATTCGGAACGTTGGCCAATTATCAATGCGGCAGGAACTCCAAATTGGCCAGCTGGAAAATCCTTCATGGTCGTTCCCGGGATGACGACAGAATTTTTAGGCACCCTTCCTTTGCTTATCTTTGGATTTTTTTCGGTTACGTCGATAATTTTCGTAGAGGCTGTGATGGTTACTCCCGCACCAAGAACAGCCCCCTCTTCAATGACGGCCCCCTCGACAATGATGCAGCGACTGCCCACAAACACGTTGTCCTCTATGATGACGGGACTCGCCTGGATCGGCTCTAGGACTCCGCCTATTCCAACTCCACCGGAGAGGTGAACATTGGCTCCGATTTGTGCGCAGGAACCCACCGTCGCCCACGTGTCAATCATCGTTCCCGGACCAACCCAGGCTCCGATATTCACGTAAGAAGGCATGAGTATGGCGCCAGGGCTAACAAAGGATCCCTTTCGAACGAGAGCGTGAGGAACAACTCTGACGCCTTCAGTTCCTTTCCATTTTTTTAATGGTATCTTGTCGACAAAACTGAATTCGCCAAATTCAATTAATTTCATTTTATTGATTTTAAAATATAACAAAATGGCTTGTTTGAGCCATTCTTGAGTCATCCACTCAGAGCCTTGTTTTGTGCAAACTCTTTGCTCGCCTGAATCGAGACCATCGATTGCATATTGGATCGCCTCAACGACGTCATTTCCGAAGTCCTCATTTGTTTTCGTCGATGCCAATTCGCCAAAGGCCAATTGAATGATTTTTTTTGCACGTTCTGTTTGGCTGTCCCTGTTCATGAAATAATTCCTTGTTAGATGTCGAAGCGCATTGAAAAATGCCTTTCAGAAATTTTCACCATACCTACCAGAGATCAGCATCGAATAAAATACTAAAGTAACAAATAAGAATTGGAGGAGTCGCTGGGGTTTATAAGATCAAACTTCGAGAACCTTGAGTGCCTCCAGAATGGCGGGCACGTGGATTTGCACCACGCTTTTATGACTGAGTCCGCGTTCTATCTCGTATGTGAGTGTTGGCATGTTGCGTTCTAATCCGCAATAGGTGCCGAGGCAACCTGGAGTTGGGTAGCCGATGCTGTCTTGGATTTCATAGCCTGTCAGTCGAGAAATGACTTCGGCTACATTTCTGCAATCTCCGTTTACATTGAGCATTGGCTTCCAAGAATGCAGGCTGAGGATAAAGGTGGGCTGGATCCTCTCGATCCATCCAGTGAGCGCCTGGTTTTCGAGTTCGCTATTCGCGGACTTCCCCGGAAAATAGCGGGGGTTCTCAACAGATGCTGTCCAATCTTGAGTGGGGAGATTGCGATTGAGATCGACCCCATTGGCATTTTGCCGTTGACCACTGAGAATACCGTCTACGTTAAACAAAGGAACAATGGTGAGCCTCAGGCATGGCACCGATCCTTTGGCGAGTCTTCCGAGGAGGGCTGATGCAGCGACCGTTCCTTCGCTTTCGTCGCCGTGCACACCCCCTAAAATCAACACATTCGGACCTCCCTGGCCAACTTGATACCCGATAATTGGCAGATTCAATTCCGATTGACCAAATATAAAACTTTTCACTTCTAGTTTCCTCGTGATAGGTTAGGGGCCCATGAAAACTCACTCATCCATTATGGTCAAGAAGTTCGGTGGCACCTCAGTTGGCTCAATTGAAAGAATTGAGGCTGTTGCAGACCGTGTGTTAGCGGATATGAAGTCGGGACAAAAGCCGATTGTGGTCGCGAGTGCCATGTCGGGAGAAACGAACAGGCTGGTCAAGTTGGCCAACGACATTGATCCCTCCTATCGCGGGCCGGCCTATGACATGCTCGTTTCATCCGGGGAGCAGGTTTCTATTGCGCTGCTGGCAATTGCATTGAAGAAGCGAGGCGCCAAAGTCGCACCTTTGCTGGCTCACCAACTTGGTATACAAACGGACGCTATTTTTCGAAGGCTCGCATCACGAATGTGGATGGGCAAAAACTTCTCGGTTTTTTGGAATCCTCGGTTGTTCCGATTGTGGCCGGGTTTCAGGGCGTTACAGAAGGACATCAAATAACTACATTAGGTAGAGGTGGAGGAGACACGACGGCCTTGGCGCTTGCGGCAGCGGTTGGTTTGGATGTCTGTGAAATCTATACAGATGTCCCAGCTATATTTACTGCTGATCCGCGTTTGGTGCCAATGGCTCGCGAAATAGACGTGTTGAGTTTTGAAGAAATGATGGAAATGGCTACTTTGGGTTCTAAAGTTCTGCATTTTCGAAGCGTTGAAATTGCGGCCAAATACAATGTGAAAATCCACCTGAGGTCTGCTTTTGAAACTCGAGAGGGGACCTGGGTGGTCCCAGAAGGAGAGAAGATGGAAACTCCAGTTGTGTCTTCAATAACTCATGACGCGTCTGTGGTTGTATTGAAGCTTTTTCCTGTTCCGTTTGGAGCTAAGTTTTTGGCCGATCTTTTTGAAAAGCTCGCAGAAAGAGGAGTCGTGGTCGACATCATCACTCAGAGCCAAAATGAAGAGGGGCAAAGAGTTGCTTTTTCAGTTCCCGAAGATGATTTGAACATGGCGCTCGAAGTGGTGGCGTCCGTAGTCGGTCCTAAAACTCAGGTGGTTCCGATGAGAGGAATGGCCAAGCTTTCAGCCGTTGGAGTCGGTATGGCAAATCATCCGGGAGTGGCCTCAAGGTATTTTCGAATTCTTGATAAAGTGAATGTACCCGTTCATCTTGTAACGACTTCCGATATTAAAATCAGTGCCGTGATTGAGCGGGAGAAGTTGGGAGAGGCCGCAAGGGCTTTGCATACCGAATTTGGCTTGGACTGTGAGGCGAGGGTTTGAAGGGGAAAAATCGCTAAGGAGAGGGATGGACTTTTTTTATCGCAACAATGAGCTTGGATTTCTATCAGGGAAAGTTTTTTTTTCGCTAAATGATATCGCATCCAGAGCGAAGCGTCCGGTGTATGTCTATCATTTGGATTCTATCCTACAGCGCTATCAGCGCTTCGTCGAAGCCTTTCAAGGGGATGTCCTCGTCTGTTATGCCGTCAAGGCGAACTCCCATCCTGTTTTGCTGAGGGCCTTGGCGCAAAAAGGGGCTGGCGCTGATGTTGTTTCTGGAGGCGAAATAAAACTGGCTCTGTCCTGCGGTTTTCCTGGGAGCCGAATGGTCTTTTCCGGAGTTGGAAAAGAAAAATACGAAATTCAATTGGCCCTTGAAAATAGAATCAAGCAGATCAACGTTGAGAGTCCCTCAGAATTGAGGCGAATTGGACAGGTTGCAAGATCTTTGGGAGTTCAGGCCAATGTTGCCTTTCGATTGAACCCCGATGTGAATCCGGACACACATCCCTATATTCGAACAGGCTTTAGGGAAAACAAATTTGGAATGGATGAAAGTTTTGTCTCTGAATTAAAGAGAATTTTAACAGAGTTCTCTCGAGAACTGAAGCTCGTGGGGCTGAGTTTGCACATAGGGTCTCAGATTCGTGACTTAGGCCCTATCGAAGAGGCCGTGCGAAAATCTTTGCCATTGTTTAAATCTTTACGTGAGTCAGGTCATCCTCTAAATGGTTTTGATGTGGGCGGAGGATTGGGTATTGATTATCATCAAGACAATCCTTCCTCTCAAGGAGGGCAGGGTCCCAAAGGAAAACATAAAAACTTACGATGTCGTAGGTCCCATCTGCGAATCAGCTGACGTGATAGGCTTCGAAAGGGAGTTGCCGGAGCTGGCAGAAGGAGACTATTTGGCCATTATGGACACGGGAGCTTATGGGGCGGTGATGGCATCCCGCTATAACAGTCATGAGCTTCCCCTTGAATGGGTTTATCATAATGGTGAGGAGCTTCATTGATGAGGACCTTTTTAGGTATTTTTGGTCGTGGTTTGGTCGCCTTGCTACCAACTTTTTTGTCCGTCTATATTTTGATTCGTTTTTTTCAATGGGCAGATAACATCATTCATAGTTTATTGGCTCTGCTCCTGCCGGAAAGTTTTTATATTCCCGGGATGGGGATTGTCTTCGGAGTTTTATTTATATTTGTCCTGGGCCTTTCCCTTTCTCATTATTTGGGAAATAAAGCGCATCAATTGCTTGATCGCCTGTTTCGTCAGGTCCCGTTGGTAAAGAGCATATACATCGCCATTCAAGATCTGACGGATTATTTCTCTCCAGAAAAAGGCGCGGGGGGAGATGGACAAGTTGTTGCGGTGAAGTGGCCCGACTCGGGCGCTCAAGCAATAGGTCTGGTGACACGGAGTGATTTGTCGGGGCTTCCAAGCGGTTTGGACAGAGAGGGGCGAGTGGCTGTTTTTTTTCCGATGAGTTACCAGATGGGGGGCTTTACTCTTTTTCTTCCGAAGACTTGGTTAACTCCGCTTGATATGAAGGTAGAAACGGTCATGCGTTCAGCACTCACAGGTTGGATAAAAAAGAAATAGCTTAAAAATTCTTCGTTTGGTCGGCCTTGGAGCTATCCGAAGTTACGAGATTTACGTGCGTGAATTTTGCGGCCTTAAAGGGATGCAATATTTTTTCGGCTGTGAATTGTATGTGCTGGTCAAGGTCGGTATTGAGTATCTCGATTTTTCCGGAGCTTGCGGGGTTCGCTTTTAATTTCCCTTCGTTCATGTTGCTCATTATTTCGGCGCTAATTGCTTTCCCAGATTCGACGAGAGTCACTCCGCCACCCATAACTTTTGCAATGGATTCTTTCAAGATTGGGTAGTGGGTGCAGCCAAGAATGAGAGTGTCGATTTCCTGCGTGGCTATAGGGCTCAGATAGCGATGGATCACGAGATTGGTGAGGGGGTCCTGAACCCAGCCTTCTTCGACGAGAGGAACCAAGAGCGGACAGGCTTGCTGAAATACTTTTGTGCGTGGATCGAGTTCGTGGAGGGCTCGCACGTATGCCCCTCGGTTGACAGTGGCTCTTGTGGCAATTATGCCAATGCTGAGAGTTTGTGAGATTTTATAGGCCGTTCGTGCTCCTGGTCCGATCACCTCGTAAAGTGGCACAGCAATTTTTCTATCGAGATCCAGAACGCTCGATGCGGAGTTGCAAGCAACCACGATGGCTTTTACCTTGCAACTCAACAGAAACTGAATGTTTTGTTCCACGTAATGGCGAATTGTGAGCGGTGATTTTGTTCCGTAAGGAAGTCTTGCAGAGTCTCCCAAATAAAGGAAATTTTCCTGAGGGAAATCTTCAGCCAGAGATTTGAGCACGGTGAGGCCACCGACTCCGGAGTCAAAAACGGCAATTGGAAATTCGGCCCTATCAGCAGCTTCAAGAAACATCCTTTGAGTCTACCTGATATAGCCGCACGGGTCAGCACAAAGAAAAAAGCCTCCCCGGAGAGGAGGAGGCCAAAACGAAAAATGAGGCTGTTGGGCCAACGGACTGGAATCCAACAGCACTCCTTCAGAAAACACGGAGCGGGATCAACAAAGGAAAAACGGCTAAGAAGAACAGGTCAAAAAACCTCGCCAAATAAGCCTAGAAAAAGCGAAGACATTGGTCAAAGGCAGATTGCTCGGAGCCTCGTCATTGGCTGAAATCAGTTCTTTAGTCCATGTGCTCTTGATTCGAAGTATCCCATGGGCGTCATCTCGACAAATAAGGAGTTTGTTCGGATATCTTCGATTACCAAGGCATTGATGTATGACATTCCGCTCCTTAGTCCCCCAGATAGCTCATTTATAACATCTGAAATGTGGCCCTTTACGGGAACTAGAGTCGATTCTCCCTCAGGGGCCATTCCCTCTGGGACCCCCCCTCTCCAGGAGGCTTGTGCGGATTTTGATGCCATGCCACGGTACTGTTTCATCCCGTTGTGGATAGGCCCCGGAGACTCAATTGTTCCAGAAAGAAGAGAGCCAAGCATAACAGCGTCCGCCCCCGCAGCGAGGGCCTTGATGATATCGCCAGAGGACCTGATTCCTCCATCTGCGATGACGGGGACTCCCTTTGGCCTGGCAACTTGAGCGCAAAGAGAAATTGCCGTGAGCTGCGGCACACCGCAGCCGGTAATGATTCGAGTTGTGCACATGGAGCCAGGGCCTATGCCCACTTTGATCGCATGGGCGCCCGCCTCTATGAGATCCACTGCACTTTTTGGGGTGGCGACGTTTCCTGCAATCAACTGGATGGAGGGAAACTCGGTTTTTAGCCAAGCGAGGGTTTCAATCATGGCAACAGAATGCCCGTGGGCTATGTCGATGGTGAGAATATTGACCCCTGAATCTACCAAGGCTTTGGCGCGATCCTTAAAGTCATCGTTGACCCCAATAGACGCCGCAATGTCTCGCGCCAGAACTCTTAATTTTTGAAACTTGTTCAACTTGTTCACTGATCGACATAAATCTATGAAGGATACCGATCGCTCCAAGCTGGTTCATTCCAATTGCCATCTCGTGTTCGGTAACAGTGTCCATGTTGGCGCTCACAAAAGGTTTTTCAATCATTGTTTCCCGAGTCAGCCGGGTTTTTAGCTCGGGGCTCCGCCGGGATCGCACATCGGATTTGTTAGGCACGATGAGGACATCGTCAAAGGTGTAGGCCTTGCCTCTGCCAGTCAGAGCTTTCCAATCAAACATAAGTTCCATGCTGAAGTCTCCTTATCAGGTCGATTGTTTTTTAGATATTTCTTGGCGTTTTATCTGGAGAGAAAAGATGAAATAAAAAACGGAATAAAAGTAGCTCGTGACGAGAAAAGTCAATCCTCCCGTGATGAACTGAAAAACAGGATGGGCTAACCAAGGGAATATTTTGCTATTCATTTTGAAGAGCAATTCTGCAGAAAAGCTTGCCACAAATATGCCGGTTAGAATCCAAAAGACTCCCTTGGTGAGTTCGCTTGATTGAGAGAGCGCGTCCACCTTTCCGTTTTTATACTCAGGGTCAAATAGAACGACGAAGGGCACGAAAATATACCGAATCTGTTTGTATAGACCGGGGACAACAAACAAAATTGCCCACATCAAAATATGTCCAGTCATACGAAGGCCCTCAACAAACAGGGGCCAGCTGTGTTGAGAAACTATTTTGGCCCATTCCTGATAGGGGCGCTGGTTCTGCCAATCATTAAGCCTTATCGGAAGGAGGAGAATCAACACAAAACTCACCGTGATCGAAGTCGCCAGTTGACCCAATTGAGCAATAATTTGATCAATGCCCCCTCTTTGGGCAACCTTGATGCAAAAATCGAAATATTGATTCAATAGCTCAGAGAGTATCCACAGAGGGAGGAGAACTCCATAAGAGGACCTGATGAGAGGTACATAAGATCTATTCGAGAGTGCAAAGGCCTCTTTGATCATGGGATATTCCTCAGAAGTGAGTGGATTGGGGGATCACAGTTGACAATTGAGCCACCTAAATTTGGATTTGTCAAAATGCCTGGTTTTGTTTGAATTTTGAGCTTTTCTCCTGTTTTTTTACCTTGTTTTCGATTGACAGCGAAGCCTCAGACGGTCACTTTATTGCGGCAGCGAAATAAAGTTTAGTCAGAAAGGCCCCGGTGGCGAAATAGGTAGACGCACAGGACTTAAAACTATGGAACGCTTTGCCGGGAAAGGACTCAAATAATGGATAAAACAACAGATTTTGGGTCTATTGCTAGACGCAACCCTCTCAAGTTGCTAGGCGAGTCTACCGATAAAGTAGTGAGCCTGGACGCCTGGAAAGAGATGCGGGATCTTGCTGAAATCAGCCGTAAATTGAATGGTTCAGCGAACTCCGGTAGCTTGCTCGCTATCGTGAAAGAACAACGGGAAAGGGATTTGCTCAGCGCAAAGTAATTTTGAACATGGGAAGAAAGACGACTGCGATTCCTCGCATACAAATTGATAATCCGAAAGAAGGTAAACGAGCCACGTTTTCTGTTCTTTGGGATAACCGTCGTCTTCCCAATGCGAAAAACCAATACGAAAAACTTGAGCATCCCACTGTCACTGCGATCAACAAACAATTTGTTAATTCTGAAGTCACCTTTGAAGAGGCCCGCAAGTCTTTAGAGGACTTTCGTGAACGGCAGTATAAAGAGTTGCGCCGCGAACTCGGCGTCACTTCTTTCTCAAAATACAACCGACTTACGATTCAGCGGTATTACGACGAAAAAGTTAAACCTCGCCACAATCAAGACACCTCTAAGCGGTCTATGTGGAATGAACTCAATCGTGCTATTGAGCTTCTTGAGAACAAATCGCTTCGCACCGTCACCGCTGCCGACATTCAAGAAAAAATAAAACATGCTCCCATTCGCAGACAGCGAAGAATGATTACGATTCTTCAGTCTCTTTTAAAGTTCATTGACCGCAAAGAAATAGATCTTTACAAGCCTAAAGAACCTCAAAAAGAAGTCAGGTATCTGACCGAAGAAGAGTTCAACATGCTTGTCGGCAAGATCCCCGACGACATTTCTAAACGCTACCCGTTGTTGAAAGACCTATTTCTGATTGCTTTCGGGACCGGATGCCGTGAATCCGAAATTCATGGTTTAAGATCAGGCGACCTTCTTATTAAAAATGACGAAGCGGTCATTCATCTCCAAAGACAAAAAGTTCGTAAAGAAGATGCCTCCGCTTCTGGCGAGAGAATCCGTCTTCCAATAAACAGAAAGAAAAGATGGATTGTTCCGTTAGCTAAACAGCAAACGATTGCAGCCTTCAAACGATGGTGTTCGGCCTCCGACGTTGATAAAGAGGAGCTTCGCAACATCGCTAGTCCAAACTTAAAACGACTCTGCGAAGAGTTTTTTAAAAATGATGTTCGAACGCATGGCGGACTTCACATGCTTCGAGCTAGTCATGCTGTGGCTTTACTAAGTCACGGTATTTCGCTATCGTTGGTAGCAAAACAATTGGGTGATTCGATTGTCGTTGTGGAAAAGTATTACAGCTCTTTCACACTCACCGATGATCAAATTGGAATCGTGCAAAAAGTCCTTTCAACTGGTTCGCGCTAGATGAAAGGCATCAGTGAAAACTGATCGCTCTTTGAAAAATGATATGTGCCTCGGTGGCGAAATTGGTAGACGCACAGGACTTAAGAGGAATTTGAGTGCCTTGAGGGAAACCTCAAGAGTAGAGCTGTTCAAATTCGGGGAAGCCTTCACTGGTAATCCCGAGCCAAGCCGAAACGAAAGTTTCGGAAGGTGTAGAGACTAGACGGACAGAACCTAATGCTTTTCGGAGCGATGGTTAAGGGATGGTCCAGACCACGAACGTCACTGGCGGCGAAAGTCGAAGTGGTAAGAAAATCCTGGGGCTCCAGCAATGGGCCGTGCCGGTTCAAGTCCGGCCCGAGGCACCACATATCATTTTTTAAAGGCATTTTTGGTAACTCCACTCAAAGTAGATGGAGTATTTTTTGAAGGGGGAACGATTATTGATGAACCGAAGCTTGCTCTTACTTGCTTTAGGTTTGTCTTTTCCGCTCCAGTTTTTGCCGCCCTAGATTCTAAAAAAGTTTCCTTCCGTGAAGCCATTGATATTGCCCTTGAGAAGTCCCCTTCTTTAAGCAGCGCTCGTAGCGAACTCAGCATTCGCGATCTTGAGTATACAAACTCCTATTCCGTTTTTCTTCCTTCGCTTGACCTTAGTGCGACCCATGGGCTTCGCGGCTCAAATCCTTCAATTTACAATAACAATTATGCAAGTGAGTTGAATCTTCAGCTTACGGAAAATCTTTATGACAACGGAGTCAGTTTAGCAAAATATGATTCTGCCCGTTTTCAAAAAGAAATTGCTGAACTGGGTTATCGTAACGAGCGCGACAAACTCATACTCGACATTACATTCGAATATATGCGCTATTCGTTGGCTGCCAACCTAGCTCAAGTTCAAGAGCAACAATTCAATATCGTTAACAAACAGTATAAATCAGTTTCCAGCCAATACCAGCAAGGAGTGAAAACTCGCCGAGACTACCTGCGCTTTAAAACTGAATTACGTCGGTCCGAAATAGAACTGCAAAATTCGCGTACCACGATGGAAAAATCTAGACTGGAACTCATGCGGCTGCTTGGTTTTGAGGTTGGCGCGCAGGTTCAGCCGTTTGATTTCGAGCCCGTTAGCGTCGATTTGAAATCGGTTGAACAAGTGCCTGCCCAGCGACCTGATCTTACCAGTCACTATCAATATCGAATTGCTAGTCTTCAAAGAAAAGTATCTGAGAATGATGTGTATATTGTTCGGCGTGATTACTGGCCGCAGCTTTTTCTAACTGCAGGTGCCACATATCATACAGGCGACTATCTCGGAACAAGCTCTCCTTTGGCCGAAAATGAAACTAAAAGCTGGAACGCTCTTTTGACTTTGAAATTTAACCTGTGGGACTGGGGTATTCGCCGAAGAAATATCTCGATTGCGGATGCCAAGCGCACTCAGGCTGAGAATTCCATTGCGGCCAACCTCAATACTTTTTCATCCGAAAACGCCAAAATGATGTTGGAGCTAGATCAAAGTACTAAGAATTTTGCTGTTGCCCGCGAACTTCTTGAGCTTGAAACCAAAAGTTACGGTTTTCTCGACACGGAGTATAGAAATGGCAAGGTTTCCTACTTGGACATCATAGTGGGATTGCGGGATCTCTTAAACGCGAAAATTCAAATGTATACTTCATACTACGACTTAAGAGGGCAATTGCTGCGCTATCGCTATCACGAGGGAAGGCTGTATGAATCAATTTCTGAAAAATAACCGCAAGCTTGTGATTGTCGGAATCGTCGCCGTTGTTGTTCTTGGATATTTTGCTTTCAAATCTAATCTTGTCGGTTCTCAATCTGAACAACGGGCTGGAAAAGTAGCAAGGGAAACTCTTGTTCAAAGAGTGACTATTGCCGAACTGCCGAACCAATTCGCTCCACCGTCGTGACGGCACCTTATGATGGCTACATTAAAAGCTTTTGTGAAACTTGGTGATAAGGTTCAATCTGGCGAGCCCATAGTCAGCATTGCTCAATCTCTTCAAGCTGCAGAAAATGTTTTTCCTATCCGTGCCCCGTTTACAGGTACGGTGACTCAGTTATTGAAGTCCGAAGGTCAGTTCTCCAAGCAAAGCGATCCCAAAGAATTTATTCTTCGCATTGATGACCTGACAAAAATGTTCATTAATGCGAATGCACCTGAAATCGATGTCGTAAAAATTCAATCTGGCTTGGAAGCTGTAATCAAGGTCTCAGCGATTTTATCGAAAAATTATAATGGAATTGTCAGAGAAATTTCTCAAGCCGCTACTCCCAAAGAGCAATGGGGAGGACGATCTCAAGTTGAGTATCTCATAAAAATAGAAATTATAGATGCAGATACACAACTCAAACCAGGCATGACCGCCGTCGTGGACATCATTACAAACAAAAAAGATAACGTCCTTGCTCTTGGGCACGAATTCATCCAAAAAGAAAACGAAAACTATTTCGTCATCCTTAAAAATGGGAATCGACAGAGCATTAAAGTAGGTCTGCAAAATGAGTCTGTTTTTGAAGTCCTCGAAGGTTTAAACGAAGGACAAGAGGTCCAGCAAGTTGACTTCTTGAAGCTGATTGAGAATCAGTAATGAGCTTGATTAGTCTTAAGAACCTTAGCTTCGCTTACAATACTTCATCCGGCGAAAAAGTGCCTGTATTGAAAAATATCAATCTTGATATTGAGGCCGGAGAACTCGTTGCTATTCAAGGTCCTTCTGGTTCGGGTAAGTCTACGCTCCTATACATCATAGGGTGCCTTCTCAATTCATACTCTGGTCGCGTTGAAATTGGTGGACAGGACATAATGAGGCTGACCGATGAACAGCTTGCGGTTTTACGGAATAGGCATATTGGATTCGTGTTTCAACAATTCCATCTTCTTGCGAAGGCCAGTGTCTTGGAAAATATATTGCTTCCGAGCAAGTATCCTTCTGAGCGGCCTAACAATAGAAGTCGAATTGAGCATGCCAATAAACTTGTAAATGATTTGGGTCTAAATGGTCGAACTCATCACTTCCCAAACCAACTTTCAGGGGGACAACAGCAGCGCGTTTCAATTGCACGGGCGCTGTTGAATGACACTCAAATTATTTTAGCGGACGAACCAACTGGAAGTCTTGATACCAGCAACTCAAAACAAATCATGGAGCTTTTGAAGGCAACTAACCGTTCGGGAAGAACAGTTGTCATCATCACTCATGATTCCGAAATCGCCCAACAGTGCAACAAGGTTGTTCATTTCCGCGATGGAGAAATCAAAGAGATCACTGAAAACAAAAAAACTGCTTCAACCTCAGATGAAACCCTCTCAATTTTTCGAGATATTCCAAACGAAAATAAAGCCGAATTTCAAGAAAGTCGCTGGGCGGTACTCAGTCGTTACTTTCATGTGGGTATTTCTCTTTTTCCGCTCGCATTTCAAAGTTTGAAGCAGAATCGGTCCAGGTCAATGTTAACGATGTTGGGCATCGTCATAGGAGTCGCGGCTGTTTTATCCATGGTGACGATTGGTTCGTTCACAAAAAAGAAAATCTTGGAATCCTACGCTGAGATGGGCGTCAATACTTTGATATTCTATGGTTATCCAAACTGGGAGCTTCGTGCGACCGATCAGGTCTCGGTTGTCTTTCAAAGTTTCGATTGGGAACGAGACTTGGCTCCGCTAAAAAAAGTCTTCCCGGAAGTGCTGCGTATCTCTCCAACGTTATTTTCATGGGACAACAAAGTCAGTTACGGCGGAAAAACTGTTGATTCTGATGTTCGTGCTTTTGGAGTTTCATCGGACGGACTTGCGATGGCAAACCGAACCCTCATCATCGGGAATAACTTCAGCCCATTTCACGTTGAGTACCGAAGTGCAGTTTGCGTGATAGGCTTTGAAATCTATCAGCGGCTTTTCTCCAACGTTTCGCCTATCGGACAGATTATTGCTGTCAGTCAGAGAGAGTCATCCTTTGGATGTCGAGTAATTGCAGTCCTGGCTTCACAATCTAGCAATAAAGAGTGGAACAAACCAAACCTTCAAGTTTACCTACCTTACACTTTTTTCCAAGGAACAAGCGATCCCTGGAGTTCTCGAATTCGCGAGATCGTTCTTCAGGTGAAGCAGGGTTCTGACGTGGAAAAGGTTGGAAAAAAAATTAAAGCGTTTTTCGATATGAAATACGGAAAGTCAGCTCGGTTTGACGTTGGCTCTGACAGTGTTCTCATCGCTCAAATGAATAAGTTTTTAAGTTTGTTCACTATATTGCTTGGAGCTATCGCACTCGTTTCACTTGCCGTCGGCGGCATTGGGATCACGAATATGATGCTGGTTTCAGTATCCGAGAGATTTAAAGAGATTGGAATTCGCAAAGCTTTCGGAGCGACTAACTTCCGCATTCGCGTGCAATACCTTGTTGAATCAGTTTTGATTTGCAGCATCGCGGGACTTATAGGGCTCGTTGTGGGTTTTATTCTTTACCAAGGTGCGATTTACGGAGCAACAAAATTGGTTGGCAAGCTCGCATTTGAATGGACAATAGACTTCACCGCGTTGTTATTGTCGGTTGTTTCTATTTTCGTAGTAGGTGTCTTCAGTGGTTTAACACCAGCGCTGAAAGCTGAAAAACTCCAGGTTATTGAAGCCTTGCGGAGCGAATAGGGTGGCGGTTGGCCCATAAAACTGTAGACCTTGCATCTTGAGTCATGGTGCGCAATACCCCCGGGCAGAGTCCGGTAAAGGAGCACCAAATGAAGAAGAGATTTAGCGAGGAACAAATAACTTCCGCAGTCAAAAAACTGGAGACGGGAGTGCCAGTAAAAGAGGTGTCGCGCGAGATGGGCGTGACGATTCAGACCCTCTATCATTGGAAAAAGCGCTTTGGTGGTATGGATGTGACCGAAGCCAGACGGTTGAAAGACCTTGAGATAGAGAATACGCGCCTAAAGAGGATCGTGGCGGACCAGACTCTCGACATCATTATGTTGAAGGATGTGAATTCAAAAAAGTGGTGAGGTCCAGCGACAAGAGAACGGAGTCCTCATACCTTGTTGAGAAATACGAGGTCTCCAAGGCTCGAACCAGCTGTCTACTGGGCCTTCCCATCACCACCTTGTATTATAAGCCAAAAGAGAATGGAGACCAACCCATTGTGTCGCGATTGTCGGAGCTAGCGACAGAGCATAGAAGGTTTGGTCACCCGCGGCTATTCGTACTTCTTAAGAGGGAAATATCTGATCTCAACCACAAACGATCGCGTCGGATTTATCAAAAGCTAAAGCTTCAGATTGGCCGCAGGAAGAGAAAAAAGCTTGGATCCTGTCCCAGACTGCCGGCCACTCAAGCAATGGGACCCAATCAAATATGGGCTATTGACTTCATGTTCGACTATATCGAGTCAGGAAGGCGGCTTAAAATTTTCACCATTATCGATGAATTCGCAAAACTCTCCCCCGGAGTTCTGGTTGATCAATCTATTCGAGGAATTGACGTCGTCGAATATCTCGACCACTTAGCTGGCGAAAAATACCCTCAGATTATCCGGGTCGATCAGGGTACGGAGTTTACGTCGAGGGCCATGCTTGACTGGGCCTATCGTCATGGAATTCAGCTGGAGTTTACAAAGGTAAGAAAGCCCAACCAAATTGTCGAATCTTTCAATTCGAGAGTTCGTGACGAGTGCCTCAACGAGCACGTCTTTTTTTCTCTCGAAGATGCCCGAGAGAAAATCGACACCTGGCACTGGAGGTACAACAATATTAATCCACATTCAGCACTAGGAATGAAATCTCCGATTGAATTTGCAAAGGAACAGGAATCCATGTTAGCAAGCTAACGCCACCTGACTCAGGTTACTCGACATACAGAGTCTTGGGCCAACCGCCATCCCATCGATTACTTTTTGTTATGCTCCCTAGGAAGATTGATATCACCATTAAAGAGCCAAATAAATCAAATTCATAAAGTACAAAAAGTGTTGTAGTTACAGTCCAGGACTCAGCCGAATCCCTTGTCTCGGTCAAAGCGAAAAGGCGACGAATTTACCCCACAAAAAGTGGCGATGAACATCGTGGGCGGTAAGAAAATCCTGGGACCTGAATAGAGCCGTGCCAGTTCAGGTCTGGCCCTGGGCGCCACCAGTCTCATATTGAGATTTTTATAAAACCCATTAAATTTAGCCAATTAAGGAGATATAGTTTGGGTATCTCCTCCCTCCCCGCTTTTTCAAGGTTTTCAGTGGATACTAAATTTTTGAAAAACAATCAGCTCTTTCTACAGGTATAGTTTCTGACCTTAATAAGGCTTTAGCTGCATATTGCAAGAAGTCTGGGCTGAAAATCCAAGGCGTAGTTGAAAATGCGATTCGCGACCAACTCTAAGATGAAATCGATATTGCTAGTTATGACGAAACTAAGAATGAAGAAGATATGTTGCCTTCTTTGATGCTCAGGAAGCTTAAAAAATGAGTTCAAAGTCCTACGAAGTTGTTTTTAATATAAGTGCAGTGAAAGAACTCCAAGCCTTGCCTCAAGAAATCCAAAGGAAAATAATAGATACTATTCAGCTTCTTTCTTTGAATCCATACATAGAACTACTTCAAACAAAAAGGATGAAAGGTGCAGATTCGCTCTATCGATTTCGCGTCCAAGATCATCGAGTCAGTTACCTGATCGAAATCCAAATAATCAGAGTTACAATTATCTAAATAGGTCATGGTAAAGGAGTTTATGAGTAATTGACGGCTTCCTATCTGACTGCCGCTCAATTCAAGATTCTCGGTTAGGGCTTCTTATCGTATCGAAGCTGATCGGACATGACTCCATAGTGAGGAGCTCCTGAATTGTCGATCTCTATGATGGCGCCCGCGCGACTTAAGAGACCTCGGCAGTCCGAACTCAAATTGTCACGGCGAATCTTCATTTTCATCTCTGAATATCTCTCTGTCAGCTATTGATCGACCTCGCTCCCACTGTGATCGACGATGTTTGAATCTTTCAAGGCGACGATAACTGAATCAACCTATCAGCGACTGCGGGGCCGATTCATCAAAAAGGATTTAATCATCATCTAAAAAAGAGAAGAACCATCGGTATTTCATTGACAAATAAATTGTGCCACAGGAAATTGTCCGTTGAAACTCGCAGCTCGAAGTTCTATGAGTGGCACAAGATCAGAAAATCACCTGGCAAGAATCGCAAAGATTCGACAACCATAGAAAATTATGCGGAACTATACGGAACCATACGGAACTATACGGAGCTATACAGAATTATATGGAGCAAGTTCAAAATTTCAAACATGTGAAATAGGGGATTGACGCGGGACTGACTCAAAAACCAAAGCCAGCTATACTTGAGGAAAAATAGAAATGAGTTTTCGATTTGTACGAGCTCAAGAGAAAAATGATTTCGAAAGATTTTATCCAGTCATGAAAGAGCTCAGAAAAGAACTGTCCTTTGATGACTATATGACGATCTGTCAAAACGCTCATGAGGCTGACGGATATGAAATCGTAGCGATTGAGGCAGATAAAAAGGTTTTGGCCGTTATGGGGTATAGAATTCTTCATGACTTTGTTCACGGCAAGCATCTTTATATCGATGACCTGGTTTCTACCGAATCACATCGATCTCAGGGCCTTGGTGCTGAACTTCTTAAATACGCAGAGAATCGTGCAAGGGAGTTAGGTTGTAAAGGTCTGCGCCTTTGCACTGGAATTGACAATGAACAAGGCAAGAAATTCTATGAACGAAATGCTTGGAAATTGAGATCTGTCGCCTATAAGAAGAAGTTGGATTAAAGATGTATTTGCCGAAACATTTTTCAATCAATGAGAAAGCTAGAATCAAAAGGTTAATCGAGAAGAATTCGTTCGTGACTATTCTATCCTATCCAAAAGATTCAAGGCCGTTTATAAATCACCTGCCCGTTATTTTTAGTTCGGGACCAAATGAAGAAGATATTCTTATTGGTCACATGGCAAAACGAAATCCGCAGTGGATGCATTTTAAAGATGACCCAAGTGCGACGATAATAGTTCAGGGTCCGCATACCTACATCACTCCAAGATGGTATAAGTCAGGACGCGATGTTCCGACTTGGAATTATGCAGTCGTTCATTTGCAAGGACGAGTAGAGTTGGTTGAGACTTTCTCTGGGCAAATTGAGGTTTTAAAACAACTCACTCATTTTTTTGAAAAATCAATTGTGACTCCTTGGGAGTTTGAATTGCCAGATGACTTGCTGGACGAGAAAGCGCTTACTTCAGCGATCATTTCATTTAGATTTAAAATTGAGAAAACGGATGCCAAGTTCAAGCTCTCCCAAAATCGCAGTGTTGAAGACAAAGCGGGGGTGATTGATGGATTAAATGAACGAGCCGATGAAATGAGTCGAGCTGTTCGCGAAATGATGATTGAAAGTGGATGATTTTTTTCAGATCAATTCTAGTTTAGAAAAATGGGAAGAGATATTTGAGTCAAAAATATCTGAGATAGCTTCCTCAGAGGATCCCGCTCATGATTTGCTCCATTTTAAGAGAGTAGTTGGTCTTGCGAAGCAGCTTTGCAGATTTGAAGCAGGGACTCCGGAAATCGTAGTCCCGGCAGCATGGCTTCATGATTTTGTTATCATCCCCAAGGATAGTCCACTTCGAAGTCGATCCTCACGCCTTTCTTCCGAAAAGGCTATCGAATTTTTAAAATCGATTGATTACCCTTCTGAATACTACGACGAAATTGCCCATGCGATCGAGGCTCATAGTTTCAGCGCAAATTTGGAAGTGAATACTATTGAGGCCAAAATCGTGCAAGATGCTGATCGACTCGATGGTTTGGGTGCAGTTGGGATAGCCCGATGTTTTTCTACTGCGGGGCTTCTGAAGCGATCTTTTTATAATGATAATGATCCGTTCTGTGACGTTCGAATTCCAGATGACTCTTTGTATACTGTTGATCACTTTTTCAAAAAACTATTTAAAACTGCTGAAACTTTAAAAACCAAGGCGGGAATCTTAGAAGGAAAAAGAAGGGTTGAAGTTATGAAGGCGTATTTGGCTTCCTTCAGGCTTGAAGTACAACAATGAATTTCAAAGCTCGGCGACTCTCCAAGAACTCTGCGAATAAGAACCCTTCGGTCTTGCAACCTTAGTTGCTCCTTATGTTGCGCATTATTTTTCAGTAAAGTTATGAGTTTGAAGCGTCAAAAATGTCTTGATTTCCTCCTTTACATTAATATATTATCATAGTATAATACGTATGTATATTGCGAATATGAGTTTTGATGTGCGGGGGGATTTAATGCGACATACCGTTTCTATCCAGAAGATAAAGAAGTCTTGTGAAGAGGTGTGTCTCATTCTGAAATCACTTTCGCATCCTCAGCGGCTTCTTGTCCTTGGTCATTTACTTGAGGGACCTAAAACAGTGGGCGAACTTGTCGAGCTTTGTGACGCCTCGCAGTCGCAAATGTCACAATTTTTAATCCGGATGAAATTTGAGGGCCTGATTGACTCTGAAAAAAACGGTAAATATCAGGTCTACTCTTTGGCAGACAAACGTTTGGTCCGCCTAATGAAAACTATTCAGGTGGAGTATTGCAAAGGATGATGGATCAGATGATTTATAATGGAGTACCAAACCAAACAAAGGAGCAGAGGAACTATGAAAACAAATATTCATTCAATCGAGCGAGTGGTCAGAATTGTTCTCGGGTTATTACTTGTCTCGCTGGCGTTCGTCGGACCAGCGAATCTTTGGTTTCTCTTAGGCTTAATCCCAATCGCAACGGGCGCTATCGGCTGGTGTCCTCCTTACGCCATGTTGGGAATTAACACCTGTGGTATCGGAAAAAATAAATAGGAGGTCAAGGCAGACGGATGCGAAATGGAAGTGATGAGAGGGGCGACTAAAGACGACCAGAAGTGACCATAAAGAAACTGGTTGAGAATGATTAGCGAAGAGGGAGTAAATGAAAAAGTTCATTATCTTAGGGAGTGTAATTTTCGTTTCGGCAATTCCGGCTCGCGCCGAAACGCTTTCGTTTGCATCCGCGTGGAGTAAAATCAGCGAGAGGTCTGCTGCTCAAGAGTCTTCTCGATTACAGACTGAGTCTTTGACTGAAGCCCAATCAAGAGCGTCCCGCCATTGGTTGCCTAAAGTGTATATTGATGCCAGAACCTATCAAACCAATGATCCCGGGGCTTCGTTCATTGGGGTTCTCGAACAACGCTCCATTAAACAGGCCGATTTCAGCCCAGACTCGATCAATTATCCAGATACCCAATTATTTACACGAGGTGCTCTGGGCGTTGATTTGGCCCTCTACGAGGGAGGAATGAAATCATCTCAAGTGGAGCTTTTCAAGCACTCTGTTGCTGCACAGAAAATTGCAGCTTCACAAATTCAAGTTGAGGAATATTCTACTGTCGGTCTCTCCTATGGATCTATTGCAGTTCTTGAACAGCAAAAAATCAAGCTTCAGGCCTTGGCTTCAGAGATTGAGCGCATGATCAATGGCTATCAGCTCGGGAGCAAGTCGAATCCGGTCGGCTATTCGGGCCTGCTCGGTATGAAGTCCCTGGCAAATCGTTTGAGTGGACTCATTAAAGAGTACGAAGCTCAGAGTCGATCTCACTATGCGGCTCTTAGTGAGATGGGTTTGAAAGGCCAGAATTGGTCTCCCGAAAGCATTGACACATATGCTTTTGTGAATCGCTATTTCTTCGACTTTTCACATCAAGGCGAATCCATTTCCTCCTATAGAATCGAATCTGCAAAGGAGAGTGTGAAAGCCAGTGAGCAGATGGCCAACATGGAAAAGGCTAAGTTCCTTCCTCGTGCGGGAGTTTTTGCTGAAGCCTTTGTTTTCAATGGTAACCGCGATACAGCGAACGGCTACAGTGCCGGCCTCTATTTGCAGTGGAGCCTATATGATCCATCTAGCTACGGCAGCCTCAGGGAAGCACAGCTGAAATCGATGGCTGCCGCGAAATATTCGGAAGCCTCAGATCAGCAAGAGCGCGCTGAACGAGCCGCTCTCAATGAGTCACTCGAGTCCTTGCGACAAAACATCGAGTTACTGAATGACAGCCACAATTTGCTCGTGGAGCAGTCCAAGATGACCGAGACTCTATTCAGAAACGGATCGATAAATGCGCTTCAAATTGTAGAAATACTAAGTCGGCGATCGGACCTCATTGCCCAGCAAGGTGAGGCTGAGCTTGGCCTGATCAAAGCCGGTTCTCAAATCATCACAAAACAGAAATTTGATATCGGAATGCATCTGGGCTCAGGAGTGAGAAATGAAAAATAGCAAACTTGGCTTTGCCGGAAAACTGGCACAAACCTTCGTTCATTCTAAGCTAACCCCCGTCATTGCGATCTTCAGTCTTCTACTTGGGCTGATGGCCGTTTACCTGACCCCAAAAGAGGAAGAACCGCAGATTTCAGTGCCGATGATTGATATTAGAACAGCCGCTCCGGGGTTCACGGCAGAAGAAGCAGAAAGAAAAGTGACTGAGCCTATCGAGCGCGCGGTATGGGGGCTCGATGGTGTTGAGTATGTCTATTCGACCAGCCAACCACACGGAAGTCTTGTGACGGTCCGATTCAAAGTCGGCGAGCCCTTGGAGCCGAGTCTTGTTAAGATTCATCATAAGCTCATGACGATTCAACATGAGCTCCCAGGCAATGTTTTGCCTCCGCAAGTAAAATCATTTTCAATTGATGATGTTCCCTTTCTTGTTTTAACCTTCACTTCTAAAAAAATGGATGAGTTTGAGCTCAGAAGTTCTGTCGCGCCTCTCGCTCGCGAACTATCAAGTACACCGGATCTTTCAAAGGTCGGCCTTTTAGGTGGACAAAAACGAGCGATTCGAGTCATTGCAGATCCCAAAAAAATGCAAGCCCACGGGGTTTCTCTTTTGGATGTCATGCAGTCGCTTAAAATGAATGATGCCCTCGCACCTTCCGGTAAAAATTGGAGCGAAAATGAAGTATTCGATGTTGAGGTCGGCGGACGATTGCACTCGGGCCAAGAGGTAGGAAACTTGGCAATAGGACAGAGAGCTGGGCGAGTCGTCTTCATAAAAAATGTAGCTCAGGTTTTGGACGGACCAGAGGAAATCGTTCGCAGTTCGGTTTTATTAGAGAAAAATCAAGAGCCCGAGAAAGCTGTTTCAATTGTCTTCTCAAAAAGAAAGGGCACGAATGTCGTGACACTTTCTCGTGAGATCCTTCAGAGGGCCGGTTCTTTCCTCAAAGAACAGCCGCAGAAAGCTGATCTAAGAATGACAGTCGTCAGAGACTACGGTTCGACTGCCGCTGATAAGTCAAACGAGCTGATTGAGCATTTGCTGCTAGCAACCTTATCAGTTTCAGTTTTGATTGCGCTATTTATGGGTATTCGCGCCTCCCTTGTCGTGGCAATCGCAATTCCGGTAACGCTCGCGTTAACACTCGCAATCTATTACTTTATGGGTTACACGCTCAATCGCGTGACTCTCTTTGCGCTGATATTCTCGATTGGTATTTTGGTCGACGATGCCATTGTCGTTGTTGAAAATATCGAACGCCACCTGAAAGAAAACATTAAAGATGGCCTAGTAAAGGCCACAATCAAGGCTGTGAACGAAGTTGGAAACCCAACAATCCTTGCTACATTTACGGTTATTGCTGCGATCCTGCCGATGGCATTTGTGAGAGGTCTTATGGGGCCGTATATGAAGCCAATTCCGATCGGGGCGAGCTTTGCAATGTTGTTATCTTTATTTGTCGCCTTTGTCGTGACGCCTTGGGCTGCGATAAAGCTCTTAAAGGCCAATCGCCATAGCGATGCAAGCTCAACCCCCAAAGTGAGTCGTCTGGATCAGCTCTATCAAAAGGTCATGGAAGCGCTGCTCGGATCAAAGAAGCAGGCGCTTCTGTTTGGGGCATTTTCAGTCATTTTACTTTTAGCTGCCATGAGTTTGGTCTACTTCAAGTCTGTTAAGGTAAAAATGTTACCCTTCGACAATAAGCAGGAGTTTCAAGTCTTGATTGATTACCCAGTGACGACACCGCTCTTGGTGGGTAAGCAGTGGTCAACAGATCTTGCTCGTGAGATTCTTAAGAACAAAGAAGTTGAATCAGTACAAGTTTTTGCGGGCGAAGCTTCTCCCTATTCATTTTCTGGAATGGTTAAACACACTTTTCTAAGAAGTGCTGACTACCAAAATGATCTGCAAATTGTTTTGAGTGAAAAAGGAAAGCGGAAAGATTCTAGCCACAAAATTATTGAGAGCTTGCGTCCTCTTATCAAAAAGTTCGGCAGCGACAAAGGAGCTATCATCAAGGTCCTCGAAATTCCTCCTGGTCCTCCAGTGCTTGCGACAATGATGGCCGAGGTCTATGGACCTGATGCTAAGACGCGCGAAAGGGTCACAAAGGAAATCGAATCTGTTTTCGCTTCTGAGCCAAGTGTTGTTGATCTTGACACGACTTTGAGATTGGGGCGACCTCGGAAGGTTTATGAGTATGATCAAGTGCAAGGTGGCCTTTTAGGGACAAGGTCGAATGAGCTGATGGAATTGGGACGCTTGGTATTTTCGGAAACTTCGGTTACAACTTTGGCGAATGTGAATTCACCTGAAGATGTGGACATTGATCTATCTTTGAAGCAAGAGGCCCGTTCGGGTGAGCAGGCCTTTGTGGGTCTTCGCGTCCCTTCATTTGAAACCGGAACAGTCGAGGCCGATAAAGTTTTGAAATCGGCGAGGGAGGAGGCAACCATTTCCCTGTTTCGAAAGAATTTGAAGCCCGTTTCTTATGTGATGAGCGAGCTATCTGGGAGCGAAGAAGCCCCGGTCTACGGTATTTTGAAACTTGCCTCGAAAATCAAATATCCACTGCAAACTGCGGAAGTTCCCTGGAATACTGTTGCACCCGTGGTCAAATGGGACGGGGAGTGGTTCATCACCTATGAAGTGTTTAGAGATCTTGGCGGGGCCTTTGCGGTGGTCATGGTTTTGATTTACATTTTAGTGCTTGGTTGGTTCAGAAGCTTTACCGTTCCATTGGTCATCATGGCTCCGATACCAATTAGTCTTATCGGTATTCTGCCTGGGCACGCCATTTTGGGATCATATTTTACGGCCACGTCGATGATCGGTTTCATTGCGGGTGCCGGAATTATTGTGCGTAACTCGATTATTCTAGTTGACTTCATAGAACATCAGTTGGGCCTTGGCATGAATCTAAAGGAGGCCGTAGTGAGTGCTGGCGTATTGAGATTCCGTCCAATGCTGCTGACTGCGGCCGCCGTTGTCGTAGGCAGTTCAGTCATGCTTGCCGATCCAATTTTTCAGGGTTTGGCTATCAGTCTCATTTTTGGTGAGGTTGCCGCCTACCATATTAAGTCGTTTTGCTGTTCCCATTCTCTACTACTGGTTTGTCGGAAAAGCAGAGTCTGGAGTTCTCCAGACAAACCTGAATGCTGCGGTGACGAAGTCTCATCGCTATGATCCTATGATCAACCAGGCCTATGTGAGGTTTGCAGCGCACCATGGTATGCCAGATAAATTTTACATATCAAATATAAACCTGTGAGCATTTTTACGAGTAAAGTAAATTGAAACTCGAACAACATAAATGAGATTAAGGGAATTAGAAGATGAAGAGTATATTTTTAATCCTATGTTTATTAAGTACTACTGTTTATGCCGATTCGCTTGGTGATGCTGAAGTAATTAGAATTTTAATCTGTCAAGGTGTAATCAAGTGTGGTGGCAATAGCCGCTCTGGTGGCCCTTGTTACAGCGGCCACGGCGGTCCACTTTACAGCGGCCACGGGGGCGCCTGTTACAGCGGCCACGGCGGTCCACTTTATAGCGGCCACGGTGGACGCCTGTATGAAGGCTATGGTGGCCCACTTTACAGAGGTTATGGCGGCGATTGTTATAGTGGTTATGGTGGTGCCTGCTATGGGTACTCAAATACTGAACTGCCCTTAAGGTGTTTAGCTCTGTGTAAGTAAACTCATCCTTGGAGGTTGGAACAACAATCAAGCAGGCCAATTTAGAGAGTACCAGATCATTGATCGAGGACAGATTTTCAGGCGTCCTTGTGGGGCGGAATCTTCCTCAGCTCTTTGGTTTTATTTCCATTTAGGGTTGCTATAGGCGGCTATACAAATTGAGTTGGCATCTAAGTTCACCTTCTTTGCTTCTTGAAAAGTCCGAGTCCACTCAGGAGGTTTGAATCGAGTGCTATGCTTAAAGAGATAGTAATTGTAGGCCGTATTTGGGAGAGAGTTTTTTTCAGTTCCAGAGCGAAGGAGAGAAAGCGACTTTTTCGCTTTCTTCCAAAGTTCGGGGGATTTAGGACAAAGAAAATTCGTGTAGCTTGATTCCTGGTAAATATTCAGCGAAGAAGCAAACTGGTCCCGCTCAAAAACGACTTGCCGGATCTGGCCGCGTCTTTTCTCAATTCGTCTGAGAATAACTTCTGCAATCGTTCGGAGAGCGAGGTCCTCTTGTTCTGGGCAATTGGCTGCAAGAGTTTCAGCATAAATAAGGCGAGCCAGGATTTCTTCGTCATCAAGAGCTGATTGATCAAATAACTGAGTATATCCCTGATACTTGTATTCGTTCCGAGAATTGTTTTTCTGATAAGTCTTTATTTTCTCAAGGTCAGAATTTTCATCGAAACATTTGGGTAAAGAGTCGTTTGTTGATTGCACAGGACCGGAACTCGCTTTCTTTCCCGTTGCAATCACTTCCGCATGCAGAGGAGAAAAATGAAACATGACACAGATCAACACTACAGTCACCATTATAGATTTAACCATGGCCTTCCCAATCATTTTCAATTTTCTTTATCTTCGGCATGAACGTCGATGGAGACAAGACAATACTCCTGTCGCTCGATGAAAGCCCTGGTTTTAGCCGATTTTTTTACGCTCTACTACAGCTGTGAATTGAGCAGACTTGCAATGCGGCTCTTGACGTCTTTGGGTGTGACTCGGAATGCATCTCCGCCGGTGCTTCGAGCTGTCATAATCAATTCCTCCATCAAACCTTCATCCGCCTCCATTCCCAAAATATACATGGGAATTCTAAGCTCAGCCGCGATTTTTTTGATTTGTGCCTGATCGAGCCTGTCGTCTCTCGATGCGCCATCAGTCAGAACAATCAGAACAGTTTTATCCTGTTTGTGCTTCTCTTCTTGCTCGAGCAAGTCATGAAGGGCAACCGCAATACCATCAAACATGGCGGTTCCACCCTCAGTCTTTAAAACTCTGGCCAATCCAATAAAGCTCATTTTTTGTTTGTTCAAAAATGCTTCGATCGGAAGTGCTCTGGTGACTCGATCGTCAAATAATATAAGTCCCACTCGGTTTTCGGGGCGAATAAACTCAGCTCCAATAATCAAGGATTCAATGACCATCTCAATCCTGTTATATTGGTTCATAGATCCGCTAATATCACCCAGAAAGACTGCGTTCACAGGGCGACCGGAGGTTTTTTCCCGTTTCCAAATTTTTTGCATGGCAATAAGATTTTTTCCGCTCACATGACTACCGGAGACATAGTCCGGTCTGCCAAAGAATCCCATTTCACGAGCCATTTGTTTTGCGTCTGCACTTTGTTCAGCAAAGTGAGCAAAGTCTTTCAGGATTTCCATTTTTTTCTGGTCGAGATCGCTTGAGGCATAGAGGGGATTTTCATGAGGTTCTCCAAATGGAAGGAATAAGAATTTGTCCCGAAGATCAGCTGAATTAATGAAGGTCTGATACTCCATCACCATCGCATCCAGAGACTCTCCGCCCTTTACGGCCTCACGCATTTGTAAGGTCGATTCATAAATTAATGGGACACCATCCTGAAATTTTCGGAAGGCATCAGTGACCAAAGGACTTGAAAAATCGGTTTGGCTTTGAGCGGCCAAAGTCTCTAAAACGGTCGCCAAGAAATTTAATCCGGTCGAACTTGAATAGGGGTTTGTATATCCCATTTTAATTTTACCGCTATTGACGGCATCAACAAGATTTGCCACCGAGAATTGAGCTGTATCGACATTATTATTAATTAGTCGGAGTTTTTCCTTTGAAATCACGATTCCGGCTACATTCTGGACTAAACTATCGCTGATTTTAGTCAGAGGCACACCTCTTGCCTCTGCCATCCTTACCCACAAGCTATTGGAGGGCGAGAAGGCTTCAACAGAATAGGCCTCGTCCGGTTTGAGCTGTTGCTGCACCAGGAACTGATAGGCTGTTCCAGAATCAATTCGGCGAATCGCTATCTTTCCAGCTTTATTTGGAAGTTCATTGTAGAGGCGTGCCATTTGGTTCAGCCAATTGTCGCGGCCTTTGTCTGTTGATTTTTCGGTAGATGAAAAAATCTCCACCGTTATGGTGTGGTCGCCGGTGTCCGGCAGAACAGGAACTGCGAATGTGTCAATATCAGGAATGGAGAAACTCAAATCCGATTGGATTTCATAGCCGTCCTCTGAAGTGGCTGATGGAGATCTATCATCCTTCATTCCGCCCCCTGTGAAGTGAATTTCTCCGCTGAATTTCCGTTCCTTGAGATTTTTTAGGTTGAGTCGCCCGACTTGAGCGCTGAGGTTGGCGAGTCTTTGCTCTCGGCTATTTCCAGAGATTTCTTCTTTTTTTTCCTGATCTGATTGTCCCCACGGCCACCAGCCAGCAAAAGAGGGGGCCGTCACTCCCATAAAAACTGCCATGAAAGCGGCGTAAATGAAAGCCATGAAATTCGAATTGGAGTTGGATGAATTGTGCATTTGAATCGGCCCCTTTTGTTTAATTCTGCTCTGGAAGTACTGTGACAGGGATGTCTTTGAACTGAGAATCTAGCTGGCTGAAATTGCCCTGTTTTGTGCCAATTTTCTCTAAGGTGCTTTGCCAACGTTGAGCAGCTCCAGGACGCTGGCCCTCTTTGAGGTGAGTGATCATGTCCTTTTCCCATTCGCTATTGACAACAAGATCAGCTGACAATTTTAAAGTTGTCTTTGCAGTCCGTGTCCAGGAAAGGTTTCGGAGACTCTCGTAAATTTTGTCGCCATCGGCTGGAGAAATCTCGTCATAAGGCACAAAGTCATAAACCCTTTCTCCGCTGTCTTTCAAGTCATTGAATTTCCAATCATCGATGTCCGCAAGATTCAATTTTCCACTTACATCAGGAGGAAGATCAGCCAGGTACTTGTAGGGAGCTCTGGTTACAAAAAATGCACAGGCCTTGTTGTCAAGAGCTGCGCGAATTGAATTTTGGGTTGCATCAAATTTGATATTTCCAGCAGAATCCAAAGTTGGTTCAACGGGAGTGGCGTCGATCTTTCCGTATGCAGATGGGTAGAACGCCTTTAAATTTTCAAGAGTCATGGCTCCACCGCTCTGAAGTGAACCAACAAAAACGGTTCCCTGGCCCTTTTGCGATAGACTCTCTAGGTCAGCGAAGGACTTAACTCCGAGATCACGATGGCAAACCAGATGGGCATGCTCCTCGTAGGCCCTGGAGGCAATTCTCAGGTCAATAGGGTTGTCCGCAGAGTTCGATCTAAACCAGGCTGTTGCATCATGCTGAATAACAGCAACGTCACATTTGTTACTGTTAATGGCTTCAATGTTTTCCTTTGATCCCGAGGTCGAGTAAATTTCCACATCAAAAGTCTTATTGCCGCCCGATGCTTCGAGCATGTGCTTTAAGTACTTACCCACCTTTATGTATGTGCCGCTCTTGCCTCCACCACAGACCCGCACTTTCACTTTCTCACCATTTTCTGCTGCAGCAGATGAGTTTGGCGAGCTTGCCAGGAATACTGCGAGTGATAAGACCGTAGATAGAAGACTCAATTTATATCGGGTTTGCATCTGGAAGATCCTCCAATTTGTACTTTTAGATAATGACTTCGGAAGGCTACCCTAGCAATTGTTGCGCCAATCTTATGAGACTCCCGTGGAAATCAAAATCTCTGAAACTCCTGAAGAATCTGATTTCCTTGGAATCGGTGGGACAGAAGAAGAGTGAAAGATAGTGAGTGTTTTGTAAAATTGATGAAGATATTTCGCGAGGAGTCCGTCTCTTGTTTTCTGCTTTGAAAGAGAATTGATGGCATGCTGCATTAAGTTGGAGACTCCTACTTCATGCCATCATTCATAACGATAATGATCAGCCGAGACATTAAAACTTGCGAGCGAGGGTTTTGCAAGGACCTCTCACCTTGCTTGACGATTCTCGATCGAAATGATTTTAAACTCTACAGCTCATTGACGAACTTGAGCGTTTCGCCGTCAGGTTTTTCGAGACTGAGTTCGATGAGTCCTGCCGGAAGGTCATGGCACAGTCGAGTTCTGTGATCGCTTACGGTGATCCTCTCAACTCCCGCATCTGTTACTCTTTCGCCGTGATAGGTATTAGATCCGCAACTGGTAGACGAATACCTGAGTCTGTAGTAAGTCTCGTTAGGAAAAACAACCCTCTCACAATTGCCGTCGATTCGATTGTTCGTCACTGCAAACGACCGAGTCATCTCAGCTTCATCGAGAACGAGCTCTCGATAAATAGAACAGTGAGGATTGGGTTTTCCCACTGAATCGATGGGAACCATTTTGAATACACCAGGAGTGAGCCGAATTTCTGGTGGTGGTTTTGCGAGCGCCCCAAATGCAGTAAAGATGGCAACTAAAAATACGCTTTTCAGATAACTCATATAATCCCCCAAGAATAGGTTTTTGGACTCTCCATTGAGTCCGAAAGACAAGCTTCAAGTTGATGTTAATAAAAGGCAAGTTTGAGAGGGGCGATGTAATGTTTTCATTAATGAGGTGCCTGTCTGCTCCTTCGTCTGGAAAAAGAGTCTTGGGTAATTTTAGCTCACTTCTACAGGCGAAAATAATTCAACCAGTAATCAAAATACTTAAACTAGATTTTACAAGCATACAGGTGATAGTATGCCGGTCGGTTCGGCCGTTCATTGCAACAATTTTTGTAGAGGTGGAGCATGAAGTGTTTAGTTCTTGTGTTGTCTGTGATGTTTTCGGTTTCATTTGCCTTTGCTGAGCTTGAAACGGTTAAGGGAGCCAAGCAAGACATCAAAGCTCTAAAAAATGAGATGTTGGTCAAACTCAATGATGTTGAGAAAGAGATTGAAGAATTGCGAGCGAAAGTGAAGGAGAAAGGCAATCAAACTCTCGAAGAAACCATCAAAGAACTCGAAGAGAAGCGCACCGGAATCCGTGCCGAGGTGGATTCCTTGAAACAGGATGCGAGTACCAATTTGAAGACTTTGAGAAAGAAACTCGGGGATGCTTTAGATTCCCTTCATGCCAAGGCCAAAAAAGCTCTCCAACAAGATTAGCCGGTGGCCCTATCTCTTCTCGTTTTGTTCCTGCTCCTGTTTTGGTTCGCCGAGCGAGTTTCTCAGCTTATAAGAGTTTAACTGGGGGATTAAAGTGATCCATCAGTTTAGTCTTAAAGGCCGCGTGGACTCCTGACTTCTCAGATCCAACCCTCTCTAATAACCAAATATAATCAATCATTTTGTTTGAGCTGGGTCGAATAATTTTGAGCCCCTTTCGTGTTTCAGGAGAAGCCACAAGATATTTTGGGACAACCCCAATTCCAGCTCCCTCTCGAACAAGGGAGACGACCATTTCGGCTGTTGAAGCAAAGACACGAACGGGAATTTTTTTGGGACGTCTGTTGAAGTGAATATCGAGCCAGCGACGGATGGGCTGATGATTGAAATAGTAATCAATAATAGAAGTATTTAGGATTTGTTCGAAAGTGGGATTTTCGGGAAATATGTTGACCGAGGAAATGAGAACCAACTCTTCCTGGCAAAGGGCCTGGGAGCGAACAGTCTTCTTTTCAATAGAAGGGAAAATTGAGAGACTGAGATCGATACGACCGCGATTTAAGAGCTGATTCAAGCACGAAGGAGAGTCAAAGACCATTTTTATATTAGCCTCTGGAAATTCCTGAATAAAATCCTTGAGTAAACCGGTCAGTTTCGATTTTGCAAACTCAAGGTAGGCGCCAATTCGGAGCATGCCAGAAACCTCAATTTCACGGCCTCTGATTTGTCTTAAGGTTTGAAGGATTGCGGATTGCGATCGTCCAAACTCCTGATAAATATTTAGGCCGTCTTTTGTGGGGATCAGTTTTCTTCCTCTTCGATCAAATAGAGAAATTCCAAGTGAGTGTTCCAGACTCGTTATGGTCTGACTTAATGCGGAAGGTGTGACGTGCAGGGTCTCGGAGGCGCGTTGGTAGTTGCCCGATTCTATCACTTGGCAAAAGATCGAAATTTTGTTGAAATCAATATTATTAAGTTTCACTAAACGATTGAATTAGTATATTGAGATTACCTTATCAAGTGAATTTGTTAGAATCCCTCTGATCTAGGAGGACTTATGACTGATTTGTTTTCTGCTTCGTTTGAACATCTTCATCTCTTAAAGCATCCATTCTATCAAGCTTGGGCGGCCGGAACTTTGTCACATGACCTGCTCCGCAACTATGCCACCCAGTACTATTTTCACGTTGACTGTTTTCCACGATATTTGGGCGCTATACACTCTCACTGCGAAAACCAGAATCAACGAAAGAAAATTTTGGAAAATCTAAATGAAGAGGAAGGAACTTTTTACGGGACTTCGCATCCAGAACTTTGGCTGCAATTTGCTGAAGGACTGGGCGCTCATCGCGATGAAATTCTCAGGGCAGAACCTGGTCGTGCAATTCAAAATGTGATATCCCATTTTTTTCAATTTTCTCGATCCTCTTTTGAGGAGGGACTGGGCGCGCTGTATGCATATGAATCGCAGGTGCCGGAGATTGCAGATTCGAAGTTGGAGGGGTTAAGGTTGCGGTACGGAATAGATGACGAGAGGACGCTTGCTTTTTTTGAAGTTCATCGAAAGGCCGATATTGAGCATCGCTCTGTCATTTTGGAAATGCTAGAGAATCTGCCGCATGAGAAAAGGCAACTGGCTCAGAATTCTGCTATCGGAGCGGCTCAGTCACTTTGGGATTTTCTGACGACAGTGCAGGAAGAAAGAGAGAGTTGTGCCCCAAAACAGCTTTGCATGTAGTGCCCTTAAAATTGAGGAGTTGACTCTTTCTGTGCGATTGGGGTGCTCAAAGGCCGAGAGATCTAAAACCCAAGAGGTTCGGGTGTCAGTTGAGATTCGATTTCTTAAGTGTCCAAAAGGAGCACTGACGGACTCTCTCAACGACACGATTTGTTATGCGACTGTGTCCGAGGCGATCAAGAGACACTGCGAGTCTCGTGAATTTCATTTGGTCGAGAGAATGGGTTATGATATTTATGGTCTTGTTCGAGAGATAGTCGGTTCCACCGACGATCTTGGAATTTCTGTTCACAAAATGCATCCGCCGGTCGAGAATCTTCGCGGGGGAGTCATCTTTCGGTGTGGGGATTTTGTGACATGAGATGTTTTGTGGGTTTCGGTTCCAATCTGGGCGATCGAAGATCCAATTTGGAAATGGCCGCAAGGTCTCTTGCGAGTGAAAGGGAGGCTCGGTTGCTTCGGCGATCACCTCTTGTCGAAACTCCGGCACTGGTTCCTGAGGCTGCGCCTTCGCACTGGCGGAAAACATTTCTGAACGCTGTCGTTGAGATAGACTGGTGCGGCAGTCCCACAGAACTTGTGAGATGTCTTAAGAAAATTGAAATCGATCTCGGGAGAGAGTCGGCCCCTCGGTGGGCACCAAGATCACTGGATCTTGATCTTCTCACTTTTGGAGACCAGACACTTCATAGCGAAAATCTTCAGGTGCCTCACACGGAGATTTTTAATCGGCAATTTGTGCTGACGCCGCTCAAGCACCTTTCCCCCTCATTGAAAATTCCGGGACATACAGAGAGCGTACTGGAGCGCAGCCGTTCCTTGGATAATCCACTTCCTTTGTGGATGGGCATTTTAAATTTTACGCCCGATTCCTTTTCTGACGGCAACGAACTCTCTTCTTCTGAAAAGCTGGAAGATCTATTGGACGTCTTTGATCGAGATAATACGCAGATCCTTGATTTGGGGGCTGAATCAACCAGGCCAGGCGCCCATCCGCTCTCTCCCGAAGAAGAGTGGGGTCGGCTCGCAGCAAAGCTCGAATTGGTTCTTGAAAGATTTCGAGGTCGAATGTTTCACCCCTGCATCAGCGTAGATACCTACCACCCGGAAACAGCTGCGAGGCTTTCGTCCCTTGGCGTGGAAATCATCAATGACGTCAGTGGATTGGCAAACGAGGGCATGCTCGAAGTTCTCAAAGGGTCAAATTGCCAGTATGTATTGATGCACAGTCTGACAGTTCCTGCCAATCCAAATGTGAAATTGAACGTTGATGATCCCGTCCAGAGCATCATTGACTGGGCCCTAAGGAAAATGGACCAACTGGATCATTCTGGTGTCAATCTTGACAGGGTAATTTTCGACCCGGGCATTGGTTTTGGAAAAACTGGAGAGGATTCGATGCTTCTCCTCGAGCAAATCCAAAGATTTTTTCTCTTCCTGTTCGAATTCTTGTTGGACATTCCCGAAAATCCTTTCTCAATCAATGGGGCCATCGCGAGGCAGGGGATCGTGATCCTGAGACTTTGGGTGTTTCCCTCAAACTTGCAGAGAGAGGCGTTGATATTTTGCGCGTACACAGACCTGATCTCCATCAGCGCACGTTTCGCACTTTTCGGGAGGTCTGAAGTGAAACCCCTGTCGATCCACCCCATTCAGACTCGAATATTTCGTCAACGTGAAGACCTTTGTGACTTTATTGTTCAATCGATTCCCAGCCAGCTTGTTCACGAGGGGATTTTGCTGGCCGTTACATCAAAGGTACTGAGTCTTGCAGAAGGGAGATTGATGTCCCATGCCAACATTTCAAAACGAGAAATCGTAAAGAAGGAGGCGGACCTTTACCTTGGCGAGATCGGTCACGGTTGCTTTCTTACAATCAAGAACGGTCTTCTTATACCTTCGGCGGGAATTGACGAATCCAATTCTGAAAATGGTGACTTGATCCTTTACCCGGAGGATCCCTTCGAAAGTACGCAGGAGCTTTGGAAGGATCTTCGAAAGGCTTGGAATATAGAACGCCTTGGTCTTGTGGTGACCGATTCTCACGACACCGCTCAGAAGAGGTGTGACGGGAATATGTTTGAGTTATGCTGGATTTCGTGGGTTCAAAATCTTGTTGGTACACGTGACTTATTCGGTCGTGAACTTCGTATGACACAGATGAATTATGCAGATGGTCTTTCGGCCGCTGCTGTTATGATGATGGGTGAAGGGGCTGAAGCGAGGCCTCTTGCTATCATTGAGAATGCCGAAGTTCAATTTTCTGAGGAGGTCATAAAGGAGGAATTGCAAATTCCTCTTGAAGAGGATTTGTATTATCCTCTCTTGCAAGCTTTCCTATCAAAAACAGATGGGCGTGGCTAAGAAAATGAGAGGTCTTTGAGAGTAATTGGTGTGGCAAGACGGAATTTGAGGATTCACCAGATCTAGAGATTTATTGGGTCTAATTGCCAGCGGGCTATAGGGTGCCATTCCTATTTTTTGGAAAAAAATGGGACCGATAGCCCACTTACATTAATCTTCTACGTAAGGTTCTTGATTTTGGCCCACTGGACCGGATACGAATTGGTTCAAAATTTGCAAACACATTTGTTCATGTATAAAATTAACTCTCTAATTCAGGTAAAGGTATTTTTTCACTGCAGCAGTTCACTTTAATTTTAAGCTTCTGTATAGCAAATTTTGTCACCTCGCCGTCGTTTGGGGCTGAGGGGGAGAACCAAGTCTTTTAGATGCCCATGTTCATATTGATCTCAACGAAAGTGGAGAAATAGAGTCCGTGGACCGCAAGCTCGATCATTTTTGAAGAAAGGCAAACTCAAAAGGCTCTGATTATTTCCCCGCATACATAGTAGATGATCAGTATAAACCTTTTAGGGGGAAGCTTCATCTGCGAGATTTGTTTAACCAAAAGACAGCAGAGCTTATTAGAAAACATCCTGACCGGCTAATGGGGTTATGTGGATTGGGTCATAATTGGTCTGATGGAGCAGAAATCACGTCGATGTGTTTGAAAAATGAAGGTATGATAGGCATTAAGCTAAGGATTTCAGATGATGACAGCATCGAAAGACTCACGGTCTCCTCTATTTTTAATAATGTTGTCCGATCGATTAGAAAAAATCGCAACAAAATAAGAATGATTCTGATACACATGCCTGGAAATTACCCTTGGGTAGCAGCTAATCCAACTCTTCATTCGGCAGAAGTTCGAAATAATGAATATTCAAAAGATGTAAAAGAGATAGAAAAACTGATCGAACTAGGGCATCTCTTCCCAGAGATTCAGTTTGTTGTTGCCCACTCTCAATCCTCATACGAATTAGTTGACGAGCTTTCAAAGAGATTAAAATTAAGAAATTTAAGGAACTTCTGGTTAGAAACTTCCACAGCCCTTACTACACTTGATTCTGATAGATATAAGCCCATTGATGAAAAGGACTCTTGGAGAAAGTATGCGGAATCATGGAAGCGGTTTGGAATAGACAGAGTTTTATTTGGTTCAGATCAGATTATTGGTGAAAGAGGTGTTTTCGAAAACGATTATGATAGCGGTGAAAGGTTTAAGAACGAAGTATCAAGTATATTAAATAGTCCCTTTTTGCGTTTAGATGAAAAGGATTCCATACTTGGGTATAACAGCGAAAACTTCTTTAATATTGTCTGCGATAAATGCAGACCAGACTTCCTAGAAGTAAAGAAATCACAAAAAGCCGAAATAGCTAAGAGAAATTTTGACACAACAGTTCTATTTGAGAGCAATGGGCAATGTAAGAACTTTTATGAATGTTCATGTCAAGGTACGAATTCTACTAGTGACGGCCTTGTTATACCAATGGCAAAAGTGTTGAGTAACAATATGCTTTTTTCTGAACTCCAACAGGAAATTGACAGTTACTTTGTTGAGTGGATAAGGAATCCTATTAGAGGACAAAATAAAATAGACTATGTTATTTCTGAATATGTGAAAAATCATAAACTAAATGAAAAGCTCTCGCATTGGATATCAGTTTTGAGGCTTGTTAGAGAGGACGCCTATCAGATATTTTCCGGGAAGATTGGGCAAGAGCAAATGGCCAGGCTAAGTTCGCGTCTCGAGAAAATTACAGTGGCCAATGATTTTTTAGAAAATCCTGAACTACTTTTTGATATTACTGCTCATTCTGGGCAAGATATTTTGGTTGGGGGCCTGTTGGCAGAGTCGAATACAAGTTTTGCGGCGATCTATTCTACACTAGCTCATGAAGTTGCCCATAAACTATCAGAATTGGGTTCAGAATATTTTGGGTCAACTAAGCGGTGTATCCAAGAGAGTATGTCTGAGGAATTGGTTTTGCCTGGGATTGTTGTCAGCCAAGAGGAGGTTTGGGCCGATACTTTCGCAAGGGAGAGTTTAGCAATTAGAATGCAAAAGCTAACCTGGGATGATGAAACTAAATCCAAAGGACTACGAAACACGTTAAGAACCTTTTGTGGCTACCTTGGCTCTAAAAGCGGTCATCCGTCTGGGCGGTGGCGAATTGAAAGTTTAATGGATCATCCTGTCTTAAATCAGATTGTAAACAGTATTGGACCAACTATGCCCAAACCAAATCTCAATCAATGTGCAATCACTCGTTCATAGCTGACAGGGTTTATCGGGATATTTCAAAATTCCTCGTCCGAATTTGTATGTGCCCACATTTCAATGGATGGGGCCTGGGTTTTTGTAGAATCCTAAGTTATTTCTCAACTTTCAGAAAGAACGAGTTGAGTCCCGCAGAGGCCTTGAAACTCTTTTTCGATCGAAAATTTCCAGCCTTCGTTACGAAGGGACTGACCAGTTACAAGATTTACTAAATCGCAATCGACTTCAAAAATTCTACAATGCATTTTGTGCTGGCCGTCTTTGGCAAATCGGCTCTATAGATAAAAGTCACTTCATCGGTATAGTGGGGATGCTTTTCGAGTCTTCTTAAACTCGGTGCCATTGCTTTTACTACACGAGTTGGCAAAATCGCGATTCCGGCCCCCGATCCGGCCAGCATGGCAATGACTTCCAGGCTTTCAGAGTAGATTGTTCGTTCGTAATTTTCTTTTTGATTTAATTTCTTTAACATAGCCTGCGCCTGAGGCATGTCGGGGTTATAAATCAATACATTGTCAAGCCCACCTGAGACTCCCCAAAAACAAACTTCGTCAGCTGCCAACTTGTAGATGACGAGATCGGAGTGCCTAATTGGATTTACAACAATTCCGAAATCAATACGGCCTGAGATCACTCCCTCGCAAACGATCCGAGATGAGTTGTGCACAAGATTGATTTCGATACTGGGATAGTTTGAATAGATCTCTCTTATTACATTTTTTAGCGCGTAAATGGCTACCGAGGGATGACACCCCATCGTAAATCGGCCAACAAGTTCGGTATGGGATCTCTTTGTTTCAGATACGACGGCCTGCCAACTTGCAAGTAATTGATTGGATTCACGGAGCAGCCTTTGCCCAGATGTTGTCAGCACGAGCCCGCGACTTCGACGTAAAAAGAGTTTCACCTGGAGCAGGTTTTCGAGTCTCTTAAGTGCCAAGCTGAGAGCTGGTTGGCCAACGCCCAGTCTTTCGGCGGATCGGGAGAGATTTCCCGTGTGTGCAATATCTTGAAAATATCGCAAGTCCCAAGGGTCCGGACAAGTATTAATATTCATAATAGCAATTCATATACTATCAATTTAAATAAATACAAGGATTTGGGTATAAATCTGTACAGACATTTAAATATATGGGGGGCGCAAAATGAAAAATTCAGTATCTCGCAGGGGTTTCTTTAGGGTCGGAATGGGTGCTGCAGGCACCTTGGTTGCAGGTCGCACACTCGCAGAACTGTGCGGTCAGACGACCGGCGAACAGCCACTGGGTCCATTTTTTCCAAAACCAGGGACTCCTGAAGACCCTATTCGAGAAGACAGAAATCCCGCAACTCCGATCTATCTCGCCAATGACGGTGATTTAACGATTGTTAAGGGGAGAAGTGGGGTGGCGGATGGGCAAAAGGTTTACGTCAAAGGGCAAGTGACGAATGCTGCTTGTCAGCCTATTCCAAACGCAACTCTCATCGTTTGGCAGGCGTCAAAAAGCGGACGCTACAATCATAAGGGTGATGATGAAAACCATGATTTTTATCATCCTAAAACGGGTGAGATCATAAAGAGAACCATGGATCACTCCTTTCAGTACTGGGGTAAGATACTAACAAATGAAAAAGGTGAATATGAATTTAAGACGATCGTTCCTGGGTTTTACCCGGCTGATTTGCGAAGCGGTTGGTATCGACCGCCGCACATTCACTTTATGGTGTCCGCGACAGGATACCCACAATTTGTTACCCAGCTTTATTTTAAAAGTGACAAGATTGATAACAATGAATGGATTCAGGAGTTAAATTTAAAGGATGCGATTTTGCAAGGATCCAGCATCACGGATGAGCAAAGGGAGAAGCTTGTTGTTGATTTTGTCGAGAGCAAGGATCCCTCTTATGCGGATGGATTGATTGGCCAATTCAATATTATCTTAGCTCGATAAGCATTACACGCTGAGCAGCCTTTGGGGCCTCGTACGAGACCCCAAAGGCCCAACCCAAGAGAGAAAGGTTTGGAGATAATAGGCCAATTCAAAGCATTGGACTTAGCAGATTGTATGCCATATAAGGCATTTCTCCTCAGGTTGAGACTGTCAGATGCGCAAATGCAGATTCTCCAATTTGGTCCGGTTTGAAAAAGTTCCGAATTTGCTCTTTTTTCGGATGGAAAGGACATGTCTTTTGATGAAAATCGAGCGAATGAAATTCTATTGGATTGCTGTTGTATTGATCTTGAGCATTCGATCGAATGCAAGTTGTGGCTCATTTCTTGGATATACAGCTGTCATTGGTCGGGAGCCGGCCTTAATTGGGGCGCCGTTTGTTTCCTTGAGCACGCTTAAAATGGTTGATGAGATATTCTTGCCGAACTCAGCAATGAGAGAAGCGGGTATTGCGAGTCCTTTCACTCAAACGATAAGGGACTGGGCATTTCGCTTTTTCATGAACCCTTCGGTCATTCATGTCACAGAACCTCAGCTTGTTCAAGCGAGCAGAAATCTCACAGATCTCAAGAATAGGCTGTATCGTTTCATTCAACTGTCTGATCGCCTCGAAGGTTTATCTTCGATAGTTCGGGAAATTTCAGATCATTGGGAACGGGAGAGAATTACCCACAAAATTCTTGGTTCGATTAATCCCTACGCAATTTTGGTTTTGCCGCAAAAGCGTGGATCGATGCTTAATGATTTTGCTTACTATATAAAGAGCGAAATCAACTTAGATCTTGTTGTTGAACCCTCTATTTGCCGTCAAGGTAATGCCCTCCGTTTGGACTCTTAATGTTTTACCTCCCAATGCCGGAACTCAAAATGTCGCGATCTGAATACGCTTTATTGGGAGGAGGTGAGAGGAATCAGTTGGTAAATAGGCTTGAAATTAAAGTGAGAGAACTTGGGGCGGCTGCCGCGACTCGGGAGAGGGAATTTTGGTCTATGTTGCAGACTGAAGATCGAGAAGATCTTACCTACTTTGTTAAAACGAACGGCAGGTGAAATTCGAAATCAGCAGTCAGGCACACCTTGGACATTAAATCATGGACAGTTCAGTAGTCGAGCGTTGCCAAGTACAGATCATATCCGCCGACAGCTCCCTTGGTGGCGAAATATATTTTTTTCTGAGAAGGATGCACATAAAAATTATCAATGTAGGCATCTGATGCGAGAACGCCACTCAGTTTTTGAACTTTACCCGTCGATAAATTCAAAATGTGAAATTCGTCAGCTTTTCCGTCGCTATTAACATCAACTGTAAAAAAACAATAAGCTCTCTGGTCATTGATAAGGAACTTAATTGGCGCTTTTGGAGACTTAGTTTCTGACATCTTTTCCCGAAGAGATCCATCGACACTTGCCTTATAGAGATAGAAATCTGTGCCATTTTCTTCTGATGACCAGTAGAGAACTTGCGAGCTATCTGCGCTCGAGTAAAATGAAGAAATAGTGCCGTCAGGTCCAGCATGGACTCCGCTTAGCGGAACCTCACCCGTGCCGTCAACAGAGATTGAGTAGAGTCTTTTAGTGGAAGGCCTAACAAAAATAAGATGGCTGGAATCTGGAGTGAAGAAGTATTTAGTTACTGGCTCAAGGAGGGGATAAGACCAGCTGCCGTCAGGAGAAAGAAGCAAAAGATCAACCTGCGAGTAAACAAAGCCCACCTTTTCTGCCTTTCGAACGGCAATTTTAGTCGAATCATTTGAAACGGCTCCCAAATGATAATTTTTACCGAGCAAAATTGGAGTTGTTGGGTCCACGCTCAAATGAGTTGAATAGAGACGATACATGTCGGTTGGAATTGTTGAGTCATACACAACCGGTGTAAAGACCCAATTGGAGTCAGGGCTAAATGAAACGCCACCGCCAGCCATATCGTCATATCTTGCCATTGCGTTTGGAGGCACCATATGCAGGCGATTTGTCATTGCCGTCGTACTTCCGTCTGTCCTAAAGGCGAACGCCTGTTTATACCAATTCTCCCACCACATGAGACTGGCAACGGCCCAAGCACCATCAGGGCTAAGACTGAACCCCTCAGCTGATCGGTCTGCCCCGCCGATCAGCTCAGCACTGACGTATCCCCAAAGGCCGCCATCCAAGTTTACACCCTGCACTCTCATTTCATTGTCGGCGAAACGGTTATGATTTCCATCGCGGTAGATGACCCGACCAGAGTTGGCAATTTGGTAGTCGCTCTGGACTCCTTGGCTGTAAACCATAGAGTTGTAAACGTAATGTTCGGTATGATTCAATTTGACTAAATTGGACCCATTTATGTCAACCGAATAGAGCTGTCTTAATCCGCTGAGTTCGTGATCTGCTCGATACACGAGTTTATTCCCGCCGGGCGAGAGTTTAAAATCCGCAACAGTTCCCAGTCCAGCTCCTGTGGTTCCGCTCAAATGGCGAGTGACGAGTGATTCCATGTCACGAGAGTAAAGATCAACGCGCACGTCATCCTCTAAGTTAGAGGTAAAGAAAAGCAGCCCCGATTGAAAATCAAACTCGTAATTACTTACTTGCTTTTCAATGACTTTACCTAGGCTGACATTAAAAATCAGTTCCGATTTCTTATTTTTGGAATCAGTAATTTGAAGGCGAATCCTTCCTGCCGTTTGAGGAAAAAAACTGTTCGTATTGACATCGAATGACCCACGTCCCTCTAGGATGTCAACCTGGTATGGGGGAGAGCCGCCAGAGATTACCATTTTGAGATCCGCATTGAGATCTGTGTTTGATGGAATCTCAATTTGTATTGGAGAGAAACCCATGTTTCCAGATATATCGTTGTCCACATTGAGACAGGAAGTTAAAATTGCAGTTACCAGTAGAGACAATGAAATCCTAAAAATAGATATCTGAATCACGTGAGCCTCCGAAAACGTCCCGCTATGAATCGGTTCAGATGAATTGCGCTGGCTGAAAGTGCCCGTGCATATGGCTTTTCGGATAGTTGACGAATATTCCTGAGGTCAAAAAAATCGCAGAAGAAATTCAGATTTATATCTTAAGGCAGTTGCCAGGATTTCAAATAGGAATTGATTTTCTGTGAGATGGCTTCCTTTCTTTGGCGAGTTTTCGAGTTGTTCGCGTGTTCAGGATTCAAGGCGGAGTTGAAGGAATCCTCAATTTTTTTCCAATAGATGAGAGGAAATCGTAAGCCCATCGATGGATCCAACTTGTCGAGTGATTCGCTGATATTTAAGTCTACTGATGATACCTTGATTTCAAGAACAATTTTATTCGCAAACTGAAGACGAGCCAGATAATCGAGCTGTGAGGTTCTTTCTATTGCTTCTTCAAGTTTTCCTAAATTGTCGAGTTTCTCAGAACCGGACATGAGTGATTCATCGAGAAGAAATGACTTGATAAACAGGGCCCGACTCATGAGTACGGAATAGGCCGCGGCCTCATAGCGTCCACCCTCTAGGATTTGGTCCTTCACCAGGGATTCAATTGTCAATTGAGGAGCAAGGCCTGCGATAACTTGCAGTGCTGTGAGCTTTACCATCTTCTCATGAAGCAGGTCAGCCAGACCCTTTTCCCCTAAAGTCGCTAGATCCTCAGGTTGCGCCTTAATAACCTCTTGGAGCCAAACATAGGCGAGCTTGACTATTTCTTCGGCCGTTGCTTCTTTTGAGAAAGTTTCCCCTCCGCCAGCATTCCCGTTGGGGGAAGAAGATATTTGGAGTTTTCTGAGCTTAACATATCCTGGAGACTCAGCAGAAGGATTTGCTTGTGGATGGCGTCTGTCGTCTTTCCCATCTCTTGGTTGGTTTTAACTATCTGTGCGTAGGTTCCATCCATTTTCTCTGGCATCTTTTTTGTTGCGTTGATGGCGTCCTGAGCCCCGCAGCCAACTAAAATTGAAACCACAAAGAGAGAAAAGAAAACTGATCCATTTATTCGATTCATTTGATCGATTCCTTTTTGTTTATTCGGCATCACTACACAACTTTACTCTATACACGGCCTTCGGCGTCACTTCTCCGCAATCCAATTGTGATTTGCGCGACTAATATCCAGTAATCAAAAGGTTTCGCAGGGCCTCAAGCTCAGAGTCAGTTGTTTGTCCCAGCCAAATAGAGAATATAGACTTCACAAATCCTACAGTCCCGTTGATAGATACAGATTGGCCCGCCGAGTTTTCGTAAACAATTTGCTCGGAGCCATCGGGAAGTCGGTGACCAGCAACAATCATGTCTCGCTTCGCTGTTGCGGGACCTCCGTCCTCAACGACTTCGAGAAAAGTCCTCACTTCCGGTTTAGTAAGGTCAACGCCATTTCTAATCAGGGATTCCTGATAGGAAGCTCGAATTTTTTCAACTTCAACATCTCGTAGAAAATTCATGCGCAAGGCAACCGCTTTTGAGCCATCAAGACTGGCTAGGGCCTGATCAAGGCTGTGCACAAACTTTGCCGGATCTGAAACTAAAAGTTGGGCTACATAAACCTTCACAGAAAAAAGGGCCACCTTCTTTTTTCGCAAGCCTGCGCCTACAGTCGTTAAAGAATAACGACTTGAGCCAAGTTGTGCCTCGGCTCCCTTTGAAATTGTGACTCCTTCAATTTCTCGGCTCTGGCCGTCGAGTTGAAGAACTCCGGCCTGGCTTGCACCTGAATAGGCCAAGCTCCCCAAGATAAACAGTCTTAATAATGTCGTCATGTTTGCCCCCTCTGGTAATACCTTGATGCATTCAATCTTAGATGTGCTCAATCTTTCGGATTCAACTCCACACCTCTCTATTGAGCGGAGCTTCTCATCTGATTTTTCGAAAGAACGCCATCTCTGTTACTTTCCCGAGATCCATAGTGCCCAGGGATCTCCTCAAAAATCCACGAAAAAGTATCTGGACGAATCATCATCGCGTTGGAATGGGTATTTTTTCATTTCCCAGATTGCTTTTCCTGGATAATTCTTCGCTATTTTTTACATTATTCATTCTAGCCTTGGCAAAATGACTTTTTTCTCCGGTAGGTCTGATATCTCTCATTAAGCCTGTGAAATACAGGAAGAAACTTGATAGAATGCGATGATAAGGGACGTTGAGAGGTGTTATGTCTATATTCAAACAGGAACTCGCGCGCCTCACGGCAGCAACAGACAAATTTGATAAATTGGGAATTCTTGACCAACAATTTTGGTTTTCCTGGCAGGGGGAGAGATATCCTCTTCCTATTGTAAAATTTGGCCCCTCTCGCGAAACTGCGGCGCCAACACTTCTTTTGTCGAGCGGAGTTCACGGTCTAGAAAGAATTGGCGTAGAACTTTCATTGTCGCTCATAGACACTCTTTCGCAAAGAATGAGGTGGGACCTTAGTCTGAATCAAATTTTTGAGAAGGTTCGATTGGTTGTAATACCCTTTGTGAATCCCTATGGCTTTGTCCATTTTCGAAGGTCCAATGTGAATCACGTAGATCTCATGAGGAATGCACCTCTAGATGCAGAAGCGCGAACTCCTTGGCTCATCGGCGGGCATCGATTGAGCAGGAACCTTCCTTGGTATCGAGGACTTGCAAATGAGTTGGAATGTGAGGCTAAGATTCTATGTGATCGCGTTCTCCAAGAGTCTGCACGTTCGCCGGTTCTGGTTTCACTGGATATTCACTCGGGTTTTGGAGTGATGGATCGCCTTTGGTTCCCCTTTGCTTATTCGAATCGACCATTTCCTCTGCTGGAAGAAATATCTGCTCTCGTTGATATTTATGAAGAAAATTTTCCCTATCACACTTATCGTATTCAACCGCAATCGCATGACTATATGACCCATGGTGATCTTTGGGATTACATGTTTCTAGAACATCAAAAGCAAAGCACAAATATCTTCCTTCCATTATCCCTTGAAATGGGTTCCTGGAATTGGATTAAGAAGAATCCTCTCCAGATGTTTTCAAAATTGGGTTTTTTCAATCCTGTGAAAAATCATCGGCGAGCTCGCACTCTTCGTCGGCATTATGGGCTGATCGATTTCTTATTGAGAAGTCTCTATTCTGAAAGATTTTGGAAAGAAATCCAGACAAAAAGGGAGGAGAATCATCGCCGGTCTAGGGGGAGGCGTTGGTATGGGCATCTCTAAACCATGGGTGCTTCTCAGAGGTCTTATGAGGCACTCAGGACACTGGAGCACATTTGGAGAGAAGCTTCAGCAGCAATATCCGAGTTCTAAAATCCTTCTCCTTGATCTACCTGGGAACGGAACAAAATATCACCTTACTACGCCGACGAACGTAGAAGAAATCATTGAGGATCTGAGAGAAGAGGTTCGCAGATCGGTAGGAAGGACGCCTTTTCATTTTTTGGGAATGTCTTTGGGAGCAATGGTTGGCCTCAAATGGGCTGAAAGCTGGCCTGAATCTTTTCATTCGCTCATTGCAGTGAATCCAAGTCTTAGGCAATGCTCCAAGCCTTGGCAGCGTTTGAGGCCGCAATCGCTTGTCGGAATCACGGCTGCTATTTTTGCCCAGGATGCCTTCAGCCGAGAGAAGATTATTCTCCACCTAACAAGCATGATGAATTCCAACAAGCACCAGGAACTTGCACAGACTTTTGCTGATTTTGATTTGCGGTGGCCACCCAAAAGACTGAATTTTTTGCGACAAATTGCATTGGCGTCCCGAATACAATTGACGAAGCCTGTGGATGTCCCAATGGCTATTTTTGCTTCCGCACAGGATCACCTCGTTTCTTCTGTTTGCTCCATCAATATGGCAAGGGCCTTCTCATCACATCTTGAGGTGCATCCCACTGCTGGCCATGATCTCGTCTTAGATGATCCTGATTGGGTTTTAAACAAAATAAGTTCATTTATTTTTCAGTTGGAAAGGAAGGTCTAAAGCGTGCAATTTTCTCATCTCCTATTTCCGAGCGAGTGACGACGGTCAAAAAATCAATACATTGAAATTCTTCATCCCAGGCTGGTGGTCCGGCAATTTTTGCACCCATCCTCAAATATCCCTTGAGAAGGGGTGGAAGCAGATTCCGAGCTCTTCTTCTGTCAATTTCGGATAGATTCGATGCGACCGGGTGGATGAGTTCATTTAGACCCTTCATCCGGAATTTAGCTGTTGGAAAAACGGGGTTATCGACGAGAGCTTTCCTGTCGAAGGCGAGATATTTGTAGACGAGGGCCGCCTCTTCAATTGACGAGATCTTAATACTTGAACAACCAAACAGAAGTTGTGCTCCGGTTGACTCCATATAGTCTGCAACGCCACGCCAGAGGAGAGAGATGACGGATCCAGTTCGGAAATCGCTATGAATACAAGCGCGGCCCAGTTCCAGGTGTGGACCAGGCAATCGAAGGAGTTCGTCCATTTCAAATTCTCTGCAGGAATAGAAACTATTCGAAAAGAGAGAGCAGTTCAGTCTATAGGTTCCCACAATCTGTTGAGTCGGCTTATGAACGATAATCAAATGATCACAGAGCATGTCAAAACGGTCAATGTCTAGGCCTCCCAAACGACGAATCCCTGCCAATTCTCCAAAGAAAATATCATGTCGAAGACGAAATGATTCTCGGAGTTCATCGCTTCTCTCTGCGACCCTTATTTCAAACTTGTCCAATTCCTGAAATAATGGAACTTTGGCAACAAATGAATTCAGTCTTCGAGAATTCCATTTCAACGATTCACTCACTCGCATTAACAATTCGGACATAACTGCCTCCCTTTGTTGATATCCTAGCATTAAGATTTTCTTGAAATGTCAGGGTTTGGTTAAAATGAGCTAATCAATTTCTAAAAAACAGAAGGGCAGGAATAGGATATTATCAGTGAATGAGACACAGACTTGTAAAGAATTTGAATAAGGCAAAGCGCGCGAGTCAAGTATTTGTGATTACCTACAGTTATCTGACTTTTGCCCGACGTCGAGAGGCGCCCAATGTGAGCCTCAAGAGAGCCTGGGCTCGACATATTCTCCGCCACCTAAACGTCAACCTGAAAATAAAAGGGACTCTACCACCGTCCGAAGGTCCCTGGGTTTTGGTCGGCAATCACCTCAGTTATTTGGATATCCCCGTTCTTGTAATGGCCGTTCCTGAGCTATCTTTTCTAGGTAAATCGGAAATCGCCCGTTGGCCTCTTATTGGGAAAGGTGCAAAGGCAATGGACACCATCTTTGTAAATCGTAAATCCGGTTCTTCGCGTGAACAAGCGAGAAAAGATGTCACGAGAAAACTGAGACGAAAGAGGAGTAAACTCTGTATTTTTCCATCGGGAACGACATCCCTAAACGAGAGTCCAAGGTGGAACAAAGGTGCCTTTGAAATTGCGAAAACCTGTCCCTGTCACATTATCCCTTTTCGATTGACGTACCAGCCACTAGAGTCCATCGCCTACATTGATCGCGATATCTTTCTTACTCATCTCTTTCATCTGGTCGGACTCGATTCAATCGACGTAACGATTGAATTTGGAACCCCTTCGCTTGTCGACGATCCAATGATAGTAACCCGGAATACAAAGGAATGGAGCGAAGCAACTCATGGCAATTCTCTCTGATCTACACATTCACTCCACTTATAGCGATGGAAAACTCTCCATTCGAGAAATTGTAGATCTTTATGGTCAGGCAAAATTTGACGTCATAGCGATCACTGATCATCTCTGTGAATCCAACAATCTGATCGGCTATGTTTCCCATAAATTAAAACGATCCATCTCGGAGGAGAATTTCGATCAGTACATTGATGAAATACATCGCGAGGCTTTCCGCGCAATGAGAAAATATGGCATGTTGCTTCTTCCTGGAGTTGAGGTGACAAAGAATTCATTTTGTGGTGATAGGTCTTCTCACTTCATTGTTCTGAATCCCGATTGCTGCCCCAATGCCAACGAGGCAAGCTTGGATATTCTGAAGAAGTTTAAATCAACATCGACGGCCCTTATTGCCGCCCACCCCTTGCACACAGGAAAATTTGAATTTCAGTCTCTGCACCTGTGGAATTATCGTGAGGCTTTCAGGGAGGTTTTCGATGCCTGGGAAGTTTCAAGCTTCCAACGCTACTTTTTCGAAATCGCATCAGAAAAGTTGCCACAGATTGCGTCGAGTGATTTTCACAACCACTCCCATTTTTCTTCTTGGAAGACTCTTCTTCATTGTCGGCAGAAACTTGCGGATGTGGTTGATGCAATTAAAATGCAAGCCTTGGAGATTGTATACTATCAGTCCAAGCATTCCCACCCAGCTGAACTGACTCAGTCGACGGTTCTTTCGGAACAACACAAGCTAGTGCACTCAGTACTTGTTTGAAATGGTTTTCAATTTTGAAAATAACACAAAGAACAAGGATCACTTTTTAGTCTTTTGAAATTAACCTGGACAAATTTTCTGTATTTTGTTAGCTCGGGTTGGTCTAAGGTTCCACATTTTATTTTAGTTAGAAATGTTTAGTTGGAAATGTATTTTGAAATATATTGTCTGTCATTTTAAATATTTTTTAGCCTTCGGAGGTTGTGGTGCGGCTCAATTTTTTCCTCATGGTGTCTTTGATCGTACTGTTTTGTCACAACACTCAGATCACGGCCATTGGCGCCTCAAACGCGAAACTCTCCTGTGCTCAGAGATTGCTGGTGCCGATTGGTGATAAGAGTGTTCTGGCAGAGGGAGTTTTGGAGGAAATTGCTTCAGCCTACGCTGATGCCATATGGACCAGTATTGTTGAGATACATAAGAATTCTTCCGGTTTGGACGGTGCCACCAAGAGGGAGGAAGTGTACATAGAGTTTAAAGAGAAAGTGATGAACGAGCTCAAACGGAATGTCTATCATGAATTTGTAGCAAATCTCAGATCGAAGCACTTTCTTTTGGGGAGATATGATAGGGCGAGCAATGCAATTCAAGAATTGGGTGTTTCGCAGTGGGGTGCTGATTTGGTTTTAGGGATGGCAATCCCAGTGTCCGTAATTGGTGCCAGTTTGTTCTTTTACAGTCAGGGTGATTTACGGCTGGCCTATGGTTTACCCGTTCTGGGGGCAACAATTGGAGTGTTTCTTGCTAGTAGCTATAGTGCGGAAAATCGGATTCACAGCCAAAGCAAGAAATTGAGTCTTCAGTTCCAAGATATGGTCACTGAGAAGCTTTGGCAAAAGTTAAAACCTGTTTTTCCGGAGGAAAAAGAGGAAGTTCGTAAGAGTCTAAGCCGGTGGGCCGAAAATGGTGACACTCGAGCTATTCTGAATGCTGTCTTCCTGTATTTCGAGTATGCAAGGGAGTAGGTGGAGGATGTGCGAGCGATTGGTGTCGATATAAATTGATACTAGGAAAATCTGAGGTAAACTTCGTGTTCTTTCCCGTCGTCGACGAGATGGATTTTTTGTGCCTCAGTGATGCTCTGAAGCGTGTCGAGCTGAATATGCAAAACGTAGGTGCTGCTCTTGTACTTGTATCGAATCTTAAATTGCTTCCACTCTGGTGGCACACAGGGTTTAATGAGAATCTTACTCCCCATGACTTGAAAGCCCAGTATGTTTTCGATCCCAGCTCGGTACAGCCAGCCAGCTGCTCCGGTGTACCAGCTCCAGCCGCCACGTCCGGCATTTGGCTCCTCCGAATAAACATCCCCTGGTACAACATAAGGTTCGATTTTATAACGATTCACGCTGGCCAAATCAGTGGACCGCTGAATCGGATTCAAAAAGGAAAAGAGTTTCCAGGCTCGTTCTCGATCACCAAGAAGGGCCGCCGCAACGACTACCCAGCTGGCAGCATGAGTGTATTGACCCCCATTTTCGCGTACCCCCGGCAGGTAGCCTTTAACGTAGCCTGGATCCAAATTCGTTTGATCAAAGGGTGGAGTGAACAATAAAATTAATTCTTCGTTGGATTTGACAAGTCTTTCATAGACAGATTCCATAGCTCTTCGCACGCGATCAAACTGGCCAGCGCCTGACATAACGGCCCAAGTCTGCGAGAGCGAATCAATTTGACACTCAGAGTTTTCAGCGGAACCAAGTGGTGTTCCGTCATCAAAGTAGGCTCGTCGATACCAAGATCCATCCCAAGCATTTTTCTCAGTTGATTCTGCGAGGTGAGTCGCATGCGCTTTCCACCTTGTGGCTCGCTTCTCATCATTTTTGCGCTCAGCGAGTTTTGCAAAATTCTTTAGATTTGAAATTAAAAACCAAGCCAGCCAGACGCTTTCGCCTTGACCTTTGATGCCGACAAGATTCATTCCATCATTCCAGTCTCCGCCGCCCATGAGCGGAAGTCCGTGCTCACCAAGTTTGAGGCTCTTATCGAGTGCACGTGCGCAATGCTCATAAAGAGAAGCCTTTTGGACAGAAACATCTGGAAGGAAGTAATTGTCCTCTTGATCAGGGAGAAGTGATGGTCCCTCGAGAAAAGGTACCAATTCATCTAAAATAGAATGGTCCTGGGTAACATCAAGGTAGCGTGAAACAACATACGGCAGCCAAAGGAGATCATCTGAGAAACGAGTTCTGACACCTCGACCTGCTGGAGGATGCCACCAATGCTGCACGTCTCCCTCGATAAACTGGCGACTTGCGGCTCGTAATATCTGTTCGCGTGCCATTGAAGGAGCAGTGAGCAGGACGGCCATGACGTCTTGCAGTTGGTCTCTGAACCCGAAGGCTCCTCCGGCCTGGTAGAAGGCAGCGCGCGCCCAAATGCGGCAGGCGATCGTTTGATAGAGAAGCCATCGATTGAGGATCAGGTCAAGACTTCGATCTGGAGTTTCAACTTGAACTGTTTCAAGAAGGCTGTTCCACTGAATTTTCACGCGCTCAAATTCATGGTTGAGGTCGATTTCCTCTCGCAAAAGCTTGATCAACTTTCGTGCTGAAACTCGATCATCGGCTTGTCCAAGGACAAAAATAACCTCTATGACTTTGCCGGGTGGAATTTTAACTTCTGTCTGTAGAGCTGCACAGGGATCCAAGCCACAGCCGGAAACATTGAGAAATGGTTTGTCACAAAAAATACCGACGGGCTGAGATAAATCCGAATTTCTCCCGATAAATTCAGTTCGGTCGCAAGTGAATGAGCTGTGTTTTTGAAGAACTGCACTAAACGCCACTTTCATTCCGTATTCCGGATTTCTTGGATTGAGGGCGAAGATGGCCTGCGAAGACTCGTCGAACTCAGTGATCGTCGTAGGTGCCATGGTAGAGCGTGAAAACCCCAATACCCATTCGACGTAACTGGAAAGAGTTAACTTCCGAATTTTACGCGTTCGATTTTCGAGTCTGAGGCGGGATATCTTAACCGGTTGATCAATGAGAACAAATTGCTTGAGCTCTGAAAGAATTCCGTAAGCCTGAGTTTCAAAGCGACTGTAACCTTGACCGTGATGAGCGATGTAGGTGGTGTGAGGAAGGCGAATCGGAGACGCCGTAGGTCCCCAAACGGCGCCTAAATCAGGATCACGAATAAAGAAAGCCTCACCAGAAGGATCACCAACAGGATCGTTTGACCAAGGAGTCAGTTGATTTTCGCGACTATTTGACGACCAGGTGTATCCACTGCCGCTTTCAGAAACCTGAAATCCAAATTCAGAATTGGCAATCACGTTAATCCAAGGAGCAGGAGTCGTTTCAGCATTTTTGAGGACAATGGAATATTCATGACTCTCTGTCGAAAAGCCGCCGCGTCCGTTGAAAAACTCAAGTTGTGGTATCACCGGAAATGTTTCTGACTCTTCTCGGGGCAGGCAGATAGGCTCGGCCTTTCGTAAAGTTTTCGTTCTTGTCCGCTTCACTTGATCTAACAGGCTTCCATCATGTGTTGAAAGAACAGCGCGAGCTTCGCTTGTGAGCAGAATATAATCGGCCTCTGAAATCAAATCTCGGCGCAAAATAAATACTTTACCATGTTTACTAGAAGTAATATTGGAGGGGATACGAGCCGTTTGAGCCATTTTTTCTAGGCAGACCTGTAGCTCCTGAGAACAAGTATTCGGAGCTTCGTTAAGTATAACAAGATCAGAGTGAAATCCTTTTGTGGATAGATATACTTGAGCTTTGAGCAAATTGTTTACCAGACTGCGATTCTCAAGGTCATCAATTCGGACAAGAACAAGGGGATCATCACCTGAGATTTCAAAGGTCCAAAGTTCCGTTAAATTCTTGATGTTTTGCTTGAGTCTCTCACTGGGAGGTCGCAGAGATGGGTCAGAGTAGATAAGGCGGGTGGCTAGCTGTTGAAAGAGATGAGCTTCATCTGGCTCCACTCCAAGGTGAGAAAGTTTAATCTGTGCTTGCTGAGAGGCCAATTCATTGAGTCGATCAAAAACGGAGGCATTGCTGAACTTTTCGCACATGATATCGATGGCCTCTCGAGATTCTGTGACTCCGAGAGAGAAGACCAAGTGGCAAGTATCCCCCGGTTCAAGGCGAATTCGTCTGCGGAGACTCATCACTGGATCAAGCACGGATCCCACCGTGTTTGATAGAATTTCTGTTTCAAAGAGGGCCGCTGGCCTTCTGAGATTTCGTCCTCGACCCAAAAACTGGGACCGATCGGTTTCGTACTGGAGAGGTCCTACTGAATGGAAGTCCGTGTGCAAGGTATGCATCATCCAAATCCGCTTATCTCTATTGGATCGCGGGCGTCGGCTTGCAATCAATGCTGATGTTTCGTAATCAAATTCAGTTTCGATAAAAAGATTTGAAAATGAGGGGTGAGCGAGATCTGAGAGATGTGCATTTAATACTGCCTCAGAATAGGAAGTGACTTCAAGCTCGCGAATCGATTTGCCCAAATTAATGAGTGTCAATCGACGAATTTCAGCATTTTCCTCGGGAGAAACAAAAATATCAAGTCCACTTTCAATTCCGAAATCTTCTTTTACAATTTTGATCCGATTTTCGAAAAATGAGGCCTGATAGCGATTGGACTCAGAGCATATCGGCTGATAACCTGCTGACCAAACATTCTTGCTTTGACAGTCCTTTATATAAAGAAAAAATCCATAATTGTCGCAAGTGACATCCTCTCGCCAGCGCGTGACGGCCAGATCATGCAATCGACTAAATCCGGATCCAGCTGCTGTTACCATGACCGTGTACCGACCATTGGACAAAATATGAGTCGCTGGCACCGGTAGGTTGACCGCATAGCATCGGCCAGATTGAGGGGCATCAAGGATTTCGGCTCGAATGCGTTCTTCGGATTCTTTGACTATCACATCGGTAACAGATCTGCATATTTTCTTTTTCATCGCTTTTTATTTTCGCATTTCAGCCCGTGGAAAGCAAAAAAAATCCAGAGTTCAGATTCTCGGCGAGCGGAGAGTTCTTCCCTTTTAAATTTTCTTGGCGTAAAACGGAGGCAGATGGGGGTTGGTATGAGCAGTCAGTTTATTAAATGGTTTGAAGAGATTTCGATTCAGGATATTTCTCTGGTTGGAGGCAAGAACGCCTCCTTGGGAGAAATGTTTCAGCGCCTGACTCCCCAAGGCATAAATATTCCCCCGGGCTTTGCTGTGACGGCGGATGCGTTTTCGTTCTTAGTCGACCAGAGTAAGATTTCAGAGAAAATGTATTCATTGCTTTCAAATCTCGATTCGCAAGATACGAACAAGCTGGCAGAAGTTGGTCACAAGATCAGAGCAATAATTCGAAACGCCGGAATACCTGAAGAGGTGGCCAGCGAAATTCGCAGTGCCTATGCTCAGCTTTGCCATCGAACTGGTGTTGTGGAACTGGATGTGGCTGTCAGATCCTCGGCTACGGCAGAAGATCTTCCTGATGCTTCATTTGCCGGACAGCAGGAATCTTTTCTCAATGTGCGGGGTGCAAATGATCTCCTGCTTGCCTGTCTTAATTGTTTTGCCTCACTTTTTACGGATCGAGCAATCAGCTATCGATCGACGAAGGGATTTGGACATGACAAAGTGAGACTCTCTATCTGCGTTCAGCAAATGGTTCGATCGGATCTAGCAGCATCGGGAGTCATTTTCACGTTGGACACAGAATCTGGGGCCAGAAATGTCGTTCTCATCAACAGTGCCTATGGCTTGGGCGAGAATGTTGTCGGAGGTCGCGTTGATCCAGACGAATTTCTAGTTCTGAAACCTCTTTTGGGAGACTTGGATAGGAGCGCAGGGAGAGTGCCGATTTTGCGTCGAAAGTTGGGCTCAAAACAGGTGAGGATGGTGTATTCAGGACAGGGCAGTCGGACGACTCGAAATATTGAAGTCTCTCAGCGTGATCGTGAATTGCTCTCCATCAATGACGGTGATGTCATCAAGCTCGCTCAGTGGGCCTGTGCCATTGAGCAATACTATTCCAAGTTAAATGGTCGTGAAACCCCAATGGACATAGAATGGGGAAAGGACGGAAAAACAGGTGCTCTTTTCATTTTGCAGGCCCGACCAGAAACTGTTCATTCTCAGGAGTTGGGTCTTGTGCAGAGCTCATTTTTTTTAAAGGAAAGATCGGCTGTCCTGATAACTGGGCGAGCCATTGGTTCAAAAATTGGAACAGGGCCCGTTCGAATTATTAACCATGTTTCTGAATTGGGTGAATTTCAGGACGGTGAGGTCTTGGTTGCTGATATGACTGATCCTGATTGGGAGCCGATCATGAAAAAGGCCTCTGCGATCATAACCAACCGAGGCGGGAGAACCTGCCATGCGGCCATTGTAAGTCGTGAACATGGTGTGCCCTGCATTGTGGGAACGGGAACTGGTACAGAGGTGCTCAAACTCGGGCAAGTAGTGACCGCTTCTTGCGCTGAAGGCGATGAAGGCATTGTCTATAAGGGGCGCTTGTCATTTGAAGAGGAGAAAGTGAACTGGACGTCCCTTGAGAGGCCACGTACAAAGATCATGGTCAACTTGGGAAATCCGGCTCAGGCCCTCAAAAACTCTCTTTTGCCTGTGGAGGGAGTGGGGCTCGCGCGAATCGAATTTATCATCAGTGAGTACGTCAAGATCCATCCCATGGCGCTGGCCCATCCTGAAGAAATAACTGATCAGGAAACAAAAACAGAAATAGAGAATTTGTTGGGATTTCACAGGAACAATCCGAGACAATATTTTATCGATCGACTGTCTGAAGGAGTGGGTCTTATCGCTGGCGCTTTTTATCCAAGGCCTGTCATTGTTCGCTTTTCAGATTTTAAATCCAACGAGTATGCGGGCCTTTTAGGGGGACAAAAATTTGAGCCCATCGAAGAGAATCCGATGATTGGGTTTCGAGGGGCCTCCCGTTACTATGATCAGCGTTACCGTGATGGCTTTGCTCTAGAGTGTTCTGCTATAAGTCATCTTCGGCAAAAAGTGGGTTTGACTAATATTAAAGTGATGGTTCCATTTTGTCGTTCTCCTGAAGAGGGGCAGAGAGTTTTGGCAGAAATGAAAGAGCACGGTCTTTTTCAGGGCAAGGATGGTCTTGAGGTCTATGTGATGTCTGAAATTCCCTCGAATATTCTGCGTGGTGAGGAATTTGGAAAGATCTTTGATGGCTTTTCGATCGGGTCGAACGATTTGACCCAAATGGTTTTGGGTGTCGATCGGGACTCCTCCGTGATCAGTCATCTTTTTGATGAACGTGATCCTGGGGTTCTCAAGATGCTTCGCATGGCGATCGAGGTGGCCAAGAGGACAGGTCGACCTATCGGAATCTGCGGTCAGGCCCCAAGTGATTTTCCTGAATTATCGAGACTGTTGGTTCAGTCGGGGATCAGTTCGATCTCGGTGACCCCCGATGCCGTATTAAAGACGATCCGCGTGGTTTTAGATGCAGAGAAATCATGCTTTATCAATAAATGACATGACAACCACGAGTCCTTCGATCAAACAGTCTCAAAAAAAGCCACTCGCCTCGTCCGAAACGACAATCCATTCAAAATCTTTGTGTAAGCAAAATCATCATGAGGAGATTGTTCTAGCTTAAGACCTCGCTCTATTTACGTCGCATTTTAAATTTTTGAAATTTCTAGGATTTTTTTGACATGGTCCAGTTTTAGAATCGGATGCACTTGACATTTTCTTCGCTGTGGTCAGTATTAAATCAGAAACAACAGGGCTTTTGCGGGCGATTGTAGCTTCTTTACTTGATGCGTGCCCTGGACGTATTAAAGGAGGTACAAAGTGATGTCGGGTATTCCACCCAGTCGGCTCTGGTATTAAAAATAGACAATACAATTATAGTTTCCATTGAGTTGGCGCAGCTATCTTGATGGATGTTTGCGACAGCGCCAAAGCTACGTTCGAGGGAGGGACCGTGCTCAGCTATTGTGTGTAATTTGGACTTGTAGGCTTTGTTCTTGAGTACGAAGTGAGAAATTTTATTTCGACCTTTGCTGAAAGGCCACACCATGAATCACCAAGTGGTTTGGCAATTTTTGAGGGGTGTGTATGTATTTTATGAAACAACTTTTAACTTTCAAGAAAATGAAGGCAGAAAAAGCAGATCCAAACCAGCCTCTGGAAAATCCATCGAGGGGCTGCTTCGGAAACGTCCTGACACCCATCACGCTGTCGGGCGTGGTCGCGCCCTGGGATAAGGATGCGAGTACCACTCGAAAATCTGAATACAAGCTGGTGTGCACGAGCGGACTTGAGTACTTCCTTGTAACCAAAGAGGAGGCCAACACGTACATCATGAAAGACATTGATTCAGTTGACGCCTATGAGCGAATTATCAACCAGCGCGGGAAATTAGGGCCTGCGATCGAGTATCTGGCATCCTAGGAGGAACAGGTGTTCAAGTGGTTTTCAAAATTCTTCCGAAGAAGAGGCGATCGAAGGCGTGTCGTCCTTATTACCGGAGCAAGCACGGGCTTGGGTTTAGCTCTGACTAAGGAGCTGTTGAGATCTGACTCCTTCCATGTCATAGCGACGGCACGTCGGTCGTCACTTCACCGCTTTGAAGACATGGGGTTTTTTGAAACTGAGAATCTGTGGATTCGACCGCTGAACGTATTGTCAAAAAGTGATCGTGACAATGTTATTGCCGAGGCAATTGAAAGACTCGGTGGCATTGATGTCTTGGTGAACAATGCGGGTTATTGTCTGCGCGGAGTGGTCGAGCAAGTAAATGAGACTGAGCGACTCAAGCAAATTGATACCAACTTCCGGGCGCCTATGGCTCTCATTCGAGGGGTACTCCCTCATATGAGAAAAAAAAGATCTGGACATATCGTCAACATTTCATCTGTCGGAGGCATGATGGCCATGCCGACTATGTCGATCTATAGTGCGTCTAAGTTTGCCCTTGAGGGTGCAACAGAGGCTTTGTGGTATGAGGTCCGTCCATGGAATATCAAGGTGTGTTTGATTCAACCGGGATTTATCAATTCGGGCTCATTTAAGAATGTTGAGCTTACGAGAGAAAGTCGGAAGTCTATGCAGGACAAAAACAATCCGTATTACTATCACTATAATTCAATGGCCCCGTTTATCGCGAAAATGATGAAGTTATCTCCTACGACACCAGAAAAAATAGCCGAGCGTATCCACAAAATTATCAATAGTAAGAATCCGCCGCTAAGATCTTTCGTAACTGTTGACGCGTATCTATTTGGATTTCTGAGAAAGTGGCTACCTCGAAATCTCTACCACTCACTTATGTACTACTCCTTACCTAAAATATTCCGCTGGGGAGAAGACGACCACTATTATGGCGACGCTGAGTACGAAAGAAATGAAATGCGCAAGGCAAAGGAGGATGCGGAGAATAGAAGGAGTCCTTATCCCCTCAAGACGCTGCCGCAGAGAAATCACGGTGATAATCATAATTTTCAGCCACATAACCTGGGGGTAGGGCCTGAAACTCTGAAGAAGTCGCCCTTATTCTAATTCCAGGGTTGGTTAAGAGGAGGGAGTCGGTGGGTTTTTATATACCTTCAGTTTTGAGGCGGAGGATGAAAGGGGAAGATGACTATTGACTCACTCCCCGTGGCTAAAGCCAGGGGGCTTTACGTCACGAATGGTAAAAAACTTGACGGCAGGCACCGCTTGAAATAACTCTGTCGTCGCTGCGCTCCGAAGGTCCGGGCCCAGGCGCTTTCAAACAGCTGGACTGACGGGTTCAATTGGTGAAACGCAGTGTAAAATGAACGGCGTTAAGTTAGAAATTATTTTGCAGAAGGAGCGATAGTGAAGAAAGCGGCTATATCTTTGTTTGCCTTATTGTTAATTCCCTGTGCTCGTGCGAAGGATATCGAGGTCAAGAACATCGATTTTAGCAACTATTCAATTACTTTTGACTCGGCGATCTTTTCAGGAGATGTTTCAAGCAAATACCGCAGCGACAAACCCTATATCTTAGCCGCCTCTTCCGATTCAAATATTATTGGAGTCTTGGAGTGCGACGATTCCATTGTTTCCCGTCTCGATAGAGAATACCTCAAGCTCACATTGACAGATCGCAAATGGAGCTCGACTCCGGCACTAGCTCTGTTAGCGATGAATGCAGAGGAATGTCGCTCAATGGGTGATTCAATAGTTGAAGGGAGATCAAAGATTGAAGTTCACACGGGAAAAAGGTCTAATTTTAGCTACCGCTACGCAAGTAAAGTTTTTCCTCTTAAACTGAATGTTCTCTCTGCTCATTCAGAAAACTAACTTTATTTTAATACCAACACAGGCAAATTGCTTTCGCGCACAACTCTTCTTGTGACACTGCCGCCCATTAAAGCTGCTGTGGGGCCTGCTTTTGCCGCGACAACAATGAGGTCTGCTTTTTCCTTTTTAGAAGATCTCAAAATGAGGTCAGCCGTCCCTCGCAGTTCTGAGGATATGATGATACTGGTAGGGATCTTGGCACGTTTACATTCTCGCTCCATGGCTAGCTTCAATCGATTGACTTTTCTTCGGTAAGAATGAATTTTTGGATTGGATTCATCCAGAGACCATTTGTAAGTAGCCTCTGCATGATGTAGTAAAATGAGGCTGGCCTTCATTTTTTTGCAATGACCAATGACCTTTTTAAGCTGGGCCTTCGAGTTTGTGCCAAAGTCGCTGGCAAAAAGGACTCTTCTGATTCTGGGAGGAGTGTGGGCCTTTGGGTTCAGAAGAAGAAGACTAATTTTACTTCTGTGAATTGCTGTTTCCGCGACACTTCCTATCGCGAACCGCATATATCCCTTGCGTGCGTGAGTAAAAAGCCCAAGGAGATCAGCTCCACGATCTTTTGCAAGTTTGAGGAGGCGATCAACCGTTTCGGTGGTCGACAGGGTTCTGTGTTCGACAACATGAATTTTTTTATCCTCGAACTTTAAACCAGCTTTCCTCAATGCCATTTTTATCAATTTTCGAGGATATAAACCAAATCTCTCTTCAGCCGGCACATCAAACGCAAGATTCAGAAAGGACTCAGTCCGTGTGACCACGAACCCCACCTCAATATTTGCTGAAGAGCCAACAAGTTGTTTGAGTGTGTTCTGTATTCCTTTTATTCTGATGTTGTCCTGATGGAAGGGTTCAAATGCCCACAAGGCTTTCATGGTATATCTCCTCTTTTCGCAAGGCTGCTTGACAAAAAGCGTTCGAATCTTACTTAGACCAATGAACGATATTTGCCAAAGCCTCTCCGGTAAAGTCTATCTCGAAATTGTCGAAGTAATCAAGTTCTTACATTTCATTCGAAGAAGGAAAAAATATTGATCGATATTGTTGATCGAAGATCTCGAAGTTTGGCTCGAAAGGGGGGGGGGGGGGGGGGGAGGGGAGGGGGGGGGGGGGGGGGGGGGGGGGGGGGGGGGGGGGGGGGGGGAGGGGGGGGAAAAAACTGTAATGAAACTCCAGGGGGTTGGGGTGAAAACCTGTTTTTGTGGGTTTCTGAAACCACTTAAGGCATCTTCGTCTTGAGGGCTGTCGAATTTCCTGGGAGGTTCCGCTTTATGATTTCTCTAAATCGATCTCGTATGGCTGGGAAGTTCGCCGTTTGGGGGGGGTGGGCGGCCTTTGTCGATAAAAATGTCCCGCCGATCGACCATTGTCACCCAAAACGGGGAAGATGCTCTCGCCCTGACTCGGTGAACCCCGGGCCCCGCCCCGGGGGAAAATTTGGGACTTTAAAAAAGGTGGGTCGGGGACAACTATCAGGAAAGGGTTGGGATGGGGGGGGGGGCCGGGCCAAAGATAGAAGAACCTTGGCTTGAATTTTGCTCATAGGTCCAAAAATAATCGAAGTGTTTTTTTTTCTCAAGGAGCACACGTGGGTAGAGGCAGATTTTTTCTCAAATCGGCTGTGATTATTTCTTTTGTTTTTGGCGTTTTTACAGGGGTATTCGCCCAAACGTCTCAAGACGCGAGGATGAGGACGGAGTCATTTAGTCTTCCAAACGGTATTCAGGGAATTGCCATCTCGATTCCAAAGGCCAAGTTGGCAAGCATTGGGGTGTCCCTGCCTGTTGGCTATTTTGATGATCCTGCTCAGCATCCTGGATTGGCCCACTATTTGGAACATATGCTGTTTATGGGATCCAGCAAATTTCCATCGGAGTCGGATTATCGAGATTTTGTTGAGAATCGGGGAGGAAACTCAAATGCATTCACCTCCAAACATGAAACAAATTACCAGCTTCTCTCCCGCCAAAATATATGTCCGAAGGCTTGGAGCGCTTCAGTGATTTTTTCAAGGCACCTTTGTTTGATGAATCCTTTCTAGAGAGAGAAAAAATAGCGGTTCACAACGAGTTTCAAAATTATCTGCAAAATGATGGGTGGCGCCTTCGTCGAATCATGCATCTCAATGCTGGAGCCAACCACCCCATTGGCAAATTTTGGGTGGGAAATTTAGAATCACTTAAGAACGCAAAGAAGGCTGACCTCCAAGAGTTTTATAAAAAACATTACGGCGCCGATCATATGAAAATCGCGATCACGGGACCACAACCAACCTCTGAATTGGTAAAACTTGCCACTGCTCACTTCACTGAGATTCCGCGAAGAAATATTGAGCCTGCCGTATTTCTTGCTCCTGAGCCTCAAGATCTGCCACGTCAAATTGAGGTCATGGCGGCGACCCAAGAAAAAACTCTTGATTTTTACTTCACTGTGAAGCGGCCCACAGTGAATTGGATGCGCAAAGAGATACGCTTTCTTGTCAGTCTGTTGAGCAAAAAGCACACTGGATCTCTGTATTCAATCCTAGCAGAAAATGAGTTGATATCTGATGTTTCTGCTTTGGATGGCAATTATCCGGGTTTTAGTTTCGTCAGTATTCGGCTCAAGCTCACGGATAAAGGCACTAAAGATCTTGATCTTCTCAAGAGAACGGTTTTTGGGTACATTCAATTTTTGAAATCCAATGCAACCCAAGCCACATTAGTCGGTCTTCTAGCTGATTTTGAGCGTTCTGCTGCGAGAGCTTACAGAGAGCTGGAATTGTCTTCAAGCTCCGGCGAAGCTGGCGAATTGGCGTCTCTGCTGCTTGAATTTGGCAATGGAGATGAGCTTTTAAGGAAGTCGTATATTGGGGAGCCCTTTAGTCAAAGTGACTTTAAGCAGCTTTTGGGCGAGTTGTCTCCGCAAAAACTGACGGTACTATATATGTCAGATCGAGCAGATCTTCCAGAAAAGTGTCCGGTCTGGAAGATTCCTTATTCGATAACAAAAATGTCTGTCGCCGAAACACGCGCTCTAGAGGAAGCCCCTGTTACCGAGGAGATGAAATTTCCAACACAAAATCCCTATGAACCCAGAAGCTTTGACATGCTGGTGGCAACAACAGATCAGAAGTTGCTGGAGCTTCCAACGGAGAACCGAGGATCTCTCTTTTTACTGAGATCTGCTGAATACGCTATCCCTAAGGTCTATAGTTACTTTGACTTGAGAAGTGATCTTATCAAGCGCACGGAGAGTTCTGAGGCTGTCAAGAGCTTGCTTGTTCAGGTAATGAAGCAATATCTGAGTGATTGGATAACAAAAAAGAGAGAGTTCTGGGCAGTCTCTTTGGGATCGAGCTCGGATCCAATTCTCTTACTTTTCGATGGTTTCCTATCCTGGTACGTCTCAGCTGATTCTGAGGGATTATCTGAAAGGGATAAAGCAATTTGGGGAGTTTTTGGGTCATTTGGATCCGTCCGCGCTCGAGACATTTAAGGGATCCGTGGTGGATTCAATTGATTCAAAGAGATTGAAGATCCCTATCTTCGCTCCCTTGAGGTCGCCAATTTGCAATTGATTCCGCAGGCAGTCGATGACATGGAGATCGTCGATGAGGTGAGGTCGGCCACTGTTGGGGATCTCGTGGCACAGTGGAATCGACTCATGTCGTCCTTCGGAGTTGAGTCTCTCGTGTACGGCAATATTGATCGGGGAGAAGCTCAGGCCCTCTATGATCAAATATTCCTCAGTCTTCAACCTGAAAAGACGGTAGATCGTGCGGCCTTTCAAAAGTTGAAAGCAGAAGCTGTTTCGATTCGGGAGAGCTTTGCCAATCGGACTGTCGTAGCTTCTAGCGAAAATTCGAACAGTTCATTTTTGAGTTTCTATGAATTGGGACCCAGATCTCCACGAAACTCAGCGATCATGTTGGTTTTAGATAAGCTCGTTGGACCGTCCTATTTTGGGGAATTGCGTAGTCGACAACAGCTTGGTTACATTGTTCAGGCAGGGGGTCAGTTCTTCAAGAAATTTGTGACACTTCAAACTCTCATTCAATCGAGCCAAAAGTCCGCAGACGATCTTGAGCAGGCGAGTTATAAGTTCTTGAGAGATTTTGCAGATCGAGGTCTTCCGCCGCTCTTGGAGGGCTCGAGCTTAGAAAATACCCGGTATGCCCTGCATCTCGATCTTGACTATAGAGGGGCAACTTCGGCGGAATTTTTTGAATGGCTGAAGGCCTCAGTGTTGATGAACGATGGGGACCTCGACCGTTCGAGTAAGGTGGCAAAAGAATTGGATAGTTTGAGCAGCGCAGACATTGTGCAGGCGATGAGAGACCTTGTGACACCAGGTCGACCAGGAGTTCTAACCGTGAAAATAAATGGGAAATCTAACGGCCATGTGAATCCAAATGGGAATAGTCCCCATTTTTTGTTTTTGACGACGAACACATTAGGCGATATTTCTTGGCACTATTATGATGATGGCTCATACGGGTTCACAGAAATTTAAGGTTTGTTCATTTTATAAATTCTTTCCTCTCTCTGAGGTGGAAGTCCGAGATTTAAAAGATAGCCTCAGGGCGGCTGCTGAAAAGCTGGGAATACTTGGTTTATTTATTCTGGGACCAGAAGGGGTCAATTCCAGCTTTTCTGGTACCCCCGCCTCGGTTGAGGCCTTCAAATTGGCCCTATCTGAGCACCTGCCCGTTGACAATGATCTTGTGTTCAAGGATAGTTTTGCGAATCGCCCTGCTTTTCGCGATCTTAAAATTAAAATTCGCAGAGAAATCGTGACACTTGGACGTCCGGATCTTTTGCCGAATGGCCCTCGCCGGCACCTGTCGCCAAAAGAGTGGCACGAGATGATCAGTCAGAAGGATGTCGTTGTTATCGATACCCGAAATAGCTATGAATATGAAACAGGCCATTTTCGAGGCGCCATCGATCCGAAGACGAGGGAGTTCAGTGAGTTTCCTAAGTTCCTAGATCAAAGTGGAATTGAAAAGGACAAGAAGGTCATGATCTATTGCACTGGTGGAATTCGTTGTGAAAAGGGTATTCTCGAAATGGAGGAACAGGGTTTCACAAATGTTTACCAGCTTGAAGGTGGGATCCTCAATTACCTCAAGGAGTATCCTCAGGGTCATTTTGAAGGCGAATGCTTTGTTTTTGACTATCGTGTAGCGGTTGATCAGAATTTAAACCCGAGCGAAAAATATCGACTTTGTCCTCATTGTGGCCAACCGGCCGCTGTCCGAATAGACTGTATTCAGTGTGGAGTTCCAGAAATTGTTTGTCAGAACTGCCTTTCTCGAGATCAGCAGTTTCACACATGTTCTAAAAATTGTGCTCACCATTTTCGCCTGGGGCATCAGACAACTCGCGTGCATCTCGATTCATTTAACAAACGGAGTCCTTTGCCTGAGTGAGATAGTGTGATATGAGGCACATGGACGAATTCACCTCTTTTTGTTTTTCAAGGAGCATCTAATGAAATTGGCGTCGTGGGTAACATCAGCACAGATGGTCTTGTCCGTTCTATTGTGTTGTCCCTTTCTTGCGGGATATTCTGCCGGCGCTCAGGACAGAGGAGTCGGACGCAGAAGTCCTTGCCAACTCAACTTAATTGGCTTCGCTCAGGCAGAAACGGTTTTTTCACACGCGCTAATGGAAAACTTAATTTTACGCAACTCGAATCAAGGAACGGACTTGAGTCAAGTTCCAAACATCGTTCTGCCATCAGCACCGATAGTAAATGCGATTGTTATGGCAGCGCTTGGAGCAGGTGAAGATACTCAAACTAGAGAACAAATGTTTACGGTGCTTGGGATTCCCCCAACAACGACCTTTGAGAACCTTTCAGATACTGCTGCTGCCTTGAATCGGCAGGTTCAGTTGAATGGTGATGGAATAAGAAATCCAATCAGTCGTCTTGTAAACATACTCTTTGTTAGGGAAGGGGAATTGGTATCTCCTCACTATCAGGAGGCCATAAATGCGAGTTTTCAGGCTCCTGTTTCCTCATTGGCCCCTGACGAAATTGACCGTGTGAATGGGGTTGTGGACAAAGCGACCGACGGCAAGATTAAGAAACTGTTAACTGAAATCAATCCCCTTATGAAAATGATTCTGGTGAGTGCCAGCTATTTCAAAGGTGGTTGGAAGCATCCGATAAAAGAAAGGCAGACTCAGCCCGGTGACTTTTTTCCTGCTGGCTCAGAAAAGTCTGAAGGGAAGGGTCTGAGCTATCAAGTTGATATGATGAGAACTGTGGCGCCGCATGGGTATGTGGACAAGAAAACATTCGAGGCTGTCGAAATTGCGATAAATGGGCCTTATGTGGCGGGGAAGCAAGGCGAGAAGGGAGTGTTGAGGCCTCGATACTCAGCCCTGTTACTTCTTCCTAAAGCCTTCAGTTCACTCTTAGATATTTTGCCTTCCCTACAAGAGCCTGGGGCACTTGACTCTATTGTTTCCGAGATGGATCGAACCGAGCTTGTTACGCTAACTATCCCAAAATTTGATTTTACCTGGGATGGCGATCTTATTCCCACTCTTAATGGGATGGGACTGACGACCCCCTTTGGTAGAGACTCAGATTTTTCAAATATGCTTGAGACCACTCCAGATGATATTGTCATCTCACAGGTAAAGACGTCTGGGTTTGTTGAGTTCAACGAGAAGGGAATTGCGGGGGGAGGTGCAGCAGCCATTGAAATGAGTTTGAGGGGTGGGTTTGATCTGCCAGGGCGTGAAATTGTTTTTGATCATCCCTTTTTGCTCGTCCTCAGAGACAACGAACTTGGCTATACTTTTCTTGAAGTGGCGGTTGTTCGGCCGAACAGAGCTCATTCGATGAGCGGAACTACTCAGCCGAGTAGGAGATAAGTGTTTCTCTCTATGATTTTTTCAAGATCTCTTGCTGCTATATGTCGTTTGAATCGCATTCTTTGATGGCGATGACTTCGGTTCTTTTGGGGCCTTCGCATCGGTAATCAGATGGATCACAGGACACAAGTCGGTAGTTTTTTATCTGTTTCACTTTCTGAGATGTTGTACCAACACACTTTGGGTTTCGGCTGTCAGTATAATCCATCGTGCAGACTTCCTGCTGGTAGGTTGGACCTGTTACGAACAGCTTCTCAGGTATTCTTACATATTTCTCAGTGGTACAGATGTATTGAGGATTTCGGGAATCGGTTCTGTCGTAATGCCCCTCCTGACACACTTTTTTTACGAAGGATTCTCGATGGTAACGATATTCGTTCGTGTGCGAATCAATACAAACAAGATTGGCCGCAACGCCGTCTCCAATTTCAGGAAAGTAAACTTCGCCCTCGATCCATGATTTGTTGCTAATCGCCGAATCAATATCGGTGGTCAAACTTTGGGCAAGGCTCATTCCGGAAAGAGCCAATTGGGTTGAAAGAAAGATTATTGTTGTTAACAAGCGATTCTTCATAAATGAACTCCCGACATGATTCATAGTTTGTTGTTAATAGGATCCAAAGATCTAAGATTTCTGAGACCTATAAAGGACAGGACGCTTGCCCGGGTCAAGTGGAATTCCTTTTCAAGGTGAGTTACATCCTTGAAGTCCTCGTGTTTGAGGGCCTTCCTGAATTTTATTTACCTGTAGTTTTGACAAAGACCCAGGTCGCAACAGAACTGGAGCGTCGTAAGAGTCGCGAAGCATCGATTCCATTTTTCCGTGAAAGACATTGAAGGAATTCCAATCTGTGCAATAGACTGCGTCAGCCTCGCTGAGAGAGCGGTTGAATGAGGAATCTTTGTTGCCTAGGTTATAGAGTTGGTTCCAAGGGGTGTTGTCTGCCTCGGTGCCTTTGACATCCCATCCTCGGTTGTTGTTGAGGGACAGATCTCTCCAGAACGGAATTTGATTTTGAGTTCCCGTTAGACGGATGAATACCGTCTGTCCAAAAATTGATTCGCCATTTTGGCGAGTCAAATAGACGATATTTTCACAGCCATAAGCCTTTAAGATCAGCGTGGGGTGGAGATCTGACCAGCCTCCGGCAGAGAGATACTCCTTGTGATATTGAAGATTGGTCCAGCGTTGATTGTAGTGCTTTGTGACTTCAGACAGAATGCTCTCGCGACTTGAGTTAATAATGAAATCTTGGATGTTGGCTAAGCCTGGTTCAGCAGGACTGAGAGACAACACCTCAAACCAATTGGCGGATTCCAAAGCAAGAAACTTTTTACTTTTTAAGTCTCCTTTTTGAACAAACGGCTCAAGACCAATTTGAATATTTTTAAGCTGACTTTGCTGACCCCAGTAACCATATGCCATGTCCCTATCGAAGTTGATTGAGTAAGAGGAATAATCAATACTCTGATTGGCAGCCTTGTACGCGCTCACCATTTGAGTGAATTTTTCTTTGCCTTTTCCCTTTATGATGGAAGTGGTCGCAAAGAAGAGAGACCGAGTCCCAGGGGTTCAAAAATCTCTGATTGCGGTATTGGGACCAGGGAGTTGCAAGATATTGATCAACCAATTGGGAGAATTCGTTCTGGCAGCTAGAAGAGATATCAGTAAAATGCCTTGAGTATCCTTGTTTTGAACAGTTGTCGAGGAAGCTCAACATTTTTTTCCGATGTTCGATTGGAGTATTCCCTGCGTAGAAATCGCCAATCTGTCCAATGAGAAGGGCAAAATACTTGAAGTCGATCAATCCAGGTCGAAAGAAGATATCTCTATCGGTCGTGGCCTCGAATTTTCCAAAAACTTCAAGAGACTCTAGAGCGGCCTTCTGAAAGTGCGCCGGGTGACGCTCTAGTCCTCGGAGAATCTCAGGGTTCAGCAGGGGGCCGTATTTTTCTATGGCCTCAACCAGATCTTGAGTGAACTTCTTGTCGGAGGGATTTGCCCCACTTGCAGAAGAGAGGTATCGCATCAGTATCTGGGCGATTTCCGATCTTTGATTGGTAAGCTCATTGAGGAATTCAAATCCGCTCGCGGCCCGAGAGTGATGAGCCAAAACCTGCAAATAGAACGGCATCGATTTGATTAAAAGACTTTGCCTCTGCCTTCGTTCAACCGGATCAGAAATCAAAGCCAGATCTGGATTAAGAGCGACCGACTCGACCAAAAAAGTAGTGATGGATCCTGAGCTCCCACCAGCAATTGCCTGAGGCATACCAAGTTCTTCGACCATTCTTGCCATCGCAGGCCAGTGAGCCGCAATAAGCTCGCCATTGCCCCTAATTCCGACGCAATAGTTTGGTTGCTCGCTGTCTCCGAGAGCAGTACAAAACAAAAATGGAAAGGACAGCAGTGATAAAATGCCAACGGCAATCGACCTTGAAACAGAAACAACATCCCTTTTTGTTGTCGTCATAATGACCCGCCCCCCTCAATTGAGAATTCTGTGTTTGCGATATACATGCCAGTTGTTTGCTCTTGAGTCGATTAAAAAGTAAACTGGCCGACTTGATTTTTGTTCCAAGCTCCGCGTATCTTGGTCCGTAAGCGCTCCATAAACTCTATTTTCCTTACTTGAATTTTTCCCATAAATTACTCCACCTCCAAGGAGGATTGAATGAAAAATTCTGAGCAAAGATTAAAAACCAAAGAATATTGTCAGACTAAAATCAGGGAAGCAGAGAATTTTTCTGGCCCCGAGATCGAGTTCTGTCGGCAAGAGGGGCTGAACAACACCACGTTCAAGCAAGATTCTGTATTTTGATCGAAGTGGGTTCTGTCTATGGAAAAAGCAATTGGATTCGGAAAGGTTTTCATGGCCGAAGATATCTGTGGAGGAAGTCGTCCACATATCCATAGAGCAATTAAGTTGGCTTCTGGAAGCTTATGATGTTTGGAAATAAAGCCATTTTCAGAAATAGATTTTGAAAGAGTCTGTTGATCTTTCGGAGAAAATGTTGAAGAGTCCCTCGCTTGCAGGCGCAGGAGCTATTTTCAAAACAAGAACAGTTATCCTCAGAAAATGAAGGACGTGAGAGCACGTCTTCGTCTCGATGAAGAGAAGACCAAGTTTCTGCAAAGTGAGGTCACTTGGCTGCATGAGCAGATCCGTTCTCTTGAGCGGCGCAGTTTGGGAGAAAGCCATATGATCTGTGATTCGAATTAACACTTTGGCAGCTGCTCTGATTCCTTTGATTCGGCAAAATCCATGGAGAACTTCTTTGTAATGATATATTTCTTTTAGCTGGGGGTCAGTCCGCCTACTTCCCTATTCTTTTGTAACAAACGATTCCTGCGCAGGAGTAGCTCGTGCCATTAACTTTAAATTTACGGCGTCTTTGACCAAGTAACTCATTACGACCAACTGGAATCTCCTTCCAATCACGAGTGTAAATACGGTACTCATCATCGCTAACCACGTAGAAATCACTGTAACCTTTCACCCTTTTAAAAAATTGTGTGTTGATATCCCAGTATGATAAACCCGGTATTTTAAGTACCACACGATTGGTGTTAGATTTATTTGAGAATGACACCAAACTTTTTTGGGGGTCAATTTGTAAATTTGTAATTCCAAGCTCGTAGTTCATTATCTTTTCAAATTGCTGTAAGTGTACCGGCAAATGAGGCTTATTATTGAGATCAATTCCAACAGAACAGCGAGCAGATAGGAATTGAATTGGAACCAAAAGTGAGTATTTAATATCTGAAGCCTTTTTACACTCAAGCTCTGGTAAGACAACTTGAAAATCTCGAGGTAGCCAGGAATGCCAAGGATTATTAAAACGCCAGTTTTCGTTTCTCCATGAGAATTCATAGCGGCCATTCGATATGTTAATTTTGGTATATTCGTCGAAAGAATAAGGCCAAAACACGTCTATGCCATTAAATCTTGGATCTATCGGAGTTGAAAATGAGAAGGATGACGTACTAAAGAAGCCAACAGGTCCCCAGGTTGAGTCACCGCCCCTCCGCGAGGGTATCCAGCCACAACTGTTCCATTTCAAGTTTTTCAATGTTATGGACATGGCAGAAGAAGGCCGACCCGTGACGATCCCGTGATTTCTGAGCATTTCATAATATCCTTCAGAGACATCAAAAAAATCTTGAGCATCTTCAGCACCAGCACATGAGTGGCGCCCCGCATCTTTAGCTTCTATATGTTCATTGATCTCGCAAGGGCTAAACTCTGGACTCATACCCCGTGCCGAATCATATTCAACTATGGTACCTTCACTAAAGTCTGTACCGCCGCAGGAGGTTACAGGGTGCCCTACTTGGTCTAAGCCATTCACGCAGTAGCTGTTCAAGTCTGGATAGAGCCAAACAATCGACTTTGCAACTTTTATCCTCGGAAACATGACCGGATCCGAGTCATGCGTATAAACATAACCTGCTGCACCAGGGTAATCAAGTAATACAGCTAAGTTGTCGCCCTTGGGTGAAATTGCGAAGTCGATTATCCTTTTGCTGAAATTCGGGATATGAGAGTCAAGTGATGGAGGTACACCATGCATCTCCCCCCAACATTTTAGCCTTTCTTTGTCTAGGGCGCATGAAAGACCTTGAGTACGAACAATTTTTTTCACAGGTGGCACGAGTGCTGGCTCTGGATAAATATCCTTGTCTGTAGCGCCGATATCAATAGCAAACCCAATCATAGAAATCGAATAAACGGCTAGGGTCACCGCAATACGCCTCAAACTAAGTAAGGCCAGAATCTTCTTTGTTATCATAAATGGATTCCTCAATTCAATTGAATCTTGTCCCCAGTTTAAGTAGGGTTTTAAAGTGGACTCCAAGTAAAGAATAACTCTTATTTAGAGCAAAACAAAAAGGAGTCCAGATATGAAGGTAGAAAAAAATATTAAATTTAGAAACAAAAATCTTCTTTCTCCTGAAGAAATGAGGTTACGCCGTCGACGGGACGCGGACCGGCTTAAAGATTTCCAACCACATCTCAGTCCTTTCATGCATTTAGCAATCGAAGCGGGTCTACGGCCCTAGTCGCCGGTTCACTCATTTCCTCGTAAGGGGTTGAGTTGAGTCAGATTGTGTTAAGCAGTTTAAACAGGTAAGCCTTCAGCCGCCATAATTTTAAGAGCATTTGTCGTGGGGCAGGGCCCTAGATGGTACTGATAAGAAAAATGGAGTCCGGATTCTTCCGCTCGAATTTCATCCCGAAAGTGTCCGTTCTGAAGAGTCTTGAACTCTTCTGCTAGATGGGTGAGTTCCAAATCGTGGGTGGTAATCAATCCCAGCGCTTGGGGCGATGAAAGGAGTTTACGGATAACAGCCTGGCTTCCTAAAAGTCTTTCGCGATTGTTTGTACCTCGAAAGATTTCATCCACAAGGTAAAAAAATGAAATCCCGGCCGAGGCTTGATCGATGACCAATTTAACTCTTTTAACCTCATAATAAAATGAGGAATAGCCGTCTTCCAGGGAGTCCTTAATCTGAAGGCAGGTCAGGACTGGTCCACAAAAAGTTTCAAATTTTTCTGCAAAGATAGGGCATCCAATCATAGCGAGATGCTGATTGAGTCCTAATGTTCTCAGAAATGTTGATTTGCCACTCATATTTGAGCCCGTAATAAGACAGAGCCGAGTGGAAGTTGACATCTGAAAATCGTTGGCCACGACCTTGTTGCGGGGGATGAGTGGATGAAACAGATGCTTAGCATCAATGCGGACATCGCTCTGAAATGTGGGAAAAAAGGAGGTTTGATAGTGATGAAAGAGAGCTAAGGAGCCAAGAGCTTCCAGATTTTCGATTTCATGCAGACTTGCTTTAAAATCTTCAAAGTATCTTAGTCTCCATTTTTCAAGTCGCCAGGTCCACAAATAGGTCCAGGGAAATAGCGCATTGACCGCCAGAAAAACGAGGGGATGGGCCTGAATGCTTAAGCAGCTGAGAATCCAACGAACTCTCTTGAGCCGTGCTGCTGGTTTGAGACGAAAAGTCATTGGAGCAAGTTCACGAGAGAGATTCTCTTTTGACTCGAGCCAATCAAAGACGGGCAAAAGTGATTCTAAGTCATGACTAAGGACTTCACCTTGGGTAAATCCTCTGGCTGCCTGTCCGAGTGTCGCCAAAGAAAAAAGAAAATAAATACCAATAGTGAGGGGTCCAGAAAAGGATATCTGACCCGTCGTCCACATCGCAAAAAGAAAAGCGGAAAGAGGGTACAGCAGACAATGCAAAATCAGATTTCTATGAAAGCCGGATCCTACCAACGAACGATCAAGTTCGCTCTTGAGCCTCGATGAGTCTGGTGGGAGCTGACCACTTTGTCCACGAAAAAAGAATCGAGCCAGTGACCAATAATTTTTAGAAAGGAGTTTCAGTTTATCCTGGCGTTCCTTAATGTCTTGAATATTGGAGAGGGGATCAAGAAGTAAGCGCAATAGTTTTGATTTTCCACCTGAACTGAAGGTTTCGTCGATCAGGCCAAAAAGAGAATTGTCGCCGAGGATATGCAAATCTCTTGCGAGGATTTGATTTTCGCTATTCAGAGCCTCGAGATGGGGAGAGGAAAGCCCCGTGGGCATTTTGCCAGAAATTCTTGAAAGATTTCTGACACAATGATTTTTCCAGGCAATCAGAGAAGCCTGCCATCGCCGAATATTGCGCGATCGAAAAACCAAGTAAATGAAAAGCAAAGATGAAGTGATAAAAATGAATCCCCAATTCTTGAACTGAGGGCCTGAGGCGATGATAAGACCAGATGAAAAAGCAATGAGTGCCACCGCGAGTCGCCAGTTAAACAATCGAGAGAGTTGCCGATTGGTTCGATCTAAAAGAGATTCTATGCGGACTAAGCGGCCTGCGAGGTATCGGGTGTGTTGAGAATAGTGGGTTGAAAAGGATTCATTCATTTGTCAATTTGGGCTCCCAAAAAAATTCAAATCGAATTGCCCGGCGACCTAAAGGGCTTCTCATTCTTTGGCATTTTTTAGCCTTTGGTCAACCAATAACCGATGAATCCAGCCTGGAATTGCCAGACGGCCGATTAGCTGGCTGCTGAGGTTCCGCGGTCACTTGTGACGATTTTCTTTAGGCAACGAAAGGCCTCTTTGTTGTAGGGCTGTCCCTTTACCAGTTCTATGTAATTTAATGCTTCGAGAGCCGTTTTTGGTTCAGGGCAGTTGGGGTTGTCGACAGTCAGATTAACGAACTCGTCAGCGAGTGCGATAATACGCGCAAGGGGGTGAGTTTTGAGATCGCGCAGGTGTTGAGGAAAGCCTTGCCCAATCGAGTTTTCGTGGTGTTGGTAGATCATTGCGACCACATCATCGGGGACAGAGCCAAGACCTGTCGCCATTTCCATTCCCTTGAAGGGGTGTGTTTCGTAAAGTTGGAGCTCTTCAAAGGACATGAGGGCTTTTGGTTTGGAAAGAATTTCCGGGGGAAGACTTTTCTTGCCGATGTCGTGGAGCAGTCCTCCGAGAGCCAGTTTTTCAATGGTCGCTCGGTTCTGCCATTGGTGTGCCTGACCAATCAGAGTTGCAATTGCGGCGACAGCCATGGAGTGTCTCACCAAATTATCATTGCACTGATTGAGGCTTTCCATGAGGAGGGAAAGACTGTTGTGGGTCTCAACCAGTTGAACAGTGACCTCTGAGACCTGTTTGGCCTGCTGAAATGCCACTGGATCAAGTCCCATGTGTTCGAGGTGGCGAAACGTTGTGGTGGCTGCACTCGTTACGATTTGTGTCTTTTTTCCGCTGTCCAAATCCTTTCGGCTCAGTATAATGCCAGCGAGCTGAATCGTCTGAGAAGTGAGCTTGTGGTAGCTTGATTTTTCGATCCAGAGGTATTCGACATCTTTGGTTTCATAGGAGCTCAGTTGGTCCTTCTGGGTTTTTGTTCCCTGTTTTGCGATGAGAATAAACTTGTCGTCCGAAAGCTTGACATAAAGGTCCACGGGGACCGTTGATCCACTGATAAACTCACGAATTGGAATAGGGATCATCTCACTTGGTCTCATTCCTTTAAGGCTTCGGAAGTATTTGGTTTTTTCTTGAATAAAAGAATCGAGAAATGAGGTAATGAATGGAGCATCTGCAGCATTCCTGGCGCATGGAGTCTTCGTCGATTACACTCGACCATTTGCGGGGATAGTTAAGTATGGTGGTTCCTCTTAAAATAGATCGTTTAGTCAAGAATTACGGACAGTTGTGTGCTGTCAATGAAGTTGATTTTAGACTTCAATCGGGTGAAGTCTTTGGGTTGCTTGGGCCCAATGGAGCTGGGAAGACTTCAATTATCTCGATTATCGTAACTTTAGAGGCGGCAACATCGGGCTCAGTGGAAGTCTTTGGCTATGATGTTGCAAAACAGCCTCGTCAAGCAAAGGTGAGGATGGGTTTGGTTCCTCAGGAAATCATCAATTATGGTTTTTTTAGTGTTGAGGAGGTCATGGTTTTTCATTCCGGATTTTACGGAATGTTAAAGAACAGAGAGCGAGAAAATTACCTGCTTGAGCGTTTGGGACTTTGGGAGCACCGGCATAAAAAGGTGAAGCAGCTTTCTGGAGGAATGAAGAGGCGTCTCTTGATCGCTAAAGCCTTGGTTCATTGCCCGCAGTTACTTTTACTAGACGAACCAACTGCCGGAGTCGACATCGAACTGCGCGAAAAGCTATGGGAATTTGTTCGTGATCTAAAATCAGAAGGTGTGACTGTTCTTTTAACGACTCATTATCTAGAAGAGGCGGAACAACTTTGTGATCGCATCGGTGTGATTCATCATGGAGTATTGCAAAAATTGGGAGAGACGAAAACACTCATCGCTGATTTAACTCACCGTCAAGTAACAGTCGATTTCAAAAGGCAGGGCGATGATAAATCGGCCTTTAAGGTTCAGAGTCATTATCTGGTTAAGCAAGAAGGATGTCGAATTGAATTCAAGGTGCCTGCTCAAATGGGGATTGGACAACTTTTGCGTGAATCAGGTCTTAATTTGAATTTGGTTGAGGATATCAAAATAGAGGAGGGTTCTCTTGAAGATGCCTTCCGGAGTATAGTGGGAGGTCGACAATGATAAAATCTTCTCAAGAGTTATTGTGGACTCCATTCTTTATGCTCCTCTATCGTGAAATTCGGCGCTTTCTCAAAGTACTTGTGCAGACGGTGATTAATCCAATGATTAATTCGGCTCTTTATTTGCTCATTTTTGGAGTGAGTTTAGGAGGCAGACTATCCGTTTCGGGAGGGGTGAGTTATCTGGCTTTTTTGATTCCAGGCTTGGTCATGATGAGCTGTCTGAACAATGCTTTTCAGAATACGTCAAGTTCTATTGTGATTGCTAAGTTCGGAGGAGAGTTAGAGGACTTTCGAGTTTCTCCCTTGAGTTATCAGCAGATTATCTGGGCTATGGGACTTGGCGGATTGGTTCGTGGTTTTATGGTGGGCGCTATTACCTTTGCAGTGGGACAGTTATTTTTTTTGAGCAGCAAAGGGGAATGGCTGCCTTTGATTCATCCTATTTGGCTCACTTATTTTTTGACAATGGGAGGTTTGATCTTTGCTAATATTGGCATTTCTGTGGCCTTTTGGGCGAAAAGCGTGGATCAACTGAGCGCAATCAGTAGTTTTGTTCTCACTCCTCTTCTTTATTTGGGAGGAGTTTTCTTCTCAATTCACAATCTTGATTCAGCGTGGCAGACTGTGTCTCGTGTCAACCCTCTTTTGTATCTGATAAACGGAGTCAGGCACGGAATTTTGGGGGTTTCGGATGTTCCTGTCGCCGAGGCAGCGGTGGTTGCATTTGGGTTCTTTGCGATCTCTTATACCATTGCCGTCATAAGTTTGCATCGGGGTTCATTTATTCGTTGGTAGAATAAAAAACTAAAGATAAAAGAGCGAAAAGCTTGTAAAGAAAAGATCACTGAGGAATTGAGTATCGCCTTTTTTAGAGGCAGATGGGAAAGTCATGTTTGATAACTTATCGGATAAGCTCTTAGGCAGCCTGAAAAAAATCCGTGGTCAGGGTCGAATTACGGAGCGAAACATTGAGGACACGATTAAGGAAATTCGAATGAGTCTGCTCGAGGCAGATGTGAATTTCAAAGTGGTGAAGAGTTTTATTGATCGTGTAAAAGAAAAGGCGTTGGGACAGAACGTCTTGACCAGTCTTTCGGCAGGCCAACAATTCGTCAAGATTGTGCATGATGAGCTGATTCATGTGTTGGGAGAAGAAGCCGTTGATCTGGATATTCGTGGAGCTCCGGCTGTGATATTTCTCGTGGGACTTCAAGGAGCTGGGAAGACCACCACAGCTGCCAAACTAGCTCTTCACGTGCGTCAGAGGTTTGGTAAAAAGCCAGGTTTAGTTCCAGCAGATATATACCGGCCTGCGGCCATTGAACAGCTAAAGACTCTGGGGAAGCAGAATAATATTCCTGTTTTTCCTTCTCAAGAGAACATGAAGCCTGAGGTCATTCTTTCAGAGTCCAAATCGTGGGCGCGTGAGGAGATGATTGATGTGGTCATTGTCGATACAGCGGGCCGTCTCCAGATTGATGATGCACTGATGAGTGAATTAGAGAGGCTAAAAGACATATGGGAGCCCAAGGAGACATTGCTTGTGGCCGATGCGATGTTGGGTCAGCAGTCTGTCAACGTGGCAGAGGGCTTTCAGCAGCGATTGGGGATCTCGGGTCTCGTTCTTACGAAAGTGGATGGAGATGCCAGAGGTGGAGCTGCGCTCAGCATCCGACAGGCAACGGGCGTTCCTATCAAGTTTCTCGGCGTTGGAGAAAAAGTTTCGGGATTGGAGATTTTCCATCCAGATCGTCTGGCAAGTCGAATACTTGATATGGGTGATGTCCTGTCTTTGGTTGAAAAAGCTCAAGACGTGATCGATGAAAAAACAGCCATTGAATCTGCAAAAAAAATGGCTTCGAATAAATTTACGATGAATGATTTTTTGCAGCAGATTCAAATGTTAAAAAAATTGGGTTCCATGGAGGGTCTTATGAAGATGATTCCTGGGATGGGACAGATGATGAAAAAAATGAAGGACATGACTCCTCCCGACAAGGAAATGAAAAAGATTGAAGCTATCATTCGTTCTATGACTCCGGCCGAGCGCGACAATCACCGTATACTGAACGGATCAAGGAGATTGAGAATTGCCAAGGGGTCAGGAACTGAGGTCTCTGATGTCAACAAGTTCGTGAAGCAGTTCGAAGGGGCCCAGAAAATGATGTCTCAAATGATGAAAATGGGGCTTGGTCGTGGGGGGTTCGGCGGCAAGGGAATGGGCTTTCCATTTTAAATCTAACCGAGGAATCGAGGGCTATAGGTTTTCCCGTCTCCTTTTCAGTCTTTGGCCTTGCGCAAGGGATGCAAAAATAGTAGACGTCTAGGGCTTAGTAGATTGCAGATGGATTTGAAAACTGTGTGAAGGAGTGAATTTAAATGGTAGTGATTCGATTGAATCGAGTTGGAGCAAAAAGAGCCCCTAAATACCGTATTACCGTTGCAGATCAGCGACGATCAAAGGGGGGGCGCTTTGTTGAGGTTTTGGGTAGTTATAATCCAAATCCCTCGGGAGCCGAAAAGGGGTTGGAACTAGACCTGAGTAAGGTGCAAGAATGGGTTGCTAAGGGCGCTCAACCTTCATTGAGGGTCAAGAGTCTGATTAAAAAGGCTCAAGCTAGCCAAATTAAAAATTAATATTACGTTTTATCACACCCTCGGCTAAACTGTCGAAAGTGGGTAATGACTCTGATCTTGAAGCAGTGAGGTGATTGGATGGACCATACGAGTCTAAGAGATCTTGTCGAGTTTATGGCGAAGAGCCTGGTTGACAAGCCAGATGATGTTGAAGTGAATGAGATTATTGGGGAGCAAACGACAGTCGTTGAGCTCAAAGTTGCAAAGGAAGACCTTGGCAAGGTGATTGGTAAGCAGGGACGGACAGCTCGGTCCATGCGAACAATTCTTAATGCTGCGAGCACCAAGCTTCAGAAGCGAAGTGTTTTGGAGATTGTTGAATAGGAATATCGAAATAGTGGTTTTTGATAGGGCTGTGGTCAACCACAGCCCTTTTTTTTCGCTCAGACGAAAAAGTATGAAGAAAGCCACATATAAAGGGAGACTATGCCTTCTTCGAGTCAGCAAGAAATCGATTCTCAGGCCAAAGAAAAGGGCTTGAGAAAAATAGGAAAGGTGAAGGACGCACACGGTATTCGTGGTGAGATTTTTGTTATTGTATTTTCTGGTGAGGCTCCTTGGCTTGATCGATTGAAAGAGCTGAATATCCATGGGGTTCGATCAAAAGGAGACGGGTGGCTGACTCTTGATCTTAAATCGGCGCGTCTCCATAAGAACGGTTTTATTGCGAGTTCTCCGCAAATTCAAAATCGCAACGAGGCTGAAGCACTGAAGGGCTGTGAATTGTATGTCCCAGTAGAATTCTTGATTTCTAAACCTGGCGACTCAATTTTTCTGTCAGAAATCGAAGGTTTTAAGGTGCTTCTTGCTGATGGGACAGAGCTTGGTCAGATTATTGGCTTTTCAAGCAATGGAGTTCAAGACCTTCTGGTTGTTAGAGATAGGAAGAACAATGACAAACGGGAAATTTTGATTCCTTTGATTCCTGAATTTGTTGGCAAAATCCGCTTTGAGAAATCGGAAATAGTCATGATTCTTCCTCCTGGATTGATCGAGGATTGAGATGAGAGATCATGTCTAAGATATTTAATATATTGACTATTTTTCCGAACATGATCAGTCAGTCCCTTCAGGAAGGTCTGGTTGGTCAGGCCTTTAAAAATGGCAAGGCCCAGTTGAATTTGGTGAACCCTCGCGACTTCACTTTTGACCCTCACAAAACGGTTGATGATCGACCCTATGGCGGGGGTGACGGCATGGTTTTTCTTGCGGAGCCGTTTTCTCAAGCGCTCGCGAGTCTAGGTGACCGAAAGGGAAAGGTGGTGTTCCTTTCTCCTCAAGGCAGGCCTTGGAGTGATCAGTTGGCAAGGGATTGGGCTCAGGATCAGGGCCCAGTGACTCTGGTTTGTGGGCGATACGGGGGAATCGATCAGAGATTCATAGAATGCTTTGTCGATGAAGAGATCTCTATTGGTGACTACATCTTGAGTGGCGGTGAGCTTGGCGCTTTGGTAATTATGGATTCTGTCGTTCGTTTTTTGCCGGAAGTTTTGGGTAATCCACTCAGTTCCCATCTGGAGACCTTTGCTGAAGGGCTCCTCGAATGTCCACTTTTCACTCGACCACGAGTTTTCAAGGATCTTCCAGTTCCGGAAATTCTGCTTTCGGGGCACCATGTGCGCATGAAGGCCTTTCGTCAGGATGTTTCTTTGGTGCGGACAAGAATACTGCGGCCTGATTTATTAAAGCAACTGGGCGTGTTGGAGATGAGCGTGGTGGAGGCCGCACGACGCTTGTGTGCTCTGCCGGAAAGAGAGCTCAAATCCCTTGGCCTTGATGCGGATGCGGTGAGACAAATTGCCGAAATTAAGCCAGATTCTTTAATGAGTTAGACGGTATAGATCAAACGATTTATGAGAGGTGTTCAGGCCTCTTGAGTGGGAGAAAATAGGAATGGAGCGCGGAGTTCCTCATGAGCAGCAGATCAACGTGTCGGTGGCTTTGATTCACTGGCCCGTGAGAGACAAAACAGGAAAGGTCATTGCGACCAACGTAACCAATTTCGATATTCATGACATCGCCCGCGTGTCTTGCACCTATGGCGTTAACAAGTATTTTATTGTTCACCGTCAGAGGGAACAGCTCATGTTCGTGAGCCGGATTTTGAATCACTGGAGAGTAGGTTACGGATCGAGATTCAATGCCAGTCGGGGGCGTGCTCTGGAGCGAGTCGAGTTGTGCGAGACTTTAGAAGACTTGATAGCAGGGTTTTCGGAGCCGCCAATTGTCGTCGCAACAGCGGCCCGCGATTATCCGGGATTGACTCGCGTTAGTTTTCGCGAGTTACGGGAGGAAATGATATCTCGTCCCCAGGGTCCTTACTTGCTCTTGTTTGGTACGGGCTACGGGTTGACAGAAGACCTTCTCGAGAGGTGTGACCGACTCTTAGAGCCTATTCGAGGGCCATCATTGGACAAGTTCCGCCATTTGTCCGTCCGTTCGGCGGTAAGTATCTGTCTTGACCGGCTTCTGGCGACATGGTAGTCCTGGCCCTTCTAAAAAATCGTGGAGTGAGCGTATGGATATCGTACAACAAGTAACTGTAGGTCGGGCAAAAACGAAGGACTTACCTCGCTTTACGCCTGGTGATACCTTGAATGTGCACGTTCGGGTGAAAGAGGGAGAAAAAGAGAGAGTACAGATTTACACTGGAGTCGTACTCAAAATCCAGGGCAGTGGTGCGGGGCGGGCCTTTACGGTTCGCAAGATCTCGGCAGGAGTGGGAGTTGAAAGAACTTTCCCCTTTCTCAGTCCGGCGATCGAAAAGGTAGAATTAGTGAGTCGTGGCAAGGTGCGTCGTTCGCGTCTTTTTTATCTTCGAACATTGAAAGGCCGCGCGGCCCGTCTGACATCTGAGGCGATTTCTGAACAGGATTCAGCCAAGGCTGTTGGTAAAACATCGAAGGCTGAATCCATCAATAAATGAAATTTGACTGGTGCAAGCTTGATCCCAGCCTTCCGTTAGTTGGGGTCGATGAAGTTGGGAGAGGTTGCTTGGCAGGTCCCGTCTGTGCGGGAGCTGTCCATATTAATCAGGCCAATCCCTGGCAACATTATACGGATTCCAAGAAACTGTCCGCTTCTCGGCGTGAGCAGTATGCGAAACAGATTTTTCAAGATCATTTTGTGGGTCTTGGTTTTGCAAGTGTCGATGAAATAAGTCGGATCAATATTTTGCAGGCATCTTTACTGGCCATGAAAAGGGCAGTTATGGATCTCGTTGGGAAGATGGGAATATCAGAGGCCCATCTTTTGATCGATGGGAATCAGCTTATACCAGGACTTGAGTCAGACAAGAGATGCAAGTTTAGGCAAACAACTTTGGTCAAAGGAGATTCGAGGGCCGAGCCTGTGGGGGCCGCTTCGATATTTGCTAAAGTTGCAAGGGATCGACTCCTGGTTGAATTTGCCTCACAATACCCAGGCTACGGATTTGAGGATCACAAAGGCTATGCAACTGCTGCCCACAGAGAATCCATTGCGCGACTTGGTCCATGTGCAATTCATCGCAGAACATTTGCCGGGGTTCGAGAGCATTGGACAGATTCGGCGCCGTAGTTCGAGAGTCCTTTCTTCTCGCACGCAAAAGGGCCAGCATTCAGAGGATCTTGTTGTTCAATTTTTGGTTGGATATGGATGGAGGCTTGTCGCGAAGAACTGGCGAAGTCCATGGGCTGAGGTAGATATTGTCCTTTTTGGAAATGAAACGATCCTTCTGACTGAAGTAAAGGCCATCAGAAAGGCATGGCTCGGGGACCCCGTTTCGCGAGCGCAGCGACGTCGCTTGGGGCTCGTTTTGGAAGAACTCATTGAGAGATTTCCTCAATACAAAATTTGGATGTGGTTGGCTCTCGTATCTGATCGAAATGAAGTAAAAATATTTCGGGATTATTTTGGGGAGTAGGTTTTCAGGCGAATTCGCGAATTCACGGTTCCTAATTTCGTGATCTTTTGCGGCCTCTTGACTCCTGGAATAGATGTGAAAAACTAGTTCAGTATGAAAATGACAAATGCACAAGGCTATTTTATGGCTCTCGCTGTTGGCATTGCCATCGCTCAGACACCTCAGGTTTTCGGACAAAATGGACCCAATCCAAACGACCCACAGAATCATGGTTCTGGGCCGATGAAGGAGTTTGTTACAGCCTGCACTTACGGAGTTCTTGCGGGAACCTTAGTGGGAACGGCGACCTTGGCATTTGAGGACAAACCGGGTGATAATCTTCAAAATGTGGCTCGTGGGGCCTCGATTGGACTTTATTCGGGGATCTTACTTGGACTCTATGTTGTCTATATCGTGCCGGAACAAATGGAAAAGGAAAAGATGCGGATGTATGAAGATCAGGGGCTGCCGCCCCCGGAGTCAAGTCGGCTCCGGGTGCTTCCTCTCATTTCAGAAAGAGGAATAGAAGGCTTGTTTGCCCAATACAGAGCATTTAGTTTCTGAGGCGAATTCGGATTTTTCAATAACCATATTGCTTTAGTTCACCCAATACTTCGGTAAATGTTCTATTTTCCGCCAAATTGAAAGTGCACTCCAAAATCCCAATCAGGTTGCCCCTCTGGGAGTTGAAATTGGGAAATCGTGATGTCCCAACAATTTCCGGGAGGTTTTATCTGAGCCTCAAATTTCCAGGAAAAAATCTTACTCGTGATACTGGAGTAATCAAAACCTCCAACGAGATTGAGGTAGGTTGTTGTCCACCCCAAGGCTAGACCTATATTGTTGATTTGACTTGTGAGGTTTACCTCATTGTCCTTGTTCACTAACACAGATCGGGTAAATCCCAATTGCACATAATTGTCGTATTCATTTTTTATTCGAAGTCTTGAAGAGGAGTTGGTGATTCGAGCATAGGGATAGTAGATGGCCAGTGAGTGGAGCTCAACCCGATCGAGGCGCAAGTCAACCAGAGCATTGATCGATGACCAAGCCTGTGGATCCTCGGACTCTGCTTCGTTGAGATCGTAGGACTGAGAAAGGCGGAAGACTCCCATGGTTTTGTACTCGGGGTGGTCCACGCGCCACTGTCTGCGGAGAATGCGATTGCTGACTCCAAAATCAAGAATCCTTCGGTCAAAAATTCGATCGTGATAATCAAACTGCACTTTGTTGATGCCAAAGAAATCATCATCCTTCAATGGCTCATTGGTTTGCGAATATGGTTGTCCCTCAAATTTCCCAAAGAAATAGTGATTTGGTCGTCGAATCCAAGGTATTGAAGAAAATCGAAGTTCAGGTTCGATGATGTGCTTATATCTTTCGGCTTGGTCATTATCTCTATCTCCGAAAATTCCAGCGAGGCGAGTTTTGGCTCCCACTTCCATCTCAAGATAACGACGCGCTGCTGTGGGTGTGTAGTTGGTGTCAAGTTCTGTGGTATGGGCCGTGAAGCGATATTGGGTTTCTCGATAGGTCACGGCAGGCAGAATTTCAAGAAAGTTGGAAATGCGGAAAGGAAGGCTGATTCTGGGTATAAATTCAAATCGGTGCCCCGTTCTCAGTATATCCCCTTTGCTTGGTTCAAAGGCTCCATCACTTTCGTGAGAAATGCATTTTGGGTTTGTCAAAGGACAGGTCCTTCCATCGCCAATAGATTCGCCGGACGAAACGACATCATCGTAAGAAAGTCCACGCCGTGCGAATTGGACGTAGTTCGTGTCAAAACCAAAATAGAGTGGGGTTGCTGCAATTGGGCGATCCATGAGGCTGTAATTAATTTGAGGAAATCGATGTACCGAGGCATTGTTGTTTTCGACAGAGCTCTCTACAAGTTGGTTGATGTTGTAGACAACTTCTGCGCTGAGATGGGATCCCTCGGTATTTTTAGTAAGAGAAACCTTGTTTTCAATTGCCGGCTCACCATCGGTATCAAGATCTCGCGGAAAATCCCTGGCGTATTTAAGGTCGCTCACCATACTGAGATTGGTCCGATGGGTTATCTGCTCAGGCATTTCAAAATAGTGATTGTAGGTAAAGAACCATCTTTCCCTCTCACTTTGAATCAAAGTCGTTTCGTCTGGGTTGGATGGGTTTTTGGTGCGCTGTTCAAAAAATCTGTCTTCGAGAAATGAGCTGTAAAAGTTTCCTTTGCTATTTTCGCTCAAAAGGTAGCGGTATTCGAGGTTTGGCTTGAGTCCCTGGTTTTTGAACATCGTCAGGTTAAGCGTCATATCCTGACTGCGGGAAATGGCCCAAAAATACGGAATGGTCAGACCAAGTTTGCTCGTCTTATTAAATGGAAACCGAGGGACCAGAAAGCCCGACTGCCTGTCGCTCTTTAGAGGAACCCGAATCCATGGCAAAGCAAAAATCGGAACTTTGCCAAGGCGCAAAACAGGATAATCAATGGAGGCATAGCCACCGATTTCGGCCGTGATCTTTGATCCTTTAAAACTCCATGCTGGAGGGCAGGTGGCGCAAGCTGAATAGTAGCTTTGATTTGCCACATACTCATCTTCTCCCGTTTTCTCAATGACTTCGCCTTCAAAAATGACCTGTCCGGCTTTCAAAAAGCCACGATAAATCGTGCCTGTGTTGTTTTGGTAGTTGAGCACGAGTTTCTCGCCCTCAGCGTAAACTTTTTGATTTTGCAGAATAACTTGTCCCTCGGCCTCAACAGTTTTGTCTTTCAAATTAATGGCCGCTTTGTCGCAGGACAAATACTGCCCTTGAAAGATAACTTGAACATTGCCGCTGAGTGAAATGACCTTTTTGACTGTGTCGTGGCTCATTTTTTGAGCATTGTGGATGGAAATCCCACTGAGATTTGTCTGGCCCTGGCTTTCACCAATAAATAGAAATAAAAATAGAAATAAAAAAATAGTGAAAAAATAAAATGAGAAATAATTCATAAACGAAGATAGGAGTTGTTGCAATGGCCTCATGGGATGTCGTCACTTCTCCAGAACGAAATTTGGTGGCGAGGTCTGATTGATTGCTGATCACAGCAAAAAGTCACAAAAAAGCGCACCCCATTACATACTGACCCTAAAGGCTTGTCAATTTCCTACTTTGAATGCATAACGAAGACGCCGTCCCAGTCAGATGGAGGTGGCTCTGCAATAAATTCCTCGCAGCGTTGGACGTATAGCTGCGATACGGGGTCTTCGGGAAGAGCGAGCAGAGCCTTCTTAAAATGATCCATCGCAGGTGCCCAGGCCATTTCATGATATTTTTGATACCCCTCCTGGAAGCATTTCAACATTTCGATGATTTTGTCACCCGGCTTCTTTTCTGAAATGAGCTCATAAATTTTGACTGGCAGAACCTTTCCCTTGACTTGAACCCAGTCAATTTCGCGGCAGAAGAAGTCGTTTTTTACTTCATCGTATGTAAACTCCGAGATGATAATGCGGGTGCCGTACTGTTTGTTGATCCCTTCGAGACGAGACCCTAGATTGACTGCGTCTCCCATGACGGTGTAACTTCGAACAGTTTCAGATCCCATGTTTCCAACACTCATCTCTCCGGTATTGAGGCCTATGCCAATGTCGATGGGTGGGAGATCTTTTTTGATGTATTCATCTCGAAGTTCTTTGAGTTTCTCTATGTGTTCCAGAGCTGTGCGGCAGGCATATTTTGCGTGATCTGGATAGTAAATAGGGGCGCCAAAAAAGGCCATAATGGCATCGCCCATGTATTTGTCGAGAGTTCCTCGATTCTTAAAAACGATTTCGGTCATAGGGGTCAGATAAGAATTCAGGAGATTGCTCAGTTCATGAGGATCAAGTTTTTCTGAAATTGTCGTGAACCCACGGACATCAGAGAAAAACACCGTCATCCTTGTTTTCCGACCGCCGAGCTCGATTTTCTTGGGGTCAGATAAGATTTCCTCAACTATCGCAGGAGAAACATACTTTTGAAATGTTGAGCGAAGTTCGCGTTTGTTCTTTTCCTCAGAGAAATATTTGTAGAAGGTTAAAGAGATGTAGAGCATTAGGATCAATATAAACGGGTGTATGATCGTGATGACATAGCCATTTGCGAAGGAGTAGTATTTATCAAAAATCATGGTTGCGGCCATGGCAGCAAACGTGAGCACCAATCCCGGCAGCGCTCCGAGTCGAGAAATGGCGATAGTTAATAGGATTCCAATCGTCAGAAGCGCCAGTGGCATTCTGAGATCTTCATCTGGGTGAGGTCTGAGAAAATCTCTTCTGAAAAGATTGTCTATGACATTGAGATGAGTCTCGGCTCCCGGGAAATTCTCATCAAATGGAGTTACTCGCAAATCATAGATGCCTACGGCCGTCGCTCCGAAAACAAAGACTTTATCCTTAACCCAGTCGGCTTTGTTGACTTCTACCGTGCGACTATTGTCCCAGCGGCGTTTGGTCTTATCCCAAACGTTTTGGGTAATTTTTGCTATGGGACTGTCGCTCAGCAGCTCAGAAACTCCCAAATAAGGAAACATATTCTGTGGACCGGCGTAATTGATCATGAGGCTGCCCTGGCGATCCACAGGTACGTCAAATACAACTTTTCCATCTTCGCTATTGGTGATCGAGAATTTTTTAATTACCTTTGATTCATATTTGGCGTCTTCGCTGATCTCTACTTGGGCATTGTATCCCATTGCAAGAAGGAAGGCTTTTAGAGAAATAGAAGGCACATAATGTTCGCCATTTCTTACGATCAGCTGTTTTCGCCGGATTGTTCCGTCGTCGTCAAGGTGAGCATTGAAATATCCTGTGTTCTTCGCTTCAGATGATATCAATGGAGTGTTCATCACCCAATTGTCGGCGACAGGGATCAGATTTCGCTTGTAGCGATCTTTAAAGGAGTTCACAAACTCTTCAAAGGTGTTGAAGAGAAATGACGATGCATCCTCTTCGGCCTTCACGTGGGGCCAGGCCTCAACCAGGGCCGGATAGAGGATGTCTTCTTTTGGGTCGAGCCAGTTTCCACAATAGTCTGCTTGGGCTTCACGAATTTTCGAATTGAGATCAAGGTGCTCTCTGAGGTTCTTGGGTGGAGGAGTGTTTTGAGTGATTTCAGATGAAATAACCTTGAGATGTTCTTTGTAGATCTCTGCCATTGAATCCGGAATATACACGTCATTCTGGTCGACAATAGCTAAGAATACTTCTTCATTGTCCCAAATCTTATATGCTGGGGTGCTTTCGTAAATATAATTGAAGCAGCGATTTGGGTAAGTTGCTTTCAGTAGTTCGTTGTTGTTGCTATCATAAAATGAACCCATGACAATGTGGCCCGAATTTTGTTTTATCGAAGCTGCTAGAATTCGATCTGAGTCCCTAGAGAGAAGTTCTTCAGAAAATTTTTCCACTCCAATCGGATTAAGGATTCCATCATTTTTGAGCTTTTCAAAGATCTCCTTTGCTGGATTTTCCGACTCCTCTGAAAACACGGCATCGAAGGCAATAACCTTTGCTCCGAGACTCACTGCTCTGTTGATCGTTTTCGCGATGATCTCCCTTGGCCAGGGCCATCGCCCAAGAGTTAAGACCGACTGTTCATCAACCGCCAGGAGTGCGACATTTTCGGATGGAGACCGCGGTCCGCGTTGTTGGAGTCTAAAATCAATTGTCTTTTGATGGGCTATTTGGAGAGACTTGATCAGAAAACTATCGACTTGTTGTCCTTCTTCCAAATGAGTTGCATTGTAGTAATTCAGACTCAGAAGGACGTATGCCACCGTAATGATAAACCCTAAAGTGTAGTGAGAGAAGATGTAGCTCATCCAGGACATAAATGTTTTCATAAGCCCACTCGCGTTGGTTGTCTTTTTTGATGCTGTTTCATTTTTACGGAGAATTGGATCTTTGTCCCTACGACAATGGGCCAGATTTTTTCAAATAAGATTGGGCCATCTCTTTGAAAGGGATAAAAGGACTATGATTGGGAGGAAGAGAAAATTACAATCTGGGGTTGATGATGGAAATTAAGTTTGAGCAAATCAGCGTAGATATCATGGCAGTCTATTTGAAGGGTCGCATTGACCTTGAGACAATTGAGCGCTTTCTCGGTTGCCTTGATCATCTTAAATCCTATAAGGTCATTTTTGATTTGAAGGATCTTTGTTTTGTGGGGTCCAACGGAATCTCAATCTTTGTCTCTGCTATCCAGCAACTCAATCAAACAAGCTGTATGGGAATCACTTTTTGTCACGCAAGTTCAGAGTTTAAGAGGATTTTTGCAGCAACTTTTGTTCCGGAGATAGTGGTTCATGAGGATTTTCAGAAGGCCCTTCGAGCCATCAGTATCCCTCAAGCGATAACCCCAAGCATAGAAAATTCCGCGATCCCTTCGGTTTCATCCGTCGACTCCGGTTCCAATGCCTACGAGGGTGCAAAAAGCTAAAAGGGCATGCGACAGATATCAAAAGATATCGAATGCCGTCCGTTCCAGACTAGACTTGTTTCGCCAGTTCAATTGTAGGCACAATTTTTCCGGTCCCATCTGTTCCAATGATTTTGCTATATGCGGTGATCGGGGATTGGGTTCTGAGTAGATAGGCGAGAGTGGCGGCAACATGGCCGAGGGTCAATTGCCCCGAAGACAGTCCATTGACAGGTGCCCCATAGCCCCAAGTTCCTGGTGCAGCAGAGGTTGCTCCTGTTTCCTTTTTGATGTTGCCAAGAACAATGGGTCCCGCGATGGCCCCTGAATAAATGGCGGCGCTGGCACCCTGAAACCCGTGGTCGGATCCAGTTCCAGCTCCCCTTGCCGAGCGGTTAAATTCGCCCGCAGTGTCAATGACCGTATCATTCCAGATGCTTTCAGCTTTGAGCCGATCAATCAGTTCAAGAAGGCAGGACGCGTAGGCTCGATAGTACATGGTGTTGAGATAGAGACTGGGAATCGCTCCCGTGTAGTGTTCGTCGAAGGTGGGAGTGGCCGAGGTGTTTCCGGACAGTGATAGATTAGTTAAACCACCCGGAAGAATTGCCATTGAGGAGGAGAGGTCGTTGACCAATACGTATTCGGCAACGGCAAAATGCTCTGCCATTCTCGAAATTGTGGTATTGGCCGTGATAAGATTTCTGATGTCTGGGGTTGTCAAAATGTTGGTAATGCTGCTCAGACGATGCGTTTCCGTGCGGGTTCCCGTTATTCCGATGGGGGCATTATTGATGCCAGTAAAAATCCTCGTGGGATCAATGGCCCGCGAAATCAGATCTCGATATTTTGCCAGAAGACTATTCCAGGTGTCAGTGAGGTCGCCAAAACCTTCATTCAGAAGCGTTTCAGCCCCTTCTCTGCTCTGAGAAATGATATCGGCCCCTGGATGTCGATCAATTGCATACTGTTCAATTTCATCCAGAGCGGCATTGATCGCGGTTTGAACCTGCTGTTTGTTTGCCTTGTAGCCAGCGGGCAATGTTCCCATAAATGGAGTGAGAAGGCTTTGGATCATGTTGCCGGAGTTGCCGAGGGTGATCGCGGCTTTGCCCTTGGTGGAGAGATATCTGAACTCTGTTGCCGAAAGATTTACCGCAGGGAATGGATTGGCAGACGCATCGCCAGAGAGAGCTGGTACCGATTTGACGGCACCCAAAGGACGGTATCGCAAAGCGGCGCTGCCCCCGTGGCCGGCATTAGCCGTCGTAACGCCTCGTATGTGAAGGAGGTTATTTAGAAGATCTGTCATGGGTCGATCCCCTCCACTTGCCCTGGGAACGGGGAATTGCCACATGTAAGGGACGTTGATGCCTTTGGCCAGAACTGTTGCGTATGTGACAGATGCGGCTCTGCCTCCTGAAAGAACATACTTGGTTCCCACTTGGGCATTTGCCACAAAATTGCTGGTGTTGTAGGGTGTTAGGAACAGATCAAATGTCCAGCGGGGAGGAGCTCCGAAATGTTGGATAAATAGATAACGGCGAGGATTGGCTGCTTGAGCGTGGGCTTTGCTGATCATTCCATTCAAGATTGTCTCGAAAAGTAACTGAATCGGGTGAGAGGCGATCGTAGCCCCAAGAGTAATGCCGATCTGGGATAGCATGTCCCTCCGGCCTTGGATAAACTTATTGTTCTTGCCCGACATGTGCCTCTCTCCTTTAATCAGATAGTCCAAAATCAGAAAGCCGATACCGCGGATGATTGATAATATCCCTCACCAATGTTCGCAAATTTTGGTGAGTTTTCAACGATACCCCAAGACCAATGATAATATTGCGATGAATGAGGTGTTCGGCGGAGAGAGCCCCGTGCTCAGGATCTCCGAGATCGCCAATGTCGGCGTCGATTCCAGTAAAATATTGGTAATACCTCTTTGCGATACAAACGTAGAAGTCGTTGGTGTTTGCTATTTGGTTTCCAAGTTCCTGGACGGAATTGATTGGGACATTGACTAGGGTTCCGTTGTAACTTCGATAGTAGAAGGTTCCTCGCGTGGGACGCCGGTAATAGTTGGCATCCACTGTGCTGGGCCAGCCTGTTTCGGCGGGCATATCCGTCGGATGAAGATCTGTAAAAAAGCCACCCCAACGTGGGGTAAATAATGCACTTCCTGCCACAATTTCATACTTGAAATTTCGAATGACAGACGAAGCTCGATCAATCGAGGCATGGCATTTGACACAGTTTGCGGTCTGCCGGAATTCTACAGTACTTGTTGGTGCAACAAAGGTATTTCCATCTGCCTGTCTGACCGCAGGCAAATCACGACAAAGGGCATCGTAAAAAAGGCTTCGGGCCCACTTGCGGGGCATTCCCAGTCCGCCAGTTGCTTTAAACGTGGAAGCCTCGTCAACCGTGGCCAAAATATAATCTTGGGACCCTAAAAATCCTCCACCTCTCGTGCTATTTACGGCAACATCTCCTGATATGACCTTGCTCGATGAAATGACCGTATAACTGAAATTCCAGATTTGTCGGCTTAATTCTTCAACACCAATCATGTCACCGCGAGCGGCAAATTTCACCGCTGATCCAAATGCATAATCGACTTTTGTAAAAGTACTGACACCGGCTGCAGGATCATTGTCGGTTCGAACTACCCGCAGATATTGCGGTGTTGTGACGACGAATCTGGCTTGAACTGAGGGGCCAAAGAGGGCCTTTGTATAGTAGGCAGCTGGATTGCTGCTATCAAAGAGATCCCTGTTATTGATTTCAGGTCCCGCTCCAAGGGTATTTGGAAAGGCTTTGGTTTGAAACCAAGAAGCATGAAGGTTGTGGAAATTATTAATGACTGCCTTAGCGACAGGATCTGCGGGATTGGCAATGGTGCGTGCACCGACAGTGAGTCGTGCACGATCGAAAACCGCCATGCAAGCATCTACGGCCGTCATCGAACCAGAAGCCACGGCTGCATAGAGTGGATCTGTGCTGCTCGCTCGGAGCTGAGTGAATTGAGCGTAGCATCGCATAAAGATGGCCAATTGGGAGAGGGGTTCCGCTTGGGAACTATGGAATGCTCCGCCGCAAGTAGAGGTCAAAATAAGAAAGGCAAGTGGTCCTAATAATTTTGTCTGAGGTGTTGATTTGTGTTTCATAACAACTCCAATGCTGATCCCACACAGAGGGGCACCATGGCGTACCGCCAGGCATTTAAATCGCCCAAACCTTTGGTGCGGGAGTCAATGACCACAGAGACCAGAGAACTGAGAATTTTGGTATTTGGATTGTGTCCTGGGTAAAAATGATCAAATAGGCGTCGAAGGTTTGTCGTGTCAGCGGTCGAAGTGATAGTAATTCCCGCTCGACTGAGAGCGTTCTGTACGGATCTATCTTTTGCGAGGATTTCCTCGCAGGCCCTTGTCATATAGCCCTTCCGCAAGGTGCTCGGAGTAGGTAACATGGGTGCCGCAATATTTTCGTTAAGGTCTCCAACACAGCGGGTTTCATATTTTCGACAAGGTCCCCCGAGAGCACCCGTTTTATCGAGAAGTAGAGTGTTGATGAGATTTAAAATCGGCGTATCTGCTGCGGTTCTTTGTGCCACTTCGGGTAAAAATAGATCAGTAAATGTTGAAACTACGTAAACACGAGTGCCGATAGGTGCAACGTAGCGCAAAGGCAGACCTGCTGGAGGTGGTGGAGCCGTATCAACGAGAGCTGTTGCGATGGCTTGGATCTCGGCAGGAGTGAGTGCTGTGAGAGCAGGTTGTGAACTCATTTGTGCAACAGTGCTGATCGCCGCAGTGATTTGAGCATCTGTTTTATTTTTCTTTGTGGAAGTGGCGAGTGGATTGTGACAAGAGGCGCACTTTGAACCGTAGAGAGCGACCCCATTGGGAGGCGGAGGGGCTTGAAGAGTTTTTGCGGATACGGTCACACCACTGGAGACGTCGGGAGTAGTTTTCCCGTTGATGGCACAAACTCGAAAGGAGTACTGAGTGTTGGCGCTCAATCCAGTCACCTGATGAGAAGTCCCAGAGATTGCGGACTCTGAGATCTTAGTTCCGGCTGTGCAGTTGGCTGGCGCTGCAGCACCCAACTGATAAGAAATCCGATAATCAACAGTAGATCCGCCGCCCGAGGTCCAAGTCAGAGTGATTGCTGACATTAAGTTTGGCACGGCAGCCAATGCAATTGGATTTGGAGGAGGTGGTGGAGCCGTATCAACGAGAGCTGTTGCGATGGCTTGGATCTCGGCAGGGGTGAGTGATGTGAGTGCGGGTTGTGAACTCATTTGTGCAACAGAACTGATCGCCGCAGTGATTTGAGCGGCTGTTTTATTTTTCTTTGTCGAAGTGGCGAGTGGATTGTGACAAGAGGCGCACTTTGACCCGTAGAGAGCGACTCCATTGGGAGGTGGAGGGGTTTGAAGTGTTGTTGCAGATACAGTCACACCGGTGGAGGCGTCGGGAGTTGTCTTGTCATTGATGGCACAAACTCGAAAGGAGTACTGGGTGTTGGTATTTAATCCAGTCACTTGATGAGAGGTTCCAGAGATTGCGGACTCTGAAATCAGAGTTCCCGCAGAGCAGTTGGCCGGTGCCGTTGCACCCAACTGATAGGAAATTCGATAATCAACAGTAGACCCAGCGCCCGAGGTCCAAGATAAAGTGATTGCAGAAACTGAGTTTGGCGTTGCTGTGAGGGCTGTTGGATTGGGTGGTGGAGCGGTGTTGGTGAGAGTTGTCGCAGATACAGTCACACCGCTGGAGACGTCGGGAGTTGTTTTGTCATTGATGGCACAAACTCGAAAGGAGTACAGGGTGTCGGTGTTTAATCCAGTCACTTGATAAGAAGTCCCAGAGATCAAGGACTCTGAGATCAGAGTTCCCGCAGAGCAGGTGGCCGGTGCCGTTGTACCCAATTGATAAGAGATCTGATAATCAACAGTAGATCCGCCGCCCGAGCTCCATGACAGAGTGATTGCAGCAGCCGAGTTTGGCGTTGCTGTGAGGGCTGTTGGATCGGGTGGCGGCGGCGCTGTGCCGACCAGTACCGTTGCTATGGCTTGAACTTCGTCAGAAGTGAGAGCTTCTAATGAACTCATCTGTGCAACGGAACTGATGGCAGCGGCAATTTGAGCAGCTGTTTTATTTTTCTTTGTCGAAGTGGCGATCGGATTGTGACAGGAAGCGCAATGGTTGGTGTATAATTTGTGACCGTCTATGTTTCCCAGACTGGGAACATGGAGTTTCCTCTGTCCCTTGCCGCAACCACTTAGGATCAATGCTAAACCCAAAGCGATGCGCCAAGTACTTTTTTTGAACATGAGATGATCCCTCAAACCCACTAAAATAGACAAATGTCCAAACACCACATCCCTGTACAATAGCAAAACAAAAGCCATGAAATGACGGTTTGAAATGCCGTATTTGTATCTTGATCTGTCATCGATTTGATCGATCGATCTTTTTCTTTCCAATAATTCCCTTCTTTCTCTATCTGCAAATACCAGGCGATTCCGTCCGTTTGTAATTACCGAGGGAAAATGACCTTTCATTGTTTCATTTTGCGACACCCCTTATCGGATTTAAGCCACTTGCGCCAGGGAGGTTGCAAGCGGAGGAGTTTGGTCGTGCGATAGTATCTATGAAAGGGAAATGGCATTTTTTGAATCGCCAAGGGTGAAGCGATCTTTGAAACGGGCTTTCACAATTGCTCAGATCCACGTTGGTAGCGCTGCCTCCCGAAGGTGGTTCAGGCAACAGCCAGTGAACCTCAAATTGGGGGGGGATCTTGGTAGGTGTCTGGGACCTGATCGCCCGTTTCGTTGACGGGAGCGGGCGAGAATCCAGACTGAATTTCACTGATCAGTTTTTCAATGCGTTGAACAAGCTCCCTTCGGTGTGAGGGCTCAGTTTCGCTGCTCTTCTGTTGTTGCTCATTTGGTCTGACTGAGGTTGCGCCCAGATATCTGACTTGCCCCTCGAGCTCTCTAATTTTTGTGGAAGTTTGGAGATGATTGGAGTCCCTTTGCTCTTTTAAGAGATTCACTTCACGACGCTGTTCAATGAGCGAAGTACTTAACTGTTGATTCAGATTCTGCAAAGCCTGGTGTCTCTCTTTGAGTTGTTCATGCTGTTGGTGAGTATCACGCCATAGACACTCGAGGCTTTCGATTCGATCTTCAAGTTCTCTTTTTGAGGCGCTCAATTCATCCCTTTGGGACTTCATTGACCCCATCTCCTTATTTAGGCGATCAACTTCGAGGCTTCTTTCCTTGGCTTCTCGCCTAAATTCAGCAAGTCCGGCCTGAAGTTGGCTCAAATTTTCTTCATACTGAAGCTTAGTGTCGCTGAAGCTTCTCTGAGCCGCAACGAGCTGATTCTCAACAGAGATCTTTTCTTGAAATAGGCGTTCCTGGTCTGTGAGCAAATCCTCAAGTTCAAGGATTCGTGAGGAACTGATCTTCACTTGTCCTCGGAGATCCGAAAACTGCTGTTCATAGGTGTCCACGAGTTGTCTTTGGTTACTTTCTGATTCGACGGACTGGCGCTGAATATGGTCAACGGCTTCGCCGAGCTTAACTCGAAGTTCAGTTAAGGTGAGAGTTTCCTGTTGAAGCCGAGACGTCAATTTTTGATTCTCATGATCCAACCTTTGAATGCATTGCTCTGCTTCTTTTTTACGGTCTTTGCTCAATCGATTGATTCGAGTTCTGTAGCTTTTATATCTGGCAAGTCGTCTTGTTGTTCGTTCAACTTTTGTGGAGAGATAGTCCAATTTTTCTCTAGAAACAGCATAGTACTCAGCGTAGCGGAATTTCTAAAAAGTGAAACCTGTTCTTTGAGTTCTTGAATTTGTCTTTCGCTTGTTTTGCGAGTGTTGCCTTGCAATCTGTCCTTTTCTCGATACACAAGGACTTGGTCGGCGAGCGCTTCATTTCTATCTTGTAGTTGCTTTAGGGTATTCTCAAATTTGCCAGCTTGTTCCTCAAGGATGGAATGGCGGCGAAGGGCTACGTTTAGCCTTGCCATCAGGTCCTCATTTTGGCGAATGAGCGAATCAATAGCGCCTGATTTTTGAACATTTTCTGGCAAAGCACTGAGGTCTAGTTTGAGAGGAAGATGCGTGGGTAAAGGGATTTTCTCTACAATTCGCGACTCTTCCCAGCCTCGTTTTGGCACATCTTTCAAAGCGTCCTCTATAAAATCGATCTTTATTTGTGGACGAAAGGCTCCTTCTTCTACCATCAGCATTACCCCTTATCGCCGGCAAGTTCGTCGGTCCATTGTTTCATTAGAGAACGTGCCTTGTCAAAAATCGGACAATACTCTAGTTGACACACAAAGTAAAAGCTCAAACTTGGACCTTTGTCGACCGAAAAGAATTTATGGGAGCAGTTACTCAGGTCGATTACAGTCAGCTAGAAGCCGAAAGGCTGGCGAATGTAGATCTTGAGCTACAGAGAGAGCTTGAGATGCGAAGTAAGACCACTGGAGGGGGGCATACCACCCTTCGGCAGGTGGTCCTCCGTCTCGTTACGGATGGGAACTACCCATTGGCAGAGGAAGAGCTGAAAGTTTACATGCAATTTCGGAATGATTTTCCGAACTTTATTTATCGAAGCCAAAAATATGTGGAGCATTGCAAAGATCTTATTCAAGCGATCTCGGCCAAGCGGAGCTTTAGGGGTATGCAAACCCTCTCTATGGCTAAACAGCAGGAATTTCATGACAAGGTCCTGGAGCATTTTGATGAGCTAAAAGACTATCTGAAGCAGATAGAAATGGTGGAGAGAGAAGTTCGCCTCGAGGATATTCGATCGACGGTTTGGGTGATTCAAGTATTTTCCCAATGCGTACTGGGTATCGTCGCCTTGGCATTTCTTCTCGATGTTAACCATGGCTTGGCAACCTCATTTATTCTTGTCATGGACAAGTTAATAGACGACGGAGCCAACTGGCTCATCAATCTAATTTGAAGATGATTGCTCTACATCAATTTGTTTTATTGGTTTATCAAACTTTGGTAAACCCTTTCTAAGACTGGGATAAGCTGTCCTCTCGGAAGTTTTTTGCCATTGACATATATTGTGGGCGTGCCTTCAACTCGAGCAGCAACTCCCAAACTGGCTTGGGCCTTAATCAGGTCATGAGTTTCAGCCGAATCCATGCAGACTTTCAGGTCGTCAAAGCGAATCCCGATTGATTCGGAAGCGCCCTTCAACTCCCAATCGAGCTCGTCTCCAGATTTTTTACGGGTCATCTTATCCTGTTGGGCAAAGTAAGTCGTGTAACTCCCACCCCTTTCCTTGCCTATTGGCGCAAAGCACTGATTTTGCTAAGCGGCATGAGAGACCGTCTCCTTGTGAGATCGAGGAATTGCAAGTTGCGTCCAGCGGAAAGGAAAAAAACTTGACGAGCACATCGGCCTTGGCTTTCGCAAAAGCTGAAAGGGGAGTTGCTGCCATTTTGCAATGTCCGCATCGGAAATCGGCAAATTCGACGATAGTCATACGAGCCCCTTCAGGGGAAGATCCTTTGGTGAGCAAAGGGGGGGTGGAAAAGTCATAGCTGGTTCCTGCCTGCCACTCAAAAAAGCTTGAATTAACAACCTGGTCTAGATTCTCGGCCCCGTAATGCTGAATGAAAAAATGGTGAAGAAAAAAAGCACCACCAGGGATGGCAAGAAAGTAGATCAAGTTAACCCGGGCAGATGTGAACAAAGAGAGGATATCTTCGCCGATCCTCGCAAAAAACGGATCCTGTTGCTCTCTTCTCATGCACTCGAAAGTCACAAAGGAGGCCAGGTAAGCAAAAATACAAAATAGACAATAGGTGCCAAGGAAAAAGAGAGAAATTGAACCCATTGCGATCGATGTCATTGCTGAAAAACCAGTCAGTAAAGTCGTCAAACGCAGCAAACGCCCTCTCGACTCTGTCAAGCTTAGACTATAGACCAGGAGCATCAGGAGGAAAATGAAATTAGCGGCTAGCCCCCAGACGGCCATGGGTATCCCAAACAAAGAGGCAAAACGGGAAGCGCTCACAGCATCGCAATTAAACTTTGCGCTGAGAGTGCAAATGGCATTGCCTTCTGCCACACCAAGATGAAGAGGATAGTAGTGAAGAGCGAGATATCCATGGGAAAAAATTGCGACGATGAGACTCAACAGTGCTAGGCGGACTTTCCAATTCATCTAGGGCCTCCGGGTGGTACCATGGCGGGTTATTGAGGGCTCAATTTAACCCGAAAATCTTTTCCCTCGCAAACTATTCTGTCTTCTTGCATTCAAAAACTGTATTTGCCAAAGTAGGGTGTGGAGTGGGTGCAGGTGACCGGACACAGGGTTTGTCTTTGGATTTACTGAGGGATTTTTGCTGATTTGAGACAGGATTGAGGTTGAATGGGAATTGATAGTCTTCATTGGCTCCGCACGCGAAAGAGGCTTCTTCAACAGTTGAAGAAACAGGTGAAGTTGCGTTTGGGAGGAGAATCGGAGGATGTTCTTCATTATGCCCAGGAATATAAAAATGAGTTCAATGGAAGATGGCGAGAGGTCTCTCACCAGCAATTTCAGGGCAATTTATTGAAGGCGACCCTCATTCTTGGAGGAGATTTTCATGCGTTTGGTCAGTCGCAGAGGAGCCATATGCGACTTTTGAGAGATTTCCCAAACAAGGACTCTGTCATTTTGGCGGTCGAGTGCTTCGAGTCCCGACATCAAGCGGCAGTAGATGCCTATATAACGTCTCAAAAAATGAAAGAAGAACAGTTTTTGGAAGCGATCCAATGGTCAGCTCGTTGGGGGTTTCCGTGGGAGCACTATCGGCCACTTTTTGAACTTGCCAGAGAAAGAAAATATCGAGTTGTGGCTCTGAATCGCTATTTTAGGACTCGATCAGAATCAAATCTACAGAAGCGAGATATTCATGCTGCTAAGGTTTTGGCTGCGACTCGAAGAGACTACCCGAATCACTTTGTCTATGTCCTTTTTGGGGATTTGCATTTGGCGGAGAAGCATTTGCTAAAAGCTCTAAAAGAAGAGGGAGCTTTAGCCAAGGAGAAGGTACTTCGAGTTTTCCTTAACTCAGAAAAATTGTATTTTAGGCAAGCAAAACAGGGATCGGTAAGCCGCCATATTGTTTTGCGCGGAGGGAAAGATCGATATTGTCTGTTAACGGCTCCGCCATGGGTCAAGTGGCAAAGTTATCTCATGTATCTTGAGCAGACCTATGACCGTGATTTAGATGAAGAAGGTGGAATCGACTACACTGATCACGTGGCCTCTCTCATTCGATTGGCAGGAGACGATTTGGGGATCAGACTCAAAATCCAGGATATTGCCGTCTATGGCAGTGAAGATAGATCTCTTCATCAAATCTCCCAGAAATTATTGAACGAGTATGAGATGAAAATCTTTGCGCATTTAATTGATCGTGATCGAAGTTTTTTTATTCCTCAAGGGGGGATGTTTTACCTCTCGCGTCCCACGATCAACCATGCTGCTGGATTGGCTGGACAATATATTCAAGCCAAATTGAGCGGAAGATCTCATACGGTTTGGGATATGCCCAATGATTTTATTGCCTCGATCTGGGTCGAATCAGTCAGTTTTTTTGTGAGTAAGCTGATCAACTCTCACCGAATGAGTGAATCCCTGCGATCTATTCGCCAGGAACTAGAAGCAGGTGATCCAAGAGGTCGCGGACGGGAAGTTCTCCTCATTGTTCTTGATCAGCGCATGAGCGAAATTATTCAAATTCACAGTGGTCGCAGGAGATCTCGTCGCTATCGACCTCCTCGAAAAAGCCAATACTTGGATGCTTCAAGAATTCTGGGGAATATGATGGGCGAGAGAATGTTCACGGCATTTAAGCTTGGACGCTTGCCGCTAAAAAGTTTGATCAATTTAATTTCTCAGGATGTTTTTTCGGATGATTTTTCGGATATTTATTTTCAGACCATCAGAAGACTTGAGTCACACAGTGCAGAATCCCAGAAAAATTTGGTTGGGGGGAGCGGGTGATGGCCAAATGGTACTTTGTAGATGAGGGGAAGCCTCGAGGACCTTTGGGTGAAAATGAAATTGTGCTTGCCGCAAAGGAGGGGCATCTGGGCCCTCTGGATCTCATCTTCAGAGATGGATCGGAGCGATGGATTCCAGCGCGCGAATTGGAATTTTTGCAGGATATTTTTCGCGAAACCATTGAAGGTCCTGACGTGGTGCCGCAGTGGATAGTATTGAGGAAGAAACCTCGAGATGATGGAGCTGGATACCTGCAGTCTGGACCTTTTTCTACCCAAGAAATTCGTGACAAGATTAAAGTGGGCGATCTTGATTTTGATGATTATGTTTGGAAAGAGGGAAGAGAAAAGTGGTCCAAGATTTCTCAGACGAGGGAGTTTAACCCACAGTACGACGAGACTCGAACCAAAGAAAAGAATGCTCCTTCCGGGATCCGAGTTCGGCCAGAATCAGCAGAAGTCCAAGCTGAGGATCTTCTCAAAAATGTTCTCAAAGCAAAAAAGCCAAAAAAAGGCAAAAAAGAGAGATTTGATCCCGAAGCCACACAACTGGATATTCCACTTGAGGCGCAAAAATCTGAGATTCTTGATGATTCAGTAACTTTGACAGAATTTCATGAATTGAGTCAAACAGCTAGTTTGCCTGGGGCTTCGAAGTCTCAGGAGCGCGAGGAATTTCTCAAAGAGCGCCAAGCCAAGGCCGCGGTGCGAATTCCAGCTCCTGTGATAAAGAATGAAGCGCCGGTGTTTGTTAAAAAGGAAGCTCGTTCGGATGAGGTAAAGACGGCAGTTCTTGGATTGATTCCGAGTTTATCGGCAAGAGTATTCCTGACATTTATGGCGCTCACTTTTCTTGGAACAGGATTCTGGCTGGTTTATTCATCGATACCCAAGCGCGCCGAGCTCGAGGCGATAAAAAAACAGAGAGAATTGGATCAGCGTGAGTCTCAGCGGAGAGAAAAAGAACAGCTTGGACAAAGGAGTGATCAGGAAATTCCTGGAACCGAGGAAAGTGATGATACTCAGGGTGGAGCCGATGGAGGTTTGGGTGCTGCCGACAAGAGTAAGAGAGAGGAGATACCAAAGACCTCGGTCGTGGCGCCCCCCCCTAGTCCGCCAAAGCCCAAAGAATTTCCAAAGCAAAATCCTTCTTATTTAAAGATTCAAACCGCAGATTGGAAGGACAAGGCGCAGGCTCGGTTGGTTTATTCGACAGATGGAAGCCATCATTTTCCGCTTTCTGTTACAATTTACGGAAGAGCCGGAGAAATTTTGGCACGCGCAAGTTATTTGAGAAAATGGGAGCTAAAGGCCAAGCCGGGTGAAGAGAGATCTCTGTCTATCGGTAAGCTGGGGTTGGGGGACGGAAGTTATCGGGTCTCAGCGAAGATTGATAATATCACGGCAACAACAACTGTGTTTATCGGAAGCAAGGACAGTCAGTTTCAGATCGCATTGCAGGCTCAGCGAAAGAAAATTTCATGGCGTCATCAGCGTGAGAGAAAACGTCTTTATCAAGCCACTGAAAGACTTTTGGCTTTGAGCAAGGATGTGGAGCTTCAAGCTCGCAGTTTGGTTTTTCATCGTAAAGCGGAGTGGAATGTCTACTACAAAAATTGGTCAGCAAAATTGAGAGCTGCCTTTGTTTCTGAAATGGACATCAATGGAACTTCTGCGTACAAATATGTGCATTCCCAGGAATGGATTGATCTGAGAAACAACTTTAACGAGCTTCGAACGATTACCACCAAGATTCACAAAGAGATAAATTCAAAAGGGGCATCTGAACTTGCCCCCTTGCAGACCCTTGTCGCCGAGATGTCAAAATTATCCCGTCGGGTCAAGGATCTTACTCTGTGGAGACAATAGGATTGAAACTAAGCACTTGTTCTTTTGCTCAGGCTTTAGAGCTGACCCGATTTCTTGCGCCAGCCGTTGATTGTGCTTTCCTTAAAATCCTTGCCTGGTCGGAAGCGAGGCACGCAACTTGCTGGAATCGTCATGAGAGAGCCAGTTTTGGGGTTGCGACCATTTCGAGATTTTCGCATGGCTCGATCGAAGGTGCCAAACCCGACCAATTTGACCTCCTGCCCACTGCATACCGATTTTTGAACAATTTCTAAGATCGAATTTAAAAACTCCTCTGATTGAGTCTTGCTGATTTGGTTCTTTTGCGCTAACTGGTCAATCAATTCTGCTTTGTTCACTGAGTATCCTCCCGTCATTGGGAATTAGGTGCGATTTTTTTGAGGATGGCCAAACTAAGGCGGTGAAATCGATCGGTCAAGAAAATCTAAGCTGCGGCAGGTGAAAATCATTTAAAAGAGAAGCATTAACTGGTAGTTTTAAAAATATGTTGACAGATTTAAAGCAAAAAATTGTGACCGACCTCTCAGCCATCATTCATCTACCGGAACGGGAAGTTATGTCCCTTCTAGAGGTTCCAAAGGGATTGGATCATGGACATCTGGCCCTTCCTGTTTTTTTATGGCCAAAGAACTCAAAAAGGCACCAGTCTTGATAGCCCAGGAGGTAGCCCTGCAGATTAAGGCGCGTCATAATCCTCTCATTGAAAAGGTAGTCCCTTTGAGTGGTTTTGTAAATATTCACCTCAATCCTCAATCTTTTCAGGAGGCCCTGCTGAAATCAGTTCATGAGCAAGGTGATGCTCTTGGATACAGCGAGGAGGGACGAGGAAAGAATCTTGTGATTGATTTTTCCTCGCCAAATGTTGCAAAGCCTATGAGCGTTGGCCATTTGCGAGCGACGGTGATTGGCCAGGCCATCGCCAATCTGGCTAAATCCCAGGGGTACCATGTCATCGGTTTGAATCATCTTGGAGATTGGGGGGTTCAGTTTGGAAAATTAGCTTGGGCCTACTTGAATTGGGGAAATGAGTACGATTTTGACGCAAGACCTTTTGAATCTCTTTTTCAAATCTATGTCCGCTTTCATGAGCAAGCTGAAAAGGACGAGAATTTGAACATCCAGGGCTCGCTCACATTTAAGAGACTCGAAGAAGGGGATTCTCAGGTCACAGAAATTTGGAAGAAGTTCGTTGATGTCTCCATGCTTGAATACAAAAGGCTTTGGGCGCTATTGGGAGTTCAGCATGATTTGGTGCGGGGAGAATCATTTTACAATGATAAGCTGAAGCCCACGGAAGCTCTCATAGAAAAGGCAGGCCTTTTGGAAGAGAGCCAGGGGGCCATGGTGGTTCGCCTTGAAAGTGAAGGCCTTCCGCCTTGTTTGATTCGAAAATCCGATGGAGCTTCTCTTTACGCAACTCGCGATATTGCCAGCGCGATATACAGACGAGAAGAATTGAAGGCCGATCTCAATCTCTATGTGGTCGGAGAGGAGCAAACTCTTCATTTCAAGCAAGTATTTCATGTCCTAAAAAAGATGGGATTTGAATGGGCCAAGGACTGTCATCATATCTCTTTTGGTCTTTACCATTTTAAAGAGGGCCGTATGTCGACTCGAAAGGGCAATGTTGTGCTCTTAGAGGAGGTTCTCAGCAAAGCCATCGAAATGATGAGGGACTTGGTTCAAGAAAAAAATCCAGACTTGAGTGATCGAGAGAAGGATCTAGTGGCTCGCCAAGTTGGCGTGGGAGCTGTGATTTTTAATGATCTGGTCAATGATCGCGTGAAAAACGTTGAATTTGATTTGGCTCGAGTTTTAAGTTTTGAGGGCGACAGCGGTCCTTATGTGCAATATATGAACGTGCGTTGCCTGAGTGTGCTACGCAAATACGGGCATGAAATACCTCATGACATGCCAGTTGTTTTAGATTCTCAATGGGAAAGAGAACTCATTCGTCAGTTAATGAATTTTCAAGATGTCCTTCACGGGGCCTTTCGCCAGTTCAAGCCTCACATTCTCGCTGTGTACCTTTTGGATCTATGCCAGGCTTTCAGTCAATTCTATCATCACTGTCGGGTTTTAGGCGAAGCGCCTCAGATTGAACGATCGCGAGTGGCTCTCGTCTATGCCGTTCACAGAGTGCTAACTTGTGGGCTTAAGATTTTAAATATTGAAGCCCCTGATGTGATGTAGCGGCTTCGCCTCCCATTATAATGACTCTGGGGCAAAAATATTTGTAGGCTTCTTATGATTAGAAAATAGACTTGTGCGATCGCGGAATTCCTGGAAAAATGCGTACATGGTACGCCGTTTTCTAGAAGACAAGATCACATCGAATTTGAAGTACAAAAGCGTGTTGCTGCTCGGTCCACGCCAGGTCGGGAAGTCGACTCTCTTTCTTGAAATGAAATGTGGAGCCCTTCTTGTATTGTAGTGTCGGAGAAGTAGCGCAAAAGAATGAACGAGTTGCCTCTGCGTTCTACTGATGAGCCTTCGATTGCGCATAGGGATCACTCGATATAACTTCGCTACCAAAGAATTTGTTGCCTCGATTTCTTTTGAATTCGGGATGTCGTCCAACGAAAAAAATCTGATCGATTTCTTTAAGTTCATCATAAAAACGTTTTGCCTGGGTGAAAAATACTTCATCACCGTGCAGCCTCTGATTAAAGTAGTTGATAATCCCAGCATTTTTTCCTCGAAGGGAGCTGATAGTTTCACCGTATTCTGGTGAGTAAAGTAGCTGAGCAAGTAATCCGTAGGCATGCGATTGAGAAGAATTTTCTGGAAAGCAAAAAAGGACTTCGAGCGCCTGTTCGACCCCCCTGGAGTTTAAAAAACCTGAAGTTAAGGATGGAACTTTTCCTGTCACACAGAGCTTATCTGCAGGTTCGAATATGGTCCAGATGCCCCAGAAATGTCGGCTGCACGGACATTTTCACCAAAAAAAGTCATTGTTTCAAAGGAAAATATTCAGCACAGGTTTTGCATTATGAGCTGTATGGATTTCCAAAATATCCTAGGCCAGCTTGAGGGTGTCTCTTTTCGCAAATTTAGGCATAATATTCCCAAAATTTGTCGCCTTTCCTTCTGCACTTTTCTATTAGCTTGCGCGTTCTTCTTAGCTATTCAGAATTTTGCAGAGGCTTCATCGTGCCTAAGATCGTTGGTTTCATCATCAAGTGAAATCGAAGATAGGATCATTAGAATTCTTTCCAAGAAATTGACATCGCCAGATGATCAAGAATGGAAGAGCGAGATGGCTCGAGCTGATAAAATTCTAGCTCAAATCGTTGCAGAAAAACTTAGTTCGCTTCCAGAGGCGAAAAGCGAGGCTCTCATAAAAGGTTTGGAAGCCATTGACTACGAAATATCCAGAGACGGAAGTCAACACGGATCTGTTAAGTACTCTCCCGATATTTTGCCTCAATTGGTGATGGAGGCCCTTCATGCAGGGCCCTATAGCCGGATTGTATTGCGCCATGAATTGAGTCACTATATTAGAATACATGGAGGTCACAGCGATTCGCAGATGGCATTCAACGAAGCAGAGAAACGTCTGAATCGTCCAAATGGACTTCTACGTGAAGAGGCGCGCGCTCTTTCGGATGAGTATGATTTTGTCCACCTCCTGTGGAAAGTCGAAGACATAGGAAGATTGACAAGCATGGTCCACCATGAACCCGCTGATTCAATTCAGATGCTTCGTCAAGCCGGCATGATGAATGGGGACGGGCGGTTGATGTTTGGAAAACAATTTTCGAAGTTATCCGACTCAGAGAAACTGAAACTCATGCCCCACGTGAGAGAATGGATGGACTATCAACAGAGAATTTTTTTTGTTGATACTGTTAAAGAAGTCCTCCTGACATCAAAGAGTCAGTTTGTAAAACACCGATTGCGTTTATATCGGCCTGAGCAAGCTCATAGGAACATTACTTCATGGGCCAAAAAATATTTTCCTGGTGGCTTTGTCCGCGTTCTCGATGTCTTGGGCGTTTTCGAACTAATAAGCAGAATCAGTATCAGCAAGTGAGATAGAGGATTGTCTGGAAAAAAGGCCGAGCAAATTAAAAAATGGGGTGTTAGCGGCCCCGAACAGGACCTGTCTAACTACCGATCTGAAATGAAATGTGGAGCCCTTCTCGTAGTGTCCGCGAAGGGCACAGAAGCGAAGCTCGTTGTCTCTGGTGCGCACTATTTTCGAGGTGAGGCAGATGCCGAAGGCCTTTGAAGAAGGGAAGGGAGTTCACGCAAGTTTTGAGAGATCTTACTCATCTCCTCTATTACTGCCAGATTATCTGAGTTGATAGGAACCAGTCGGCTTGGGTGATGCACTTTCATCGCATGCTGAATGATTTCAAGATTTTCGAGCAGTGATTTTGTAAATTGAATCAGATTAAAGATATTTGAATGAGCAAAAGTTCGATTGATCCTTTTAAATGCCAAGGCCTCCTCTGCCTGCGAATCTTCATTGAGAGAGATCATCCGGTTCTGAATATGTACCAATACGTCTAAATCATAGCTCAATCTGTTGATCATTTCACCGAGGTGATCAGGGTTGATCATGGAGGAGATCTCAGGCCAACTTCTACTATAGCCAATGAGGTTGCCTATGCCGAATTCTACATTCATCACCCATCCGTAGATGGTTTCGATTTCTTGAGCCAACTGTTTGAAGGCGGTTCCTAGTTTCTGAACTTCAAATTGCGGGGAAGTATCATCATCAGGAGTCGAAGTATCCTTGTCTATCACATCTATCACGTCTATCACAGCCCCGAGATCGGGCAATGGGGGTGTTTTATAAAGGGTGATCGAGGCATCTGCTTGAGCGCGATCATTTTCAAGAAGAAGAGGCTCAACTTCTTGACTGTCCAGAGATCCCAAAATCGCAAGGGAGGACAAACGAGCAAAATATTCTGAAAAACGACGCATAAATTCGCGGGTGCGGGAGGGCTTTCTTTGTTTGTCAAGATTACGAGCAATTCTTGAGATCGAATCGCTGTTTCTAGAAGTCACATAATCGAGAAATTCATAGTCTTCAGCAGAAATGGATGTAGAGATCTGCAAACCAAACTTCAAGAGTCGTTCGTCACGTGCCGCTTGCAACAAAAAGAGGCTCAATGCTGAGGCATGGCCTGAAAGACTTTCTGACCACGGGCCAGTGCTACGGAGCTGATAACCAAAATAATCGACTGAGGTACCGAGCGCTCGAGAAAAACTGTATACGTGGTTTATTTCCAAGTGCATTTTGAGGTATTCAAGTAGAGGCTTTTCTTTTGGTTCACCCCACGCATTGATCTTCTCGTATTTTGCTTCTGATCCAAAGCTGAGAACAAAATCTGGATCAAACCTACGCTCATCATACTCTCTCCAGAGAAACAAGTCGCGAGTTTTAAGTGTATTGGGTTGGACGCGCTCAACTAGACTTTTCAATCTGCGTTTTGATTGAGGGAGGTTCTTGAAGACGCCTGATCTGCGGAACCAGAAGCCATCAGAAGGAAAATCCTGATCCATGAGCAAGCGGGGCTCTTTTGCCCAAAAATGCAGGAGAACATAGGGGTGAGTTCCTATTCGCAATAGAGCATCTTGGAGCAGCTTATGGAGCGATATATCGAGCTTGTATTTCGATGCCTTAAAGTATCTCTGATCCAGCATGAGGTCGTACAGCAACTGACAGGTCTGAAACACAATTCGAACCCCGAAACGAGGATGGAGTAAGGGAGAAATGGTGTCTTGGAAGGAATCAACAAAACTCCTCGCTTCAGAGCCTTTTGTCCCATGAAACCTCGGATCCACACGAATCATTTCATATTTAGCGACAATCTCATTTCCAAGGATATATCTTAGAAGTTGGAGTTGATCAGACAGAAAGTAATTTAACTCTGAACTGCTACGGGACCACTCAACCGGAATCAACTCACTGGAAACGGAAGATATGTTGTAGTACAAGATTTTTAAAATTTGCCCCTGGTCTAAATGTCCTTGAAGGAGGATATTATTAACTGAATCTCGGTAATCTCCGATGAGATTGACGAAGTGATCGGGAGAGCCGTGAATGTGATTGCCATATTTCTTCCCTTCTTCTACCCAAAAGCGGAGTTCATTGTTCTCGATAAACTTGTTTAGTTCTTCCCAAGATTTCAGGTAACCCGATGGGGTCGGGACGTCTGGTCTTCTAGTCATACGCAAAGAGGTCGCTTTGTCGGGCTTGGCGTGTGTTGATACGACAAGGGGATGGTCCTCTCTTGTACCGGCAAGGCTTCCGCGGCAAGTTGACACATCCTTTTCTGAGATAGGCTCAGCGCGTCGTGAGTCTATCCAGTAGTCGCCACCAGGTCCGGCGATAGCTCTGGCAGTTGTTAAGAGGCTGGCTGTACCTAACAAACAAAAAAGCATGAGTTTTCTGGAATTTAATTTCATGGCCCATGGAATACTGCGTAGCGATATCTGAGTCAATAATGATAGTAGGCGTTAATTAAGCGACAAATCGAAATTGCGAGTTCGCCATTTTCACTCTTTGCAGCCTTATGCTCCAGGAATTTGAATTCCTAGATTGAGAATGTCAGAGGACGGCTTTGAGGGGTCCAATCATCAAAATTAGTCATAATTGTCAGATAGTTGTCCGATAAGCAGGTTGATGGGTAACCAGCCATTTTTAATCTATATTTCTCTTTTGTTTTCCGGCTTGGTATGGGCTTATGGGGCCTTTCGCCATCATTTTAATGATGCCGACCTCTTTCAGGAGAAAATCCTTATTCTCCGCGAAGCTGTCGAGAGAGAACGTCTGCGGACTCGGGTGGCACAGGAGGACATGGCGGTCTTTCGCCAACAGGTGGCATCTGTTATTCCAGAAATTCTGAAAAGGGAAGGGAAGGGAGAAAAGGGATATCCTTTGCGTCAGTTGGCCTCAGTCACCTCTGGGAAAAAGGGCGATGGGATAACAGAACACGTCTCGGCGATTTTATTTGAGAGAGCAAAAAGTAAATTCCGGGAGGGAGAATTCGAAAAAGCGAATGAGCTATTTCTGAAGATAATTAATGAGTTTTCGTATTCAGTTCATATCGCGGAAGCCTTTTTTCTTCTTGCCGAGGGGCAGTTTCAGATTGGAGTTCTAGAGGACTGTGTGAAGACGGCAGAGAGAATGGTGGATCTCTTTCCTGGAAATGAATTGACGGGATTTGCTTTGCTTCGAATGGGAAAGATTTTTGAAATTCAACATCGTCCAGAAGAAGCCCTTGAAATTTATAAAACAGTTTTACGAAGTTTCCCTCAACCCGAGGTCGCAGCCCAAGCGGCTCGCTCTCTTCGTTCTGTGGATTTATGAAGAAATTTATTTTTACCCTCATCATTTTTTTCTGCTTCTTTGGTGAAATTCGCATGAAGGCTTCGAGCAAGACCCTTAATTCGAAAGAAAAGGATGTGCATTTTGTCGATCGGAATAAGGAAACTCATCACTTTCAAATTGGCGAGGGGCTTGTATCAGATCCCTTCGATTGTTTAGAAAAAAAGCAATATCCATGTTCTATCAAAACAGAATCTGAAAGATCCTGGGCATGGAAATGGGAGGACGGTCGTGTTGAATTCTCAAAAAAAACGATGGCCATTCTGGAGTCTCCAGGAGAAGTGAGGCTGATTGAAGGCAGTCTCGTTGTCTATTCTGAGAGTGGATCTGCCTGGCTGAGAACTTTATTTGGGGACGTCGCCTTGAGCGAAGGGGTGGCGATGGTTCGTCGGGACCATAGCATCGGCAAATTCGAGGTGAATGCTTTGATAGGAGAAGTTTTGATTTATCCGCGTGGTTCAAAGGAGGTCCTTTCACTTCCTCAAGGTTACCGCAATTGGTTAGGGGAGATGCAAAGTGGAGGCTCGTCCGCGTCTGAAATTCCTCAGTCCATAAACAAGAAAGTCGTTTTAGAAATGTGGCCCCTGGTTTTTAGTGGTGAACCATCGGAGTATTTTCAGAAGGTTCGAAATTTTCATTCCTCGTGGATGGAAGCGGTAAAAAATATTGGATCATTCCATCAGACTTTGGTCGAGCGACGTCTGGCTTTTATTGAAGAGGAGCGTCGTTTGGCTCAGGCCAGAAGAGCCCAAGCTGAAACTGAGAAGAGAATGCTTCGAGACTTGTTTCGTCGCAAAAACTTTCTCGACTAAAGATTTACGACCAAGGCTTGGAATCGAAAATCTGCCGGTGGTTTTTTCAAATAAATCGAATAATTGGGATAAAATATTTGAGGTAATGCAAATGCGCCGAATTCCATTTGGCTCTGTTGGGAGGAGAGGGTATGTCATCAGTCAGCGGGTCGGGGGGGGCTAATCGGCAGGATGATACAGTTCGACGCAATCGCGAGGACTACGCAGAGAGAGAGCCAAATAATCAGAAAGCACAACAAAGAGATTCGTCGTTTGAATGAATCTCATCAAGCCGAGATGGATCGGCTGCAGGAAAGCTATGGAAAGCAAATTCAAGATGTGAAAGATAAGTCCCGCCAATCTGTATCAGTGCGAGAGATGCGTCATCAAAAAGAAACTGAAGACCTGCGCGATCTCTATCGCAAGCAAACACAGGCGCAAGTTCAATCATCAAATGAGAAATACCAGGCTCTAAAAGAAGCAGTTGCACGGGATCAGGCTAACTTAAAGTCAACGGGAGAGGATCAAACGAGTGCCTTAAATGATCACTACCGCACTGTTGCATTGTCAAAAGACCAACAGCATGAAAAGGAGCTGGAGATCATGCGAGAGGCTCAGCAAAATGCGATTCAGAACAATCGTGAGAAGTTACTGGCACGGCAGAGGGCTGAGCTGGATGCAATTGAGGGCTCTCGTCGAAAAGAAATTCTTGAGTTGCAGAAGAGCCTGGGCGCCCTTCAAGCCACTTCTGCCACCCGGCTGAAGTCCCAGGAAGTTCAGCATATTCAGGATAAACAGAGAATGTCTGATAATCTCATAGACACTGTCCGCAGAGAACGGGAAGGTTTTAGTGAGTCTCTTATGGCCGAAAGGGAGGGAGCGCAAGAGTCCGTCCGACGTCAGACTGAGCGAATTGACAAAATGGCTGCTAAAGAGCGTGAGGCCTTGGAAAAAACCAGAGAGGACTTGCAGGCTGACGTGAGTGGTCGGGTCAACAACCAGATTCGCCGGTTGGAACAGCAGGTGGGAGATCTCAAGGACGGGAATATTCGTAAGGAACGTGAGATCAAAAGACGCGCTAGCCAGGAAATTGACAATTTCCGCTCTGCCTCTCAGCAAAATGTCGAAAGTTTTCAGAATCAGGCCAGAGACGTCAGTGAATCCTACAAAGAACAGAATGCCAAAGACATCAAAAAGGTGCGCAAAGACTTTGACGACCAGCTGATTGCCTCTCAAAGGTTTTATCGAGGGGAAATGGCGTCCAATAATGCAAAAACCAAGGGTTCTTATGAACAGCTCAAAACTGACTTCGATGCTCGTCAAAAGCAAACAAAAGAGCAGGCCGATCTCAGGGTCGAGAAGGTGAGAGAAGATGCCAATTTGGTTTTGGAAAGAATGAACGACTTTTACAAAAGCAAAATTCAGGATCAGAAAATAAATCTAGATGAAGAGAAAGCTGAGGTCCGGGACAAATTTGAGGGAGACAAGAGGGAGTCTGTGGAACGACTCCGAGCCCAGGTGAGAGAAGCGGAAATTCGCCACGATCGGAAGATCAATGAAATTGTGGCGCAGTACGAAAAACGTTTGGCCGAAATTAGCGACAAGAGAGTGATTGAGCGTGAAGGAACGGAAGTCATTCAAAAGCGACAATTAGGGGATGTGAAGCGAATTCACGAAAGCCAGTTAGCCACTCAAAAATCCAATATGAAGAGAAGCTGGCTGAGCTAAATGACAAGCACCAGAGAGAGATGCAAACTCTCCACCAAAGGTACAGCGATCAGATCAATCGAATGTCGGTCGTGGTCAAGAAAACATAGATCTTGCACCCAGAACATAGACAGCTCGAAACTATCCAGGTATAGAATTTGTAGTCCCATTATCATTTTTACTGAGAGTTTGGTGAATCTATGTTGGCGGATCGTCGCGTCAAAATTGTAGCTACTGTTGGTCCCTCGATAAGCCAAAAAGAGAATCTCAGGGCGGCCATTGAAACTGGCGTGAATGTGATTCGTCTGAATTTTTCACATGGGACCCATGAGGAACACCTAGAGGTTATTCGTTTGATCAGGGAGATTTCTCGTGAGCTGGTTGCTCCGGTTGCGATATTACAGGATTTACAGGGGCCAAAAATTCGGGTTGGAAAATTCAAGAACGGTTCCATCGAACTTAAGAAAAATGAAATTGTCATTATCGATCCTGATCTGGAGATCGGAGAAGAAGGGATTTTGCCTACGGATTTTTCGGAATTACCAGAGGTCGTGGAGCCCGGAACAAAAATCCTTCTTGATGATGGCTTGTTGGAATTGTCCGTCACCAGAAAAATCGACCGAAAAGTAGAAGCCAAAGTCATATATGGCGGTATCCTGAAAAATCGCAAGGGCATGAATCTTCCCGGAGCAAATCTTCCAGTTGAATGCCTGACGGAAAAAGACCTGGAGGATTTGGAATTTGGACTGTCTCAAAAGGTTGATTATGTGGCTCTCAGCTTTGTCCGAAAAGGAGATGATCTGCGCAAATTGCGAGAGCTGGTTGAGTCCCGTCAACCTGGAACGAGAATTATAGCCAAGGTCGAAATGCTTGAGGCTCTTGATAATTTAGATGAAATCGTGGCGCTCAGTGACGGAGTGATGGTCGCGCGAGGTGATCTGGCTGTTGAAGTGGGGCAAAGCCAACTGCCTGGCGTGCAAAAAAAGCTGATCCACATGTGCAATCTTGCGGGCAAACCTGTCATTACAGCTACCCAGATGCTTGATAGTATGGTCGAAAATCCAAGGCCCACTCGCGCAGAAATTACGGACATAGCCAATGCGGTTCTCGATGGTTCTGATGCTCTTATGCTGTCTGCAGAGACAGCGAGTGGCAAGCATCCGATCAAGTGCATTCAAACGATGCATGAGATTTCGACTGAGGTTGAAAAAACGGGTGATTATTTCTACAATATTTCTTTAGAGGACGAGTTTACAGATGTGGCCCAGGCCATTGCGGCGAGTGCCTGTCTGACGGCTCAGAAACTCAATGCTTCGGCTATTGTTTGTCTGACGACTTCAGGCAAAACAGCCTCTATGATTTCCAAGTTTCGTCCAAAAGCTCGTGTGATTGCGGTTACTCACATTTTGGAAACTCTCAACAGGCTGGAACTTGTCTGGGGCGTGCAAACACTCATCATTCGTCCTTACAAATCGACAGACGAGGCCATGTCACAAATAGAGGATTTGCTGATCAAATATGGTTTGGTTAAACACGGAGACAAGGTTGTCTTGACACTTGGTGTTCCAGTCCTGCTCAGGGCGCGTACCAATTCTCTGAGGGTTTTTGCAATTGGACAAGAGGGCGAGCTGATTGGAGATTCGTCCTTGCTTCCATTGAGATTTCGGCGGACCACTTAGTTCAAATAGTTCAAAGTTTGTCCGGATGGACTTAATGGCTTGGAACTTTTTTGAGAGTAAAGATTATTTCCCAATAGGGTAGGATCGTCTGAATTTCAGATAAAACAAATTTCATCGTCAGTTTCCCGCCATCTGCACTTTGTTTTTCTTGAGTTAGGCCCTTCTCTGCAAGCGAATCAGCATCATTCGTTTGAAAAAGATAGTTAAGATCCTTCATGCTATTATTTTGTATTTCAGTCAGGGAGACCGTAACTTCACCTTTTTCGTTGGGCTTTTCCTTCTGGCCATAAAATCTGAGAGCTCTCAGAGCAGGAAGCTCCTTCTCTGTGATCGTGACTCGCTTGGATTCCTCTGTAAAAAGGTATTTGTTGTACCAATCTACAAAGCCCGTCAATTTCGCATGGTCTAAAATGGTGAGTCTTTGTTTTCCTTCGCCCAGGTCCTCAACCTTCATGATTCCTAAGCCTTGCAGGGTTTGCATTATTTTTTGCATTTTATGGGTTGGTTGCTGAAATATCTGAATTGTGTAATTACGTAAAACACCCGATGGGATTGTTAATCCCTCTGGCACCTTTTCGCCACACTTGAAACCCACCAAGCTGATGATTGCACAGAGTCTTGAAATGGAATGATCATCAAACATCTCTGTGTTTTGGGAATTGGAGGATTCTAGATTTTTGATTCGTTGATTGGCATTTCTGAGGTTTGAATTGACGGTTTTAACCATGGCCTTAAGCCACTCGGGAAAAGTCTTAAATTGTGCATACAAGGCCGCAAAAGGAAGAATGATCACGTCTGAATCCTGCAAGGCGACGGCAGAAGCCGATCTTGGCTTGTTGTCAAAGAAGGCCATTTCGCCAAGCATCTCTCCGGCCGTCAACTCGGCCAACACGATATCATTGCTTCCCTTCGCTTTTTTGACAGCAATGCGTCCAGATTTGATGACATATAAGGCGTCTGATGGATCGCCTTCCCGAAAGAGAATTTCGCCTTTTCCAAACTTTCTAATGCCCGACAATTGAACTCATTCCCATCAATAAAAAGATATTCTGAGTCTCACCAGCCTTGCCTCCTATCGGCTATTCTTGGACTTTGAAAAAGCCAATAAGCAGGGCGAACGTCCTGTTTGCGAGTTAAAAAAGTATTTTCTCACCCAACTCAGTTCTGCCTATTTCGTTACATAATATTTTATTTTCTGGTTTGTTTAAAAAAAACCATCAAATTCCGACATGAGAATATGCAAAGTAAATCAGAAAGGATTACGGCTATATGAACCCTAAAATATCCAAATTTAAGATCTATTTTATGATCTCGTCCGCGGTTCAGGTTTCAATCATCGCTATCTCGTTAATTTTGATTTTAACTTCGATGGATGGCAGAGCCTTGGCCAAAAAAGCTGAGAGCGCTTCAAAGCTTTCAGATTATTTGTTGTCTTCCAGTGGATTTAACCAAATGAGCTCTGAGGACCAGGTCAGATATTCCATGTTTTTCGCCCAATTCGGATATGGCTTAGAAACCATTCAAAATGCCCCTCAGGATCAGCTTGTAAAATCTCCGAGCCACACAAAGCAGGAGTCTGGGTATCATCGCTTAGAGGGTTTGCAAAGCGAGAGATGGTGGTTTGCTGCCTTGTTTGGTGAGGAGGTTTTTGGAAGCGAACCTACCAGACCAAGAGAATCTGCTTGCCAGGCGGGTTCAAATGAACCGGGAAAACCGTGTGTAATGGGAGGCCATCTTTCTGTTTTCTATGATGAGGTAAAAAATAATATAAAGATCCCGAAATGTCGAGTGCCGGTCGAAGGCACTTAATGTGGAGGCACACAATTTAGTTGCAGTAGTTTTGGTTTGTCAGATCTTTTTCAGGTTGTCGATGAATACAATAATAGAAACAGGTCAAAGTTGATTTGTGTCCCGGCCGAGCCATCCAACCAGTTAGCCGTCCGTTGTGGACAGGCATTTGCCGACTGGAGAAATCATCATTTCAAAAAACTGTTTAATGAAAACGGCAAAATTGAATTGTCAGACAAAGTGATAGATGCAAGTCAGTGGCCAGAACTCGAGAAAAACTATGCTAGGCTCTTGGCTCATTTTGAGAAGACTGTTGATTGCGCCCAAGATAAAGTCGAAAGGTGTCGAGCTCTGAATAGGATACGAGAGGGAACCTATGGAAATGGGGTTTCTTGGAATTATGATTCAAGCACAAACACTTCGAGCGCCACAATTCCAGGAGTAGTAGGCACTGCCTCCTTTAGTGGGAAACCAAAAGGTGGGGCATTTTTTAGCGGTGAGATGGTTGATCCAGATTTCCAGCGGTCTGAGTGTGCCAATGTTCTCGCGGCTGCAACGGATATCAAGAAATCCTGGGATGCTGTGCCAGCTTCCATAAAATTGTGGGCAAGAGATTTCAGGCAGAAATCTGACGGGGTAGTTCCTGTTAATGAAAGAGAACCTTCTCGGAGAGGTGGCAAAGCCTCGACATAAAAATCTTCATTTCTATCTACCTTGAATTAATTTGTTGTAAAATTGCTAGATCAAAGAAACACCCAAACTAGATTGTTCAACCAACCTAAATTTACTTTTAGGAGCCTCGCAGAGAGGACAACGATATGAGTTGGGTAAGGACTGAAAAGAAGTATAGACAGGAATTTCTTGGCTCGTATCACCCAAGGTCTCGTCGTAAATCGTCAGGCAAACTGAACATTGATCGAGAAATTCGGGTGCAGTCTCCCTAAACGAAAAATCCTCTTTTACTGAGAACCTAACCTCTTCAGACTTTTTATGTTGATACGCATTGAATGTTTTGCATGCTATTTTTAATTTTCTTGGAAGTTGTGGCCTTAAGAGGTTTCTGCTAAATTCAAAACCTCTTCTCTCATTTGGGTCAAATTTATTGGAATAAAAAATGTCATACAGACAGAGTATATTCCACCTGCCAAAACGCAAAAGCGGTTTTCTTCGAATTAAGATATTGCAGTATATTTCGCTTTTCCTGTTTATCTTAATGCCAAAACATATCGCAAAGGTTCGTAAATCATCTTTGTTAAATCTCTTTATAATATAGTGTTTTAGATTCAAGGCGTCCTGATTTTGGTCTTCCACCTGGAAATTCAATTCATTGGCCGCATGGCGGACATTAATCAAATGCTTTGCTAAAACGGCATCCCAGAATATTCTATCCTTTTCTTCGATTCCCTTGATCATTAACGATTTCCAAGGTGTTGAACAGATCTGGCCGACCTTGGTTGTGAGGCAAAGTTCGCAAATGTCTTGCAAGAAATCAATGCTGAACAACTCGTCTCTTCTGTATATTCCGAGCCAAAAATAATTCATGCTATAGCGATTAAATCCCTCATAGTAGGGCAAGCGAAAGGCCATTGTCTTCAATGGTTGTTCCAGGTGTTTTGAATTGTAATGGCACTCTCTTTTAACTTCTTTGTAAAGGAGATCACCATCTGCCATTTCATTATCATAAAAGGAATCTTCATTTAGAAAAATAATATTTTCGATCCTCTGAGACACCGCAATCAAATCATTCGTATAGATCAACTCCTTCCACTCGTAGATTTTGTTGGTTTTAGGAAAACGCACAAACAAATGCCAAAAGTGCAAGCTGGAAGAAGCGACCCAGTTTATGTTTCCAGTAAATAACGGGGTAAAGCTTTGATTATTATCAGAAATATTGATCTTTAGTCGTGGCACGTAGTCCAACAAGTCAAAAATATCCTTGTAGATTCCCTCACTAAACCAAGATTTCACAATAAAGGCTTCTGTCGCCGGGTAGGAACTTACGATATTTGGTGATAAATCAGTGTTCATTTCAAATGACAAATTGAGACCGCTGAGCAATGAAATCAATTCCGTATATTTGTTCTGTCCGGTTATCAGAATCAGCTGCTGCCGCAATCCAAAGCTGACTTGATCGATACCCAATTTCTTACTTAGCTTGAGTATTTTCAGAAGGTCTCCAGGCGAAAGGATTCCTCCTGTGAAATTAATTTTAATAAAGTTCGATCTGTTCATATGGCCCCAATCGACTCATGAATGGGAATATCGCAAGCGGAGCCGCCATCATATCTCTGAAGTAATGATTTTTCCAAAATACTTCTGATCTCGGGTCGGCAACTTCCACAGCCCATTCCGGCGCCTGATTGTTCACACAGGCTTTTTAGGTCAGAACATCCGAGGTCAATTTTTCGTTCTATGTTTCCAATTCCAACTGTTGCGCAAACGCAAATAATTTTTCCCATTGCTTCTTCAGCAAATTTTCCCGATCGTAGTAGGCTCAATCTCTTATCAGAAAGCTCAATTTTATTTTCAATCAGATTTTTAAATTCCGAAAATTCCAATCGATCTCCAAGCAATATGGCGCCCACGAGTCGGTCGTTGTGGATAATACATTTTTTATAATATCTTTTTGCCTTATCTATAAAAACGACCTCCTCATATCCCTCATCGATCGGACATTCCACGAGTCCGAGCGAGCTTAAGGAAAGGCCAGGAATTTTCAGTATATTCATCAAAAGCGAGCCCTTGTAGTATTTGGAAATATCTCCCGAAAGATACCGGGCCGCTATCTCCGCTTGTTGTTCCGCCGCTGCCGTAATCCCATAGAGAGAGCCCTTAAATTCTGCAATTTCTCCAATTGCAAAGATGTCTGGATCAGATGTTTGCAGGTACTCATTGACTACGACTCCTCGTTTGGTTTCAATGCCTGATTCTTTTGCCAATTCAATATTTGGCACAGTTCCGATCGCGATAACGACGGCCTGACATTTTATCTGCAGTCCACTTTTTAAAATCAATCCCTCCACTCTTTCGGTCCCAAGAAAGCGATTGATCTCATCGTTATAGTATATTTCAATTCCTCTATCCGATAGGTCATCGTTTAATAACTGACTGCCCAATGAATCTAATTGACGATCCATTAGCCTCGATATCCTCTGTACAATCGTGACTTCCGAGCCTATCTCGCGCAGGGACGCCGCCAGTTCAATTCCCAATAAGCCACCGCCCACGATGACGATCTTCCCCTTGCTAAGGTCCATATATCTTTTTAAGCTGTCGGCATCTGATTTCGTTCGCATAGTAAAAATGCCCTGCATTGAAGGAACATCTTTGATCATCAGGGAGCGACTTCCCATCGCCAATATTAATTTGTCGTAAGTGTGAACCTGGTCGAGTTCATCAGTCAGTCTTTTGCGACTTTGGTCAATCGCTTTGATCCCTACTCCGCGGTGGAAAGTAAAGTTATTTGATTCTGATTTTGCATCCTCGTCATTCATTTTAACTAGTTGCTGCCATTTTAAACTACCGTTTATGTAATCTGGCAACAGAATGCGATTATAAAAGGGGGTGTTTTCATTTCCAAAAACGACGATTTCATCTTCTCTATTTAACTCTCGATAAGAAGTCACAAATCCAAAGGCGCCGGACCCTGATCCAACTATCACAATTTTTTCTTTTGGTTTAGAATACAACTCGACCTCAACCCGAGAATATTTGAAATCTGGTTCTTTGGATCTCGCGTCAACCAGATCGTGGGTGACATTATTGGCTCGATTCAAATCACTGTTTAATATTTTGCCCCAATGCATCGGCAAAAAAACAAGGCCCCTCTTAATGTCTGAAGATAGTTTTGCCTTTACCCTGACATTACCTCTTAAACTTGTGATATTGACGAGATTGCCATCTTGAATATTTCGCTCTCGGGCATCTTGCGGATTAATTTCCAAAAAGGATTCTGAAATATGTTGATTGAGTTTATTGACTTTACCGGTTTTACTCATTGTGTGCCACTGATCTCTAATTCGTCCGGTGGTGAGAACCAAGGGAAAATCTGAGTTCTCTTCTTCTGATTCATTTCTATCAGAGAACGAATGAATCATTGCTCTTTTGGAGGGAGTATAGAATTGGAGATCTGGAAAGAGTCGGGGAGTGCCAAAACCGTTTGTATTTTTAGGATAGGGCCACTGGACGCCATTCCTATTTTTTAAGATTTCATAATTTAGTCCGCCGATGTCAATATTGGTCCCAATGGTCGAGGCGCAGTGTTCGGCGAAAATATTTTCTGCGCTCTCATAATCAAATCCGTGATAATTCATTTTCTTAGCAAATCGACATATAATCTCAGCATCTGGCAAGGCCTCTCCTGGTGCCGGCATAATTTTGGACAAATAGGTGATTCGTCTTTCTGCATTTGTCATTGTTCCCTCTTTTTCGCTCCAGGCCGCCGCGGGCAAAACAACGTCGGCAAAGTTTAGGGTCTGAGGCGTAAGAGAAATATCCTGAATCACGACAAATTTTGCCTTTTTTAGTCCTTCTTCCGCGGCACGCGAGTTTGGCAGACTAATTAAGGGATTGGTGCAGATGATCCAAATTGCCTTCAATTTTTCTTCATATAGGGCAGAAAACATTTCGGTGGCCGTCAGGCCTGGTTTGTCCGGGACATTTTTAACCCCCCAGAATTTTGCGACAACTTCGCGATCTATCGAATCTGCCATATTCCGATGGGCCGACATTAAGTTGGCCATTGCGCCTACTTCCCGTCCACCCATGGCATTCGGTTGACCTGTCAGCGAGAATGGGCCTGAACCGGGCTTGCCAATCTGGCCGGTAATCAAATTTAAATTGATCAGGCTTAAATTTTTATTAACTCCGACCGAACTTTGGTTCAAACCCATGGTCCACATTGTTATAAAGCCCTTGGCGTTTCCGATGTGGCGTGCAGCAAGGCGAATGTCCTTTGCATTGACTCCGCAGATGTTTGCAGCGTCCTGGACAGATCTTAGCATGACAGTTTCTCTGTATTTTTCAAAACCTTGGGAGTGATTTCTGATAAAATTCAAATTGATTCGACCTTCTTCAATGAGGCATCGACCTATTGCGTGGTGCAGAGTGATATCCGTACCCGGATTTAACTGGAGATGTAGATTCGCCTCCGAACTCGTTTGGGTGATTCGTGGATCGCTCACAATAATAAATAGGTTAGGATCCTTTTCTCGTGCCAACTCAATTCTTCGCCAAATGATGGGATGACACCAAGCGGGATTTGCCCCCGCTACGAAAAAGCAATCAGCAATTTCCAAGTCATCGTAAGAAACAGGAACGGAGTCTTCGCCCAACGACATTTTAAGTCCGACAACTGCACTGCTCATGCACAGGCGAGAGTTCGTGTCTATATTGTTACTTCCAATAAAGCCCTTAACAAGTTTGTTGATCACGTAATACTCTTCTGTCAGACACTGTCCAGAAGCGTAAAAGGCCACTGAGTCCGGGCCAAATTTATCAATAAGAGCTTTGAATACTGCTGCTGTTCGATCAAGCGCCTGATCCCATGTCACTCTTTGCAGTTTGGCTCCCTTGCTATACCTCATCTCGGGATAAAGCAGTCTGTCACTCTGATCCATCACGGTGTAATGCAGATTCATTCCCTTAGAGCAAAGCATCCCATTATTAACTGGATGATCGGTGTCACCCTCGATCGATAATCTTCCAGCTCGATCTTTTTTTGCTGTGATTCCGCAGCCAACTCCACAGTAGCAGCAGGTGGTTTTGAATGTTTCCATCATACAGAATATACCTTTGAAAATTCAGTTGTTTTTAATAAATATCCAAACAGCATTCTGAAGTGCTACCACCAGGTCCTGCAATTCAACCAACCAATTTCTCAAGAGGCTCGCTCGTTTCTGCAAATTTCTTTTTTTGACATAGGTTGCCTCCGTAGCTGATTTCCTGAGGGAGAGTCTATTTTTTTATTCGAAAAAATAAGTCTTTCTATAAAGGACATTTAGCAAAGGCATTTTCGATGTCAATCAATGACTTAGGAATGTGCAATTGAGGTTCGTGGAGTGAAATTTCGCTTCATCGATTGTCGCGAGAAGAAATTTGTTGATTTTCATAACTCATTTTTGGGGCTGGAAGTAGCTACTAGCGAATATTTTCTAAACTGGCCCACGAGGATGTTGGTTGGCAGAGCGTAAATCCCATGAGTTGGCGAGGTATTTGCCTCTCTCTTCTGCTATGAAGCGAACTTGCCCCCATTGTTCATTTACCCATGATCGCCATCCGAAGTTCGGGTCCTTTTTCAGAAAATCGGATGGACGCCGGCTCAAGAGATTTCGTTGCAAGCAATGTCGACGCACGTTTTCAGAAGCCACAAGACAAAAGTGCTATCGACAAAAAAAGCGCCGTCTCAACCCACGAATCTTTGAACTTCTCTGCTCGGGAGTCTCACAAAGAAGGGTGGCTAAGCTTTTGAAAATTAGTCGAACCACTGTCGTTCGAAAGTTTCTTTTTCTTGCCCACTGGTCGAGAATAAGAAATCAGAAGAGTTTTGATAGGATCGAGCCTTTCACTGAGATTCAGTTTGATGATCTTGAAACGATCGAGCACACAAAATGCAAACCCCTTTCGGTAACCATGATCGTGAACCGCGCCGACCGGCAGATCATTGACTTTTGCGTGAGTCGAATGCCGGCCAAAGGTCTTATTGCTGAGATTTCTCGCAAAAAATACGGGCGTCGCCCTGACGAAAGAGGACCGGCAAGAGAGGAGCTATTCAAAAATATTTCATCTAAGATCGCTCCAAACGCAATCATTCACTCTGATGAAAATCCTCACTACCCACCATCAATATCGAAGTGGTTTCCTCAGGCCACTCACAAGGCCCACAAAGGAAAAAGGGGCTGCGTGGCCGGACAGGGGAGCTTAAAAAAATCGGATTTGACCCTCTGTTCACTCTTAATCACACCTACGCCATGCTCAGAGCTAACATCAATCGCCTCATTCGTAAAACCTGGTGTACAACGAAGGATCCCAAGAGGCTTAAGGACCATATTGACCTTTATGTGGATTTTCATAACCATCAGATCATCTGACAGTGAAAGCTTCCAAAAGAAAATCTAGATATTAATACAGCGCCAGCTCACAAGCCTTCTGTGAATATGTTGTATCCAAGGGCGGCTGACCCAAGGTGCGCGGAGCTTGCTAACCTAAATCTCAGGAGTTCAGTATCTTCAAACATGCGTCCGGCAGCAGCGCTCCCGTTGTGAGCACTGCACCAAGCCGAACTCGATCCCGAACTCCTGAGATTTAGGTTAGCAAGGCACCGTTGGAGTTTGGAAAAACAATCACGTAGGCCAGTTTAAAAATGTCAGCGGAGCCGGGACCTGCATGTAAGAGCAACTTTGGCCGAGAGTAAAGTATACTTAAGTGATATATAAACGCGAAGATTTCGGAGCCATAAGTGCTCTGGCGGGCCACCCATATAGGCGCCACCAGGATCCAGATAACCGCGAATTTTAAGCAATGAATCAAAGGCGACCTGACGAAGCTCAGGAGGGTAATTCTTTTTGTCTATCGCAATTTCTGTTAGAAAGTCTTTGGTAACTTGTGTGGGAAATGGGATATTGGAAATCCCTTTTACTGCTCTTATCTGAAGCCAAGGCACTTCCTGAGAATGACTCAGTCCAAGAAAATAATCTTTTAGCAAATGAACTGTTTCAGCGATTTCCTTAGTTGGGAGTGAGTCTTCTTTGTTCATTTTACTTTGTTGGGTTAGATCCCAGGCAGCATTTACCGCTACGTCTAGGGCCGTCGCTTGTATTTCAGCTGGAAATGAACTTGATAAGTATGTTCTAGCCAATTGATGTTTGAATTCATAATCGGCAATTTTTGACCTGCTCAGCCCCTTCAAATATGATTTCAGAAAAAGATGGGGGCTGAGCAGGATCCATTTATTCATCGGTTCATCTAGTGTCTCGCTGATTTCAGCAAGGCTTGCCCTTTCGATTGCGTTCTCCAAAATCATAGGAAAATAACCGTTGCCCCAATCTCGATGGATGTGTTTGCGATCCGTCATCGATTCCTGCATCAATTGTGCAATTGGAATTGCCAATTTCATGATCTCGTTGAGTGGATAGGCAAGTCCTCTGGTCCCGACAACAGCCGCAAATATCTTCTTGAAAAGAACATCATTATTCTCAAAAGAAATCCTCCAAGTGGCGATGTTGTCCACAAAAATTCTAAAAAAACTATCGCTGCGATCAGCGGTGTCAGGAGTGGGATGAGATACCAATTCATTCAAGGCAATCCTCCATTTTGCCTCAATCTTTGAGTAATCTGATTCCGAAATCCACCGCTTGTTATCATGGATAACGGTCAGAATCTTGCCACCCAATTCAATATCAGGCCCAGACTGCGCAAAGGCAGGTCTTGGCGCAAAGAGGGCCATACTCATCACGAACATGGCCATTTTAAAAAGAGGTCCAGAGGTAACATTATAAACTTTTCGTTTTATCAATTGAGCTCCTTCGATGATTGCTTTTCAGGCTGTGGCAAGCGAATATCAGATGAAAGAGGATGCGACAAGTACCTGTTTACATTGGAAAAGCGAGACTGGGCGGTTTTGTGTTTTGTCGAAAATCCAACCAAAAGCGGCAAGAACCTCATTTGATCGTTCAATCCAATGCTTGGTTGACCCTACTCAAAGGGAAATGATAGTTCTGCTTTGAAAATTGCGAGTTCGTCTTCCTGATATATTAAATCACCTAATAAGGAGCACCTGATAATGAAAGGTTACCATTGGATGTTTTTGTCTCTCGTTGTTGGTGGTCTTGCCGGATGGGGCGCGAATCTCATCAGTGTTGATACGCAGTCAGTAGAGGCTCTTAATTTTGTTGTAACCAATTTCTTAACTCCTATAGGCCAGTTGTTTTTGCGTTTGATGTTCATGGTCGTTGTCCCGATGGTTCTCTCTGCTCTCATTTTGGGTGTCTATGAATTAAGTGCAACGGAGGGAGTGAAAAAAATTCTGGGACGGACAGTTGGATGGACGATTGTGCTGAGCTCAATCAGTGTTCTCATCGGAATAGGATTGATCAATTGGATCGAACCAGGCAAGGGCTTCGATTTTTCGGCGGCTCTGTCTGGCTCCGACGTTTCCAAGATCAGAGAGATTCATTCTAACGCCAGTCATGCGAAGCCTATCGCCCAAGTCATTGTCGAGTTGATTCCAAAAAACCCATTGGAGGCGGCTGTTCGCGCAATGGAGGGTGAAATGCTCTCTCTTATGATATTCAGCGTGATTTTTGGTCTGGCCCTGGGTGCAGTTGCAAAAGCGAGGGGGAATCTAGAGCCGGTGATGGTTCCATTTCTGAGAGATATGTTCGACGTATCGATACGAATCGTACAAAGCGTGATGAAAATGGCACCACTCGCAGTATTTGTGTTGGTTTTTTCCTCAGCGGCAAAGATGGGGCCTGATATTTTTAAGGCCCTTTTCTCCTACGTTGCTGTCGTGCTGCTTGGCTTGGTGTTTCACATGGTGGTTGTTTATGGCCTTGCCCTCAAACTTTTTGCAGGTCGATCTCCAACTAAATTTTTTCGTAATATTAGCGAAGTCTTACTCACTTCATTTTCGACGGCTTCCAGCAATGCCACTCTTCCTTATTCTCTCGATACGGCCGAATTTAAGTTAGGCCTTCCTCCCAGGATTTCGCGTTTTGTGCTGACTGTTGGGGCCACTGCAAATCAAAATGGCACGGCCCTGTTCGAAGGCGTCACCGTCCTTTTTTTAGCTCAAGTCTATGGTGTCGACCTGACAGGCCTTCAACAACTTCAGGTTGTCTTGATGTCAATTCTGGCCGGAATAGGCACTGCTGGTGTACCAGGTGGCAGTTTGCCTTTGATTGTCATTCTCCTCCAAACTGTTGGCATACCCGCAGAGGGCATTGGCATTATCTTAGGGATAGATAGAGTGCTCGACATGTGTCGGACGGCAGTGAATGTCTCTGGCGATCTCGTTATTGCAACTTTGGTTTCGAAAGAGTAGAAATGGCTCTCTAAAAAATTAATTCTATTCTGCCAGCGCTAGATTGAAGATGTTGGGACTTTTGATTTCGATTTCGATGATGTACATTAATTCGACGGTCGTAGCTTATTTGCGTACTTCCGAGTTAATTAACAACCTCTCTTGACTGAAAAATGGAACTTATGTCGTCAGGCGACAATGGCAGCGTGAAAAATTGCTCCGATGTCGATTAGGGAAGGTCTGGGTTATCGTGAAGAGTTGGATAGTCATATTGCTAGCATCTGTTTGTATTTCTGTTGCGGCATCAGAGCCTCCTGAAGACCCTGTGGATAAAAGTTGTAGGAACCGAATAAGATTAGTAGTAGTAAAGGGTAAGCCTGACAAGCCTCTCCATGAGGATCTAGGCATGCCAGGCCTTCGTTCATCCCTCAAACGAACTCCCTCTCCTAAATTTAGCCTTAAAAAAGCAGAGAGGTCTTTTTTTAATGCGGAAGATGCTGTCTTTGAAAAGCATCTTAGTGGAGATCCATATGTGGCCAAAGAGTGGAAGGCAGTCTTTTACACTCCGGACAGGATGGCACTGGATGCCCTAGATATTATCCACACATCTCCTTACGGTAATGATTCTGTGCTCGCCGCTCCACATGTCCTGCGCTACTTGCAGATGAAGATGAGCGTTTGGAACTCGCTGAGGGAAAATGGGAGCAACCCAACATTTTTGTTAAGGCTTGGGAGAAAGGGGGAGCCAGATCTCGTGGATCGGATGATTCACCTCTATCAACTCAGAATGAATCATATTCTTGAAGGCAACTGGGCACCCAACGAGCTGTGAGATGTGCTTCCAACGAGCATCAGCCTTGCCGCATCGAGTATTCCATTGGATTGGGTGCTTGCAAAAGATGCGGTGGGGGCTCCATTCTCGGACTTTGCCAGGACGCAGGTTGCCGAAAAGCTCATACCTCTGGCCAATGAATTTCTCTTTTCTTTCCTTCCTGATGCTCTCGAACGTGACCCGAGGAATACCTTGTTGGTTAGATTTTCTGTTATGTCTAAAATCAGGGATTATATAAATCGCGAGCTGGCGCACATGAAAAGGACCATTGGTTTTGAAATTCCAAATATGATCTTTTTATACCCAGAGGAAGTCCCAACGACCCGGTGGAATAATGAACTCAAGGCGTTCAACGAGCTCATCTGGCTTGTTCGTGAATTCTATTATGTCACAGATCTCCCGTTTGATGATGTCCTGGCAATTTTTCAACAAGCAAGTTTCGCAGATGATCCAGAAATTAAAGAGCTCATACAGTCAGTACTGAGAAATTATCGTGACGAAGGCTTTCTCAAAAAGGAGGACTTTCTCAAAATAATAGAATTGCAAAAGGACAAAAGGCTACCTCCCTTCTATGAAGGTGGATCTTGGCATCATGTTGGATAAATGGCGCTCTTCAACCAAAAGTCATGACTTTTAGGTCCGAGGCGATTTGTAGTGGGGCCGCAGTGGCCCTGATGATGTCATCAACTTCAAAGCCTGGAGCAATCTCGCGCAAGAGAAAGCCAGTCGGGTTGACATCCACGACGGCCATGTCAGTTACAATTCGGTGAATGCAATGAATACCCGTCAGAGGAAGCGTGCACTCTTTAAGCAGCTTGGACTCCCCTGATTTGTCGACATGTTGCATAGCCACAATGACTCTCTTGGCACTGGCAACGAGGTCCATGGCTCCACCCATGCCCTTCACCATTTTTCCTGGGACCATCCAGTTGGCGATATTTCCATTCTGATCAACTTGCATAGCGCCCAAAACGGTCAAATCGATATGGCCACCGCGAATCATGGCGAAGCTGTCCGCAGAGGAAAAAAAACTGGATCCAGGTACCGTGGTGATCGTTTGCTTCCCAGCATTGATAAGATCCGGGTCCACTTCATCGTTGTGAGGAAAGGGTCCAATACCCAGTAATCCATTTTCGCTCTGTAACATAAGGGTTTTTGCTGGAGAAATAAAATTGGCAACGAGAGTGGGTATCCCAATACCGAGGTTAACTGTAAACCCGTCTTCGACCTCTTGAGCAATTCTCTGAGCAATTTGATTACGATCTAATATTTTTGCCACCGATAGTTCTCCTCTGGTCTAGTTGCGCACGGTCAGGTTTTCAATACGTTTCTGGTAATTTGTTCCTTGAAAGATTCGTTGAACATAAACTCCAGGAGTATGGATGTTGTCGGGATCAAGACTTCCAATTTCGACCAGTTCCTCGACCTCAGCAATTGTGATCTTTCCAGCTGTTGCAACCATGGGATTGAAGTTGCGGGCCGTTTTCCGAAAAATAAGATTGCCAAATTTGTCGCCTTTCCATGCTTTCACAAATGCAAAATCACCTCGGATCCATTTTTCCAGAATGTATCGTCGTCCCTCGAACTCTCTCTCCTCTTTTCCAGTTGCGACAAGGGTTCCCACTCCTGCTGGAGTGTAAAAAGCGGGAATTCCAGCCCCTCCCGAGCGCAGGCGCTCGGCCAAAGTGCCCTGAGGGATCAGTTCGACCTCTAATTCCTGATTGAGGAATTGACGTTCGAACATCTCATTTTCGCCGACATAACTGGAAATCATTTTCTTAATTTGCCTGGTCTTGAGAAGTAGGCCCAAGCCAAAATCATCAACCCCTGCGTTGTTTGATACGCAGGTCAGATTCTTTACTCCTGAATTTCTGAGAGCCAGAATGCAATTTTCGGGAATTCCGCAAAGACCGAATCCTCCAAAAAGGAAAAACATGCCGTCCTTCACTCCGTGGATGGCTTCCTCAGCGTTTGCGTAGACCTTATCGGTTCTTCTCATATTCTCTCCACCAACACAGAAACGGCTTCGCCTCCGCCAATGCAGAGACTGGCAATTCCAAAACTTTGATTCTGTTTTTTTAGAGCGTGCACGAGAGTTGTAAAAATCCTTGCTCCGCTGGCTCCGATCGGGTGGCCGAGGGCGACCGCTCCTCCATTGACATTGACTTTTTGGCGATTCAACCCGAGCTCTTTCATCGCCACCAGAGTGACAACACTGAAGGCCTCATTGATTTCCCACAGGCCGATATCCTGGGCTTTCAATCCCGCCAAATGGAGGGACTTTTTCATTGCTCCGACTGGAGCTGTCGTAAACCATTTGGGCTCCTGGGCAAAGCTTGCGTGATTGATGATTCTTGCTATAGGCTTGAGCTGATGTTTTTTAACAGCTGTTTCAGACGCCAAGACAACGGCTGCTCCACCATCGTTAATTTTACTTGCATTAGCAGCCGTGATAGTTCCCTGCTTTTCAAAAACAGAACGCAATCCCGGCATTTTATCGAATCTTGCGTTTGGGGGCTCTTCATCTTTCTCGACAATCACCGTTTCCTTTTTGCCTTCAATCTTCACGGGAACAATTTCATCATTGAAAGTCCCAGACTTTTGAGCTCGTTGCGCCCATTCATAGGATTCAATTGCAAACTTATCTTGCTCCTCTCGAGAGATCTTATGTTCTCTCGCGCACAATTCTGCGGCCTGTCCCATATGCCACTGATGGTAAGGATCCCAAAGACCATCTTGAAGAAGTGAATCCAATGTCTGAACGTGGCCCAGTCGGTATCCATTGCGGGAATCCATCAAAAGGTGGGGAGCTAAACTCATGTTTTCCTGTCCGCCAGCAATGACGATTTCGCTCTGTCCAAGACGAATGGAATCCATTCCCAGCATGATAGCTTTGAGTCCTGATCCGCACACTTTATTTATCGTTAGGCATGGAGTGGAAGGGGAGAGGCCTGCAGACAGTGCGGCCTGCCGCGCTGGAGCTTGACCCGTTCCCGCAGTGAGAACGTGGCCCATGATGCATTCATCGATAAACTCTGATTTCAGAGCGGCTTTTTCCAAAGCCGATTTGATGGCTGCGGCTCCAAGTTGTGGTGCAGGAAGGGAGCTGAGAGTGCCTTGGAAGGCACCAATTGGAGTTCTCTGAGCACTGACGACATATACTGCTTGAGACACGGGGACCTCCAGTTTGTAAAAGAAAAAAACGACTTCGGACGGGTTCGGGTCGATCTGATTTTGGGAAATCACAAGATATCTTGTCAATCCTATGGGTTCGCGCTTCAACTTAAAACTCACTGTGTCATCAAAGGGAACAGGTGCTAATTGGTCAGTCCTTGGCTATCATCACAGGCAGGTGAAAAGGAGCAACTTTGTGAAGTGGACACGCGGGTCGCTGAACTTATCAATGGGAATTCTCTTGGTACTGGTTGGTGGATTGGAGACTCCGCAGGCTCATTCGGCTGTTATCGATTACAAACCATTGGTCATTGAAGTGAAGCCAAACGACAGATTGGTGGTACTGGGATTTGAAGGAACCATCAAGGTCGAAGGAAAGGCTTCCGGTTCCCGAGAGCTGAGCATACGTGTGAAACAAGAAAATCCAACAAAAATGAGTTCAGAGGCGAAGTCTGTTTTGGACGAATGGAATTTCAGTTTGCAGCGCAAGGGGGATATCATCGAGGCGGCCATTCACTCACCCCAAAGCAAGTCGGACTGGGTGAAACTACTGATGGGTGGGGTTCCTCAGTTTTATCTTGAGATCGCGGCGCCTCCTGTTCCACTCGAAATTTCCTGGAGGAAGGGCCAAATCGCCATCGAGAGATGGAACGCTCCCGTATCAGCCCACCTCCTGAAGGGCAGTTTACGACTGCACGGAGGCAAGGGTGAGGCGACCCTCAGAAATAGCAGTGGGGAACTTTCGGTTGTCGGAAGAGAGGGGAATGTCGTTGTTGATTGCTTTAATTCAAAAGTTCAACTTGCTAATATTAAAGGAAAAATCGATCTAGAAAATTTTACTGGAGAAACTCACGTCGGAGATTCAGAGGGGGGACTTCATTTGGTCACGACTGCTGGTCAGGCCAAAATAGAGACTCTCAAAGGTCGTCTGGATTTTCAAAATCTTCGGGCCAATCTGATGATCGACAAGCTCAGCGGTGAGCTTCGAGGTCAAAGCGGAGGAGGCTCTGTTACCGCAAATGTCATTGGAGATGCTGACGTGAGGATTCAGTCGAAGGAGGGCAATGTCAATCTCACTCTTCCGAATTCTGGAGCCACTGTTAATGTGGCGACCGCCGAGGGTCAATTGGTGTTGCCAGCATTTTTGGCCGTCACTCGATCACCGAGCCTGAAATCCTCAAAAGGTAAACTTCGCGGGGAGGTTGCTGGCTCAGTTTTTGTTCGGACCACTGAGGGCAATATTAGGATCAAGTAGGGGGTTGAAAAACTTTTACCACTTGACGCCCGTATAAAAATAACTCAACTATTATCCCCATGGCTAAAAAGAAGAAAAAGGTTGTTAAAACCAAAAAAAAAACAGCGGTATCCCCAAAAAAGACTGTCGTAAAAAAAGCTTCGACTAAAAAGGTTCCGGCAAAAAAAGTCGCTAAACCTAAGATAAAACTGAGGTCTAAAGCAGGATCGACACAAAGAGTCACGGTCAAATTAAAGGATCATAAAGATCGAACTCCAAAGGCAAAGGCCGACGATAGGTTAGTGGCTCACGAGGATGTTGCCTCCAAGGAAAAGAAAGCAGAAAAGAAGCCTAAAAAGCTCAAAGTTGAGACGGAGAGAGACAAAGAGGTCTCTCCAGCAGTCACCAAGAAGGAGGCCCCTACTGTGCTGGCGTCCTCGGAGGATCTCGGAGACTCTGATGATGCCGGTGATCATGAGGTTGAATCGAGGCCGCCTGAGGAGATTGTTCTCACTGATGCTGAGGGCCGAAGATATTGCCGACGCAGGGACTGCGACCAGCTTGCAATTGTTGAGAGTTATTGCCGATACCACTACCTGCTTTTTTGGAAGAAGATTCAGCAACGCAAGAAGATTCTTTGTGATGGCAAACTCATTCATTATATTGAAGAACTGACATCGCGTTATCCAGATAAATATCTCGAAATGATTCGTCGTGACTTGAGGACTGAAAAGGATTTCATGGCTGCGATTCAGGAGCTTGAAATTGATGAGTCAGGCGGGGAAGACGGTGAGTTTGATGAGGATAGCAGTATCCTCGAGGAAGTCCGTGGAGCCTCTGACACTCATTCACGAGAAGATGACGATTTCTAGTCTCGATATGATTTTCAGATAAGGATCTAACTTTGTCTTTGTCCTTTTTTTGCCGTTTTCTTGGTGGCCTTTGTGGGCGGCTTTTTTTCTGGAAAGTCTTCGTCCTCAAGGCCGAGCATAGAGATTTTTAGGTCCAACTCTTCTTCAGTTAGGTCCTCGTCAATGTCGTCTCCGCGCATGAGATTATCTTCAGCTTGGATTCCTAACAATTGATCGGCCTGCGACTCCAAGGCTGTGTTGGTGGATGAGAACTGCAGGTATATGGACCGTCCAGAAAAATCAAATTTCTCCCAGGACCGTGGGAATTCCGCATTTTGCTCGGTAAAAAAGGACTCCATCATAGAGGCGGCACAGTCGACAGCGATATGGATCATTTTTATCATATTGTCTTTATTTCGATCATATTCGACAGATATTTCAAAGTTAGCCTGACGTAATTCGTTCTTGGCTCGATAGCCGAGCCTGAGAAGGACTTCTTTCAAGTAAATCCGACCTTCAACTACAACAGTACCTCCGTCTATGTAACTACTGAAATTTTCAGAGAAAAGTTCATTTATTTGTTGAGCAAGTTCGGCCGGAATAGGAGTCCATTTTGAAGAATATTTTAAACGTGGCTGCACTGGTGTTCCCCTTAGCGATAGATTTGACCTTTTATAAGTCGACGTTTATAAACTTGTCTATACTTCTCAGAATTTAGGCATTTAGCCTGAGGATATCACGAGTTTTTGCAGGAATCTCTTACCCGTTGAGGCGCCGATTGAAAAATCTGGACTTGGGTCAAAATTTAGATGGAGGGGGGCAAGGCCTCGGAGTTTACATCTCAACCTATGGATGTCAAATGAACGCCAATGACACGGAGAGGATGTATTCATTGCTGGAAATGGCCAATTACACGCCGGTTGGAACCCCTGACCAGGCGTCCTTGATCATTATTAATTCTTGCAGTGTGAGAGAAAAGCCAGTTCACAAAGTTCATTCTGAGGTTGGACGCTACAAGAAATTCAAACAGAAAAATCCTCAGGTTAAGATTGGAATCGCCGGATGCGTGGCTCAGCAGGAGAAGGAGCGTATCATGGTGGATATCCCCATGGTGGATTTTGTTATTGGAACTGATTCGATTGACCACTTGCCGAAGATCGTTTCCGACCTTCACCAGCAGAACAAGCTTGTGGCGGCTCGTTTTGACTACGAAAATCCCTACTATATCGAGACTTTGGTTCGAGCTCCTGGGGTGTCGACTTTTGTTAATATCATGAAAGGTTGCGATAACTTTTGCACCTTTTGTGTTGTCCCTTTCACAAGAGGGAGAGAGCGCAGCCGTCCGATGGCTGATATTCAAGGAGATATCGAGAAATTGATTCTGCGAGGAGTGAAAGAAGTCACGCTCTTGGGTCAGAACGTGAATTCTTACAAGAGCGAGTGCGGAGCGAATTTTGCGGAACTATTGAGAGTTCTTGCAAGCGATACGAATATCGAGAGAATTCGCTTTGTGACAAGTCATCCCAAGGATTTTGATCTCAATCTCGTTGAACTTATGGAAAGACACCGGGACAAAATATGCGAATATATTCACCTTCCGGTTCAGGCTGGAAATTCAAGAATCCTTGAGCGCATGAATCGTGGATATACTCGTGAGGAGTATATCGAAAAGGCGCACATGATTTTAAGGGCGATGCCTGGTTCTGTCCTTTCCACTGACATCATCGTGGGCTTCCCGGGAGAAACAGAGGAGCAGTTTCAGGAAACTCTTTCCTTGCTTGAGGAAGTCCCCTTTGAGAGTATTTTTGCTTTCAAATACAGTCCGCGACCGTTTACGAAAGCGGCTCGTTTTACAGACCAAGTCTCGAACGAAATCCAGAGCGAGAGGCTCGACCGATTGTTTGCAAAACACAAAGAGATCGCATTTGATTTGGTAAAGAAGTATGAGGGCGAGACCTTGCGAGTTTTGGTTGAGAACTATGATCAGAGTTCTGGGCGTTGTGCAGGACGTTCAACACAAAATAAATTGGTGCATTTCAATGGCCGCGAAGACCTGACGGGACAAACTGTATCCGTTTATATAAAAGAAGCTTTTCCTCAGACTCTGCGCGGGGAGCTAAAATTATGAGTGAGAAGTTTGAAGTTGATTTGCATTCTGATCAGGAGCTGGTCGAAGTCTTTCCCTTTGGCGTCACTCTGGCCGCAGACGAGGTGCGGCCCATCATGTTGTTTAGAGATGCGGACGAAAAGTTAACTCTGCCGGTATGGTTAAGTCCCCTCGATGCTGGGATTAGTTTGTCTCAAGAGTTTCAAAAAACTGTACCTGCAACACCTCATCGGTTGACACACAAGTTGCTGAATGAGTTGGGAGTGAATCTGGACCGATGTCTTTTTGTCGAAATCAAGGGTCACGTTCAAATTGTTGAATTAAAATTTAAAGGAGACGAGAGACTTCAGGGTCTTCGTCATAGGGCTGATGAATGCATTTCATTTTGTCTTTTTCAAAAGCAAAATTTTTTGTGCCACGTTGGTTTGTTCAGCAAAGTCGGGAGTTAAAGACGAATATTGATAATCTTCAGCAGGGGTTAAATTTGGAGCCAGGTATTAGCCGCAATCAACACCCCTATATGATGTAGGAGATTTTGATATGGTCATGCTTTCTGTTCGTGGGTTCACGCCTCAAGTTGGTGAAGGCACTTATCTGGCTCCGAACTCCACTTTAGTTGGTGATGTGGTTTTAGGTAAAGAATGTTCCGTTTGGTTTAATGCTGTGATCCGTGGTGATGTCATGCCTATTCGCATAGGAGATCAATCCAATATTCAGGACGGATCTGTGATTCATGGAACCTTTAATAAGTTTGGAACTACAATCGGTCGTAGAGTGACTGTTGGTCATGCCGTGATCCTTCATGGGTGTGAAGTGGGAGATGAAGTTTTGATCGGAATGGGTTCCATTATTATGGATAAGGCAAAGATCCCTTCTCGGTGTATTGTCGCGGCTGGATCCTTGGTGACAGAAGGAGCTTCATTTGATGAGGGTTCCCTCATATTGGGTCGTCCGGCAAAAGTGGTGAGGCCCCTCAGTATTGAAGAACTCGCTTTTTTAAAAAAGTCCGCCAATAACTATCTGGAGTATATGAAATGGTTCGAGAAAAGCGAAAAAGGAGAGCATCATGTCTGATTTGATTCCCCAGGCATTCACCTACGATGATGTTTTGTTGTTGCCTCAATATTCGGAAGTGACCCCTTCAGAAATCAATACGAGCAGTTTTTTTGCTCGGAATGTTTTTCTTAAAGTTCCGGTTATTGCAGCGGCAATGGACACTGTGACAGAACACAAGACAGCTCGAGTGATGGCCCAAATTGGGGGGCTTGGTATTCTTCATAAAAATATGTCGATTGCAAATCAGGCTCTTGAAGTTGAAAGAGTGAAAAAATATGAAAGTGGAATGATCTTGGATCCTATCACAATGCACCCTGAGAATCGAGTTTCAGATGCCATGAAGTTGATGCAAAGATATTCGATATCTGGCGTACCTATCACGGTGGATGGGAAGCTGGTTGGAATCTTGACAAATCGTGACCTGCGGTTTGAAACAAATCTTGATCAACCAATTTCGAATATTATGACCAAGGAAAGTCTTGTAACGGCAGAAGTCGGAACAACTTTGGAGCAGGCAAAGGTGATACTTCACCGCCACCGCATTGAAAAACTACCGGTCGTGGACAATCAAGGAAAGTTGAGAGGCCTGATTACCATTAAAGATATTGAGAAGGCGCAGACGTTTCCGCAAGCCACAAAAGATGATCATGGTCGTTTGCTTGTTGGGGCGGCCGTCGGAGTCGATTCAACGAGTCGTGAGCGAGTTGCTGCTTTGGTGCACGCGGGATGTGATGTAATTACGGTGGATACAGCTCATGGACATTCATTAAATGTAATGAAAATGGTCGATTTTGTTTCGAAGGAATTTCCTAATGTCATTTTAGTGGCTGGTAACGTCGTGACGGCAGAAGGGACAACAGATTTGCTTAAGCGAGGCGTTGATGTTGTAAAGGTGGGAGTTGGGCCTGGCAGTATTTGTACGACTCGTGTTGTGAGCGGCGTTGGTATGCCCCAAATTTCGGCAATATTTGAGTGTGCTAAGGCGGCGAAAAAGCTGGGTCGGACGATCATCGCTGACGGTGGGATTAAATTTTCAGGAGATGTCACCAAGGCGCTGGCAATGGGTGCCTCGACCGTTATGGTGGGCAATATGTTGGCGGGTGCGGATGAAAGTCCTGGTGAGACAATATTGTACCAGGGCCGTACCTACAAAGTTTATCGAGGCATGGGCAGTCTTGGTGCCATGAAAGACGGATCTAAAGATCGCTACTTCCAAGAAGATGTCAATGACATGTCAAAGCTCGTTCCGGAGGGAATCGAAGGGAAGGTGCCCTATCGGGGCAGCTTGAGTGGAATTATTCATCAGCTCATAGGTGGCTTAAGGTCGGGAATGGGTTATCTTGGCGCTCAAACAATTGATGAGCTTCAAAAAAGAGCGAAATTTGTGCGAGTGTCCCCGCAAGGGCTTCGTGAGTCTCATGTACACGATGTGAGTATTACGAAAGAAGCACCTAACTATCGGTTAGATTAGTCGTGCCCAGGGGACAAGGATTCTTTCTATTTGTTTTGCTTTCCAGTTTTTGGTTTTTTGGTTGTGCGAGTTTAACTCAGAAGAGTCGCAGTCAGGTGGTTGTGGTGAAGTCTCAGCCTCTTGGGGCTGAGGTTCGTTATCAAGGGAAGAGGGTAGGGATGACTCCGCTTCTTCTCGCTTTGCCCAGAGGCCGTGGTCTTGAGCTTGAAGTTCTTCAATCGGAACACAACAAGAAAACTTTGATATTGCCAACTCAGTACAGGTGGGGTCGAAGTTTTGCCGGAAATTTGGTTTTGTTCACATTGGCTCCATTTGGTTGGGGTTTCGACTTGCTGACAGGATCAGCTTGGGATTTCGTCGATCCCATTGAAATCAACTGGGACAAGAACATTGGGAGCGATGATCGACTCTCAATTGATCGGATCGCGATTGCTCCACCACAAAGCCCAGATGAATTTTTGAGCGATCAAGTCGGATTGACGATTGTGTCGGATGTGAGAAAACGGTACCCAAACGCCGAAGTCTTGCAATACGGAGAAACCCTTGAAACTTTTTTGGCCTGGGAATATGACTTTGATTCTAAACCCAGTTGGTCCTATCGCACTCAACTTTTCAAGGAATTGGGCGTGAGCCATCTCGTGGAGTCAGAGGTTCTTTCAGGCCGCTCAACTCAAGCTGAGGTCAGGTCTCAGCTGACGCCATTTACAAACGAGGCTCATCAAGAGACCTTTGCTTTGAGCTTCGATTCTGAACAAATATCTTCCTATGCGGACAGGAGTTTGTCGGAAAAAATGGGCTCGTTTGTAAGACTCATACCAAACACAATTTCAGTTGAATTTGCTTCGGTGACTCCTTCATTTAAAGCGAACGGTTCAGAGTTTGTTGGTGTTAGCCAGTATGATTCCGGGGTCTGGGGAGATATCTTTCGTTATTTGGGAGCATTGAATCTTTCTCACTTGGAAAAACAGAGTCAAAGAAAGTTTGGACAGGCTCAGCTTAAGTTTGTTCCCTCGGCGTATGCGAGTTGGAGTCGAATTAGCTATCCAGGGACCCCAATTTTTCAAGGGATTGAATTTAATAGGTTGCATTTTGCCGGTGGGTTTGGGCCTCAGATCGGATGGAAATCATCCTACGGATATGCCTATTTTCAGATGATTCCTGCACTTGGATACACTGGCATTTCGTGGGAGAAGTCGGGACAGGTCTCTCAAGATGGTCGTGGAAGTCTCAGCATAAATAGCGAGTTTGGCTACTCTTATTTTTTTTCGGATCGATTTGTTGGGAAGTTCTTCGTCCGTCGAGTCACGGAAGATATTGAGCTGTGGCAGAAATCAATGGCCCTCGCTTCGGATGTTTCGCCTTTGAAGCTAGATGATGTAGGCTATTCTTATGGTGGAGTTTCTTTTGGGTATCATTTTACAGTCCCAAGATTCTTAATAGATTCGATTTTGGATTAGTCTGGACCCAGGGGATTCTATTGGTTAAGGTAATGAACTCTTTGAATCTTTGTTTGTGTTTCAACTAGAAAGGCAGGGCGTTTGCGGATGGAAGGTGGATTTCTTATTCTTGATTTTGGTTCACAGTACACTCAATTGATTGCGCGTCGCCTGCGCGAGCTGAATGTGTTTTCGGAACTTCTTCCTTACGATATGGCTACAGAAGAAATCAGACAGCGAAAACCGAAAGGGATCATATTGAGTGGGGGACCTTCCTCAGTCAATGAAGAGGGCGCGCCTGAGCGAGCAATCAAAGAACTAGCCGAAATAGCTCCAGTTCTGGGTATTTGCTACGGTATGCAGCTGATTGCCCAGCAATACGGCGGTCAGGTTGAAAGTGCCGAAAGACGAGAATATGGACTTAACGTGGTCAAATGGAAGAAGCTGATCGCGAAAGTTCCCAAAGAACAAAACGTCTGGATGAGTCACGGGGATATTGTGAACAAAGTCCCCCTCGGTTTTGAAACCGTGGCCTCCAGTGCCTTTGATTATCCAGCAGCGATTGTCAGCCCACGTATCTGGGGTTTTCAGTTTCACCCTGAGGTGAGTCACACTGAACATGGGATGGAGCTGCTTAAGGCCTTTGTATTTGATCACTGCGGGGCTCAGCGTGATTGGACGGCTCCCTCTATTGCTCAACGTCTGATTGAGAACCTAAAGACAAGAATTCCAGATGGTGAACATGTGCTGTGTGCAATGAGTGGAGGAGTTGATTCCACCGTCGTTGGAACGCTCTTAACGAGGGCTCTCGGTGCTGATCGGGTTCATTGTGTCTTTGTAGACAATGGATTATTGCGAAAGGGCGAATATGATCAGGTCTTGCAGACATACAAGACAATTGGGCTAAATGTTGTCGGAGTAGACAGTTCGGCTTTGTTTTTGGATAAGCTCAAAGGAGTCTTCGATCCAGAAAAGAAACGAAAAATTATTGGTCACACATTTATTGATGTTTTTAAAAAATCAATTTCGGAAATCGGTCCTATCGACTGGTTAGCTCAGGGGACCCTTTACCCCGACGTCATTGAAAGTATTTCGCTCCGAGGCACGAGCGTGACCATTAAATCTCACCATAACGTCGGTGGTTTACCCAAGGACTTGAATCTCAAGTTAGTCGAACCTCTTCGTGAGCTTTTTAAAGATGAAGTGCGGTCTATTGGCTTAGAGTTAGGGATACCTCGTGATGTCCTATGGAGACATCCATTTCCAGGGCCAGGGTTGGCCATTCGGGTGCTTGATGAAGTGACTGAAAGCAATTTGAGCATTTTAAAAGATGTAGATGCGATTTACGTAGATGAATTAAAGGCCAAAGGTCTCTATGATAAAATTTGGCAAGCTTTCTGCGTTCTTTTGCCAGTAAAATCAGTGGGAGTTCAAGGGGATTCTCGAACCTATGAGAGAGTGGTGGCAATTCGGGCTGTCACTTCAACTGATGGGATGACAGCCGACTGGTACTCCTTTCCAACCGAGTTTTTGCGTCAATTATCCAACAGAATTACCAATGAGGTCAGAGGAGTCAATCGTGTTGTCTATGACGTGACATCAAAGCCGCCAGGAACGATTGAGTGGGAATAAGGAATTATGTCATTTGTTCATTTGCATGTTCATTCGCAGTATTCGCTTCTTGAGGCAACCGTTCGCCTGGACGCTCTTGCTGAACGAGTGCATGAGTTGCAAATGCCAGCAGTGGCTCTTACCGACTGCGGAAATATGTTCGGTGTCATTGAATTCTATTTCGCTGCAAAGAAGATGGGCATTAAACCCATCTTGGGATTAGAGGTCTATATTGCCCCTAAGTCGAGGCTTCTCAAGGGGGAGGATCGAGAGACCACTCAAATGCCAAATCGTAGACTTGTTCTCCTGGCACAGAACATTGAAGGATACAGGCAGCTTTGTAAGATCAGTACCATTGGTTATCGTGAGGGATTTTATTATAAGCCACGAATCGACTACGAGATTCTCAAGCAGCACAATTCGAATCTTCTTTGTTTAACCGGCGGACTCATGGGTGAAATTCCTTGGAGTCTTCAAAATCTAGGAGAAGACAAGGCCTTAGATGCGATTGATAAACTAAAGGAATTGTTTCCTGAGCGACTTTACCTCGAAATGAATCAGACGGGTATTTCTGCCTGGGAGAGAATCAATGGGTTTCTTGTCGAGGCTTCTCAAATAAAAAATGTTCCATTGGTAGCAGCCAACGATGTTCATTATCTTCATCAATCCGATCAGTTAGCCCAAGAAACATTGATCTGTATTGGTTCCAATAAGACTCTGATGGACGAAAGTCGCTTCCGACTTGGTTCCGATCAGTTTTATCTCAAGGGCCCTAAGCAGATGCGAGATCTGTTTAAAAATAATTCTGAAGCCTGTGATATGACTCTTGAAATAGCGGATCGTTGTTGTCTTGAATTTTCACTGAAGAATCAAGAGGGCAAGCCCATTTATCATTTGCCCACCTATCCGACTGTGGATGGGCGAACGACAAAGAATGAGATGGAGGAACTCAGCCACAAGGGTTTAGAACAGAGATTTGAGCAAGCACAAAGGCGCGGTGAGGAATTCACTCCAGAAAGAGTGATCACTTACCGTGAACAACTCGAATATGAACTCGGTGTTATCGATCGGATGGGATTCAATGGTTATTTTTTGATTGTTCAGGATTTTATTGGATGGGCAAAGGCCAATGATATTCCCGTTGGTCCAGGTCGTGGGTCTGGAGCGGGCTCTCTGGTTGCTTACAGTCTTGGGATTACTGATCTTGATCCGATGACTTACAATTTGATCTTCGAGCGGTTTTTGAACCCAGAACGAGTTAGTATGCCTGATTTTGACGTCGATTTCTGTCAGGAAAACCGTCAGAGAGTTATTGAATATGTGACGCAAAAATACGGCGAAGACAGTGTCTCTCAGATTATCACTTACGGTAAGTTGCAGGCAAGAGCGGCCATTCGTGATGTGGGTCGAGTGATGGGAATGACGTTTGGTGAAGTTGACGTGATTGCCAAGCTCATTCCGGAGCGTCTTGGGATCAATCTTGGAGATGCCATCAAAGAGGAATCTCGAATTCGTGAGTTAATGGAAACTGATCCTAAAATCAGTAATCTGATGGATCTTGCTCAAAAAATTGAGGGTCTCGTGCGTCACGCAGGCATACACGCTGCGGGAGTTATCATTGCTGATGGAAATATCGTAAATCACGCGCCTCTCTATCGTGGGGTAGAGGGAGAAAACGTCGTCCAGTATGACATGAAGCACTCAGAGAAAATTGGACTTATGAAGTTTGATTTTCTCGGTCTCAAAACTCTCACGCATATCAATGATGCTCTTCGCTTAATAGAACGCAATCGTGGAAAGAAATATCTTGTCCAGGATATTTCTCTTTCAGATCCTGGCATCTACGAATTGATGTGCAAAGGAGATACCGCAGGTGTTTTTCAATTTGAGGGAGAGGGAATTACGGATCTGATTCGCAAGGCTCAACCAAACTGCTTTGAAGATATTGTGGCAATCAATGCTTTGTACAGGCCTGGTCCTATGGACATGATTCCTGATTATTTGTCTCGAAAAAAGGGCGAGACTCCCGTTAAATATTTGTTTCCTGAGCTTGAGCCGATTCTGAAGGAGACTTATGGGATCATCGTTTATCAAGAACAAGTGCAGGTAGTTGCTTCACGGATTGCAAATTATAGTTTAGGGGAAGCGGATTTGCTTCGTCGAGCGATGGGAAAGAAGATTGCTGAAGAAATGGCAATTCAGAAAGATCGATTTTTGGCAGGAGCGAAAGAGAACAATCATGATTTGGTCATAGCGGCGGAACTTTTCGACACGATGGCGGAGTTTGCCAAATATGGCTTTAACAAATCTCACGCTGCTGCCTACTGTGTGGTTTCGGCCTACACAGCCTGGATCAAACACTATTATCCAGTCGAGTTCTTCGCCTCTCTCTTAAGTACAGAGATGAACGACACTGATAAAGTCGTCAAATACGTGAAGGATGCTCAGCGCCACAAAATTAAGGTTTTACCTCCTCATATCAATCATTCTGAGTATAAGTTTTCGGCCCGTGGCGATGCTATTTATTTCTCATTAGGTGCTATAAAAGGGGTCGGCAAAAGTGCCGTGGAGGCAATTCTTGACTCTCTTCAATCTCGAGAAGGCAAAGGATTTGTGTCTTTGGAGGAATTTTTTTCCTCAGTAGATTTAAGAAGGGTCAATAAAAAGACTGTTGAGTGCATGATCAAGGCGGGGGCCTTTGATGGATTTGGGTCCAATCGAGCCGAGTTATTGGAAAATTATCCCCGATTCATAGAGCGGGCCGATCAAGCAAAAAAGGATTTAGAAAGAGGACAGGTAAGTTTATTCGCCTTCGCGGCTGAAGTTCAAGAACAGGAGAAGGTTCGGATTGAGTCTCGTCCTCCATGGAACAGAAGCCAACGGTTGATTTATGAGAAAGAAGTCTTGGGTTTTTACTTGTCGGATCACCCCTTAGCCGGCCTTGAGAGGCTCACGAAAAAGTGGGCCTCCGGCACGGTCCAAGGACTTGCGGATTCACCGAACAAGAGTCGAGTGAGTATTTTGGGTATTGTAAATACCTTAAGAGAGATCATTACAAAAAAGGGAACTCGCATGGCTTTTGGAGTCCTCGAAGATCTGACCGGCAGTCTTGAGTTGGTTATTTTTCCTGATACGTTTGCGAAATATGAAGCTTCGCTTAAATCAGATGTTGCACTTTTGGTATCTGGAACTTTGGAGAAAGACAAAGATCAGTGTAAGGTGTTAGTAGATGAAGTTAGGCCCATTCACGATATCTTTGGACGAGCAAAATCAGTTGTGCTGAGCCTCAATCAAAAGAGCGAGGATAAGCTAGGAGATTTACGTGATCTTTTTCTCAAGCATCCTGGAGAAGCGAATCTCTCCCTCGAGCTTTTGTTGTCGGATATTTCAAAGTCTGTGATCTTGGAACCGATGGATCCTCGATCGGTAAAGCCTTCGCAGGAGCTCATAGAGAGTGTGGTCTCTCTGTTGGGCGTTGAGAACGCAATTGACCTTCACTGATTGACGGTGTCTATTTTTTTAACGGACGACTGATTGCTATTCAAGACAATTACAAATCCATTTTTTTGTATTCATTCTAAATCTCAAATTGAGACAGCGCCCTGGAACAAGGTCCTGCCTAGCGTGGCAAGTCGCTTTTTATTGGCGCAGGAGCAATGAAAGACGCTAGAATTTATTTGAGGGCGGTTTCACCCAGACGTTTTCTCGATGTTCCTGCCTAACCGGCTATAGTTAAGATTCCTTTAGAGAGAAAAAATTGAAAGAAGGAGAGACGTTTTGGAAACGAAAAAAATGAAGTTGATGCCACGATTAAGATCGGCAGTAAGTTTTAAATCCATCCTCAGTTTCTCGGCATTAATTATATTTGGACTTGGATTTCCGTTCCTTTACCTGAACTGTGGGAAAGGTGGATTTAAACCAAACAAGGGGGTTCAGAATTCACTTGGTCCCGAAGGGATCGGGCCCGGCGGAAAGCCCGTCGATTTTGGAATTGGCAGGCAGGATCCAAATTGCCTGTCTGACACAACATCCGATTACAATGGATGTGTTTTTTTCAAGAATCCTCTGTTTCAAGCTGGGAAGATATTGAATCCTCCCATTGTGGTCAATTCCGCCGAAATCGCTGGTACGGCGACACCAAAACCTGATCCCGTCGGGTTAAATGATCAAAACGCTTATTTGACTTATGCAGTTAAAACGCCGACCTCGGGCCTCGACAACAGCAATTTTGTATTTGATGAAGTTGTTTATGGAAATAGCGACGAAGTGTTCGAGTTTGCTAGGACGGTACCGACCAATGGTAGATTCAAGTTCAGTACCAATGGACTTCCCATGCTAAACCTTGTTGATTACAACATCTATTACTGGCTCAATCACTTTGTTTATAAAATTGAATCCCAATATGGCGCAGCTGGGTTCGCAAAAAACAAAGAAGTAATTGCGGCTCCTCATTTCTATTACGCACAATATGAGGAGAACGGTCCATACAGCCTTTTTATTAATGCGGCCTGGACGGGTCGAGACGTGAATGCCATGGTCTTTGGCGTCTCTTTGCCCAGAGGCAAGGTTAACAATTTTGACGTCCATGCTCCACTCGCCTTATCTGCTGACATTGCGGCCCACGAATATGGACATGCAAATCTGGAATACGGAGCTAATTTGCCGATAGCCCTTTCTTCGAATGATAAAAAATGTGGAAATGGCGACAAAAATATTTGCTCAAAGACAGTGCAAGGAAGTCTATTCGCCATTCATGAAGGCGTTGCTGACGTGTACTCCTATTTGATGTTCGATACAACAATACTTGGTGAAGATATCATAAACTCAATGGAGGGCTTGGATCACTGCAAGAATCCACGCTCAATGAAAGCAATTAAGGAACAAAATCTGAAAGCTCAGTCGTTTTACGATGACTGCGCGAGTTACCAGATGTCAGGTGAGGTCCACGCCATGGGCAGTATTTACTCAACTATTTGGTATGGACTTATTGAATCCGCTCGAAAAGAGAGCTCTGCAGCATATAAAGATGCTATCAAGTTTTTTTATGAACACCAAAAATATATTTCAGCCAGCGACACCTTTCCGACCCTGAAAACTGCAATGAAGGACCTAGATGGAGAAATGTTTAAGGGAAAATTTGCAACCAAGATCAATGCAGAATTCACGTCGATGGGTCTTTAATTGGTTATTGACTGAGACATATTCCAGCAAGAGAAGATAAGAAAAGGAAAAACATAATGACATCAAAGAGAATTGGCCTCGTTGTAACTGCAGCTATTTTGGTTGGTCTCAGTATCCTTTTGATTCAGCGAAACCAAGGGAAGGATTCAAAAAAGATGGGAGATAAAGCTGATTCTCAGGAAGAGCCAGGTTCTGCCAATAAATTGCCAAATTCGAACGGTTCAACCGATAAGAAAAGTGATACTGATTTGAGTTCCAGTTCTGCTTCCGGAAACACAAACGCGAGTCTTCAGGAAGAAGACCGTTCTCCTCAGGCTCCCAATCGCAAGGTAGCGGGCATGAACGATGACTTTGAGGCATTGTTTAAGGAGAAATTCCCAGGAAGGTGGACATTTACCAAGGATGAGTCCGGCAATGTATTTCGTGTTTCAGGAGACAGAATGAACAAAAAACCCCTAGACGTGGCTACTGAAGTGGCTGGGATAAGCGGACTCCCAGTTCAAGCGACTTCCTTCGTCGAAAAAGATTGGGAACGTGGCCTAGCAGATCCAACAAAGGCAGTCTATCTTGAACAGCAGTTTCTGGGCATGCCGGTGTATTTGGGATATTTTAAAGCAGGAGTGAGTCAGCAGGATGGAGCAATTTTATGATCAACCTGAATTTGAGACCCGTGCGAGCTGACGATTCGGTGAATGTCAGTGTTTCTGTCGAACAGGCACGGAATGAGGTCGAAAAACACTTTGCTAGCAAGAAAAAATTTGAAATTAAATCAAATCGAGGACCCTTATTCTTTGCTGAAGCAGACCCCCATGAACCCGTTTGGATTTTCAATGTGATGATTTATAAGCCTGGTTTTGATGCAATCGAAATTGGAATAGGGGCCAGCTCTGGAGCTGTTCGCTTCGAAACATCTACCGTCATTCACTGATCAATTATCGGTCATTTCACTGCAGTACCGCATTGTTTTTTGTAACATAATGCATGAAATGCTAAATCTTTCATGCAACAGAAGTTTATTTTCAGTAAAGTAGCTTCAAGAACAAAGTCACAACAAGGTTAAATCCGGGTAACAGCCGTATGATACACACACGAATTATCATATTTTTTCTTTTTGCGAGTCTCTGCAGTCTTTGGGTCGCAACTCCTCTGCAGGCCGAAGAGATTCTAGAATTGACTGTCGAAGGCTCTTCAGCGGCCGCGAATCCAGCGGTGGCAAGACAGGCCATTTTTGATTCAGTGATACACGATTCGTCTGTAAAGTATATTTTGGATATTATTGGACAGCAGAAGTATGATCACAATAAGACTCTCATCAGGGGCAAGATTCTAAAGAATTCCGGAAAATATATTCTGTCGATGAAGTCCACGCCGCCTGTAAAAGTTGGCAATGGCTATACCATGAACGTCACGCTCAAAGTGTCTCTTCGAAACCTTCAGGCTCTACTTTTGGAAGAAGGCTTGCTTTACAAGATGGAGGGGTTTCCTCAAATTTTGCCAATGGTCAGCTTTCAGGATCGGGTCAACGGGCAAACCTATTCATGGTGGGTTTCTGAGGCAGGAACTGATGCGAGCTTTATTCTAAATCAAAACCGGGAGTTTTTAAGCAAAATGAGATCTTCCTTTCGGGAGCGCGGCTTTTTTTGCTTGTTTCCTCTAGGCAGAGGATATCGTAATATGATGCCGTCCACATTTTTTTCTGAGAATCCACGAACAGAAGACTATCTGTTTGTGGGAGAGTTTTTTGAGGCTCAGATAGTTACCAAGGGCTATATTCGCTACGCAAAGGCACGAGTGAAACCTGATGCCTACCAGATCGACGTTAAAATTGTTGCCATTCATTCCGGAAATGGACGGATTGTGGGAGAGGTGGTACGGACCTATGAAACGGATCCAGGCCCGTTTCAGACATCTGTACAGCGAAAGGCGAATGAGGTCCTTGATACTGTGGCCCAGGATCTTTCAGTGCAAATTTTTGATGCTTGGAAAAGGGGAACTTTTGGGGCAAATCTTCTTCGCTTAACCGTAAATGGCCGACTCAATTACCTCCAGATGAACGAACTCAAGAAGGCTATGCTCGAACAAGTGCGGGATATTAGATCTCTCAAAGAAAGATTTTTTGAAAGTAATCGAGTGATCTTTGAAGTGGATGCTTCAAGTGGAATTAGGCAAATCGGCTCCATTCTTGAAAAACAGGGACTTAAACCTTTTCGAATCAGTGTTTCAAAAATAACGTCTGATAGTTTGGAAATCGAAGTTCAGACGAATTGATCCGACTCGAAACAATGCGCGTCCTTTTTAGAATCTAATTCGCTAAAAACGCCTATCCTTTCTATATTGACGAAAGACTAGACAGACATTCGTCGTGACTCAGTTAGAACCGCCTTTAACCCATTGAAATAAAAGAGATTAATGGATTGTCTCAGAAGTTATCTAGGTGTCGATTTTGCAAAATGAAAAGTGTGGCGGCACAAGGCAATCGCAAAAAAAATTGGTTGGGGAGATTTACGATGAAGATTCAAATCGGGACGATTTTGTTATTTGTGATGGCGTTTGGATGTGGAAGTGATTTTAAATCAAAACACGTGATTGATGTTTCGTCCACCGACGATGGAACTTCGGTTGTGGGAAGTATATCAGTCAGTCAAGCCATTGCCGATGGGGTGGATCAAGTTCTCGTTACGATTAAAATTATCAATTCCAGAACTCTTCCAGTGCGTGGTGTTACCCCAAGACTGCTTGAGGATGGTAGCTTCGTCATCATTAGCCCCTGCTCTGAGTCCAATGCCATTGGGGAATCCATTTGTCGAATAGCCAGTACGAGAGCGGGCACGCGGGCATTGCATGCGATTTCTCCGAGCGAGTTTCAAACCAATGTGACATTTATTCCGGGACCTCCTGCTAAAATGAATATTGTGGCCGGAAATAATCAATCAACAACTGTAGGACGCAGTGTTTTAACTCCTCCGAGAGTGAATGTGCTGGATGCCTTTGACAATCCTATCAGTGGCCTTTCAATATCGTTTACACCGAGCGCAGGCGGGAGCGTTGCGACTTCCCCTGCTGTGACAGGTAATAATGGCGAAGCTGCCCTTACCCAATGGACCTTGTCAGCCCAGGAGGGGACCAATACCCTAACTGCGGCGATAGGCGCTATCTCTGTTGTCTTCAATGCGACTGGAATGCCAGAAAATCTCAATCCTCTGCAACTTGTTTACTTTCCTGCCGGGGATTGTACCACTGGAAAGATAGAAGTGTATGTCAACAACAGTCCTCATCCAAGATATCAATTCATTGATTCAGAAGACTGCATTGAAATTGAAGACAATGTGGCGCGTGGAACTCTCAGAAGCCGCTGCGTAGACTTAACAGGAGCAAGTCTGCCAAGTGATTTCGTGGGGGCGGCTGTTGACCGAAGGCCAAAGAGCGCCACTGTTTGCAGGGCGATACATCGGGCTGCATAATGATGAGAACATAACTGAAGGTTCACCGGAGTGACTTTCCAACGGCTGTCTATTTTCTTGTGATTTCAAAACATTCAAGACCATCAATCCTGCGCTTTTTAAATACAAAAAGGGGATTGTCGGATTCCTCTGTTGGGGTCCCCAAAAGTTTGTGCCAGTAAGCATAAGTAAAATAATAGGGCCTATCAAGCTCGTAAGATCCGGGCAGAGAGACCTTGTGATTCAGCGATAATAGCATTTGATTGCCTTCAGTTGGAATATCTTGGAAGGCCAATCGAACCCCGGGTTCTCCTATTCGACTTGAAAATGACAAGAGCAGCTTTTCGTCTTCGCCTTTCATTTGAACTCTTTCTGTTAACGGGAGTTTCGATCCGTAAATAACGCGGACACCAAGCCAATCCTGCAAACTTTCCTTTTCGATGTGAGAAGGCCACTCAAATGGATTTAATTCAAAAGTCATTGTATCGAGAAGAACACTAATGTTCACACTATCGGTTGCAGTGGAGGAGCTTGCTCGATCTCGCACTTGCAGTTGGATTGTGTATTCGCCAGCCCTATCTGGGACCAAGACGGGATGAGGAGTATCACTCCGAAGAATATAGGCGCGATCGCTTTTCTTGGGACTCTTCTCTATTTCCCAGCTGTATTCGAGTTCTCCTTTAAAGGTGCTGTAGCTATTATTCGATTGAATTTTAATCTCTTTTTCGGCCAGACATTTAGAAAAATCTGAGCCGGCATGAGCATAAACGTGATCGGGTAGGTCAGATCGATTTTCAGCTCTAGAAATTTCGTCTTTTGGTAAGGTTTTCATATTCGGAATTGCTGAGATATGAATGGTTTTATGAGCAATAATTTCGTCGTTTGATTTGAGAAATGCCCGATAGAGATAGTGACCAGGAAGATCTGCTTTAAAGATCATGGAATGGCCGCTATGGTTTTTTCCAATGGAACTTGATGTTGGTGAGGAGACTAGCTGCCAGGAAATTTGATAGGTCGTGTCTCCGACCCTACCTGCAATCGTTGCGGTCAAGGTTTTTTCCTCTCCCACTTTGACGAGCTGGTCAGGATCTAAGATCAGGTCAACGGATCCGTTAAAGTGAGGTCCGACTTCAAGTCGATGTTGATGAGGGGGGCTTGAGGTTGTTCCGTTGTCGACAATAAGACTGACCACATACATGCCAGGAATATCGGGGATAAATTTGGTCTGTGGCGCTGAATTTTGAATTTCACTTGCGGAGCTTTTTGATGGTGACTCGTCTATCTTCCACGAATAATTAAGCGGATTGTGCTCAGGATCAAAACTTTTTTCACCGCTAAAAATTAACTCCTTATTTGGAATTCCTCGGGTAGGCCCACTGATGACTGCTATAGGTGTGAGATTTTTCTTCTGAACAGTAACTTTGATCACAGATGGAGAGCTTTTTAGTTGACCATCGCTGACAACGAGAGAAAACCAGTAAGTCCCATCTAGGCTGACAGTGAATGAGCTGATCGGCGAGTTTGGCTCGTTGATAGCGGCGGTTGCGCCTTGAGGGCTGTTGACAAGGTACCAGGCGAAGTCGAGTTCATCCCCGTCTTCGTCAAAGCTGTTTCGTCCGTCCAAAGTTAATTTACCTGTTTCATTTGTGACCACATAATCGGGACCTGCGATGGCTACCGGAATGTGATTCTGGTCCCCACTGGCCGCATCTTCATGGTTTGTATTCCCACTGACATCGTCAATGGAATTGAACCCAACGGATTCTCTCAATGATTTGGAGATCGCCTTGATAAGTCTCTGTTTTTCTACCGAGAATTGATCTAACGGCGATCCAAAAATATTGTTTTCATTTTTGAATTCCCTTTCAATCGCGCCGGCAAGGTGAATTCCAATTAGGGGTGGATCATTGGGAGCGTGAACAAGATCTTTTTTTTCACGCCCTCCTGCCCAAAAGAAAACTCCCAAAGTGATTAAAAAAAGTAAGATCACTGCAAGACGGAGGCGACCGAATCCTTTAATGACAAAATCAATGAGATTGCCCACTCTTAACCAGATCGAACTCAAAAATCAATTCTCCAGTTAGCAATTTCGGAAATCTACTTTCAAGATATTTGCGAATTGTTTCAGGAACGATGGGGCGGCCCATTTCATCAAATCTCAAGTTGAGTATCTGTTCGGTTGTACCGAAGAGCTCATATTCGGTTTCGCTTTGGGCAAGTCTTATCGGATCGCTCTGATTCGAATCGTCCTTGGTTCCAATAATTTCGGGGACTCCTGGGGGACGTAATTTAATTTTTCCCATTTGGGTGACTTCATTTGAATATCCACTTTCTTTCTCAACTGGTGGAGTCTGAGCCTTTGTATAGTAGGCCGTAACGGCAATAAATACGTTGGCGTCATCTGCAAACGGTACAATTCGTTCGTGGACAACCTCTCCATTTATCATTTGGATCAAATTGGCATTTTCCTTTACGGTATAGTTTCTTGATGTGGGTCCCATGTAGACTCTGTAATAGATTGTCTCAGCGATTGGGGAATTGTCTTCGTGCGTCTGTGGCACGGGAGACCATGCGAGAATGACAGATCGTGCTTGAGCTGTATTGAAACCGAGTGAAAGAGGGATCAATATTGCCAATAAGAATACGAAAATTGAATTGTTTGGTCTCATGGCGTCTCCTTCGTGAAAGTTCTTTTCTATTAGATTCTTACTGGCAAATTTTTCGATTTACTGATCGAGAGGGTTTCCCCTCTCCGTTTTCGTTGTAGGCAGCTACTTTGAGATCATAAGACATACCCTTCTTGAGGTGATCTATTTTATACTGGGTGACGTTTCCCACGCTTATGTATTCTGCGTATGATTTGCTTTCTGAAGGTTTGAGATAAAGTCTGTAACCTTTGAGAGGCCTTAGTATTTCGTCTTCATCTACTTTGAGTTCAGGTGCGCTCCACTTGACAACGAGAGGAAGATCGAAACATCTCCGATTTTCTCCCTCTATTCTCGGTCCACTTGCGCAAGACGAGATCAGAACTGGTAAAGCTAGGAATAAAGGCAACATAAGATTTTGATAGAAAGAATTAATCATTGAACGAACTCCCCCCGAAGTTGATAAACTCCTTATCTTTTACTTGGGATCTGACCGCAAGAAAAATGGGGCTCCACAAAGATATTGAAATTGAAACAGGGTGAGTTGAGAAGTGGAGTGGGCAATAGTTACAAAAATTATTGAAACCTTATTAGCGGCTCGATGTAGCATGATAAGATTTTTTTCGTAGTGAACTAGACTTCAGGACCGTTCTTTGAGTCAATTGGTCAGTGCTAAGATATCAAGAATGGAATACAAGCGTCTCGAATTTTTGGTCATCATCTTCAGTTTACTTATTTATTCAGGATGTGCCTTTCCCGATCCAGTGCCCCAGGTGGCGGGTCAACAAGTTCGTGACGTTCCATTTCATGCGAGAGGAATGGATGAGGAGCCGCGAAAACGCATCATGGTCCTTCCGTTTATAGATGAAAAACCGGACCGATCAAGTAAAGTCCATGAATCGGCCAGAGCAGCGGTCGTTCAGGAACTCCTCCGAACCCATCAATTCGTCATCGTCAAGAATAGCGATTTCCCTCAAGAAGTGAGCAAAATGATGACGGCTGAGAAGGAATATGATCTGGAGAAAATATCGAGAATTGCCGCAAATTTAGGAGTCATGGCTGTTCTTGAAGGTAAAATCATGGATATTCGCATTCGGAAACTCGGGGATAAAATGGGACTTTTTCGCCGAATTCGGGCACGCGTTGAAACGACCGTAAGAATTCGTGTTAACAGCACGAAGAACGGGAAGGAGATCCTCAATGAAGTGAGGCAGGCCATGGTGGAATCTGAGACGACCCAAATCGCGCAGTATTCCGATGCAGATCGATATCTTGAAGAGGACCCAAATCTCGTAAGGGATGGGGTCACCAAGGCCTTTTATGGCTCGCTTGGACCGATTATCAAGGCCGTGGAGAAGTTAAATTGGGAGGGAAAAGTGGCCATGGTTTCTGGTGAGAGAATCTATTTGAACGCGGGGAGGTTATCAGGATTGCAGATAGGAGACATCCTAAAGGTAACAGAAGACGTCGAAGAGGTTTTCGATCCCGAAACGGGTAAATTTATTGGGACGGCGCCCGGCAGAATGAAGGGAACTATTGAAGTAACCAGCTACTTTGGAAACGATGGCACCATTGCGATTGTCCATTCTGGCTCGGGTTTTCGCGAAAATGATAGAGTAGAACTTTACTAATCCCCCCAATTTAATTAAAAGCCAGCAATGGATTCAGAGCAATACTCGTTTACGTCCAAATGGCTGGGGCAAGTTCCCTACCGAGAGGGACTTGAAATTCAGAAAAATACAAGTCAAAGCGTTCGCAAGGATCCGCGCCAGGCGATAGTTCTTGGACTCGAACACAATTCGATCGTCACTCTTGGAATTCGTGGCAATGCGACAAAGGACCTCTATTCATCTGAGGAGCAACTGGCACAGTGTGGGATTGAAATTGAGCGAATCCGGCGGGGCGGGCAGGCCACTCTTCATGCTCCGGGTCAGCTGGTGATATATCCTATTCTTCCTGTCCGCGAGTGGGGAATTGGCACACGAGAGCTGGTGGGGGCCATAGAGAATGCGACTCGCCAGGTTCTCAATCAAAGAGGAGTATCGACCCTTTCAGGTATGAAGGAGCCAGGTGTTTATACCGATCGCGGCAAAATCGGTTTTTTTGGTCTCTCGATCGAGAGGGGGGTGAGTTCCCACGGTCTTGCCATCAATGTTGCAAATAATCTTGATGATTTCAGACACATTCGTTCGTGCGGTGTTTCTCATCAGCCGATGGATTCTCTTTTGTGTCAGGGTATCAGCGCAGAAATTTCAGGACTTTTTGAAGAATGGAGCAGAAGCTTTCATTCGGCTTTGATAACTCTGAGTAATAGCATTTAAGTCGTGCTGCACGAAACATCTTTCATTCAAACACTCGCGGGTTGAACTTGACCTAGCCTTTGTCCTAAACTACAACCCTTTCAAAGAGGTCTCTTGGCGCAGTTGGTAGCGCGTTCCCTTGACATGGGAGAGGTCACTGGTTCGAGTCCAGTAGAGACCACCACTTTCGTGCCATCAACTAGTTTTTTGAATCTTCACCTTCCATCATCCTGCCATCCTAGACACCGTCTCCGAAATAGGTTACTCATTCTAAGAGGCAGGTGTGGAACTTATGAAATCACTTTTGGCAGGCTTGGTTTTTCTTAGCTCAGTGGGCGCCTATGCCACCAATGTTTGTGAAAACAACAGATTTGTAAATATTCTTGCACTCTTTGTTCCATTAAATATAGAGATCCAGGGCCTCAGTCGTGATTTTAATACACACGGTTGCAAAAAGCCTGTGTCCGGATGGATAGAGCTTCTATCTTTAGATCAGCCGATATCAAAACACTACGTAATGTCAGACCGATGTGATGTGGGAGGGCCGGTCAGATATACAAGAAAGCCTTTTCCCGTCACGCTGAATGTCAGGAATTTCGGTCACATCAAGACATTAATTTTTCAAGCTGAGTATGTGGTTCATCCATTGGCAGATCAGTCTCTTGAGGTAGTGGGTCGGGTGTTTGATGGTGAAGCCTATTCCGACGCCCAGAAGAAAGAAGTGGAATTTTCCGGAGAGTATACAATTGTATTCAGCGGCATCAATGGAGCGATCGTTGAGAACAAGGGCGGAACTATGAATTACAGAAAATTAAATAAAACGAGCCCTGTTGAGAGCATTTGCCGATTCAAGGCCAAAACATAGGCCATCGAGGACGAAGTCGAAATTATGCACTTTTCTCGCGGACAATAGGGGCACAACATCACTGACGTAGTTTAAATGGGACGCCACGGAAAATCTCTGCGATAGTGTACTCGCTGAGAGATCTGACGAAGGGGTCGGTGATGCCATAGGCATCCACAAGAATATTCGACAAAGCCAGTCGATAGTTTTTATCTGATTCAGGATGTGTCAGGAAGGCATCATATCGCTGATAAGCATCAACATAATAGTTCCCAAGTGTGGCCTTGAGAAGAGTGTACTCAATCTGAAACGCATATCGTTCCGCCATGAAATCGTAGAAATCACGATTTAAATGGAATCGACCGACCTCATCGACAAAGACCAATTGTTTTGGCAGGACATTGGAAAAAGCCGAAAGGTTCTGATTGAGAAAATGAATGAATCGAATATGGGAAAGCTCGTGCATTAAGGAGATAAAATCGTTTGCCTGCCGAGAGAGAGGTCTGTTTTGAACAACAACTAACGGCCGATGTTTTGGAAGATGATCGAGGTTATATCTCTTCTGAGCTTCCTCGTTGCAATTTTGTGCCGCCGCCCCTTTATCTGCTCCACTGACCGTCTGAGCCATTGCATGTGGATCCCCAAATATAAATTTTGAAAACTTATTATCATAGATATAGGTTGCATTTGAATCGAAATTAGTTTCCCGGCGAAGTGCATCGGTCAATTGAATGATCTTGGTATCCTCATCGAGAAAAGCCGTCTCAACAATTCTTTTAAAATTGGATGGGATTTCTGGGTCATCCATCATTCGCAAAATGAGAGGCTTAATTTCAGATATTTCTCGGAGGCGCCAGGCGATGAATCGCTTCGGGTTCGATTTTGACACAATGGCGAGGAACTTGGAACAAAGACTCGCGGCTTTTGCTGAATTGAGAGGAAGAGGATCTGCAAGTAGAAATGTCACCAATGTTACAAACAGGGCCAATATCCGCACCAAAACAAACCCCTAGGCCAAAAATTGAAGGCTACCGGTACCAAAAATCATACCGCAATGCAATTTTTTTGATTTGCCCCAAGTTCACACATTCTCTAGCTCAAGTTTATTTCAAGCAGTTGTAAATGAATTCATAGGAGCCTTCTGGCAGTTGGTTGGTGAAAGTGACCAACTTGTCGTTGAGCGTGTAGGGGTGGGTTGCCATTGTCATCAAAACTTTTGTCTGGTTAGGCGCAATGTAGTACATGGCAAGATCCACCTGGCCGTCAAAATCGCCGTCAAATGGAGCGCATTTTAGCTGAACACTCTTTACTAAATTGCGCACAGCAGTGCCGATTTCGTTCAATTGATTGGCATAGCTTGAAGCGCAAACATCACCTAAGATTCCACCAGTCAGATCGGTCAATTGCTTATAGGTGTTCCCTTCCACAGCACCCGTGGAGCAGACAGTGCCAGGACGCCAAATGATTGAGTGAAAAGCAAATCTCTTGTCCGGGGCCAACTCGGTCTTGACAAGATTTATGAGCCCTTGCGGAGATGAAGAGACCACATTTGCGCTGCATCCGCTGCTGCACTCGTCTTCATCGGAAATCAGCACAGTTGCTAAAGCTGCAGAACTTCGAATGAGTTTAGCCTGAGGAGAAGTAGAAGAGGCCTTCGCTTTCTGGATAACTCGATAATTGGCGTTTATTCCCCTTTCGTCTCCACTTCCTGATGAACCCATATAGATATTAGATCCAAGCAACCCCTCAGGATTAGCATCCTGAGGGGTCAGAATATTCTTGCCGTTGCTGAATGCTCTAAACGTTCCATCCCCAAATGGAGCGTAGGGGCCAGGGTCTGTGCTCGTCACAGCAATTTGCCAATCAATTCCTTGAAGTTTTGATATAAACCCACTGATTCGATTCTTAATTTCTGCCTGTTCCTCAATCATTGAACCGGAGTTGTCCACAACAAAAAGAACGTCTAAGGCAGCATTGCTCCCATTAATTGAAAATAGTTGAGTTTGGGGATCCAAAGTTACTTGCACGCTCCACTTAACTTCAACAGTGGTTGAATTTCCAAGTTGATCTTTTGCAGTCACAACGTAGGTATGATTTCCACAGTTCATTATCCCGAGATTGACCAAATTTTGAATGCTACAAGCGGTGAGGGCTCCAGCCAGTCCACATTGAACGCTGACAACCTGAGAATAAGCGTCTGTTATCTGATATCCAATTTTATCCTCAATTCCGTAGGCATGATCGACAGGTCGTTCAAGAATGACGATGTCTGGACCAACGGAATCTACCGTCCATGAATAGGAGATTGAGCTTGACAGATTGCCAGCTGCATCGACGGCTCGCACTTCAAACCCGTGAAGGCCCTGTGCCAAGTTGGACAACTGGCTTGGACTGACACAATTGGCAAAAGCACTGCCGTCCAATCGACATTGATAGGAGACAATCGGGCTAACCGAATCCTGTCCTAAAAATTCAAAACCGTCGGAAGTCAACTGAGTCAGAGAAGCGGGAGTTTTTGTGAATCGAATCGTGGGTGCTGTCCGATCAACATTCCAAAGATGAGCCAATGGGCTTGACGAATTTCCGGCCTTATCCTTTGCAATCACCGAAACCTGGTATCTGTTTTCGGACAGATTTGATGGTGCAATTGTGTTATTGGAGCAGTCGATCGGGGTACCATTGAGCGTACAAAACACTTTATCAATGCCCGAACCACCTGTGTCTGAGGCATTTAGCACTAATTTTGGATTCTGGTCATTTGAATATTGACCTGGAGTACTGACCCATGTCACGGTTGGAACTTGATTGTCAACGAGCCATGAATAGGCGGCCGGAACAGAGGTGTTTCCCACTCCATCTACGGCAACAACTTCAAACTTACGAGAGCCTGCCGAAACTGGAAAATTAAACCCCGAACTGCAGGCTTGAAAGGAACCACTGTCAATTCGACATTGAAATGCTGTGACCGGATCGTTGCCGTCCTTGCCCTCAAATTCAAACTTAGCTGACAGACGACTGTCATAAGGATTTGGAGTTGAAACCAGGGTTATAGACGGAGCCGTTAAGTCCACACGCCATTTGTACTCCTTCCAACCAGATGAATTGCCAGCCCTATCTATCGCCTTCATTCTTGTTGTGTAGTTTCCATCGGTTAAAGAGGATATCTCAAAAGCCCCATTTAGACAGCTAACTTCTTGATTTGTAACAGGCTGGAAGCACACAATATCCTTCACACCAGCTAAGTTGTCTGTCGCAGAAAGAGTGAACTTTGCCTTGTCGCTTCCGGTCACTACGGGAGGCGTCTCATTTAAAGTGACAACAGGTGGAGTCCAATCGACAAGCCAAGAGTGTTTCGCCGTTTCGGATATATTTCCGGCCCTATCTTTCGCCCCGACACTAAAGACATAGGAGTTTTCCTGCGGGATAGCTTTCGAAACAAGGGAAGTGCAAGGCTGAAAATCAAGACTGTCGATGCCAGCGCACTCAATCTCAGATATCCCTGATAGGGAATCTTTGGCCAAAATGCTAAATTGTGCTTGTCGACTGGATGAAATCGATTCTGGCGCTCTAGCAAAAGAAACAGATGGACCTACATTGTCATGCACAATGCCGTCACTGATACAATCTGATTCAACTCCTGAATGTGTCTTGAACTTCACATAGACTGAAGTTGAATTATTTTCCTTCTCCAAATTCCAAGGTACGAGTGGTTTCAAACTTTCCCAATCTCCGCCAGAAGAACAGCTTGGATCATTTGTAATGTACATCTCTGATGCACCATCAGCTGCGATATCAAGCCAGACGGCCTTGGACTGAGTGAATTCATCGCCCCGATTAATGAGAATACCACCACCCTGATTGAGCAAGGCTACAATAGAAGATCTGTCTGTGCTGAACCGCTGTTCCGCACAGTTGTTAAATCCAAAAGTTAAAGTGAGTCCAACGATAGACCAAAGTAAAATATTGTCGTACGCACGTCCAAACATAGGCTAATACTCCATATTGGAGGGGAATCTTACACCTTAAGGTGGGAGCAATATTCCTGCCAGCAAAAAAAATCCCTAAACTCGTATAGACTGAGTGGCGTGTTAAGTAGCTGACAGTGTAAAATAAATCTTCGATCCGGTGTCTCAATTTGAGTCAACGCTAAGACAACTTGAATCTGAAATATAAATTGCCAATTCAACAATAATCTCAACTTGAGTCCATTTGCTGTCGATAAGGGGGATAAGAAGCATTTGGTAAAAGAGGCGCTTTTTGAAAGTAAGTACTAAGATGATGAGAAGTATCCTCGGGAAAAGATGGCGGCACGGAGTTCTGGGGTTACTGACAATCTTCTTGATGTGGTTCAATAATTGCGGAAAAGCCTATGAACCAAAATTGGTTAGCGCGTCCTGTAATCAGAATAAACTCGTTTCTCCAGATGAGTTAGATCAGCTGATTCATGAAGCCCACAGGTTGTCTGAATCTACCCAACGCATCAGGTGTCCTGGATTTTTTGCTGTATTGAAGGACGATGAATCCAGTCCTGTTGCGCAAGCCAGAGCAAAGCTTGCGACCAACGATTGCAATCAAGGCGGTCCACCGGTTGATCCAGCACCTCCGACAATAGATGAAATAAAGGATAGAATTATCAAGGATCTTTTGCCGAGAGCAAGGCCGCAAAATATCCGTGATTGGGTGGTTAAGTTGAGTGATCAATCAATGTGGCCAACGAGATACCATCTCTCTGCAAACAACAATGCAGTTTCGGATTGGATTCAGCAAGAGTTTCAAAAGCTGGCATCTGGACGGACCGACGTGAAAATTTCCTTAGTGAGTCATCAGAACACCCCTCAGAAATCAGTAGAAGTATTGATCGGAGGGACTGGCGCCAACAAAAACAAATTCGTTGTATTGGGAGGACACCAGGATTCAATAAATGGACAGGGAAGTAGAAACAATCCTGAAGCATCAGCGCCAGGCGCTGATGACAACGCTTCAGGGGTTGCCTCATTACTTGAGGCCTTTAGAATATTGATGGATGGCAATTACTATCCAGATGCAAGCATTGCCTTTTATACTTACGCAGCCGAAGAAGTGGGTCTAGTTGGGAGTCAAGAAATCGCTCGTTCCTATGCGAATGCAAGCAAAAATGTACTCGGTGTCATGCAGATTGATATGGCCATGTATTCTTCACGAGGAAAACCAAATATACTATTTATAGATGATTTCACAAGCCCCGCATTGACAAAGTTGGCAACCGATTTAGCCAAAAATTATCTGGATCTCTCTGTGAATAGCATGACCTGCGGCTACGCCTGCAGCGATCATGCCAGTTGGACCAAATATGGATATCCTTCGTTCATGCCAGCTGAAGATGATTTCGAAGGGAGCATTGATCGAATCCACACTGTAAATGACTTGGCAGACAGCCTGATGAAAGAGGATTATGCCACAAAATTCTCCCAATTGGCCGTCGCATTTGCCGTATCCATGGCTGGATCAAAATAGTTGACGGATTCACTCCATTTATCAGATCATACTTGCTATTGAGATAGTGAGATCAGGTTTTTTCACCGCTTGAATTTTTCAAATAAAATGGAGGCAAACAATGAAACGCACTCATCACATAGGCGATTCAATGGTGGCACACCCTGTAACTGTTTCGCCAGACGTGGGAATTGTTGATGCTCATGAAATCATGCGTGGCTGGGGCATGAGACACCTGCCCGTGGTCGTTGGAGATGATATTGTGGGCGTCCTCAGCGAAAGGGATATTTACCGATCAATTTCCATCAAGGGAACCAACAAGATCAGTGTCCGGGAGGCCATGAGCGAAAGTCCTTATATCGTTTCTTCCGGATCTACTCTGAAGGAAGTGGTCAATGAAATGGCAAAAAATAAATATGGGTGTGTGCTCGTAAGGGGATCAAAGGGCGGAGTTCGCGGTATTTTTACAAGGACAGATGCTCTGTATGTTCTCTGCCAACTCTTATCAGACCCTGAAGATAATTTTCGGATTATGAATATAGAAGACTATCTCACACATCATCAGAAATTAGCTATATGAACTTAAAATTGCCTTTTATCATTCTGAGTACTTTCCTCTGTTTTACAGATATGCTTGCCAAGGATGCGGGGACGAGTCTTCCTTCAAATATTGCAGACAAGTTCCATTCACCAAAGGACGAGGGGAAAAAAGGCACTGTCGATCAGGATCTGCGTTCGGTCATGCATGACTTCTATAAAAAGATCATTGAGATACGGCCGATCATAAAATCGCTGGACACTTTTAAATCCAAAGAAAATCAGGAGTCAGTGCGATCCGCCTTAGACATATTTTTGTCTCGATTGACAAAAATAAAAAATAATCCCGGTTTTACTGGAGAAGATCAAGCCGCAACGGTTGGACTGTTTCTGCAGCACTTGAGGGATACGCGAAGCTTGCTCGATTTAGGGGAGCTTGAGAGAGCTTATCATGGGGTGCGTCAATCGACGGAATTTTGCTTTAGCTGTCACACTCGGATGCCTCAAGAAGGAGATCCTCAACTGGATTGGAAGCAGGATATTAAGGCCCAAGATGCAACCAATGCCCTCGTCACTGCAGACTTTTATTTTATTACGCGACGATATGAATATAGCATGAATATTTACGATCATCTTCTTCGGTCATTTCCCGACACCGTCTTGCTGCCTCAAGATATCCGCGGTGTTTACCTTCGAAAACTTTTGGTTTTTGCAAGAGTTTGGAGAAATCCTTCACTTGCAGTTGTCAATTTTGGTGAAGATTTGAAGAACAAGAAATTACCGATAGTTAATCGACGCGAAGTGGAGATGTGGCAGAAGTCTTTTGCAGAATGGGCGAAACAGGAAAAGTCAGACAAAGGCTCCGATTGGAATCGAAAAAGACGGACTTCCTTTGCCGTCAAAGTTCTCTCCGAGATGGAGGGCTATCGAGGTCCTTCGGATTCTCAGCCCTACCTTGTAAATCTGTTGAGGTCTTCGGGACTTCTTTACGAAGACTTCATCAAAGCGAAAAACTCTGATGAAAAGGCCGAAACATTGTTTTATCTCGGGAAAACCGAAAGAATTCTTAGTCAATCTTCTTTTGCCCTTCTTGGAGACTTATATCTCAAGGAGTGTGTTCGTTTGGCTCCGCGATCTATCTGGGCGCCTCGGTGTTTGGGAGAATACCGGACCTATCTTGAATGGAGATTTCCCGGCTCAACATCCATGCCTGAGGACATTAAAGCCGAGCTTAAAAAGCTGGAAGACACTGTAGCACAAGGGAAGGGGAATCCTTCCAAATAGGCCGATGAAATCGCTTCAGTTTTTTATTGGGGGTAGGTCGGTGCGACTCAAAGCAGGGGTTTGGGCAACTTTTTATTTTATTTTGGTGCTTGGATTGACGGTTGTTGGCCACCTCGGTATCGGGCCAATTCCTCCGCTAATGCGAAGGATCTTCCCTTTTCAAGGAGTCTGGCGGGCAGAAAGTCAAAAATTTAAAGCAATAACTATCAAAGACGCGGCTCTTCGTGATGAAGTCCGGGTTGTCTATGACACGGATGGCATTCCTCATATTTTGGCTAAATGCAATGAAGACCTCTATTGGGTTCAAGGGTACATAACGGCAAAAGATCGTCTCTGGCAGATGGATTTTCAGTCAAGAGTCGCTGACGGTTCATTGTCTGAGTTAATAGGTGAGAAAGCTAAAAGCATAGACGAATATTTTGTTCGGTTGGGGGTGAGACAGGTCATCGCCGCTGCTGAAAAGGAATTGAACAATGATGAAGTCACCCGCCAACCATCCCATGCTTACGTGGAAGGAGTAAATGCCTACATTAAGTCTCTTTCGGAGGATGAATATCCGATTGAATATTATCTGACGAGGACAAGACCGCGGCTGTGGACATCAAGGCAAATATCAGCGCTGCTGAAGCTCATGGCTTTTCGTCTTTCGGGTTACAGTGACGATTTGGTTCTGACGAGATATTTGCAGAAATATGGCAGCGATGACGTCGAAAATCTATTTCCAGAACATCTTTCTTTGGAGATTCCTTTCGCAAAAGCGAAAACGAAAACGAAAACGAAAACGAAAACGAAAGAAGACCTTCATACTTCTGGGCCAAAGGATAAAGTATTTGTGACCTCTCTCAAAAATTTTCCTGATTCCTTCCAGCCAGTTCCAGGAAACGGCAGCAACAACTGGGCTGTCAGTGGATCCAAAACGAAGTCCGGATATACTTTGCTCGCCAACGATACGCATTTGTCTTATAGCTTGCCGTCGATTTGGTATGAGATGCAACTTAGTTCGCCTGGTATATCTGTGTATGGAGTGACGATACCTGGTGCTCCAGGTATCGTTATTGGATACAACGAAAAAATTGCTTGGGCGACAACAAATGCCTCTACCGACGTGATGGATTGGTACGAAATTGAGTTTCGCGACGAAACAAGTGAAGACTATCTGCTCGACGGCCAATGGGTTCATCCACTTATTACTTCTGAATACATCACAGCGAAGGGCGGTAAGGAAGAAAAAGTTAAGCTTGATATTCTCTGGACGCATTTAGGTCCCGTGGTGCACAGAGAAGGGAAGATTGGACTGGCCCTTAGATGGGTCGCACAAGAGTCGAGCAACGAACTTAAGGCACTTCTGAATCTCAATCGGTCTCAGAATTTTCAGCAATGCCTGAGTTCGCTTGTCGATTTTAGATCCCCGGCTCAAAATTTTATCTGTGCGGACGCTAACAATATCAGTATTAGACACAATGGACGCCTGCCAAAGCGTCAATATGGCCAGGGTAAGTTTATTCTTAACGGACGGATTTCTCAGGAAAACTGGCAGGGCTGGCTATCCTCCGAAGAGGCCCCTCAAGAGATCAATCCAACATCAGGCTTTGTTCATTCGGCGAATCAGCGTCCCGTCTCGGGATCTGAATCCAGTTACTTGGGATGGAGTTACCCAGAAGCATTTCGTGGGAAACGAATTGTCGATTTCTTATCATTGAAAACGAATCTCGATGTGTTCGATATGATTCAACTCCAAAATGATGTCATGAATTCTCATGCAAAAATGGCTCTCCCTTTCATGCTGACTCTTTCCGGAGACGGAAAGGTCCAGGAGGAACTGGGATCTGAATTGTATTCAAAACTCAAGGAGTGGGATTTTCTTGACCGTGCCGAATCGGTCCAAGCGTCTCTTTTCTCTTTTTGGTGGAAACATTTTGAAACTTTGCTTTGGGAAGATGATTTTGGTTTTGCGAAGACAAAACTCTATCCATCGCGAGATCGAACATTGAAGTTACTGGAGAACATTCTCGGTAACGATCAACATCCAGACCGTCGTTGGGTTGATAATTTGCTGACTTTGGAGCATGAGGACCTTTCTCGGCTTCTTCAGATCGCTTTGAAAAACGCAGTTGAGGAATTGAGAGGTCAGTTCGGAAATGATTTTCGAAATTGGGAGTGGGGCAAGGTGAGACCCACTAAGATAGATCATTTGAGTCGCATTCCTGGCTTTGGCGCCACTGAAAGTATTCCTATGGGCGGCAGTCAATACGCCGTCAATTCGAACAAAGGCCACCATGGTCCGACCTGGAGAATGGTTGTCAGCTTTGAACCTCAGCCAAAAGGTTCGGGAACATTTCCCGGCGGAGTAACTGGAAATCCCTTTGATCCCGATTATCAACGCTTTGTAAAAGCTTGGTCTCAAGGTCATTTGAGGCCATTTAAATTTTTTCACAAAATAGAAGATTTCGCAGGAGATTTTCGTCAAACTCTTATCTTTCTACCAAAAAAGGAGAGGACTTGATTTATTTTCTCGTCATTTTAATCATGATTGTTGGAATATTTCTTCCTTGGTGGTTTTGTGGACCTATTTGTTTTGCTTTCGGTTGGCTTGCCAATTCTTCTCGCAAGACACTAATTGGATCTTTTGCCAGTGTGTTTACTGCCTGGGTCATTGCAGCCCACTACTTTGATATTAATAATGCCCTGGCGACAAGTCACAGATTGTCCCTTCTTCTTGGTTTGCCCCATTTTGTATTAGTGTATTTGGTGGTGGGTTCGATAGGGGGAGTATACGGTGCGTGTGCGGGACTTTGTGCGGTCTATTTGCGACGACTTTTCACTCCAGCTGACGCTTGTTGTCCTGTCAATCTAACAGAGGCTGACAAAGAAGGTCTTCGAGCTGAGGAATTCTGAACTATAGGTTGTCTGTGTTTTATCAGATCTCTGTTTTGTTCGCAGTCTCGATTATTTGCTGGGGATCGATTGGGTAGGATTCGATCTTCCAAGCCATAATGAGATACGAGTAGGATATTTTTTTTGCATGGGCCACTGATTGAATTATATGAAGATCCTTCGTGATCGTTGCTATAGTTATAACCACAATCTCTCAAAGAATATCTTTCCTTTTTTCGAGGTCTGCGAAGCTCCCATTCGGAATTCAGTTTGGAAACATAGACGTCTATTTTCTTGCATTGATCTTCTATGATGTCCCACTCATATCGGTCGGCCTTGCTCAACAAAAAGCCACAAGCTTCAGGGCCTGATGAGGGCCGACCACTAGACTTGTAGCAAACTCCTTCGGAGTAGAAATAGATTTCTCCGCCAAGAGCAAAAAATGAAGAAAAGCAAAAGAAAAAAATAAAGCCAGCTGCCAGAAAGGCACATCTTAAAAACTCTGGTCCACCAGAAACAGTTTTACCTTGAACTATACTGAACTTCATTTTCTACACCCCACTCACATCTATCTAGGGCAATAACCGTTCCCGATTCGTGTGGAAGTTATCTTTGTAACTAATTGAAATGACATGAAGCTTCATATTGTAGGGACCTAAATTCTGATTAGAAACAAGTCGTTTGTTAGATAAATGGACGTTCTCAAAATGAGAAAGCTGAAAAAACAGGAGGAGGAAGGGGAAGAATTGTTCATTTTGCTACCAAGTATTGTCGATACAAACGCCCGTTTTTCGGTCTACGGATCCACTATAACCCAACTACCAAGACTGAAGATGACATTCCCGTTATCAAGTTGTGGTTCCACGGCAGTGATATCAAAAACTCTTTCAAAGTTTCTTTGATCCATTTCCTTCTGAAATATAGTATCAGTTTCAATTCTGCGAACTGCACTAACAAGGTCCTGGAACTGACGTTCTGCTTGAATGGGCTTCCCGACCTCCCTATGTAATTCGTCTCGTTCAATGCCTGGATGGTATCTTTTGATAACGATCCCTTCTGCCGGTGAATAATCAACTATCTCGGCGACACGGAGTCCCTTGTGGGCAAGAAAGGAGGATACAAAAACTTCTCTTTCCATCATACGTCTAGCACTCTCACCTGAGAGTTTATAAATCTTAAAAAGAGCAATTCCATTTCTATAGCTTCCAAGGTAAATTCGCCCGGTGGTACCAGAGCCTAGATAGTGAAAAAGAACTACTGGCTCTCCTTTAAAGGTAATGTTCTTTTTTGTTTTTAATGGATGACCCTTCAGGTGAATGTGAAAACCATAAACAGGATCTCTCAACTCTTCATGTGTTTTGTAAAATGTGGCCTCATTTTCCATTTTAGAAAAAAGCTGTGCACAACTTAGAATTGAATTTGGATCTCTCTTTGCAGTATGAGGAGGGTGGGCGCAACTTATAAGTATTAAACAGACAGATGCAACAACTAATCTCACAACCTCATTCTATCACAAAATTTACCTGGGTCTATTGTGTTCTTGGGAATTGAGCTTCTTGATCTATTAACCGACTAATGGCCTTATATGCTAAAATTGATTGGGGTCTGGTTCGAATACTTACAAAAATAGTAGACCACGGATCTTTGAACTTCTCAACTCATGAGTCTCACAAACAAAGGTGGCTAAACTCTTGAAATTAATCCAGCCACCGTCGTTCCAAAGCTTCTCTTTCTTGCCCGTTGGTCAAAGATAAAAAATCAAAAGATTTTTATAAATCCGACCTAAGGGCTAAACGTGGTTAGTCAAATTGAGGACACACCTTAATATTTATGACATCAATCAAGGAAGCTATCGCAATTCCTCTTTATTCCAATCCCACTTCCAGTTTGTGGTCAATTCGGAATATCCTCCATCCATTGACTTTGTCTTTCAACACTTGGCTCATGAGTTCAATCACTCTTTCTTTCGTCAGCGATTTCAAGCTTGCTAACATACTGTCTCTCGCCGTATCAGGCAGGTCGAGGTCAAACCAATAACTGTGTCTTCCCATACTTTCTTCAATGGAAGAAAGCGGGCGTTCGAGCTGGTATATTATGGCATTGCGAAAGTCCTCGAAATCACCTGAAGAGATTTGACTAAAATCCTGTATAGCGTGGTCATTTATCCAGCTTGTCATAGCTGCTTCGACAGCATCTAGATTTTTCGTGCTTTGTATCGAAAAAAGAAGAGAAAGTCCTTGGGCCGTGGACTTCTGCGCTGCGCCGACAGAGTAGCCCCACTCTTGCTCAGTCCGTAGTTCCTTGAAAAAAGCGGGACCAATAAAAGTCATAAATATTTTTGCTGCAGCCCATTTCTCAATTTCTTGAGTCCCTCCGAGTTCAGCTTCCAGACGCACGACACCACCACCTCCTCGTCGGGTGGATGTCATGCGCTGTGTGTGACCAGCACTAAGAACGGGAATTTTCACGAGCTTCGGTGCGGCCGAAGAGGACTGCGCAATCAAGGAATTCTGTAAAAAATCCTGACTCCATGTCCTGGCTTCGTCTGATGAGAGTTCTCCGTGAGCCAAAACATTTGCGTGAGAAGTTTTCATCCATTCCCTTGTTTGAGCGACAACCTCCTCAAAAGTAATTTCACGCATAGCCGAGGTCAATTGCTCAGTGGTCAAACCATAGAAGACTTGCAAGTACCATTCAAAGCGGGCCTGGTCGCTCGCCTCTTGAAGATCAAAATTCGCAAGCCTATGTAAATAGTTTTCTTTGCGTACAGAAAATCGAATGGCGGTTACATCCAGTTGTCTGATGGCATCACCCATTGCCTTGAGAACAAGCGGGACAGATGCCCGAGGGCCAAATGCGGTAAAGTCCATTCGATTTGCGGCCATGGGAACAAGAATAGGCGTGGAGGAGCCTGCCTTGATACCTGCTTTCCATGCCATTTGGGTATTTGCCGACAGAGATTCAGACAGGAGTAGTTTCGACAGAAACAACAGGCCAACTTCTTTGGCGTTCTGTGGCGGTGGAGTGATAACTTCAATTCTTAAACCCACCTTGGCCTGCTCGAAACTATCTTCAGGACGATAAATGAGGTTTGATCCTGCCCTCAATTCGTTGCTAGGAGCCGTCGTCACCTTGAGCGGAGTTCGATCATTTGAAAAGAAAGGGTTTTTCCCTGGAAGGACAAAATTTGTTGGCTTGGCGTCTGCCAGCAACAGAGAGTCGATCGGTAAATCCGAGAGAGAATGTTCGATGTCGTAATGATCAGATTTGAGATCACCAGTGAAACCAGGGTCTGATATCACAATGGCCCAGCGGCTCGGGTCGAGCATTTGCCTGACTCTTGCTTGGATCTTTCGAGCCGAAGGATTAACGGGAATATGTCCCGTTTCTAAGGTGTATTCAGGCGGGACAGAAAGGGCGAGAGTTGCTTGCTGAAGGGCAAAGTCAAAATTCAGCACACTCCGATCATGCACAAAATCAAAAGTATCAATCTCCTTCGAACTTGCGATAAATTCTTCTGGTAGAGATTGCCGACTGAGCTGTAGCAAAAAACCTTGGGTCGTGGCGACAATCTCTTTCCATCGGCCGACTCCATCTGGAGAAAGTTTAAACTCAATTTCAAAAAGATCTCCAGACTCCGCGAGGAGTTCATTCGAGACGAATACCGACTCTATCAAGCCATTCTGGATTAAATGATGGGCAAAGCCTCCAGGTGTGAGCCTTCTAATAGCATCTCCTAAGATCTGGGAGTTCAAAGAGGTAATCTCAGTGCCATCGTGAGGCAGTCGAAAAGAAAGACTGAGTATTCTATCCGTCAGACTCTTGACTCGTGCGACTGGAATAATGCCGGGCGAATTGAGCTTAAGAGGCGGCAAGAGAGACTGCTGGAACCTTCTTTTGGGCAAGGGACCAAAATGCTGAATCGCTAAGGCCTCCAGTTCATCCAATGTTTGAGGACCCGCCAGAACAAGTTTCAAATTACCAGACACATAATGAGTATCAAAGAGTTCACGAAGATCAGTCATGCGAACATCAGCCAAGGTCTGGGAATTTCCCTGAAAGACGCGTCCGAGGGGATGATCCCGCCCAATTAGCTTTTGCATGATATGCCACAGTCTTCTTGAGTCTTTGCTTCTGTTATTATGATATTCTTGATCAACAGCATTGAGCTCTTTATCGATGTATTGTTCGGATAACTTTGGATCGCGAAAGAAGGCGCTCAGGCGAGCCAATGCCTCAGGAAACTTGTCTGGCTTAATATCAGCTGGATAGACAGTGTAGTTGATTCCCGTCATGCCATTGTAGGTTCCACCATTGCCCTGAACAAATCTCGAGTATCCGTCTACTTCGGGATACTCATTTGAATTGATGAAGACCATGTGCTCCAGAAAATGGAAGCTACCAGGGCGCCCCTGGGGGTCCTGCATGCTTCCACTGCCTACGGCAAGGGCCACAGCTGACATGCTTGTTTTGGGGTCAGAAAATAAAATTGTCACAAGCCCGTTGGGTAATTTAAAAACCCTCCTCCGGAGAGAGTCGTTTTGCTCTCTCGCTTCTCTCAGTCTTGTTAACTCAGTCCTGCATTTCCGAGAAATCTTCTCCATGGCATGGCCATGAAGAGCTAAGCAGAATACGCTCAAAAGAACAAAAATCCTAAGTTGGGTAAACACGAAGATGCTCCTTCTAAAGAAATGATGAATTGACGAGGGAGGTGAAAATGTAGGTCCCGCCAACCAAATTTGGTAGGAAAATTAATGCAGGATTTTATAATAACTTTAGTCTTCGATGTAGGTAGACTCTACACTTCTATCCAAATATTTGACTAAAGGCTGCTTGTAAATGTTGTTCGATCTGAGAACCGTGCCGCGACTTCGCCTTGCCATCGAAGGAGGGAAAGTGGGTCTATCGGCTGTTTTCGATGGATCAATTCAAAGTGCAAATGAACGCCCGAAACCCGTCCTGTTCGTCCCATTTTTCCGATTGTTTGCCCTTTTGCAACCCAATCTCCAGTTTTAACTTGAAAGCGATTGAGGTGACCATAAAGCGTGGCCCACTCATTGCTAAATTCGATAATGATCAATTTGCCATAGCCCTTAAATCCACTGCCCGCGTAAACCACAATTCCATTGTGAGCCGCCAGTATGGGAGTATTCAAACTCCCGGACAAATCAATTCCTTGATGACTGAGATTTGAGGGAGGCCGGAACTTCTGAGTGAGCTTTGCGGAATTAACCGGCCAGTCCAACACAAAAGTTTCACTAAAAAAAGGGCCACCCCCATTCCGAGGTCCGGGTCTGAGATAAGGAGCTTGGAATTCAGGCAAGAGGAGATCGTAAGGTTGCACATCCCCAACCGATGTCGACCCTGTTGAAGTCAACTCCCCCGGACCCTCAAATGAGGAACACGAAACGAGCAGTAGCGGGAGGATTAAAAATGACAACAACCTAACAGGATTACACACGGATTCAGTATATCGGAAATCGCTGACACAGTTCAAGAATTTGGTTTCGGACTTTTGCAGTGACTGATTCGTTAGTTGGATGGTCCAGGACGTCTGCAATCCATCCTCCTACTGATTTCATCTCTTCTGTTTTCATTCCCCGGGTCGTGAGGGCGGGAGTGCCAATTCGAATTCCACTGGTAACAAAAGGTGAGCGTTTCTCATTTGGAACCGTGTTTTTGTTGACAGTTATTCCGGCTTGACCAAGAAGTTTTTCTGCATCTTTTCCCGTCACATTTTTACTGGAAAGATCGATGAGCATCAGATGATTTTCAGTCCCATTTGTGACCAGCTTAAAACCACGATTCATAAGCGTTTCAGCGAGAATTTTTGCATTTGCAACAACGCTTTCACAGTAGAACTTGAATTCAGGCTTCAGTGCTTCGCCAAAAGCCACAGCTTTAGCCGCGATAACGTGTTCTAGAGGCCCACCTTGAATGCCCGGAAAAATTTTACTATTGATACTTTTTGAATTTTCCTCGCTACAAAGTATCATTCCTCCCCTTGGCCCACGAAGGGTTTTGTGCGTTGTTGTTGTCGTGTAATCGGCATAGGGAATAGGGGAGGGGTGAACTCCTCCGGCCACCAATCCAGCGAAATGAGCCATATCAACTAAGAGTTTTGCTCCAACTTCTCTCGCGATCTCCTGGAACTTAGAAAAATCCAAGATTCTTGGGTAAGCGCTGTATCCGGCAATAAGCAAGGTGGGTCGGCATCTTTTTGCGATGTCGCGAATTTCATTGTAATCTAGAAGCTCTGTTTTTGAATCGAGCCCATAATGAGTGGCCTTGAAAAGAAAACCGCTGAAATTGACGGGACATCCGTGCGTGAGGTGCCCCCCATGGGATAGGTCCATGCCCAATATGGTATCTCCAGCCTGAGCGGCTGCCAAAAAAACGGCCATATTTGCCTGAGATCCAGAATGAGGCTGAACGTTTGCGTGCTCACAACCAAAAAGCTGTTTCGCTCGATCTATTGCCAGCTGCTCAGATCTATCGACTTCTTCACACCCCCCATAATACCGCTTTCCAGGATAACCTTCGGCATACTTGTTGGTTAGGCAAGAACCTTGAGCCTCCATTACTGCCCGAGATGTGTAGTTCTCACTTGCAATCATCTCCAGGCCATTCTGCTGACGATGCATCTCTGCTGCAATAATTGCTGCGATCTGAGGATCTGATTCATTCAATTCAGACATGGACTCTCCCTTGTGGTTCTACTTATTTATTTAAATTTTATGGGCTGACAGATTTTCTTCACTCGATCTGTGTGTCGTCCGCCTTCAAATGGTGTAATCAAAAAGAATTTCAGTAAGTCCTCTGCGAGAGCAGGCTCGATCAATCGGGCGCCCAAGCAGATGACGTTCGCGTCATTATGTTCACGAGCGAGTTTAACTGTGGCCTCAGACCAAACGAGTGCCGCCCGGATGTGCGAGTATTTATTAGCCCTCATGGACATCCCTTGTCCTGAGCCACAAACCAAAACCCCCTTTGACTGAGGCAGCTTGAAAAGCCTTTCACAAAGACTTGATGCATAGTCGGGGTAGTCCACGCGGCTTTCGTCAAAGGCACCCAAATCAATCCATTCGATCTGGGAAAATGCCTTTATCAGGTGGCATTTAAGCCTGTAGCCTGCGTGATCGCAAGCTATCAATAAAGGTGGCAATTCTTTTATACCTGACATTTTTCACTCGCAAGTTATGTTATCGAGCAATCTAATCGAGACGCGAAAAAATCAAACTGGAATTAGTCCCACCAAATCCAAAACTGTTGTTCATGACGTGATTGAGTTGTTTCTCTCTCGCTGTGTGAGGGACGTAATCAAGATCACATTCGGGACTAGGATTCTCTAGGTTTATCGTTGGAGGTGCAATGCCATGATAAAGACTCTGAAGGGCAAAAACACTTTCGATGGCTCCGGCAGCTCCCAAAGTGTGGCCAATCATACTTTTGGTACTACTCACCCAAAGTTTTTTTGAATGATCGCCAAAAACCCTCTTGATCCCTGCGGTTTCAGCCAAATCTCCCGCAGGGGTGCTGGTTCCATGAGCATTGATGTACCCGATTTCATCGCTATTTATCTGGGCATCATTAATAGCCATTTCCATCGCGAGAGCCGCTCCAGAGCCATTTGCAATAGGATTGGTCATATGGTGTCCGTCTGAACTAAATCCATAACCTCGAAGCTCTCCGTAAATTCGGGCACCCCGCTTCAAGGCATGCTCGTATTCCTCAAGGATAAACATCCCGCTACCTTCAGACAAAACAAAACCATCTCGATCTTTATCCCAAGGACGAGAGGCCAACTTCGGCTGGTCATTTCGCGTCGAAAGTGCTTTCATCGCAGCAAAACCACCAACGGCCAGGGGACATACGGTTCCTTCTGTTCCGCCGGCAAACATCACGTCACAGTGACCATTCCGGATATACCCAGCGGCCTCACCGATCGCGTGAGCGCCAGAAGCACAGGCCGAGGTCAATGTGTAGTTTGGCCCTTTTGTCCCAAATAAAATTGAAATATTTCCGGCAGCCATATTGGAAATAACCGTTGGAATAAAAAATGGGGAAATGCGAGATGGGCCACGCGCGACGACGGTATCTCGTGAACTTTCAATCACAGGCAAACCACCAATTCCAACCCCTGTTAGAACTCCTGTCTTAAGAGCAATGGCTTCTGTCATTTCCAAGCCGGAGTCTTTGAGAGCCATCTTTGCCGCAGCAACGGCAAAATGAGTGAATCGATCCATCTTTTTCTGCTCTTTTTTGGGCACATAATCATCAACAGAAAAGTTCTTAACCTCCCCTCCGATCTTGACATCAAACTGAGAAGTGTCGAAGAAGGTAATCAAGCCGATTCCAGAACGCCCACTGATGAGACCTTCCCAGGTTTCGGTGGCCGTATTGCCAAGCGGGGTTATCGATGATAAACCGGTAACTACGACGCGTCTTTGTTCCCTTACAGGGCGACGAAAGCGATTTCCACCCGAGGCCATAAGCTCCCCCTTTAGTTTTGGGTGTTTGGAGCGGCGATTATATAATCGCCCACTTCAATTAGACTTTACTAAATCAGCATCCGCTCAAGAAAGTTCGGACACTTAAATCCAGGAATGTCCGACAATCCAGTATATCCCGGACTGCTTCTAGGCCATTCCTTTGCCTTCAAGATACTTGCAAACGTCTTGAACCGTCTTGAGTTTCTCTGCATCTTCATCTGGAATCTCAATTTCAAATTCCTCTTCCATTGCCATGACAAGCTCAACGATATCCAAGCTGTCTGCTCCGAGATCATCAATAAAAGAGGCTTCCAACTTCACCCTCTCTGGATCTACTCCAAGTTGCTCTTCAATAATCTTTTTCACCTTAGGTTCAATAGCCATTTGATACTCCTTCTTCTATTTCTTTTGTTGATTCATTATTTATAAAGACAAACAAAGGCAAACTATCCTTCACATGTACATCCCTCCATTTACGTGGAGGGTCTGACCGGTCATATAGGAGGACGAGTCACTGAGCAAGAAAAGAACAGCCTGTGCAACATCTTCGGTCTGACCCAGACGACGCATCGGGATAGAATCCAAAATTTGACCCTTCTGCTTATCGTCTAAGGCTCCTGTCATGTCTGTCACAATAAATCCGGGCGCCACACAGTTGAGGCGAATTCCCCGCGATGCGACTTCTTGCGCAACTGATCGAGTAAATCCCTCGGTACCCGCTTTGCTAGCTGCATAGTTTGCCTGTCCGGCATTTCCGGAATGCCCTATGACGCTCGTGATATTAACAATGGATCCACCCCTGGCCTTAATCATCGGTTTCATCACATTTTTTGTAATCAAATAGGTCCCGCGGAGATTTGTATTGATCACTTGATCAAAATCCTCAGTTTTCATGCGCAGCAAAAGTTGATCGCGGGTAACTCCTGCGTTATTGACAACACCATCGAGTCGCTCAAAGGTTCTCATCAACTCATCTATACAACGATGCACAGAATCTTCATTAGCCACATCCAGTTGCAAACTGAGGTGATTATTATGACCGGGAAGACTTTTGAGAACCTCTTCGGCTGCATCTGGCCGAGAAGAAAAAGTAATCGCAACGCGAGCGCCTGCCATCGCCAAAGTTCTCGCTATTCCAGCTCCAATACCACGACTTCCTCCAGTCACCAATACAGTTTTTCCCTCTAGATTCATAGAATTTCCGTCCTATTTCTCTTTTATGACTGCAACACCTTTTCCAAGGCATTCAGTTCAATCATTGAGTTGATGTTAAAACTTTCGATGTTATTGCCGTCAATTTTCTTAACTAAACCGGATAAGACCTTCCCGCATCCCATCTCAATCATTCGTCGTCCACCCATTTGAACAAGCTTCTCGACGCATTCTACCCATCGAACAGGAGCAGATATTTGGCGAATGAGGTTCTCTCGCAAAACCTGACCATTTTTAGTGGCTTCAGCAGAGAAATTCTGAACGATTGGATAGGCTGAGTCAGAAAATATGATTTTCTCTAGCACCTCTCTCATCCGAACTTCAGCAGGCTTCATGAGGGAGCTATGAAATGGAGCTGAAACATTGAGAGGAATGAATTTAATTCGCTTGGGTTTATTTTCAGCAAAGGCCTCATCCGAATAATTGGCCATCAGCCAATCTATCAATGATTTACTGCCACTGATAACGACTTGCCCTGGGCAGTTAAAATTAGCTGGGTCTAGATTTTTTGAATCACATTTACTTTGAACCCAGAGGCAGAGTTCTTTCGCTTGGTCAGGGGTGACACCCATGACCGCAACCATTCCTCCTTGGCCCACAGGAACAGCTGACTGCATGAACTCGCCCCTCTGCCTTACGGCTCGAACGGCCTCTGAAAAGGAAACTGCACCCGCCGAAACAAGGGCTGCATACTCTCCGACTGAATGCCCGGCGGCAGCCACTGGTTCAGCTCCCGTCAGAGAATGAAGAACCCGATAGCATGCAACTGACACAATAAGCAACGAGGGTTGTGTGTTGTGAGTGAGTGCCAATTCGCTCTCAGCTCCCTCAAAACAAAGTCTCCTAAAATTCACACCTACCGAATCACTGGCCTCTTCGAAAATGTCTTTGGTCTCCTGAAAATTATCCCAAAGAAATTTTCCCATGCCCGAATGTTGGCTTCCCTGTCCGGGATAAATCGCTGACCACATTTATCAAAACCTCGCTAAAAGGCTTCCACTTGTAATGCCTGCCCCGAAAGCTGTAAAAAGCAAGTTCTGCCCGCGTTGGATTCGTCCATCCCGCACGGCGCGATCAAAGGCCACTGGTACTGTGGCGGCAGAGGTGTTCCCCATATCTGCAATTTCGACTATTACCTTTTCCATTGGAATCCCAAAATGCTTGGCAACGGCCTCGATGATTCGAACATTCGCCTGGTGAGGAATAACCCAACTGACCTGGCTTGGATCCATTTTATTAAATTCGAGGGCCTCTTGGCAGGCCTGGCTCATTGTGCGCACGGCATTTTTAAAAATCTCACGGCCCTTCATGCGTACGTAGTGAGAGCCGCTGTCGAGGACTTCCTGCGAAAACGGCATGGCCGATCCTCCGCTAGGCAAAACAAAAAGATCAGAGATAGAGCCGTCCGCGTGGAGGTGGTGACTATAAATTGTCGATTCATGACTCTCGTTTGCGCGGGTCAAAACAGCCGCTCCAGCGGCATCTCCAAATAGAATACAGGTGTCGCGATCCTTATAGTTTACGTAAGGATGGAGAATCTCAGCGCCGACCACGAGGATGGTCTTATTCGGGCCAGTTCGAATGAATTGATCGGCTATCGCCATGGCGTAGACAAAACCCGAACAGGCCGCTGATATATCAACAGCCATGCAATCTCGCGCCCTAACTTCTGTTGAAGGACGCAGGCCGTATTGGGCATAACCTGATCGGGAGACACAGTTGCGAAAATGATCATATCGATATCGGTCGCCTTCATCTCGGCCATCTCGAGAGCTCTCACAGAGGCTTGATAGGCGAGATCACTTGTGAATTCGCCCTTGGCTGCAATATGACGATGAACGATACCCGTCCTTTCCCGTATCCAGGAGTCGGAGGTGTCGACACACTTCTCGAGATCAAAGTTAGTCAAAAGCTTCTCGGGCAGATAGGAACCTGTACCCGCTATGCGGGTTCTATATGTAGAGCTGATCACTATGCTGTCCTCCCCATGAACAATTCTGACTTTGCCGTTAGGCCTGAGTCGCAACGACTTCTGTGCCCTTGTAGTATCCACAAGAGTGGCAAACTCTATGGGGACGGTACATGGCTCCACAGTTGGGGCAGTTGTGAACCGCTGAGTGCTTCGCTTTATCGTGAGAACGACGATGGCCCTTACGCATGCGTGAAGTCTTTTTCTTTGGACATGGCATAATATTTACCTGCTGTTAGGGGCCTTTGTGTTTTCTAGGCCCAGTTCATCCACCAAAATTTCAAGGCGCTATAAGTTATCCAAGTGGAGCCTAAAATCAACGATTTAATTTTAAATCCTTTAACACGGTGAACGGATTGGGGGAATGAGAACCATTTGAGACTTCCTCGACAGATCCTGTCAGCCACCCCTTCTCGTAGGCCTCCTTGAGGTTCTCACAGCTATCATCACAATCCACTCTTGCCTTCGGTTGAATGGGCTCGGCCAGCGCAATAATCTCATGGATAAGAGGGCCGATATTGAAAATCCCAGTTGGAATCGATGAGACGGAAGGAGCCCCTTGCTGCAATTCAGAAGAATGATTGACACGGGCCGAGTGGGACCCTCGCGGTCGCTCCTCCTCAATGACAAGGATCTCGTTAATTTTCTCGTTTACATCAAACTTGAAGTCGATGGCGCAGCGGTAACAAGCCAGATTCATCTTGGACTTAATGAAACCCGAAAGAAGATAAACTCCCCCTGAAGGCAGGAAATTAATCTGAATTTCAAAGGCATTGTCTTGGACCAGATCCTCCAGGGCGGCCTTCATCTCGTGATGCTCTTGATTGTAAGCGTACGTCTGGCCTTCCTCAGGAAGCTCTTTTAGGTGAATTATAAGAGGGGCGATTTTTGTTCGAGCCATAGGGCGCAGACACTATTCATTTTATACTGATGCGTCAATAAAATACGTAGTCTGTGGGCTGATATTGCATGTCCTCGATTCTTTCGACCGAAGACCAGATTTTTGGGTCCAGTGATGGCAAAAAGGCAGAACCCCTAAATGCCATCTGTTACTTTAAATAGGCAGAGCCTGCAGTGATTTGTTATTCCGGGAGTCATGCTATCAATGTCAATGAGAAAGTATTTAACCAAAACTTCATTCGGTGTGGTCACATTCTTTCTCCTCCTCATTTTTGGGGCTGAAGAGGCCCGGGCGGTGTTAGATCTTCAGGTGCATGAAGAACTTACAGTTTATGAAAAGCCTTCTGTTAAGTCCCGCAAGATTACGAATTTGAACCGTGGAGACAAAGTCGTTATCTCACCTAATACATATGGCCTGTTCCGAAAAGTTCTTGTGTCTTTTGAAGGTGAGCGGAGGGGTGGGTTCATCTTAAGTAGCGATATTTCCCGCTCAACCATTTCCGAAAGAATAGATGGAAATCTGATAGGAAAAAGAATTTATACGAACAAATATTCTTTAGGACTCGCATTTGTCGGCACGTACATGCAGCAAGGAGCCAGAAGTTTTTCGACATCAAGCCAGGATGTCTATGAAATTTCAACCTTGGAAAGCACAACATTTTTCTTTTCGGCCTTTATGGATATTCCTTGGAGTCGAAAAATGATGTTGCGCCCCTATGTTTCTTTTCGTTCGACCAATTTCGGAGGAGAAGCAAAACTGAAGGGAGCAATAAATGCCCTTCGCCCAGCTCAACTGACTATCGAGCAACATTTTGTCGGAGCAGGCGTCTTAGCCAAGCTCTACTCAAATCCATTGGATCTTTTTTGGTGGGGTGGCGGGTTTGAAGTTTCAAAGGGAAATCAATCCAAAATTGTCATTGATGATGGGATTCCCTTGTCTGTGGAAGACAGCGGGCCCTCGTTCTACGCCCTCACCTACGGCGCTCTTGGTTGGGACATACCGGCTCCGGGTTCGATCTGGATTGTACCTGATTTGCGTCTCGGTTTCATTCCAAACAGCGATCCAAAAATTCTGTTTTTCGAGGCTTTCCTTGCTCTTTCATATTCATTTTAAGCGGTCAGCAAAATGCAATTGGAAGCGACTGACAATGAACACAATCAATTCAAGTGAAAAAACTCCCACATTAGGGCTCCAGCGCTAGGGCCTCTCTCGTCATTAAAAGGAAGATGCCCATCGCCCCCACTCCAGGCATGACCTAGTCCATCAACTAAGATCAAGCGAGAGCGCAGCTGATTGGCAAAATAAAAATCCCTGTAGCGATAAGAGTACCTGTCCGCAGAGGCCTCGATCGTCCTCTCTTCAGAAAAATCGTATTGACGACTAAAATCGTCCTGAATTCTCCTGGAATTTTCTATATGAACGACTTCGTCATCGAGACCATGGATCACCATCACTCGTCCCTCAAAACTCTGGGCATTGCATTCCTCATTGTTTTTTCCTTTTGCCGCCATTGGACCCGACCTCATGACTTCCGTGCCTTCTTGCCTGTTCTTCACAATCCCGTAGGGAATCCCCGAGTGAATAGCACCTCCCGAAAAATACCGAGGATAACAGGCCAAAAGTATGCTCGTCATGGCTCCTCCTGAAGAAATGCCTGTCAAAAAAACCTTTCCAACTGAGTAATTTCTTTTCACGATCTCGATTTTTTTCATGATTTCATCTGGTTCTCCGCTGTCAGCTCTTTGATTAGAAGGTTCAAACCACTGCCAACACCCCAAAGGATCTCGAAGAGGCTTCTGCTGCGGATAAAACACCAAGAAACCAAGCCTCTCGGCGATGGAGTTGAGCTGAGCTCCTTTTTCGAACTCCTCTGCGGACTGGAGGCACCCATGAAGAGCGACCAGCAGCTCTGGGTGTTCTCCGGCTATGTGATTGGGAATAAAAAGACGATCGTGTTCACTTGGCTGAACAGAGCCGCTCGGTCTCAAATTAAGACGGAACTCATATCCCCAAATCTTTGAATGCGAACTGATCAACATGCCAAGAAACGCCCACTGTAAAAATGCAATCTTCTTACGCAGCATAATAGAACCTCCCCTAAGGCAAAAGTGAACGTGAACCTCTACGAAAAAGCAACTCATGCATTTCTTTGAAACCCAGTCTACTGACTTCAGTCGAGTTTAGGAAACGACGCCTGCTGCCTAGTAAGGAAACACCTCGCATCATGGCGTCAAATATCCCGTCAATGTATGTAAGTAAATACGCAGTAATTACCGATAAATACTTGTGACGAGGGGGTTTTGCAATGAGTAAAACGGTGCACGATGAAATTGATGTTTCTCCGATTCAGTCCACGCGGACTCTGCATGTCATTCGGCAGGATCGCTATTCTATCGATGATGAAATTTGTTACCTGGTCATCAATGGCACTTACTATGAGGTAACGGACTTCTCTGCCTTTGGGATAGCGATTCTCGTTGACAAAGAAACGCCCGAGACGAACGAGTATCGTGAGACTCAACTGATTTTTGACGGCGTGGTGGTCGCCGATCTTCATCTCAGAGTCGCTCGAAGTGAGGAACTTGAAGATGGAAAATTGAAGGTAGCTTTTGAAGTTCTCGGAGAACCGATTCACGTCGAACGAGTTCAGGCTGTTCGTCAAGCGCAAGATATCCTAAAGGCTCACGATCAAAGATTTAAACAGCTTGAGGTCATACCGGAGCATGCCAGGCTTCTTATTTACCAACTCAAAGATTGGTTTGAGGAGCTTCAGGAGCGGGTGAATGCTTTAACAAAATCAAATGAGGAGCCTGATGGGCGGCGAATGGCAGAATTCGAAAGCACTTTGATACCAATCATCGGAACATACATAGGCGAGGAATTTCCAAAACATTATCAGCGGCTGGCAGGGCCCTTGGGAGATCTCCCGCCCGAATCGCGAAAAGTATTGGTTGAATTGTTTCGGAGCAAATTGTGTGGCTTGATTCATCAGTCGCCCTTTGCTCACCGCGTTTACCATAAACCCTTGGGCTATGCAGGTGACTTTGAAATGATGAACCTTATCTATAGATCGGAGAACATAGGGAACTCTTTGTTCGCCCGTTGTCTCCAGTATTACAGCGTCAGGGAGCCAGCTGCCCAAGCTGTTCGCAACAGAGCCGACTACTTGACAATCAAGATTGGCAACATTCTCAGAGAGAGGTCGAACGAAGAACTCCGAATTCTATCGGTTGCTTCTGGTCCATCGCGAGAATGGGTTAAATTGATTTCTGAGGTGAAGGAATTCAATAGCAGATCTCTCCATATTGATCTGCTTGATCAAGACAAAGGCGCATTGAAATATGCGCAACGATCTATAAAGGAGGCCGGACTCTCAAACCCTCATCAATTTTTGTTTCACTTCATTCACAAGGAGATTAAGAATGTGATTGCCCGACGAATTGAAGGAAGCGAATACGACATTATCTATTGCGCAGGACTATTCGACTATTTATCTGATCCAGTCGCTCAGTTGGCGGCAGTCAAATTGTTCAAGTCTCTTCGATCTGGTGGATCACTGATAATTGGAAATTTTAATTTAGCCAACCCAAATGAAGTAATTATGGATCTGGCCCTAGATTGGCATCTTATCTATCGGTCATCTAATGACTTGCAGTCACTGTTTGAAAATATCGGAGGAAAACTCACCATTGAATCTGAAAATCTGGGCATTAACCTGTTTTGTATTATTAAGAAAACTTAACCACATTATTCATGAAGCACATAGATGTCATTCGGAATCAAGAGAAACTTCGCGAAACTAAGGCCATTCTAGCCGTCATCACGCATATGATGGTTGTCCCGCTATTTTTGGCCTTTTGGATTTGCGATTTTTTATATGTCCCAGATATGAAATGGGAATTTTTGATTGTGCGCTCTATGGTTGTGCCTTTGAGTCTCTACACCCGATTTCAATTCAAAAGAATTCTCAGTTTTAATGATGCCCAATTGCTTGCGTTCTTTTATATCTCTGGCCTCGCCTTAATTATTGATTATATGGTGTATAGAATCGGCGATTGGAGCACCCCTTACTATGCGGGCTTAAATCTCATCACAATTGGATCAATCTCATTTATTCCGTGGACATGGCGCTTCTTTTTTGCCTCAATCGGAATAATTTTTCTTCCCTATTTTTTTGGTGCCGTCCTTTTAAATCAAGATACTAGCAACAGTCACACAGTGGTGCTCAATTTATTTTTTATCTCTGGAACCATCGTGATCGCGATTTTTCTAAGAATTTTGTCCGAAAGACTGAGACGAAAGGAGGTAGAGAGTCGCCAGTTGCTGCGCGAGGAAATCATCTCTCGTGGAAAAATAATTGAAGAGAAAACGAATGAGGCGTTAAAGTTGACTGAATTGAGTCGTCAGTTTTCCCCCCAAGTTGTCGAGGCCATCAGAACTAATCAAGTTCTTCTTACAGATAGCGTTCATCGTTCAAATATATGTGCGATATTCGTGGATATTGTGAACTCAACGGAGCGAGTATCTAGAATAGATAAAGACAAGGTTACAAGGGTCATTAGCCACTTCATGATGGATTCGGCCAGAGTCCTCCTTAAGTACGATATTACCATTGATAAATTTTTGGGAGATGGGCTATTGGCTTTTTCTAACGATCCCGTCTCATACCCTGACTACATTGAGAGAGTCTTGAGGGCAGCTATTGAAATCGGAGAGAGAGTCTCCTTGGACCAAGAATTTTATGAGGTAAATTGGCTCAAACCATTAGAAATTCGAATCGGCATCGCGACCGGATTTGCAAACGTTGGATTTTATGGGAATAGAAGATATTTTCATAGCTATACGGCTATTGGTCCGGTCATTAATCTCGCGAGTCGACTGTGTGGAGTCGCAAAACCCGGACAGATTCTAGTTCCATACGATCTCGTTGAGGCACTAGATTCAAATTCTGAGTTCCAATTTGAACTCATTGGCAAGAAAAGTTTAAAGGGATTTGAAAGCGATGTTATTCAAGTATTTGAAATGGCAACGACGGCCGAGACCAGCACCTTAGATAACATGGGTATTCTGGATTGCCCGAAATGTACCCAAGTCATGCATATCGACAAAAATGATGCAGGATTCTTCGTGTTTAGGTGTCGCAACTGCGGACATAGCTTGGATCAAAATCTCCTGCCTAAAGATAATACTGAGAAATCGAAGGCATCTTGAATTCATAGTAGATCCAGAAATTCCATCCTCTGCAGAGGAAATGAGTCCTTAAGTCCTGGTGGAATCCTAGTCAAATTCGCTGTCAATTTTATTGACAGATGAATGATTCAGACAGGAGGTTGCCTAGAATCTGATCATTTCAGACATGCGGTGGCTGAAATGAGACGACTTTTCGATGGCACCCCTGTTGCAACTTAAGTTCACATACGCAAAGGCGAGATGGAGCTTCGCTAGGCTTTGGGCAATGGGCGCAAATCAGAAACGATTGAAGATAGGCGCTTGTTTTCAATGTGATGGAGAGAGAAATGAAAGCTTACTTTACACTGTCATTTTTCGTTGGAGGGCTACTGAGTGTCACGGCATTTTTTGCTGATGCTCGCGAGACTTCCAAAGTCGGCCGGCGAAATGAGAAATCGAATCTGACCGAACGTCTCCCATCATCGGATTCAGCTCTTAACATTAAACGGAAAGAAACAAAATTGGATTTTAATTCGCTGATTGACGAGAATGTTGCGCAGGCAGGAATTTTGAGGGATAGCATCAGCGGAGAAGTTGAGGTTCCAACTTCTCTGCGAGGTCGAAAAGGGAATAATCCTCTGGCGACGAGCGACAAGACCACGACCTCAAATGAGCTTCTAGAAGTTGACATGGGAATGGGTGACGCTGGAGTCTCTAGAACTGGCGATGGAGACGACACACTTAATAAAACACAAGTGAATAACAAGGAAGATCTCTTTTTTGAAGAATCGATGGAGCTTTCTGATGAAGAACCTCTCTCCAAGCGTTCTTCAAGCAGTATAGCAAGCACGGATCGACCAAACTTAAACAAACTCAACAGCAAGCGCCCCAAAACGAAACCTGCCCCGAATTGATATGTCCCATTTTTGGTCGAGTATCCGGTGCTATGATTATTTTTCGTTTTCCCAAATCGTCATTACGAACAAGTTTGTCTGTTAATGATGGCTTCCTGTTTTTGATTAATCCTTACGCGCCAGAATCACTTTGACAATAATCTCCAAATTATTGGAATAGGACGCGACTAGATTCAAGCCTATTTGAGGCTGGGCCATCGTGCTTGGCCGCACAATTGCTCTGTTCCCTAGGCGGGGGTGCTCATGGGAATTCAAATATCATGGCGCGGGTTCATGGTGCCTTTGCTTTCATTGGCCATCTTGTCCTGTTCAGATGTTCGACTGAAAATGCCTGAAGAGGTATTGGTAAACGTCAAATCACAGGGACAATTTTGCATCAGTGACCCAAAGGAAATCCTTCGTTATATGAAGTTTCTTTTTGTTATCGATAAGTCGGGTTCGAATTCTCAGTCTGATCCTGGGGAAGGAAAAGATCGACAAATATTGAAAAATTTGTCAGAGAAAATATCGACAAAGAGTACTACCGTTACTCCATGGTGGCCTTTGAGGGCGACAGGGGAGCAGAGGCCTATATCAATGACGGAGACCCGACTGTACCAACCTTTACCGATGATCTGAATAGGGTTTTTAGAGCGACCGCTCGAATACGATCCGAGCTGGAAGGAGGATCAACTCCCTATAAGGCGGCGCTACAAGCCGTTCATTTAGCTATTGCGAATGATCTCAAAGGATTTCCTGATGAAATGTCTACTTATATGGTTTTTTTCGTTTCAGATGGGCAACCGACGGACACCAGCAACGATTTGGAGCTCCAAGCACTTATCGGCGATATTATCGATCTTGCTCCAAACGTCTTTCTCAGCTCGGCCTATTACGGAGGCGCGGGCGGCGGGGCAATCAATAGATTACGTCGGATGAGCGAAGAGTGGGGAAGAGGGAAATTTGTAAATTTTGAAACCGATGCAAACTGGGATTTTAACGAACTCGTCGTTAAACCGACTCATGAGCCCTGGCAACTAAAGAATTTTCTCGTTTACAATCTCAATGCTGGTTATTGCGAGGACGGAAAAATTGATACAGATTCCGACGGGGACGGCATGTGCGATCGGGATGAAATTCGTTACAGTGGGATCACCGTAAAAGGAAAAACCTATTTGTTTGATCCTAGCAAAAGATTTTCAAGTGGGGGAGCCTTCGGTGACTATTTCCATTGGCGGGAACTTCGCTATGGAGAAGTAATTCCATCAGAAGAAGAATGTAAAGATCGTGCTGATGATGATCATGATTTTCTGACCGCTTGTGAAGAAAGGTATATCAAAAACGACAGACCCTCGGAAAACGTGCCAAAGAACGGAGATCCAAAAAACCCAGATACAGATAGAGACGGTGTCCTTGACGGCTTGGAAACCTTCGTCTATTTTACGCGTTCCTTAGCTTTTGCAATGGATTCCTTTAACTTACTACGATCCAGTATTGACGGAGAACAACAGGCCGGCCTGCAAATTGCTCAACACCGAAATCCGTTGATTGAGGATTTGGATGCCGTTGCCTATGATACCAGACTTAATAAAATGGGCGACGCAACCCGCGATTGTTATAACTTTTCTCAGGGAGCACTTCCCCTTTATCCAACTTTGGAGGTCAGGGAGGGCGACACACTTCCGGGCCTTGAGCACGCCTCAGGAGGAAATGCGGTGCTTGTCTATTTTATTCAGACTCCCCAAAATGATCCTCAAGGCGATGGAATATATATGTACAGTGTTCAAAAGCTGCTTCACGATCCCGCTCGCTCTGCAGTCCTGAGTACGGACGCTGGACTTAAGGTTGAGGACGGGGTGTTTACACAATATATAACTCCGAGAAGACATTGATGGTTTTTATGGGATAGCAGACTGAGAAGCTAGATTTAAAAATAGATTTCTGCTAAAATTCGCTCATGAGGTTGTTGCTGGTTTTATCTATTATGAGCTGTTCTTCCCTGGCTTTTGCCGGAGCGAAGATGGATCTTGACGATGTTACGATTAAGGGCGAACTCCACAATGATGATAGACTTAAATTACTGGCTCGACAAAAAAATGAGCTGAAAAACTACGTTAAGTACCGTACCAATTATCGCACGGAAATCGTGGAAGACCTTCCAAAACCAAAACCAAGAGTCAAATATTAGAAATATCTGAGTCTCAGCGAGAAAGCTTCATAGTCTTCCAAACGGAAATCCAATATTGGGAGTCGTCGATTCGCCGTTCTTAGCTGCTGGAAACTTCATTTTCTTAAAGATGGAAGTGACACATCCGTTGAGTGAATCACCACCACGGATGTCGGACTTTTTGACCTTGGCCCATTGGACGACTCCCTTAGGGTTGATGCTCCACTCATATTCAACTCGACCGGCAATGCCCGGCTCAGTCAATAGGGAACGTTCATAGCACTGCTGAATCTCCGCTAGATATGCTTTCACGATCTCCATGACTTGCTTGCGATCCAATCCTTCCGTCCGATTGATTTTCATCAGCTGAGGAGCGCCAATCACCGCACCCCCAATACCTCGAGTTCCAGCTGTTCCCTTTATTCCTTGAACGCCGTAACCGGAACCAGTTCCAAATCCACGCCCCTGCGTTTTCACTCCCTCTATGCCCGCCGCCTGAAGCTTACCACCACTTGCTTTGAGCGTTCCTATCACTCCGGTCGTAGAAATTTTAGCTCCGCCGCCTCCGGCGTTTGGATTGACATTTATTGCGACGGGTTGATTTGTAGGATTTGGAGTCGGAGCTCCTAATGCGCCCAGAGCCGCCAAGGCTCCAACCTTAGTGATATCTGGGGCTGGTTTTGCCTTTGGTTGAATAACTTCCTTCGAAACAATTTTGTCCCGAACAACTTTCTTCTCTTTTACTATCGGCTGCTTTTCTATCTTCTTTTGTTTTGGTTTAGGTTTGGGCTTGGGCTCTGGCTTAACTACTTCCTTGGGTTGAGGAGGAGGTGGCGGGGGAGGAGGCGGCGGAGGTTCCGGCTTTTTTGGCTCTTCCTTCTTTAAAATGATCGAAGCCTGGCGTGGAGGTTCTACAATTCTTGCTTTTTTCTTGGCTCGGACCAATGAACATAAAGCTCGCGATAACAAGAATATGAAAAACGCTTGAGCCTGTGAATGTTCTTTTGAGCAAGGCATCCGGTTCGATCGTTCGTTTTCGAGACAGCTGCTTGGGAGCAGGTGCATAGCGCAAATGCAGGCGAACGTCTTTGCCCAGATCCAAAGTGCAAAGATCAGTGGCCCCTAGCTTTAAAATATGGTTTTTTCCACTTCGTGGAAGAGATTTGCTTTCGACGAGCTCCTTAAGTGGTACTGGTCGATAATCTCCAGTGCGAAGAAATCCGCCTAAATGATCAGGAATGGAACATTTCGCGACAGCACCGTCAAAATGGGCAAGAAGAAATTCACCTTTAAGGGTTGGCAGATAAACCCCGTCAGATGTGCGACCCACGACAACCTGCTCACCAGGCCAGAAGAGCTGTGTGTCGAAGACCGCACCATGCCAAGTGATGTAGGTCTCGAGGACTCGACGATCGCGGGCAACCTTATCGATTCCCCTGATTGGCCTATCTCTGTCAAGAGGGTAAGATTCAACGCCACCCCCAGCGCTGGACTCCGTAAAGGATGATGCTCTGTTGGGCGGTGATTTTATTGGCTCCCTTACACTTGAGGAGCTAACTGTATTTTGCGAGGCTCTGGTGGGACGAATTTCCTCCCGTAAATAGGATGGCAAAGGAATCGGCGAAGGCTTGCTACCTGGTTGTGGAACTTCAGCAGGCTCCAGACCTTTAACATTCTCACCACGCAATCTGTCCTTTTTCTCTCCTGTCTTTGACTGTTTTTCTACGATTGTGGCATCAGGGTCGAATTCGTTCTTAGCGCTTGGCGTCTTGGCTGATGGAGCGGGAGATGCGCTGCTTTTGTTGTCAGGCCTATTGTACTTCAATTCGCCATCAGCATTGCTGATCGATTCAGAATCAAGCTCCGGATAAAAGCGACCCTTTCTCGCATTAAGAGGCGGCGGCCCAATGGGACCTAAAGATATTTTTGAATGAGACCCTTCGTCTCCTTGGCCCTGTAGTGCATTGGGGAGAGTCGGAGGAGAAGTTTCGGAGTCCATATTTTTGTTTATAGAAAAGGTTTTCGTGAGAGATTCTTGCGGAAGACCAAACTGAAATATAAGTGGTCCAATGTTAGCAATGGTCCCGTTGTGAATTTCAATTCGATCATAGGTTCGTCCACCGATTTGAATTCCATTGGAGGATTTGAGATCAACCAAATAGAGTTGTCCATTTTCTGGAAAAATTACCGCATGCTGTCGACTGATCCAATTGAATTGCGTGAGAGCCACGTTGCAGTGACTGCTTCGACCAATAGTTATAGGCAATGATTCAATCGTTTTTTCGAAGATGACAGTTTTCCCATGAGTGATTAATATATAGATTGGGTATGAACTTAGGTGTTGCGCTGCTTCCATCTACTTACCTGGGTTGTTGCCAAAATTCTTATCGGCCCCGAACACATGAACCTTCACAGGCCAGCTGATTTTTCTTCCTCAGATCGACTTAGGAATATCTCGTCCAGTCCTGAATTGAGTGTCATTTAACCAGGTCTATGATCGGGTGAGAGGGGCCTGAAATGGGTCCTGCACGTTTGGCTAAATTCAGAGACGTTTTCAAGCGCGCTTGAAATTTAAACTGCTTATGAAGACCCGCGATACCATGAAGAGCTAAGGAATTCGATTTGTTTTCCTTGAGTGCATTGTCAAACCACTTTTTAGCTCCGTTCATATCATTTTTATAAAGTCGAACGACTCCAACCGAGGCTAGAACCTTGGCATTTTTTGGATCAATCTCGCTCGCTCTACTTAGAATAAGTTCAGCCATAGAGTAGTCCCTGGACTGGATGTAAATATTGGCGAGGCTCATCAGCAAAATGATGTCTCTAGGCTGGTCGTATAGCTTGTCTCGAATAGCCTTTGCTCCTTCTGGAACTCCCTCTTGAGCTCTTGCTATAAGTCCTGTCTCCTTTGCTTCATCAACCCGGATCGATCCTTGCGATTGGCATCCCTTTACAAATAAAGTGAATACTTCAAATTTTTCAGCGTTGTTCAGACACTGATCAAAATACTGCCGTGAACTCGCCTCGTATTTCGCAGCCTGCTGTGAAATTGCATCTTTGAAGATCTTTGTCTGATCAGCGGGCAGTCCCGGGGGAACGGGGGCCTGTTTGATGAAATCGGCAAATTCTCGATTGGCTTGGCCTAGTCCGTAAAGAGCTGCAATTGTCCACCTCCCGTTGCCAAAATCGATAACCTTTCTCAGTTTTGCATCCAGATCTTTCAGAAGCGCCGCTTTATTGTTTACTGCCTTAGTCTCATTCCCCGGTGTCATACGAATTTGATTGAAGGTCTCCATAGTGCCCATCGATAAGAGGTAGAGTGAGTGAGCGGCCATTTCCTGACTTTCATAGGTTCCACTGGCCATCTGCGTAGCCTTTTCCAAGGAACCTTTTGCAGATGAGATCCCGCGCAATCGAAATTGTGCTAGTCCTTCCCAATAAACCCCCTCGATTCCGGCTGCCTGTGGAGCCGATCTTTGGAGGGCTGCCCAATCACTTGCAAGAAAATCCATTCTTGCGGCAGAAGTGTAGTCGTTTAACTTTCGAAAACTTTGAGCGGCAAACTTAAAATCTCCCATCAACTCTCTCATCGTCGCCGCATTCTTCAAGAGAGTGCGAGCATCCGCCTGAGCGGGATATTTCTCAGCATACAACTCAAAGTAAAGGGAAGCTCGTCGAAAATCTGCAGTTGTCAGCGCCATTTGCCCCATGGAAGTCACAACCTCTTGGGCATACTCCGACTTTCCGTGCTGAGCCAGAAGCTGTTCGCCAGATTGGTAGGCACGAGGATCACGTTTTGATCGAAATGCAACAAATGCCTCGTACAGAGCTTTGTCACCCAACGAGGAACCCTTGTATTTTCCAGCCAACTTCAAAAGACTCGCGGCATAGTTCACAGAGGAAGTTCCCCCAGCTTCAACCTGCACGTTTCGCATTTCAGCCTGTTCAATAACCTGCATGACCTGGTTTTTTAGCCCCGCATCGGTGATATTTTTGTTCGCCAGGAGAGCTTTTCCTTCTTTAATGATGTTAGCAAAATCTTCTTTTTGGTTGAATGAATCGAGAATAAGATTCGCCGCAATCGCAACATCCTTTCCCTCTGGATGGAGGCGAATGTAGTCTTTAAAGGCTTTAACTGCTTCATTGAAATTTCTTTCGTCATAGTAAGTCTGCGCCATATTAAACCTAATTCCTGGCACAGATTTTTCCGTCGGGTAGGCCTTAATGTACCTAGTGCCTGTGTCGCGAAGCCCATTTCTAACCTCGTTGAGTTCAAGACGCGAAAGCTTAGACTGCGTCCGAATTGCCGTGATATAGGATTCTATTGATGATTCAAGAAAGTTCTTTTTTTTCTCTTTTTTAGAAGTAAGATTGACGAGATTTTCATAGGATTTAGCTGCTTCCAAACTGTTTTCAGAATTGAAATAGCACTCCGCTAAATTCAGCCGAAGCAAAGGAGCGTGTTTTGACGATGGAAACGCCCAAAGATAATACTTATAATCAAGGATGGCGAGATTCCAATCTTCTTTTTTGCGAGTGGCCTTGGCCCTCTTATGAGTTCGAGTTGCAACATCTCGGGCAAATATCTCATAGTCATGTATGGCCTTATCTATCTCTGCTTTTTTTAGCTTATCACTGAATCGAACCTGGGCAATAGTTTTGGCCACTTCATAGACGAATCCGCTCACCGGCCATTGTTTGAAAGTATTCTTCATCGCCACGTAGAGACGCTCAATAATATCCATTCTATATTCTAGATCAGTTGTTAGACGCAGAAGTTCAAAATATGTCTTCGTGCTCTCTATGTAGTTCTTTTTTAGATCAAAGCGCTTTGCCAATTTGTCGAGAACTCTTTCGTAACCTGTCCGATCAGGTGATATTCGTCGGAAATAATCCAATGCATTGGTTCTCCACAAGCCCATTTTTTCCAAACGGAACTTGTGAATCTCAGAATAAGGCCAAACCATCGCGGTGAGCGCGTCTCGTCGCACATCGGTCTTCCTATAAAGATCTGGTAAAAGAGAAAGATCAATGTCGCTGTTTAAAGTGAGCACCTTTTCAAAAGAAAGCAGAGAATCTTCGAATTTCGCCTTATTAAGATAAGCCCAACCCATCTTATACTGAGCCAGCGGCGTAAATGGCCCCTTTTTTCGTGCGATAATTTTTAGGTACATTTCCAGGGCAAGATCGATGTCTTTCTTTTCCTCAAAAAAGAAGTCACCAATAACGAGCTGACTTTCTTCCCAATAGCCACTTTCAGGATACTCACGGGTCAGTTGGGCATACGCCTTCACCATCTCCTCAAGACGGCCAAGTTCTCGCAATTCATGAGCCTTAAAAAAATGGCCTTATCTCTCTCCGCAAGCTTTGGGAATTTGTCGATCAAAATATCATAAACTTCAATCGCTCTAAATTTAGGCCTTTTCTCCATAGTAAAATCAATTTCATTCAGAGGGGTTCCTTTGTTCTCTGCAACCTTAATAGCGTACATGTAACGACTTTTTTCAACTAAGAACTCCCCTAAGGCAAAATAGAGATCTGGAAGAAATCGAGCGTCCCTGATTTCCTTAATTTTTGATTCGGTTTCAGCTACACTCTTATCAATTTTCATTAGATCCTGACGCATTTTCTCAAGACTCGCCTGAGCGGGAGACTGACCAACAGAAGGGGTCGTCGACAAGAATATCGCAATCATGCAGATGCAATTTCTGGCCTGGAGAAAGAGCGAGCCATCTGGAAGAGAACTCATCTGAACTCCTTCTCCACCTTATGATCGTCCGGCGTTGACTGTTCTCCACATCGTGAAGATATCTTCATTGAATAGTCTGGCATTTCGTCCCACCAAAATTCACCATCTGCGGGCCAGTAAATTTTCTCGAAAGTAATGTAACTGATATCTTGAGCCCGATAGGTTGAATCATCCTCCCCTCGTCGAACACGAAGTTCATCTAACCGAGAAGTGTACTCCAAGAAGAGGATCTGCTCCTCGGCATCGAGCAATTCATTAGCATAACTCCTAGTTTTTTCTTCAAGTTGGATATCGATGCGAGATTGGAGAATGCTATCTATCCTTGAGTATTCCTGGAGAAGAGGTTTAAAGAAAGTGAACTGATCCCAACTGTATTCCTTAATCATTGCCAGTTCACGACGAACTTGATCAACAAGATTTGCGGAATCTTGAATCTCACGATTGAGAACCGCAAGATTAAAAAGAGCCTTATCGTGACGAAGTGGTTTGCGCCAGCGAATTGCATTTAAGCTTGATTTGAAGTTTGAACGAAAACGACCGGCAACGTATTTTACAGCTTCGTAGTGGCAGAGCTCTCTGTAGATAATCATTTCAAGAATGTGCCTCTCAAAAGTCAGCGATGGCTCAAAGTAAGGGGCCTGTAGGGCCGTCAGGATTCCCATTGCCTTCGCATAGTCCTTAAGATAGTAATGAACCCAAGCTCGCTCCAATTGAATTCGCCCGATTTCGCGCACTCCTGTCAATCCTAGGCTATTGTAGATGGCAAATGATGTTTGAAAATCGCCCTGTTCAAAAATGAGGCGGGCATATTGAAGCGCCGTCTTCTCAAAGATTTTCGGAGGCAAATTTTGAGTCTCCATAAGCTTTTGAAAGATCGCGAGAGCGTTGTCAATACGATCGCGGGAAACTTCCCCTACGGCCGTCCAATATTGCATGAGATAGTCCCAATATGAATCCTTCTTGATCCTGTTGATATGAACTTGGGCCCATTCCGAGAAGCCCAATTGCAAAAGGTCCATGGCCTTGTGGTAACTCACGAACGATTCGATATCTGGATGAAGCGATGCAAATCCATTTCCAACGAGAAGGTGATTAAGTGCCTCCTGATCGTATGGTGTCTCTGTGGTAAGTTTACCAAGCTCAAAGAGTGCAGCTTCCCCCAGTGATGATCCGATTCGGTCTTTTGCCAGCCGAATCAATAGCTCAAAAGCAGCATAATAAAGTTTTCGTTCACGAAAAGCGACGGCCATGGCCATCTGTCCTTCACCACCCTCCGGAGTATCAGTTCCCGCTGAATCTTCCATTCTTGCCCCATCAATGAGAGCTGAAATCGGATTTCCTTCGGCGATGGAGGCTTGAATTTTATACCAAAACTCAGCGTCAATGGGGACATAGGAGTAAGGCTTTACTTCTTCTTTGAGAAACGCCTTGCTGAGATCGACTGATTTTCCGCTGGTGACCTGATCCGGAGGTGCGTCCTGGGCGGAGGATGTCGGAGCGGCAGATTCCTTTGCCAGATTAGTATTTAAAGGTGATTCACTCGCACTCGAACCGTTGACGAGAGAACCTGGGAGAGCCGATTGCCCTTCAAGCTTAACCTTAGATTTTGCTTCCTGAGCCGGAGTTCGCTTGGATATTTTTATTTGAGCGGAAGACTTTAAGGTCTTTGCCTGTCCACCTGCCTCATTTGAAAACCCGCCAGCACTGACAAGAAATGTAAAAATCAAAGAAGCTTCGACTAAACCAATCATCTCTTCACATTTCATTTTGTATCTACTTCCTCACTGGAAAGAGGTCTTACGGGAGGCTTTCCCAGTTGCATGGAGTAACCAACCATGAGAGACATCGAATTGACGGCCCCCAAACTCTTTTCAAAATAGAGGAGATCACGAAAATCAAATTTCCAGGAAGTATCGGCCTTCGTGAAGAAGCGAAGGTAAAGTCCAGCATTTATTAAAGTCCGTATTCCACTCGCGTCAAAGTTAGCACCCCCAGCTCCAAAAACAAAGCTGACCTCCCCCCGAGTGATATGTTTGTTAAAAAGGAGGCTTTTTGTGTAGAGTGGCGTGTAGACAATGTTCGTGGTAAAATAATAGGTCACAAAATCAAGTACACCATCAAAACCTACATTCTCAACGGCCGCCCCGAAATTGTTGAGAAGATCCTTTTTAAGATTTGTTTCGCTGTTAAATGAATAGTTGGCGTTGACGACTTCCCACCCTAAGTAGTCACTAAAGAAGGTGGTATATGATAGGCCAACAGTATATCCTTTATTGAACGCATCGCTTGGCAACCATCCTACTTGAGCAGTGAGGTCGTGATTTAGAAAATAAGTGCGATTCTGGACGGCCACAACTTTAGGAAGGTCATAGAACACGGCGGGAGGAGCTGCAGACGCTGTCTTCATCCAAGAATCTCCTATTGTCGCCAAAGTAACGAGTATGGTACTGACTATTGCCCTGATCGTCACAACTGGACTCCTTTTTCGAAATTTCTGAAGAGAGGAAAGCGAGAGTCTCTCAAAAAATCCTAGCATGATCATTATGAAATAGGAAAGCTAACCAACTGCGATCAGCCACAAATCAAAAGGACCCAGACCTCTGTCGAGTCATTTGGATCGAGACGAGTTTGATGCAAGAAATGAAGTATTTATTCTGAATCAATAAACACAATCAGTTCAGAGATAACCACTTCAGAATCCATCGTGTATCGAGTTTCAAATGAGGCTATACGAGAGTCCTCGTTTTTCATTTCTTCAGGGGGCCAATATATCTGCTTTGGACCTCCACTTCGGCAAGTTGGCAATGTTGATCAACATTGGCTAGCCAGCTTCTTTTGGAGTTTGTAAGTATTTTTTATAATAATTTTAAGATTGATACAAATGATCTGAAATGCTAGGATCCATGCTTTTTCTCAAAAAAAGGGGATCCGTAAAGTGCCCGCCAATTTGTGTCTTCGGAGTTCAGGCTACAGCGCAAAACAGATGTTGTTTGTACTTGGAATGGTATTTCTTTTTGGATCTTATCGTCCTGCATGGAGCATGAGCGAAGCTGAAAAAGAAGCCCATTATTGGAGACAAACGGGCCTTAGTCGACTTCAAGTTCTTGGATTTATTAACAATCAAAGTTGCTCAAAATCGGGTGACGCGTTCGAGCTATGCTTGCTCGTTCTTGATGCTATTGCCGGGCAACTGAAACCAGCATTGCGATTGGCCGTGGCTCAAAACAATGTGGGTCCAGGGAAACTAGGGTCAATGGGTAGGGTAGGTTTTATTCTAAAAGGAGTCGTTGAGGACGACCAAGGCCTGAGAAATGGATTCCAGACAAAATTTCGCCTGGAAAGAGAGAGAGATGAAAGAAGAAAACAATTTGAGCTATATGGGCAAATTTATTTAATTAATAAAGAGACCCAGTTAAATATAGATAAGGCTGTCATCAGTTTATATGACAAACTATTGACTGAGCCAGGAAATGAAAATCGTGAATCTGCGATTTCTGCCGCTGCTATCAACAGATATCTTCAGTTCACCGATCCCCATACGTATATCATTGATGAAAAGAGCTTTAATGAATTGAAATCAAATAAAAATACTGAAATTCAGAAAAGTGGCCTTGGTCTTCTGGTGACGCATCTAGGGAACAAGCTGTATTTGCGCGCTCTGAAAGGAGGTCCCGCTGAAAATGCCGGCATTATGGACAATGATATTCTTTTGGGCATTGATACGGTAGCTTTTGATCAATCACCTTCTGTCGACCAGGTTGCATCCTTGCTATTGGGGGATCCTGGAACCAAAGTGACTCTCAAGATACAAAGAGGCGAAAATCTTCTTGAGGTGGTGATTCAAAGAACTGTTGTGAAGACTGATATTATGGTGCCTGAATTTATTCAACATATGGGTCAAAATATGGTTATATCGCTTTAAATGACTTTCTCAATGCCGATGAAAATCAATCTACTTGCAAACAAATTAAAACAGCGATTCTTGAGATTGAAAGGCAGGGAGCTGAGGGAGTTATTCTTGATTTGAGAAACAACGGAGGCGGTTTTTTGGCTCAGGCCAGCTGTGTTGCGGGCTTGTTTCAGGAAAGAATCGCATTGCAGCCAAGGTGCGAAACCTGAAAGAAAACTCCTTGCTCTTGATGATGACGGATCATCAGCAGGTGACCAAGCTTAAGTTAGTGGTGCTGATTAACTCATTAACAGCGAGCGTAGCCGAGGTCGTTGCAGGTTTTTTCCAGGAGGTTCAACGCGCATGGATCGTTGGAGAACAATCCTTTGGGAAGGGCACGGCTCAGAATGCAGTGGTAATCGGAGGCACAAAGGAGAATAGAGTTCTGTTATTTTATTCAAGCCACCAATTTTATCAGTCAAACGGCTTTTCGCATCAAGGAAAGGGGATCACACCAGATTTCAATGTTCCTATCGACCCAAGCCTCTCCTCTGATGAGCTTTGGCGACCTCGAGAGATGGACTTGTATGAGAACGCAATAACCAACGACACAGGGACAGACTGGGTTCAATCTCGACCCGAAGAACTGAATAAAATTACGGAGTGTATGCATAATAGGAATCTTACAGAACCTGTTTATCAAATTGAAAAGGCAAAGCCTTTTGGAACTGACTATCAGGTTTTAATGGCAGAATCTGTTCTCTTTTGCTCCGAAGGTAGGTTTGGATAGGGACAAATAGGCTCAGAAATCACCCAGAGACCGTAAGAATTTCCCATTATTTTTTTAGATTCGTTATACAGGTGCAGGAGTCTCAGGTCTCTTGTAAGACCATGGCTATCGAGGAGGTTCTCTGATGCCGAATAAAAATGCCTGGATTTTGGTTGCTGACGAAAGTCATGCAAAGGTGTTTCGTCTGATATCGCTTACGCAAGGGGTAAAGTTTGTAAAGGGTCTCGAATTCCCGGAAGGCCGCGACAAGATACATGAATTTACCGTGGAGCGACCGACTCTTAAGGGCTACACTCGCACTCACCAACACACGACGGGAACAGAGGTTGATATCGAGCGCCAGTTGGCGCAGCGGTTCTCGAAGGCCATTGCAGATGTTTTGGAAAAAAGCCGATGTAAATCTGACTTTGAGAGTCTCATACTGGTTGCTCCTCCAAAATTTTTGGGAGAATTGCGTAATAGCCTCACAGAAGAGACTAAAAAATTGGTTCATGGAAGCTTAAACAAAGAAATGACTCTGTCTACCGAAAGTGAGATTTTCTCTGCAGTGAAGGACCTCTTATAAATTTTAGAGAATGAGTTTTCTCAGTTCTTGCTGTGAATACAGGTAGTCGGCATAAACCATCGTATTTGTAATATTACGGTGGCCGAGGGCGACTTGTAATAGACGCAAGTCCTTAGTTTTTCGATAGAGCCTGATGGCAAACGTGTGTCTCAGGGAGTGAAGCTTTTTGGGGACGGGCCGATAGAGATCCCAAATCTGCCGAAATCTGTTGTAGCTAATGGGAAACAGTTTCTCGCTATCAGGAGCGCTGGCCGCTAGCTGCTGGAGCTCGCCGAAGAGCCAATGGGGCAGTGGTATCTCTCGATCATTGCTGCCCTTTATGCCCTTAATAAAAAGACTCGATTCGTAGACGTTCATATCTTTCTGGCTGAGATTGAGGAGCTCGGTGGCTCTAGCTCCCGTATTTAAGGCCAAGAAAAGCAACACACAATTGCGCGAATCTCTCTTTAAATGACTTTTGAGCAAATACTCTAGTCTTTCAAATTCAGGATCAAGAAGGTACTTATTCTTGTTAAGTGAATAACGTGATGTGCTTGCCATGTTGCATATACCTCGCGCGTGCAATTTATATAACTAACTTTAGTTTATACTCATCGAGTCATCGTCATTGATACGAAGCGACACCTCGCCATCAAATCCGACACCATATTAAGTACACTAGATAAATTAAATACAATCAATAACTTAATACTATAACTTATAACTATAAGTCACAGGCAATTTTGAAAGTAGGCATATGCGGGGCAGGGCCCCGATTTCGCCTCGTCTACCCAAATCGAAATTTAGACAGATTTACGCGGCGCTCTCTAATAAATTTTATTTTGCTTCATGTTTCATTGTATTTCACAATAGTATCTATGTAAAACACAATATCAAGGACGAGAGATGGAGACATTAAATCAAGAAAAGAGGGGACAGCTCGAATTAAAGGACGGGAAGTCTCGGCCTAAAATCAACCCTGAATATGGATCGAAAAGCATGGTTTTTGAGTCATATTCTGAGAGTCAGTTTCGTGAACACGGAGGCGCTGACAGATCAAAGACACCCCTGCGACTCAAATATGAGGCCGAGACTGCAGTCATTCAAAAAAAAATCGGGCATCTCGAAGACATACGAAACTCTCTTGGTTTAAGTCGTCGAAAAATGGCGCAGCTTTTGTTAGTTGACCCTTCTGCGTGGACAAGGTGGACCAAGAACGAAGATTCGGCTCCTCCCCACATATTTAGAGCCCTTCAATGGTACATGGCTCTGATCGACAAGCAGCCGGGATGGCACCCTCAAAATTCGTTTAATTCAGGGGACGTCGTGAAGGTCCAGGAGGAGCGTCTCAACCAGGTTCAATCGAATTTGGAGCGGCAGATCTCTTATTTAAAAAGTGAGAACAATCGTTTGGAAACTGAGCTGATCAAAAGAGTTGAGGATTTTGAAGACTCCAGGCCTCCTGAAACTATAGAACGCCAGGTTTCGATAGAATTGGGGTGGAAACTCGTTGCATTGCTTAATTTGCTTGGACTACTGGCTATTTTCATTTGGAAAATGGTCCTTTGATTTTTCGATATTTGAAGTGTGTGAAATATTTTTTGAAGTCCTTATGTCGCACCAACCAAATGATAAACACATCTTCTTTGTAACACGAAATCAAAATACTCCTTTTCAAACCGTCTCATAACATCAATTCGATCAACTATACGATCGCTATAGTCTGATTTGTAAATTTTCAAGAACCATTCCGTCGCACTATAGAGTTCGTATTTTAAACCCATTTCCTTCGCTCTCTCAGCCGAGAGCCTGGTCGCTAAAATATCTATATAATGCTCCCAAAACATAAGTGTTTTAAATATTTAGTCAGATATCTTTTGAGAGCTTGCCCATTGAGTCTTAAATCTCATTTCGGTCTTGTTAAGTTCTGATTTGACTCTATGGGCGATATCATTTTCAGGCAGTCCTTGAAAAGAAGTTCCGTGACTCCTTGCTACAAATGCATTGATCGTTGGCAAATCCTCAGGATAACCGAATTCAGTGAGTCGATCTCTTTCCCAAGTTTTTGGGTCATCATGAATTCTCGAATAATTGAGCAAATGTCTTTTTAAAACTATCCATTCAGTTCTACTAACTGAACTAACAAATAATTTTTCTGCCTTCAAAAATAGTTCGCCAGCCTCTACAACTTCATACCTATGGCGATAGGTCGATTCAAGAGACTTGGCGAGGGCTATTCCTGATCTGTATGAAATCTCAGCACCTATTGATGGTGACGACACAAAAGCCATAACCATGGCACCTAAAATTTTACTGCATTTAAACATGGTAACACCCCTCCATTCTTCGTAACTCAACCACAACAAAATCATCTCCACTTACCTGCAGTCACAACTCCAGATCTAGCCCCACAGTTGAAGTCTAGACGCTGCCAGGTCCAAACTCTTTTGCTTTCAATAAGCTAAAATATTTATCGAGAGAAGCAGAAGGGATCCAGCAACGCTGAGAAAATTAGCCAGCCTTAAGTAGAGAAACAAGAAAAAACCACTGGCCCATCTTAAAATGGCAGACGTTCGGAATGAATTTTTAGAGGATCTTACATTATCCGTCTAGTAAGACTGTGGCGCAGACACCAATCTCGAAAGGAACTTTTTCAGACGATTAGCTGGTCTCAACACAGGCTAATTTGTTGCGAAAGTGTTGAAAAGCGTTCACGGGACAAATGCATGTGCTAGATGTTATAATTGTTGACGGATGGAGGGGGGGGGGATTGTGCGATACATAAAATCGGTATTCGCGGTGTTGGTTGTTTTTGCAATACCCTATCTGTTGTCATTTCAGTCTTGTTCAAACGATTTTGCACCCCACATCATTCATGAATCTGGCACATTGAGTGGTGACCTCCCACAATCTCCTCCCCCTTCTTCCCCTCCTCCTGAAGGCAAGAGTCTTTACTTTCCTCCTTTGAATAGTGAAGCAAGCGAAGTTTGTGATTCATCTACGTGGGAATACACTTCAGCGCTGTCAGCTGGCTTTAACGAAGAAAGACTCAATGAGTTCATGAGTTTCGTGACGAATTCCAGTCAACATACAACGGCAATCGTCATCCTTCACAGAGGAAAAATTGTCCGGGAGTGGTACTCCGGGAAGGTCGATCTCTCGGAATACAATTCCACAGTATCTGTAGGAAAATTGAATGTCTCAGATTGGGATTGCAACGCTTCAGATATGATTCATTCGGCATCAAAATCCATCGTGAGTATGACAATTGGAATTGCTGAGCAGGAGGGACGTCTTAATATCGAAGACCCAGTTTCCAAATTTCTTGGGAGATGGACGAACCTAACGACAGGTGAGGAGAAAATTCGCATTAAACATTTGTTATCCATGACAAGCGGACTGAACGGATCTCCCGCTGGAATAGATAGACTTGAAACTCCCGATGGAAGAATTGAAGGGGTACTTATTGACAATAAATTTCAGCCGCCTGAAGTGGCTTGGTTTTACAATACCTCAGCCTATCATCGACTCTTTGCGGTTATCGATAGCATTGGGAGTGACCGGGCTTCGTATATCAAAGAAAAAATATTCGACCAGATTGGCATGAACGACAGCGTGGTTTCAGGAGAAAATATTAGAGCGAGTGGACGTGATATGGCAAGATTTGGACTCTTAATTTTGGCCGGAGGAAAATGGAAATATAATATCATTATCAATGAGGATTTTGTTGATAAAGCAACCTCTCCCTTCCTCTCCCTGCCAACTTTTTCTGGAGTGTCTCCTGATCGAATGAACAAATCCTACGGTTTCCTGTTTTGGCTCAATGGGCAATCTAGTTGGATGTCGGGAGCTTGTTTTAATAACCTAGGTCAATTAAAGACAAGCCTTAGCTGTCAGACAGCCCTGAACAATGGCGACTTTAACAAGTTCTTTATTGAAACTGCACCCGCTGATCTCATCGCCGCACTTGGTGCTGCTGATAAAAAGATCTATATCGTCCCAAGTCTCGAGTTAGTCGTTGCGAGACACGGCACACCCCCTTCTGAAAACGAATCGGGGTTTGCCGAGAGTAAGTTGGATTCCACTCTCTGGGAAAATCTGATGAAAGCGAGACAATAAATCGCTTTAAAAAATTGGCTAGATTTGACCTTACACCAATCACAAAGGTTACCTCGTCATCCTGGCCTTCTTCAAATAGAATGCTGGAAGTGGGAGAACAATTTTGCGAGGTATCTGCCTATAACCAATTGAAAGGACTGATGATTTCATATTATTGGATGAAAAAGCGAACAGACCAGACCAAACGGCATCGGCCTCTCGCCAAAATCGCCCGAGAGGCACCCAGGACCCCCTCCTGGGCACTTCACTCGGTGTCCTTCAATTCAAAGCAAAGAATGCGGCATCATAGATTGGGGAGGGACACAATATCTGCTCAATTGTTTGTCAGACCCTCGATCTATGAACAGGTCCTCAGATTTAATGGGGGCCAGAGGGCCGACTCCCTGGCGCGGAAGTTGCTTTCTTGAACAGAGAAATAAGGGAGAATTTATGAGAAAACTAGCAATTCGATTTCTTACAATTTGTTCTTTGGGATCGCTCTTTTTTACTTTTTCATGCAACAAAGTAAAATCGGACTCAGGTATTAGCGCATTGGACGGAACAGGAGTTGAAGACCAATCAGGCGGCAGTTCGCCCCAAGCTTCATCAGCACAATCATCAGCAGTGATTGTCATTAATAGCTTAAATGAGCTCGATTTAAAGAAGATAAAAACAGATCAGAGATTCATTTATCTGGGAGTGGAGTGTCGGATGGTAGAAAATGATTATCCAACTCTAGTGATTTTGGTTAAAAATGTGGAGTTAATTGCGCTCGAGGCCTCCCCCACATCTCCCAGAGTTCAAGTCAGAGGACTTTTCTTTGATGACCTGATTACAAACACTTTTCATTGTGCAAATAGCACAACCGAAACCTTAGGATCTTTTGAGGATTCCGAATTTCCTTCGGTTAATCATATATTTGATTTCATCGTTCCTAAGAAATCGGAAATTGACAAATTCCCGGTTGGTAAGTTTTTTATCGCTCGCGCCAGTTCAGGAGACGGTGGAGCCTTTGACGCTGAGGGTGAAGATGGAGAGTCCGTCGAAGATGTATTTGCCTGCATTCCAAGAGATTAGTGCTGAACGCGTTCGAAAGCGACGATGGCTTAAACAATAAACTGATTCTGACCGCTAACTTGAAACTGTGCAGATTCGGACAATCCTCGGTGAGGTCGAAACCATCGCCGAGGAAGAGTCAAGGACCTACTTCTTTTACGGGTCACCGCGATGTGTCCCGTTCTAACTTCGAATGCTCGGGCTCCATTTGCAGTGGCCTCTTGACATCGGCGACTTCCATCCCTTTGAACCGCTTTCGCCCATTTTAAACCCAAATGTTGATATCTTGGTTTTTGAGATTTCAAATGGATAGGTCTTTAAGGGGATGGTCACACCACGGGGTCGTGAAATAAATCGCGCTACTCCTTTCCGAATCAATTCCTTGGGAGCAAGGAACGAAGCCTGCTCTAGAGGAGCACTTTTAATTTGGACGCTGGTAAGCCATCAATTGAGTGCCACGCGGCGAAATCAAACAAGTTGATCAAACTAATAGAAATCCACAAAAACGATTTTGTCGTCTTTCGATCGGATCACCACATTGTCAGGCTTCAGGGCGACTGTGGCTTTGGCGGGAAATTGATAATACAAGGATAGATGATCACTTAGCCCCTCCTGCAAGAAGGGCTGGATTTTATCAAATCCGAGAATTGTAACTGCAAAAGCGTTGGCTGTTAGTCCATCGACGCTAACAGTCTCTCTTTTAGCAGGACTGACACTCTCAACTTGACCTGGGGGAAATCTTTTTTTCAAAGAGTCAATGATGCTTTCGACTACTTCATTGTATTTTCTTACTATCTCTCTAAGGCGCCCTTTGTCGACTAAGGGATCTTTCATCAGTACGTTGAGTGGAGTCCCTTCAACAAAGGGCATTTCTGCTCGATCAAGATGAGAAACTGTGTACTGAGCTGCTTCAAAGGCACTTGTTTCCTTTGCTATCAACGAAAGGGCATTCATCTTTATGAGATCAGCAATGGCGTTAAGTTCCGTGAGGGGTTTGGTTTGATCACTGCTCGGAATTCTCCAATATCTTTTTACCGCGTGAACTTTGGTTGGATCAGATTTTGAAGTAACCTTAAAAACCACACCTGCCCATCCGCGTCCTAAAAGCTTATAATCCTCGGCCTCAAAGTTTCCCCAGTTGACTATTTCTGATCGTTCAATCAAAAGTTTGGCTTCTTGTAGCCTCAGGCCATCCGGAAGATCCAAGGCCTTGATTGCATTTATTGTCCGTCTCAGGCTCAAACCACTCTTAGGGTCCAATAGAATCAGACAGGTATTTGATCCGTGCGTTTTTAAAACTTGGGCTGATTGACGAGGAGATAAGGCGTAAGCTGTCGAAGGATTCAACAGAGTTCCAACGAAGGGCAGACAAAATACAAACAGACTTCGCTTCAACATAACAATTAAGAAGAGAATACAATTCTGGTGCCACTGGTTCGTCACCCGAACCAAACTGGCCAGCGGTAGCCCAGTGAGCGGTTGGAGAGGGCCGGAGAGGGGCGCCATTTTGCGGATCTCACCCAAACAAATAAGCGCATCCTGTCATTTTCAACAACAGTCTCTTCCTATTTTCTGACAAATTTCAGCTGTAAAAAGCGCAAAGGAGCCTTAGAAGAATAGGCCCGTATCTTGCTAGATGCGAGATACTAAGCTTTATATTGGAGGCGAGAGTGAATTTCTTTTTTGGATTCTTCATTTTTCTGGGCTGTTTTCATTCTTTCTTAGCCGAAGGCACGGAGAGCGATGCGGAAGCAATCGAAACAAGTTTGAAATCTGCTGGCAGAGATTATTTGCAATTATTTGTTACGGACAGTCAGGAGATTCCAGAAGCTCTGCAAAGCAATAAAGACTTTCGCCTTGAATATGAAAGGAAAGGCCAGGCCTACAAACACCAGCACGGCATCCAGCTCAGAAACCTGTATAGGCTCCTCCGTGAGGCGCGCCTGTATGAAGAAAAGAATGGGCTGGGGAATGATCTGTCTGTAAAATTCATACTTGAAATGCGAAAGACAGCTTTGGAGATATTGCAGACTCGTTATTTGAGTGCAGGGGAGGGGGTCTATCTCATTTTTGACATCTTCGAGCTTTTAGAGGAGCTAGCAGATAAGGAATTGCCCCGTAACTATTTTTTACTCGAAGCTGCCGATGCGATAAGAAAAAATGCCGACCCATTGATGGATCTTAAAGCTAAAGATCTTATTTTATCGGGAGTTTTTGTTCAACTCTCAGTTGACAGGGGAGGACCGCAGAGCCTCAGGCATTTATTTGGTATTCTGGATTTCCTGGATAGCGAATTGAGGATTGCCAGTTTGGACAACCTTGCTTTTCTTGCCGATCAGGTTGTCGGTTTTTACATTAAAAGGTCATATGACTTCATTGGCGTGAGGAAGACACCTGATCCTAATTCGCCCTATCTGGAATTTGACATCGACCGAATCAGAATACATCTTGTCAAGTTGGTTAAAGAACTTTTGCCTAAAATTGCGAACGAGAAAGCGAGAATAAAGTTAGAAAGAGATCTCGAGGCTCTGCAAGTAAAATTCAGTGAGGCAGAAAGAATATTGAGCGCCCAGCAACGCGCGAAAAGCAAAATAACAGCAGGATGCCGAAAACGCTTGTCTTTGTTGGGTTCAGCAGATTAGTTCAGAGAACGAGAAAGGAGTCAGACCTTCTTTCTCCTACTTCTGCGTTGAATCTCGTCCTCGACCATAAGATAAACCTTAATTGGGAAAATCGAATCCTATTTTGATCATTCTCATACGAATATCGTGAAGTTCGTTTCTGTCTTTGGGATCATCAGAAATTCCGACCACCAAACGGTAAAATACTGCCGCTAGTAAGGCCCTCATCTCTCGAACTCTTTCTATGCTCCCATTCAATTGAACTTGCGGAGGTTGAATACCATCAAAAGCTTTTGAGTACTTTCCCAACAAAACTTGGATTTCTGAATAGAGCTCTAGATCATAACTCAGTCTCTCAATAACTCGTCTGAGATCTTCACGATCAACACCATTGACTTTTTGAGTCCATGTTCGCGACAGGTAATTCATCCAATGAATAATCCCGTTTTCCTTGTTCATTGCCCACCCGTGAATTTCCTTTACCTCTGCATCAATCTTTTTTATTTCTGCAATGAAATCTTGAATGATAAGTGCAAGAGAGAATTTCGCTCCAAAAGAACGATCGAAATCGTTGCCGGACGAAACGGAATTAAACCGCAAAATATTCTCCCGCAATTTAGAATCTAGTCCTTCTCTGTCAATTTCAAGGGGGCGCCGATTCCTATGAGGTGAACTAAAATAGGGTGTGGGATGGACCAAGGGAAGAGAACTACTCTTTCCCACTGGATTCTTTTCAACAGGCAATCTTCTCTCATCATTTTTTTTGAGACAATTTCCTAAACCCAATTTCCAATTGTAGAATGAATTCAATGCCCCATCGAGAAGACCTATTGTTTGATCCTTACTTCCATTCCCAACAATTGGGGGTGGCGTCGAAACATCTTCTGAAGTAACCGAAGGACCTTCAACGACTGGATTTACCTTCTGCCTGAGTAAATACAAATAACGAATTGGATCGTTGTCCTGACCCGCTCCCCCATCAGTGCCGTCCCGGTACTGGTAGGCCTTGCTTTCAAATTCAAGGACCTGGGAACGAATGAAAGAAAGAGAATCCAAAATCGCGCTTGTCGGAAGAGGGAATGGAAGGCCAAGGATTGTCCTCAAGAATTGTGCTTGAGAGCCGAAGGTGCCACTTGCAATGGACCTCTCTGGTCCATTCTTCTGATTGTCTGTGGAATGGGGTTGTCCGATTCTGAAATTCAAGATCTCTTTTATGAAGACAGGTGAAAAACTGCCACTATTAAGATAGGAAGAAACCAACGAAACAACAAGTGTCCTCGCAACAGAAGAGGGAAGGTTATAAACAAGAGGATTATGAATTGAAGGAGAAGTATCATAAATGTCAGCAAATGGACGAACGTAAGCTGCATACGAATCCGGGCTCTGCCCGCTAAAAGAATTTAAGCCCTGCGCATCAGACTTAAAACCTCGCAAATCGAAAATTCTATTTAGTCGCGCAAAATATTTATCAAGGAATCCTCTCTCCCTCATTGCATCATAGGTATAACCGCTGGCATCTCCCATATAGAGAGCTATCTGAGGATCTATTTCTCCTTGAGGCAAAAATCTATCGTGTCGCAGAATCCGAGTTGAGGCATCTTCCGCACGAGACCTGTCATGAGAAGAGAGGAGATCTGCAAAATGATTAAAATCAATGACAAGGGAGGCAACGGGAGTTCTCATTTTTAAAATATTGGGGTTAGAAATGGAAAATCGCCGTCCCTCTTTCCGAACAATTCCAAACAATCGCAAATCCATCTGCAAAAAGAAAAGGGTAATAAGTGGATGCGTCTGAAAATCAAGGAGTGTTGGACGCAAAAGATATTCCATCAGTCTATTAAGAGAAAAAGGAGAACCCCCCTTTGGGGAACGGTTTTGAGTTCCCTTCTTATTACTCGTGAAAATATATTCCATTTTAAGCCGTTCATTTAGTTCGAAAAGCTGCGATCGAGAGTATATACGATAAATCAGTAAGGCCGTCTCGGCCACAACCTTGACTCCTTGGGCCGGCGACAACAGATTTTCAAACAAAATTTCTAAAGCATTGAGGCTGACGAAGTCGCCCTTAAGAACTGGTCCACTAAATGATTGATCTGAAGTGGAGTTCTCTTTGGCCAATTCAAATTGGCCGAAATGAGGCAAAATATTTAAATTCTCTTCTGTGCGAAGTGAATTTAACGGCGATGAATCATGAGCAACATAGGGTATCGCAATAGGTCCAGCTCCCCCAGCGCGAGGGATGCTTTCAAATTGTGAATACGCAAACAAAATCATGTCCGTGAAAACGGGATGCTGAAGCCACTGGAGTTGGCGCACCATGAAGTCGCTTATCGCTAGCTTTGTTCGAAGAATATCAGCAGCTTCATCTGAGCCATTTCGAACAAGCTGGGTTACAAAAGCCAAATTATAGAGAAGAACTTGGAGTTTTCGATCCACAGTGACGTCTGGAGAATCCAAGAAAAGATCGACCTGAGCGCTGTAATTTTCGATTTTCTGAGAGAGTTTAATTTCTTCATAGATACGATCTGCCGAAAGACTGGAGTTCGCCAATTCCGCTGGCCCCAAATATAAAAACCAGGAACTCAATCCGTCATTTCTGACAAATTCAGTCAAATCACCAATTGGCAGTTGCTCGTCGGGCATCAGCCTAGGCTCATATATAGGCTCGGATATCAGTTGCTTTATGCAGGGCCCTCGTCTGTCCACGGCTGTGCCGGGTGATGAGGAGCCAAAAGTTGGAACCTGAGCAAAGTTTTCAAGCGAGGCCGGAGCTTTGACTGCCAAAACCAAAAAGACTGCGGCAAGGACAAAAGAAAAAATATTTTTTTGATAAAACAAAAACTCGCCTCCAGCGAAAACGCACTGGTTCAAAGCAAGCAATGGCCAACACTTTACTGAACCTGAGATTTGGATTGATGCACGAGGAGCATCTGTTACCGCATTAAAGCGCGCCGAGTCAACTTGGCGGAGCTCACAGACAACTACTTGGCGAACGGCGTTATAATTCGCATTATGGTCTGATCGAGGTGGAGGATACATTTTTTACTTGCCCGCAATAGGGCCAGTTTCTAAGGTGTTTGGCACATCATCAACCTAAAAGGATAATTGAATAAAACCTTGATTGAGCCAAAAAGAAATGGGTGGAGGCGGAGATGTTGAGCTTTGAGTTAATTGAAAAGCACGGGGACCACGAAGAGGTGATTTTCTGCCACAACAAGGAAGTAGGCTTGAAAGCAATTATCGCCATTCATAATACAGCGCTGGGCCCCGCACTTGGCGGGACGCGGATGTGGGACTACGCCAGTGAGGAAGAGGCGCTGATAGATGTCCTCCGCTTGTCAAAGGGAATGACCTACAAGGCTTCTGCCGCTGGCTTAAATCTCGGTGGTGGCAAGGCCGTCATTTTAGGAGACCCCAAAAAGCATAAAAGCGAAGGTATTTTTAGAGCTTTTGGAGCCTATGTGAATTCCCTCAACGGAAAGTACATTACGGCCGAGGATGTTGGAACAACGGTTCATGACATGGAATATATTTTTATGGAAACCCCTTATGTCACGGGAATCCCTAAAGCTCTCGGAGGCTCGGGCGATCCAAGCCCATACACGGCTCATGGCACACTCATGGGAATTAAAGCAGCCGTGAAATACAAGTTGGGTGCAGATTCTCTTTCGGGCATGAGAGTTGCCGTACAGGGCCTGGGCAATGTGGGATCTCACTTGGTTGAATACCTTGTAAAAGAGGGCGCTGTGGTTACTATTGCTGACATAGACAAGGATCGAGCGAAAAAAATATCTTTAAGATTTAACCTTTCTGTCATCGATCCAAAAGAAATCGTGACCAGCGAATGCGATGTCTTCGCACCATGCGCCATGGGTGCAGTGATCAATGATCAGAGTCTGCCTAAACTCAAATGCAAGATCGTGGCTGGCGGCGCTAACAATCAGCTCGCGGAGTATCGGCATGGAGATGCCCTCATGGAAATGGGGATCTTGTACGCTCCTGACTACGTGATCAATGCAGGTGGCCTGATGAATGTTTTTGTTGAACTTGAGGGGTATTCTTCGGAGCGTTCATTTGAGAAGACGAATCAGGTATATGACAATTTGATCAACGTTTTTCAAATAGCTAGAAATGACAATATTGCTACGCATCGAGCAGCCGATCGCCTCGCTGAGGCCCGCATTCGATGCATTGGAGGATTGAAGCAACATCATCACGGACGCACGTCGCGACCCTTTTCCACTTTAAAGGAAATGACAAATAGACAAAAATAGGTAGATAAATAAGAGAATAAGAATAGATGGGTTGGTAAAAAAAGTTGCCCCGATGTCGGAGGCCAGGTTCCCATAGGAATATCGGAGCTTTACTTCTGCCTGATTCGGATCATATTCTGACCCCGACTGTGTAAAAAAATGGAGTTTAAAGCGTGAGTAAAAAACTAGATAAAGACGACATTAAGGGTCCCGATGCCTTCATAGCCACTTCAGATGTGGTGGGCCTTTGGATTCAGAAGAATCGTAAACTTGTGTTTTCAGTTCTCGGTGGACTGGTTGTCATTGGGGCAGCTGCCGGAGGCTGGAGTTGGTACCTGAAATTCAGAGAGACTCGCGCCCAGGAGGCACTCTATGAAGTGGAGTCCAAGATTTATAAAATCCAGGCCGATCTTTTGGGCAAAAAAGAATCGAGTGCTCAGAAGGACGAAAAAGAGACGAAAAAGAAGGACACTGATAAAAATATCGACGCTGATTACGGCTCTCTGCTGGGTGACTTTGACACAAAGATCAAAAGCAATATGGGTTCTAAGGCTGCACTGATCGGGAGCATCCAATTGGCTTCGATCTACATGGAATACGAAAACTTTGATAAGGCCCATCAGATCTTAAAGGAAATCTCTCCCACTGCTGGAAAAAACGGCGTCTTTTTCGGTTTGGTTCAGATGCAGTTGGCCTCGGTCCTTGCAGCCATGAATAAACAGGAAGAAGCAAAGGCCCTCTATGATCAGGTCTTGAAGGACAAGGGATCATCCTTTCTTCATTCCGAAGCTATCCTTAAGTTAGGCTTGATGGAGGAGAAATTGGGAAAGCTTGACCAGGCGAAAACACACTACCTTCGAGCGAGCCAAGAGTTCTCCTCTACGGATGCGGGGAAGGCAGCCAAGGCCTATTTGAGATTGATGGAACTCGACAAGTCCGGGGCGAGCCGATAGTTTCTCTGTTTTTTGATTCGCTTTATTATAAGGAGAGGTTATGGAGCACCGTCGAATAGCTGCGTTCTTTTTTCTCACATTGGCTGGTCTTGGCGCTCTTGGATGTTCCCTTACTCCATTGCAGAATCTGCACGCCGAGAAAAAAGACTTCATCATCGAACGAGAATGGATAAAGGCCACATTTGCCGAGGAGTCATTGGATTTTCGCCGTCTCAACCGAATGAGGCCCCTCGTAACAGAAAAATTGGTTGTGGCGGGAAATGCCGTGGACCAACTCGTGGCATATGATCGGGCAACGGGAAAGCTAGTTTGGTCTCGATCCTTTCAGGGTGGCGTAGAAGGTGGAGCTCAAGCTCTTGACAACAGGCTTTACTTTGGATCCAGCGATGGGTTTTTCTACTCTCTCAATTTAAGTACAGGAGCAACTGAGTGGACGTTTCCGGTTCGGGCTGAAGTTCTGGGTGAACCTTTAGTTCAAGACAACCGAGTTTATTTTGTTTCTGGAAATAATATTTTAATTGCATTGGATGCGAATTCGGGACAGGTAGCATGGACCTACAATCGCATGGATCCCTCTCAGATTTCAGTTCGAGGTGCCAGCCGTCCCGTCATCATCGGAGCCCTCATTTATTCCGGTTTCAGCGATGGATCCTTTGTGGCTCTGAATAAAGAAAAAGGAGCTCTCGTTTGGGAACAAAAACTCAATCAGAATAAGCGCTTTCGCGATGTGGACTCCACCCCTGTGATTGAGGGCGACAGCATTTATGTATCCAGCTTTGATGGCGCTCTTTATTGTCTTGATAAGGACAAGGGAATCATCCGCTGGAAAGTGGATGAAGGCGGTTTTTCCCCAGTGACCTTGTATCAAAATTCCCTTTACTACGGCTCAACTTCAGGAAAAATGATGGCCTTAGATAAGGCTTCTGGGAAGGTTCTTTGGATCCGACCGGGTATCAAGGGCTTTGCGACAGAATCTGTTGTTTACCGAGGCCTGTTGGTTTATGGGGAATCGAGCGGTTCGCTTCAGGTTCTTGACGCTGCAACAGGCAATTGGGTGGATCAATTTGATACCGGCAGGGGCGTCACCTCGAGTCCCTATTTGGATGTACAGACGGGTCAGCTCTACTTCATGTCAGCAAATGCGCTTCTCTATCGGATTCGCCTCGGATGGAATGTGCACACAAGATACTGGCCGTGGGGTTAGCAAAGTTGAGAACTCTTCTGGCCGTCATCATTCTCTTTGGTGCTCTCTGTTCGTGTTCAGTTGGCAATTGTCGAAGCAATGGTCAAATGATTTATCAAAAGGATCTTCTTGCCCAGGGACATGCTCAAGCTGTCGCAATTACAAAAGACTCAAGCGACAAATCTGCAAAATATGAAAACCCCGATCGTCACGTTTTTGTTTACAAGCAAGATGGGGGTAAGCAATGTGAGCCAGGGACAGCCATCTCGCTCAATAAAATGGCAAGGGAATTGAAAGCAATACAGATTTTCTCAAAAAAAAAGGGTCAGGGCGACGGCTTTGTCATTTCTCTTTGCGGAGCTCATGGCACAGGAATCAATGTGTTTGAAATAGGTATCAAAGACTTGGAAAAAGCAAAAGAACTGGGCTTTTTAGAGTTGACGGGAGACAAACAGTGAATCATTGGCAAATGAGCGACATTGGATCTTTAGTTGTGGACGTACCCAATTTTCCCAAAAGTGGGATTATGTTCAAAGATATCACACCCATCTTCGCGAACGGGGCAGCATTTCAGTCTCTGGCCATCAAATTCGCCGAGAAGCTCCCTTCTGATGTCACACATCTCTGCGCTATCGAGAGTCGCGGCTTTATTATTGCGGCTGCAGTGGCTCAGCACAGAGAAATTTCACTGGTTTTAGCCCGCAAGCCAGGCAAGCTCCCTCGGGAAACGGTGAGCCACAGGTACGATCTGGAGTATGGCTCAGACTCACTGCAAGTGCACAAGGATTCCTTTTCGGAAGAGAGTCGTGTGGTCATCATTGACGATGTTTTGGCCACTGGAGGAACAGCTTCTGCCGCAGAAAGCCTGGTGAAAAAATGCGGGGCCCATGTTATCCAACACCTTTTTCTGATGGAACTAAAGGGTCTCGATGGAGGAGCTCGACTTAAAGCCCCTTATCATGCATTTCTTCAGTTCTAGAGGAACTTTGCCACCGGAATTCCAGGGTAGTCTGCAAAAAGTTCAATAAAACTTTCATAGGATTTTTTGCGAGTCGATCAAAAAGATATATTTGAGTTGTTCTAAAATTGGATTTGTGGCAAGGCTTGCGCCAGCGACTCCGCCCCTAATAATGAGGACCTTCTATGTCTAATTTGATGCTGCCTTTCCTACTTCTCTTAAACCTGTTACCGGGCTTTACTGCAATGGCCGGAGAACCAGAACCGCTAACAAATGGAGCCAGATTAAATATTGCTGATGCTGATGCAAGGAGCCTTCTCTTTGTCGAAGTGCTAACACAGGCATCACAAAAAATTTCATCAAGAAATCTTCAGTTGGACGATATTCCGGCTTTTCTATTTGGACTCAACAAAAAAAATAAAATCGAAGCCGATGAGTGGACACTTTTCTATAATAATTTGAAGTCTCCGGGTAACTCTGTTGAGATCATCACTCGTGAGCTGGATCCACAATCTAAAATTTACAAAACCATCTTTCGTGTCGACCTCGGCAAGATCCCCGCAAACGTAACCGCGCTCAGTTTCGCTCTCGCTACCTCGCTTGAAGGAGACGCCCATGATCCCCTTGTTAAGGATCTTGAATTCATCACTGCCGTTGTGCGAGCGGGAGAAAATAAGATTGCTGTCTTCTCACCTCAACCCGGATCTTTGACTGAAGAACGAGCGATTTTTTTGTTAACTTTGTACAGACATGGCGAAAGCTGGAAAATAAGGGCCCAAGGAGATGGATTTAATGGCGGATTTGCAAGTTTGTTTAATTCCTTTGGCGGAGAGAGATCTGACAACCCAGATATAAAAGGCCAGGAACCGCCTCAAAAACCTGCCGTTCCAGATGCGCCCGCGCAGCAACCCCAATCACCATCTCCAGAAAAAAAGATGGAGCCAACCTCTTCAATTACAGAGCAAAGAGACAGAATTTCACTTGAAAAACTTGGAAAAAAAGCACCTGGTCTCGTGAGTTTGGCAAAGAAAGTGAACGCCCTAGTCGACAAAATGGGTTTAGGTGAAGTATTTGCGAGTGTTCTTCTTGTTTTAGATGCATCCGGATCAATGTCGAGACAGTACCCTGATGGTGTTCAAAAGCTTATTGATCGCATCATACCTTTGGCTCTTCGGTTAGACCCTGATGGAGCCATTCCCTGTTACGCATTTGCCACCAATTGCGCACGTCTATCGATTGATACGACAACGGGGGAAGAGGTCGGTGACAATATCACGCTGGAAAATTATGCAGATTTCATCAAGAGAGCACAGCAAAGCCGCATGCCCTATGAACAGACAACTCAAGGGGGAATTTTGGGATTGGGCGGGACATCCAGGGATAAAATTGATGCTTCAGGAAATAAAATTCGAAAGCCTTACTCCGGTGGGGGAGAGATCTTTTATGGGCTTGGCTACAGTAATGAGGAAGTTCCTCTGCTTGAAATGTTGCGCCGAGACTATGCGGGAACGAAAAAGCCGGTGCTTGCTATAATTGTTCATGACGGCGGAGTTGGTAGCGCATCAGCTATAATTAAAAAAATAATATCTTTAGCCAACGAAGGGGTTCCAATTTATTTTCAGATTGTCGGATGGGCAGGAAGTGGTTATGGTGTCTTCAAGGAACTGGATACTATTGGGGGCCGTAGAATCGACAATACGGGCTTCTTTGAGTTGACGCCCAAAGATTTAATCGAAATGCCAGAGGAAGTTCTAGTCGAAAAATTATTAAAGGAATTTCCTGCTTGGCTGAAAGCGGCTGAAAAAGAGCAGATTATCGAGCCTTCTTCCTGCCGACCTCGATTGATATGACATGACAACCAACTGAGATTGTGACCGGACTGCCCCGGCTGGAAATTGACCATTCAGGATCAAGAAAAGCTCAGGATAGGTGGAGGGGTCCGAAAAAGTGAGGGCAAAGTTCTCCTAGGGTTTTCTCTCTCATAACTCCATCGAGGTTGCACAGAAGAACAGGAACCTCTGCCGTGGCGAATTCGCTTAAGACCTGACGACACATCCCACAGGGAGGCCATGGTTCAAGAGAATCTGTTACAACCAAAATGGCCTTCACATTTTTAAATCCTTGTCCTATCGCTGAAAATACAGCAGATCTTTCGGCGCAAATAGTCGCCCCGTAGGAGGCATTTTCAACGTTGCAACCAGAAAATATTCGTTGATCATCCATCAAGAGCGCCGAGCCGACCTTGCAATTGCTGTAAGGACTATAAGAATTCGATCGCGCCTTGATGGCAGCATCGAGAAGTTGTTTCTTCAGAGAAGGAGTGAGGCTCACTTAGTTCTTTTCCTCCTTGGCCTTGTTAGACTGGATGGCCACCGTGCCTGAGATATCCTGGAGGTGATCAAACTGTTCAAGTCTCTTTAGCCCTCCAGACCCCTTGAGCTCGATTGTCAGAACGGGGACGTTGTTATCTTTCCACATATAACGTCCTAAACTACCTGGAAAATTGCCCAAGGAAATCCAAGGCAGGGGCTCAAAACGGGGATACTTCAGTCTCGGTCCATCAAAATCCAAAACTCCGAGGGGGGTATGAATTGAAATAATAAAATCTGGGTTAAAATCCTCAATATGCTTCATCGCGCAGCGAGTTTCCATTTCACTTCCTGAATTTGGCCCCGGATATCGACGAGGATCGCTTTTAGTCATTGATTTCCATCTTTGAACAGCTTCACGATCCCAGCCCTCAGTCGGGAAGTTACGGTTGATATCAACCCCGCGGGCATTGACCCTGGTTTTTTGCCAAACCCATCGGGATTCAGGACAGGAATAACTCGCCAAGAGTTACGCGGCTCAACGTTTTCAAGTCTCGCCATCCATGCCCGCGCAACGCTGCCGCTGGGTAGTTCATCCCCGTGAATAAGGGCCAAAGCAAGAATTCTTTTCCCCTTCAAATCACTACTTAATCTCTCGTAGTGAAATATTGGACGTTTCTCCTCGCTCACACATCCCTGAAGCACCTGCGCCTTCTTGCAGGCTTTGGCAAAATCTTCATTCTTTAATGGACCTGGAAGCCGCGCCAACTCAAGATTACAAATAGATGACACTTCGTTTTGGTCGTAATGAATATCGCCTCTGTCTGTCTCTCTGCCCTCAGTCTTGGAAGAACTCGGTATTTTACTTGTGGACTCAAGCGTCGAAACCACCGGCGGGTTTTCTCGCGTGTCAGCTTTTTCAGTGGATACAAGAGAGATTTTTTCACTTCTCTTTTCTACCAATAAATTGGTGCAAGACTGGACAAGGGGAGTCACCAAAGCTCCGAGTACAACAAAAAATAGTCTGCCCATGAATGCTCGCCTCACAATAGAAATGACGCAGATAATATTGCCTCCATTCTTGGACAGGCCTCGACTAGAGTCAAGCCTCGGAGAACTTGGTTTGGTCACTTTTTTGGGTTATGAGGAGCCAATGTCTAAAACATCCTTAGTCATTTTATCGAGAAAGGCTTATTTCAGTGCCGGTGTGAGATATTTTAATTCAACCTGGACTGAAGGCCAAAATCAGAAAGTGTTTGGTGATTCCTGCAAAGAATATGGCCATGGCTATAACTTTACGCTCGAAGCCCGTCTGGCTGGGCACCGCGATCCAAGAACCAGCTTAGTCGTTAATCTCACCGACGTAGAAAGGGATCTGAAAGAAGTCGTTGCACTTCTCGACAAGAAACATTTGGGATACGAGGTTGCTTTCTTCAAGGGGCGAATCCCCACGATAGAAAATATCGCCCAATATTGCTTTCTTGAATTAAAAAAACGCTTGGGGTCGCTCCTCATCGGAGTTCGACTGCGTCAGGGCGAAGACGATTGGGTCGATATTATTTAACCGGAGAGGTCCGCATCCTTGGTGAGAAGTAATCCTGCGGACTTAATAGACTCACTGGTACCAAGCAAATATAGTGTATCGTTACTTTCAAGAGCAAAATCGGCATCAGGTACCGCAACGCCCAATCCGTCACGAAAAACAGAGATAAGTGTTGCTCCAGTGCGTTTTCGCAAATCAAGCTCACCGAGAGTTTTTCCTGCGGCATAAGAGTCGCCCTTTAATTTCATCGGGTAAAGATTTGCCAATGCTTGCCAGGCGGGCATGTCTATCGTTCTTCGTTCAGACTCCTTGATTCCATCTCGAGAACTCTTTAAGCGTTGTTGAGCCTCTAGAGTAAAGTCATAAATCTGTTTCTCATTCGCTCCATAGGCACGCAGAGTACGGGCCAATATTTCTAATGAAGTTTCGAATTCAGAAATTACGGGCTCGAGATTTGGATTAAAATCCAATTTTTCTAAATCACGCATATATTGCAAACGAACAAGTACTTTGATTTCCGGGCGAATACGATGAATGGTTCGCAGTATCGCTTCGGTAATGTCCAAACTATTTACGACAAGTATAACCAGATGGGCTCGATCAAGTCCGCCCTGGTGAAGTATTTCTTCTTTTGAGCCATCTCCAAAAAAAATAGGCTCGCCTCGTTTTAGACCCTCACGAACCGAAGCTCCGTTCATTTCAATGATTCGATAAGGCAGGCGAAGTGACTTTAAGGCTGAGGCCACTTCTTGTCCCGCTATTCCAAACCCAATAATCAGCGAATGCCCACCCTCAGGGCCAGAATCCTGATTCGCTGATGAGCTGCTGATCACACCACTGATCCGATGAATTTTAAGACTTTTTGCAAGATTCTGAAACCGTTGAGAAACCACACTGAAGGGTTTATCTCGAAATCCCAACTTTGGCGCAATTCGGTAAAATAGGGGAGTGAGGATCAGTGAAATAATGGAGGCAGCTAAAAAATACTGGTACTGTCTATCAGACATTAAGCCAAGGACCCTTCCATGATCCGCGAGAATAAATGAAAATTCACCAATCTGAAATAGTATCAAGGCTGTGACAGAGGCGACAGAGGAGGAATGGCCGGCAAGCCATAGGACCAAATAGATACAAATGAATTTCACCAACGAAATGCCAAGAGAAAACGTCAATATCTGGAGCGTGTTTGATGCAAGAAAATCCAAACTCAGCAGCATGCCGATTGAAACAAAAAACAATCCCAAAAAATTATCACGCAGAGGAGCAAATTCAGCGGTCGCCTGCTTTCCAAAGGGGGAGCTAGATATCATAAGGCCAGCAAAAAAAGCTCCTAACGAAAGAGAGAGTCCTATCTTTTCAATCAACAGTGCCGTTCCACCGCAAATAAATAGGACCGAAAAGAAAAACACCTCGCTGCTACGAGTTCGTACAACTCGATCGAGAATAAAGGGAACAACCCATCTCGCACAGACTCCAATGAACAAAATGAGCCCCATAGATTTCAAAAGAAACATCCCGACCATGAGGGAATCAAATTGAATGCGATGGTCACCGCCACCATCCGCTAAGAGGGGGACAATCAATAATAAAGGTATTACAGAAAAATCCTGAAAAAGAAGGATCGCCAGCGACGTCTGTCCAAATGGAGAATCAAGATTTCTTCCCTCTTTTAAGAGTTTTAAAACGACAGCCGTCGAACTAAGAGAAATGATTGATGAAAAGAAAAACGACTGGGGCCAGGAAAGATCAAATCCATAGCGAAGGACAAGCAGACTGACCCCTATAGTCACCCCCATCTGCCCTCCACCAAGGCTCAGAAAAATTCTCTGCAAGGCACGCAACTGACGCAAAGAAAATTCCAATCCTATCGTGAACATCAACAAAATACCGGCAATTTCGGTGAGTAGTTCCACTCGCATTGCGGTCTTTACCCATCCAAGTCCATGGGGACCGACCAGCATGCCCGCAATCAGAAAACCGACGATTGGCGGCAGTCGGAGGGAGTGAAAGATGGTAGCCACCAAAGTAGTTGAACCCAAAATTAAGATAAGATCTGTGAATATCACATGGTTATCTGACATAGGCGCAATTCCTCTTCTAAGAGGCTCGGGACTGGGAGGTTGAGGGTTTTCCTCTCAAAATCTCTATGTCTTCTTGAATGCGAGTTTCACTCACTGTTTCGATAAACATCGCCATTTCTATATTTTGAGTGATGATATCCCAAAAGCCCTCATTATTTATCTTCAGAACCAAGACGTTCTCCAAAGCCACGATTGAGGCCGTTCGGGAAATATCTGCAACAGAAGAAATCTCACCAAAAAAGCCTCCTTGACGAATTTTCTTGATCAGAATTCCGTTGATGACGACGCCCACTGTACCTCGAACCAAAAGATAAAACCCATCTCCTTTGCTCCCTTGATGATAGATTATCTCGTTTGCGGAAAAAACTTCAATCAGCCCCTTGCTCAAGAACAATTGAACAATATCTTCTGGAAGGTGGCGAAACATCGGTGCACTTGAGAAAAACTGAGAGACCATGATCGCATTTTTAAAATCACCAATCTCTCTCACGTATTGAGATTCGTTGCTCACTGAACGAATCAGATCTCCTGGAATTTCTAAAACATCACTTCCCTCTTCAGCAATAACTGTTGAAGTTCTTTTGACCTGCTCAATCACCGCAATTTCACCAAAAATCGATGGTGGCAAAATTTCACTAACAAATTCTTCCCTGCTTTCGATACTTCTATGAACAGACAAAGTACCTCTCAAAAGAACGTAAAGATGGTGTCCAATGTCACCCTGTAGAATTATGCAACTTCCAGTTGGAAAATGTCGCAATTTACTTCCATCCAATATTTTTCTCAGTAGCGACTCAGAAAAACAAGACAGAAGAGGAAGATCTCGTACAATATAGATCAAATTATCAGCTGTCGCAACACCACTGTCCTTCACTTTATGATGAGCTACCAACTTACGGTACGTGGACTTTAGCAGAATCTCCATGGACGTCCCAAGACTCAACATGAGATATTTCAAGAGGCTAAAAATTGAAAATAACATGAGCCCCACAAAGGCCAGTGCTCCGGCCTTTTCTCCTGCCGGCTCAGTCTGGAAGCTATAGATAACTAAACTGTAGTTTTCCACAAACACGCGCCAAACAGATATTGCAGAAACGGAAAGCCAGGCTGCCGCTAAATACGCGTAAGGAGCGAGTGCGCCACTCTGTGGACTTAGATAGATTTCATCATGTAATAAACTAAAAATATTCTTGTCCCTGTAATAGTGGGTGACTTGATTAAGACCATCGTCATCCCATAGGGCTTTAAAATAAAGAGAGATTTCGCTCTCACTGTAAAACGGATTGAGCTCAATCAGAGCAAGAACCGCCGCAACAAATACGGATTGATCAAAGAATTCAGAATTAGGCGCAAGCAAATGAATCCCATAGATGAAAGAGAAATAACACAGGATTAGGCTGCCGTGAAAAATAGTAAGATACAACCGATTCGTAACCAGAAATAGCGATTCATTCCCAACCTTTAAATAGGTTCCCAGTAAACCGAAAACAAGACGGAAATTGTAAGCCTTTCCAGCCAAAAAAAGTAACAGAAGAGTCTTCAGAAGTGATTTAGCGCTCAGCAAAATACTCGATAGCCCGAAGACATAAAGAACACCTAACGCATAACTTCCTTCAACCCTTAGAAACTTAACATTCAAAAATTCCGAATCCATACTCTGCATGCCAAGAATAGCAAGAGTTATGGTCGTTATCGATATGAAATAAAAAACCAGTGGGTGTGTCCCTTCATTGCTGATTCTTTGGCCAAAATAAATCTCAGCCAAAGGACGATAAAATATTGATTTTCCCGAATCAATGAACCTGGAATTCGATTTGGAATAATGCAGCTCTGATCCGTTCTCAAAAAAACCCTTCTCCTTGAGTCGGTAAACAGCTCCAAAAATAGTTTTAAAATGAACCACACCTTGCCGCTTGTATATCTTCTCAACTATTTCCCTCATTGAACGCTGACCGTTACAGAGAATAAGGAGATCAGCTAGCTCGATCGGAAGTATAATCTGTCGATGTTTTTTTTCTGATTCAAAAACTAACTTTGCGCCCTGCGGAGTCACTCGGCCCGTTACCAGTTTCGGACGAAAATTGTCGAAATCATGGCGATCACCTTCTCTCATTCCCTGATCCTCTGGTATTCCTGAAGTGCCTCAGTGAGATTGACGAGCAAATTTTTGAGTCCCTGCGATTGGCTTTCAATATTGGACACAAAAATCAAGAGATCATACAACAGAGCTTCTCTAATTCTCTGCCCGGGTATGGTGTCTTTGGTTTTTACGCAATACACAGGGGATCCATGTCTGTACAGAAATATGCGAGTTCCATAGATTGACACTTCAGCCAAAGGCATATTCAAGTCTGTACCTGGAAAGATAGTTAATGCCTCTCCAGTCATTCCGACCCACAACTCGTGAGTTCCGATATCTAAATGAGCGGCTTCCTTGGCCAAGATCTTTCTCATCTTTAATCCCAAAAATCCAGGTTTCAACAACAAATTGAGGCGAACAAAGGATTTTGAGTCCAAATCAAGAAAGCGCAAGTGTCGTTTGTCATATCCAGCCGCGACAATCAGCGAACGTTGGGTAATAACTCCGTCGGCCCAAACCAATTCTAAATCAATTTCATTTCCTACAGTGGACCGTAAATAATCAAAGCTATCTATCAAGCAAATTCCGCCTAAACTGATGTCCTGAACTTTGATTGGCCTACCTTCAAATCGAACTTTCGGAAGAGTTTCTATGTTACCAAACTCAGGGTATTGGACTCGAGCCGTTCTTCGTCGGTCGAGCGAATTTTCAGTGGCCAAAGATTGAGTAGAGATTTTAGGTTTTTCATATTCATCTTTATGGAATTTATCCAAAAAACGTGAGATCCAACTATGAAGTCTAATGTACTCCATCGACGATTTTACCCAAATATCCAAGTTTTCAAAAGTTCTACTTTTCTATTCTCCCGAATGTAAACGATATTCTCTGGATTTTCTTCTGTCTTCTGTTCGCAAGAAAGGGTGACCTTTTCATTTCCGTTACGTAACCACAGTTGAAAGGTGCTGTCCACCCAGTCAGGCAGAGAATCCACGAGATGCAATTCTCCGAGAGAGATTGCTCTGGTGAAGGTCAGAAATCTCTCATTCTTACCTTCTATCTCTATTTCAAATTTTTTTGCGATCAAGCTTGAAAATTTCAAAACCTCAGAGGCTTGAATTGTGCTCTCTGATTCAGCGAGCGGCAGACCTATACTTCGGATATAGGTCGCCGTTTTTGTGACCTCGTCATCGGGTCCTAACCCAGATCCCTTATCAAAGACACTTTTGAGCGCCGTTTTCAACTCAGGAAATCCGCTCAGCGGCTTCCAGGATTTTTCACCTGTTTTCCAGGCTAGCCAGTGATGTCGATTGCGTATGGGAACAGACTTAAGAATAATTCCAACTTCGGCGAACTTCAATCCGTCCACTTGATGTTCTTCAACCTGATCATATAAGCTCCAGAGCTCTGTTCGCGATGTTTCACCCATTGATTTACCCACCAAAAGTTGTTGATTCTCCTCTTTCAATGCCAAAAACTCAAATGACCCATCTCAAGAAATCGTACTTTGTGAATTTAAAATGCCAAATCCGGGAAAAAATATCTTCTCTTTGTAATTTTATTCAAGCCCGTCTGGTCGTAACTTCCACCATTACTATTGAAATAATTTGGCACATCATCTAGGTCCCAAAAATCGTTGCAGCTGTCTCCAATTCCCGAACAGTTTCCGCCACCTTCAGCTCCCGACCTGTCTGGATTCACAGTGACTCCCGCTGAAGATATGTATGTCAGATAGTCCGAGTACACATCCCACTCGCGAATGTAAAGCTTGATCCGATTCTTCACCTCGTAGGCTTTGTCTAGGCAATCAAAGGTCCAAGCATCGCTCGTCTGAGAAAGTAACGTCCCGCTTCGATCGTCGATCGGATCAATAAAGTAGGGAAGTGTTGATGAGATAAGGCCAGTTCCTATATCCACGTGGTCGTGCAAACCAGAAGTTGAATAGTAATTTGCCACGGTCATTGTGTCTGAACCCTTCGGCTCATCAATGAGAGGAGGCAAATTAGTTGTATTATTTAGACCTTGAACGCCGCCCACATACTGCAGACTGCTCAGAGGAAATCCCAGATAACTGATGAGCGTCCAACCTGAGGTGCGCACATGCCCCCCGTAGCAACCAATTCGGTTGCCTCCCCATTTGCTATCAGTTCGGACAGATGTCGTAATGTTTGGTGGACCCGTGGACGGTATGCGGGTGATATTTTGGGTCATAATGTAATTTCCAAAGCAACAATTGTTTCCTCCCGAAGCAGAGCGGTCGTACACGCAGGTAGCCCCAGCAGTGGTGAGATCAAAGTTGAGTTCTCTATAATTTGGCACGGCGTTGTCTAGAGAGCATGGTCCAGCCGTGCCATCAACGACACAGTCGCTCGACACAACGGCATTTGTGCTATCGTAAGTCACATTTATTACGACGTCACTGGGGCCATATCCGATTTCTTGGTTGTAAAAATAGTAGGGAGTTATACGGAGGTAATCGCACATTCCTGTGGGGACGTTATAATGAAATTGAATTTTGTTGAAATACAGATCCAATTCATTGACTTCCACGTTGCAATCTATCGCGGACAGGGATGTTGCAAACGGAATCTTGCACTCATCTGAAAATCCAGTTGATTTGTGCGCATGAAACGGAAATTTTCCAGAATCATACAGACGAACCCAGAAATCATTATTATCAATTGATCCGATAGGGGGGTTGTTGCCTCCTCCTCCATTTCCATCGTCTCCATCATCTCCACCGTCGCCACTAGCCGCGTCGGTCGAAGCTTCTTTTGCGCAGCTACCCAATACCAAAATAGGGAGTGCAAGGATGACCAAGCACAACAGCAATTTGAGCAAAGGCCTGATCGTATTTCGGTAACAGCAAACAAATAGATACGACATCTTACGACTTCTCCTCACTATCGTCTGAATACTGCCTAAGAAGTGCAAAATCATTCCAAAGCAATATGTATACTTATCGGAATGCCACTGAGGTATTGGAGCCATTCTCCTTAAATTTTGAAAGAGACATGAGTCCTGCATCATTTTGAGGCAAGAATCTGTGCCATTCCTAACTTTTGTCTCCACAATGAATTTAATTTGAAAACGATAATCACTTTGGAAGGTGGAACCTAAAAACAACTGTTTGCCTTTCGTCCGTAGAAAAAATTAAAAAAATTGGAAATACCTGAGAATTCTTGACGTTTGGCTAGTCTCATTTTGATTAAGAAATGAATGAAAATATACGATAATACTCATGGTGAGGGATTGCATGGTGCTGTTTACAAGGCCAAACATTAAAATTATTTTGTCGCTCTTGCTTGTTTTCTGTCTTGGATCTTGCAGTTCGGGTGGTGATGACAACAGTGATGATTCTAACATTGTTTCAGAAATCGATGAAGCGACAGAGGATATCTCCAGCGACGAAGGGGGATCTTCGGATAGCCAGGCGCTCAGTGATGAAAGCAGTGAAGGTAGCGAAGAGGGTAGCGACGAATTTGCTTCTGACTATGAGGATCAGGACAAGAAGGGCGACCAAGGAAAAAGGCAAGCTGCTTCAGAAGATGGTAAGGCGGACGAGGAGTTTAGCGACGAGGAATTTGCAGATGAGGACCTTGCAGATGGCGAAAGCGACACCGACAAGGCGGATGAAACCGAGGAAGTGGCCGGCGCCGGAGACGAGGATTTTGAGGATTTTGAAGATGCAGGAGATAGCGAAGGCCAGAAAGGGAGCGCTGCGGAAGACAGTCAAGAGCTCGCCCAAAATGATGAGCCAACCCTCGAATCTCTGGATTCCCCTTCGACGGCTGAGCTCAACGAACCAGCCGAAAAGAGTGGAGACGAGAATACACCAACAACTCCTGAGCCCAGCATAGATAACCCAAAAGATTTGAATGCCGCTACCGACATTCCAAACGAGGAAACTGGAGAAGGAAACGGCCTTGCTGAACCCGCAGTGTCCTCTGAACGAGGTTGGGTTCCAGTTAAGAAAATTAGGTCCGAACCATTTCGTCAGAATGGTCGTCTGATGAACAGTGTCTATATTGTTAGAAACGATTCTGACCTTGCAGGTGTCAGCCAAAAGTTATTCGGGAAAAATAAGGCGAAGATTCTGCTGGAAGACAACCCTCACTTGGCAGGGGGTCTCAAAACAGGTGATAAGGTCTATTACAATTCGCCCCTGAGACCTGATGACTCGACGACCATGAAAGTGTCTTACGACGATGTCGGAGCTGTCGCAGAGGAGTATGTCACTCGAGTGGGCGACAACATTAGAAGCTTTTCGAAGAAATTACTTGGTTTCCCCGACGCCTGGAAAGAAGTCTGGTCCACCAATGCGAATGTCGAATCCAAGGATGTCGTAGATCAGGGCCTCACCTTGCGATACTGGAGAGATGATCTTGGCTCACTCAACACTAAACTGGCACAGGAGAATCAACCCCCCAGTTTGGATTTTGCAGAGGGAAGCGTCGCGGATGATTTCAATTCAGGCTTAGGACAAACAAAGGCTATTCCTCCACCTCCTGGACCAGATACAAATACAATGGCGAACAACAATGCGCCGTCTCCCAACATCAATCCAGCAATGCCACCCCCAGAGGTGCCTCAAGTGGCCGAAAATATTCCTCCGCCACTTCCTCCGCCGCAGCCCCTATCTGCCGAGAATCTCTCTGAACAAAGTGGGAATGGTGCCGGCGGAGAATCGTCGGGCGGAGGGTCCATTGGCAAGATCGGGGTTGGAGACAATACGACATTAATTTATATTACCCTGGGTCTCATCGCTGCAATGGCAATATTCATTAAGAGAAAGAAAGGGTCTCGCCCATCAGATATGTTTGAGGCAACCCAGGTTTAACCGGGGCGGGCCTGCTTGAATGTTGTTCCAAACTCCAAGGTTGCCTGGATGAACTAAATCTCAGTAATTCAGGATCTTCAAACATGCGTCCGGCAGCAGCGCTCCCGTTGTGAGCACTGCACCAAGCCGAACTCGATCCTGAATTACTGAGATTTAGTTCATCCAGCTCCTCGTGTCTTAGGTACAACGAATTCACCGAGGGCTTGTAGGCCAGCCAATTTGACTTTGATGAAAAAGGAACTGCCAGGGTGGTGGCTGATGCCGCCCTGGCAGTTCTGACTTTAACTGATCTATCAGTTACATCTCTGTTCGATTATCGCGGACCGATACTACCAGGACAGCATATGAGAACACCAGGATAAAACTCAAAGCACTCAGTACCTGGAATATATTCCCAAGTGATTTTGCACTCTGACCCTGGAAACTCAGTAGGATTTTCTGGAGCCGGATCCTTAGGCTGATTTTCTGGAGCCGGATCCTTAGGCTGATTTTCTGGGCCTCCTGGGTTTAAGGGGCCATAACCACCACAGCCATTGGAATCCTCGCATCCCATTTCACCAACTGATTCTCCTGGTTCCTTCGTCTCATAACCACTACATCCATTGGGGTCCTCGCATCCCATTTCACCAACTGGTTCTCCAAAACCTTGAAATGATTGGCAAGACTGCGGGATTTCTACCTTGAGAGAGTTGAATACCTGATTAACGTATCGAGTGTATCGACTAGAAAATCTGGTCACATCAGTCCGATTAAGCTTACAATATGCGCTTTCAGAGGTTTCGGCCTTTCCAAGGTGTGCATTTGCAACAAAGTCAGGATAATCATTGTTGGAACCTCTGTACGAAGCTCTGCGTCCTACGGAAACTAGGATCTTTGCTAAAAAACTAGGATCTAGTTGGGACGATTTCTCTTTTGCTGCAAAATCGCTCTTTCCGCACCCGGTTATAAACACAATTAACAGAAAAAATACTTTCGAACATTTCATTCATTACCTCCCTTTTTTAAATTTGTGCTCCCCACCTTATCGCTCTCAACCACTCATCTGTGATTCAGCTTCGCCGGAGCAACTTATCGCTTGAATAAGCAAGGTACATACCTGCCCAAACCCATTTTTTCTGATTCAAGCAAAAAGAAATGAAGAGAATCTAGTCGATTTCTGTCAAACCAATTCGATCCACCTAAATAACTACAAGTGAGGAAGCGCTGAGCACCGCAATCGTCGATTGCGCAATCGTCTAAAGTATTGACGCTGACACCAGAAGCGGATTGAATAGCTACTTCCTTTGAGGTGAGATTCAGCGTCAATACAACTTAATGTGGGTGTCTCAAATTGAGAAAGTGTGCGGTTCAGTTTCGTTTTTCATTTATCTGATAAGATTTATTATGTTTCTTTTTGTTTATGCCGTGGACCTATTTTTTGACTCGATCTTCCTTGCGCTTGAGAGTATTCAACAGATTTTCTGTCAATCAGTCATATCCACGTAGACTTCTTCTTCAAATGGCTTAATGAGCACTTTCTTAATGCCATATCCTGGATATTCTAGGGTTATCTCTGCTGATCTTTCGTCTATCACTTTAACTAGACCTGGGGTCTGAAGCCTGAGAGCCTTTCCGTTTTGATAGATCTTAGCTCCGGACGGCTTGGTTCGAATTTGTACGGTGACAGGATCTTTCGGATATTTTAGACCCAATTTTGTAATTGAGGAAGGTTCGCGATCGCCCTCCCCAGTAAACCCAAGAATTTTTTTGGTAAAATTGAGGTTATCAGACCAAAATGCGTTGATGTCCTTTCTTACCATCTTAGACCACACCATAGAAACGAGAATAAGAGATGTCCCTATTTTCCAAGAAATTGAAATTGCCTTTTTTAACTCATAATTACGCCACATGCCGCGAGCCTGTTTTTTCTTTTCGGTAATTGCCAGGCGAGAACTCCGAAATCGCTCAACTGCTTCTTGAGTATTTCCCACATTCCGCGGCTCTTCTTTGGGCCCAATAACTCCCAGAGAGTCCACGAGATCTGCATATTGGTTGAACTTCCTTTCAAATTTCTTTGGATTGATGTCTCCACCCATCTTCGCGATGTACTTTGCCAGTTTGTTATCAATGTTGCTCATTTCTTTGGCGAAAACTGTTCTAATCACTTGTTGAAAATCGTGAGATGAAAAATTTGGATAATTCGTATTTAGATATGAATTAACGTCTTTATAAAGCTCCCCAGCCGACTGGTAGCGATCCTTAACGTCTCCGGCGCAGGCCTTCGCAACAATTTCGTCCAACTCTGGCGTTACTGCTGGATTGTAGGCAATTAATCCGGAATGCTCAGGATCTCCTAGCCATCTCACGATGCCAGCATCTGGAATATCCTGATAGAACCGTCTTCCCGACAACATTTCCCAAAACACAACACCCAGAGAAAATACATCTGAGCTGTGTCTGACTTCTTCTCCTTTTGCATGCTCTGGGCTGATGTATTTTAGTTTACCCATGATTTGATCGGATTGGGTTTTTTCATTAAATTCGGAAGTACGGGCCAATCCAAAATCAATTATTTTCACTTCCCCTTCAAAATTTATCATGATGTTCTGTGGGCTTATATCTCGATGAATAATATTTAATGGTTTTCCAGACTCAGGATTTTTGCAGGTTCGAGCATACTCGAGACCGGCAGCGACAGATCTAACGATATACAGAGCGTGTTCAATCGCAATTGTCGTTTTGTGCAACATAGCGTGGTGCATGAAACGACTGAGCGGCAACCCCTTCACAAAATCCATTGCGACATAAAAATCTTCACCTTCATTGCCGCATTCATATAATGAGACAATTGAATTGTGCTTGAGCACGTTGGCCAGTGAGGCTTCCCTCTTTAACATCTTGACAGCACGTGGGTTTGTTGATTGTTCGGCACTAAGAATCTTGAGAGCAAAGAATTGCACGACGTCATTTTGCATTTTTGAAAAGGCCAAATACACTTCTCCGCTGCCACCAGCTCCCAGCTTTTCTAAAAGAGTATATTTACCCATTCTCCTTGATTCAGCCGCTGCCACTCTACCTCCGGTATTTCCCAAGAGTATTATCGGCTTTCTACCAAATGCACTTAAAATGTCTCTTCTACTTAGAGCAATGTTTAGCCCGCGGAGATTCTAACAGGAATTTGATGATATAATCAGGATCAAGGTCTGGATTGAACCCCTTTCCTTGCTTCTTGTTGAAGAATGGACTTAATCTTCAAGGGTCGTCTGAGCTTCTGCTAAGAGACTTTCAATGCATGATCGAGCCAATACATTCATTTTGATAATTCGAAGCCCGTAAAGATAAGAAGGAGATTTGTATTCAGACAAATCCTTTTTCACTACCAAGACTTTCATCGTGATTGAGACAGATCCAATTAACATTTCTAAATCTGCCACATCTCCCTTTTGCAAAATTTCAGACTGAGTTACCAAGCCAATGCCAGACAAACTTAAATTTCCCAAATATCCAGACACCACTGTCGTCAATTCAGAAGAATTAATGCGAACTAAAATTGATGTGATCAATGCTTTGCGGTCGTAAAGTCGGCGCTCACCAACAGACTCTACATCCTCCAACTCGATTGTCTGATTATTTTCTACCACTTTGTCGTCACTATCCCGACCAACCTGTCTTACCTGTGTGCCAAAATCAATCGGGTCCTTGGAAGATACAACGAAAGATTTGCCCGTATCACGGCGGAAAAAACTCTCTATCTCTAGATCGGCCACTGCCATGCTCTGACTGAGATCAATAACATCCTGAATAGTCCCGCCATTTTTTGATTTAAGCAATTGTCTCTCCTCAGTTATCGAGGCTGATCAAATCCCCACTCATTCATAAAGCAATGCTTGTGCCATTCAATGCCCACCAAAATCACTCGATTCGATCTTCAGTGTCCCATTTCTGGACATCTGATCAAGATTGCACGAAGTGTCGTCAAAATAATCAAAAACAGGCCCACCTGATTTTACCTGATTTTTTCCGTTAGGAGCGATCTTAGACGAAACCTTGCCAAAGGGCTCTTCTCTTGCCGGTTTTCATTCGTCAGGGTAAGGCCATATTTTTAGCGAGAAATCTCAGCTACATTCAGTGCCATGTGGAAGTGTTTGATCCCGGCACAATGGGTAATAGGGCGAGCATTTCAAGCGCAAATGAAAGTGGTCGTCGTGACCATCATGAGATCTCAAGGCTATGAGTACATCCTTTGCTTCATCCATGAGCCCTTGAGATTTAACCCATCCGCACATTCTCTTTTTTATTTTTTTATCTACAAAAATCCGGTTGACGTAACCGGTTGCAACCAACATTTTGAAAAACTGATAATTTTTTTCTGTATCAAAATCCTTTTTGACATCCCCCCTTTTATCCAAAACGGTTCCCCATTTTGATTCCCCGATATAAACGATATCGGCATCAAGACCATTTTGATGGGAGGAGTGGCTACCCAACTTTCCTCCTCCCTTCTTGCTGAGCGCGTTCACCCGAACAACATCCCTGTTCCCATACATCTCTTGAAACCGAAGGCTCACCTTCTTAATGATAGCAACCAATAGTCCGGATCCATAGTGCTGTTCCCTTCTCAAATCAATGATTTCGAATTCCCCATTCTCAGGCTCATCGAGAAAATTTGGACCAGAGCCAGATTCGGAGATAGATCCGCCTTCCAAGCGACGATCATTCTTCGAACAGGTTTGCTTGAGGCAGCGATTCGTCCCACAACGCGAAAAACACACGAAATAGGGCAATCCCTTGCTTTGAGCTCCCAATTTTAAATCATTCTCCTCAAGAAAAGTTCCATTCACCCGATGTGAATGGCCATCTTTATCAGGTAAAGTCTCACTCACACCTGTGACTGTCGTACCTTCACTTTTCCGCCTTTCATCACTCTTGACAAAATCGCTATCTTTGACTACTGGCTGATTTCCCTTTGGCGAAAAAGTTGGATCAGGAGATGTCGGAGCTGGATGCGGTCCTCTGCTCCGAGGGGCCTCAGGGGACTCACCAATCACGTCAATCCGATCGATCGGTTCCTTCGCACCATTGCCAGATTTATCCCCTGTTTCAGCTACACCTTTAGATGCGGGGACGCTTTCAGGTGGGAGAGATTTCTTCGACGGAGGATCTCTCTCTTTCGGCTTTCCCAAATCCCTGACCTCTTCATAAAACTTGGAGTCAACTTTATAACCAACAAATTCGCCCGCACAGCCAGTGTAGTCGTCACAACCTGAAACAATTGGGATCTGGTCGGCCTGAGGAGTTTCCAACTTTTCAGGTTTGACCTTATGGTCATTTGGAAAGACATTGGGCAGATCAAACTTCATTTGCTTGTCATTCTCATCACTAATGAATTGCTTTCTTCGGTTAACTCCATTCTCTCGATAGTAAACATCAACATAAATTGATTGACACTTTGTCGAATCAATACACTGAGCTATTGCGCGCAGACGAGAACCCAAATCCGTCGTTTGCGTTTCTTCAAGGTCCGCACGCCCTTGAGCTCCAACTCTTCCCCTCAGAAACAACGGGATCTTTTCACCTTCCGTTTCAATTGTTACACGCAACTCTATTTCCCGATTTCGTTTGTCGAAAAAAATTGAAGGTTTCACAAACCTGAGAGTATCCTTCGAGCTTGTTGTCCCGGCGATTCCGCCAGCTCCATTGTCAGAACTCTCCGGCAAGGCGGGATAGAGAAAAACTGATCCACTCTGATCTGTAAATTCCTCTTCACCAATATTTGCGTTTGTTGGTCCGGCCAGGTCCCTTGAATCGCCTGGTCTAAGCTTATCCAGTTTTGGTGTGGTCGTTTTTGGCGTACAGGCCCCAATAAATAGAAAAAGAGCCCCACCTAAAAAATAGAAAAATGTCATTCGCCAATTCATATACAGTGCTTCCCTAAAAATCATAAGAACCTATTCCGTAGTTCTTCCGCTCCATCGAAAAGCAATTTCAAGACCCAGCAGATCCTGTTAAGGCTCAGATAAATGATCAAAATGCTCACACATTTATCAATTGAATGACAAATTTTGCCCAATCAAGGGCAAAAAAAACCCTCCCCTTTACGGAGAGGGTTATATCGCAAGAGTGCTGATTCTCTCGCTCCCCCTCGAAGACGATAAAAGCCAACATCCCATCCCTTGCAATCATAAAAGGAAGACCAAAAGGTGAAATGAAACTTACCAACGTGGACGCACGAGCGAAATACACAAATCCGCACAAATGCTCACACATTGCGCATGGTATCTTTTGAAAAAACTTCCTGTTTAGGGACAGTAGGTCAAAAAGTCATAAAATAATTTTTGAGCATGAATAAATGAAGCGATAATAATCATGAATAATATTTATGATAGGTCGCCACTTCTTTGTTATTCATTTATAATCATTTGATTTTTTTCGATATTCGTAGATTTAATCAGCAGAATCAAACATGAAAAATGGGCAGGCTATGAATAGAGTTCACTCCTCAAGATTTAACAGTCGAGCGATTGTTTGGTTTTTTCTTTTCTCCCTAACGATACCTGCTTTTACGTCAATGGTGAGTGCGAGTGAGGAAATGGTTGGGAAGAAATTTGCTTCTCCTATAGACCGTTCTCACTTGAAAACTACTTTCCCGTCACTCGATGAGTTGTCTGGAAAGGGAGATTCAACCTATACGGACAGTCGAGGATACAAATACGAGATTTTCTTTCCCTCCTCTCGCCCAGGCCTTCAGACAATTATTGACGACATCAACATTGATTTGGCGAAAACGAAGATTGGAAGTTCTATTTGTTCCAGCATATTGAACCACGACCCTAGTCTAATCGAAAATCATATGTCCGTAAGTACTAAAGCAGCAAATGAGATCGCCCGCAGTTGTTTGTGGCAAGACGGACCCCACCCTAATCCGTCCCGGAATAGCCTTGTTTTCTCAAGTCCACCAGAAGTTCTGAATAAACTTAGTATCCGACCGGGCAGTAATCAGAAACGATTGTTCATTTTGGTTGTGACCGATGCACCCTCCTTCCCTTTTGATTCTTGGACCGATCCTTTTCTGAATCAGACAATTCTTTTGGTTCGACACTCGCCACAATATTCTGACCTAAATATGATTTTTCTGACTCAGCTTTTGGCCCATGAATTGGCTATTTATTTTGACGGGCGTTCGTGGCCTGGAACAAAAGAATGGTCGAATATTGAGCCGAATCGGATATTCAACAAGTACGTTGGGCCAAGCCTCAGGTCGATGAACACCGTCCTTTCCAACCCGCTGATTAGTAACGTCTTTGCCTTTATTCGCGCTTTCTATGTCGAGCGGGCTATGATTGACGATATGGTTCAAAACCAAGGATTAGAGCTACCAGATCGCTACGGTTACGACTTTAAGTCGTTTCCGTTTTTAGCAACAGATTACACGGATCAAGATCTCATTGATTTTGTCAAAACTCAGTCTGAAACGCTGCTCCCCCTTTCCCTTCCTTTAGTCGCTTGGGCGCCGAATTATCGGGCAAAGAAATGGAGAGACCTGGATGATTCTGTGGCTGGTTCTCAGAATCAACGAACAACCGATTCTACCCTGGTTCTAAAAACCTACGCTCCCGATTTCATCCAGTCATTTATTGAATCGAATCCACTCAAGGAGTTGCTTAATTTGCCTGAGCGACGATTTGGTGAGTCCGCCTGGCTAAGGACAGAGCAAGTTTTTGCGACTCTGTTTTTTCCAAATGAGTTTTCGTTCTTAATAGGAGTGGATTCGGCCCTATCGTCTAAATATCGACAGTCTGATTTCAGCGTCTTTAGATTTATGTCTGAGCCCGCTTTAAGTGGTTACAACGTCAGAGGATCTGGCGGTCCTAGACCCCGAATACGAGGGGGAGGTTTTTCTCTCAGTCTTGATAAATCAAATCAGTTGGCTCATGAACAATAGCGGTGCTCACCCTTATCAGCCTAATTTGACGTCAACAGATATCATTCACAACATGAGATCTCAGACGGAACGTCTGATCCAAAACGGAGACTTAGACCTTGCAACAGAATGCATTGAATATTTTGAACCAAAAACGCTGGCTGAACGTAGACTAAAGGAACATTTGCGTGGCCTTGTTTATGAGTACTCGGGAAATCTCGAAAGGGCCTATTCTTCCTATTTGTTGGCACTTGAAAAATATGGAGAAAATGTCAATCTCATTCGAGATCTGGCCAGCGCTTGTTATCAGCTCGATCTTGTAACAAAATGGCGCTTCTACCATCAAATGCTGAGACGGTCTTTGGCTGATTTGGGAGATGCTCTCTCTGTTGAATCACGGATTTCCTGTACCCTGCAGGTCGGGAAATACATGGAGGAGGACGGAGATCTCAGTGGCGGGCTTGCTGTTTATGAGGAATGTTTTGAATTTGTGAAGTCCGTGCGCAATCAAGAAGACCGTAGACTCTTGTATTTGCGAACTCTCCCGCAGATTGTAAGGTTAAAGTCCCATTTTAATCATACGGAGAAAATGGGATTTTATTATTCTGAGTTAATCAGCATTAATAGGTCTGATTGCCCGAAACCCCTAGATACCGAAGTCCAACACAGTCTTATGCTTGCTGAAATATACTTGGTTGGTATAAATCACGCCTGGGCCCGGGCCCAAACTCTTCTTGAAGACAACAGTCTCTTAGAAAGTGATCGCCGCCTCATCTACTTCGACTTTCTGGAAGAAATGCTCATTCGCGGCGAGTGTATCACCGAAAGCATGCGCTCCTATCAACAGCTTTGCCTTCATGCGAATTCTTTTGAAGCCGAGATCTCTGTTCTCGCTTTCAATCCGGAAAGCGCGAGGGATTTGGCAGAACTATCGGGATTAGCATGTGTCCTTTCCTGGTCCTGCTACTTACGAATTCTGATTCTTTATTTTGGACGCACGCAAGATGGAATTCTCATTGATGAGCTCCGAAATAAAATTAACCTTATTTTGAGTTCCTTACCTTCGTCGGAGGCAAAAGGATTCTGGCTCAACAGAATGAAACCTTATCTTGGTGCCGGAGATCTCATTATCAATTTTTCTCGAGAGGCACGAACGGTCATATTCCAGAACAAGGAAGTTGATCTCTCTCGGAAAAAGGGAATGCTCATCTTGCTTGATGCCATGACAGACGAATCGGAAAAATCAGTTGATGAAATGATTCGCCTTCTGTGGAATTGCGATTATTCTCCGGAAAACTATCACAGGCTGAGAATGACTGTGCACCGACTCAATCAAGTCCTCTATGATTTGACTGCCATTCCAAAGGTATTTGAAATCAGCGCAGATCGCATCACCGTAAAACCCTCAGTCATTCTCGAATTTTTGGTAAACTGAATAAAAAAGGACGATGTGAAGCATCCGTGCTTCAGGATGTCTTCCTGTACGACATCGCCCCCCCATCGCCTAATGCTAGCTTTTTTCGAACTGAGTTCAAGATATTTTTACATAGTGAGTTGAAAAAAATATAATATTGACCCTAAGAGGTGGGTATTTAGACCCGAATACAGGGTCAAGAGACGTGCTCTTGACCCTGTTGGAAAACAGACGGATGACCTCTCATAGAAATTTGATCTATGAGACGATCACCTCCGCCTTGGGTTGATAACCTTGTTTGTCCATAGGCTTCACCTCCTTCCGCGGTTCGCTAGAACCTACTGTGCTTTCCAGTCTACCCAAAGTCAGTCTGATTGCCTAGTGCGCGGCCATCATGAACTTCATTTCCATGATTCAAAAAAACAAATCAGACAAATGTCCAGCCAGGTGATCGAATTCATCGGCCTTCGCAAACTGAATTTCAATTATTTGGAGATTGATATCCTCAATACTCGCGCCTAGCATGGACGTTGTGATTTGGCACAAAAACTGTATGGATGGACAGTATGTAACCAATTTACGAAGGGAATGTATGATCCGTCAGCAAAAGAAAAAAGAGGTTCCGGACGGCATCTCTGATTATTCAGTTTCTGGATATGTCAGAAGCGTTTTTAGAGTCGTTTTACTGCCGTTCATCGTATTCGCATTAGACTTTTCGACCACAGGCCTGAGCGCGGCAGGCTCCTGTCGCGAGAACCTGGGGCTCCTCTCCAGAAACTCTGCTTCTGATGTCGCTTCTTTATCCTCCGACATTTCCACTCGGTTTCCTCTTACCTTTTCTGAATTTGAGGCCTCGCGCAATACTTGGGAGCCTCTCGTCAACCGCCAGCGCACACAGCTTCTGAAGTGGTCCGATCGAAGAGACACCGGAGAGCCCGTTCTCTTCATTGTTGTTCCATCTCTCAATTTTGACCCTGCAGAGATAGGACCGATCATCGGAACAGCCCACTACGAACAGCGAGCCCTTTGGTCTTTGCTTCGGGCAGCTGAACAAAACGTGCGAGTTCTTTTCGTCTCTTCATCAGCAGTGCCTCAAACCTCTCTTGATGAGCTCTTTGCTGGATTTTCACAGAGTGAAATTGATGAAATAAAGAGTCGTACAGAGATGATTGCTTTAAATGATAAAAGAATTGACTACTTAAGTGATAAAATTGCCGATTCACCTGAGGCATTGGCTCAAATACAACGGGCCTCAAAGAGGCTCCTCAACGGTCAAGAACCAACAGCAGAAAATACCTTTCTCAGCGGATTCGTAAATGAATCAAGCATGAGCAGATTGTCCGCCGCACTCCATCTTCCTCTTACGGGAATGCATCCCGCATTAGAAATTCTTAACTCTAAACAGGGCAACAGGGTCATTGCCAGAGAATCTAAGATCCCGTTTGCCGGAGGCACTGATTCTAATTTCACCATCGACGAGATCGTGCAATCCATTGATGAGCGTTATATCGAAATGAAGGGCAGAGGAAGTTGTTTTATTAAGGCCAACTACGGGGCCAGCGGACAGGGAATCATCAAGATCGAATTTCGTAACGCCATAGATACAGATACAGATACATATGCAGATAGCGCAAGCAAGGCAGGTTCAAACATTGTCCTGGCTTTGAATCCCCGGGACAGCGAAAAAAACCGCAGGAAAGAGATTTTGGCATTGCTCCAGCGCCACTCAGAAGACAATTCCTCATTAAAAAATGTTCTTTCGCGCGCGGAAATACTTGGTGTGGTCATTGAATCTGGAATTGTCCACACACGAGCCCCAAGTGTGCAGCTTGAGATCCTCGCTGACCAAAGAGTTGTGCCCTTGTCCACTCATATGCAGGATATGGATGGGCCGGTCTACAAAGGAGCCTCTCAGCCGGCCTACGGCGATATAGAGCTTGAGTCCAAGCTCATGTCCTATGCCGTGAAGTATGCTGAAACTCTCGCTCGCTACGGAGTTGTAGGAAGAATCGGATTGGATTTTTTTGAGGTTGAAAAAAACGAAGAGATTGACTTCATTTTTGGAGAAGCAAATATCAGAGAGGGAGGAACAACCCATCCTTGGGAAACGGTAGCGAGATTCCTTCGCGCAAGCTATGATGCCAACAGAAGAGCCTTGATCTCCTCTGTGACAGGTCAACCTGTTTTCTATAAAATGACGGATAACTTTGTTGATAGGGAAAGCTTCCAGAATCTCTCTTTACTGGAGCTTTGGGCCGAATTCAAAAAGGACTCCGAATACCCATCAATGGAAGCTAATAGAGTAATGGGAACGGGTGTTAAGTTCCACATGATGTCTGCCTTACCTGAGTTTGGAAAAATAGGATTTACTGCTTTTGCACGATCAAAACAGGAAGCTGCGGATCTTTTTGAGAAAGCCAAACGAGTGCTGCTTCGATCCGCAAAGCGACTTCGAGAGAAATCGGAGAATTAAATTGACCCTTCATTGGAGCGAAGGAATTTGACGGATATCAATGAAAGTCTTCTCAGACACATTGGCGGAATAGGATTGATGCATCTCACCTGGAGCCGCCGAATCAGCGAGCTTTCTTTAGAGCTGGCCAGCTTTCTTCGTGAGCATGAAAACTTGCATTTGGCACCACAGGAGTACCGAGTTCCCGAAATATCCGTCGATTCATCTTGTTCATGGAAAATGTTACCTCATCCTTTTGATTTGAAGTGGGTATTTCAATTCAACGAAAAAAGCCAACTTCGCCTTAATCGTCTTTACTCGGGTCTCCACTGGCTTCAAGGAAAAACTCAGCTCGATTGGCTCGGCATTTACCAAGAACAGGCGAATCTTCTCCTCCCCAGTTATCTTAACGATTTTTATGGAAATGACCCAAGTGCTCCTTTTTTAGTTAAAATTTGCTATCTTGGCGCTCCAAGTCGGGCAATTTTTCCTCTCAACGATGAATATGCAAGGCGAAGTAACAATTGCTCGACCTACATCAGCAGAAATCACGCGCTGATTCAAAATCTGGATCAGCAGCTGGGCCAAGCTCTTCCCTATTATGAATGCGATTCAAGAGTCAAAAGTGAACTTTGTTTGCCTTTGACTTCGCAAGGAAGTCTTGTTGGTGTTTTAGATACGGAGTCATTTTCAAAGGACTTCTTTGTTCCGGAAAGAGTATTGCCCTGTTTGGCTTTGGCCGAATTAATTAATGACAGCGGTCTGCTCAGCTAAGCGAGAGACTCAGTCTCTGGAAGAATAGTCCGTCTGTAATCTTCGATTCTTCTTATCTCGATCGATAGCTAAATAAATCAACTTTTCGATAAGCTCACCATAAGGCACCCCCGAGGCTTTCCAGAGGGTGGGATACATGCTGATCTTTGTAAAGCCAGGCAAAGTATTAATCTCATTTACCAGAAAGCGTTCATCCTGAGTCATAAAAAAATCTACACGCGCCAAGCCGGCCGCTTCAAGAACCTGAAAGGTCTTTAAAGCAAGCTCTTGAACCTCTTTTAACTGAGTCGAACTTAAAGCTGCCGGTACGACGAGGTCGGCTCCATTCTCATCGACATATTTTGCTTCGTAGGAATAAAAATCTCCCTTGGGAATGATCTCGCCCGCCACCGATGCCGTTGGAGGATCGCCATCTAACACCGCGATTTCAATCTCACGGACGATCTCCCCCTTTTCAATTAAGATTTTGTTATCAAAGAGAAATGCCTCATGAATGGCTCGATCCAATTCTTTCGGGTTTTCCGCTTTGTTCACGCCTATAGAAGAACCCATATTCGCAGGCTTAACAAAAACTCGAGGGCCCAGCTCGTCCATAATTTTTTTGGAATTCCATTCCCCCATGCTTCGACGGCGATCTAAAGTTATCCACGGCAGAACAGGAAGTCCCGCATCACGAAGCAGTCGCTTCATCACATCCTTGTCCATCCCAACGGCGGAGCCCAAAACATCTGAGCCTACAAAAGGAATGTCCACGAGTCTCAGCAATCCCTGGACAGTCCCATCCTCCCCCATCGGTCCGTGGAGGACTGGGAACATCACATCTACATCCAACGGCATTCGAGAACTTGCGACCAATGGAGCCTCCCCTGAGCCCGGATTAATGGCAACAGGCTGCCCCTTAACGTCTAATTTTATCAATTTTGGATTCTGACTCGATAAGAACAATTTGGCTGAATCGTCCAAATGCCATTGACCCATTTTATCAACGCCAATCATAACGACCTCGAATTTGTTCTTATCTATCTCATCTATTATGTTACGCGCTGAGAGCAAAGAGATCTCATGTTCTGCTGATTTTCCGCCAAATAGTATCCCGACACGAATTTTTTTGTTTTTCATGGACCCATTTTACCATCTCAACTTGAGAGGGGAAACTACTCAAAGCGCACTCTTCAAATCATCTGCTCTGTTTTCATTTGAGATACCTCTGTCTCACTGACCCCGATATCCAAGAAAATGCAAATTTATTAACCAAGTAAATTCAAGTGGTTGCACGTATCAAATTGAATGCTTTTTGGGTAATTCCAGAAGTTCTGGGGACTTGAAGAGATTTCTGTTATGACGCATCGAGCTTCAGAAATCAGGACATCGGTCGATAAGTGAGTATCTGTTGCATGTAATCTCCTGTTACCACCAAGTTCCCGCAAAAGCTGGACGTATTTCATTGGGCCAAAAACCCAAACAGGGGGCATTTTTATGAAAAGAACAGGCGCATGCTACAGCATTATCATTATTGCTGGTGTTCTTTTAGGTAGTTTTGGGTGTGAGAAAAACGCACCTTCATTTTCTCTTCTTCCTGATTCAGAGATATTCTTTCAGAATTCGGGGGCCGTCTCTCCAAAGATAGATTTACTATGGGTCGTCGACAACTCAGGGTCCATGCACAGCTCCCAGGTAAATGTAGCTGACAACTTCTCAAGCTTTATCACTGACTTCTCTTCTCGAGGATTTGATTATCGCATGGCTGTAGTTGCAACCGATGCCTATCGTCAGTTGTTCACTGGCAGTCCAACTGTCTCACTCTTCAAATCTGCGGGTGGCACCTCAATTATCACTCCAAGCACTCCTGACATTAACAATGTGTTCATCGACAATATCATGGTTGGCACCGCAGGCTATGGTGATGAGCGAGCACTTCAGAGTTTCAAAGTTGCTATGGATAATCCTGCAAACAGTGGCCTCTTGCGCCCCGATAGCTTTTTCGCAATCATCATTGTTGGAGATGAAGACGACTTCTCGCACGATGGCAGCGACTACATAAAAAATCAATATTCGGCGTACACAGACCCTCTTCACGTTAAATACAACAGCGCCAAAAATCACACTATCACAAAATACATGGAGTACCTTGAAACTCTCACCGGATCTTCTGGAGCTACAAAGCGCTTTAGCGTAAACTCAATCGTCATAAAAAACGAGGACGCTTCATGCCTCAGCCAACTCACCGGCGGCGGTCAACAATATGGCATTCGCAATCAAGGTCTTGCCGAAGCTTCTGGTGGAGTTGTCGGAAGTCTATGTGGCGATTTTTCAGTTGAACTAAAGAAAATTTCTGAAAACATTTTAACGCTCTCAACACAATTCTTTCTGAAGCGACTGCCAATTCCTGAAAGCATCGTGGTTTCTATCAACGGTGTGAGTATACCAAACCTGAGTGCTAACCCTGGGCCCTTGTCTGGTGGCTGGACCTACAATGCTGAAGCAAATAGCATTCTGTTTTATGGAGACTACATTCCTGCGGCAGGAGCTCAGATCTCAATCGACTTCGATCCAGCTAATCTTGAAATCTGATTGGCCGTGTTGGGAATTAAGATCTAAACTGAGAAGATGAAATGGTTAGGTAAGCTTGTTTTGCTCGTTGTCCCTTTTTCATTTCTTATGGGAACGTGGTGGGGCTTACGTAAAATCGAAGGCCAGATAAGAAATCAAGATCGATCCGGAACTCAATTGAAACTTCTCTATCGTAAAGGAACCATCCCTCCTGAAGCCCTTTCTGATTTCACCTTAAAATCTGGCTTACAGATACTTGGCCATTCAGTGGATTCAGACGAAGCTTTGGTCGCGGAAATCGTCGGGCATCCGGATAAATATGATCTCATTCAAATTTTTTCCTACATGGCAAACAAGCCAATTGGCCCAAAAGGATTCGCTAAACTTAACCCTCAATTGCTGGCCGATAAATCAAAGGTCTCTGCCGATCTGTCAAATCTTTCAATTGATCCTGAATTTGAATATTTTCTACCCGTTACCTGGGGGATAAACGGATATCTATGGAATAACAAACTTGCAGGTCCCCCTCCCCAAAATCTTCATGAGGCCTTCGACAATCCACTCCTCAAAGGTAAAATATTTGTCTTGCCACACGAAACAGAATTATTTAGCCTCATGCAAAAACTGGATTCCTTTCATCTGACAACATTGATCAGGAAAGGTCAGATGGTTTAGAGGCGACGGTTCACCAATTCTTAGGGCAATATAGGATTGCATCGCAATCCGTACAACAACTCTGGATGACGGGACAGGCTGTTCTGATTCAATCGCCCAATGGCCCGGCAGCAGAGATTCTTTCTGTCGCAAATGCAGACAAAACAGACAAAACAGACAAAACAGACAAAACCGTATTTTGGATTCCAGAAGATAAGTCAAATCTGTGGGTATCTTACATTGGAATCTCAGAAAGCACGCAAAAATACAATGAAGCTCATGAGTTTTTTATCCTATCTACTTCAAGACAATACCATTCATCTCTTTGTGCGCTTCAATGGACAAGCCACAGCCATAAACCCCTCCCAAAATGGTCAGCTAAAAGAAATGCAGTTACCCAGTTACCTCCGAAAAGTGAATTTGACTAGAATTGAAATTCCCTCCGAAACTCCATCACTCGACTCGTCCTGGCAACGAACACTTCATAGAGTCGCTCCCGAATACTTCGCAAAATACCGCAGGCGAGAAGACATCAATGAGCCCAATAAGACGATACAGGAAAGTCACGCAGAGAATGATTTAGAACAGGATGCTGTTCTAGAGATCAAAGCCACTACCGAGGGCTCACCGTGATGCTTTTTTTTGCCATGAGTGGATTTTTAAATAGCTCGCCATTGGGATCTATTCCAATGAGCTCTACGTCCAGTCGGTGTTCTCGCCGAACTCCGGTTGTATCCTGAAGTCCCGCTCTTGGTAATCTAACTCGAGCCGAAAATTGACCATAAACGCAAGTGGTCCCAAGCCCAAGATTCTGTGAACTCTGCACCAGGGTATTATCGAGAAATAATTCCCACAAAACCAAGTTCTGTTCAAAGCCACCTTCATTGCAATCACCTGCCACATCAAATTCTATGTCACTCACAGCGACAGGGTAGTTATTTTCTGTGTTAATCTTAAGTTCCATAAACTCAGAAGACTGGTGAGTGCAGCTGTTTGTATCGACACAACTGGATTTCAATTCGGCAAAAAGATTGTTTTCAGAGTAGACATCACAACTGGTGAAGAAAGACAGGGAAGCCGCCACCCCAATGCCTAAAGATAATATAAATAATTTTCTAATGTCGACCGTAAGCATTTCAATCCCATTTGTGTCTATTTTTGAGACATTTCCACCTTACGCGCCACCTCATCATCGAGAGAGTCCTGCATCAAAGGTAATGCATCCCCTGTACCACCCCATCTCCAACTCTTTCCATTTGAGTCGTCTATTTTGTTAAATTATTTTGCAGCAACTAAGTTCCAAACAATCCTGCACCTTGGTCTCATATTAAAGCACTGAGAAAAGGGGGCCGATAAAGAAGCTATAGATGCCCATTTCAAGGAGTTATCATGGCTAAAAAGGAAAATAAGGAATCTAACGGACCTTCGGGTGCAGGATCTCCAACTGTTCTGGCTAGATGCTTGGTAGAAAAGTGTGGAAAGAAAATAGAGAGGCTGGATTTCTGCGAGGAGCACTACCTCTGGTTTAAAGAAGGACTCATCAATAGGCAGGGCGAAAAACCAAGAGATTTTGATAAAAAATATCAAAATTACATTCGAAGAAATAAGCCTGCCGCATAATTGCAGGCAAGACTTGGAAAAAGGCCGCCTTGACGCGGCTTTTTTCTTAGTTCTGAAATGGAACTCCCGCCACTCCTCTCCTCAATATCGAGCAAAAAAAATCAATCCCACGATCAGAGAAAATAGAAATATTTTGAGTCCAAAAAACAAAAAATTCCGCACTTCTTTGATCATCTAAGCCCATTTTTCCACGAGTTTTTTGGATTCCCACAGGATTCCTTGACAGAACTCGAATTCTTAATACTAATCTCAATATAAAAATCCGGCGAGGAAACCAGGACCTCTGGCTATGAGAAAAACCTAAGGAGCCTAAAAACAACGAAGGAGCTCTTTCGTGGAAAACTGTGTACTTGTAACTGGCGCAGGCAGCGGCATAGGAACAGAAATAGCGAAGCTATATTCTTCAAAAGGCTTTGAAGTCTGGCTCTTGGGCCGAAATCCAAAAAAATTGGAGACAGTCTCCCAAAGCCTCAGGGGAAAAACTCAGATATTTCCGTGTGATCTCAACGACTTGGACCAAATAGAAAGAATCAGCAGGAATATTTTGAGCTCCCAAAAAGGGAAGGTGCTCAAGTGTCTTGTTCACAATGCAGGCCTGATTAAAAGAGTGCCGTTTGTTGACTCCACCCGGAGTGAATGGCAGGAAAGCTTCAATGTGCATTTGCTTGGCCCCGTCATCTTGACCCAAGCCCTCTTGCCCCTGATGTACCCAGCTGCGCCGGCCTACATTGTGAATGTTTCATCGAATTTGGCCATAAACCCGATAGAAAACACTTCCAGCTATTCAGCTCTCAAATCTGCTCTTCTTAACTGGACAAAATCGCTGGCTCTGGAGTTAGCAAGCAAAAATATTCACGTGAATGCGGTGGCACCAGGAATTGTCGAAACCCCTCTCCATGGCAAGTGGTCCCCTGAAGACAAAAAGTACATGGATAGACTTCAGCCATTGGGACGAGTTGGAACTCCAGAAGAAATCGCCCAAAGTGTTTATTTCCTTGGATCCGAGGGCGCATCATGGACGACAGGCTCCATCCTCACCGTTGACGGAGGCATCTCCCTCATATAGGCAATTCTCCCTCTCACCACCTTCAGGTACCGGCCACCAACAAGTAGATGAAGACACCCAGTACCGTCAAAACCCCGGCCGCCAATGAAAAGGCCTGGACGAGCTCCAACAGACCATAGACGCGGACAATTGCAGATTTCCTGTTACGTACCACATTTCGTCTCATTTCAAATCATCACCTTGATAAGAAATTTCGTTGATCATGTTAATTGTAATCAATGTATTAAAGTATTTGATGATTTTTTCTAATTCAGCCCGTAGATTCCTGGAATGACCCATAAATCGACCCAAACCAATACTTTGACCCCATCGAAATGGGACGTGAATTCTCCATTGGATCACCTATGACCGACGAACCCATTCGTCTTTCTAAGCTCATGGCAAATCGCGGGATCTGTTCACGTCGTGAGGCCGATCAACTTATTGCGAAAGGCTGGGTCCTTGCTGATGGGAAAATCGTGAGCGAGTTGGGGACAAAAGTATCTCCTCAGGCCGAGATCTCTTTGAAAAAGGAAGCGACCCAATCTCTCGGGAGCAAAGTCTCAATTATTTTGAATAAACCTATCGGCTATTTATCTAGTCCCACTGAAAAAAATTACAGGCTGGCGACAGATCTCATTCAACCTGACAATCAAGATCGTGAAAACCGCCGCACTCACAAATTTCACCCTTCTCATCGACGAGGACTCGCCTCAGCCGGCCGCTTGGATATTGATTCTAAAGGCTTGCTTCTTTTAACTCAAGACGGAGTGCTAGCGAAGACCGTTATAGGCGCCCAGAGCTCGATTGATAAGGAGTACCTGGTCCGAGTGCGTGGCCAAATCAGTTCCGAAAAATTGGCTCTGCTCACCTTTGGCTTGGAACTTGACGGAAGAAAACTAAAACGGGCTCAAATTAAAGAACTCCAGCCAGGCCTTCTCCAATTTGTTTTGCGAGAAGGTCGAAAACGCCAGATTCGGCGGATGTGTCAGCTTGTCAATCTAGAGGTCGCATCTTTGAAACGGGTGCGAATCGGAAAAATCCGCTTGGGGAGTTTAAAGGAGGGCCAATGGCGCTATTTGGGTCCAAGCGAAAGACCTTGAAGACTTGATTTTTTGGACTCATCTCGCAATGATGAGAACTTCACGAGGCGTATTTTTGAAAGATTTTGATAAATATAAATATTTATAATTGAAAAAGTCTACAACACTGAGGTGCCTATTATGGGAAAGAGTTGGAAAAATCCTGCCAAAGCAGCGATCGCAGCTAAAAAAGGAGCTCTATTTACAAAGCTAGCTCGCGAAATTTCGGTTGCAGCTCGGCTCGGAGGGCCAGACCCGCAATACAATGCCCGATTGTCTCTCGCCGTTGCACAAGCCAAAACTCAAAGTTGCCCAAAAGACACAATTGAACGAGCTATCCGCAAAGGCTCAGGACAGGATTCGGATGCGGCCCAATTCGAAGAGACTCTCTATGAGGGGTATGGGCCGCACAATGTAGGCATCATGGTTGAGTGTCAGACTGACAATAAGAACCGGACTGTTACCGAAATTCGCAATCTCTTTCGTAAGTACGGCGGGCATATGGGAGAAACCGGAAGCGTGGCTTGGATGTTTGATCGAGTGAGTCTGGTGGAGGGAACCAAGGAAAACATTGGGGATCCAGAAGAAGAGGCCATTGAAGCGGGGGCGAACGAAGTCGATGGAAACCCAGAGGAGGGATATAGCTTCTACGGTTCCCCCGAAGAATTGGATGCCATTCGAACAGCCCTCCAATCAAGGAATTGGGAGATAACAACATCTGAACTCAGTTACAAAGCAAAGAACTATACAGGTCTAAACGAAGCACAGCTCGCCGAGGTTTCGACTCTGCTGGAAGCACTTGAAGACAACGAAGATTCCCATCGGGTCCACGCCACGATAAAATAGAGACTGGATTTTGTTTATAGAGGCTGGATTTTCGTTTTTTTTAAGTCCGGCCAAGTAATTGGTGACGAGACCTTCGGTCTCGGTATAGATAAGCAATGGTCGATTTGATAACGCGCCAAGATGAATTGAAAGCGGAATTCAGCCAAATTCAGACTTGGGAAGAAAAATATCGCCGCCTCATTGAAATAGGAAAAACTCTCCCAGAGTTTCCTGAAGACAAGAGACTGGACGACTATAAAGTGAAAGGCTGCCAGAGCCAAGTGTGGCTCTATGCCTACACGGATGAAAATGAAAGAATACAGTTTCTAGCAGACAGCGACGCCCTGATTGTCAGAGGTCTCGTTGCCCTGCTCTTAAGGGTGTATTCTAATTCTTTACCTGACGAAATTCTTTCCACTCCCCCGCAGTTTATTAAAGATCTGGGCTTTAGCGCCAATCTTTCGCCGAGTCGGGCCAATGGCCTCTTCTCCATGGTCAAACAGATTTTTTATTATGCTACGGCCTTCAAAAGCCTACAGACCATAAAATAAGAATGAAACACCTCAAACTCCTTCTTTGTTTTGGCACCTTGATATCTTGCCACTTACATAATTTGTGTTACGCAGGAGTCTGCATCAAAGCGCTTTCAGAAGAAGGGGAGGGTCTCCGGAACAAAACTGAGGTTATCAGAGATAATTCAAAACCACATCTCCACGAGGATTTAACTCCCTACATTGAAAAAATGGAGAAAAGCTCTCTTCAAAAGTCTGCCTTTGCGGCCCTTGCACACCCCGGTCGCATCGTGGATCTCGGAACGGGATCAGGAGTCGCAGCGAGGGATTTGGCTCTCATGTTTCCGGATTCCCATGTCATTGGAGTGGACCTTGATGAAAAAATGGTAAGTTACGCAAGAGAGCACTACACTTTGCCAAATTTGGATTTTCTCGTTGGAAATGCCGAAGAATCCAATTTTCCATCGAATTCTTTGAATGCTATTTTTATGTCTTCCGTAGGCCATCACTTGACCAGTTATGGCAAAGGAGATCCTTTCGATGTCTCTCGCGTTGCGAAAGCGATTTGGAAAAATCACAAACAACTAAAGTTTGGTAACATTTTTGTTCTAAGAGATTTTGTTATTTCTCCTGGACCAGATGAAGTCTTTCTTGATTTGGCAACTGATGACGGAGTAGAATTTGGCAAAATCGAGGATCTCTCCACTTCTGCGTTATTCGAGCGTTTCGCTGCTGATTTTAGAAGTAGCCAACACCCAAATTCGGGTGTCCCCTATCAAGTCACACCGATCGACAATCATGGACAGAGCAAGAAGCGAAGGTATCGGCTGAGCCACCGGGATGCTGTCGAATTTATTCTCCGAAAAGACTACCGAGACAGCTACTTTGCTGAAATCCAGGAGGAGTACACCTACCTCTCTCAATCTGAATTTGAAAATACGATCATGGAAGCAGGATTTCGGGTCCTCCTATCATCTCTAATATTCAACCCATGGATCATAGAAAATCGTTTTAGAGATAAGTTTACCCTCCAAACCCTGGATGGAAAAATTCTTCCCTTTCCCGCCACCAATTATGTCATCGCAGGCGAAAAAATTCGACCTAACGAAGCGACTCGCATCGAGGAAACGCATCAACGGGTGACCAGCGACCCTAAATTCCTCTCTGTCAAAGCCATGCAACAGGTGAGAACGGGGGAAATCTACGACGTCGTTGGCCGTCCCCACGATACAATCGATGTGCTTCCATTCTTTCGGAGAAAGGGACAGATTTTCGTCTATGGCCACCAGAGCTATCCAAGACCGATCCTCACCACTCTAAAACCAGGGGAATTTTTAAATGGCGCCAGCACAAAGGGCTATTCATTTGAACCCGTTAGTTTTGTTCGAAGGTATGATCAGGCTCAAGCGTCAGAGATTGAACGCGAACTTCGGAGCCGAATGGGAATAGAACCAAATCGGTTGTTGCGAACAGGTTCAGATGAGACCTATACCTTTTATACAAGCCCGGCCTTAGTGACCGAAAGGGTCACGTCTGTCGCAATTCCAATGAGAAGGCAAAAACTCCGCCTCCACTATCCGAAAGAAAACGAAACCGGATTGTCCTCATCAGGAGTGATAAGACCTATCGAAGCCACTCAACTCTTAAGATCTTCACAGGCGGGTTCTGTTCTCGATTCAAGAATGGAGATTGCCACTTACAATCTTCTGCTTGACGAAGACAAGAAGATTGGACCCTGGATTGGAGAAGAGATTGGTCTTGTCAATAACCCAGATCATCCAAAACCTCGCATCAAATCTGCTTTCGATGTTCTTTCTCCAAAACGTAGGTTCCGGGTCTTTCAGGAGGTCGATCGTAAAGAATTTGGTCAATTCCTTGAAGTTCGAACTGGGCGCTTTTCTGACTTTGATCGACAGGGAAAAACAATCCTTACGACTGAAAGAGAATATGTCGTCCCTAAGAAATTCAGCAACTCTGTGATCTCAGTTATTCCCGCCTTTCGAAGGGGAAAGAATATTTTTGTTGGAATTGAAAGGCGAAATTTACCAGGCATACAATTAAATGAAGGCTATTCCGACATCGCAGTCAATCCTGCCTGGAGGATTCCTAAAGAAATCACCACTCTTGAATCTGGAATCGAATTCGTTAAAGAGCACGTAGAAAGTGATTTTGGGTTAAAGATTCGTCGGACCTATGGTCTCGGCGGAGCCTACCACCCGACTCCCGGTTTAACTCCTGAAATTGTCTATCCCGTTGTCGTTGAAATCAACCCCTCTGTATCTCCTGAGAAAACCAGCACCTCTTTTGTTTGGGTTGATCTGTCCGACCTTATTCGGAATCGACGCCACATTAAAGATGGCCACCTTCTCGTCGTCGCCTTTCGCCTCGCTCATGCCACGCTCAACTAGTCATCTTCTATAATGCCACGGCCGATATTATGCTGAAACTGTTTAAAGAGTGCTCAAACTGAAAGCCTATTTTGTCATCGTCTTCAGGGTTTAAGAAATGACGGACTCGCTCTTTTTTGTTCTAAATTTAACTTATATATTTCAAATAGTTATACTCTATATTTAAGATTCCTCATGGCCCACCTCTTGCTCTTCCAATGCTCTATAAGAGGAGCTTTACAATGAAATACATTTATGGTTTTTTCTCGGTCTTACTGATTCTTGCTGCAAGTTATCGAGCGGCAGCACGGCCCGCAGGCGAACACTCTGACAGCCATCCCTCCAATTCAATTCCAAAAATTTTCCAGTGCAAATATGAGTCGGGAGACGTTGGCACAATTATCGGAAGAGGTGCGACGGCTAGCGAGGCCTTTGCTGATGCCAGCGAAAAGTGCTTTGAACGTAGAGTTTCAATCTATGAAAAAATCCGAGGCAAACATGTTGATGAAGAGCGAGGACTCGACTTCATTGACTCCTGCGTGAACCTTTCCTGCGGATAAATTTTACGGTCTCACAAATAGGAAGATCAGCCGAGATCACTTCGTTTTTACCAACCGGACACTTTTTTTCCCGTCCGCAGATATGCCTGCCAGAAAAAGAACCCCATTGTCTCCAATAGCTGCAGCGGTGATCCGTGACATTGCTCCCTCCAAGGATTGAGAAAGTTGAGTTGAAAAGCCCCTGTCAACCTCCAGCCCTTGCTCAGTCTTGATGAAGCGTACCAAGTTAAAATCCGAAGTCACTTTTTCGAATACCGGCGGAGACGCCTTTTGATCTTTATCATCAGATTCTTCATTGGCATTTTCTGATATCTCTCCCGCATCCTTGGAATTAGCGGCCACATTGATATTTAATTCTAGATTAAGGGGAGCAAAGTCATCGCTCGGTCCATCAGTATATTTCAACAATACAAAAACGGCTGCAGGATCTTCAAAAATATCCACGTCGAAATCTTTGCTGTAACGGGAAGTAGCAGTTAGGAGATGTTTCAATATCGGTAAATTCCAACGATTTTTTCTCAATGGGTAATCGGGAAGAAAGATGCGGGCATCAACTTGATAGTCTTGATCACTTAGAGCTTGCGAAATGTTGGGTTTCATTTTCAATCCAAGAGAAGCAGTTATCCATTGCCCCTCGGAGGCCAGACCATGCCGATGAACGAATTCCATCGACCTTGGAGGATAAAAATAAGGCCCGAAAAGATACCCAATAGTGTCACTGCTCTTTATCAACTTATAACTAACACTATCTTTTACAGTTATACTCAAGGGAAAAAACTGTCGGAGGGAATTCGGATCTGCCTGATAATTCTTTTCTTGTCCGCACCAGGACCAGCTTTCACGAGTAGATCCGCCTTCGCCGCATTTGCGATTTACCATTTCAAGCCTATTCGAATAACTGCTACTATCTGCTGGCACAACCAAGATTCCTGAGAAACCATTGTCAACCAAGGTCTGAAAGCTGGGCCTGGGATTGGTTGGACCGACTGAGGTGGGCCAATTTATTCCCAACCCACCAAATACCCGAGCACTCTCATCATCATAATTAGGATAGAGCACAAAGACCTGTGAAAATGACGATGGAGCCTCCGAGAGCGCTACCTTGACGTCATCGCCCTTCTTCTCAGATGACGACATCAATGAACTACTCAAGATAACGGCCTCGCGCCATTCCTTCATTCTTTTGTTTGTTTTAGTATTCAGACAGTCGTTACCCACAGCAAATCCTTTACCAACTAACCAAACTTGGCTATCGGGGGATCGGAAAGATTTGAGTTCTTCAATTTGATAATGAGTTGAATGGCACATCTTATCATCGCTGAACAAAGTGAAGAATTCATTGTTTGGCGGATTATCCAAATAGAATGACTGCAAAATTCCTTGGGTGTTAGCTGTATAGATCCGAGTCCCGCCATTAGACACAATAAAAAATTGATCCGCGCCCGCGCCACTGAAAATTTTAATCTGAGGGCTGAGGGGTTCCAGCTGATCCTTGGGGGACCTTCCAGACCCAAAAAAAAGACTTGTCACATCCCAGTTTTTCTCGCGCTTTCCGACAGAATCAAAAACTACCAATTGCACGCTCTCAATTCGATTTTTTGGCGAAGAAGAGCTCTCAGATGAAATCAAAGCGCAAAGTCGCTCTGTTAAGGCCACAAAGTGTCCATCTCCGGTAGTTGCCACTTGCGTGATATAGGAAGGGCCGCAGCTTTGATCCGCTTCTACTGCGGAAGAAGCTTCCTCGGCATGGCTTTGAATACTGGCCAAGGAAGCGACAAAGCTTATAAAAATCCCATAAAGGAGAATGGAATAGAGAGAGTTCATAGAAGAGCCTCCTGGGATCAGATCCCGCAGACATTTGATGTATGAAACAATGTGGTCTTTTACTACTCACCCCATTTTTTTCTCAAAATCAAACTTATTTTTATGATAAATTATATCTCGAAGAAGTACCCAGCTTGCTGAAAACTGAAGATTTTCCTCACAAGCCTGTGCCGGAGCAAATTCAAATTTGCCGAGACTAATGACGTGATTCCGATTAACAACTCTGTATCTTTGATGCAAAAGATCTCTTCAAGCTTACAGTGCCCCGGAAGTGCTTGGCAGGCAGGTTTCAAATTGTGCAGTCTCAGAGAGTATCGTGGGCTATGCTGATGAGGGAGATACACGGTTTTGAGGTATTCACTGGTTTGCTACATCATTTGCACTGATTGCGTCGTCGATGGCCGCAATAAGACATGTTTCCCGATTATCAAACCATCTATGATGGCTACCGTTCCATTTGGATTAAAAGGATCGACTGAGACATCCTGATGCGTTCATAGCGTGGCTTCATCTGACGCTTCTGTACTCTTTTGACCAATCCTATTTCATGACACCAGCTCCGAAAAGTTTCGCGTTTGAGATTGATACCTTCCACATGTAACTTTTCGAGGACATGAACCATGTTGAAATCGAAATACTTTTCCATCATAACATATTGCACTCGACATTTCTGATTCCGATGCCAATTTGTTCTTTGGCGCACGCCCTTATTCCCATGTCGAATGAAGGTGCTCTTCCCGTTAATTTGTTAAGTAACTCCTTAATGTTCGACCCGAGACCTACAAAAGAGTTTCTGCTTCAAATCGAGTCACGAGGTCATTTTCCCTTGGCAATTGGACCCGGACAGAATCGCTTAGTAGTTACAAAGGTGGGAATATTAAACAAAGGAGATGCGTGCATAAGTAATGAACATCCGTCATTAAATTCATGTCTCTTGACTCGACAATCGAGCCATTGCCGGGAACGTATTTTGCAGCTTTAGGGGGCGTAAGTGCATTTCCTCAAAAGAAAAGGGTGAAAATACTATGCCATCAAGATCAGGAAAAAAAGTAGGAATTCGAAAAGGTTATTTTAGCTCCGTTTTTCAAGTGCCCAGTTGGTGGATGGGACCGTGGCAGGTATTGTTTTTTGGCTCCCTGGTTTGCCAAATATATGTGATTCCCTCTGCAGAGGCTACTAAATTGCTTATTACCGAGGCGGAGGTCGCGGAATCCAGACTGATGTATAATCTCACTAAGGGTTGGCCATATTTTGATCCGAATCGAGGAACCTCTAGTATGTATGCTCAGGCTTGGGATTTCTACCTAGAAGGGATCAGAAGAAGAGTGCCTTTAAGCTGGAAAACTGGATTAAAATTGACTAAGGAAGAAGGTCTGTTTGCTGGAATGCCAGGGAGTATGATGCCGCGTTTCGAAGTAGAAGTAAAAGATTCGATTAAATCATTTCTTGCGGAGATACATGAGAACGTGTCGACTCTTAAGCGGGAGTCAGATCACCAACTTTTTCATGATGAAGAGTGGGAGGCTGATAAAATACAGGCGCAAACTAGTCTGCGTTCATCAATAGAGAGCCTGAGGATCTTCTTCGAGAGATTAAAAGTCCTATCCCCTGATCTATCAGAAATGGCTATCCGCGTGGCTCTAACAGAAGGCATAGTACCTTCTTGGATTATGGATCCGAAAATGCGTCGTACTTCAGATGGAAAAGTCATAGTCCTTTCCGTCGCAGACCTTCTGAATGAAATTCCAGATGAGATTTTTAAAAATAGCTTGTTTGCCGCACTCCCAAGTCAGACATATCCAGCCGCGACTGGTCCGAAAGCACAAGGGAAAGGTGAAAATCCACCTGTCACCAGTCTAGTAAAAATCAACGACGGCACTCCTGACACTAACCGTTTATGCGGACTCAGTAAATCCTCAGCGGTGCGAGACGCCGTTTATGAGTTCGAGAGAGAAAAAGCACCCAGTAGGCAATTCCTCGTTAATGGCGACGTCTCAGAATCCTCAGGGTTCAACTGCCGATTGGTTAAGTTTGGACTGGTTCGGGATCCCAAAGACAAATCGATTGGATTGGATCCTGAAAGTTACGCTGTTTTTCCGGATGGAAGACAAATCAAGCTGAACAACGACGACTTAAAATCGCTCCGTGAGTCTTGGAATCAGATTCAATCAGGGGACAGAATTGCTCAACCGAGAACAGTCAGGCGGTCTTCAGGCGCACAGTAAGGGTGCCCCTTAGCGCGAGACTGGGGTTCGTCTGGCAAACAAATCACGAAGATTTGACACCATTTAAAAAAAATCATTGCGAACCAGTTGACGGATGGATTGATGTTTTATTGACTGTCCTTGAGGGATTAACTGGGGGACGTTGTGATCAATGTAAAATATCGATTTTTGTTTTTTCTGTTGGGCTTGTCAATTAATGGACTTCTACTCTCGTTTTCAGGGAACGCCAGAGAAACCCCGGACTCGAACAAGCAACCAGCCTATTTTTTCAGTCAAGTTTCAAATATCTACAAACGCCAACTCAAATTGCTTTTTTTTGCTCATAATAATCCAACGATCGCAGAGTTTGCTCTTGCCAAAGGACGAGTCAGCACAATCCTCAGCGAGATTCTAAAACATCACTTTGAACCAAAAGTGGAAACAGCAGAGATTGGCCTTGCACCTCTAAAATGGAGGGCGGAAACGTGGTCAACCATAACGACAAGCTTTACATTGCAACGAGAGCGACTGACGATCAAATTGAGGCTGGCTTGCTTGATTACTTTGAAGTTGTTGAAGTCTCCGGCAAGCTGATCTTTTTTGCTCACAATAGACCAACGATCGCTCAATTTTATCTTGTAAAGAGAAGAGTCGGAAATGTCTTGAAGCGATTTGGCCAATACGGCCTAAAGGTCGAGATCCCTTCTTTGGAAATCGGAGCCGTGCCGGTTGCGATGGCGGGAGGTCAAGTCGTTGAGCACAACGGAAAAGTCTACATTGCTTCGACGGCAACCGAGGAAAAAATCGAAGGCTACTTTACCCGATACGCCTCCGGAATCGAAACCAAACACTAATCTTTATCCATGATGAACATCTTCCCAAGCAAGCATCTCTGCAAGTCTTTGTTCCTTTTCATCATCAAAACCACAAGTTGATTCGAATTTTACGGGATTCCTATATGTTCCAAATAGAATATCCCACCAAACAATGTCTCCGTAATTGGATTTGTGTTGTTGATACTCATGGTGATATCGATGCATTTCTGGCCTTTGAAAGATGTAACCTAACCATTGGGGCGTATTAACATTTGTATGGTAGAAAAATTCACCCATTGCAGTAAAGAATGTATAGTAAGCCGCTCCCTCGAAAGAAATTCCTAGGATAGCGAAAACAATAAGACTTCCAAGAATAGAGTTAATGCCCATTTCAATTGGGTGCGTACTGGCACGTCAATTTTTAAGTGCCTGAGAACACCTACCTCGAGGGAGAAATCTCTTTTGCAGATCTCTTATCGAGGATCTTATTTCCAATTCCCGCGAAGAGGACCACTGTCTGACTCTTGCTGAGGATCTCCCAATTAAACCATTATGAACTGCCCAGACGTGGAGACTTAAAGAAGCAAGAGCCCCAGAACCAAAACCCAAACCAAAAAATTCAGATACCACCCATCCAGCCCCAAGTAACAAAGCAATCGCTCTAACGGGGCGATCGATACCAGAGTGATGCCAATTAATGAATCTCCTCACTGGTGAAGCCAATTGCCTTTGAAATGCGGCATCGCTCTGAGTATATCTAATCCACAAAAGGGGTAGTCTCAACACACGGTTTGACCCGATCTCTTCGTTAAGTCTTCGGTCAATAAACGCTGAGGAAAAATTCCCGGCCCCTGTAGCTTGTGTAAAAGCAAAAACAACCAGGCGCTTCAGCGGGATCTCTTCACTAAGTTTTTGCTGTAGTCTTACATAAAATTCATCTTGAAAATTTTTTCCTTTTCGAGTACTTCCCCCTTGATTACAACAATCAAGATATACAAAAAATTCATTACCTATTTGATCCACAGGCAAAATTCGAATCAACATGTCAGCGAACCGCTTTCCACTTACCATTCGAACATCAGCGGTACATGATGTACAATTCTCATAGTGCAATGATTGCGTAGATCCATGAGCGTGAACAAGGAAACCAATAATTCTATCATTTGGACCTAATTGGCTCTTTGTCAGATTATCATCCACACTGTAATTTATTACCTTCCCAAGTTCTCCGATGTCGAGGATTCTAGCTTTAACGCCCATGCCTCCAAGCATCTCGCCAAAATCCTCCCCAAATGATTCGTCATAATCATCCTCTGCAAAAGGTGCTCCTCGTACGATAACGACAACATTGTCGGCAATCGCAGAATTGACGAATCCAGTGAGTACACAAAATAATAATAATCTTACCAAGAGAAAACCTCCTATTACCAAGACGGGACAAGCACTGCTTCGATAGTGCTGAGCAAGAAATATGCCAGTACCAAATCAATCGAAGTAAAAAAGCAGATATCCTCACAGAAGAGATCAACGCCGAGGCCATCCGTGTCTCAATCAACGGACCCAAGGGCCAGAGGATCACAATCCACTTTCTTTTTTGGTGAGATAAGGCGAGCTGAGCCGAGAGTTCTCGCATCTTAAAGAAATCATTTCAAACCAGTTGACGGATGGATTGATGTTTTATTGACTGTCCTTGAGGGATTAACTGGGGGACGTTGTGATCAATGTAAAATATCGATTTTTGTTTTTTCTGTTGGGCTTGTCAATTAATGGACTTCTACTCTCGTTTTCAGGGAACGCCAGAGAAACCCCGGACTCGAACAAGCAACCAGCCTATTTTTTCAGTCAAGTTTCAAATATCTACAAACGCCAACTCAAATTGCTTTTTTTGCTCATAATAATCCAACGATCGCAGAGTTTGCTCTTGCCAAAGGACGAGTCAGCACAATCCTCAGCGAGATTCTAAAACATCACTTTGAACCAAAAGTGGAAACAGCAGAGATTGGCCTTGCACCTCTAAAAATGGAGGGCGGAAACGTGGTCAACCATAACGACAAGCTTTACATTGCAACGAGAGCGACTGACGATCAAATTGAGGCTGGCTTGCTTGATTACTTTGAAGTTGTTGAAGTCTCCGGCAAGCTGATCTTTTTTGCTCACAATAGACCAACGATCGCTCAATTTTATCTTGTAAAGAGAAGAGTCGGAAATGTCTTGAAGCGATTTGGCCAATACGGCCTAAAGGTCGAGATCCCTTCTTTGGAAATCGGAGCCGTGCCGGTTGCGATGGCGGGAGGTCAAGTCGTTGAGCACAACGGAAAAGTCTACATTGCTTCGACGGCCTCCGAGGAAAAAATCGAAGGCTACTTTACCCGATACATCACGGGAAAAAAATCGGGACAGAGCATTTAGCTCTACTTTTCTTAATATTTAACATGCGTGACGTAACGCAGTCATAACTCAGCTGGCAGTGGCAGTACTGGTGCAACTCCTGCTACAGCTAAAAAGACTTATCGAAAGATACCAGGGCACGCTTTGGGAACTGCTCCGTGACATAAGAACTGCGTTCATAGGAATAAGACTGTCAGCAGTGAATCTTATCACAGATTCTGAAACAGTTTGGGACGGACACATCAAGGCTTAAGTGCCTGAGAACACCTACCTCGAGGGAGAAATCTCTTTTGCAGATCTCTTATCGAGGATTTTTCTTCCAATTCTACAGAAGGAGTCCAGTGTCTGACTCTTGCTGAGGATCTCCCAATCAAACCATTATGAACTGCCCAGGCGTGAAGACTTAGAGAAGCAAGAGTCCCAAAGCCCAAACCCAAACCAAAAAATTCAGATATCACCCATCCAGCACCAAGTAACACTGAAAACGCTCTAACGGGACGATCGAGACAAGAGGGATGCCAATTGATGAATCTCCTCACTGGTGAATTAATTTGTTTTTGAATTGCGGCATCGCTGTAAGTAGACTTAAGCCAAATATTGGGTAGTTGCCGGAGGATGTTTAAGTCTCTCTCTTCCTTAATTCTTCGTTCAAGAAAAGCTGAAGAAAAAGTCCCAATCCCTGTAGCTTGTGTAAAAGCAAAGACAACCAAGCGCTTCATCGGGATACTAGCTTCACGAAGTCTTTTCTTTAGTCCCAGATAAAATTCATCTTGAAAATTGCTTCCTTTTCGAACTTCTCCCCCTTGATTACAACAATCAAGATATACAAAAAATTCATCACTTATTCGATCCAAAGGCAAAATTTTGGTTAAGATGTCAGCGAACTGCTCTCCACTTACCCATTGAGCATCATCGGTATTTGTGAGCGCTGTGGATGGATCCTTCGCATAGACCAATGATTGCGTAGAACCATGAGCATGTACAAGGAAACCAATAATTCTATCACTTGGAGTCAATTGGCTCTTTGTCGAATCATCATCTACACGAGAATCTATTGCCTTCCCAAGCTCTCCGAGGTCGACGACTCTAGCTTTAACGTTCATGCTCTCAAGCATATCGCCAAAATCCCGACCAAATGATTCGTCAAAAAATTCTTCCTCCGGAAAAGGTGTTCCTCGTACGATCAGGACAACATTGCCCGCAATCGCAGAATTGACAATTCCAATGAAAACACAAAATAATAACGGTCTCATCATGAAGAAATCTCCGAATTCCGAAACGGGGCAACCACTGGTTCGCTGGATCTCGCAAGACAAATGCCAGTATTTAATGCACAATTCCTCCAGAGGAATCTATTCGACAAAAGACTCTGCCTTTTTTTTCTCAATCAGACAGTCGTCACCCACAGCAAATCCTTTACCAACTAGCCAAACTTGGCTATCGGGGGATCGGAAAGATTTGAGTTCTTCAATTTGATAATGATTTGAATAGCACATAGTATCATTCTTTAAAAATCGGAGCCGCTCCTGTGGCGATGGCGGGAGGTCACGTCGTTGAACACCACGGAAAAGTCCACATTGCTTCGACGGCCTCCGAGGAAAAAAAATCGAAGGCTACTTTACCCGATACGCCTCCGGAATCGAAACCAAACACTAATCTTTATCCATGATGAACATCTTCCCAAGCAAGCATCTCTGCAAGTCTTTGTTCCTTTTCATCATCAAAACCACAAGTTGATTCGAATTTTACGGGATTCCTATATGTTCCAAATAGAATATCCCACCAAACAATGTCTCCGTAATTGGATTTGTGTTGTTGATACTCATGGTGATATCGATGCATTTCTGGTCTTTGAAAGATGTAACCTAACCATTGGGGCGTATTAACATTTGTATGGTAGAAAAATTCACCTATTGCAGTAAAGAATGTATAGTAAGCCGCTCCCTCTAAAGAAAGTCCAAGGATAGCGAAAACAATAAGACTACCAAGAATAGAGTTAATGACCATTTCAATTGGGTGCTTATAAAAAGAAGTGATAACCTCAATCCGTTGAGGACTGTGGTGAATTTGATGAAATAATCTCCATAAAACAGGAGACTCGTGCCTGTACCTGTGCCACCAATAAAAAATGAATGTCGCAAGAAAGTAAGCAATAAATCCTTCGAACCAAACAAGCAAACCAAATGACCCGAGCTGAACTAGACTCCAACCATTTAGCCACTTTTCCCAGCTAATGCCTGCCAACAGAATTACCCCGAGCTGTGCCACGTTGAGCAAGAGAACGCGAAAAGCCCAGGTCTTAACCCTTGGCAATTTCCAGCCAGGAAAACTCCTCTCAACCACAAAACATGAAAAACCTATTATCATTGCAAGAGAAAATAGTTTTCCGGTCATTTCAGTTCCATATCAAAAATCGTCAAAACCTTGTAAATAGAGAGACCCGCAAAACAGTGTTTCAAAGTATGCCCACTTATCACGCCTGTGATAGAAAAAACATGATTATCTGCAAGTTCAAAGACTTTGGCTACAACGTAAAGTCCAATGGCCGACCACCAAATAGAATTCGGTATTCGAGATACTCTTAATAGCAATATTGCAAGCGCAAGAAAAAAGAGTGTTCCAAACTGCACTGCAATGTAGAGCTTCAGACTAAGCCATGATTGATTGTATCCAATAATTGCAAATAGGCCGAGAAGAATCAATCCAATTAGAGACCCGACCTGGTTTTGATCAATTCTGTCGGCGATAACCAATCCATTTATGGCCCAAAGCAAATTGTCATTGGCAAACGGTCCCACAATAGGGTCGCTGGGGAAGGGCTCCAATGAAAATACATCGATCCAAAACAGGTTAAAACTGAACCAACGGCAAGTGCTAATCCAAACTCCACAAACTCCACAAACTTCACACTCCCGGCTTTCCTATTCTTCAAAATTTTTTTTATACCGATAATTCCAATCAACAAAAAAGCAAGATTAGAAAACACGTCGAAGGCGTTGGGGAAACTTCCAAATGATCTGGTGTCTGAAAAATCAAAATAAGATGTGGAATCTGAGATCGGAAGCTGAGGCCATGTCCAAAGAAAAATTGCACCAAGGACAACAAGCAATCCAATAACGGTTCGCAGAGGTTTCGTCGACCGACTGAAAACTATTGATTCTATAGAACTCAATCCAAACCCCATAAAACTAAAATTATCATAAGCCTTATAAAATTATCATAAGCCTTATACTGACAATCTCCAAGAATTTGTCCCTCAAAAAAATTAATAATGCCCCAAAGCGCCAGATTTGTCGCTGACCACAGCTCCCTGAAAGAGAGAACATCAGGCGTAAAGGCCAAAGATACCATATAAAATAAGCGACAAGCAATCTAATAAGGATTCGCAAAGGTCTCGTCGACCGATAGAACTGTACAGCGCGCTTTACAAGGGGCTACGCCAGAAACAGAAATCGTGCTATTGGCCGGCACTTATCCAGCGCTTGGCGGCGTCTCAAATTTAACGGGCACCAGGCAAAACCCGATCAAAATTCGTGGTGAAAGCGAAGTGATTGTCAACGCAACGGCTGGACCTACGGGACTCTCAATGGTGACCCACGTTACGTCGTGATAGAAAATTTGATTATTCAAAACAGTCCAATTCACGGAATGGACATTGACGACGGCGGCAGCTACTCCACACCTGGAGAATATCTGGTTCTGAGAGAAATCGATTTTCGAAATATTGGTTCCGGAAACAATAATGACTGTTTGAAAATGTCTGGCATCAATAGATTTCACATTGAGGGCGGTCCTTTTGAGAATTGCAATATGGGCGAAGCTATCGACATGGTTGGTTGCCATGACAGTACTGTGACAGGGAATTTATTTCGAAATATTCCACAACATGCCGTGCAGGCAAAAGGTGGTAGCGAAAATGTATTGGTTCATGGTAATATATTTCCCGATATTGTGGGACATGCCTTGAATTTTGGTGGCTCAACTGATCCCACTTTAATTCGGCCAATTACAGCAACTTCTGAAGGAATGTGGTTTTCAACTGATAATGCCAATTTCGCCGGACCCAATTCGGGTGAGGCTGGCCCAGAGCTAAATTCTATAGTCCAACAAAATCCAAATTTTAGAAATTTGGAAAGTGGTGACTACAGGTTGCAAACAGGCTCAAGGGCCAGAGCCGCAGGCCGAGCACTACCAACACCTGCACCCGGCGATTTTACTGGCCGTTCTTAGAAAATGCCACCAAGCTTAAGTGCATTTGAAGTTGAGTGAAGCCTTTTAGCTCTACCTTCCTTTTCTCTATGTCTACGAGATTTTCACCCCAACCGTGAGGCCCTCGCCCGTCGGAAAAATCGTTGTACAAAAATGAGGTGAACTCGCAAGCCTTGCATTGAACTCACGCATCGCAAGGACCGAAGGAGATTCCTCCTGGCCCGGAAGACCAACACCAATTCGCCCAAAGGCAAAAGTGTTGTCCCCGATAACAACTCCCCCAGTGCGAAGATTTTTTTCTGCCCAATCCAGATATTGAGGATAGCTTGTGGTCCAACATATTGCGTAACCTGCCCGTCGAGACCCGCAGCCTTAAAATTACGATGAGCGACTTGAGCGTGAGCCGGGCTGAGCTCAAAGGTGTATAAATGACCACTTGCCCCCATCCCACGAATCAAAAAAATCCCCGAGTATCCTCCCAAAGTTCCGATCTCGACAGCTTTTTTTGCCCTTGCCATTCGGACCAAAACCTCCAAATGACGCCCATCCAGCTCACTCACCTGAATATCAGGCATCCCCGATTGCAGACATTCTTTTCTCGCTGAAGCCAGGACAGTATCTTCTGGCTTCAATAAATTCTGCACGTATTGCCTGATTCCGCTGTCAGAGTTTCCAAAGAGTTTCTCCACTTTACACCTCTCATCCACCCAGATGTGGCATTGGAATTGACTTCAACTTCAAGCTTAAAAGACGCATCATCGCCATGACTTGATTTCTTCATTACTTGATTACTTGTTTACTTGATTGTTTGATTTTCGGGACTCAACGGACTATATTACTGCAAGAAATGAGGGATATGGGCAAGCTTTTAAATTTTCTATTTGGCAAAGAAAATAACATTTTTGATTCTCAGGGTCGCGTCCTGCAAAGACTTCCGAGACAACGATGGGATGCTTGGCAGCAACGTTACTTGAGTGACTCTGCCTACAACTGGAAAAATCACTCCGGAATGAAGGCCCGGGAGCGTCGTTCTTCCTCGTCGCCCACTTCTGCCCACTGATTAGCTTCATTGGCTTTATTCACAACTCGACCATTCCGTCTCGGGACTCTCGTCTAGATTAGTTCCAATTTGGGACCTAATTCATGAAATCCTCTTCCCGTATGGCTTTGCGCTGCCTATGCTAGAACAAACAATAAGAATTAGCTAGTTCTAGAAAGGACTCGCATATGATAACAAAACGGATTTTGTTTCTAGTCGCCTGGATGGGAGGAATGGGCCTTGGTCTTTCTTTCGGCTTTCCTCAAACGCTCTGCGCCGGGTTTGTCGAAGAAAATACGATGAATATTCCAGTGGGTGCCGCTGCTGGCGGACTAACTCAGGCCGAATTCAACTCGGTTCTTGACGCCGTTGAAGCCGTCTATTCTCCTATCGTTGCTGAAAAGGGAGGAACCCTTCAAATTCGCCGCCTGTGGAATGATGGGACAGTCAATGCCTCAGCCATGCGCTACGGAGGCACCTGGGTCGTGAACATGTATGGAGGTCTCGCTCGCCACCCCGCAATCACCGCAGAGGGCTTTGCACTGGTTGCTTGCCATGAAGTTGGACACCACGTTGGAGGAACACCTAAGATAAGTGATGGCTGGTTTAACTCCTGGGCGAGTAACGAGGGGCAGAGCGACTATTTTGCAGTTCTAAAATGCTTACGCCGCGTGTTTACGCCTGCGGATAACCTCGCTTGGGTCCAAAACAGCAATCTTGATCCTTATCTTTTGTCAGAATGCGCCTCTCAATTCCAGTCCCACGAAGAGCAGGCACTCTGCGCTCGTGCTTCTATGGGTGGAATGTCGACAGCAGAACTCTTTAAGGATTTAAAAAAAGAAACGACTCCAGCCCTGTTTAATACCCCAGACCAAAAAGTCGTCGCAGCCACGGACGACGCACATCCTGGAACGCAATGTCGACTCGACACTTATTTTCAAGGCTCCATCTGCACGGCTGACCTCAATGCGGACCTCAATGACCGCGACTATCGTCAAGGCACATGCACTGTTTCTACGGGCTTTCAAAAAGGTTACCGACCACTCTGCTGGTTCAAACCCTAAACGCTCACACTCCCACAACATTCTTCATGATGTCATTTCAGAAAACATGGTCCTGGCCTTGTCCAGGGCCTCATTTTTATCTTTAATCAATCCTGAAATTTGAAGTCGATAAACTCGATCCAGAATCAGACCCATCAAGGGGCCTCCATCAATTCCGAGATTTAAGAGCTCCGCACCTTGAATCCAAGGCTTTTCTAAGTGGCCATCACCTTGGTCTCTTGAAACGAACTCATCATGAAGCCTAAGGAGACGCTCCTGACCAAGCCCTTCAATCGCACTTAGTACCATCGAAAAATCCAATAAGGATATCCCATGTGGACCGTTTAGATTCATGAGGCAACTCACGTCCTCGTCGCTCAGACCATTGCCATTGCCATTGCCTTGCGAAGGAGCAAGGCGCGACTCACCTCCAGCCCCTCCCTTCAGAAACAACCCTGAATGACTCAAGACAAACAGAGCTTCATGGATCTCATTTTTAGGAAGCCTGAGCCGACGAAAGAAGGATTCAAATTCTTTTTGCATCCAGGCTTTGTGTTGCTCCATCGGAATACCATCAAGCCCACGGGCCTTCGCCTCGGGCCACACAAGAAGAGCCCAGAGAAGTCCACATCGAGATTCCTCGCCAATCTTGTGCGCCAAGTGGCGTCCCATGCGAGCCCAAGAATGCAAGTCTGATCTTGCCATCACCCTTAACTCGGGAAGAATCACTTCAGCCATCCCCGTTAAAACCAAATCATGCAAAGCTCTAACTCGACTCTTCAACAGCATCATCTTACGAAGTTCGGAGGTGATTCTCTCCTGTGAAACAAGCTTTGCCTGGGACGACTTTTTGCAAATGGATTTAAATGTTTGCCTCTCTATATTAAAGTCAATTTGAGCTGAGATCCGCAGGGCCCTCAAAAGACGAAGTTTGTCTTCTTCAAAGCGCAACTCGGGATTTCCCACGGTCTTCAGAACCTTGTTTCGCAAATCTTCGCGCCCGCCAACGTAGTCAATGATCTGCCCGGTGGAGAAATCACAAAAAAGGGCGTTTACTGTGAAGTCCCTCCTCTCTGCGTCCTCCTTTGGGCTGGCCCTGCGGACGGTTGAGGGCCTGCGTCCGTCGAGGTACAATCCGTCCGCGCGGAAACAGGAAATTTCCACTTGGAAGCCCGCAAATGGAATGATCAGAACCCCAAATTGTTTCCCCACAGAGAGAGCTGAAGGAAAAAGTTTTTCCAATTCTTCTTGACGCGCATCAGTTGCGATATCAAAGTCGTTGGCCGTGCGTCCCAGAAGAAAGTCTCGAACACAACCTCCAGCAAGATAGGCCTTGTAGCCGCTTTTTAACAAAATCTGGCAAATCTCTTGAACGGCTGTAAAATGTGGATGCTCATCGAAATTTTTCAATTGGTAGGAACCTCGCTGAAATGCAGACTATTCAAGCCTCATATAGACCATCGTCATCATGACACAAATCGAAGAACAGATCAAAATCAAGGGTTTCAAACGATATGGTTTTACTCCTCTTCAACCAGCACTCAGTCTTGATTTGTATAAAAATTGGCTTGAGAAGGACTTTCACGGAGAGATGAAGTATCTAAAAGCCCATATGGTCCAAAAGGAGCAACCTCAACTTTATGCACCAAAAGCTCACTCTGCCATTGTGATTGCGCAAGACTATTTTCCGACAATACCTGGCCATGAGGATTTTCCTCTCCGGAAAAATTCAATCGCAAGTTATGCCCGCGGCAAAGATTATCATTTTTGGTTCACTCAAGAACTCAAAGAATTGACTTTAACTCTTCAGTCCTTATTCCCGAAAGAACAGTTCTATCCTTGTTCCGATTCAGCTCCCGTACTAGAGAGAGATCTGGCCTATCGAGCTGGCCTGGGCTGGATTGGCAAGAACACCTGTTTGATTGATCGTGGTCGCGGCAGCTTTTTCTTCATTGGTGAAATACTCACAAGCCTCAAACTCACTCCAGCCCATTCATTGTCACCAGACCACTGCGGAACCTGCACTCGCTGTATCGACGCCTGCCCGACTCAAGCCCTCGTTGCCCCGCGAGAACTCGATGCCCGCAGATGCATATCTTATTTGACCATCGAAAGCAGGGAGAATCCCCCTTCCGAACTGCGCTCTCAAATTGGAGATTGGCTCTTCGGCTGCGATATCTGCCAGTCTGTCTGCCCCTGGAATAAAAAAGTATTTGGAGCTGCACTGGCAGAATCAAACGAGTCACAAGATATCCAAGATCGAGAAGAGGAATTGCGCTATATTCTCAGGACTTCAAACAGAAAACTCATGCGTGACCTCAGCTTGACGCCTTTGCTCAGAAGCGGCGGCACTGGACTCAAACGAAATGCCATTGTCGTGGCGACTAATCTAAAATTGAGAGGGCTCGTGCCGCATATTCAAGTCTTTTTAAATCATCCCAAACTGGGTCCATTGGCGGCTTGGTCTCTCCATCAATTGACGAATTCGGACCTCTGATCAGATTTGAATTCCTTATAACAGGCGTCACCTCCCATCCTTGCCTCAGACCTTGAAGCTCCGCTAGACTGGGCTTGTTTTTTTGAACCTCTCAAAGGAGAACTTATATGGCCATTAGCCTGCCCCCGCTACCTTATTCAAATGATGCACTCGTTCCACATATTTCCCCTGAAACAATTGAATACCATTATGGAAAGCACCACAAAACTTACGTAGACAAGTTAAACGGCCTCATCGGTGGAACCGAGTTTGAAAACATGAATCTCGAAGATATCGTAAAAAAATCTTCTGGAGGAATCTTTAATAACGCTGCTCAAATTTGGAACCATACCTTTTATTGGAACTGCCTAGCCCCAAAAGCGGGAGGTGAACCAGCCAAGATTCTTTCCGATCAACTGAGCAAGAATTTCGGCTCTCTCGAAAAATTCAAGGAACAATTCTCAGCGGCCGCCACCAATCAGTTTGGTTCAGGATGGGCGTGGTTGGTCAAGAAATCTGATGGAAAACTCTCCATCTACTCAACTGCCAACGCCGACACTCCCCTGACTAAAGGCGATACCCCCTTGTTGACCTGTGACGTCTGGGAGCACGCCTATTACATCGACTATCGCAACGCTAGACCCAAGTATATCGAATCCTTTTGGAAGCTGGTTAACTGGAAATTTGTGGAAGACCAATTGAAGGCTTGATTAAACTTTGATTACGGAGATTCCGCCAACTTGGAATTCTCCATTTCAGCCAGTTTGCATTTTCCTCTGATTCAACTGGATAAAGGCCGCGGAAGTGATCTGCGGCCTTTGCCAGACGCCCCTGAAGAATTTTTGTCAGATCTTTGTGAAAAAACAAATCGTCTAACAGGTGGCCCATAAAACCAAAAGGCAACTCGTAGTCCACGATATCAGTAACTAAGGTTTGATTCCGCCCATGAGACGAGAATTTTTGAGTGTGGATCCATCGACGATAGATCCCTTCCGTTTGCTTATAAGTGAGAGAGTTGCCTCGTGAAACCTCTTCAACACGAAAACGCAAGTACTGAGAAATGCCCGCTCTTGTCATCAAGTAACTAAACTCAGCCCCCTTCACGAGGTCGGCCTCTGCGTTCTCTATTTCGACGTCCACCTTGCCAGCCAACAGGAATGGAACTCTCTTAGGGTCAGTGAGAAACTCAAAGGTCTCCTTGATGGGGGCTGGTACGACAAATGAGCAATTTATATGTGCCATAGGAAAGTAGACTATCGAAAGCAGCGGCATGACGTCATTTGGTTTTGCAGCGAGTTAGGCTCTTTTCTCCAGAATTCCCCTCGCGTTAGACACTTTATTTGAGTTGCCTGAGCGAACGAAGTTCCCTATCAGAATAAGAATGAAGGTCATTTCCTGGGCGATTTTGTTGTTTCTCGTTTTTTTCGCTTCGGGGAGTTATGCCTTGATGGCCATCGAGGGAAGGGTTTTCGTGAACAACTCTGGCCTCTTTTTGAAGGAGAGGTATCTTAGGAAAAAGGTAAAGATTTCTTCAAAAGACTCTGGCATCGCAAATGACATGCAAAAACTCCGAACGGGGGATTATATCTCTGGTAAAGGAGAATATGATGCAATTCTGCAGGAAGTCTCTCTGGTCACCCTTGAATTCGTAGGGCTACAAAAACTTTTAGGACGCTGGGAAAATCATAAAAGCGATATTTTCGACTTCAAAAATTTTAGTCAACTTGATCTTTATCTAGCTACCCCCACGGGCTCGTCGCTTGCCGTTCAACCCTCAAGGCGACTCAGATACACCATCGCTCCAGATTCAGGATCAGGATGGTCGATATTAATGGTGGACAGCCTTGCCGAAAACGCATCTCATTCGATTGAGGTCGAAAGCCTTTCAATCATTCGAGAGAAACTTCGGATTGACATCTTTGATGCTAAAACTGGCCAGATCAAACGAACAATTCACCTTTTGCCAGCAACGATTTCGGAGGACTGAGCAAGTATGGTTGCTATCCCGACCAACAAATCTCTTTTTTTTACAAAGCCCGACAAGGCCGATCCAAGACTTGGAGGACTCACTCAATCTTCTATGGATTTCTCTGCAGAAGTTACTCCCAACCGCTTTTATATGATCGGATATCCTGACGAAGAGGGTATTATTATCAACGGCGGCCGCCCTGGGGCAAGTCTTGGACCAGACTCAATTCGAAGCGTGCTATACCGTATGACACCACCGCCAATTGCAAATGCAAGTCTACAACTCACTGACATTGGCAATCTGAATATTCAAAACCTGCCTCTTGAGCAACGGCATGAAGCCGCAATGAAAATGGGTAAGGACGTTCTCAGTCGAGGAGGGAAATGGCTGAGCCTAGGTGGAGGACATGACTATGGATATCCTGATGGGGCCTCATTTATTGAAAGTTCACTTAAAATTTTTCCTCTTGAGCGCCCCTTGGTTATTAACTTTGATGCCCACCTCGATGTGCGCCCACTTGACAACGGACTCACCAGTGGGACCCCATTTTTCAGACTTCTAGAAAAGTATGGAGACACCTTTGATTTTGTTGAAATCGGAGCACAATATCATTGCAACAGCAAATCCCACGTCTCATGGTGCCTCGACCGTAATGCAAAAATTCTTTTCTTGGAGGACATTCAATATTCAGGAGAATCCCTGCTCGTCCTTGTCAGCCGTCTCCTTGAAGTCGAACTCACCCGAGCAAGACCATGCTTTCTATCGGTAGATATTGATGGCTTTTCATCCTCTTATGCTATGGGTTGCAGTCAAAGTTGGCCCACAGGCTTTACTCCCCAGCAATTTTTTCCAGTTCTCCACCTTTTGCTCCATCGCTGCAACGTCAGGTCCCTGGGAATTTACGAAGTCAGTCCCCCTTTGGATCTTGACCTTCGCACGGCCAAACTGGCCGCTCAAATTGCTCACAAGTATCTTTTTGCGGGGTGATGTAAATACTGAGGCCTTGGCCCCTACCCATTCTTCGACGAGCATGCTATCACGCCAAATCAGGTATCAAGCCAAATGAGGTGCGATTATGTCTTTGCAGTCCGTTCGAGGAACCCATGATCTCCTTTTCGAAGATTTTAAAACCCAGGCCTTGATTATTGAAAAGGCGCAAGCCGTCTGTGAATGCTATGGCTACGAGGGAATTTCCACCCCTGTATTTGAATTCACAGATGTCTTTAAGCGCACATTGGGAGAAACATCCGATATTGTTCATAAGCAGATGTACACATTTCCCGACAACAATGGCGATCTTCTCACGCTCCGACCGGAGGGCACGGCGGGAATTGCTCGCGCCTTTATTTCCAATGACTTGAGTCGACAACTTCCACTAAAACTTTACTATCAAGGTCCTATGTTTCGATACGAGCGTCCACAAAAAGGACGACAGAGACAGTTCCACCAATTCGGGGTGGAACTTTTGGGGATCTCAGATCCAAAGGGTGACGTCGAGATTATTTCTATGGGGTACGCATTCCTCAAGAATCTCGAGATTCTCTCATCGATTTCTTTGGACATTAATACAATTGGTGATCAAGCTAGCCGTCAGGCCTATAAAGAAAAACTCCTCCAATATTTAGAAAAATTCGAGAAGGATTTAAGCGAGGACAGCCAAAGACGTTTGCGTCTAAATCCTTTGAGAATTCTTGATTCGAAGGACGAGGGCGACAAGAAAATTGTCTCCACTGCCCCCGAGTTCAAGAATAGTCTGAACAGTGAATCGCTTGATTTTTTTGATAAAATTCAGAATGGGCTGACTCATTTGGGTATTTCATTTGAAATCAATCCTCGCCTGGTTCGAGGACTGGACTACTACTCTCATTGTGTCTTTGAGTTCAAAAGCAAGGCCCTGGGCACTCAAGATGCCGTTTTGGCTGGCGGTCGCTATGATGGGCTTGTTGAGCTAATGGGTGGCCCATCTACTCCGGGTGTCGGTTGGGCTGCAGGTCTTGAAAGATTGGCATTACTTGTGACCCCTCAGAAGAAATCCCAGAGACCGGTGACAATGATCCCACTCGGAGAGGCCGCTGACCGACATCTTCAGAAACTTGCATTTGAACTCAGATTAAAAGGACTTGCCGTAGAACTCGATTTTTCTGGGAACATTAAGAAACGTCTGACCCGCGCCAGCAAAGCCAACGCGCGCTGGGCTCTTATTCTCGGCGACGAAGAGCTTAAGAAGGGAGTTATTATCTTAAAAAATCTGGATCTTCAAACACAGACAGAAATCTCAATCGAACAAGAGGCCGTTTTGAACAGCCTCAATTTGCGATGATCTGGATGAGGTGGGTGAGTTGGGTGATTTGGGTGATATGAAGACGGCTAAGGGGAAGCTCCATTCCCCCTTATTGCGGGCGCGGCTCTTGAACCCGAGAAAACTTCCACCATGCAAATATCGTTAATGCCGTTTGCATGCAAGGAAGCCCCCAATGAGTCTCGATCCACATACAAACGATCGAGTTGTTGATTTCGACCGATTTTGCCGCCTGGCCTCGTCGAAGTTATCACTCCAGCGGGTGACCCTCCAAAATTTAATCGGAATTGAGCAGAGATTCCTTTTGGTGATACTCCTTGCTGACTTCGATTTTTTACCAAACCCACACAAGCGACGAGATTCTCTTTTAATTGAGTCCAAAGCCGGTGGTAATAGTCAGTTTCGGCCCTGGACTTAGTGTTAAAACTCGCAATTTGTCGCCTTAAAAACTCCAAGCGAGAATTGACGAGATTTTGGTCAAATTTTGATTTGCAAATCAGGTCTTGAGCTTCCTCAAAGGACAAAACAGGGCTCGGCTCTTCAGATCCTGGAAAAGCCGCATCAAAGTCAAGCGCGTGAGGCCTGCACTTACCCTTACCATATTGTGACACTCCCTCATCTCTCAATGCATGTTTCTCAAGCGTTTCACCTCTGCCGGGTCTGGCTGCTGAGGGACGAGCACCGTCACCATCCGCAACTTCTGGAATAGTTTCGTCTGGCAGCTCTTCATCAGAAGGCGCATCGTCATCGGACTCTCCGTCTTCTCCAGTGTCACGAGCGACCGCCCTTCTTGTTGGTCCACCTGCTGAACGGGTCCTAGCGCCACGCCTTTCTGCAAGTCTATCTCGTCGCTCCACAGTAGCTTTTCCTGCCTTGGCTGCGCCTCTCACTGCGTCCGTCTTCGCGACCGCTGGGCTCTTCGAGACAGCAGGAGGACCACTCTTCGGCTCTTTGACAGCCACAGACTGCGGCAAGAGAGCGTTCAACTCCCGAAGTCTTTTGCTCAAACTTTTACAGTAGGGAGGAGCGTCGGTTCTATTGCAAGGAGCTGTTGATTCTTTAAAAGTCTCATTGAATTTCTTCCAATCCGAAGCGCTTTGCTTTATTTCCTCAGCCACAATCTGGTTGGATTTAGTTCTTTCAAAACAATTCAATGTCGCCTTATTTCTGACCTCCATATTTTCTACGGACACGCAAACTCCATTTCCGAAAAGAAGGGGGTTACACTGAACTGAGTTCTTACTGGCGTCACCTTCGCAAGCTTTGGGCCTTTGACAATATCCCTTGCTATCGGTTGTACTGATCCATCCCGCATAAATACACGACTGAGGTGTGATGGGGGCCTTTGCTGCTGGTGTCTTCTCTGGCGCCGAGTTTATTGGTGGTGGTTTAACAGCGGCTGGCACCGCGGCAGGCGAAGGGGCCGTGGCCGGGGTAGAAGCAGGAGCGGCCGCAGATAGACCTGGAGGGTTCGTCTTCGCCCAAACGCTCTCAGCAACAAGAATTGAAAATGCTCGATCCAAGAATTTTAACTGTTCGCTCGTATTTCCCGCAACCAATTCGGGGTGATGAGCCGCCTGCGATTTCTCCCAGTCGACCAGCATGAGTTTGATCCCGGTGAGGTAAAGTCCTAAGTCCTCTTTTGACAAACTCATCAATTGCTCGTATTCCATCAACTGCAAAGAGTTTCCAGGTGAACTTACTTGAGACCCTTTTGTTAACGGTCCACCTGAGGATACCCCGCTGGGAATTGAGAAAGACAAAATTAAAATAGCAACCGCGGCTCGATTCCATTTTTTCAAATTCCCCAGCTCCATGATCCCTCCGACTGATTTACCAATTCCCATTCATTTGAATGAGAATAAAACTAACTCCTTGGCCGACAACGACGACCCAACCGCGCCCGCAAGTCGTGTGGACTAAAGGGAGCGAGGAGCCGAGTCAACTCCTCTATCGGAACGCTTTCTTTCTGACTGAAACGCCATTTAGGACTCTGATCCTTGTCTATCAAGACCGATCGAACACCCTCCCGAAAGTCTGGTTCCAAACTCAGACGAATAGCGAGAGACCACTCCAAATCAAACACTTCCGAAAGACTGAGATTTCGGCACCGCTTCAGGTGAGACCAAATAATTCTGGCGACAAGACCTGAAGCATTTAATAATTGGTCTCTTCCTTTTTGATTCTGACTGTTCTCGAATTGATAGGCAGATAGAAACTCAAAACCCTGATCATATTCCTCAATTTGATCCAGCAGGCACCCCACTTTCCGCAATTCCAAAATCTGGGCCTGGCTCTCTGTCTGAATGTGGTTCATCTGAATGTGGTTCATAGAAGCCGAGTTTGAAGAAACAGAGTTCAGAGAGGCTGATACAACTTGAAAAAAATCTTCCCCAGATTTTTGCCCTTTAGGATTTTTGGCATCACTCGAAATGGCTCCCAAAATATCGAACACTGAAGATTTATCTTCGGCCTTCACAAGACCATTTGCCAGGCCGAGTGCCACAGCAAGCTCTCCATTGATACGCGTGCCTGTAAGGCCCAAGAAAAGCCCCACGCCTGGCTCCAGTTGATTTAAAAAATACCCCGCGCCGACATCAGGAAAAAATCCAATGCCGACTTCAGGCATGGCCCATGTGCTAACCGAAGTTGTTAACCGGTGGCTGCAGCCACTTGCCACCCCGATACCACCTCCCATCGTGATTCCTGAAGCCCAACACACCACGGGCTTCGAATAACAGTGAAGATAATAATCCAAACCATACTCAGTCGTGAAAAATTTTTTTCCGAAATCAAGAGATCCATTTCGAGATTCCATCACGATCGATTTTACGTCTCCTCCCGCGCAAAAAGCTCGATCTAAACTTGATTCTATCCACACCAGCGATATCTGAGGGTCACTCTCCCAACTTTCAAGCACCTCCCTCATTTCCGATAGCATCTCAGTCGTCAGTGCGTTAAGCGCTTGGGGACGCTCTAAAGTGAGACGAGCAATCGAGTTGCTCCCAAATGACACTTCTTCTGTTTTGATGTTCATTTCTAAGTCTCCAAATCCCAATTTTAAACGTTCCATCTCAATGCAAATATTCTTAATAATAATAAAGGATGTTCAATAGATAGCCAGTGCAAAGAAGTTCGTCTTTCGAATATCCTCGAATCCCCGTTAAAGGCCCGCTGAAGTGGCACAGATTGTGGATTCTTTAGCAGTCAAAGGCTAATTAATAATGGGGATCAAAAAGGACTGCATTTTAATTTTCTGCTGTGAAATATCATTGGCAAAAGGCACAGCAGATTCTTTTTGATACAAGGGGGACAAAATTGACAAATTTTATCAATTGCCAGGCCTGCGGGAAAACTATTCCGCCAGAAAGAATTTTTTCAACAATGATCGTTTGCAGCTGCGGATGGACTGATTCTCCTCAGACAGAATCATTTGAAAAAGAACGCTTTCGTAAAACCAATTTCACAATTATCGGTGGCGCTGTTCTAATTTTGGCGGTCTTTTTCCATATTGTGCATTGGGACAATTATTCACTCGCGATCATTCCACTCAAGATCAAGGAGTTAACAGGTACGGCGAGCCCCAAAGATCACCTCAATCTCATTGAAATTTGCACAAGTAGACACAAATATGACTGCTTGAAAGGTGCCTACAAGGGCCTCTATCGTTCAAACAAGGACATCTCCTTGCTCGCCAAACTTGGGCAGATAGAGAAATCAACTGGCGATCTTCAATCGGCCTCAGATACACTTGGGGATTATGCTAAATTGGGAGGCAAGGACAAAGCAGCCCTCGCTAGCTACGCCGAAGTATTGAATCAAACAGGCAGGACAGAGGAAGCTCTTAAGATCTACAAAAGGATACTTGCGGGTACTCCTGGGACCCTTCAAATTTCGTTGGCGCGCAGTTATGTTTCTTTGCTCATTGAGAACAAGAAGTATGCTCAGGCGCGCAAAACACTGGAATTCTACAGGAAAAAGGCCACCATCAATGGATATTTCATGGAAAAAGAGTATCAAGCCCTCAACAAGAAGTTGCGCTCAAGCGAAAACAAAAGCTAAAAAAAAAACGAGAACCTTCGCTGCAGGTTCTCGTTTTTCGTCCAAGTTTTTTTAGATTTCTCTAATTAAAACACATTGATATTGGCACTCAGAGCCACGTTCGTGAGGTCTGATCTAAGATTTCCAGGCAAAAACTGAACGTTTGGATAAAGATAAATGTCCCGGGTGATCGAAATGCCCAATCCCACTGATTGATAAACCGTGTTCTTGGAAAAAGACCAGGCGGTATTTGCTCCTCGATAATGTTCATAAACCTGAATTCCCGAGATCGTGCGAAAATTAAAAGTATCATTAAAAACATATTCTAACATGGGATAGAGTCCAAAATTATAGTCTGAACTGTTGGCCTTTGCCTCTTCGGTAAACTTATCAAAAACGCCTGCTCCTGCAGCCAAAAGAACTCCCACACTGAGTCCAGTCGTTCCAATATCCTTTACAAAGATCTGTTGCACACCCAAATCCGCAACGTAGCCAACTTCCCGCGAAGAGGCCGTTGTGTAACCAGTTGCCGTTACCGTAGTAACAGACTGAACTCCTGCCAATTTATCTAAGTAGGTGTAAGACAAATAGGGATTATTTACGTCGTTTCGCTCTAGCTCCTCACCTTTAGCATTTTTAACTTTCGTCGCACCAAGAGACTCATGAAATGGCGCCAACATCCTAACTCCGACTCCGGCGCTCAAAGACGATTGCTCACCCACTCGATACTTCCCAGATACATCACCGGTAATTCCTGATACGGCAACTGTATTGGCCTCACCCGTGATATTTGGACGAATTTTGCTCCCTGGCTTTTCAACTGACCCACCCTTGTAATTAAACATCGTAGAGAGAGAAACTTTTGATTTAGAACCAGTTTCCGCGCGGAGCTTTTTGTTTGTGATCAATTGATCAACATCTTTCTGACCTTCGTCCCCTTTAACATCTTCCAATTTCGCCTTGGTCTCAGAAGACTCCTGAGCACGAGACAAGGTACCGTAGGATAAACTCGATACTAAGGCCAATCCCAATAACAGGCTGACCGTTCCTTCTTCCTTTTTCATTTCTTTTTCCCTTCGTTCGCTCGCTTTTGCTCACCAAAAGAAGCTCTTAAAGTTATTTTGGCTAAATCCCACCAAAGCCCCTACTTTGAGAGAATCTAGGCCATCGTCCGGCAGATAATGCAATGCGCCCGAGAACCTGTCAAATACAAATAGGAGTGTGCCGCAAATCAGATGGTCTTGTGAGATTGAGCTACCGTTGAGCGACTTCCACGATTACACTCAAGCCATGGATATTTCTTCACTTTATTGGCGAAAATGCAGCTCCTGTAAGCTTGATATCGGTTATCAAAAGACCCACTACAAGTGCAATGTTTCAACCTGTAACCGCAATCGAACGGGGCTCGTGTTCTGCTCCATCCCCTGTTTTGAGCGCCATCTCCCCTCTGCAAGACACCGTGATGCTTATGCAATTGAGGAAAAATCCCCGAGCTTTGATCAGTGGAAAAAGGAACTGGAAGCAGCTGACTCGGCCCCCTCAGCATCGGCACCAGCATCAGCACCGGCCGTGGCAAAAGGTCCAATGCCCGTGGCGAACCCTAGAATCTTTTTAGTGCGTAAAAATCCACCGGTCCCTGCCGCAAATAAAGTACGTGAAACGGAAGTTCTCGTTGTGGCTTCAAAGGTAAAGGACTACATTCGGCGACGTTCAGAAATGAACACCTCCGGAGAAGTCCTGCAGGTTCTCTCGGATCAGATCCGTTCACTGTGTGACAAGGCAATGGACTCAGCCCGTGCAGACGGAAGAAAGACCGTCATGGAGAGAGATTTTAAGAAATAATGAAGGATATCCTCACCTACTTTCTTTATACCTACATGAGTATCTTTACCATTGTGAACCCACTGGGTACCTTGCCCGTTTACGCTGCCTTCACTGATTCAGTCAAACGGGACCAAGCTGTTCGTGTGGCCAGGACAGCTTCCTTTGTCGCCTTCGTTTTAATGATTCTCTTTGCGCTGACGGGCCAATTTCTGTTTAATTTTTTCAGCATATCTATAGATGGTTTGAGAGTGGTCGGCGGCATCCTTCTTTTTCTTACCGGTTACGACATGCTTCAAGGAAAGAATTCTCGAACGAAAATTCTCTCCAAAGCAGAACGATTAGAAATCGAGGAATTTGCAATCACCCCTCTCGCCATTCCTATGATTTGCGGGCCGGGAGCCATCACGGTCGTGATTGTTTTGATTCAAGAAGCCAACAGTCTTGTTCAAAAGTCAATTTTGTTCAGCAACATCGCGCTGGTTTGTTTTGCCAACTTTCTGTTTCTTATTGGCTCAAAGCGGATCTTGAGCCTCCTCGGAAATAGCGGGAACAAGGTCTTCTTTCGCCTGATGGGCCTCATCATTATGATGATTGCCGTAGAATATTTCTTCCGAGGCCTCACTCCCTACGTTCAAAAAATAATCAGAGGCTGATGATCCTTGATCGCCCCCAGATTATTCGGCATAGCTCACCCTCAATTCCTTTGGAATCTCATCATCTGTTCGCGGAACATAAACCGTAACGGGACCTTTTCCAACTGGTTGAACCCATGACCCAGAACCCCCGGGATTTTTTTGGTTTGACTTAGCCAATAAGTTTCCGTTCCAGAAAATGCCCGTCACGGGGCGGTGGCTGATGACTTGCACTTTCCATTCTCTCCCATTTGATACTCCGGCATAAGTGCCTTCGCTCGATCCGATCAGCACAACATAATCACTACCGACAAAGCGGTGAGAGACTTTGGTTTTCTTAATGGCTCCAGCCAGATAGGCAGTTGTCTCTCCATCATCTTCACGAAGAATGAACTCTCCTCCATTCTTCGATGGATAAATCCTCAACTCCTCGGCTCCACCGGAGTTCTTTCCCAGGTGTCGAACTGCTTCTCCCATCATGGGAAGTACAGCCCCCTCCCTCACATAAAGTGGAAGCTGAAATTTTCCGGTTTTCCAAAACGGATGAGCCGACACCCACTCTCCTCGACTGACAATCGGACTATTCTCGTAAAACTCATACCAGGTTCCCTTAGGTAAGTAGATTTTCCGAACTGTCTCGACATAGGAGGCTGTAATTCCCATCATCAAACTGGGGCCAATCATTTTCTGATGAGCCATACCACGAGCCAAAGGATCATTTTGAAAATGATAGAAGACTGGAGGAAAAATAGCCTCTCCATTTTCATGAGCCGCATGGGCCAAGGAATAGTAGTAGGGTGCCAATTGATAACGTAATTTTATATTGGCACGATTGCTCTCTTCGTGACCCAAGCGATCAGGAGCAGTTTCTTTGCAGTTGCAAGTGTTCTCAACGTGGGGCCGTACAGGAATATCGAGGAGCGAGGAGTTGGCAAACCACTGAGTGTAAAGGATATTGAGATCGCCATCGAGCCCTCCTCGATGAAAGCCGCCTATATCTGAACCATAAAAATCAAATCCAGAAAGTGACATGTGCATTTGTGCACGGAGGTGTGAGGCGAGGCTGGGCATATTTGATCCAATATCCGCAGACCACATTCCAACACCAAATCTCTGGGATCCGGGTCCACCTGATCGACTCAGGATAAAGGGCCGGCGCTCCGGATGAAACTTCGAGTACCCCTCAACAATTCCCTGGTGCCAAGAAAAAGAGAAATAATTGTGAATTGATGCATGACTGTGTAACCCCAATTCAGGCCATCCGCTGTACCACGACCAAGGCTGAAACATTTCTGGCTCACCCAGGTCCGTCCAATGCCCTTGAACCCCCATATCGACCAATGCTTTGCGCTTCGATTCAGCCCAGTAACTTCGAGCAGTTGGGTTTGTCCAATCAATCATGCCACCCTTGCCCCACCAAGGATTCGTATCATTGTAAGTAGGCCCACAATTAAAACAGTCTTTGGCCAAGAGGCCTCGACTCGCCAAGTCCTGGTGTTCTTGAAGTCCCTTTCCAACATAAGACTCCTCAATCAAAATCAGTCCGAGATGTTCATTTTTATTAAGCTCCGCTATTTTTTTTGCAGGCTGCGGAAATCGATTCTCATCCCACTGAAGCCTCCCCATAGGGGTGTGATCAGAATGAGACTGAACGCCCCCGAACCACTGCAAGTCCATCACAAAACCATCGACAGGAAAGTTTTTAGCTTTTAAAGATTGAAGCTTTGACTCTAATTCTTGCCAATTGTCGTAACCATATTCAGAAACCCAGAGACCAAACATCTTTCGCGGTGGAACCGGTGGCCGACCCGTCAAAGCTATGTAATCGCTCCGCCAATCTTTTAGATTGGGACCCGTAAAAAAGAAGCCGCTCAGGTTCTCAGTCAGGTTCTCAGAAGCTGTCGAAACGCTCCAAGGCTGGCTCTGAAAATCAAATGAAAGCTTTGCGAGACTATCAAAATACAAGCCGTAACCGAGATATCCATCACCCATCGCGTAGAGAACAGGGATTTGCGTGTCTCCAACCGCTCCTCCTATAAACTCCTTCATAAAATTACCATAGGGACCCGGCGACACCCTTTTTCTCCCAACCCAATCATCCCCTAATCCGCCATCTTTTCTTGGGTCATCAAGCTGCTGACCCAATCCAAAAACTTGTTTCATTCCAAGTGGGTCGATCTTTATCTGCACACCGGAGCCTGCATTCTTCGCAACGCAGAGATTGGTCAGTGGTTTTTGGTGATTTTTTTTATCTTCAACATTTATGCACGGCTGATCATTGCTGACCGTAATCATGAGCTCACTTGTCTCGATCACTTGTTCTCCCTGAGCGTTTGAACGCCGAACGAACGTCTGAGAGGAGTTGCGACGCTCACTCAAAACAGAAGGGCTTGTCCAAATGGGAGAATCTGGGGTTTTGCGGACCCAAATCTAAAATGAAAGAGATCTTCCTGCCATATTTCGATTTGAACATACTGATTGCTGCGATAAAAATTAAATAAGAGAGTTTCTGGCGAGCCTTGGGCCGCACAGACTGGTAAAAAGTAACACAGCCAACAAAGCCGCAAGCACTTCCCGTGCTAACTTGAATATCATACTCTCCCCCTTTTTTTTGACATCCCCTTAAAATTCATAACCCAATACCTGGCGAGATGACCATGAAAAAGGCTTTGTTGCTCTGTGCACAATCCTTTGGAGATCAAAATATTATGTAACCTAGAGGATTAGATGTTTGTCGTTGGGAAAGCAGGAACAACAATGAATTCAAACTACTCGCCAATTGCCGTGCGAAATTCCCTTGCTCGCCTTCTCAGTGCCGACTGTGGGTGCTCTTTGGAAGCGATGCCTCCCACTGTGTTGAGTCCTTTGTCATACTCAACAAGGACTAACTCTAACATTAACTTTGCGTCTGACTTTTTAAATAGCTTGTACAAATCCGCCATTTCAACAGAAAGCTGGTTGCTCACCAATTCCAACTCACCAATAGCCCCTGAGTAGGCTTTATCTGTGTAGGCCCTCAGTTTTTGAAGACTCGTATAATCCGGATAATCTCCCTCACTATCCGGGAATTTGTTTTCTATAAGCGGAATCAGGCGAGCAAAAATCAATTTGTAAAACCACTGACCCACGGTATATTTTGTCCCAAAATGGACATCAAAAGATTCAGTGAATGGACTCGTAAATTCGACTCCCAAGTGTGATCTCAAGATTCGAAAAAACGAGTTGTTTTCAGATTCTGAAGTAGAATCGTCTAAAAATAGAAGCGGAGTGAATCCTGAAAAGTTGTCCCGACTCCTCGCTTGTGTTTGAAATAGCAAAGCAATCAATGCCTCCCTGTAACGAGGCACACTCAGTAACGGGTATCCTTTTAGATCAAAATTAAATTCCCGAACAAAATCTGCAAAGCGGATAAGAGCGCCAATCCTGGCATTAATCGGTCCCAATTGATCTCGGGTCCAAAGTACATCAAGCGCATGATGAGAACTATCATGAATGATTTCCTTGGGTGAAAAGGGAGTTTGGTCGTTGAAATAGAATTCACGAACGTATGTTTCCGAATAACTTAACTTGACCCCATCGGGGCTCACTGCAGGTTGAGTTTTTTCTACCCACCTCACCGGTATCTCTTCAAGTCCCTTCTTTTTTAAAAACAGGTTCATAGCAACTATTCGATTGTTAAATAGCAAGCTATTTGGTGCATACATGACGTCGTCACTGACAAGGCGAAATCCAAAAAATGCTGCCACCTTTGGACCCAGTGCCGAAATGATCCAGGTCGGATCGCTTTCAACTGCAAAGAAGTTGGGGCCTCCATGTCTCCGCCAAGTTTTACCTCCCTTACGAAGCAAAAAATAGCCTTCGCCGTCCTTTCCAACAATTATCTGCTGCGCCTCGACCGCCGGTACCCTAGGAAACCTCTTGAAATCTATATCCACTCTCGGAAGGCGAAAAGCAGGATCTTTTTTAGTGATCGGAGCGTCTAATACAGACAATAGCTCCTCCAATGTCTGGGGGTGCTTTAAAACACGACCTAGGTTCAACACTCGAGATATACAGGCCGATAAAACACTATTTGGGGACCTAGTGCCGCTATTTGTCGCACCCACGGCCGAACAGAATGAAAGAGAAGAAATTAACAGCAAAAAATAAGGCAGGTTTGATTCGAAAAACAGACATGATATTGAACTCTGCAATGTCTGGGCCGGTGTTATCTACTGCCTAGCTCACAAATTTTATAACTCGAACTTTAACCCTTGTTTAGCTCACAAATTTTGTCACTCGAACCTTATCCCTCATCCTAAATTTACTTTCTCCTCCTCATCGGCGTGCGAATGGTTTTCCCGTTACGTACTTGAACATCATCGCCTCCCCAGCGGGTAGGGAAACCTCAAGTCGATAGACATTGTTACCTACGGACTTGAGAGGAATTATTTCTTCGCGACCAAGCTTTGTATTTAGCCAAAGCAATTGATCCACTTTGGCGTAATTTGGATTAACAGAGAAATCTACTTCCACTCGACCGGATTTGATCGTTCCCAAAGGAAAGTCGGCGCTCGAATGTCGAGTGTTTTGAATCATCGTGTAGAGTTCTCCTCGGTCGTCGCGAAAATAACCAATCGACAAGTCAAGAAAGTATTCTTTGGAGGCGGGTCGAATGCTCTTAATGTAGGGGTCATCGCCTGCTCCGTAAGACCAAGCCTTGGTCCCACGAGGCTGAAAGAGCGAAGCCCTGTAACGAACATCAGTGCTTGTCAGCTGAGTGACTACGTTTCCGTACTCAACCAGTTCTCGGTTGATATTTGAAATCATAGCGTACATGGCTGTTTTCTTCGCAAGAAAATTGGCATTTTCCTCAAAAAGAATTGCATTTAACTCAGATTCCTTGGGAGATATTTGATAAAGAAACCAAGTAAATCCTGTGAACCCATAAAGAACCCCACCAAAAGCGTCCCAACGGGCATCGCTTTCGGTCATTCTATCTTTTGGTTGGTCTAAGTAAGATCTCAAGTACTTCCAATAGGGCCTATTGTATTTAAGACCCTCTTTGCGAATGCCCTCAAGAGGTTTGTAAGTTCTTTGTTGGCGTGAATACCAATCATAGCTGATCAGGTCCGCGTCCATTTTTCCGTAAAAATCCACCATTTCATTGTAATTCTTGTTACCAGAAATATTTCCAAAATTAACATAAAGCAAAGCATCGGGATCGTACTTTCGAACCCTGTTAATTGTGTCATTCATCTCGCGGAGATCATTCATCTCAGAAGGTTCATCGCCGATCTGAAAACCAATCCGACCCGGCAGCCCCGGAGGAAGCCCTCCCATGAATTTCCCATTTGACCAGCTATTTCCAAGCTGATTGACCCAGGAAACAAACGGGAGATTTGGACGATGCTTCCGCCACCCCTCTATTTCAAATGGCAAGCCTGTCTCCCAGGTGTGTACGGCGCTGGCCTTAAAAAGATCAAGATAATCATTCACGGCTTCGGCTGGCGGCTCTCCCATGCTCACATTGAGACCTGATAAAAACATCGGATGAGACCTGACCCATTTTAATCCTCTTGTCAAAACAGGAGGAGTGAAGGGTTTCGGATAGACCCCCGATTGAGGGTGTTCTTGTTGCTCAACAACAACATCTGTTTTCTGTGGAGTTTGTTCGTTCACGGATGACGCAGGCTGTGCCGGACTGCAAGACGCAAGAAAAAGAAAAAGTACGCTGCCAAGCCCAGTCGCTGTCGTTATCGCAAATCTATTTTTGTATGTACAAGCTTCCATCTTCCCACCCCCAAAACTTCTTTTCGGTGAAGAGAGAATGGAACCTTAAAAAATAATCATTGAGACTAACCGAACCTCGTGAAAATAAAACCGAATCTCAGATTATCAAAGACAGAATGACGCATCGATCACAGATATCTGTGATCATCTCATTGAGGATTGCCAACATAGTCAATGGCGCGTTTCACAATTTTTTTGTTTGTGTCGCTTGCCTGCGCCAAAAGTTCCCGACGAGACTCAGGAAAACTTAGAGCATACTGCATCGACAGCTCGACTTTATCGCCAGCGAGGGAAACCTTAAGATCCCGAGGCATATTCTCCTGAATAGTCTGAGCCAAAATAATCTGCCTTACTGTATTCTGGGATTCATACCTTGACGGATTTTGATCATAATGAAGAGACTCATTGAGAAATTCTACGGCAGCATATCGAAGAGCCTCGTCAGAAGAATCGAGAGATTCTCTTGATCCCTGCAAAAGAAAATCGCCCACAGCACGAATCCGTGCGGTATCACTCAAGAGCTCTTGATAAGCGGCCAATTCATGCTCATTGCGAAGCCAGTTCCTCTTCAAATCAAAGAATTGCTTGAGTGTGGGAGCCACTGAAACTGAGGATTGGGACAGAACTTCAGAAACTTGCTCCGGGTTCACGATTCTTTCTGATGAAAATGCGCTCGCCCTCTCCTGATCTCCCTTCTGTTCACCTGAAACTGAAGAGAGAGAAGTCGTGAAAGTCGAGGGAGCATCCAAGGAGCCCTGCTCAATTTTAGAACCCCAAATCCCAGGTCCAAAATTTGACTTTAGATTTGAAATTTTTAATCCATTTCGAAAATGATTATTGAGGAGTGTTCGACCCCCTGTCGCCGCAGCTAAGAGGATCGAACAAAAAACTATTATGTTACGCATTTTTGGGCTCATTTATTTTTCACCTTGGACTGAACACCATGAGGAAATAGATCCTCGACCAAAGCATGGCGCAGGACAACTCGCCCCACGTACTCATTGCCCTCGCTTTGGTAAAAGGCTGAACCGCTGATGAATCCCTGGGCCACAATCAAATTCTTATGAAGTTCATGTGACTGAGGATAGAGATTATAGACTTTGCCAAAAATTTCAAATTTGCGAACGGCCACAATAACATCAGGTCGTCCATTATAAAGAATGAGCTTATTGCCCACTTTAAGAGTCTGTGCATCTACCAATCGGCCATTCTCAGTTAACATGGGGTGACTCTCTGTGACCTGAATACGACCGCCGCTGGCAGTTCTAAATTCGAGTATGGCCTGAGCGGCTGGAGCTAAATCGACAATAAATCGATCAATTTTTTCTCCAACCAAACGTAAATCTTCAAGGAAGCTTTCGGGGTGAACGACCATCACGTCTTTCACTGAGGCTTCCATCGCAGAACGAATGCCCTGATACTTGTTTCCTCCAAAAAGGATGTTTTGACTTTCTGTGAAACAACCAGCCGTGCACAAGCCAAGTAACTTCACTCCGTCTGGAATATCGCAGGCAAACGAAGCATTCACTGGAGCTTTCCATGACTTCGTCACCTTATCATTTTTGATATAACCGAAAGATGGATAGTGATTTCGATGGGTATAGAGCTTTTCTCCTCCCATATCAAAGAAAAATTTAATTTCGGGATGGTCCTTGCACTTTCGAACCCAAGCTCTGCGTCCCTCTACTTCGGTAGCAAAAATAGAGTCCCCAGCACAACGACCTGAGACATTAAAAGGCCTGCAATTCTTGACTTCAGAACTTGAAATTATCTCTGACTTCACAAACTTGTCTTGGCCCTTTTGGCACAGATAGTGCTGACTTATTTTGCTTTTACGAACAATTTCTCCAATTTGATTTACAGGACAAGTCAGACTGTCGTTAGTTTCCTTGATCTCGCTCCAAGTCTCACCTTCGCTGTGACCACTCGGACAGAGCTGAACACAGGAATTTTCCTTATCGACCCAATTTCCAATAAATTCGCTGCTAGAGATTGCGCCAACTGTGCAAAGGAAAACGGTGGTTATCTGTCTTTCCTGAAGAATCTGTCCTCGATATCCCTGATGGCAATTCACAGTTTGTTGTTCGGACCTCACCTGAGACCATTTCTCTCCATCAACCCTTCCGCCTTCACACATTTTCTTGCAAGTATTGCCTACCTCAAACCACTCTCCAAGATCCACATGACGGTCAATGCTGCCATTGTCACAACTTAGACTTGTGACCATCTCTTTTCTGTATTCGACTTCACCCGAAAAGCCGACGGCACAATTTTCCTTTTTGGATTCGACATCAACCTGTCGCCATTTGTCTCCATGTTTGTGCCCATCGTCGCAATTTTTTCTGCAGGTATCCTGCAGAACTGTCCACTCCCCATAGTTTCCCTGAGTGTTCACCACTCCATCCATGCATGTAAGCGTCTCCATGTACATGCGTTCTCGAGTGATTTGCCCAGTGTAGTTGATTTCGCACTGTTTGACTTCGGATTGCTTGGTCGTCGAAGACCGCGATTGACCATGGGTCAGGCCCACCTGAGGGCAACTCCTGTGGCAGCTGTTGGCGACGAGGTCCCAATCCCCCACAACATAGGCTGTTCTCGAAACAGTCCCATTGAGACAAGTGTAAGTCTGTGTCGTCGTTTTCTTATAATCAATTTGACCCGTCTCATCTTCTTTACATGATTCAATCTTTGTCTCGTCAGTAGGTTCGCTCCATACTTCGTTGTGTTGGCGATTGCCGCATGCCTGACCTGCGGGAGGGCGTACCTGGCAACTGCTGTCATCAACCTTGTAAATGGTCCTTCCTGAAGCTCCTTCCGAATTCCACTTTCCATCCTGACACAACTCGCTCGTGCGAACCAAATAAGTCAGTTCGATAGCACCATTTGAATCCTCAGGGCATGGAAACAATGCGGTCTGAAAATCGAAAAGGTTACGCGCTTGACCGTTCTCATATTCGCCACACTTAGATTGAGTCCGCTGGCACTGAGCAGCTTGGATCAGACGGCCCCTAAACTCCCCCACTTCTATTACCTGACCCTCTTCACAAATATACATTTTCACGCGCTCATATGAATCGGAGTTTTCGGTTCCGTCCTCACAAGCCACTCTTACGGGAATACTTCCTTCTACGTAGGTCCAAGGAATTCCGCCGGGGATTCCCCTACAGGTATTTTGTTCAGGAGAAACACTGAAGAAAGCTAAACTCTGCGCCTTTTCAGAAGGCATATCAACCAAGGAAATCTCATCGGTGCAACCCTGCAGTCCAGCAATGACCAGCGTAAAAGCCATAAACATAAATAGGAATGTGAAATTATTGTGTTTGCGCATACTGAGTTCTCCATCTTTCAGCCAGTGGCTGTTATTGCAATTTCTTAAGCTTGTCCAAAACCAATCGCCTGAGGATGGCCCCAACCACAATCAATCGCCCGCACCAAAAAAATGACCACCCATAGCTCAATTTAAGAATTGAATGTTAGGACAACAGACAAGTTGCGTGATCGAAGATCATCCTTTCCCCGCATACACATAACAATCAAGGTGGCTTTAGCCTCGCAAAGATAGGATCAAAAAAATAGGGGCCCTTGAAAATAAAATCTTCAAACTCGCCACAACGATTCTCATTAACTCCCTGTTTTATTGATAGACATTGAGACTTCATTTCGAGACAGACAATGGTCACGATCAGAACACCAATAGTTTTTCATTTTTTCTGAAATTCGGTGACCGTCGACGGCATGTAATTTGCTTGTTGTTAACCTTCTAACTCGGAGTCGCCTAACACAGGCATGAAAAGTCTGTCAGACGACTCCACTTTATGGTGGGCGGATAAAACAAATGAGAAAAATATTCAAACTGTCTTCGATACTCGCTCTGATTTTCAATTTTGGGTGTTCGAAATCAGCCAAACAAGACTCTCATGATTCACCTGCCCCTGCCACCCTATCGCCAAAACAATCCGATAAAGATGAATCAAAAGCCGAGAACAAAGAACCCAAATCTCCCGATGAGGAGGCGGATAAGGCCCTTATAGAAATTGATAAGCCCCCTACAGAGACTGATAAGCCCCCTACAGAGACTGAAAAGGCTCCAAGTGATGTCAATTTGGTACCTGCAAATAATGAAACCGCAAACGACAAAACTGAAAACGACAAGGCCGAAAACGACAAAGCTGAAACGAAACAATTATACCCGCTACATCCATTTTCAATTCCGCAAGTTATTGAAGTCGCCACCCCGCAGCCGATTTCAAAGGTTCAGCCTGAAATCCCCGACCTGCGCCCGAAAGCAAAAAGGAATTCAAAAGATCAAATTTTAGTTCTTGATCCAAAACGTTCTGGAAATTCCGAATTTTCAACCTATGACGACTTCGTGTGGGATTTTCGTGGAGTTTTTGATGTCGAAGCTTTGGATTATCTTAAAAAACTTTCAATCCAAACGGGTGGTTTTGTTACATTTTCGCCAAGACCAAATTCCTTTGCAGACTCGGTTGATGCGGTTTTGGATATGATATTGAAAGACCCTGGAACATCAGGAAACGACGTCGTTTTGATTATCGACACAACAAACTCAATGGCCAATGACATTCGGGATTTAAAAGCAAAAAAGGACGAGATCCTCAAAAAACTAAAAGAAAAGTCGGATCACGTCGATCTCAAGTTAAGTTTGATTGCCTATCGTGACAAAAATAATAGTTACTTGGCAAAGATATTTAGAGATTTCACAAGTAGCACTCGGTCCTTTGGCGGGGCCATCGACGAATTGAACGCGGGCGAGGGCAATAAAGATATTCCTGAGGCCACCTTAGATGCGCTAGAACTTGCTGCCACTCAACTCTCTTGGCGTGCTGACTCGAAACATAGCGTGATATTGGCAAGCGATGCTCCCGGCTTTCCCGTTAGCTACTCGAATCAAACATTCGAACAGATTGTCGATATATGCGGCCAAGAAAAGCATCGCATAGCGATCTACTCAATTCTGGCCGGTAGCCTTGAATAAAAAAGCAATAAACTTGTGAAATCTGTCCGATCCAACCCAAACCAACCTCACCTGCCACGGGAGAACCTAGACAGATTGAGAATTTGACAATTGCCAATCTGCAAATATATCGTCTTTAGATGACTGATCATCTTATCTATTTCTTCATTGGCTTTATAGCTCAACTCTTTGATGGCGTTTTGGGTATGGGCTACGGAGTTGTTTCCTCAAGTCTGCTTTTGAGCACGGGGCTTACACCCTTGGCGACAAGCAGCACTGTTCATTTTTCCGAAATTTTCACGACCGGCATGTCGGCCTACTGGCACTCAAAATTTGGAAATGTCGACAAATCTCTTTTCAAGAAATTGGTCATTCCGGGCGCAATAGGTGGCATCGTAGGAGCTTATATTTTAACTCAAGTCCCAGGAGAGGGCCTATTGAAGGCCTTTGTTTCAATTTATCTTCTCGGCATGAGCATTCGAATTATTTTCAAGAGCCTCAACAAGTCCCTCCCGCTGTCTCCTATTAAAAGGATTGCCCCCTTAGGCCTTGCGGGAGGTTTTTTTGATGCAATTGGAGGAGGGGGATGGGGTCCCATAGTAACTGCGACCCTGCTCGGACGCGGGCACAAAACTCATATTGTCGTGGGTTCAGTCAATGCAGCCGAATTTGTTGTGACAATCTGCCAGGCGGCGACCTTCTTCGCAATGATAGGATTGGTTAATCTGAATATCACGATTTCTCTGGTTTTAGGAGGATCCCTCTCTGCGCCAGTGGGAGCCTTTCTTTGTCGAAAATATGCCTCAAAAAATACAGGACTCGCCATTGGTGGATTTAATTCAATTGTCAGTCTGCAAACACTGTTGAGGTCTATCCTTCGGTTGCTAGGCTAATGCTTTAAGGCTCAAAATTTGAGTCTATTTTCAACCGAAAAAACTGGTGCGGGTAAGAGGACTTGAACCTCCACGAGATTGCTCTCACTAGAACCTGAATCTAGCGCGTCTACCAATTCCGCCATACCCGCTCCCATCAAAGGAGGCAGTGCAGTGATAACATGACTGTGCCCAGACTTTCAACCAGTCTGATTCAAGGCAATTCGATTTTAGTGTTTTCAAATGATATCCAAACAATATTAGATTTTCTGACACTAAGTATTAGACCATGAGGCGCCGATAAATAGAAAGGTATCGAAGAAGGTTCCATCGGAGTCAAAATGTCTAGCCTGCTGGCGAAGCTAAATCCCCAAGCCGTGTCAACGCCTTTCGCAGTCGCTTTGATCATTGCAAAAAACGAAGAGTTCAATCGTTCTATCATGAAATATCTTTGGCAAAACGGAGTCGATGCACTTCTGACCTCATCTCTCATAGAGGGGCAGTCGATGATAATCCAACATTTGCCAGACTTTGTTTTTCTCCCCTACGACCATAGCGATTACCAACAAGTGGCGACCTTTGCCAAAAAATTTAGTCGTCTTAAAACAACTCACTTTATTGCCTATGCAGAAACAGAATTACCAACGGCTGTGGCAAGAATCACGCAATATCAAACAAAAAAATCTCTCCATCCACCAATAACAGGTGAATCATTTTTGAAAATTATCCGAGCAACTTCTAATCAAAGCGCTAATTGGTCAGATCTTCGTAGCCAAAAGATAGCACTTCTCAAAAATGTTGACATAAAAAAGACCATTGATGGCCAGACGATCAACAATGCCCTCTCCTACATTTCAAAAAAATTTCCGAAGCCAGATTCAAGCAAGCCCACACAAAGTCTAACATCTATTACCCGCCTCACCTGCTCCATCATTACAAGCGGCTTCTTTACGGGATATCTCGTTGGGGCCCTAGCTGGTGACTCAAAGGATGAAATGAATTTTGTCGATTTATCTGCTCAATGTTTTCGAGATTTCCTTAAGGAAAAGGGATTAAATTTAGGCGAAATGAAGCTACATCAAATAAGAATCCGAAAAACCAATTTTGCCAATTGGACGGCAGAAAAAACATCCACCAGGCAATTTGGAGTATACGGCAATCATGAAATTGGTGTTGCTATTTTTGAGGTTCCACCTGGTACTTTTGATCTAGTTGGCCCAATTGAAAAAGGAATGGCTCCCTTCGAAGTAGCCAAAATTGAAATAGATTCCCCAACTCCCGTAAATCTCCACCTGTATTCCGATACCCTTGCTCGATATACTACAATCCTAAAGAAGGGGCAAACGGTTACGATGGAGGAAAAATCAAAACTCGCAGAAAAGCAGATATCCTATTTGTATGTACATCAAGATGAGATTCCGGACCTTCAGTCAAACCGCCTCCAGTTACTCATTGACGAAAATATCGAGGACTTCAATTCAGAGTCCAAGGCAAAGGATTTGGCAAACAAAAATAGAATGGAAAAAGAGCTCGAAACAGCCAAGACCGTGCAAGATGCACTATTTCCAAAACCCACCCATGAAGATGATTTCGTCAAAATCAAAGGACACTACCGTACCTCGAGCGAATGCGGAGGAGACTGGTGGTATTACAGCATCGTGGGAGACAAGGTGTATTTGTTCATTGGAGATGCCACGGGTCACGGAGTACCCGCTGCTCTGGTGTGCAGCGCCGCCAAAGCTTCGGCGAGCCTTCTTGTTCACTTCCCAAATCTGACTTTGGATGGGCTGATGTCAATCCTCAATCATGCAATCTATGGAACCACGCAGGGAAAAATCCTTATGACTTTCTGCCTTGCTTGCATAGACCTGAAAACGGGCGAAATCACAATATGTAATGCAAGCCACGAAGCTCCTCTTGTTTTTCCGCTCAAAACGAACCTCAAAAAGTCGGATATTACTGCTCTCACTGCGGCTCCAGGACCTCGACTCGGAGAAAGTCTAAAGAGTCCTTACACCGTTGAGAAGTGGAAAATTGATCTCGCCGACCGCCTCTTTTTCTACACTGATGGCGTGACAGAACTTGAAAATGAAAAAGGCGAACAATGGAATGAGCAACGCATGACAAGATCACTCCTCAATGGCTTTCAAAAGGGACCAGGCATTGAGGCCGCATACGCTGGATTGAATTCCGACATAGAATCCTTTCGAAATGGCACCCCGTTTGTCGATGATGTGACCTACTTCATGGTGGAATATAAAAAAATCAAGAATTGATTTCAAGTGGCCATGCTAAAGTCCAGATGAGTCCAGCGATACTCAATGGCGATTCAAAAAGAAACTCAGCTCCCATATTGTGAGGAGATTTTCCCTACCCAACTGAATCTCCACATGGAAGACTGATACTGTGGCAGCATCAAAAGTTTTGTCATTTCTGTTCCTCTTTTCGATTTGCATCAAAGCTCAGGCTTCTCTTGAAGTTGGGGCTGGTTCGACATCGGCTACTGGCGGTCGAATTGTTCCCGCACTTGCACTAGGAGTCTCGAATTCGAGCTGGGGAGTTTTTGCTTCATCAACAGGAGTGGCAAACCAATATTACTTCCAATCGAATTATCAATTGTCATATTACTGGATTCACAACAGTGGCACCATGTGGGGAGGCGTCATTTCTCCTGGTTTTGGGCTAGGGACGATGTATACCCTTCGTTCCTTCAAAGATGAGGGCTCCACAGTTGAACTCAAATCTGATGATTTTGCCTTGGGGCCGGCGCTTCGATTGCACTGGATCTATTTTGATTCGATCTATATAGGTTTGGACGCTATGTGGGGAATTCGAAACATGGCAAATATCGTGGGGCTTGCCTATCAGGATTACGCCTGTCTTTCATTTGGAATGAAGCTATGGTGAAGTGGCCGCTACTCTTCGTTCTGCTCTTTTGCCCCATGGTGGTGCAGGCCAAACAGCGTGACTTTCACGCGCTGGCAGCTTTTTCAACGAATTTTTCCTTTCCGGGCAGCATCCGCGTAGGTTGGGGGGAATGGGAATTTGGAAGATTGACTCCATTTTCCTACGGTTTTGATAAACTCTTCGATTTAACAAATCACACTTACGTGAGCTTTGGCTTCGCTGTTTCTTCAAATGTGGGATTGTATGGAGGAGTTGGATTTTCTTATAGCTGGTATGGCTTTGGTATACGTGGCGAACTTACGACTGTCTTTGATGCATCTGGGTTTTCACAAGGCTTGGGAATTCTAGGGGTGACATATGGCTTCTAAGAGAGCCGTCTTTTTTCTGTCAATGTCCATTCTCTTTTGTGTCGGCTTTCGGCATTTCCCGAACGGAAACGCATGGCTCCTCGACAAATCAACCACCTCTGGATCAAAGCTCTTTGTCACCTATCCTTATGGCTCTCGATTGATTGAAAACGATTTACCACCTGACGATCCAGCTGCAGGCACCGCCACGATAACGATCGACAACGTGATGACCTCGATCTTCAATGACTATAACAACATTGCAGCCTCATACCTTATCCTCGCCAACGAAAATGACTTAGATTTTGCTGGAAACTCAACCAATCGAATGATCACAATTTCTGAGGCTGATCCCAACGGCGCCTTTTCGGGAGGCGATGCTCAGCAGTCCCGATCAGAGCCTCATGTCATTGGCTGCACGATCAGAATGAAACCTGAAATTTTCCAAAAGGCAAGGATCTTGGTTGCTAGCATCACGCATGAAATTGGCCACTGCTTGGGCCTTGATCACCCACAGGAGATAACCAGATCGGTGATGTCTTATTTTCATTCGCCAGATGATGTTCGCTTGCAAGCGGATGACATGATGGGTATTACATACTTATATCCTACGGTCCCCTCAAAGGCAACTGAGAGCGCGACTTTGGGCATGTCCTGCGCAAGAAAGTAGTGAAAGCTTATTATTTTCTGTTCACCTTCCTCAAAAAGCTGAGCAAAGCGATCATTGCTGGGACAATAATTGCTATGATTAGCCAATCAGTGAGTCGTAAAGGAACCAAGTGCAGAAACTTCAAATGATCTGAAATCTGAATCAATGCCACCGAAGATAAAACTGTCACAAAAGATAAAATGTTTGCGACGTGCGACCGAAAACACGGCAGATAGAAGGCTATGCCTGCGCTCCAAGATGTCAGAAGTGCCATTGCCATAGATCGAGCCTGCCCTGGGCTAGCAAAATTCGATACACGAGACAAAAAAATCCATCCCAAAATGAAAGCCAACACAATTCCAATAAAACTCGTTGTTAATATTTGATAACCTGAAAAGAAAACTTTCGGTTATTTACCCCATCGGGATTGGCCGATGCCACTGCTTGGAAAGCAAAGAGCGCTGTAGGATGAATCACAAGTTCCAGCCAAACAATATGAACAGGAAGATAGACCAGAGGATATCCTATCAATGGTACAATTGCGGCGCCCAACACAAGAGGGATATGAATGAGCAACAGATATTCAAAACTCATCGCCAAGTTTCTGAAGAGTTGTCGCCCCTCACGGATCGCGTTGACTATTGTACTAAAGTTATCATCGGAGAGTATTATTGACGAGACCTCCTTCGCACTTCTCGTGCCCCTCTCACCCATAGCAATGCCAATATCAGCGGCTTTCAAGGCCGGCACATCATTCACGCCGTCGCCGGTGACAGCGACCATTTCGCCCGCAAACTTTAAAGCCATTACAATGCGAAATTTTTGCATAGGCGTGCAGCGAGCAACCACATCGATCCCCTTCAGAAATTTGGGATTTTGGTTGAGCCATTCAACCTGAAATTGAGCCGGATCGTCCTCTGCCGAAACCACGATCGGAGTTCCCAATGTCAATCCTGCATCTTTGGCAATCGCTGCCGCAGTCTCCGGATGATCTCCAGTTACCATCAGAACACGTATTCCACTTTGACGACAGTAAGCCATTGCTCCTGCCACCTCTGGCCGAGGTGGATCCTCAAAAGCCAATAAACCACAAAACTCAAATCCCGAATCTGGCTCATACTCTGACTCCAAGAGAACATCATGTTTCTTCGCAACCCCAATCACCTTGTGACCCGCTTTCGCCCACTCGGAAATTCTCTTGCTCCAATATTCTCTATTTTCGTGAGTGATCGCCGACATTGCGAGAATAGTTTCGGGCGCACCCTTCACACAGGCCATGATACTGCCGTCTGACTGCCGAACAAACCCGGTCTCGCGCTTGCGATCTTCGGTGAAAGGCACCGCCTTCAATGGTATTGGGAGGGACATCCCTTTCTTTCGAACCACCTCATGAATTGCAACATCGAGGGATCAATACTCGAACTTGAAGCGGCAAAAGCAGCACTTAACAATAAGTCAGTGGTTTCTCCGACCGCATCAAGATGAGTGAGTGTCAACCGACCCGCAGTAATTGTTCCGGTCTTGTCCGCACAAATGTGTGTGATACGTCCTATGTTCTCAACGCTAACGGCACGTCTCACGAGGGCGCGCATCTTTGCCAGCCGATAAATTCCAACCCCTAAGAAAAACGTAAATACCACTGAAAACTCTTCGGGAATGGCTGCCACCGCCAAGGTAGCGGCACTCAGCAGAGCGTCCAGCCAACCATGACCTTGGTAGGCCCGAACCGAAGCCAGCAGTCCACACAATAGACCTGCAGAAATGATGAGAATTTGAATTAAACGGTTCATCGACTTTTGCAAAGGAGTAAGTTCGTGTGGCACGCGCGAAACGGATTGGACTATTTCACCGTAAGAAGTTTGAGCGCCGGTGAGTACCACCCTCAGCAATCCAGAACCCGCCAAGATTCTCGTTCCTGCAAACCCCAAGGTGTGAGCTGGTACTTTTACCTCCCCTTGAGAGACCAGAGAAAAAAGATCAAACTCAATCTGTTTTTTTTTGATGGGAAGTGATTCCCCTGTCAGAGCTGATTCGTCCATTTGTATGTCCCGCGACATCTCGAAAACACCGTCCGCTGGAAGAAGTATGCCGACATCGACGATAAGGAGGTCCCCCGGAACGATCTCACGAGAGTCAATTTCAAACTCTCTAGAATCTCGCCTAACCTTGATGCGTGAGCTCATTTGAGCTTTGAGCAAAGCGGTTGAAGCACGGGTTCTCCAGTGTAAAAAAGCATCCATGAATAAAAGGGGAAATACGGCAAGGAACAATGTAATTCCGTCGGCAACCTCCCCAATGAGAAAGAAAACCGACCCAACTCCAATAAGGAACCAAATCATCGGATCCTTTATTGTGTCCCGAAAAAGCTCAATCCAAGGATTTCCTGCCACCTCTACGATATCATTCGCTCCAAACCGCGAACGCTGAGCCTCAACCTCAGGAATACTCAGCCCTCCATCTTGGTGTCGTAATCCGCTGAGAGAGTCTAATGAAATAGTCTTCATTGTCTAACAGCGTCCTCACTTGCCCTGGAAGCCGGCAAAAGCAAATCCTCAAGAAAAAAGGCGGAAAGCTCTGAACGACCTGAAATTCCTGCCTTTGCATAAACGGCCATTGATTGAACTCGCGCTGTTTTCTCGGTTGTATTTCTAACATGGGCAACCTCCTTGAGGCTCAGTCCTTTCAACAAAAGAAATGCCACTTCCTTTTCCGAAAGACTGAGGTTCCATTTTGAGAGCTGCTGGTCAATGGCTCTAGCCAAACCATCGACATATTTACGGGAATCAGCGCGCCAAGCATTCGCCTCCGCTTTGAACGCAGAAAACTCCTCCATTTCTCTTTCGAGACGATGACGGAGAGTTACAGTTCCTTGCAAAAGGTAAAAGACCCCGACTAATGCAACAAATCCAATTGCGCCTTCAGTTAGAACATGCCAGAGAACGACGCCCTCGCGAGAATCAGTGAAGATATCAAAGCCAACGAGAACTGCGACCGAACAGAGAATCCCCGCTACAACAAATCGCTCACGTTGGCTCATAATACTCCTCGTTATTCGCCTTCTTCATTTTCGCCCAACTGCAAGCTTGTGCCAAAGAACCTGAGTGTCCGATTCAGACTGTCGAAGTTACCGGCAAGATACGTCGCAAATATTAAGACCAGTCCAATAAAAAGTAAGGCTGTGCCAGATCTAGAATTCGAAATCACTTCAGCAACCGGAACATCCTTCTTCTTTCCGTCAATCATCGTCATCGCAATTCCATCCCGATGGCGAAGCGCGTGCAAGACAACTCCCGCGATATGCATCAAAACAGTGACGAGAAAACCATTCGCCAATAACTCGTGAATATCTTCAAAAGTCTCCTTTTGTCCACTGGCCATCAAGTAGCCAGTGAGCCCAAGCCCCAAGGCAAAGCAGAGCATGGCTATCGTAACCCAACTAGATGCGGGATTGTGGCCGACCCACTTTTGTTTGTCACCCGAAAGTATTCCTGAAAAATAGGCCACCAAGTCCTTTGGACGAAGCGCAAAAGAAGCGAATTTCGAATACTTTGTACCGACAACCCCCCAAAGAATTCTCAGTAAGACTGTAAATCCCAGAATGAGACCCGCCAGCATGTGATAAGAAAAAATGGGCGACTCATCATCTACAGTTTTTGCGATTAAAAATGCCGTGACGAAGAGACCCGCAAAAAGCCAGTGGAATACCCGCGTCGGTAGATCGTAAACGATTTGGTTTCTCATGTCTGCTCCCTCCATGACGCACTTTTTGTGCGTCCTTTGGCAAGACAATCGTCCTTATTCAGTGTTCTGACTATTGGTCATATGGTCTATGGACCTTAAATCAACCACTTAGGCTATTTGCCCAATGGTAAAATCTAGCACATTTCGCTACTATTTGTGCAGGACGGGAATCAACTCGTCGCACTACAGAGGAGATGAAAATGAAAAAACTCGTTCTTACAATGGGACTCTTGGTCGTGGGAGGTGTCGCACACGCCAAAAAAAACTGCACCGATCAACCAAAGGACAAATGGATGAAAGAGGAGGATCTCAAAAAGCGCCTCGAGGGTGAAGGCTACAAAATTCGAAAGTTCAAACAGCCAGGAACTTGTTACGAGATTTATGGGACTAATAAAGACGGAAAAAACGTAGAGATCTATTTCAATCCAGTCGATGGTTCTATTGCAAAGGAAAAGTAAATTAGGCCACTGGCGGGCTATATTGCATAGCGTTACATGACTTGTCAACTCAAAAAAAGGGAACTGAAAATCAGATGCTGTTCTAAGATTCGGCTAGCTTAGTGCGACTTCAGCAATTGCACACTAAATACCTGTAGCTCTTCCATTTTTTTGGCGAAAACGCCGTGTCTGCAATCTCGATTATGAAGTTTGTTTATATTTGAGGGATCATGTTCTGAAACTCACCGGTATCGTTTCTGTCCAACCTCGCTCAACGCCGATCGACTCTCCGAAGCGGATCATTTCGTCCCAAGTCACGTCCTTCTTCTTTGATACGACAAAATGCTTGCCCTTGAAGACCACGTAAAGCTTGTTGCCCAAGTCGCTAAAGAAGTGAATGTACCACCCACCATCATCAATAGCCGTTTCGAATCGAGTGATCACTTCACCAAGAGTGCGCTCATCGAGACAGTACCTATTTATATTCCAAACCTTAATCTTCTCATTGGGCATGTCTGTCCGGCGGCACTTGATCTTGAATGGTTCAAGAGCATCCAAAACGGACGTATCTTGTAGACTTTCGACGATGATTTCTCCGGTATAATTGAGCGGTCCCAGCGCCTCGGAAACGCGCAGTTTGTCTGGCAAACCATCATGTGGGCCGTGATTGTGTTTTGGAATGTCATGCCACCAAGAGTCCTTGCACTCATCGCGACGACTTGGATTCAAAGGATAGTAGATCTTGTTTTCTTTCTTGGAGGACTCGCCAACGACAAGGAGCCTCGCATCTGAATCAGAATTGTTGATAAAAGTGTGACTAATTCCGGTTCCGCTAGGAAAGCCGACCGCATCGCCAGGATTTAGCCGATAGAGATCACCGTTTATCCAAACATCGGGGTTGCCTTCTATGACATACACAAACTCTTCTTCGGCGCTCTCTGCATGAGGCCATGATGTTCGCCGCCCGGAGGGAAGGAGTTCATGATGTATTCCAAGTCTTTTCAGCCCAAACTCTTTGGCAAATGGGGATCCAATCGAGAGATACTCCTTCGTTCCTCGGTAGTACGATGATTCAGGTCCTTCCTGGATGTCAGAGTAGTGCTTAATGAAATTGGGACGTGAGACCGCATAGTAAACCTGAGTGTCGTACTCTATCCGAACAAGACCGCTTCTCTGATGTTTTTCAAAAAGATACTTCAGGGCCGAACGCATTTCGGCAAAGCGCGGGTGACTGATATTAGGTGCGTAGGAGGATGACGCCAGACGACCGAGAAGGCCATCGAAGTCAAAATCCTGGTAGTTCATAAAATGCTGAACTTCAAAAGCGCCCAAAAGATCCCGAAGACAGGATTCGCCAATGTTCTTGTGCTTTACTTGCTTGTAGTCCACACCAAACAAGGTAATGAGGGCTTCATATTCCTCGGCAAACGGCGTTCCAGATATTTTTCTATCATTCCAGATGAGAACAATTCGACCATCCTCTTTCAGTATTCGATGAAACTCTTTCTTTGTTTGATTGGGCTCAAACCAATGAAAGGCTTGGGCCGCAACGACGAAATCCGCGACCTTATCCTGAAGTCCCGTATGTTCTGCTGTGCCCTTCGAGCTATAATAATTTGAGTATCCACTGAGCGCACTCTCAGCGGCCTTCCTCATCTCGTCGTTTGGTTCAACGGAAAAGACCTTGTTCCCATTTTTCAGAAATATCTCAGATGAAATGCCCGTGCCAGAGCCAATGTCAGCTACAGAACTCTCAGAATTTAGCCCCAGTCGATTTCTCAAGAAAGAGATAATCTCGCTGGGGTAACCTGGTCGGTATTTGACGTAGTTCCCAACCCGGTCGCTAAACCTCTTTGTGAAATCAGTGTCCATAATGTCCTTCTTCCTATTTTTTAGGCTCAGTGATTTGATTTGACCCATTCAAAGAATTGCGTGGAGCAAAAAAATTGTCTTTGAGCATTTGGGCAAACATCGTGGTCCCAATAATTGTGCCAGCTCGCTCTGATTGGGAGGGCTCCAAATGCTTTTGCCGCCTGCATGTCGTGGTCATGGTCTCCCACCATGACCATTTCTGAGATCTGGCACGAAAAAAACTCTTGAATTCTAAAAAGCCCTTCAGGGTGAGGTTTTCGACTCGACACGCAGTTACCAGAAACAACATGATCAAAATACTGAAGAAGCCTGTTTTCATGCAAAACCAACTTTGCAGATTCCAAATCGCGATTCGTCCAAACGGCCATCTTCCGATTGTTATTTACCAACCAAGCACACACTGAGTCGATCGCCTTGTAGGTAGGAATTAAGTTGGCTTCTCTCTCGCTTTTATCTTGAAGAGCCTGCATCGCGCGAGAGGCATCTTCGGCAGGCAAATGAGACGAGAAACTCTGTGACGGATGAATTCCGATGAGATGCTTCTTCTCAAGCCTGGAAAAATTTTGACCAAGAAGGGACTCGAGCGTTGAAAAATAGTGACCAAAGGAATCTGTTAAAGTCCCATCAAGATCGAACACCCAGTACTTCATTCAGTACCAACCCACTGTCTTGTAATGTTTATTTCCTCCTTGGCGCGAAACGCGCTCTCGGCCTCCATCCATCGGTAGCCATCCTTCTGCCGCCATCCAATGAGAGGGTTCACGTGAGCTCCTTTTCCAAGACAATTTTTAAGCCACCTTCATTCGACTCATGGCAACCAACGACTTCGAACCCGTGTTTCAAGTTCAAAATAAGCATCTCACGAAAACGATTCTGTGTCTTCGTTTGAACTTTCTTATAGCCCATTTTACGGCACCAATCGTGTTGGGATTTCATGAGGTCGGAAGCAATGCCGATTCCTCTAAAATCCGGAACAACCCCGCCGATCCAACTGTAAAACTCGTGAGAATCTTGCTCGTACCCAAGCTTGAATCCCACAGCCTGATCATCCACAAGTGCGGTGACGAGATGAAACCTATTGTGACTTTTGAATCTCGAATAAAACCATTCGGCGTTCCATTGACCAAAAGCCTTCTCAATAACAGGAACGATTCTTTCAATATGAGGATTCGTTACTTCGGTGGTCTCATCGAGAACCAATGGAATATGTCTAAATCGTGGCACTGATTGACTATCAAACTGAACCGACTCAAAGAACATCTGCTTTGGACGAACCCAAAGCTTGCCCAGCCTGTTTTCATAGAGGGTTTCGTAGATAACGACTTCCTCGAGCGTTTCGCTATTCCTCGCTTCTCCAATGTATTTGTAAGGCTTGTCTTTATAGTGACGATAGAGCTTCATTTTGGGTGATGTTCCATTTTTGGTTGGAATTGAGGAACGGCTTTTGTCAAAGTATAGCTGACTATGCAGCCTTTCTTGTTTTTTTGTCAACGGATTACATGTGATTATCCCTGACATGAAAGTCACTTCTGCACTCAAGAACTTGCGGGCTAGTTTTGTGTCTCAAAATGCAGGCGGGTCGGTATCGGAAAATGATCAGATCTCCTCGCAGCATTTATAGCTTTCTATTGATTTTAAAAGACGACCTTCGGCCCGTGTAAGCCGTCTTCAGAGAGATGGGATTGCAAATAGGTCAATGTCCTCAGAACGGTTGATGAGTTCGCCAAGGAGCGTCTGTAATTCTTGTAGATCAATCTATTCGCGGAGTTGACGTCATTGCATTTTTAGATCACCTAGCCAGAGGAAAATATCCAAAGGTCATTCGAGTAGAGCAGGGAACCGAATTCACCTCCTCAGCCATGCTCGATTGGCCCCAAAGATAAGATCAAACTTGAGATACAATAATATCAATCCTCGATTGGCCCTAGGCATGAAATCTCCAATGGCGTTTGCAAAGGAACAAGGAAGTATAATGGCAGGTTAAATCCCCCTGACCCAGGATTCTTGACTCACAGATTCTTAGGCCAACCGCCGGCCAACCCCGACTATTTTTCAATTTTCAAAATTCCATCCTTAAATAAATTGAAAATTATGGGATCAAGTTGCTCAGGAGAGGTCAATTCTTTTTGCTCAGATTTAGACAATCTATAGAAATTTAAGGAATAACCCAAAAAGAAATTAATTAATTTCATATTTGAATTTACGATTTCATTTGGAACATTTTTTCTCTTTAAAGCATATTTTGCTTGGGCGATTTTTAGAGAATCAACAATGGAAAGAAATTCAAACACTTCTTGATTGTATATTACGAAATGCTTAAAAAAGACCGTGCTTCTATCTTCACTTGCATCGGCCACAATAGCGTCAATACCTAATTCTAAAAAAATGTCCCGTTCAGTTAATGTTTTAGATGAGTTAGTTTTTTTTAAACTTAATTCTAAACGATCCTTTGCATTTCTCATTTCTTGCTCTGGTATATCTTTTGCTCTTACTATGACATGCTGCTTATTCGCTTTGTCTTTTAGCTTGAGAACAGAAACAATATTATTTGCATAATCTCGATTAAAACCATATTGATCATTAGCTTCAAAATAATCACCTGTAGCATGTAATTCTTTAATTTGTGATATTTCACCTTGAATACGTGCGCCTGCCCTACCAACCCTTGTTCCACGATAAATCAAACCATCGTCCATGTATTTATTTAATTCAGTTTTAGGAAGGGCTATTTCTCTAATTGATTCTGCCACACTCGAAAGAACAGAATCCATACATTGACGGGAATTACTTGCTGGACAACGAATAAGAATTGGATCCATATGAAAGCATCCCATAAAAATGATTGAAACCATAACAATGGAGTATAAACAGGCATTATTCACAAACTTGTTTTCGGATTTTAAATTATTAATCTACAGCGGGAGATTTCAGATCTAGTTGAAAGTTGAGGGCGCCTGTCACGTCAAAGAGGTTGGCCCAAGAATCTGAGAGTCAAGAATCCTGGGTCAGGGGGATTTAACCTGCCATTATACTTCCTTGTTCCTTTGCAAATTCTATTGGAGAATTCATTCCTAGTGCTGAATGTGGATTAATAAAGACTACCCGTATCTAAATTCATGACTCAAAAATCTCATGGGCACCCAAACTACTACTGCGCATATAGCGACTGATCACTTTCGCCCGGCCCTATGGTGTGTGCTCATCTCACTTGTGTGGCGTTCGGTTCAAGTCTTCTGGCCTTCGTGTTTAAACTTGAGTAGCCGTAGCAATTCTCATGTGGCAACCTTCATCCTTGAGATTGTTGGCCCCGGCCCCCGTCCTCTCCTTTTTGCCTTAAGCATCGGCATTGGTATATTTCACCACCCACGTAATTATGCTACCATAGTCTCGACTCAAAAATCCTCAAGAATTGGCTCCCAATAGGGGCTATAGCGCTTTTTTTTGCCGAAAACACGGGTAAACTATAGACATGAAAGTCACTTCTGCACTCAAGAACTTGCGGGCTAGGATTGATTTTCAAATAGGTTCTGCTGGAGCCAGATATTTTCAGCTCAGCCAAACTCAATCAAGCTAAATCCTTCAGAATCACTCAAGATGGGATATGATGGGAGCAAAGGATGCACGCTTTGGGAAGATGCCGCTGACCTCGCAAAGCGCACTGACCGGCCAATTAGGTTTACAGGTTTTGCCTATTCCTTCTCGCGTAGCGATTGACAGAATAAATCCAAGGTACCCGGCCCATAAGTTCAATCGTCTCGGAGACACTCCCAAGTTCGAGAAATCACGACGATCGACCGCGAGCCTGATAGTAGAATTGTATTTTATTGTTTCAACTGGTGCTTTAGCTTTTTCTCACGAAGGACATTCATTTTCTCAGCAACTGAAATCCTGCCCCGCTCTCTACTAGGTCCCCGCGCCACAAGAAATGACAACTTGCCTTTAGCTTTAATAAATTGATGCATTTTGCTACTCTCCCGCCTACCGATATTTGTACACTTTTAAAATTGGGAGGGGGTTCCTTGAAAATCACATTTGGTCTATCGTTGTCTTTGCTCGCATTAGGCTTAACAGCATGTTCTGGCGGAGGAGGTGGAGGCGGCGGCAGTGGCCCGGAAAACGCACCTCAGTCAAAAGAGGAAGCCCTACAAAGACTTTCCCCTCAACACAAAGCGAACTTTGAAGCCTGGCAAAGCAAAGTGGTTAAAGCCTGTGATTCAGCAGATGCATTTGGTTTACATAAGGAAAATAAGATGGAACAAGACGGAATCGATGGTGCAGCTCTGATCAAGATGAACAGTGGATCTGTCGTATTTTCTGACGGTAAAAATCTTGCGATTTTAGCTGGCTACAATAGCTTTTCTGGTGTTGGTAACACAAAAACTGAAGAAACACTTGAAGTAAACGGCCAAGGTTATACAGTTTCGGCCGAAACAAAAAGGGAAGGGTCAACCTGTTCCGTATTTTTGTTTGGGCAAAAGGTCTATGAAACGGGTATTGCAGAAAGCTTTATTATTGGAACTCAATACTCCCCATATAGAGAAGCCTCCGCGACATCACAAATCCCAGTAGTGAAAAATCTTGGTGTTAATGGCGCAGGTGAGGTTGTACAGCACGGCATATATGCTTTACTGTCCCAAACATTAAAGCCCTCTAAGGAAGCACAAGCATTTGTTGGTCAGATCTTTGGCTTGAATGCAGAGCAATCTGCGAAGCTATTTAGGTTAACCGATTATACGTCAGCTGATTCTGCCGTTCGTATTGATTCTGACCAGTCTTCAGTTTGGAGCAATAGCGAATGCGGAAATTTAATTTCACAAGCTTCAGGATTGAAAATAGCTTTTGATGGCACCTTGAGAGTTTTAAATCTTGAGGTTAGACTACAAGTTCCTCAGTTTGATTTTAAAGGCACAAAGAATACAGAGGACAACGGAAACTTGAAACTGACCTTAAGCTCAACAATCATCAAAAAAGATAATGGTTTTTTATATAATATCAAAAGCTTACAAAATGACGGCCTTGTACTATTTAGCCAAGCCGAGGCCGAAACTTGCACGAAGGATCGTGTAACTGCTTATTCTGGCGCCTTCGCGAGAAATTATGCAATTTCGCCATCAACTCAAGTGATGTTTAGTCCCTGCCGAACAATTTTCCCTGAAATTGAAAATGTATCTTATAAAAATGGGCTGCTAAAATCTTTAATTCCGATTGTTTTCGCCAATGTAACGCCCGCAAGTCAGTTCCAGTATGGTGGTTGGGACCTGGTTCTAAGTCGATTTGCTAAAGAGGTAGTCTCTCAAAATAAAGATATCGTTTCTGAGTTAGATCCTTCAGCAAAAACTAAAATTGTTGGTATTGCTTCAAAGCACCTTGAAGCTATTAAGATCGAAATGGACAAGTCAAAAAATATTCTCCCGTTAACGGACACAGCACTCCAAATGGGCCTTGACTGGTCGTTTCAAGGAACGATTGTCTCCGCCTCAAGAATATCGCAAATAATCCAGAGCGCAGATAATTCATCGGATATTTTTAAAATATCGACCGAGCGATTACTCAATGACCTTGCTCGAAATCCAAACGCGAACGATGATCAGCTTTCATTTGCACTCTCTATTGATGGCAACGTCAAGAGCGAAGCAATGAAGGCCTTAAATCTTTCAAAAGACCTAAACTACTCTAAGTTTGAAATTGACGTGTTTAATCAAGCCATTCAAAAAAAGGTGACCATCGAAGAGTTCAGAAGCTGGAGTGATCGATTCGCCACAATTAAGACCGAAATAGATAAGTATCCTGCAGTTTTTTCTGTTAAAAACGAGCTGATTGGGTCTTCACTTAAGTGGCTTAAGAATGGAGAAGTTGCGACACAGGATCTGGCTGGGATATATTCTGCGATTAATAATTCAATCGATCCGTTCGCTGAAAGCACTAAACAACTTGTTCTTGATTTGGGCCAGTCTCTTGCTGGAAACAAAGAGGCTCTTGAGTTTGCGAGAAACATCAAAGGTGAGTATAAACAGCTTGCATTATCTATTCGTAGTAACTCAATCGCAACTGAATACGAGAAATGGGGTTCGTCATTTTTTAATTCGGTTTTACAAAAGCGTCCAACTATTGAACAGCTTCGCCAATGGAATGATTTGTGGGTATCCTCCTTGCATTTGTTCAACGCGAAAAAGAAAGAGTTGCCGGCGAACTTGGGTCACAGCCTGAATGGAATAGAATGAAAGTGATCGAAGTAGCAGTAAAAGAAATTTGGTCAGGTCAAGATTTTTCTAAACTTGAGGCAATAGCTCCTGTTGCAAAATCTATAGATATCTGTGACCGTCATAAGGACGTGAGCTCACAAGCAATTTGTGCTGGATTGAGTTTGTTTAGTAAAGGGCAAAGAAAGTTTTTTGATCCCACCTATGCTGGCCGTTACACAAGCTTGAGTGGGGACTTTAATGGATACATGAATCGACTTTCAGGTTTTGATTGGACCACGTTGCGATGGGCGCTTGTTCGTGAGTTCTTTGGTTCTTTGGAGCCTATTTGGTCAAAGTGCGATAACAATTTATTTAATCAAAAAGCTTTAGCGCTTAAGGACCAAATCAATGCCATTGCGCGCGAGACTGACCGACTTACGAAGTGGAAGCTTGAAAGACAAATTAAAGAGACAATTAGAAACTGTCAGTAAGTCTGATCAGTTAGATGCGCTCATGCAGAGCTCTGAATTTTCCGAGTTCACACATAGCCGTGAGTCGTTCAAGATTATCTATGCTGACGGCAAGTGGCAATCCCTCAGGTTTCACATTCCGTAACAAGGCCCAATCTGGTCTCTTGCCGTCTTAACACCGGAGCCCGCATAGGCAGTAAGCAAGTATCCCCGACGCTTATCGGAGTTTGGATATACAAACTCCTCTTGGTCTCGACTGGATTTCGATGCTTCATCAATCGGTTCAGTTTCGCTCAACTTCCCAGATCTTACATGACGGCTGTTGTCCGCCTTTTTTTAAAAAACGGTTCCGACCATTTTTCGTAGAAAACAGCCGCATTGAGTAGTTTGATGAATGCACTTACGTACCCTCACCGAAAGCCAACCTTCGTCCTCGTACAACAAGCAAATGTCTATGAATTCAAGCAGGCGTCGCACTCCTCCGTCGTGGCTCACAAATCCAGATGAGGTGAAGACGCAACGAATGAGAGGCTCACCGCCAGCGCGGATCCTGGCCCTTTAATTGATGCGTTCATGCAGAGTTCGGAATTCTCCGAGTTCAAAGCCTGTTTGCCAAAAAGAGTTGGAAATTCCAGCTGTCGTGCCGACCATTTGGAGATGATTTTACTTTGCGGTTTTTAGTATGGCCATGAGTGCTTGGATGATCTTGAAAAGTTTGAGCACGACCCATCAGTTGAGGATCAACTGGGCGGACTACAGTATTGCTATTCTTTAGAAAGAGTTCAGAAGAAATTCCGGCGCCAGATCCAACATCAACGATGACACTGCTTCGGGTAAGTCCCAGTTCAGAAGTGATGAAGCCGATGATTTCTTGAGGGTAAGTTAGGCGATACTTCACATAGCTATCGACTCGATCACTGAAACGCTGGGTGGGATTGGCAACGTTGCTCACTGGACAGCCTTAGCAAAAGCAATCACATGTCCATCGATATCCATGCTGTAGCCGGCAATGTCGCCCCAGTCGCGTCTATCAACAGGACTCAATTCTTTAGCTCCATTTTTTATTGCCCGCTGGTGAAAGGCATTCGGGTCATCCACTCGTAAGTATAATTCTGCTCGCGGTATCCCGTTCGCTTCAGATGGATCTGGGAGTGCATCGCCAAGTAGGCGCTTGATTCCTTTTTCTGGCATCAACCCCAAAACACAGCCGTCGTTGAGCGCGAACTCGGTCATGCCAGGAACATCGAGCGCCGGTTTTGTTCCAAGGACTTCAATATAAAATGCAGCACTGCGGGCCTGGTCACTGACATATAAAATGAAGTGTGCTTTCATAATCTTTCTCAGTTATCCCAAATGGCTTTGCCTCTAGCTTTGTTCCAAGAAGGCCGACTAATAATTCTTTGCATGTAACTTTGAACGTGTGGCCACCAATTAGAATCAGAAAGTACGGTCTCCTTGAGCGCTGCGATTTGAACCCCGATGGCGCAGTCAACGAGAGAAAAATCCCTTCCCAACACGTATTGATTCTCTTTCAAATGGGTTTCCAAGTGACCCAGTGCCCACTCGACATCCTCGACAGCATCGCCAAGCTCGCTCAGAGACTTTGCTTGAAATCCTATTTTTGGCAATCCAAATTTATTGAACCAGATGGTACCGAACGATGGCGCCATGTGAGCTGACTCAAAAAATAGCCACTGCATGGCGATCGATTCCTGGCGCGGATTCGACGGCCAATGGTATCTACCGTACTCCTTCGCCAGATAACAAAGAATGGCATTTGATTCCCGTAGAGTGATATCTTTGTCGACGAGAACAGGAACCTTTCCCAGAGGATTTACTTTTAGGAAACTTTCGTGCCGCTGTTCTCTCTTGAATAAAATGACTTCTTTAAGCTCATGATCGATTTCAAGTTCGGCCAGAGCCATTCTTACTTTCAGGGGATTGGGTGAGTGATCGAAATTATATAGTTTCAATTGAGCCTCCCATTAGATTGTCGGCGCCGCTCAACTTATACTCACATCAACAACTTTTCACCTCGCGCAGCACTCCTATAAAAAGGCGCACGAACCCCTCCTACTCACCGCCGGTGAGCATGGATCGCTTTTCTTAAATTTTCGTTGTGAAGATTTGGGACATTTTGTTCAGTTACTTTTGGCTTAGGTGTCTGATTTTATTACCAATTTCATTTTGGAAATTGGTTGCGGGGGCCGGATTTGAACCGACGACCTTCGGGTTATGAGCCCGACGAGCTACCAGGCTGCTCCACCCCGCGCCAGAAGAATTTGCTCCGGGCATTTTTGAACTCTACCGCCCAGAGAGAATGAAACTTGTAACCGCACGCCGTATGTCTAGTCAAGCAATGGTCGTCTACAAAACTATTGTTAGTGTGCGTCAGGAATTCGCAGACACACACACATGGAGTCCTGGTCCAATTGTACACCAACAAAGTCATTTGTGGGGCCTAACTTTCCGATAGGACATGGAAATGAGCCAGAGTGATGAATTTGGCAAAGGGTATAAAATTGTATGAAAAGGAGCCATTAGCGTTCAATGAAGGCATTTTTAATTCATGCTCAAACTAAAAAGAAGTTTAGGGTTAAGACTGATACAACCATCGGTCGGATGGATTGTGATCGATCCTACCCAGATGACGGACGGATGAGCCGCACGCATTGTGTCTTACGTTGCACCGATGAGGTCTTCACAGTTGAAGATTTGGAATCCAAAAATGGAGTTTTAGTTAATGGTGAGCTCATCCCAGCTCGCACTCCTGTCAGATTAAGAACGGGAGGAAAACTTATCATTGGAGATCAGGAATTCGAAGTGTTGATCACGGGCCAGACTGTTGAAATGCCAGCTGGAATGCCCTCTCAAATTGTGAAAACAACAGATGATTTCAGCAATAACAACGGATTGGAAAACCAGGCCACCTCTTCAAATTCCAGGGGTGTCCAGCCCGATGACTTATCAAGAACTGAGGTTTCCTCAGAAAAAATGGAGAAAACTGTCCCCGATGGAAATACCAACCTATTTCAGTTTGGGCGAGAATCTTCAAACAGTGGGATAGCCAAGAATTGGAGTGAGGAAGGAGAAAGCAAGAGTTCCAGCATGGTTACGGCCCCAAGTTTCGCTAGCATCGCCGATCTTGGCGTGCCGGATGACACAGGCAAATCTCAAAATCTGTCTCCTCCAAGCCCCCCTCCAAACCTCCTGAAGGCCATAAATGCGTCTCCTGATTCTGATACGCCCGTCGCTCCAAGCTTTGATCATGCAGCGGAAAACGCCATCATCATTGATCCAAACCTTCTTAAACTAGCTGAACCACAGACCGAACAGTACACCAAGGATAAAAACCGCGGGAAAAAGAGATCTAAAAATAGCGAGGAAGCCGCTCATTCCCAACCGGGAAATAAGTCCTTTGAAGAAAAAGGGAGAAAAGATAGTTCTTTTTCTATCTACTCTTCTCATTTCAGCATATGGCGAAGCACGCTACTGGGCCTCATCATTGGCCTCCCGGTGCCTTTAATTTTTCTTCTAGATCAGGAAAATATCTATCTATTAACTCAGATTCGGGATCCTAGAATTATCATCAGATGGCTCGGCGTCCTTATTCTTCCCATATTGCTTTCTACTGGATTCATACAGAAAATTCGAATTCACACTGGGTGGAGAACCGGCGCCAAGTCCATTTCTCTTTCGTTAATGGCTCTGTCCATGATCGCACTCTTCCATCTCACGGGAATACATGCCATTGAGAGGACGAGCGACTTTGATGAAAAAAGATTTACTTTAAAGGTAAAGAAAGCCTGCATCGACAAATACAAACCCGAGAAATGCTCGGAAGTTGTATTTACCTGCCCTCAATGTCTGAGGGACCTCGGATTTACTGAGCGACAAGCACTTCTTGAATCAATCTATCCATTCGTCGAAGACCTGACAAAAAGAGAAAATGAATTGACCAGGCTCCCCTCACATCAACCCACTCATCAACCCACTCATCAAAATGGGTCAATCAAAACACAATCAATGCAGTCGAACAAACAAATGATTCCTGTTCGTCCCCTCCTGCAAGGGGAGACTCAAAATAACAGCCCGACAAAACTGAAACGGCCTGTTGTAAAAAATTTATCAGAAGAGGATAATCCCTCACAACGACAGGCCCACAAATCGAATCCAATTCCCACTTCAATTCCAAAGCCAAGTTCTGGCATTAATAACCACATCCAAGATCAAGATCTGGTTCCCGCACCCGCTCCAACTCCAGACAAAAAAAACCCAGCCCCCAACAAAACTAGCTCCGATTCAGAAAATGTCCAAATTCCAAACGACGCCAGTGAGTAGAAACCATCGAAGGAAGAGTTCCTCCATCTAGCTTTTCGTATCACAGATTTCAGGCCATTTGTGAGCTCTTGTGATATACGAATGAACTCGTTTGGAGCAATTTTACATTCGTGACGTAAAGCCCCTGGCTTTAGCCATGGGGAGTGAATCAAAGAATCCAAACCTGCGGTTCAAAATTTCCGATAACTCGCGCCCTGAGACTCGATACAAATAGACTCGAATGTCATTTGAGAAAATCCCTCAGCTCCACCTCTAAGAACTCTGGTGTTTCAGCACCATTGTCTCTTGGCTCGTCAGTAAGGAACCCAATCGTTAGACTTAAGATTTGTCCAGAACGGATTATTTCACCAATTGGAAATGAAAACTGACAGTCTGTTGGATTGGTCATCGAATTGCATTTAAATAGTTTCGAATCCTTATCCTCATACGAACTGCAAAACAAATATCTTGTTCCATCCGCCTGGATTTCATTCGCAGGACACGGATACCCTTCTGTATCAATATTTCCATCTCCAGAGACGAGGGCACTCACAAATATAAACCCACCAATAATGGGCAATTGATCCTCTTGGACTGAAAGATTCAATTGACCGACCAGAGTATTTTTCGATGTCTGAGCATCGCTCTTTTCAATTCTGGCCTGACCTGCCATTTTCCACAAGTGATGATGGAAAACCTGTGAATGGACAATAGGAAAAGAACCGTCAGAAACTATACTACCCGTTGAGTTCAGATCGGATTCTGAACCTGAAAAGTCTCGACTACAATTCTGAAATGAAAATACAACAAAAAGAGATGCAATTCCAAGTTTAAAGGATTTTCCCATGAGCACTTCCCCTTAATAAAAAAGCATTTTACTAGACCCTTCTCAAGGACCTGCAAATAAAAGACCATGCAGAAAAAGCCAACATTCACTCCTGTGGACTTTGAGGACATTGAGGACTTTGAGGACGATCTTAGAAGGTGGTTGCTGTTTAAACACTTGGCAAGTGCTTCTCTTTTTGTCTTATTTCAATTGGTGGTGTGAGATGTTATTACCAAGAGATTCTGACCCAGCAAATTTGCAAATAGATAATAGCCAACTAAGGATCTCAACTTGATACGATTTTTTTGACTTGCCCCCAAGAATTGCTCATCAAAGAAGATGAACTTGATAAACGCGCAGTTGCAGCGGTTCCTCGACTGGCGCGATGTTGATGCTATGCAGAGGTGAGCGCACTTTTAGTGCGCCTTCACCATCAAACCCAAAGTCACAACAACTTGAATGACAGCCCACCTATCTAGTTGAATCGCATTACTTGCAGCAAAAAGGCACATCATAGGCTCTTCCAGCATCAAGCATGTTGTGATTAGAGCAGGAGTCTCCAAAGGAGACTGTTCCACCGATTCCTCCGCAAGACGCAAAGCACTGGCCATCTTTCGCGCCCCAATGGGGAGCCGGATGATTCGCATCACAAACTGGCGCAGGGGGCGGCGGCGGTGGTGGCGGAGCAGGTGGTGGCGATGGAGGAGGAGGGGGAGCGACGTCCTGAATCCACCAATTCATTGTCACGCATGGTAAAAATGGGAGCCCAGATGATTCAAGCAAATTTGGGTTGACCAAATCACCTACGGTCCACTTCCGCGTCCCCTAAAAAACCTTGGTAACGGTTCACTTATTCGTTTTCTCAATTAATTATAAGAGGAAAAACTCTCACGGATGAAAAGAAAAGAACTGAGGAGATTTTAAAATACGCCAAATTCTCAGATTGGAATAATGGCTAATTATTTCTCCAAATAGAACTACAGCTTTCTAAAGAATCGACAACAATACCCTTGGGACGATAGGTGGCTTCTGCTTTGCACCTGTACTCACGTGCTGGATCCAGTTCATGAAGACTTTTGACAACTTGCTCAGACATTCCAATCAGCCTTTTTCCCACGCCCTGCCGCTTAATTCTCCAGGCCGGGGATAAAAAAAAGACATCCACTTTTAGATTTGTTCCATCTACCTGAAGCTCTCTCTCTTTTAGGAGCAAGTTCTCTATCTCGTGATCGATCTCTCCGCAGATAGCCAGGTTTCCCCCAAACACCAAATGAGAAATAAAGACAAAAACAATTCCCTTCCAAAGCCTTTCATCCAATAATTTCATCTGAAGCCTCGTTTTCTTCAATCTGTCAAAAACCTGGAAAGGAGCCAAAATTCGGCACCCTAACCAGCTCATTCAATTGATCAGCGCATTTTAATCTGCTTAGAGACATCAATAAGCAGATATCATGCCCAAACCTGGAGGTTTCATTTTTCACGACCCAATTGGAGTACTCCAATGCACCAAGTAGGCGCTTCAATTTACATTAGAAAATATACCTGCTTCCAATAATTAACAATTTTGCCACCGATAATCAGAACTTATCGAGCTTTCCGAGAAAAGCCTTCAACTAAATACAGAGGCAAATAGGAGACTGTGAGAGATAGAATGTCCCTCTATTGACAAGCTTGGCGCAATACTTGCTCTGCTGAGCTCTCAAATATCTAAAAAGGGGATGCAAGTGATCAGACAGATACGAGATCGGTCATTAATCGCGGGTCTTTTAACGACAGTTGCAATTGTGGGGCTGAGCGGCTGTTTAGAATTGGACCAGACCATCATTTTGAATAGGCCAGAGCATATTATTGTCGGCAATCCGGTGCCAACATCGAGGGACTTCAAAGCAATAAATAATAACCACAAAGTCTTGGTTGCGATTTTTGATACGGGCTTGGATTACAACCATCCCGATCTAGCTGATAATATTCACTTCGACTTAAATGAAGCAGGCCAGCCGGTGGGCTGCGGCTACGATTATTATTCGATGGATGAATGGGCTTCCTATCGGGTGGTCGATACAGACAAATACAAGTTTGAAGAACGAAGAAAGGAAACTCAAGACGAAATATTGAAAGATACTTCGTCCGAAGATTTTAATAAGAAAATCACACTCCAGAGAGAAAAGATGGAATGCGAACAAAGTGAGCTAACAAAAATTGATCCGAGACTGAGAAAATACACCGAAGCCTATCGAGGACTTGAGCAGGAGGATGGAACCACCCTACACGGCACCCACGTCGCAGGGCTCGTGACCTATGATACCAGCGAGATTGGAGTTATTCCATTTCGCGTGCTTCCATACTTTCAAGATCAAAAAGATAAAAAAGACAATAACACTGGCGAACGCGATCGATTTGTTCAAAACTTTAGGGATGCCGTAGAGCGAGTCTCGAAATACAGAGACGCTCAGGGACGAAAAGTCAGAATCGTAAATCTTAGTCTCGGGGGAAGTTTTAGCCGTCCAAACGGCGAAGGCGCCCAAGAAATTGAGAAATTCAATCGCTATGTGAAGATCGTGACCCAGGAGCTTCGCAAAATCATTGAAGAACATCCGGATATACTTTTTGTCGGAGCTGCCGGTAACGATGGGGGTTGGAGCGATAACGATGCGCGTGTTCAATATCCCTGTGGGATTAGCGCAGACAATGTTCTTTGTGTTGGAGCTACAACTAAGGAAGGAAGAAAGACCACCTTTACAAACGTTCCTCTGAATAATGTTGAGCTCGTATTTGCACCTGGATTTGAGTTAAAATCTTTGAGCCCGGCGGATCGATGCCCATTTTTGGTTAAATTTATGGATGGCATACTGAACGAAGGATCAAATGGAAACCTTTGCAAAATGGAAAAATCCACCCAAAAGTGGGTGCCAAATAGCTCGGCGATCGAAGGACGACGAGAAATGATCATGACTCTCTATAACACCTGCTCGGATAAAGAGAACCAATACAGCCTCATGTCTGGAACATCCATGGCAACGCCCGTAATAGCACGTATTGCTGCCAAAATTCTCATTGATAATCCGGATCTTTCAACGAAGGAACTTATCTCATTGGTTAAGGAGAAGGGCACTCCGACCGAATCACACACATTTAAAACCTGGGTGCTAAAGATGGATCGACCCTCTTGGCAAAAACCTGAAGAGGACGGCGTTGTGAACCGGGTTGCTTTGAGTTCAGGTCGTGTGCCCTCAATTGCTGGCCTCAATTTGGAAAATGCTCTGACCGCAGCCCAGTTGGATCTGGCAATCCAAGCATCTAAACATTTCCAGGGTATGAATTTTAATCTGACTATGGGGAGATCTGACCTTAAATAATAAGGGCGGGCAACTGCTGGCCTGATTTGAGTGAAACCATTCGCCAGTCGATACAGTTGATGGTCTTTTGACATTAGCTTTAGCCTGCGCTCCAATCCCTTACCCCCTGATCTCTTGTTCGATCAGGGGTCGATACATCCAAAACCATTGTCGGGTCGGGCAATATGACCTCCAAAGCAAAATAAAGGGGGCAGGACATTCCAACCTCTCAGGCTGGCCGCCCTCCGACCGAGTTTTTTCAATTAAATACCAAACCTTTTGCGCAATTCGATTCCATAACCTAATAATAGTTTTTAAGGTTCAAAAGGGCAAATCCATGAACATCTGTGTTCTCTCGCGGAATTCAAAACTCTACTCAACTCGCAGACTTGTAGAAGCCGGCCACGCGAGAAATCATCATGTCGAGGTCGTCGATCCTTTGCGATGCTACATGAATATCACTTCTCATAAGCCTGAAGTCTACTATCGAAAAAAGAGTCTCGACTATTTCGATGCCGTTATTCCAAGAATTGGAGCCTCAATCACTTTTTACGGATGTGCCGTGGTTCGCCAATTTGAAATGATGGGTGTCTATAGTTTGAATGAATCCGTTGCGATAACCAGGTCTCGAGACAAACTACGGGCTTTGCAAATCCTTTCCCGCAAAGGCATCGGGTTGCCCGTCACAGGGTTTGCTCATAGCACTCGCATGACCAAAGAGCTCTTGGAGATTGTTGGAGGCCCCCCGCTCGTCATAAAGCTACTTGAAGGCACGCAAGGCAAGGGTGTCGTTCTTGCTGAAACTCAAAAGGCCGCTGAAAGTGTGATCGATGCCTTTCGCGGGCTTGAAGCCTTCTTTCTTGTTCAAGAATTTATCAAAGAATCTTCGGGAACTGATATTCGAGCTTTCGTCATTGATGACAAGGTCGTCGCTTCCATGATGAGAAAAAGTAAGCCTGGAGAGTTTCGGTCAAATCTCCATCTGGGAGGAACCTCTCAACTCGTAAAACTAACGCCAGAGGAGCGTAGCACGGCAATTCGGGCCGCACGCGCCATGGGTCTTAATATTTGTGGTGTAGATATTTTGAGATCAAAACACGGCCCCCTTGTAATGGAAGTGAATTCCTCGCCAGGACTGGAGGGGATTGAAAAAGCAACCTCAAAAGACATCGCAGGAAAAATCATCGATTTTATCGAAAAGAATCACAAGGACGGGAACAATAAAACAAAAGGAAAGGGATAGAATCAAAGAATCTATCCCCTCACTTTCTCAATCATAAAATTGACCAGAAATTATTCCGGAGATTCAGAACCCCCACCTGGCTGCCCCTCTTCCATACCTTCAACAGGAGCACCCTCGTCAATGGGTTGTTCAGGACTTCCTTGCGAGGGGTCACCTTCGAGAGACTGCTGAGAATCAGGAGCTGCCTCAAGAGTGTCCGTCGCTGCTGGTTCTTCGCTCTTTTTGTTACACAAACAGCCAGAGGCCAATGAGAACGCACCAACCAATAGCATCATCGTCATCACAATACGCATTTCATTTCTCCTGTCACACCCGAGCATATAGTTGGGCTCGGGATAAAGATTTAGCTCATAATTTAATAACCGAAGAATTTACCATAATCACGAAAAAAATGACTCACTTTCTGAGGGATTCAAATAGTACTCCGTCAAGAGGGCTTGAATCATTTTAAAAAAAGGCCCAACTTTTCCTGACCCGACTGGCTTTCTTTCCCACTCGGTCACAGGCAAAACACCTATGGTTGTTCCGACCATAAGAATCTCTGAGGCCTGATCAATATCTGATTTGTAAAGCCGTGCAAGGCTCACACTCTTTACAAAAGAATTCACACCAACCTGAGCATGAGCCAGATTGAGGACGCGCAACAGTGTCGTTCCTTTCAAAGTGTAGTCAAACAGTGGGGCCACAATCTCTCTTCCACTTGTAAACAATAAAACATTTTCTGTAGAGCCTTCGGCCAATTCGCCCTGCTCCGTAAAACAAAGAGTATAATCAAGCCCTCGATCAACTGCCTCTTTTTTCATCATTACATTGGGAAGATAATTACAACTCTTTATTTGGCAATAGGGAGCTGACTTAGCCAAGACCTGGCTGACACCCGCCTTCACCCCCGATTCATATTTTACCTCAGGATAAGACTGAAACCGAGTCATCACAATATAGAGCTGACTGCCAACACACTCATAAGGGTTCGTTGTAAACCCACCGGGGCCCCTAGAAACATACAAGCGAAAAAGGACGTCAGAATCCTTCGGAGCCAGAGCCAGCAATTCAAGACATATCGATAATATTTCAGATGAATCATTAGGGAGCGATATCCCGATCGCAGAGGCAGAGCGCTCCAACCGAGCAAGATGCCCCTCAAACTCGAGAATATGGCCCGCCTGAGTTCGGAAAGCTTCAAAAACTCCGTCACCGCGATGAACTATGTGGTCATCTATGGGCAAAAACATCAGGGATGGCTCCTGGACTATTCCACCAATCCAAGAGGAATACATCGCTAAATAATTGCCTCGAGCAAAATTGGACTTTTTTCGTAGCTCGCAGAGCACCTGCTCTTCAGAGATAACCCTCATCTATCCCTGCCGACTAACGCACGCTAATGAGATTCTTGATTTCACTCAAGCGCTTCTTTTCATGATAAGGGACATGCACGCCAGAGCTGCCAGAATACCCCACGTAGACACTCTCTTCCAATCGCTCATAACACTTACGAGCCAAGGGACCTTTAGGCCACTCACGAACGCAAGATTCAAAATAAAACTCATGAAGATTCCAGGACCCTAAATCGCCAAGAACCTCGTAGCTCTCACCCAATAAAAAATATGCCTCAGATCTCTCGCTGGCCTTTTTCAGACCTGTCAAACCCTCATGAAGAAAACTTGTGGCAACCAAATATTCGACGTCGCCTCCATGATCCTTACGAAAACCCTGTGCTAAACGGGCCTTGCGAATTTCATCTTTAGCTGACTTAATGGAGTCCTTAGCAACCGACTGACCCGACTTCGCTTGAGCGGACCATGACTCTAAAGATTTTTTCCACTTTCTCACGTCTTCAAGCAGATAATAGGGAACTGTCTTGCGCTCCATAATCTGATCCATTTTTGCAATGGCCCGACTCGGGTCTTTACGCACTCTGACCATCATAGAGAGATAACGACGAAGAGCTCTCTCCATTTCGAAAGGAAAATCGCCACCATCATTTTTGTCATCAATAATACTCTCCAGGACCGAAAGAGCCTCATCATAACGACGACTGGCAACCAATAGATCCGCTTTCTCCAAGCGATTGAGTTTCAATCCTGAAAAATCCATTTTATCACCCTGAAACTCGGGACCCATCGTGGTTCTCGTGTGGCATCGAAAGCAATGCCCAACAACCGATTTCATTACACTTCTTGAATACTCTTTATGGCCTAACTCAAAACTCTCCTTGGCCCTACCTAAATCACTTCTGAATCGATTCAAACTAAAATTAAACAGAGGATCCTCGCCGATAAGCTGCTTTGATCTCTCGGGAGAAATCTTATGTACGCTCTTGGAAAAATCCTCCATGCGAGCGATGATCCTCTTTTCATTTTTTGGGTCCGTGAAGTCTCCGCGATCATATATAACCGGGATCATCTCCTTCATCACTTGGTCAAGATGCTGCATCTGCCCCGACCAATTTTGAGTCTCTTCCGTCTTTTTTGGCTTGGACTCGCAAGCACTCAGTCCACACAAAACCAAAAAAACAAACACCAGCGATTGAAATTTAGCCATTTTATCCCTCAAAATTGTCATTTAAAAAACACAGAGAGGCAGAACCAGACATAAATATTTATTTAATATCTAACAATCCTTGAGTTGAATCAACAGATCTGGTCAAAATTCATTTCCATTCACAAATTCATTTTTTTCGCACAGCACAATAACAGAATGTTTAGACTGTTCGAATCTTCTCCATATTGGTCATATGAGTTTCAGGGCCATGTTACCATTGTCATTGGCTTGGGCCAAGGTGGCGATAGCCGCCTGTTGCAATATCTGAGAGCGGACTAATTCAGACGAAGCGTAAGCAAAATCAGTATCGCGAATGCGCATCTTCGCTGCACTCATATTTTCCTCATAAATCAACATGTTTGAAATTGAATGATGCAATCGTGTGTCAATCGCGCCGATATTGGAGCGCATTTCGTTCACACGAACCAAGGCGACATCTAACAATTCAAGAGCAGATTGGGCGCTTTTCTTTTCAGAAAAATCGATTTCATCTAGCTTTAGTGAACTTAATTGAGCATTGTTCTCTTCGGAATCAAATGCAATTCTGTCCTCAAAATCATCATTAAAAACTCCCACCTGAAATTCAAAAACTCCCGATTTCCCATCCAGCAAATGTGCATCTCCCCAACGGGTCACCAACGAAATTCGATCTATTTCCTGCTTTAACTGAATCACTTCCTTTTGAATAAATCCTCGCTCCACATCGCCAACTGTATCACTTGAAGCTTGAATCCCCAATTCTCGAAGACGAATCACAAGATTTGCAATTTCATTTAGACCTCCCTCAGCAACCTGAACCATAGAAACCCCATCGTTCGCATTGCGGTTGGCTTGACGAATCGACCGAATTGTCGATCTGATGCCCTCTGAAACGGAAAGTCCGGCAGCATCGTCGGCCGCCTTATTTATTCGATCACCACTGGCCAGTTGAGCCATCGCCGCATCCAAGCCTATCCCCGAACTAAAAAGCTGACGGCGCGCCTGAATTGCCGCTAGATTTGTTGATATTCTCAATCCCATTTGTCCGACCTCTGCCCGGTTTGTCTCGACTCACCAAGAGCCTTGCTCTATCCATCGGAGGTCCAATCTGATTTTTGACAGGACATAGGGGAAGTTGCAGGTCTTTTGCCTAAATTCTAGTCTATTGTCTCACGGAGACGGTCCATCAAAACAGTCCGCCAGTCTAGTCCGACAAGCATTCTCTCGACTAAATTACGGAATCCAATCATTTCTCCACTTATGAATCACCTCGGATACCATCGATTCAATTGGGTCTTCCCCCGAAAAGACCTGGTCTGCATGAGCCTTTGATGGCTCCACATAAAGGTCGTGCATTGGCTTGACTTGATTTTCAAACTGGACTTTAACCCCCTCGGGAGTTCGGCCCCGCTCTTGGATGTCTCTCGCCATACGACGCTGAAATCGCAGTTCTTCTGAGGTTTCAACAAAAACCTTAATATCAAAAAGAGGTCTCAATTCAGGAGAATGAAGGATGAGGATTCCATCAACAATGACAACCAAGTTTGCCACCACAAAAATCCGATCCGAAGTACGCCGATGACGAGAAAAATCGTATTGAGGAGCGTAAATAGATTGTCTTGATCTCAGAGCCAACAAATGAGTGGCCAACAAACTGAATTCCAGAGACTGAGGGTGATCAAAATTAACTGTTCCACCATCGTAATCAAATTTGGAACTTTGATCGAAATAGTACCAATCCTGATAAATTAAAGATACCAGGTTCTCTCCCAACTGCTCGAAGAGAGCGCGAGCGAGCGTCGTCTTTCCTGACCCGCTCCCTCCGCTAATGGCGATGACACAAGGACGACGCACCCTTGAAATCAAAAGGTATCCCCCGTCCCATAGAGGCGATCTCCGGCATCTCCTATCCCAGGAACAATGTAACCCATTTCATTCACCTCAGGCTCAACGCTAAGAGTGTAAATCTCAACATCAGGGTGCCACTCATGCACTTTTTCAAGCCCGGGACGAGAGGCAATGATCGTCACAAATCGAATTTCAGAAACCTGATATTCCTTAAGGCGGCTAATTGCTGCCACGGCGGTGTCGCCCGTTGCAAGCATGGGATCAAGCAATATTACTTTGGCACCTTCCATCTGTTTCGGAAGACGAAAATAATACTCCACTGTGCTTTTAATAAATTTATCCCGATAAATACCTATATGTCCAACTGGCGCAAAAGATAAAAGTCTTTGCATTCCTGCAAGCATTCCGTTTCCGGCCCTCATAATCGAAACCAAGACCACACGATCAGAAATCCGATGACCCTTCGTCAAACGCATAGGCGATTCAACATCGACAGGTTCTAATTCAAAATTTCGCGCAACTTCGTAAGCCAGCAACTGACTGACCTCTTCCATTAATTCGCGAAACTGTCGGGGACGAGTTGTCTTATCTCTCAACTGACAAAGTTTGTGCTGCACAACGGGGTGACGAACAACATGACAAAACTCTTTTACCGAAGCTTCAGACATTGAATTCTCCTAAAAAACAGTTCCATCACTGGTCAACATCAAAGGCGGGGCTCCATCCGCTCTCTTTTCCTTTGCCGCCTTGCGTCCCGCCCACCAAGTCCCACCTTCAAGAGCTCTCACCAAAGGAAACTCCTGTGGTGAGACACCCCGTAAATCACAGAGACCCAAATGAATCTTGTCAATGTAATAGATCGTAAGAGCTCTCCACTCGACAATCAGTGGACTATCTGGGCGATGACACAGAGATGCGGCGTCTGAATCCTTTAAAACCAACAATCCTCGATCAATTAACAAGCCCCCATTTCGATATTCTGGGAGTCCGGTCAGTTCATTCAGCCCAACAATCTCAAATCCCGCTTCTTCGAGAGGAGTGAGAAGTGAGTAAACCATCCACTGTGTGAGCTTATGAAACGGCTGTAAGGATTGCCAGGAGGCTTTGTCTCCTAGTGCTGGATGATGCCAAACGTCTCCCAAATTAAAGGTGCCAAGCGTAAATCGTTCCGGCCAAATTGGACTCAAAGCCTTCAATAGAATCTCTAACAAATCGGAGGCAGGCAATTTTCGATTTGGATATCTACGAATCAAAAGATCTAATACGTGCCCCGGTCGTGAATAGAATCCACCAAATACTTCCTTATTCTCTTCAACGACATGCCCGAGAGAATGAATCAATTTCAATCGACCATCAACCCCAATCAAAGGATTTCCGACAGAAACTTGAAAACCAAGTTCCAATCGCTCCTTTGTGAGGTGCAACAGGCCTCCGCCATCAGCCTGCAGTTTTGTTTGAGGCTCGCTCGAAAAGGCTCCTTTAATAAACATATCCAGAGAGGCGACGGCCAAGCCCTCCGAGCGCGCAACTACCTTTCCGGTTTCAGTTTCAAAAAATTGCCACTGAGACCCCGCTCCGGCATCTAACAAAACTGAAACCATGACCAGATCTATTTTCGCTCTCACCTTTTCAAGACGATCAAGACCATTCAAATTCTTTTCAAGATAAGCCAAGCGATCGACTCCGCCCACCTGAAAGTGAGAAAAACGAGAGTGGTAAGGAATTCGACCATTAGGATAGCGCGATTCAATGACCTGATTGACGTAAGACACTATTTCCGGAATCAACTCTTCACAGATATCAAAATGACCTTTTCCGGACACACAGAATTTTTGCAACCGAAGTGCCTGGGATCGAATGCGAGATGGCGCAAAAATCTCCTCCAAAGCCTTCTGATTAAACGGCATATGAGAATCAATCATGAAGATTTCGACCTTTCACCTTTTGAAGTCCGACTTCGCTCAATGATCCCTCCGGAGAAAAATATCCCGCGGCCTTTTTCGCTTCCATTTCAACCTTGGCGTCTTCAGGTATCCGATCTTCAGGTATCGAAACTCTCGTATTAATCTTGATGCCGCTCTCTACAATAGCATCATACTTCATATCGCTCATTGACACAAAATTGTCGATCTTCTGCACTCCCAACCAATGCAAAACATCAGGCATCAGCTCTTGAAGTCTCATGTCCTGCACTCCCGCCACGCATTCCGTGCGATGAAAATAAGTCGACGCGGAATCTCCACCAGTCTGCCGTTTTCGTGCATTGTAAACCAAAAACTTTGTCACTTCTCCCAGTGCTCGACCCTCTTTCCGGAAATAAACGATAAGCCCTGAACCGCCTCTTTGCGCCGACTTGATGGACTCTTCAATTCCATGAATCAAATACGGCCTACAGGTGCATATGTCAGATCCAAAAACATCTGAACCGTTGCACTCATCGTGAACTCTCACCGTCAACTCAAAATTGGGATCCGATACCTTGCTTATATCCCCAAAAAAGTAAATTGTCGTACTTCCTATAGGAGGTAGGAACACCTTCAAGTCCTCTCGAGTGATCAATTCAGGAAACATGCCTCCGGTGTCTTGAAAGAGTCCCTTTCGCAGATCTCCCTCAGAGATACCATAGCGCTGTGCCAATCCAGGTAAAAACCACACTGGCTCAATCGCTGCCTTTGTGACGCTTACGTCCAGATTTTTACCAACCACCTGACCATCAATCTGCAAACGACCTTGAGCAACAGCTTCCTTTAGCTCCGGCATGAAAATATGAGCCTTTGTGATGGCAATGGTAGGACGGATATCCTCTCCTTGGTTCAACAAGGATTTATAGACATCAGCAACCTGCGCACCCCAGGGATCCATTGAAACAATCTTGTGAATGTTCCACCAGTTAGGAAATGGACCGATAGGCGTGCAGGGACTGGTGTTTGTCAAATCTGGCCGAAACTCTCTGGGCAAATGCCCAGCCGCTGTGGCGAGGGCTCGGTAGACTGAATAGCTCCCGCTGTGGGTCCCGATGGAATTGCGTTTTGAGGGGTCAGTGAGAGTCGCAATAACCGGTCCTCGCAACAAAGGATCCCTCTCTCCCCAGTGAATAGGTCTAACAGCTTTAAATACCTGACTTGGATGAGAGGTCAAAATCACATGAGAACAAATCGGATTTTTTTTCATGGTGCCCTTCCTTGGTCCATGTCGATCACTTTTAAAGTCTGGCTGTAAGACTCTGGTGGAGGCAAGCAAAATATTGATTCCTAAACATTTTCCTTGTAATCAAAACCTCCCATTGTGCCCCCGGCCGTGACAGAATACTCGGCAATCATGTTCGCGACAAAGGTACTCATGGAAACCCAAGCCAAGCCAATAACCCAATAGGAAGCTCGACGATTCCTATGACGAACTGACAAATTAAGTACCTTGGCTTCTGCTCGAAATGGCTTCAGTTCTTTATTCCCATACATTTCTAGAACAACAACGTCTCCAACGACGATCCTCTTTTGGCAGGTAAAAATCTTGGCGCCGATCCCCTTCGAACTAATATTACGACCTTCTCCTTTTGAAATGTACTCTCCATCCTGACTCAATATCATCATTGGCCCCACAGCCGGTACACGCTGCTCGCTCCGCCGACTGACGGTCATGGCTCTTTCCAAAGCCTTGGCATCAAGGACCGGAGAGGAGACATTCTTCTCTGGCAAAATCTGCGTTTTTTCCAAATCGTCTGCTTTATAAGGAGGCAATGAGCCAAATGCAAATGATGGCGATGACGGCAAAGGCAATGGCGTCGGCATTTTTGCAGGAGCTGGATCTCGAGTTGGAGTTAAGTTGGACAGCATAAGATCCCGCAACGGAACCTGGAGATCCAGAGTCTTCTCATCCAGAACTTCAACAATTTGATCCAATAGCCCAATCAGTGGCTTTTTTTGATACACACCCACCCACCCTGTGAAATCATAATACAATCGCCCATCAATCATTTGCAGCAACGAGCGGACCAACCGATCTTCGAGATTTCAACTCTGATTCTGAAAAATCCGACCAGTCTCGTTTCACTGTAAATATTTTTTCAGTTTTGATAAAATATTGAGGCTGTCATGAAGATGGCTATAGTTTGGTTGAGAAAATCATGGCCTTGGAAACCAGATTTGCGCAAAATCCCGCACGGGCGTTCACTCCCCGTGCGGAGCGAAAAGAAGCGCGCCACACTCTTTCCTTTGGTTTTCAGTCACATATAGCCAAAAACTGCGATCTAGGAGAGTGCAGTTAATTCGCTTAAGAAACTTTCAACTCCTAAACTTCAACTAGGCCAGAGACCAAGTCTCAATCCAAACTGATATTTTCACTCGAATGAATAGTCACGAACTTATTGGTATCTAAACCTTCCATCCGAGTGTAGACATTACCATATCCTGGCACAAAAATAAAAAAGAGGTTATAAATGCCGTTACCTATTTTTCCATTGGAACCAATCAAATCTAATTTAAAAGCCTTGTCATAAACCACGCCAGTTTGAGGAGACATCCATTGTCCTATATAATAGAGTTCCCCAAGAAAAGCGGTCCTCAGAGGACACACCTTAGAAAACATCACTCCCAGCCCAAAACAAAGAAGCCTTCGTTTCAGTTCTTTTGCTTGTATAGGAAGAGTCTGACAAACGAGTACAATAGCTCAGAGTCCAATACAGACCCGAGCCAAAAAGACTGCTTCCAAGCGACACTTCAGTTGAGGAGAATTTGATTTCATCTATCAAATAGGAGTCCATCTTCTTCTCTGTATTGGTCGAATAGTCCGCTCTAAAAATAAGTGGCTGAAACGGCCAGAAACCGGACTTACTCGAATATTCGAGCGAGATTTGGGAGAATATGCGCTCGCCGTGAACATTGATTTTGGCCTCATCTCTATTGAGAACCTTTGGCGAACGCTGACCCGAAACCTCCAAGAAGAAATGATCATCACCTCCAAAAGATCCCAAGGTAAAACCGAGAAAAGGGGCCGCCCACTGGCTCTTGGCCAAAGTATCACCAAATTCTCTGACCAAGTCGGACCCAATTCCCCATCTGAAACTATCGCCCCAGTTTCCTGAAATTCCAGCCGAAAGAGTTTGACGGCGCTCACGAACAACTTCTTCGACCTGATACAAATTCACTTGTCGATATTTCAGGCCGAATGGAAAACCATAGAGACGCAGACCGGCCTGGAGGTAATAAGAATCGATCTGCCGATTCGCCTTCGCTTCAGAAAATCCTGCCAAAGAGGACGTTGTGATCTCACTGTGCTCTGGGGCGAGGCCGAGCTCATAGAAAAAATCGGAGCCCACTTGACCTAACTGCATGCGGCCAACTTCGGAATTTGTCCTCTCTGTGTAGATACCTTGACTCAGCGTCTCTTCCTTCTGAAGTTCGTAAGACAAGCCAAACCAAGAGGTCGGCTTGACCATCATCCTCAAGCTGGGATTAATGATTTCGCGAGTGTATATGCGAGATGGTGCGCTGACTTGAGCCATCGAATCATCCTGAAAAAATGGCGAGAACAAAAAAAGTAGACACAAAAACTCTGCCGCACCCAACAGATCCTTTTTCTTTTTGCGAGTTCTCACATAAAAACAAATTAAAACCAAACAACACAAAAGACCTGCAATCAAAGAAATCCAATTGTGGATAACAAAAACAACCAGAGACAGAAAGGCTCGGGTTGCAGCACCCAACACAGGATGTTTTGTGATCTTGAGGGCGAGAAAGGGCGAGAAATCATAGTAATACCGAATGAGCTTACGACCAAAAGCTGAGGTTCGCAGCACTCGGTCCCTAAATTCACGCAAGAGACGGACCTCTGAATGAAGATAAGATCCATGTGCGGCCGTAGCAATAAAACAATGAAAATCCTTATTCTCCGATTTGCTCACGCAGCCAGGATTGATGCCAGGATCATAGCCAGAAAGAGAGGCTCTAAAATTCGCAATGTAGGGATAAGATTCGTTCATTCTCTGAACCGCGTGAGAGTAGTGTTCGATCCCAAACGGCACTCCATTGTGAGAAATCCGGGGATTTGAGAATCGACCCAACGTGGTGCAAGTAATTCCAAGGTCATCACACTGATCTGGATAGGCCATCACATCCAGGTATTTATTAATTAGATCCACATAGCCATAGCCAGTGAGAGAGGTTGTAGCCTGGTGAAGTCCAACCCCCTTCTGATAGCGATCGTGCTCTGAACCCAAATTGTGACCCCACTCGTGGGCCATCGTCCTCGCATCACACCAGTAGGAAGTGACAGAAAAACCATAAGCATCATTGTAAAAATCTTTTTGGGACAAGTAAGCCAAGCCACAGTACGAGGCCGTGTTCGTGACCAACTGAACCAGATCCGCGCCATAGGAATCCCTCAGCGTGTGGGCACTATCTATTTGCCCGTCGCTTGCATTTGCAAGCTGAGCTAAATCTGTCGATGTATTGCCTGTCTCCGTATAGGTGATGGGCCCAATGTAAACCAGCCGAAAGCGAAAATCAGCACAGCTATCGGCAAGCATGACATTCGTGGCATCAACCCTGGCCCTTAGCGTTTCTTCCACCGCGGAGTATCCCGCCACATCGTCAGTGTAGAGAATCATTACGTCCACAAAATGGTCTGCCGTGACAGTGGTGACCAAAGAAGCAGATCCCACTTCACCCTTTTTTATCTTCGGCACAGATGGAACCTGGGGATTTGGCCCCTCGAATCTCCGTTCACCCTGTTCAATCAAATAGGATTCAGCTCCCTCTCGATGAATAAAATAGCTATTGCCCGCGATTAAAAGGGTTCCTGAGAGAATTTGGGTGTCTGAGTTATAAACAAAAAATGCCTGGCTCGAAGCATCAGCTTCTACCTGCAAGTGTATAGACAAAAGCGAATTTTGAACTTGTACCTTCACAACTTTTGTTTCGAGAACTCCCTCTTTCGGCAGATCGATTTTTACAATCTGACCGATCTGAATCGCTGAAACGGCCGCAAAGTTCAATGGCGCACGCAATGAAAAAATGTCTTTGACAAGACTACGAGAAGGCAGCGAAGTATTTCTCTTTAATGAGTCAAGATGGCGAACGGTGATGAGTGGTTCAAGAAGCTCCGAGCCCGTGGATTCAGATTGCGTGTTTAAGGTGTTTAAGGTCTCTGCCAAAGTCACTTGGCAAAAAAAATTCAAGGCGCTCAATAAGCTGATCAATCTGAGCAAACCGAACAAACCGAACAAACCAAACAAACCAAAGGCACCTAGCCGATAAAAATCTCTAACCAAAACCAAAAACAAAACCAAAAGTTTGAGTCTTAAGCTTTTGCAAAACCCTAGCCCTGCCACAGAAAGCCCCCCTCCCAAAATTCTCGTTCCCCCAACGATCCGAGTGGCGAGTTGAGAAATTCTCTAAACTCGGCCGGAAATATGAAAGGTCACCCCCGGATTTTCTTTTTCAAGCCAACGAAGGTCCCATTCCTTTTCAAGGAGTACCACGGCCTCGTGGTTTTCGTCCTCAAATATCCTCGCAGCCCCCTTGATTCCCTCTTTCATGGGCTCGCCCTTCCCATTGCGTGGCCAACGCGCGACCGTATAAGACGAGCGCTCTAGTCGAACGTCCAGTTTGTATTCGTCATTGAGTCGAAACATCAAAACTTCCATCTGAAGTTCACCAACGACCCCGATCACTGGGTCCTGAGGACCCACTACCGGATCAACAAACAACTGAATCATACCCTCTTCAGCCAACTGCTGAACTCCCTTCTGAAGCTGCTTTCGCTTGAGAGGATCCTTCACCGACAATCGACCAAAAATCTCTGGAGAAAACCGAGGAATACGATCGAATTCGACGTTTTTTCCATCCGAAATTGAATCTCCAATTTGAAAAAAACCAGTGTCAATGATTCCCACAATATCGCCAGCGTAGGCCTCATCTACGGTCTCTCGTTCTCGAGCCATAAATTGGTTCGCATAAGCCAGACGCAGCTCTCGATCTAATCGAATATGCCGAACTTTCATGCCTCGTTCAAAGCGTCCTGAACATACCCTGATAAAAGCCACACGATCGCGATGCTTCCTGTCCATGTTCGCCTGAATCTTAAAAACAAATCCCGAAAAGAATGGATCATCGGGTGCGACATTTCCAATCGAGGTGTGCCGAGGACCGGGAGCCGGGGCAAACTCTGCAAAAATCTTCAGAAAAATGTCAACTCCCCAATTGTATTTTGCGCTTCCAAAAGTCATGGGACTCACTCCGCCGGCCAAAAAATCCTCCGTTGAGAATGGCCCGAGGGCGGTCTCCAAAAGCTCCATGTCCTCTTGAAATTTATCGAAGGACTCGTCACCCACCCATTGCCGAATTCTTTCGTCCTGGTAGCCAGTCACCTCCTGAATCTCAGGCTTTTCTTCTCCGCGAGTATAGAGGTAAACCCGGTTTTCAAGTCGATGATACAGCCCACGAAATCGATCTCCCATCCCGATAGGCCAGGTCAGAGGATGACATTTGATCCCGAGAGTGTTTTCCACATCATCGATAATCTCCAAGGGTTCCTTACCTTCCCGATCCATCTTATTCGCAAAAGTAAAGATCGGGATTCTCCTCAAACGACACACCTCAAAGAGTTTGCGAGTCTGAGCTTCAACGCCCTTTGCCGCATCAATGAGCATTGCAGCAGAATCCGCAGCAATGAGGGTGCGGTATGTGTCCTCACCGAAATCCTTGTGACCTGGGGTATCGAGAAGGTTTATTCTCAATCCCATAAAATCTAACTGCATTACGCTCGAGGTGATTGAGACCCCCCGTTGCTGTTCAAGTGGCATCCAGTCTGAAACGGCGGCCTTTGTCCCCGCCTTGCCCTTCACCTCTCCAGCCTTGCGAATCACACCACCCTCAAAAAGTATTTTCTCAGTAATTGTGGTTTTTCCAGCATCAGGATGTGAAATAATGGCAAAGGTTCGCCGCTTCTTAATTTCCTCAACAATATTTCCGAAACTCATGAAATTCCCTAAGATTTTTATTTTAAAACAAGAGAAGACACTAACTGAAGTCCTCGAACTCTCCTAGCATAGATTCTTATACATCGATAGCTCCGAACCCCCCTTGCCTCTCAAGTTTCTAAAGCGGACCATCAAATATAATGCATAGCATTGAATATTGCTCTAAAACCTCGTCTTCCCTATCCTAATCAGCTTGAAAATGCGACTATTTTAACGGCTTGCCCCCCTTTCGGCTGCACAAACTATTGGATCAGTGAGACTCACAAGAAAATGGCTGATAAAAACAAAAAGTACGATGAAAATGTTCCAGGGCGCTACTACGTAGATAAGGAGTGCATCGCCTGTGATGCCTGCTGTTTGACGGCGCCAAATCATTTTGGTATGGACCAGAACGATGGGCATGCGTTTGTCGTCGTACAGCCCTCTACTCCTGAGCAGGAGGCCTCCTGCAAGGAGGCGATGGATGGCTGCCCCGTCGAAGCCATTGGTAATAATGGAGACGAAGACGAAGGCCTACCTTTGACAGTCTAGCCGTGGAAGTCCCTGGTATCAAAGACCATATCGCCACTTCGGACAGCTAAAACTCAGCAAGGAGCCGTGTGATGATTCATTTTTCACTTCACTTCTTAACCTTATTGGCTTGTCTCTTGGGCAATTCTGCCTGGGCCAGCGATTCAGCAAAACCCGAATATGCTCCTGTGGCAAGCGAAGCTGAGCGAGCAGGCGACCCAAAGTATCTCAGATTTCCAGGCTTTGACCGAATCGAAATCATTGAGGAGGGAAAAGTTAAACCCGAGCTCCTCGCGCTTTTAGAAACGGAGAATTGGTCAAAACAAATATCTTCTAAAAATATATCAAAACTCCAGGTACGAAGTTTTGATCTTAAACACGCTGATATTAAGACAGTCGGCCCGATTGTTGTCGTACCCTTTGTCGTGAGCGTACTTTTCAAGGAAAGCGGTCCTTCGACCCCGCTGAGTCTTGTTCAGGGCACGATCAATTCCGAAGGATATATTATTTTGGTGGTTCATAAAAAAAGTGGAAAGATTATCGACCTTCAAATAACTCAGTTTTTCGATGATACCGACATTCAAAAATTGGGCAGAGAACTTGAGTACATCGACCAGTACGATGGTCAATTCATTTTGGGCGTCGTGCCTCCCATTCTGAAAAACTATTTTTCGCAGAACGAAAATCTGACCAGATTGATTCAAATCATTGAAAGCATTGGCGACACTGGCTCTCAGGTGATGACCAGACTTTGATAGCAAATTAGCCTGAACAGAAATAGGCCTAAGACACAGGCTCAGACACAGAGAGATATATATACAGAGAGAGAGAGAAGGGCCCTCTTTTTTACGGGACTCAGGAATATATTCTCCGTGAATGTTCTATCCGTTGACACGGCGTCCGGCGGAGTTTAAGAGTCAGTCGAAATCTCAAACCCCGTTACAGACTCGATTTACGGGCCTTTCAGAGGAGTGTCACTTGAGCAAGAGACGACGAACTAAGTTGGCTTATATTTTTATTGTCCTAAACATCAGCGCCGCCATAGGGCTGACCTCTCCCAGCTTTGGAAAGGGGTCTTCTAGTTCGGGCTCAAGAGGCGGAGGAGGAGTCAGGATGTCTCCTTCGAGACCCCTCTCCCTCTCAAAACCCCCATTGCGGCCGTCCTATACCGGCAATTCTCCAGGAGGAGGTGGAGCAAGCCGCCAAACCATCGGATCTTCGCCAGGTCAAGGTCACCAACTGCAGAAGCCAACATATGTGGCCACAAAATTGCGATCTGGACCCGATTCCTCTAAAAATATCCCAGGCCTGGGCAACTCTACTGTCACCGCAGAACAACTCCGAGCCTCTCCTCCAAAAACTGTTCAAGCTCCAGGCGGCGGGATACCAAATCGCTCTGGTCTAACGACGAAAAGAGGCTATTTGAGCCCCTCCTATGGAGTGGGAGGGTTTTTGCCATTATTCTTTTGGGTCTCATTTTTTAGTCATAGTCAGAGCCACAGCTCATCGTCTCCTCAACCGCTGACCGATCGATATCAGGATGGAGAATTTGGCTCGGATGAAGTCAACTCCCTTCCTGAGTGGATTCAGGCCTCTTTGCGTTTGATGCACTCTCAGAAAGAAGGCGTTTTTCCATCAGATATCACGATCGAACCACTTGAAGGTGATGATCGGAGTTTTGAAGATCAGATTTTAGATCTACTAAAAGAAAAGCAAGAAGTTGAATCATCATCCAAAACAATCACTGCGGTCACCAAGGCCTTTGAACTTGTGCCCGAGTACGAGGCCAAGATTAAGTCCGCTCAGACCCAGATTGACGAGACCTCCCGGTCCGCGCAGGAGGTTCAAAGTCAAGCAGATGAGACGATCCGTTTGCTCACAGAAACAATGAAAGCAAAGGAGACCTTACGAGAGAAATCCCCCGTTCTTTGTTTTTTTGATTGGACCTGCGAACAATGGATCATTTCAAGCGAAATTGAAACTGAAAAAGAATTGAAATTTAAACATCAGAATCTTCTAAATCGGAAATTTGAATGGAATTCTAGCCAGATTAAGCTAAAAGCCAATCTCGTGGCATATCAAGAGAAACTGCGAAAAAATCAAGACCTCCTCCGACAAGAGGGCACAGAAACCGAAGAACACTATAAACTGAAAATAGCTGCTCTGGAACAACTCAAGAATCGGATTCTTGATCTTCAGCAGAGAATTGAAAAACCACAGGGCTTTGTTTTGTGGAATTCAGCCGCAGGCATACAGGACATCCCGAATCTCAAGTCCTGCCCTGCCGGCCAGATTTTCATTTTTAAAGTTTCGCAAGAGGGTGTACTGGCAAAAGACAATCCGCTATTTAGAGAAGCTGTGGCGGATAATATCAAGCCTCGTCCTGAAGTGGCAGATTTGGTCGTCTGCCTTGATGAGTCGAAGCGAGTAAAGAGCATCCATATCGTACAAGATAAAAGGGAGATCTATTTTTCTAAAATCGAACGCAATGACGACTCTCAAATCTCAAGCCTTACGATCTCGAATTCGGACAAGGAGCTAGAGCGGCACAGTTGGATCCCACAGAAGGAAGGCATTATTCGATACATCATTCGATTTACTCACAAGGATAAGGCAGTGGAAATCTATTCGGACATTAACCCCGATAAGATTGAAATTGAGGCTGAATCCGAAGAACCCACCACATCGAATTGATTTCGATGAGAAGTGTAGATGTGTATCTAATTCCGTACTTGTTTCTCCTGCTTTCTATTGGCTTTGCATGGAGATCTGCAACTCGAAATGCCCTTATTGCAATTGCCGGTGCGGTTGCGAGCGGCCTCATCCTTCAAATACTTGAGCCACTTGCACTCGTGGGCATCGCTGCATTGGGCCTAAGCATTTGGGTTCCTCATTCAAAGCTGATACGAGGGAGCACGGGAGGGATGAGTCGATTCCTTAGTTACGGACTTTTTTTGATCCTTGCCGTTTTGATGCTCAATCACTTAGCTCCCGGATTCAATAATCTCAGAATGATTGAAAGCCTCCGATTCTCTGAGGATTCAAAACCATTTACGATGTACCTGAATTTCGACAAGACGATAGTTGGGATTTTCATTCTCCTATTTTTTCTAAGGAAACGAAGAGAACAATCATTCACATTCAAGAGGAGCTTTTATTTGAGCGTAGGCCGAACCTTGATTGCGCTTCTCTCCGTTCTGATTCCGATCTCCCTTCTTACACAATACGTTCGCGTCGATCTTAAACTCCCCGATCAGACCTGGATTTGGGCTCTCAATAATTTATTTTTTGTTTGCTTCGCCGAAGAGGCATTTTTTCGCGGATTTCTCCAGAAGGGTTTGACGAGTCTTTTGCCAAAAACGCGATCCATGTCGATCCTATCGGTAACTTTGGCTGCGGCGATGTTTGGACTCGCTCACTTTAAGGGCGGGGCATCCTATGTCTTGCTCTCTTCAATTGCGGGTCTTTTTTACGGATATATCTACCAAAAGACGGACCGGATTGAATCCTCCATCCTTGTTCATTTTGGATTAAATGCTATTCATTTTTTGTTCCTGAGCTATCCGGCCCTCGTCTAAACTCTTAATAAGGAAGCTTCAGAAAGAGCCCTCCGAACGCCTCAGAAGGTATCAGTGAGCTCTTCTCCCACTCGCACCGTTACAGGTTCGCCCGGCCTAATTTCAGAACGAAAAAAACCAGGTGGGTAAAGCATGACCACCGTGCTGCCCATATGAAAAATTCCTAGTTCTTCGCCAGGAATCAATTCTTGTGGGGGATCGTAATTTTTTTCGATAATTTGGCGAGAAGAGCATTGATTGGTCTGCAATTCGGGATCAAAACTGACCGTCATCTTTCCCACGTTTGTGGCCCCTACCATGATGAGAGCTACCGTTCCTCTCTGAGTCTGTATGTTAAAGATCAACCGCTCATTTCGAGCAAATAACCTGGCGATATGGTTGACACTCCAATTGTTCACGGGCCACAGATTTCCTGGAATATATTTAAGACTCTTTACAAATCCATGCACCGGAGAATGCACCCGGTGATAATCAGTTGGACAAAGGTAGTAAGTGAGGTAATGTCCACCCTCCCATTTCGCAGAAGCTTCCGAATCACTCAAAAAATCCTCAACCAAGTAAGATACACCCTTCACCTGAAACAACAGCCCTTTTTCAATCCTTCCTCTTTGAGTCAAACTTGAATCAGCCGGATGAACAACATCACCATTTGAAGGCCGAAGCCCTGGTCTCAACTTTCGAGTGAACAACTCCCCAATACTCAAATAGGATTCTATCGGCAGCTCTGCCTCCTGCAAATTGATTCGATACCTCTTTGCAAACCAACGCACAGTCCACAAAGACAGGGGGGGAGGCAGTCGAAGATGAACAAGCCTACCCACCCAATAGCTCATTAAATTTTTTGGGATCAAGAATAACAGGCGGCCAATGAAATGATCTTTGTATCTCATATCTTGAAGAGTTCACTCATCCAGATCCTTGAGTCAAGTGAACACAACAACACAGGCCAGCGCGCTAAAACCCTCTTCTTTTAAACAATTTGCCAATCACTGCCCAGTTTGGCCGCTGGAACTTCCCGTCTGACCATCATGTCGTTGACGATGAATTCTCTCAGACTGCCGATCCTGGAGCTGCTCGAGTCTTTGAGCTTCATTCGCATCCACAACACCATCTTGTTCTGCGCGCGTCTGAGCCCTTTCCACTCGCTGCTGTCCTCGTTCCAATCTTCTCCTCTCCGCTTCGTTTAGCTGAGAATTTGCGGTTCCCTGATCCAGGCGCTGTCGTTGCCGATCCTGCCTTCGCTGATCCCTTCTTTCTTGACCGCTTGCAATTGTCGAAACAAAAACCATCATCGCTATAAAAGCCGTTAAACTCGTTTGACTCACTTTTGACTCCTGTCATTGTTAAAAAGCTTCAACTAGGTCATCTCTCTTCTTAAGACCCTGACCCTGCAGCTTTTGTGCCTTATGTAAGGGCGCAACCCAATGATAATATTGGACTTACTGGGACTCAAGTGGCCAAACTATAGCCAGACGTCGTTTCTCTTTCAAATCTGGCCTTCCGGCGAGGTTTATTGAATTCATAAAGTCGCAGTACGTTAGAGCTGATCAATGATTGAACAGAGATAGAAAAGAGGAAAGAGGAATAGCGGGGCCTCGATCTCCAAAAAGCCTGGGTTTCATGTAGGATGTGTGCTACGGAAAAACATGAGTCGAATTTTTCACAATATCAAATTAGGAATAGACGAAGATTTGGAGGAAAAACTCTCCTGGCTTGTCCCTCATTATAGCAGTTACCATATTATGCGCCAATCAGTCGATGCTCGAAGGCGCCATTCTCCTCATCTCATTTATTCGGTGGAAGTATTCGAAGAAAATGAATCGCCCCCAGACTCCACGATAAAGCTCGAAAAAGTCTCTTTTAAGGGCGACCCCGTGATTATCATTGGTTCGGGTCCTGCCGGCTTATTTGCAGCCTTGCGATTACTCGAAAGAGGAATCCCTTGCCGAATCTTTGAACGAGGCTCTGATTGCGTGAAACGCCTCAAGGCGATCAATCACTTCTGGCGCTACGGTGAGCTCGACCATCGAAACAACGTCTGCTACGGAGAGGGCGGGGCCGGTTTGTATTCCGATGGCAAACTCATCACTCGAATCAAAAGCCCCCATATTCCCTACGTTATGCAAAAGCTCGTCGAATTTGGAGCTCCATCTGAGATCCTCTATTTGGCCAATCCCCACGTTGGATCAGATCGCATCAGGCGGGTCATTCCTCAGCTCCGACAGCACCTACTCAAATTGGGATGCGAGATTTTTTTTGATACTCGAATCACCGAGCTACTCACCGAAAACAAAATGATCACGGGGGTAAAGACTGAGCATGGCCAAAGCTTTCGAGGCCAACAAGTCATCCTGGCGACAGGTCACAGCGCAGGGGATGTTTTCGATCACCTTCTCGATTTGGGAGTGTCAATGGAGGGCAAGTCCTTCGCCGTCGGCTTGAGAATTGAACACCCTCAAAAATGGATTGATCAAATTCAATTTCGCGAATTTGCAGGACATCCCAAATTGGGAGCGGCGAACTACAAACTTGCGGCTCATCGCGAGGAGGAGAACACAGGAGTTTATAGCTTTTGCATGTGTCCCGGCGGATACGCTCTCTCCAGCGGCACCGAAGCTGACGGCATTGTCGTCAATGGGATGAGCAACTACCGACGAAACTCCGCCTTTGCCAATTCGGCCATTGTGGTCACAGTTGATTTTAAAAAGAGTTTTGCGGGAGATCTAATGGGAGGGATGAAGTGGCGTCGCTCACTGGAACAGGCGGCCTTTCTCGCCGTCCAAAATGAAGGCGGAGGACGAGCTCTTCCCGTGCAAAGGGTGACAGATTTCCTCAATCAAAAGAGAGGCCCCGCAATTCCATCTTCCTCACCCAGCGGAGTTATTCCCGTGCGTCTCGATGAACTTCTCCCGTCGAATATTTGTGAATCCCTCGCCTGGGGTCTCGAATCCTTTGAAAAAGCAATGAAGGGATTTGTCAGCCCTGAGGCCCAATTTCATGGCATTGAATCACGAACATCTTGCCCATTGAGAATCACCCGGGACCCACAATCTCTTCAATCCATTAGCCACGCGGGCCTTTACCCAACAGGAGAAGGCGCTGGATACGCAGGCGGAATAACCAGTGCTGCTTGCGATGGCATCAAGGTCGCCGAAGCTATTGCGAGTCTTTAAAGACCTCCAAATCCTTCTCAAAATTATCGAAGGAGACGTTTCCGATTTTGGACGAAGGTTTTTTGTCAGCGGTCTTCACTGGAAGACTCTCCCACGATTCCTTTTCGTCTGGCTGCTTTCCAGTATCAAAAAAGGTATCAAAGGCTGTTTCGATCTCAAGCTCAATCGATGAAGTGTCCTCCTCCTGTGATTTTGCAGAACTAACATCGGCGGCCGCCGGACTCACAATCTCAGAAGCTGCTTTGGCCTCTTCCAGGGACTTCTCATAGCGCTCGAGCCACTTTCTGTCTTTGGCTTCAACAACATCACCAAGTGTAATGGCATCGCGAATATCCTGAGCCCTTTCTCTGTCGCGCTTTTCTTTGGCCCTCAATTTCTCTTCTTCAAAGAAATTTGATGAGGTCGTGATAACTTCCAACTCTGAAGATATTTTCAATAACTCTTCTTCACCTTCGGAATAGGAGAATCCTGCCTCTCGCGACAAATCACCCGTGATATCCTCAAGTCGCTCATTTTTCTGATCAAACTCAGACATCTCGCCGATGCCCTCTGGAATCAACTCATCAATTTCGCTAAGCGATGGCAACTCACGAATATTTCTCAACCCAAAGGTTTCCAAAAACTTACGCGTCGTCGCATAAAGCATCGGTTTGCCAGGCAATTCACTTTTTCCAGCGAAATTAACCAAAGACTTTTCCATTAAACCACGCAGGAGGTGCCCGGATTCAACACCCCTGATTTCGTCAATCCCCCCTTTTGTCACCGGTTGTTTGTAGGCAACTATCGCCATCACTTCAAGCGCTGGACCTGAGAGTTTGAACGGACGCGTTTTCACCATGCGCCGCAAGTAGGGAAGATTATCAATTTTCGTTCGAACTTGAAAGCCACTGTTGATTTCTTCAATTGTTACCCCACGCCTCACACCGGCAAATTCTACAGCCAATTGGTCGATGGCCCAACGAATTTGCTTTGAGGTTACAGTCGTCCCTTTAAAGACTTGTCTCATCTGAGCCATTGATATTGGCTTTTCGGTGGAGAACAATAGACTCTCAACAATTGAAATGATCCGATCATCCTCAATAAACTCGGCATCCTCTACCGCTGCCGACTCAAATCCTTCCAGCTCCGTGCCCTCTGCTGAAAATTGGGAAGCTTCATCTTCAGGGGACAAGTCAGAATCGTCCTGCTCCTCGCTATCAGCAAGGATGACAACCTCTTCATCCAGAAGCGAGTCCTCTAGACTCAGAGACGGATTTCTTTCAAACTCAGCCCAACTGTCTAATTCCGAGTGAGCACTTTCTTTGTTCTCGTCCTTTGCGCCGTCCTTATTTTCGCCATCCTTATTCATGATCATCCACCTTATCTCATTTGATCTTTTTGAAAATCCTCTTCAATGAGCTTCTTCTCTTCCTCAAGAATCTCTTCGTCTGTGGCTCCATCCTCCACTGAAATCTCGGCCTCTGGCGACTCAGAGGAAGGACGATCTGCCATGAGCTTGTCCGCACCTTCTTCAGGATCAATTGAAATCCCCTGTTGAGCCTCTACAAGAAGCTGTTCTGCAACCTCCGCCGAATGAGCATTATCGTAATCTTCCACTCGTGCAATCACATCGCGGTCGACGGCATTCTTAGCCTGAATCCGAATTTCTGCCTGATCATCAGCCTGAAACAAAGAAATAAATCCCATTTTTGCCAACTCTAGCAGCGAAATAAAGGTCACTAAAATTTGATTGCTTCTTTTTTTCTCCTGAGCGTCAATTAAATCAAAAAAACCGACAATCTTGCCAATAATTAAGACGTCCTTGATTTGCAAAATCCTCTCGGAAATAGACAGCAGGGCCTCTGCCACAAAATGAACACCCTTTTTCATATTTCGAACAGTGGACCGGTAAGAGGAGATCAGCGCAAACAATGCGTTTTCCTCAACAAGAATTTCACCCACGTCTGGAGATCCCAGATCAAGTCTCTCACCTCTTAAAAATAAATCACGTCCCACCAGAGGGCGCTCATTGAGCCTGTGAGCTGCATCTTGATACTTTTGGTATTCGAAGAGCTTTGAAACGAGCTCCTTGCGAGGATCCTCATCTTGATCAACTTCTCCCGACTCATTGTACTGAGGTAGAAGTAGCTTTGACTTGATTTGAATTAAGGTTGCGGCCATTGCCACAAACTCACCAGCGTTTTCCAAATCAAGATTCTTCATTGCCTTAATAAACTCAAGATACTGGGAGGTTATCTGATGAATATTAATATCAAAAATATCCATCTCTTCCCGACGGATAAGATGGAGAAGAAGAGCCAATGGACCTTCGAATCTCTCGAGATGAATAACAAGACTCAAAGCAAATTCCTCACTTCAAAATTCTAATTAATGACACAAACCAGCATCAATTGAATCAAGAGATCCTGGAATTGGCAATCAAACATCTTACTTTATACGATCATCTTAGCGAGACCATCGGCAAACTCAATGAGATAATCTCGAAAAAAAGCCACTGGGTAGGCAAGAAAACGAAATCCACCCATCATAAAGGCACCAATCAAAATCATGTTCAGCATGTGTTGGTGCTCCTCCAATTTTCTATTGACCTCATCTGGAAGAAAGCGAGCAAGCACCTTTCCTCCATCGAGAGGATGAACGGGAACCAAGTTAAACACTGCCAGCAAAAGATTGATCCAAATAAAACCAACCATGAGGCTCGCCACAGACTCCCCAAGGGAAGGGCTCAAAAACGGGTGCGCCAATCCCAATACAAAGGCCCCAATCACTGCTAAAATAAGATTTGAAAGAGGGCCTGCAAGAGCAATCCAGAACATGTCTTTTTTAGGATTCTTCAAATTCCTTTCATTTACTGGAACAGGTTTGGCCCACCCAAACAGAGGCCACTGAAAGGCAATCGCCATGATTGGCAAAATCACCGTTCCGAACCAATCCAGATGGGCAAAGGGGTTGAGCGTCAGTCGACCCATCAACTCCGCCGTCCGATCCCCCTTCCGTCGAGCCACCCAACCATGGGCAAACTCATGAAAGCACAAAGCGAACAGAAATGGGACAAAGAAAATTGCGACTTTTGCGCCAACTTCAACGATATTGAAATGATTCATGCTTTGAGCTTATACTACGGGAAGGGTCATGACGAAATACCTTTGCGCTTTTCAACTGATTTTTTTATCTTGCGGAGCGCTGGCTGATTACGGCAACTACAATTCCATCTTGATTGGCGAAAGGGCGGCTGGCTTGGGAGGCGCCTACACTGCCTTCACAGGTGATCCTTCGGGATGCGCATTTTACAATCCGGCTTCCTTAGCACGCATGGATGGGACCACCTTCAGTGCCGCCGTCAACGCTTACAACAAAACTGACGCCCAATTTGGCGATTTGGACTCCCTCGAATCCGCGGCCATGCGAGTCAATCGCGGATCCATTGTTCCAATCCCCGCTTCTAGCGGCACTGTCTACTCCTTTGGAAATTTTGCCGTTGGCTTAAGTATTCTATTTCCCGACTACGATTCCTATACGGGCGAAATCAAAGCCAACTCAGATGTCACGTCCTACATGAACCTTAAGGATCAATCTCTTTGGGTGGGAGGATCGCTGGCGCTCAATCTCTCTGAGGAAGATGCAATTGGTTTGACTATGTATTACACTTCCCGAACTTTTTCTCGCTCCCTCACCGACCAACTCAGTCAGGCCGGAACTGTCTTCCTCACGAATGAAGAAAAAATACTTTCTCAAAATTCTCTTGTCTATATTTTGGGATATTACCGTCAGCTCAATACCAATTGGACTTTCGGCACAAGTCTTCGTCTTCCCTCTCTTTCGGTAAATGGACAAGGTTCCTTTTATCGTTCCAGCATTGACACCTCCGGAGGAATCTCTCCACCAATGAATCACAAATCTATTTCTGCTGAAACCCGAATCCCCTTACGTCTGAACATCGGCCTCGGCTACACACAGCCTGGCAAGTGGGCTTTCTCTACAGACGTAAACCTACATGGACGAGAGTCCTATATAGACTTGGATGATCCGTCTGGAGGCGATCGAATTCGACACAAAGAGGTCTGGAACCTGGCTCTCGGTGGAGAATATTTTGTTCAATCTTGGGCCGCTCTGCGCGTGGGCCTCTACACCAATTTTTCTTCACATCCGGAGATCGACGAAGTCGGCCTTCGGCAAGGTGATCATTTGGACATGTGGGGATTTTCGACAAATGTGGCTTTTTTTACGACTGGTCGGTCTACCGTGACACTGGGGGGATACTATTCTGGAGGAAAAGGAGAAAGCACTCAATTCGTGGGCCAGGAAATCAAAGAAATTCCCAAGAGTGTCCAAATTTTTTCTTTCCTCGTGGGCACCTCTTTTCAACTCTAGAAAAGAAATCAAGCGACCTAAGTCTGGAAATGCCATCAAATAGAATCGATCCGGGCTTAAATTCGCTAAGATAGAGTTATGCCGGAACTCGATAAGAAAGTAATTTTTGACAATATCCATGGATACATCACCCTGAATCGAGTCGAATCGCGAGTTCTCGAATCGACCTACTATCAAAGACTCCGATGGATTCGCCAACTGGGCTTCAGTTTCTATATCTTTCCCGGCGCCACTCACACCCGTCATGCCCATGCCCTCGGAGTTCTCCACGTCATGGATAGGATTCTTCGAAGCATTGATCTTGCCGTGCCCGAAAATTTGCTGTTCGACCCAAATGCCCACGACGAAAAGACCACATTCCATCGAATGATGCGTCTCGCGGCCATGCTGCATGATATTGGCACTTTCCCGTTTTCTCACACGACAGAAATCGCCTACATTGCTCACTGGCGCCACCAACAAAAAGTGAACAAGCCAAAGTATGCGGCCAACCACGAAAACCTAGGAAGTCGAATCATACAAAATACTGATTTTTCAGGTGGTTTGACCCAAATCCTCAAAGAAGAAGGGATAGATCCCCTTGAACTTTCCAAAATCATCGCTGGCAATAGCACTCGCCTGATCGCCAACCAACTCATGCATTCCGATGTCGATGCGGATCGGATGGATTACCTGACCCGCGACGCCCTGCACACAGGGGTAAAAATCGGGATCTTTGATATGGATTTTCTCATTCGCTCGCTCACTGTTCATAAAGAAAATGGAAATGAAATTCTTTGTGTCAAAGAAGATGCCATGAACGTGGTCGACTCCTTTTTGATCTCGCGATATCTCTGGTATTCCCAAATCATCAACGATGGGACAGGCTACAAGTTTGATTTGATCGCGGCTAAAATTTTTGAGTATTTTCTTGAAAACGGTTTGGCCTATTCCTTTGAACACCTCATGGACCAAGTCATTTACAATCCAAATGAATTCTTCACCTTCAATGACTCCTATTTTATGGCAAAGCTCCATGAATATTTAGCCGGAAGAATCATGCATCCCATGATTCGTGAGTTGAGCGAACTCTTGGCACGACGAATTCCACCTGCCCAGATCAAGATAGCTCCCATCGTGCCAACTCTTGTTCAAAGTGACGAGCACCGAAAGGACTTGGTCAAACAAACTCAAATTGCTATGGATTGGCTCAAAAGTGAAGTTCGGAGCCTTTCTCCTGACGCCTGGATTATTTGCGATATACCCAATCGTGACGTGATGTTCACTCAAAACCCGGACACTCTCAAAAAGAAATACAAGACATCAAAGGATAGTCTTCGGTCTCGAGATGCCGCCAAACTGCTGACTCGCCATGATGAACCAAGGCTCCTTGTCGACGTCCCCAACTCTTTGATGAGTATTCTCAGCCAATACCGAAACTTCATTCCAAGGGTCTACGTGAGTCCTGCAACTTATGACCTGTTGAAAAGCAAAAAAGTCTTAGAAAAAATGCGCCAACAGGATTTTACCGCTCATCTTTAACGCAGGATTGGATTTTCGTTACGATCTCTTGAATAGAAGTACCCGGCCCAAAGACACCGATGACTCCGCTCGCAAGCAACTGACGAGTGTCGTCTTCGGGAATTATGCCGCCCACGAAAATGGGCTTATGAACTTGTTCTTTTTTAAGCAAGCCCTGAATTGCGCTTACAATGGACAAATGAGCTCCCGAAAGAATCGAGAGACCAACCACGTCGACATCCTCCTGAATAGCGGCCTGAACAACCATTTCTGGAGTCTGACGAAGTCCTGTGTAGATAACCTCAAAACCCGCATCTCGAAGTCCGCGTGCCACAACCTTCGCTCCTCGATCGTGACCATCTAGTCCAGGCTTTGCCATCAAAACACGAATGATTTTTCCCATAGAGCTAAGATTTATACCGGAGTGCGTCCTCACTCAAGAAGGAGTTCATTTTTTCATTGCGATTAGCGTCACAATCCCTTAAGAATTCTAAAGATTTCAAAAAATAAGAGAGGTCTTATGTCTACCGCTCATGCCGCTTTAACTCAATATTCAGAAGATGAAATTGCCTTTCGAGAAGCCATTCGCTCCTTTGCTGAAAGTGAAATCAAACCCCTGGTCGGCAGCATGGAAGAAAAGACGCAGATCGATTCGGATCTTATCAAGAAGTTTTTTGAAATGGGTCTCATGGGAATTGAGTCCCCAGAAAAATACGGTGGCGCGGGTGGCAGCTTCACTCTGGCTTGCATTGCTGTCGAAGAACTTGGGCGAATCGATGGCTCCTGCAGTGTGATGGTTGATGTTCAAAACACACTCGTCACAAATGCATTTTTGAAGTGGGCAAACGAAGCGCAGAGGGAAAAATACCTGCCTCTTTTGGCTCGTGATTGGGTGGGCGCCTATGCTCTCAGTGAAAGTTCGAGTGGTTCTGATGCCTTTGCTCTGAAACTTCGAGCTGAAGAAAAAGGCGACAAGTACGTCCTCAATGGTCACAAACTTTGGATCACGAGCGCCAAGGAGGCTTCTCTGTTTTTGGTTTTTGCAAATGCCAATCCAAGTCTTGGATACAAGGGCATTACAGGATTTATCGTTGAAAGAGACTTCCCCGGATTTAGAGTTGGAAAAAAGGAAGATAAATTGGGCATCCGCGCCTCTTCCACTTGCGAGCTCATATTTGAAAATTGTGAGGTGCCAAAAGCCAACATTATTGGCGAATTTGGTAAAGGCTATAAGATCGCCATTGAAACTCTGAACGAGGGTCGCATTGGAATCGGCGCTCAAATGATCGGCATTGCCCAAGGCGCCTATTAAGCCACTCTTGGCTATGTAAAGACACGGGAGCAGTTTGGGAAATCCCTCGCGAGCAATCAAGCCGTTCAATTTCAATTGTCAGAAATGCGTGTTTTGCTCGAGGCCGCTCGGCTTATGGTTTACAATGCGGCTCGGCTCAAAGATGCAAAACAGGATTTTGTTAAGGAAGCCGCCATGGCGAAACTCTTTGCCTCGCGGTCGGCAGAAAAAATCACATCTTTGGCTATTGATCTCTTCGGTGGCAACGGGTTTACCAAGGAATACCCCGTAGAAAAATTCTGGCGCGATGCTAAGATCGGACAGATTTACGAGGGCACGAGCAATATGCAGCTTCAGACAATTGCGAAAATGGAACTCAGCAGTTGATGGCCTCAGCTTCAAAAGTATATTTTATAGTAACCAAACAGGTATGTGACGTCAAAGTCAGCAATCATGGGCATGCGAAACTCTCCGCCTACTGCACTCTCTCCAAGGGAGTGCTCATAACCACCCAAAACTGTCAGACCAAATTTTGAGGACGAAGAAGAATCACCAGAAGCATTGACATAGGTAAGTCTCGCGCCTCCTACGAGATTTCCCGAATGAGAAATTGGAAAATGATAGTCCACTCCTCCTTCAAAGGTAATGAAATTCACCGAAACACCGAGGACCGAATAGGTCCAAAAACTAGCTCCCGCAACAAATCCCAAGTTTCGAACAATTTGGAGAGGAGAGAAGTAGTCCGCTCCAAGTAATAAAGGAGAGGCACCATCTGCTCCAAAGACCAATCCGCCTCCAAGCTTAACTCCATTCGCGGGAGCTTTGGTTTCTGAACCCGAGGTCACCAAGTCCTCGCCCTTTCGATTTGCAACCATCCGGCGAGGGCGCTTTCGAATCTTCACCCTCCCTCCTCTTGATTCCGTTTGCGCCAATGATTGAGTGCCTTGCACCTCTGATCCAGTAGACCTGTTCATTGATTCAGGGGATTCAGACAGTTCAAAGGAATGAGCAGACAATGGGGTCATCCCCCATATGGCAAATACGAACATTGACCTTATGGAAAATGGAATGAATCCCGGCATTGATATTTCTCCCGAATGAGAGCACTTCTCTCACAATGAATTTCACTCATATTAGAATTATTCAAAACCAAATACATCAAATCCACTATTTTCTGTTAGACTTTGGTCTGAGTTGTCGGAAAAAATGCCTTTTTATGTTTGTATCTTAAAACTGAATCGTTTGGAAATCCCTCTCCATCCATTTGCGATCTGCTCCAACTTGAATTAACAAACCATCAATTTCAAACTTAATTCCTTTTACTTGCCCCCAACAGTGAGGGAACACATTCACTCTTAATGGACTCAAGAAATAATTATCAAGGTAACTAAAATTGACATTTCCAATCCTACTTAAAAGCGGAGGGTGCTCATCTGATCCATCTTTGCATCTCACTTCCAGAGCTGAGTCTTCCCACTGAACCGTCACCGGATTCTGCCAAAAAGCCCTATTTCCAAGAGCCGAACCGATGTATTCCAAACTCCAATCTTCCCCACTCAAATCAAGAACAACTCCGACTTTGCAGCGAAATGTCATCAATCAGGAGCGAAAACAAAAGGAAGGACAGTAAAAATATAAATACTTCTGAAACGACGGGCGTGATGATCAAATTCCTACCACTATAACCTGCCTTGGTTATGATAGCTCCCAAACTTAAACTCAACTTGACGACTTCCCTGTTTTGACTCTCTTAACTTCAAATATTGCGCCGGTACTGTCCACCCACTTCAAATAATGCTTGGCTCATTTGATACAAACTGCAACATCTCGCAGCGGACATCAGTGCCACAAAGATATTTCCACCATACAAAGCTGTTTCCCTCAACTCTTTTAACGCCACATCCACCCGACTGCGATTTTCATTTTTGAAAGACTCCACTTCACTCAGTTGCGAGAGTTTTTCCTCTCGAGTCGCACGGGCCATTTTAATAGGAGCAGGAGAATATCCCTCAGCTAAGGTTTTGGAATCAACAAAGGTATTGACACCAATAATCGGCAACTGCCCCGAATGTTTGAGATGCTCATAGTGGAGCGATTCCTCCTGAATCTTTGACCGCTGGTATTGAGTTTCCATTGCACCCAATACGCCCCCACGCTCATTTATTCTCAAAAATTCGGCCAACACAGCCTCCTCCACCTCATCTGTTAACCATTTGATAAAATAGCTTCCCTGATTCGGATTCTCGTTCTTAGAGAGGCCATATTCATAGTTAATGATCATCTGGATCGCCTGAGCCCTCCTGACCGACTCCTCCGTCGGCGTCGTGATGGCCTCATCATAAGCATTTGTGTGAAGCGAATTGCAATTATCACTAATAGCCAAAAGGGCCTGAAGTGTTGTCCGAATGTCGTTAAAATCTATTTCTTGAGCGTGAAGAGAGCGCCCGCTCGTCTGGATGTGATATTTCAACTTTTGAGATCGTTCATTTCCCTGATAAACATCACGCATCGCCACTGACCAAATTCTTCTCGCGACACGACCGATGACCGTATATTCTGCGTCCAGCCCATTGGAAAAGAAAAAGGACAGACTCGAAGCGAAATCGTCAATTTTCATCCCTCTCGAAAGATAATATTCAACATAAGTGAAAGCATTGCTCAAGGTAAAAGCCAACTGAGTAATGGGGTTCGCTCCAGCTTCAGCAATATGATAACCAGAAATACTCACCGAATAAAAATTTCGGACATCCTTATCAACAAAAAATTGTTGAATATCCCCCATCATCTTCAACGCGAAATCGATCGAAAAGATACAGGTATTTTGCCCTTGATCTTCTTTTAAAATATCCGCTTGAACCGTTCCCCTGACTGTACGAAGAGTTGCATCAGTTATGCGTTGATGCTCCTCCTTGGTCAGCTTTCTCTGTAACTCTTTCTCACGTTTTTCGACTTGCTGATCAATCGCCGTATTAAAAAAGAAGGCTAAAATCATAGGAGCAGGCCCGTTTATTGTCATGCTCACACTTGTTTTGGGATCACACAGATCAAAACCTGCATACAGCTTTTTCATATCCTCAAGAGAAGCGACACTGACCCCGCTTTCTCCAACTTTCCCAAATATATCCGGACGAAGATCAGGATCCTGGCCATACAAGGTCACGCTGTCAAAAGCCGTCGACAAACGCTTGACCTCTGAATCCTTGCTCAGAAAATGAAAACGCCGATTGGTTCGATGGGGCGAGCCCTCTCCGGCAAATTGTCGAATCGGATCTTCTCCCTCCCTTTTTAAAGGAAAAACTCCCGCCGTGTAAGGAAAATACCCCGGGAGATGCTCCTCACGCAAAAATTTAAATCTATCTCCCCAATCTGTGATCTCGGGAAAAATAACTCGAGGAATTGCCAGTCCACTCAAACTTTTGCGAATGAGCGGCTGCCTTGACTGGTGATCACGAACCGTGTAAATAAGATCAGTCTCGGAATACATTTTCTCCAAGTGATCCCAACTTTTAAGAAGTTCCAATTCGTCTGAAGAAAATCCGCTCTCGAAATTTTGACGACAAGCTTCAAATTTGTCATTTGAAAAAAACTCTTTGAGGCGAAAGAGAGAGCCCAATTGACTCGCCTTATCCGAAACCTCCTTTGTTCTTTTTTTGTAACCGCGTATCTTAGATACTATTTCGGCCAGATAATTTTGACGGTCGGATGGAACGATCGTCTGCTTTTGAACTCCTCGAAGCTGCACCTGAGTGTCTTTAGATAAAGACCAAATTTTCCCCTCAGTGTTTTTACTTTTCAAAACTTCATGGATCCCGAAGAACAGAGCATTCACTCCTTCATCGTTAAAATTAGAGGCTTGAGTCAGATAGATAGGAAGCTCTCCTTCCTGATCGAATTTTTTTCGCGAACGTCGAAACTGCCTCTCAACATCACGAAGTGCGTCCTGTGAGCCACGATGATCAGCCTTGTTGATCGCGATAAGATCGGCGTAGTCAATCATGTCTATTTTTTCAAGCTGGCTTGGAGCACCAAACTCCGCTGTCATGACATACAGACTTGCGTCCGCAACTTGTGTGATCGCCGTCGACGCCTGACCTATCCCAGAACTCTCCGCGATCAACAAATCAAAATCATATTTTTTTAGAAAATCCAAAAACACGGGAAGTGATCTTGCAATTTCATTGCCCGATCCACGTGAGGCAACTGAACGCATAAAAGTCCCGGGCCGACTCAAAGAATTCATTCGAATTCTATCGCCCAACAATGCTCCGCCCGTTTTTTGCTTGGTTGGATCTACGCAGATAATCCCAATCTTAATCCCGGGGTGGCAGTTTAAGAACCGCTGCACGAGTTCATCAATTAAACTCGACTTTCCAGCTCCCCCCGTTCCCGTAATGCCGAGAACTGGAGGAGTTGATCCCGATTTTCCTCTTTTGAATTTTTCCAACGAAGATAAGTCAATTGACCTGTCTTTAGGTGCTCCCGACAAGCTTTCTTCTAGAACCGATAGTGCAAGGCCCAATTCCCAATGAGGAATCGGGTCAGCTTTCTCGATTTTATTTTTTGCCGATTCCATCGCCAACGACGATACCGCTACCGATGACAAAGAAAAATCAGTCCCCTCCATCATCACCTTTGCCATACCCTCAAGGCCAAGTCGACGTCCGTCGTCAGGATGAAAAATCTGTTTGATTCCATATTTTTCTAATTCTGCTTTCTCTTCATGAACGATGACACCACCACCGCCCCCATAGATCTTCACGTAGGGAGCACCCCACTCCTGCAGAAGGTCCCTCATGTATTTGAAATACTCCATGTGACCACCCTGATAGGAGCTTATCGCAATGCCTTGAACTCCCTCCTGCAAAGCCGCGACCACAACATCACGCACCGAACGATTATGACCCAGGTGAATAACCTCGGCCCCCTGATCTTGCAAAATTCTTCTGATGATATTGATACTGGCATCATGACCATCAAAGAGGGAAGCCGCAGTGATGAAGCGCACGGGTTTTTTGATTGGAGAAGCTTTCACATTATTCTCCCGTAAACCGGGCTGGTCGTTTTTCAATAAAGGCCCTAATCCCCTCACTGTGATCCTTCAATTTAAAAGCCTCACCAAAAAGTTCGGCTTCGATTTTAAGCCCCTCGTACTGGCTCAGGTCATAACCCTCATGAATCGCGCGTTTTGCTAGTGCGAGAGCGCCAGGAGCTCGACTCGCAATTTTTTCAGCAATTTTCATCGTCTCTGAGAGCAATTTGCCTGCTTCTATGACCCTGGATACGATGCCCCATTCAAAGGCTTCCTGTGCGCTGTAAATGTCTCCGGTCAGCGTTATCATTCGAGCCCGACTCTTTCCTATGGACCGAGCCAAGCGTTGAGTGCCGCCATAGCCAGGAATCAGACCTAGCGTGACTTCGGGGAGTCCAAACCGCGCCTTTTCACTGGCAATGATGAAATCACAGGCCAGAGCCAACTCAAAACCACCACCCAAGGCAAACCCGTTCACCGCGGCGATTGTCGGCACTTTCAAAGTTTCAATTTTATTCATTATCGCCTGCCCATGTTGGGCCATTTTTAGGGCTTCCTCACCGGTCAGCTGTTCCATCTCCTTGATATCGGCGCCCGCAACGAAGGCCTTCTCGCCCTCACCGGTGATGATCAGACATCGTATTTCTTTAGGTAGATGATCCAGAAATTTTTCCAATTCATCAATGACCTGGCGATTGAGCGCATTCATGGCCTGAGGTCGATAAATATGAAGGACCCCCACGGCCCCTTGAGTTGAAAATTTGAGCGATTGAAATACCATTTTATTACCTCGCGAATATGTTAAAAAGAGAAGAACTCCTTGGCCGGGGCATTGCTAGCGCTCACTGGTGAGAATTGTAGTGATAAAAACCCCGACCCGATTTACGCCCCAACCAACCGGCCTCCACATATTTCACCAACAGCGGACAGGGACGATATTTAGAGTCCCCGAGACCTTCATGCAACACTCTCATGATAGCCAAACAGGTATCAAGGCCAATAAAATCTGCCAGAGTCAAAGGCCCCATGGGCTGGTTCGTTCCGAGCTTCATCCCGTTATCTATATCTTCAACCGAGGCAATTCCCTCGAGCAAAACATAAACTGCCTCATTGATCATAGGCATAAGAATCCGATTCACCGCAAATCCCGGCATATCTTTGGCTTCGAGCCAAGTCTTTCCGAGAAATTCCGCAAAGGCCCCGATCTTAGAAAACGTCTCATCTGAGGTTTGCAAACCTCTGATTCCCTCCACTAACACCATCAGCGGAACAGGATTCATAAAATGCATGCCCGCCACTTTTTCAGGCCGCTTCGTCGCCGAAGCTATTTTCGTGATTGAAATAGAGGACGTGTTTGTCGCCAAACAGGTCTGAGGACCACAAATATCATCTAACTGTTTAAAGATTTTCGTCTTAATCTGAACATCTTCTGTGGCGGCCTCAATGACAAAATCACAGGCCTTCAAATCTCCCATTTGAACACTCGTTTTGATATGACTCAACACCTTGTGTTTTTCAGACTCTGTCATCTTCTCCTTCTTGATCAGGCGATCACAGCTTCCTGTGATCGCCTGAATTCCCTTATCAAGAGAGGACTGCGTCAAGTCGACCATCACGACTGGCACATGGTGCATAGCCACTACCTGGGCGATGCCATTTCCCATTTGACCAGCTCCAACAATTCCAACCATTTTAAATGACACAAATGCCTCCCTGTTCCAGAATCACTAATTAAACTCTTCTTATATCCCGAGAGCCGAACAGGGTCAAAAAAACGAATTTCTTTAAAAGATGGGAAATCATTATGTTGCGCAATGCATTTAAGGAGAAATTTGACTGAAAGACTGAGCATTCAAGTGCCAAACAAGGCGAACCATATCATTATTGACTTGGTTATGAGTGTCCTCAACGACTTTCGTTCCCATAATGTAGAACCTCGAATTTCTCTCTGAACTTTTCCAAACCCAAGCCAAAGACACTTCCCGCTGAGTTTGCCCGGCAAGCCTATCATTAGGATCAAAGTAGTCTCCCCGAAACAACAAGCCCCCCTGCGAGCTAAAATCATATCCCACATCGACATGAGCGCTCACAAATCCATTCCCTCTCTTCATTTCTTGCTCAACACTTCCCCAACTCCCCTCAATCAAATAGTTCCAGTTTCCTCTGAGGGCCTGTAAGTAAACTGTTCCCATTCGCCATTTGGCCCGAAGAGCGGGGTCAACGCCAGCCAATGAATCCCCGCTTGCCGATGTTGCCTCTGGCTTTGTTGTGCCTGTGCTGCCACTCACTCCCAAATTAAATCTCTTAACATCTATCCATCCCCAACTGGCCGTCACCCAAACTCGGGCGTCCCTATTGACCTGCCCTTCGCCATTGTGCACCGCCAATCTCGTGTAAAATCCCCGATTTTCCGTTGAATACCAAAACCCGTAATCCCTTAACCCAACGACTCGATTTCGGAAAAGAAGAGTCCGCGGCCATTCTAAATCTCCCTCCCTTCGAGATCCTTCCACCCCATACCCCAGAGGCAAAAGGCCAGCGCGAATTCTCCCATAGACTCCAGAGTACTCGCCGTAGGCCTCAATCAATCCAAATTCTTCGCTCTGTGAAGTTTCAAAATGAGCTGGAATATTGAGCAAAGAAAGAGATCCAAAATTAATATGAGCCCCAATGTTTGAATCCAGTCTCCATCTGAGTCCTACAAGACTGTTCTCCATGGAAAATTGTGCAAACTGACCTTCCTTTAAAAGAAATTCAGGTCGCAGAGTCAATTCATCGAGATCAAGCATCCCTAAATTCTCGGCAGAAGCCAAAGATACAAAGCCAAAAAAAATCATCCCAAGTATAAACCGAACAAGGATTCTCACAACTGCCCCCATTCTCATGCTAACCCAATTCCGCTCGCAGCTTTTCAAAAGCCTCTGTCATCGATCGGAAAGCCTGATCCTGAAGCTGAGCTCGATCCCCAATCTTTAGCCCCTTTGTAGAAATGGGAGGGAGCACTTCGACAACCAATCTATTTCTCCACCTTCCGCAGGCCGGCAAAATTTGACCCTTTGGCTGAATACGCCAGGCCCCATAGATCAAGACTGGGACAACGAGGCACTGCGCCTCAATGGCAAAAATAAACGGACCCGACTTAAAAGGAAAAATGCGACTCCCATCTTTTCTGGTTCCCTCCGGAGCCAAAAAGAAACACTCTCCATTTTTGATTCGAGGAATCGACTCAGAGTAGACTTTGAAGACTTCTTCGCGATTGGATCGCGTGATAGGCAAAACTCCCATGCTACGCAAAATAGAACCAAAAACTGGAATCTTAAAAAGTTCAATTTTGGCCCCCCAACGAACAGAGCCTCGCAGAACTGAATTCACAACAGGAATATCAAAATTACTGGTGTGATTGAACAGACAAACAGAGCCAGGCTGTCCCGGCAATGGAAAGAAAGATCCCCCTCGCAACTCCACTTCCACTCCAAAAAGGAATACGCAAACAGCTCCCCAGGTTCGATAGAAAAAATCTCGCAAACTCTGACTGGAAAAAATCATGAGCACAATAATCGCCACACAACCATATCCGAAAGTCCATAGAAACGCAAAAATCGTCCCGAATAAGGATCGCACGTAACTGAGCAAGACTAAGGGAATAGGTTCGCTCAAACTGTCTTCCAAATGCAACTCCAAGCTTGAATCAACAGGTCAACCCTGCCAGACAAAACTCTCACGCGTTTTTCGACTTTTCAAGAAAGCCTAAAACTCGACGTCGAGCAAACTCTTTTTGGCGCAACTTATACTGATCGTGAGCAGAAGGTCCACTTAAATTTTGCAGATAAGTGCCGTAATCGAGGATTTGAATTTCGTAGGGATAAAAGAAACTCAACTGCCTAGGCTTTCCGCCTTCAGAAATTTCGATGCGTATGAGTCGACGGGTAATAAACTTCAAGAAGCGATAGTTCCCACTCGAGAACATGTTTAATTTTTTTCTATATTCAGCGTGACGGCCTGGCTCTTCCAGCTTGGCGGCAAGTCTTCTGTCTATTTCCTCCAAAGAGGAATCGCTCCCCTTCGACAAAGTCTCCATTGTCTCAAAAAAAAGATTGAGGGGATAGAGCGTGTTGTTTGACTCTTCAGAAATACCATGTGCAAAGTTCACCAAGTTATTGTCGCTCAAAAATCTCAAAACTCGAAACGCATCGAACAAATGGCGCGTGACAAAACGAGCTCCTAATTTGTCCAATATCGTAAAGGCAATCGCTCCTGGCTTTGCCAATAGTTTATTAACTGCAGAATCAAAGCTCTTGAATGATTTCACAACAAACTTATCAAGGCGGATGCGGTCAGAGTCACTTGAGCTGCCAAGCCATACGCCGCTCACTGGATCTCGATGGACATAATTCTGAAGAGGAGAAAGTATCTGTTCCTGAATTTCCTTTGAGAATTGAGCAAACAAATCATTCTCTAAGTGTACCAGGACATGCATGACTCTCAAGATTGCGCAAGCCCAACCCTGGACCGAATTGTGTTGGATGTTTCGGGTGGAAGCATAAATAAGGAGATAAGATAGATCTTTCAGTTGATTTGGATCACTCAGCATTTCAGGGATTTGTTCATCATCCCTCAAAAGATAGGTGCGAAGATAATTGAGCGCCCTCCTATAGTATTTCCAAAGATTATCTAGATGGACTTCGTTGTTCATATCATAACCGTAAGTCAATATGAATCGCCTGGCCTCTTCAACATTGGAAATATTGAGGGTTTGAATCTCAAGCGCAGGAACTCCGCCTACGAGCGTTTGAAACATACTATGGTCGAAACGAAAATTAATGCTCATTCCGTGCACGCTATAATTGGATATCCACTGAAGCAATAAAAAACCCTCGGAGAAATTGGATATTTTCTATCCGTCTCCGAGGGCCAGGGGTTGGGGGAGGAACAGGGACATCTCTACATCAAATCTCAATTACATTTAAAAAAACCACAGGTTGCCACAGAAAAGTTTCCGATGGTACCCTCAGCTCCAGGAGTCGCGCCATCCCAGTAGCGTGCATTATCAAATTTCACAACTCCTTGAAAATTATCTTTGCCAATAGTGCCCTCAAGTTTAATACTTCCGTAGGAATCGCTAAAGGTAATGACAGCTCTCGTCCCTTCGACGTATCCATCCGCAGAGCCGCGAATATGGATGGGATATTCAGGTATGAGATTTCCTGAAGCATCTGTTTTTCCCGCAAAACTATCCCATATCGAAATTCTAATTTCAGAAACATCTCGACGAATGCGCTGGTTGGAAGGTCCTGTTGTAAACGAAGCCTCCGTCTCAACATAACCCCAAAATCGAACTCCTGTGCTCTGTCCAGACCGGCCGCTCACTGTCCCCAGCTCTTTTGGATCTATTGAAGCAGAAACCAAATAATAGATCGCATCCTGAAAGGCATTTTCAGGACTTCCAGTCATCTCTCCCCAGGATGTTCCAGAAGATGGACTGTATTTAATGGGCTGACCATTTTGATCCGTCGCTCCTCGATCCGTAATCTCACTCGGACCTCGCGCATTACGACCCACTCTAATTTGCTGACGCTTGTCCTTTTTTGCACATCCAGATGCCACAGCGGCCACAATGAAAGCCAAAATAATTTTTTTAAAGAATCTCATTTTTCACTCCATCAACCCATGTTCTCGGGTTAACACAGCTTCTATAAAGGCAAGGTCGGTGCCGGCCAAATCGCTCTCTTTCTCTGATAATTTTGAGCTGAGCCGAGCATGGGGTCACGAAAAGGGGACTAACTCCTTTTTCGTCCAACAACTGATCAAATTCTACACACTGTCTGGCCGCAGCGGCCTGTCACCAAAGACCGCCTCTTTGAGCTGGCCAATCGGCACAGAGATAATGTTAACTAATTGATAATACTTATATATTATCTATTTTAGTAAAAGGTGCGATTTGTTTTGGCGATGTTGAGGTAGGGTTGGGTTGGTGCAAATCGCTTTCCATAGCGAGTTGCATAAAGCTCTAATTCCTGGACCACATAGGACGAACCAAGAGAGTCCGCATAGCGCAAAAGACCTCCACGGAAAGGAGGAAATCCCGTGCCCATAATCATCGCCAAATCCACATTCTCTGGTTTCTCGACGATTCGATCTTCTATCAGAGCAAGGGCAGCCTCGTTGATCATGACAAACAGGCCACGTTCAATCACTTCTTGGCTCTCCAGTTTATCCGTTGGAGGCGGCAATCCCAACACCTGATAGATCGACTTATCTACTTCGATTTCTTTTCCCCTTTCATCGTACCGATAAAACCCTAAGCCACCCTTACGTCCCAGTCGTTTTGATTCCTCAATTTTTTGAACGAGCTTCGAGGCCTCGATACGATCTCCAAACGACTGCTTAAAAATTTTTAATACCTTCATTCCCACGTCGAGCCCCACTTCGTCCATCAAACGACAAGGCCACATGGGCATTCCAAACTCATGCGTGAAAATGCGGTCCAATTTCTCAACGGACATCCCATCTTCAAGTAGAAAGAGAGCTTCGCTCATCCATGGCAGCAAAAGTCTATTGACGAGAAAACCGGGACCATCTTTTACGACAACCGGCATCTTCCCCAAAGTTTTAGACAACTCAAAAATAGTTGCAACGGCCTCATCACTTGTTTTTTGACCGCGTATGACTTCCACCAATGGCATCTTGTCGACAGGATTAAAAAAATGCATCCCGACAAAGTTTTCGGGATGAGGAAGATCAGCCCCCATCTCACTGACACTCAATGAACTGGTGTTGGTTGCCAAAATCACATCGGACCGACAGTGCTGAGCAGTTTCGGCCAAAACTCTTTTCTTAATTCCCATATCCTCAACGATTGCCTCGACGACAACGTCCATGTTCTTGAAACCTGAATAATCTAAGGTGCCGCTGATAAATCCCATCTTCTTTTCGAATTCATATTTATCCATTCTCCTCCGCTCCATTCGCTTCTTCCAAATGTCGCGGGCCTGTTTAAATCCTCGAGAGATCGCATCGTGATTCACATCTTTCATATGAACTTCAATGTCTTTATCCGCAGCAACTTGAGCTATTCCTCCGCCCATGACCCCAGCTCCAAGGACGGCCATTTTTTTTACCTTGCTGCCCTTGATCGATTGTGCAACCCCCGTCTGCTTTTGATCCCTTCGGTCATGTAATAAAGTTCAATCAGATTTTTGGAAATGCTGGTGACCGCAACATCACAGAAACCCTCCGCCTCAATTTTGAGTGCCCTGTCCCGGTCCGCCAGTCCGTAAGTTCTTTTGATAATTTCGAGGGCCTTCAAAGGAGCAGGATAAAAACCCTTTGTCTGTTGTAGCAACAGTTTTTTTGCTTGACGAAATACAACCGACTTAAGAGGACCGTTCAGCAGGTAATCAACGGAACCGCAGGATCGAAAGCTTTTCAGGCGCTTTCCTTTTTTCCCCTCGACAATTTCTTGAGCTAAAGCTTCTGCCCTCTGCAAAAGCTCAGATGGGGCCACCACTTCGTCGACAAGACCAATTTTCCTGGCCTTTCCGGCATCCACTGACTTTCCAGCAAGAATGATATCTAAGGCGGCCTGAAGTCCCACAATTCTTGGCATGCGAACACATCCGCCAAAACCGGGCAAAATCCCCAACTGAACTTCGGGGAGTCCAATCTTAGTTGATTTATCATCGGTTGCAATTCGATAGTCACAGGCCATGATCAGTTCACAGCCTCCTCCCATACAGGCGCCATGCACTGCCGCTATAACAGGGATCTTCAGATCCTCAAGTTGATTGAACAACTTGTGGGCCGGCCCCAATTTCTCCATGAAGGCTTCACGCGTGGACAGTTTCTTGATTTCATCGATATCGGCACCAGCAATAAAAATATTCGGTTTTTTTGAAATCAAAATGACGGCTTTGAAAGAGGAATTCTGAATTTCTTCAACTAACTCTTTAAAACGAGCCATGATGGGGGTAGAAAGTTTATTTACCTTTTCTCCCGCTAAGTCCCATTCAATAATCGCAACAGAATTCTTGGGAACAATTCTTAGACTTTCTTGAATACTCATAAAAACAAGTCTCCCCTTGGCAAATTCACACAACATGAAACTCGCAACACTCGTGATCAAAAGGTGCCCTGGATGCCCAATTGATGTCAACTTAGGGAGGGCAAAACTTTGACCAATGTGACGCGTCAAACGCTAGTAGAAAGAGGATTTTTTTCATTTTTAAATGCCCTCGGAAAACTGAGGGAGCCAAGATTCCATACCGGTGGGATGTTCCGTAAAAATCCCATCTCGCAGTTGGGCGGCCATTTGGCTTTACCAGGGTTTGAGAACAAGGTTGAAGGAGCTTTTCTAGCCTAAATAGCGGGGAGATAATTTCGCATGAAGAATCTCGATAAAGAGGCCCTGGAGTATCATTCAGCAGGAGCACCTGGCAAAATTGAAGTGGTGTCGACCAAGCCAGTGAACACCGAGTACGCCCTTTCTTTGGCCTATTCTCCTGGGGTGGCGGCGCCATGCAAAGCGATCGCTCTTAACCCCGACGATGTGTATAAATACACGATTCGAGGCAATCTGGTCGCAGTGATCACAAACGGAACGGCCGTGTTAGGACTGGGAGACATCGGTCCTCTGGCCGGCAAGCCTGTGATGGAAGGCAAAGGGATTCTCTTTAAGCAATTCGCCAACATCGATGTCTTTGACATTGAGCTCAATTCCAAGGACACGGAGTCTTTTATTGCCACGGTTAAAAACCTGGAGCCAACTTTTGGCGGCATCAACCTCGAGGACATTGCGGCACCTGAGTGCTTTGTCATTGAGGAGCGTCTCCGCAAAGAATTGCAAATTCCTGTTTTCCATGATGATCAGCACGGAACAGCAATCATCACAGCAGCTGCGTTTATCAATGCCTGTGATATTTCAAAGAGGGCGCTCGAAACCACGAGAATTGTTTTTAATGGAGCGGGAGCCGCTTCGATCGCTTGCGCTAAATTGCTCAAAAGCTTGGGAGTCGGAGGCGAGAACATTATCATGTGCGACTCCAAAGGTGTCATCCGAAAGGGACGCACCGAAGGAATGAACTCTTATAAAGAGGAATTCGCGGTCAACACAGAACGAAAGACTCTTGCTGAGGCGCTGGATGGGGCTGATTGTTTTATTGGCCTCAGCGTTTCCGGTGCCATCACTCCCGATATGCTCAAGGTCATGGCTCCAAATCCAATTGTTTTCGCCATGGCAAATCCGATTCCTGAGATTGATCCCCGCCTTGCGCTTGAAGCCAGACCAGACGTCATTGTGGCAACTGGCCGAAGTGATTTTCCGAATCAGGTTAATAATGTCCTGGGGTTTCCCTCCATTTTTAGAGGTGCGCTTGATGTCCAGGCCACGACCATCAATGAAGAAATGAAAATCGCCGCCGTTCATGCTTTGGCCAAACTCGCTCGCGAAGATGTTCCGGAGAGCGTCTCCGCCGCCTATTCAAACAAGACCTTTCACTATGGACCTGAATATATCATCCCTAAACCTTTCGATAACAGGGTTTTGACGACTGTGGCTCCCGCCGTGGCAAAAGCGGCGATGGAATCTGGAGTTGCAAGAAAGCCCATCGAGGATTTCAAAAAATACAAAGTTCGGCTTGAAAGCATGCAAAGCCTCCGGCGTGGCTTTGTTCGATCACACATGAACCGGGTCAAAACGCATGCCAGAAAGCGCCAGCTTCCGGTCCCAACAATCATCTTTCCCGAGGGAGCGAGCACTAAAATTCTCAAAGCAATCAATATGCTCAAAAATGAGAAGGTGATTCGTCCCATCCTGCTCGGCTACGAGGAAACCATCCTCAAAAAGATAAAGGAGATGGAACTCGACAATTTAACGGGTTTAACGATTTGGCAACCAAGCAAACACCCCCGATTTGATGAATTTGTTAACCGATTTTACGAATTGCGCTTGAGAAAGGGAGTGATGAAGGCCGAAGCTGAGAGGCTCGTTTCCGATCCTTACTATTTCTCAGCGATGGCGGTCGCACTCGGTGAAGTCGATGGCCTTGTTTCTGGAGCTACCCATCCCTACTCAGAATGTGTGAGACCCATTCTTGAAATTATCGGCACCGGACGACGCCGCACCATATCGGGACTCAACTTCGTCTTATGGCAAGACCGTATGATCTTCTTCGCTGACACGACAATCAATATCGATCCAACTGCCGAGCAGTTGGCAAGCATCGCAATTCACGCCGCTCAAGTCGCCAAATATTTTAAGATTGAGCCTCGAATAGCCATGTTGAGCTTCACCAATTTTACAGCTACCAAAGAAAGCCCACAAAAAATGAGAAAAGCTGCCGAACTTGTGAGGGAAAAGTGCCCGAATCTCATCGTTGACGGAGAAATGCAGGCAGATACGGCGATCAACCCAGATATCATGGAAAGAATCTTCCCCTTTAGCAATATCAAGGGGGGAGCGAATGTTCTCATTTTCCCAAATCTTGACGCCAGTAACATCAGTTATAAGCTGGTTCAGCAACTCGGGGGGGGAGAAGTTCTTGGACCTTTTATCATGGGAATAAAAAAGGCGGCGAATGTGCTTCAGAGAACTTGCTCTGTTGACGATATAGTCAATACGATAGTCATGACTGCCCTTGAGTCCCAAGCCCTCGCTAAAGGAGTAGAATAGACTGCCTATGTCGGGTCAAATGAACGAAAAAGCCGTCGTCGTTGGAATTGGACTTAAAACAGATTCCTTTGTTGAGCTCAAAGACAGCCTCGCTGAACTCGAAGAACTTGTTTATGCGGCTGGCGGAGAGGTTGTTGGAACCCTGGCCCAGACACTTCCCCAATACAATCCTGCAACACTTCTGGGAACGGGAAAAGTATCAGAAGTAAAAGAACTCGTTGAAACATCAGGGGCGAATTTGGTGGTGATTGATCATCATCTGTCTGGAGTTCAAGGTCGAAATCTAGAAAAGGAAATTGGAGTTCGAGTGCTTGATCGGACGCAACTTATTCTGGATATTTTCGCCCAGAGAGCCAAAACCTATGAGGGAAAACTTCAGGTTGAACTGGCACAGATGCTGGACCAACTCCCTCGAATGGTCGGAGCCTGGCAAGGCTCTCTGTCACGGCAAGGAGGCGGGATCGGCACACGAGGCCCCGGAGAGACCGCCTTAGAAATTGATCGACGACGCATCCATGACCGTATCAAACAATTGCGAAAAAAATTGGAGAGCGTGACAAAAAGCCGCGCCCAATACCGCGCCGCTCGGCAACGGTTTGAGATTCCGAGTTTTGCTCTGATCGGATACACAAATTCAGGAAAGAGCACGCTGCTCAATCGACTTTGCAATGCCAAAGTGCTCACCAAGGATCAACCCTTTGCAACCCTTGATCCAGCGACTCGTAAAGTTTATTTGCCGGAAATCAAAAATGCCGTCGTCACCGACACAGTGGGTTTTATTCGGCGACTGCCGACAGAACTCATAGAAGCTTTTAAAGCCACCTTAGAAGAATCACTGGACGCCGATGTTTTGATTCATGTTGTTGATCTCAGCAGCGACCAAATGCAGGCGCAAATGACCGTCGTCCATGCTCTCATTAAGGAATTTGGATGGGAGAATAAACCCATCATACATGTTTTCAATAAGTCTGATAAGGCCCCTTTTGAGCGCCAATTTCAAATCAAAGAACACCCTCGCGTCTGCATGAGTGCGCTGACTGGTGAAGGAATTGATAAATTGCGCACCTTAATGATTGAGCAAATTCGTAAACTACATACGGATACCCAGCTGTTTTTCCACGCTCTGATGAACACCGCATTTATGAGTTGGGAAGAGAAAGTATGATCAATCGAACCGAACCCAATTCACAAGGAACCGTTTGCTTTGCAAAACTAACTCCTGATCAATTGCACAAATGGCAGGGTTTTTTGGTTAAGGCCCGATAATTTTGTGGAATGGACAATGCCCTTTAAATATGAAATCCTCCTCCTATGGAAACTGTACCGTCAAGATACCTGACTAAGCTTACCCGTTGCTTTTGTTTCGTTGGCTTCTCACTTGGATGTTCTGTGGGACTTGCTCAAGTTACTGAGAGTTCTAATTATGTTGAGGTTCACTGGGAGGATCCAAAGTTATTGAAGTCCCCTGACCCTCGTACGTCTGCTGCTTTGCTGCAAGGAAAAACTCTACCAAACGTGACGATCACGCTTTTAACGGAACAAGTTCAACTCTTGAAAGATCGCTTTCACCCAGACCCAATACCTTTCAAAAACGCCCAAGTTGATAACCTCCCGTTGAAAACAGGCGAAGATGGTCTCTTTAGCTTCGAGATTCGCGTCCCAAATGGACTGTATGTGATACCTGTAACTTTTGAACCAGAAAAAGGAATTCTGAGCAACGGAACCACTCAGTTCATCTATTTACAAATAGGAGATGGGCCGCCGCAGATTCTGCGCAACTTGGATGATTTTTCTGACATACTCTTCCCTCGGTGGACCCATTACCTCTCTGGAGGGATCGGACTCAACCTGCTCGTCTATTCAAAAAAAGCTCCGGCCGTTCCTGTAGATGTGAAATTTCAGTCATTCAAAGTCCCTCTCTCTCCATTTGGAGTATTTGCGCCAGCTTTCTCAAAACTGGAATCTGACGGGTTCTTTGCAGTATTCTCCAGGGGACACTTCTTCAGGTAATCGAGTTTCTCTCGATAAGGACTCCTATGACTGGACCCTCGCCGACCTTTCGACCTCGTATAGAAGGACCTCTTGGTATTTGATGTTAAAGAAGGAAAAAATCGAATGGAGAGCACTTGGTGGCGTTCAATTCGCCTTTGTTCCTTTTCTGCATACGAATCAGGCCGGCAGCACAACGCAGACAATCGATAGCAATCTTATTACGTTTTTATCTGGAGGTGGAGGAATTGATTATTATCCGAGCGCAAGTTGGAAATATTCAGCTTATTCACGGATTCAATATCCTCTATCAGCCGGCAGTCTTTTTCAAATCTCTACCCCCTTTTCATTTGATGGATCACTTGAAGTGACATATTTTCGTGATAATAGCGATCTTGCCTATGGTCTCAAATGGCACGGACAATGGACCCAGATGACTGCCACAGAATTTGATTTATGGACCTCAAGATCGGTCACCAGCAACGTCGGATTGCTCTATTCAGCCTTCCTATTACGTGTTTACTACAAACTAAATTAGAGCCCATGCGGCATTATGAGGCCTTGGAATCTCCTTTATAGTCACAAAAAACGAGAGTGACATCATCGCCTAGAGGTTCTTCACCTCTGAAATCGTTGAATGACTTTAAGACTCTTTGCAAGTCCAAAGTAGTTTGAGAGCAAGCTGTTGAGTGTTCCAAAATATCATTTAGAAATCTCCGTTCTCCAAACTGCTTTCCGTTACTATTGACGCCTTCAAGAAAGCCATCCGTGAAAAGAATAAGACGATCACCTTGTTGAAGCTTGAAATTCATTTTCTCAAATTTGAGATTGAGAGTTTCACCTAAGCGCGAACAGCGTCCCCCTAATAGAACATGAAAACCCTTCCCCCCTGGAACGGAAGGATCTTCGTGTAGAACCATAGGAGGATTATGGCTTGCGTTGATATAAGTTAATTCTCCGTTTAGTTTATCGATTGACGCAATAAAAAAAGTCATCATTAAATTCTGATTTCCCGCCGAATAAACTGCGCGATTGACACCCAGCAGGCAAGTTTCCAAAGTGACATCTTCCCGAGTCTCAAAGATGGAAATTGCAGCGCGAGCAGCGCTGGTAATGAGAGCCGACGACACCCCATGTCCTGTCGCATCGCCTACCATTAGATAAATTTTTTCAGGTGTATCAAAATAATACCACCAATCTCCACTGCATTCGGTCGCTGGAATATAGCACCCTGAGATCGATAAATCACCATATCGCGCATCGCTCTGCGGAAATAGCGATTCCTGAATGGCCTGAGCTGTCTCAAGTTCGCCTTCCATTCTGGCCTTCTCGGCTGTTTTGATGATTAATTCTGAAACTCTAACAGCCATTGCATTAAAGCTTTCCGATAGACTTCCGACTTCGTCGCGAGTATCAACTGCAACTTTTATATCGAAATTTCCGTCCGAAATTTTTTTTGTAGCGGCAATAAGCTCTCTCAATTTCGAAGTCAATATCCGAGAGCTAAGAACTGCCACGATGGTTAAAACCGATAGAATAGAAAAAAAGAACAACAAGGCCTTTTGGTAAAAAATATTTAAACTCGCAAATGCCTCACGCTTTGGTATGAGATTCAACAGGTAGAGATCTCCGATCCCAATGCGCGAATAACCAACGAAAAAATCATTTAACTCGGTAATTCGAGTATCGGAAATTCCGTCTCCTAAAATTGACCTATTTATTGTGGTCCAAAGATTGGTGTGAAAGATTCGCTCTTGCACATCTCGATAGCCCAACAAAACTTCATTATCCAAATTAACTAAGATATTCCGTAGTCCCTCTTCCCGACTAAAAATATGCTGGAGCTCGACTGAATCGACCACAAGAACGACTGTCATGTAGCGATTTCCGTTCAAATTTCGAACTTTAATTGCCATCATGAATAATTCTTCGCCCCCAACCTCAATCAGCTCAATCAGAAGTTGCCTCTTTCTCAGGCCGATCTCCCTTGATTTGAGCCACAACGAAGTGTCGAATGGAACCAATTCATTTTCGCCTCTTTTTGAATTGAAGTACCTATGAATCACTTCCTTCTCTGGAACAATTTGAAAGATAGAAAGATCTTTAACTTCGACATTTTGATCTAAATAGGACCATCCCTTGGGGGACATGGATGATGACTGGTAATCGTACCACGATTCGACATTTTTTGCGGCCTGTACGAATCTCATCAATTCAGATTTAATTCGAAATGATTGAGCCTTAGTTACAGAAAGTGAGGTTTCAAAGATATCATTGACCTTATCGATTTTAAAGGTGCTGCTCGTCGCAAGTGCAAAGAGCAACAGCCCTGCCAAGGGAAGTGCTGTCAGGAGTAGAAATATCTTCACCTTCAGTGAGATATAATCAGGTTTCATCATCAATTCTCTTCGACTTTTTTCACACTGAACCAAAGTACTTAGGTCGAGCCATTTCAAATAATTTTATATTTAGACGTTTCGAATATTCCTCATTCTGGCGATATAATTCTGATGAAAATTCGGAAGAACTTCATATCTAGATTAAAGTCTGAATCAGATTACAAAATTGTGGTTGTCGCAACGCTTGTCTTCATAATCACAACTTACCTGTTGATCTTCGGACATTTGCGGCCTTTTGAACACGAAACAATAGATCGAGAAAAGGTAGGCACTGTGACGCTAGCAAAGAATTCCGTCACCGTTCATCATGAGAGAGGTCTACATTGGCTTGATCTCCGCACCGGAGACGACATTTATGAAAATGATCGAGTATTTACAAGTCGCGATTCGATCGCTAAATTAACCTTAAATTCTGGCTTTCTCGAAATGGGACCCTCGACCCTGGTCGTCATCACTACCCAGGGCGACAAACCCCATTTAGACCTTCTCTACGGAACTCTTCTTGGAAAGTTCTCAGGCAATCCGGATTTCATTATCAAGCAGGGCAAACAGAAAATATTCATCGGTGGAGAAAACACGAGCCTAGGTTTGCAAACGAAGCAAAATGGAAATGGCGAATTGCAAGTTTATCAAGGAAGCATTGGCCTCACCGATGAAAATGGAAACAAAAAGCTCAGTGCTCCTGCGAGTTTGAATCTCGATGGAATTCATTCAGCAGATTTAAATCAAACGAAAATTTTTCTCATTCGACCAGAAAATGAATCAACAATTGAACTCTCTGAAATTCAAGAAATGGAATTCGCATGGAAGTTTGATGGTGAGAATGCAAGCTCCCAAGAAATGAAATTGGAATTTTCTACCGACCTTGGCTTCTCAAAGGTTCTTGAATCTATAAAAGTGTCTGGAAATTCAACGCAGATGAGGCCCACAGAAGCTCTGAGAGGATCAATGTTTTGGCGCATTGTGCGGGTTGAGGGAGGGAAGCGAATCGAGGAAAGTATTCCTTATCGCATATTCTTTAAGGACATGAGTTCTCCCGTTCTAGAATATCCAGAAATTGATCAGTCATTTGTTCGCAGCGAAAACATCAGTGACTCCCACCGACAGTTGTCCTTTCGCTGGAAAGGCAACGACATTGTGAATAGATTTCAGTTTCAAATTTCTACCTCGGCAGATTTCTCACAGATCGTTGAAGATGAAATCCAAGTCGGATCAGAGCGGACCACAGAGTGGCCGCCAGACGGTCGATATTTTTGGCGAGTTCGAGGACTGTATTCAAAGGATGAAGTGACCCAATGGAGCGGCACCGGCCGCTATCTCGTTGGCATGAGATCCTTTTTATCGCCCTTGACATTACGAACGCATTTGATCGAATTGGAACTCACGAATAGATCGGCAAGAAAGATCTATTGGAATAAGGGCTCTGACATACCTTATGTTAGATTTGAAAAGCCGCTAAAAAGGATCGAATGGGATCCTCATGCGTTTGGCGGATCCTACCAAGTAGAGCTGTCGATGAGCGAGTCTTTCGAAAATGTCACGATGGTTGAAACGAAAGACAGTCAGCTGCCTCTCTTCCAATTTAGTATTGGAACCACTTATTTTCGAGTGAGGTCGAAATTATTTGATAACTACTTTACTGAGTTCAGTGCTATTGGCAAAATTGTGCTAAAAGTTCCACCCACTGATATTTTGGGTATGAATCTCCTTTCCAATTTTCTTGTAAATACCGACAAAGAGATAGGAATCATGAGCGTTTATAAACTTAAATGGATGAAATCTGCTCTGGCGGGAAATTTTAAAGTTGAATTCTCTCAAACTGAAGAATTTGATAATCCACGAGTTCTCTATACGAATAAGGACACAGACAATATTGTTCTTCCAGAGGGAGAAGATGGATGGATTCGAGTGGTCTCTTTAAATTCAATCAAACAGGAAATCAGTGACTATTCTCGTCCTCTTAATGTCGCTCGAACACTCTTGAATCTCAAGGACAATGAAGAGCTTTTGCCATCTCTGAGGATCACAAATCGTGAACCTAGCAGCAATTTGGTTTCGGTTAATGGCGCGCCCATTTACTATGTCTTTTCTTGGGAAAAAATAACTCAAGCAAGACAGTATGAAATAGAAGTTTCTCGCGACCCTTCATTTCGAGAAATCCTGGCAAAATATAAAACTGAAACTAATCATTATTCTTCGACTCGATCACTTTCGGAAGGCCTCGTTTTTTGGCGAGTACGAGCGGTAGATGGAGCACGGATTGTTTCGCGTTGGTCGGCGATCCAACCCATCCGAATACTGAGAAGATAGGGATTTTTTTGAGCTGAATTTCGACATCCTTTTCTTTGACACCTTCGCCAACTAACTATGGGTTGATATAAACAACGCCATTTTGACCCGTTCGAGAGATGTGACCCGTCCCCGCGCTGACGTTCGCACTGATGGCAGACCAAGTACCTAAATAGAAATCATTTGTGAAATTGAGACGAATAATTCCACCCCCTCCAGAGCCTCCTGACTCAGCACTGTTTGTGACGTTTGAATTGCCTCCCTTGGCTTCCACAACACCCAAAGCACCTGTTAGGTTTTGCGTGGAGATATGCACGGTGCCACCGGCGCCTCCTCCAGTGCCAATGTTTCCACTGTAACTGACCCCATTCTCTCCATTGGCATATATTGATCCTTCAAACTGGAAAACATTTCCAACTGTAAGAAGAACAGCCCCACCACCCCTTCGATAGTAGCTAGTCGCCACACCAGCCGGAACGCCGGAGCCACTGCCAAGTTCAACCGGATTGGAAGAATCAAGTGGATGAAGATCATTGGCCACCCCAGGGGCGGCATAAGACACAGGAATACTGCAACAAAGCCGATAGCCACCATTTCCGCCCATTCCACCGTGCCCGCCACCGCTGCCACTGTGATTCGATGATATTCCATCAGTTCCCTTACCTGGTCCTGACCTACTCTGATAGCCTTTACCACTGACATCTATTTGTGAACCTGGATACATAATTAAATCATTAGCGACATCGATCCTTAAAAAGTGAGTTTTATTGGTTGTATTTTCATTGTGGGTTATCCATGAGCCATTTTCCATCGTCAAATTATTAAGAGCGAGGACTCCAGATCCCTCCCACCATATCTTCCCGTAGGATTTCATTACGAGGTTCCCACCGCTAAAGATAGGTGTTCCACCATTTCGCAGAGAAAAATCCATATCAGATCTCTGAAAGTCGAAACTTACTCCAGAGGGAATATATATTCCAGTGCCTTCTCCAATTTGAACTGAGTCGAAAACATCGGATTGCAAAATAGCAGTTTCGGCCCCCCAATCATGAATATTTTCTCCATTAGAAATAATCAAGTGCCCATTCACGTCATCATTGGAGTCCATTATAAAAATTGTACCCGCACCACCCGCCCGAGCTCCACAGCCTGTGCCGCCCTCCGCATGCAACGGAAGAGTTTCAATTCCATCCTGATAAGCATCAATTAGATATCTGATGGCAATTCTACCGCCACCACCACAACCATAACTCGTGTTATAGTATTGCCCACCCTTTGCACCTACATATCCTGTCGCGCCAGATATTTGATTCTGTACGTTGATATTGATCGAGCCACCACCGGTCCCCCCAGCAACTCCAGCACCATTTCCGCCATGGGCGACAATTGATCCATTAAGGATCAAATTGTTCGTATTTATCTGGATTCGCCCACCACCTGGATAGGTCCAACCAAAGCAGTTCCCTCCTATACTCCCCATATCAGATGGATTCTTAATCAACCCATATCCGGAGCCACCCCAATTTCCACTTGAACTCTTACCCCCCGATCCGCCATGTCCACCCCCCGGCCCACAGGATCCAGGTGTTCCTGCTGTAGGAAGAGAATATCCCTTTTCGGAGGCAGAGATAGTGCCTCCATTCAAATTTAAATTATTCAGATCCAAATTTACGTAGCTAGACATCGTCGACCCGTTTGCGCTGTGAGTAACAAATCCTCCCACATTTACTGTGAGACTATTTAGAGTTAGCGGCGTAGCTCTTCTAAATTCAAGAACCCCTCTATTGTTAATGGCCAAATCAGATCCCCCTCCTAAAATCGCAAGATCTCCAATTAAAATCAAACGGAAATCCAGATTTGAACTGGGCAGAGTAAATGTTGTGCCTGCTGGGACCTCAATCACTGTACCCGAATCTGCAATGATCGAATCAAAAATTTCATTGGAGATAGGCGTGTTGATTCGTTCCCAATAGGTGCGACCAGAATTTCGAACGACAATGTGGCCATAAGTATCTAAAATGGTATTTTTCAGAAAAATTGTTCCAGCCGAACCGTGAGAGTATCCAAATCCCCCAAAACCACTCAGATTCAGATTTTTGGCTCCTGCAACTGTTTGATCATCCGCATAGAAGATCGCAACTCGACCACCGGAACCACCTCCGCCACGAGAGGCATCTCCGCTCCCACCGTTGACTGAGAATCCTCCTACGGAACCCTCAAGAATATTTGTATTGAGATAAATTCCTCCTCCAGAGCCACCTCCGAAAGGTCCCGCAGTCACTCCATACACCCTCACGCTCGTCTCACCATCTGCCGAAACAACTCCATTGATCGTTGAGGTTCCAGAAACATTCAACCGAATCAGACCGCCACCACGACCACCCCTAGAATGTCCCAAATGACTCGGATTTCTCAGGTCTCCATAGGGCGCAAAAACTGAATTAGTGCCATAGCCCTCGCCGCCCTTACCACCGTAAGATCCACCATTGTCTGAGGCTGAATAGCCGGACGGACCGTAGTCATAAGCATATCCTCGATAATTGGCATTAACTTTACCCCCGGCCAGGTTAAAGTTGGCCGCTGTCACATCAACCAAATATGATTGAGTTGTGTCATTTTGGGAATGTGTGAGGACCCCTCCACCTTGAATTGTCAAATCATTGACGACAAGGGAATCACCACGCCGCCATTCCAATAGGCCCATATTTGCAATAATGAGATTGCCTGAAGCACCTCCAGGAATCACAAGGGTTCCAGCCACCACAAGACGATAGTCAATGGTACTAAGTGATCGGCTCGGATTTGTGTGAACAGTAAATGTATCGGTGGCCTCCACGACAAGAGTTCCCGTGTTGCGAGTGATCAATTCATCAAGATTAGAAAGCAGGGCACCTGTTGGAACCGGAGTTTCTACAAATTGAACATGTGGATTGGTATTGTTGTCGACGATAATTCTGTCTTGACCGTTGTGATTTACGTACACAGTACCTGCCGCTCCGGCGTCAGAATTGTTTTGAATTCCCGCATAAGCCTGAATCGTCAGATTCTGATTACCCCCTGAATAATTATCGGTAGTGAATGACAAACTCACACGCCCACCAGCTCCACTCCCACCCCAGTTTCCACTGATATACCCCCCCACTCCTCCACTCGCTGTGAGCCGTCCACCAAGACCAGAAAGAGTTGTGGTCGAAATGAAAATCGATCCCGCAGAGCCCCCGCCCGCCGCGTGTATCGAGTTACTGGTCCCAACTGGATCCTGACCTTCTCCATTGCCACCATTCACAGATATCAATCCGTTCATTTCCAAACTTGTTGCGTTGAGAATGACCAAACCTCCGCCTGCTCCACCATAGGTATTGTAATTCACACTGTTTCCAGTTCCATACACATTTCCACCGCCGCTACCAACTGCTAACGGAGCATTGATATTTCCATAGGGGTGGCCCAATTCGGCGAGCAGTCGATTTCCAAACCCCCCATATCCGCCATGTCCAGCTCCCGACGCCTGCGAATTGCCACTGGACGAAGTACCCATCCCTTGACAAGAGGCTCTGTCACAACCTCGAGATGAGGCATCGATATTTCCACTGATCTTGATAACAGTTGAATCGATATTTACCGAATAGAGCGGCGCCGTCGCATCAGCTATAGAATAGTTCGTTGTATGAGTGAGAAGACCACCCACATTGATGGTGAGCTCATCGAGGACAACAGGAGTGGACCTTCGCAATTCAACATAGCCACCCTTTGCAATTGTCAGGTTTTCTGCCACTCCAGGAACATCCAAGTCTCCCTGCAAAATCAAGCGATAGTCAACAACTCCCGAGGGCAGAGTGAACATTAAACCAGTGGGAATCTTAATTGTTCCAGATAAAATGGTTGTTATGGAATCAAATGATTCATTGATTAGCAATGAAGTGGCTGCCAATTCGCTGTAGCTGCGAATGCCGTTGTCCACCCTGAGATGGCCGTTGGTGTCCACTCCTTGGTGTTTTCTGAAGACGGTACCGGATGCTCCATCAACATAGCCACCATCGCCTCCAGTTGTGTCAAAATTGATCGAGGACGCCCCATCGACGTAACTGTCTGTGGTGTAGCGAACTGCCACTCGTCCTCCGGAACCACCTCCCGTCGTCGCACAAGCCCCTTCACTTCCACCTCTCGCGCGAATACTACCTCCACTTCCCTTTATCTCAGTGGCAACGATGGCGATAGCTCCTCCAGCTCCCCCACCTTTGCAGTTCGCCCCGTTTTCTCCGTCGGAGGAGATCACCCCCGATAATTCCAGCGTACCAACCAAAACCCTCAGATACCCTCCGCCCCTTCCCCAGCCTCCTCCGCTGCCCAGCTCTGAGGGATCCTTAATTAGGTCGTAAGGTGATGCTCCTGGATTGCTCGCTCCCGGCCCGCTCTCTCCCCCAAAAGCACCACCGGCCGTATTCAAACCAGCACCAGGACCTGCCTCGGCCTGATAGCCTCGATGGTTGGCATGCAAAACTCCAGCAACTTTAAGTTGATTGGCTTGAACCTCTAACCAATATTTTTTTGAATTGTAGTTTCGCGAATGAGTTAAAACTCCTCCCTGCTGAATATCGATTGTATCGTACACAAAGGGGACATTTTCCTTTCTCCATTCCAAGTACCCACCGTTGCCAATAATCAAATCATCACCGCCCATTGGCAGAGTAATATTTCCCTCGACAATCAATCGATAACTCAGAGAATTGGTTGGCAAGTTAAAGGTCTGACCCGTGGGAACAATTAGGCTCCCCGTATTTCTTGTTGTCCAGCTGTCAAGATTAAGACCGATTGGCGCCATTGTTTCGCTACCCTGATTGTGAGGGTTTGATCCGTTATCAACCACGAGGTGCCCATAGGTATCGGTCAATTTATTCTTATAGTAGGTCGTTCCTGCTCCGCCAGCTCGTTCATCGACAGTCGTGCCGCCAAAGGCCTCCAGACGTAGTCCAGCAATTCCCCCGACATAATCCGAGGCGTCGTTATAGTAAACGGCAATCCTCCCTCCCGAACCGTTTGCTGCATTCGTGCTGCCATTTCCACCGTTGCTTTGGACCCGACCGCCAGCTCCTTCCAACCGATTGATATCAATCCAAATGCCTCCACCGCTTCCTCCGCCAGATCGAAATCCGTCAGCTCCTGTTGTTCCATTTGCCCCACTGGATTTTACCTCTCCATAAAGATAAAGCGTCTCATTCACAGTTAAGCGAATGCGACCTCCTCCATTGCCACCTGGACTACCGTTTGGACTATTGCCACCTGGACTACCTAAATCATTGGCGAGATAAAGATCACCAAATGGAACTGATGGAGTTAGCGAACCCACTCGCCCACCAAAAGCTCCATAAGCACCGCCGCTCGCCTCAGCTCCAATGACACCCACAACTCCAGGAGATGTGCCATTCCCGGCCGAGTGCCCGCGACCAGTCATACTCAATTGCGACCCAGACTCAATCCACATCCAATCTGCCGTGACACTCAAAAGACCGTTACCGACACCGGATGCTCCTGATGTCCATGATGATCCACTAAAAAATCCGTTGTTTGAAATACGAATTTGCTTCTCAACAATTGCTTCCTGAGAGACATACGGGGTTGCGGAGCTGCAAACGTCACCTATCACCCCTCCGCAAACAGTGATGGGAATGCCCTTGTAATAAGAACCTCCAGTACCGGACAAATAGAGACCTGCCTTGTTTCGAAATTGAAAAGGAGAATTCGCTGCAGGATAGGCATTGCCATTTACATCATAGGCAATCACTCGAACTTTATACTGCTGGTGCAATTCAAATCGACAATTGAGAAAGGTATATGAAGTTTGATCAGCCGGTAAGCTAACTCGAGGGCACTTGATGGTAATTCCGTCGTTTTCCAATACAGTCACGTCATAGCTAATCTCGCCAACTGCGTCTTCCCAGGACACAATGACGTCGTCACCATCTCCCATAGAGTCATCTGGAACGGAATCTGCGGTTCCTCCGGCGACACCCTGGATAACGTATCCAGAAGGAATGTCCGTAACTAGAAAACTAAACGGCGAATTACTCGCTATGGATTCATTTCCAGCGCTATCAACCGCTTTTACTCTTACTTTTTACGACTCGTTAGGAGCGAGAGAACAGGAATCTGAATAGCTCGTTGCCAAGGAATTTGCAGGAAGAATTTTTTCTGGACAGATGACAGTCGTGTCGTCGTCTGAATAGACAGCCACATGATAACTTGCTTCTCCTGACGAGTTCGTCCAAGTGATGGTTGGATAAGGGCTCCCGGACAAGTAATTATCTGCACCAACATCAATTCCGCCAAGGACTCCGACGATCGTAAATGCCGATGGAGGTGAAGTATCAACAGTGAAAGGCATCATATTATTTCCTGCGGGAGATGGAATACCGGAGATCGTTGCTGTTATCGCAATTTTATAAGTCTGACCTTCCGTTAAAGTACAAGAACTGAAATTGTGTGAAACAACATTGCTTGGAAGACTCACTGTTGGACACTTAACTGTAATCCCGTCATTTTGGTAAATTGTAATATCATAACCTGTTTCACTGGCAGCGTCGGACCACTGGACAACTGGGTTTAGCCCATTCGTTAGATAAAAATTGATCGAGACATCCGTGCCGCCAGTTACTCCGCGAATATCAAATGGGGCAATGAAGTCATTGTCCGTTATGAGTAAAGTATGAGTATCACCCCCGCTATCAATTGAAGCGACTCCGCTCGCGACAGTCTCAAGTTTGATAACAAGATCCTCAACACTCTCTCCAACAATATCGTCAGTGATCACTACCTGAAAATTGGTTTGAGTTGACCCCGGATCGAGTATGATTTGATTGATGGGAAATGTAAAATCAGCACCGGCAGATAAGCCTCCGCTTGTTGAAATATTTATTCGGGTGAATGAACTGGAAGCAGGGATCATATTGACGGCAATGTTAACGATTCCACCTCCCTCGTTGGAAATCGACGTCGGTTGTGAAAAACTAATGAGTGGAGCTGTCAAGGACTCTGAAATCCGAATAGACTGGGTCACTGAGGAATAAATGACTGAGGGTTCTCCAAAAACCTTAAAGATATGAGATTCAGTGCCCTCAAAGATTGTGTCGCTCTTGGTATAGATGGGAATGACAATTTCCTGATCTCCTGGGGAAACCGTCACTTCTCCTTCCCCAGCTAAAAAATCGTTTTTATCAGTTTCAATTTCCCATGAAAACTTCAATTCCTCTGAGTGAGGTTTGTTGAGTGAAAAGATCGCGTTGACGGCTCCTCCCTCGGTCAACGTAATAACCGGTTGATTCGGAGAAACAACGATCAGCGCTGAAGCCGGATCGTTAGGAGATCCACCCCCCGAACTATCGCCCACATATCCTTTGACCCCGTTGTCCTGACATCCAAAAGCCAAAACAACTGCCAACAATAGGACAGTGCCTTGGAGCCATACGATAGAATGACAGCTTCGTTTGAAAATACGTGCCTCTCTCAGTTTTATAAAACTCAATATAATATCGGTATTTTTTTAGTAATTATTTAGTGATTTCAGTATTTTATTGATTATCCCTAACAGGGCACATTCGCTAAATATGAAAGTAAAACGGACAACAAACGACAATCGAATCAGACCGATAATATGTAGGTTTTTTCTAAATTTTTTGCGTCACACTTCAACACAATGAAGTCTCATTTAAGGATTCCTTCAGAATCTGAGTGCCGCGACCTAAGGAGTTGAGATCGTGCCAATCGCTCCCGGATAAACTCCGGCTCCGCCGTCGGCACTCAAGGAAAGACCCGAATGATCTCCCGAATTGTATTGCAAGTAAATGCGACCACCACCGCCAGAACCTCCACAGTCAACTGTACAGCCGACAGGCATCCCACCTTTCGCATTAATGACGCCACCTGAACCAGTTAAAATATGAGAGACCAACTTAATGGATCCACCAGAACCTCCCCCTCCTGTTTTTGCACTGCAAGTCGGGTTTCCGCCATTCGCGACGATGCTTCCATTTAGATCCAAGGTTCCTGCTGGGGCCGAAATGATAACTAGCCCTCCTCCAGCTCCTCCGGCGCAGCCTACGCTAGCGGCCGAGTCACCACCACCACTGCCAAGCAGTACGGGATCTGTAGACAAACCATATGTGGCCCCTCCTGCAACTCCCCCATCACCAGCAGCTCCCGCTCCTCCATAACCTCCGCCGCCCGCGCCATTGGTTGTGACTGCCGTCGAAGTCCCTCTCCCTGTTCCGCCAGCAGAAAAATGCCCACGGGCCGATACATCAATTGAAGACCCGGCGTTCATTGTCATATTGGTGGTGATGTTAAGGTCGAGATACATGCTTTTTACTGCACCATTAGAACCGTGAGTGAGGAGTGATCCACTTAACATGGTCAAACTATTCAAAGAGAGAATTTGGTTTGAATCCCATGACAATTTTCCTGTTGAGTCTATTGTTAAATCACTGCTAATCCAAACCGGAACACTGGCTGTTCGCAACGGAAAACTCAGAGACGCAGAGGGAACATGAAAGTTGATTGACGGCGCCACATACAAGCCTGAATCCGAGTTCACAATAATTGTGTCGTCAGCCTCAGTGGAAACCATGATAGCTGCTTCCGAACCCCAAACATGAGTATTTGTTGTGTTGTCTACACCGTTTGTGTTGGCAATTTTCAGAATATCAGAAGCTCCAGTTGTCAGAAGGACTGTTCCTGCCCCTCCTGCTTTTACTCCGCAATTAAACCCGCCCTCAGCATCAATTTTTAAACTGGAAATTCCCCCAGTGTAACTGTCGATTGAATAATTCAAAGCAGCACGCCCACCACCACCACAGCCTCCATTGCCGTTTCCTTGACCGCCACGGATGTCTATCCGACCCCCGGCCCCAGCTAAAGTCCCTGTGTTAATTCGAACTGCACCACCAGATCCCCCTCCGCCATTTGCCACACCATCATTTCCCTTCGCTGCAATGATCCCGTTAAAAGTTAAAGTATTTGCTACCGTGAGACGGACAAGTCCTCCCCCTGACCCTGCGGCAGATCCCATGGTCAGAGTTGCCTTGCCACCGGGGCTACCAAGGTGATTAGGTGCTCTGAAGGAACCGTAGCCATTTCCAACGGTGCTGCCCTGCCCGTGCCCCCCTGTACCGCCAAATCCCCCTCCTGCAGCACCTGTGTTTCCTAATGAAGGCGCAGCACCCTCCCCATAACCATCAGCATAACCCATCCCCGTAGATTGAATGGTCCCATCAATCGTCATGTTGTTGGCTGAAAGGTCGATGGTGTATGATTTTGCGCTGGTGTTTGCTGTGTGAGTAATAATTCCTCCCACTGCCACCGAGATGCTGTCCATCCAAAGATTAGCAAGTCTCCTCATTTCTAAAATGCCCTGACTCATGACATTCAGAATATTTCCTGGAGCCGTAATTGTCCCCGATACAATGAGTCGATAGTTTAGATTGCTCGTGGGCAAATTAAATGTTGAACCGAACGGAACTTCAAGGGCAGAGCCAGAGTCTGTGACAACGGAGTCGAAAGCGCCTCCGTTCGGAAGAGGGGTTGTCACTGAAGGATCGTAGGGATTTCCTCCATTGCGGACGATAAGGTGACCTCCCACATCTGAGTCTATGTCTTTCACATAAATTGTTCCAGCTGCGCCCGCGGTATAACCGCTGCCACCCTTCGCGCTCATATTGAGATCATTCGCGACGTCAACGCCGACGGAATCCGTCTGATAAAGTAGAGCAATGCGACCTCCCGATCCACCTCCCCCGTTGGCACATCCGTTCCCACCGTCAGCACTCAAGACATAGTTCGCCTTGTTCCCAGCCAATACGCTAGTTATCAGATAAATACCTCCTCCAGCAGATCCGCCCATTTCGCCGCAAGAGGAAGCGTTCGTCCCATTGGCTTGAATACTTCCATTTAAAGTTATTGTTCCAGTAGGAACCAGAATCTTAACCAAGCCTCCTCCGGCGCTCGTCTCAGCACCACTACCCAAGTCATTGGGGTTATCATGAGTACCATAAGGGGATCTAACCCCATGAGCTATTCCTCGTCCCGATTTACCACCATAAGCTCCTCCGGCAGTGGAGGGAGTCCCCGATCCCCCTGTTCCTCCGCCGCTACTGTAACCCTTGCCGTTAACATTTACAGTGCCTCCAAAATCAAGAGTGAAAAAATTTGCCAATTCAATTTGAAGTAAATAATTTGGACTGCTGGTATTGCCTGAATGACTCAATTCTCCACCTGATTGGACTGTCAGGGAGTCAAGCTGCAATGGCACAGATTTGCGCCATTCCAGGTAACCGCCATTGGCGATCGTCAGATTCTTGCTTCCACCCGGAAGGGAAAAGTTTCCAGCCACAGCGATGCGGTAATTGAGACTCGTCGACTGCAGGGGAAGATTTTCATTTGAACCAATCAGAATTGTGGCCAATCCGCGAGTTTCAACACTGTCGACGTCCATGCTCCCATCTAGAGACAGAGGAGAGGCCGTTTCAACTCCCTGAACATACAAGTTGGCCCCGTTGTCAACAATGACTCTTCCTAATGTGTCAGCAGGCCCTTTTAAGAACAATAAACCGGCAGCACCGGTCCGATTGGTTGTGAGGGTTCCGCCGCGCAAATCATAGTTCAATAAATCGACATTGCCGGTGGACGTCGCTTCTACAGATATTCTGCCTCCGGACCCGCTTGTTCCAGTTCCAGTGCCATTTCCGCCACGAACATTGATCGTCCCCGCACCGAGAATATGATCTGTAATGAGGTAGATGCTGCCGCCGGCCCCACCACCACAATCTCCTCCACCATTGCCTCCCAAAGCCTCTATTGATCCGTCAACGGTCAGACTGTTATTGGCAACCAGACGAATGAGACCTCCGCCATCCCCACCGCAATTCCCTCCTCCACCGCTGCCCAACTCAATTGGCGCCTTAAAATCATCATATGGAATTCCTCCCAGTCCTCCTGTAGAAGTCAAACCTCCGTAACCACCGTGACCAGCGCCTCCTCCTGACGAACCAGCACCCGGACCAGTTTGAGCGATGTATCCACGGTTGTTGACATGAATAAGACCACCGGATTCAACTGAAATATCATTGGCAATAATGCCAACATAGTAGCTCTTACTATAGCTATTATTCGTACTGGTGATAACACCGCCGCTCTTAATGGTCACAGAATCAAAGGTCTTTTGTAAATTGCGCCTAAATTCTAAATAACCACCGTTCTCAAGAATAAGGTTCCCACTGCCTCCGCCTGGAAGTTGAATGTCACCCTCCAATACCACTCGAAAATCGATCGTGCTCGTCGGAAGCAAATAATTGTATCCTATTGGTATCAATATTGTTCCCGTCCCAATCGTTTGGATGCTATCAAAATCAATAATATCCATTAAGGGCGTTGTTATAAACTCGCTATAAACTCTACCAGTATTGTTGACAACAAAATGTCCGGTCGTATCCGCTGCAACATTCTTGTAAAAAATCGTCCCAGCAGCACCATCATTGGAGCCTCCATCCCCACCCAAGGCTGAGAAGGAAATGTTATTGAAACCGACCGCATCATCAACAGAGTCCATGTTGTAATAAAAAGCGATGCGTCCTCCAGAGCCACCCCCAGCACTTCCGGCTGTATTGCTTCCACCATCTGCTTTTACGCTGCTGCCCACAGCCGCCGTCAATTGATTCAAAATCTCTACATGCACCGAACCACCAGCTCCTCCTCCATAGTTGGAAGTCCCATCATAACCACTGGCATCGATCATTCCTTCAAAAATAAAATTATCTGCACTGATCTTAATTAAGCCACCACCAGCTTGCCCCACCGGCCAAGTCAAATTCTTGTTTCCGCCACCACTGCCAAATTCACTCGGAAACAAGAGGTTGCCATAAGGATCGCCACTTTGTCCGTTCGAACCAGAACCAGATTGGCCTCCGTAGGCCCCTCCAGCCACCCCGGATGTAGCTCCTGGCCCCTCGCCCGTGGCAAAACCTCTTCCCTTAGCTGAAATCGTTCCCCGCAATGTTAAAGTCGTCACATCAATGTCCAGAAGATAATCCTTGAGAACCCTATTGTGCGAATGAGCCAAGATTCCGCCTGACTCAATTGTCAGCGAATTATAACTGATTGGTGTCTTCTTTCTCCACTCAAGCCAGCCGCCCGATACAATTGTAAGATTTAAGCCACCACCAGGAAACTGCAATGAGCCTTCAGCAACCAAGCGAAAGCCAAGAGACGAAGACAGCAACTCAAATATTTCATTCGCCGGAATAATAATCGTTCCAAGATTTTTTGTTGAAATCCCATCTAGCACAAGTCCCAATGGAGCGCGAGTTTCTATTCCCTGGAGATGCGGATTTCCAACCCCGTTATCCACGACAAGAAATCCGCCAATGTCGTTGTTTGTATCCTTGAAATAAATTGTTCCCGCAGCTCCGGTAGACTCATTTAAATTTGTGCCCCCTTGAGAATTAAAAGTAACACCCGCAATGCTACCAGTATTGTAGCCCGTCGCATCTTCGTAATAAAAGGCTATTCGCCCACCCGACCCATTGCCCGCATTTGAGTCAAAAAAAGCATTGCCACCATTGGCTTGCACCACTCCACCGGTTCCGAGCAAGGTTTTAACTTGAACAAGTATGCTCCCTCCCGAACCCCCACCTGCAGATTCGGCCGGACCTGCCATGGGCTTGTAACCACCTCCGACTGCTCCGTTCGAATAAATAGCCCCGTTGAGAAACATTGTATTCGCTACGTTGATTTTAACCACACCACCGCCGGCACCGCCGAGATAACTGAATCGACTGCCTCCCGGGCTACCCAGATCCACTGGAAATGTTATGGTGCCGTAGGAGGTTGCTGGAGCAGATGTTCCTATTCTCCCGCCAGTGCCCCCATAAGCTCCGCCAGTTGGATAGTTGGGAGCAAAATAATCTGAACCGGAGCCAGGACCATTTCCGGCAGTAAATCCCCTTCCAGCCATAGAAATGCTTGATCCCGAATCAATCCAAAGACGATCTGCCTCCACTTCAAGGATCCCATTGCCAACAACTGGTGCGTTGCTGACCCAAGCCTTTCCACGAAGGACTCCGTTGTTTGCTATTCGAATTTGAGACTCAGCTACCACATCATTCGCGATGTAAGATGTGGTCGCATTGCACACATCTCCCTGTGGGCCACCACAAGTCGTTATAGCCACCCCTTTGTGATAAGAACCCCCAGTTCCAGAAATGAACAACCCAGCTTTATATTTAAATTCAAATAAATCATTACCAGCCGCAAATGAATTTGAAAGGCTATCGTATGCTGTGATCTTAATCTTGTAGGATTGATTGAGATCAAACCCACACGAAACGAAGGTATAGCTCACCTGATCGGCCGGAACATTTACCGTAGGGCAATGAACAGTTGTTCCATCTTGTTCATAAATTGCAACGTCGTAGCTAATCTCTCCGCTCGCATCTTGCCAGTGAACAGTGGCTTCAACGCCATCATTCAAGGATTCATCGGCAACAGTATCTGCCGTTCCTCCAGTAGCTCCCAAAATTACGTAACCCGAAGGATTGGTCGTAACAAGAAAATCGAAATAGTTATTTGAGGCTTCGGTAACCAGTCCCGCCTCATCCCGCGCAGATATCCGTGCGCTATATTGAGTACCTGAAGACAGAATACAGCTCGCCAAATTAAATGCTGTTACGTTAGCAGGCACAGTGACCGCAGAACACTGAACAGTCAAGCGATCGGATTGGTAGATCGTGACCAAATAGCTACTTTCTCCAAGAACATCTGTCCAATGAAAATGGGAATAGTCGAACCAGAGAGATATCGATCTGCAGATACGTCAATTCCTCCGCTTACGCCTAAAATAAGAGGAGCGGGTGGAGCCGTAGAGTCCATTTTGAACGGCATCATATTGTTCCCTGCGGAGGCAGGCCCCATTTACAATCGCAACAACAGAAATTTTATAAGTATCGCCTTCAGTCAAAGTGCAAGCCGGAAAATGTATGAGTGGTGGTATTGGCAGGAAGAACAACTAAAGAACATTTAATAGATGTTCCATTAGATTCAAAAATAGCAGCTGTATAACTTGTTTCAGCGGCAGCATCTGTCCAATGAATTCGTGGAGATCCCGTGTTGGTAAAGAACCAATCGACTACAACATCGCTTCCCCCAGAAACCCCCAAGAGATTGAACAACAGAGGACTGTCATTATCCTGCACAACGAGTAGATGCTGTTTCTTAGCGCTATCAATCGAGGCCGTTCCACTTACGACTAAGGATAACACGAGTCTCAAATCCTCTAAATCTTCAGTTAATGCGTCGTCATTCAAGACAATCTGATAGGGCTTCGACACTTCTCCCGGTCCGAAACTAAGATTGTCTCCTGGCAAAAGTGTAAAATCAGTGTTCTCAAGAAGAAGTCCAGATTTGATGATCTTTACTTGGATTATTTCGCTGGATGGTTGAGAAAGATTGACGACAAGATTAATCACTCCATCCGATTCCATAACAGAAGTTGCGCTACTGGAAAAACTCAAAACTGGAACACTGGTAAATTCGTTGATCTTAAGATTCACTGATGCCGAGGCCGAAACAATGGTTTCATCCACGGGAGAAACGATCAGAACAAAGTTTTCAGGACCCTCATACACGCCATCATTGATTGATTGCAGAGGTATTTCAATATTCTCCATCTCCGGTGTCACTGTGACACTTCCGTGATCAGCTACAAAGTCTGAAGCTCCTCCTTCAATCTGCCAATTGAGCTCCACGTTTTCAGTTGGTTTCTTATTAAAGACAAAAATAGCCTTACCAATACTTCCCTCGTTAATTAAAACCAGCGTAGAGGTCGAAGCCATGACCACGGGTACCTTCACAGTTGGCTGAGAACCAGCGTCTCCATCATCTCCAACGTAGCCGGAGACGCGATTATCCAGAGCATCGCATCCAACAACAAACCAAATAAAAATCAGAGGAAAGCATATGAGTGAAAGAGCATGTCCAAACAAACGAGAAATAGAGTTCAATTTCAATTTCAATTTCAATTTGAAGTGTTTTTCCTTGAGGATCATGGGAAACTCACTTTTCTGGCGCTCATATCATTGACGAAAGATCCGTTGCCCAACTGACCATACTGGTTTCTCCCCCAGCAGTAAGTCTGCCCATATGTCCCGACAGCACAACCGTGCTCCCAGCCTCCCGAGAGACCCAAGGTCAGTTGATAATCAAAAACGAGAGACAAGTCGAGAAAGCTTGGCCGAATACGGTTGAGATCCTGACCATCGCCAAGACGGCCATAAACACCATTTCCCCAGCAGTAGGGATTTCCCTTAAGATCTGTTGCGCAGGAATGAACTTCACCCAACTCAAGATCTTTAAACCCAAGAAACCCAGAAATAAATGATGTATCAATTGATACTGGCGTCAACCGATCAAACTGAGTTCCGTTCCCAAGTTGCCCCTGAACACCATTGCCCCAGCAATAGCCTCCCCCGTTGGAAAGTACACCGCATGAATGTTCACCACCAACGGCGACGGCCGAGAAATAGGTGTTTAGTGGCAATGATGAATCGTTCACCGGGTAAGGAAGTAACTTGTTGCTAAGCAGGCCATAGCCGAGGCGACCATTGGCTCCATAGCCCCAACAATACACTTTATTTTCTTGCGACAAACCACAGGTATGATGTTTTCCAGCCGATAAATCGCGAAACCCTTTAAAATCGACAATACTTGAAGTGTCGACAAGCTGAGGTCTCGTCTTAGAAACAATATCCCCATAACCTAATTGTCCAAAAATTCCATAGCCCCAACAATAGGCGCGACCGTCTCCAAGTAATCCGCAAGTGTGTCGAAGACCCGAGGAAATCTTCTTGAATCCAGGAAAGTTTATGATGCCAGAAACATCCACAGCCACTGGGGTGCCCTGGTTGGCAACGCCACCAAAGCCCAATTCACCATCCGTTCCAATCCCCCAACAATAGGCTGAGCCAAGTGTTGTAATTCCGCATGTGTGCCCCCCATTGGCAGAGATTTGAATCATACCGGAATTGGCCGGCAAACTACTTTCATTAATTAATTTGGGAAGAGGATCTGTAAAAACTCCTCCGCCTAATTGTCCGTTTTCTCCTCGACCCCAGCAATATACATGACCTTTGCTACTGAGCGCACAAGTATGGTCCGTCCCAGCGCTAACTTGAGTAAACGACTGAGAACTGAGTAAGCCATCGACAGCAACACTCACCGGATATTCGATCGGGGTTGTACCATTGTTACCCAATCGTCCCTCACTCCCTTGATGACCCCAACAGAAAGCCTTCCCGTCATATCTGAGGCCGCAGGTATGCTCCTTGCCTGCTGCAATTTTCGTCAATCCCATAAGTTGGAGACCAGGACCGTACATGACTTGCACCGGAAGGGCCTCGTTTGACAAAGATCCTGTGCCTAAACGACCACTGCTAAACTTTCCCCAACAAAACGACCGACCGTCCGTTGCAATCGCGCAAGTATGCTCCTGACCTGCGCTCAATTGAATCCATCGAACGTTGCCAGACAATGACGATGTATTTACTTCGACAGGCAGAGTCTGATCAGATACAATTCCGTTTCCAAGCTGTCCGCTGTCGCCCCGACCCCAGCAGTAGGCTTTGCCATCTACCGATAATCCACAGCTATGATAGCCACCCGCACTTACCGATATAAACCCGGAAAAACCAGTCAAGCCAGAGGTGTTCACATATTGTGCGGGTCTCAATTGATCGGTAACATTTCCTATCCCTATTTGCCCGTAGTTATTCCGTCCCCAACAGAACACCTGATTGTCGGCCGCAAGAGCGCAAGTGTGAGTCCTACCAGCGGTCAAATATTTAGAATGGCTATAATTTGAAATTAAGCTGATATCGACCATAACTGGGACTTGATAGTTATTTAAACTATTGTTCTCATTATTACCCAAAAGACCATTTCCAGCATTTCCCCAACAGAATAATTTATTATCATGATTAATCAAACAAACATGACTCTCCCCCGATGTGATGTCTCGGATATTCTGATATGGGACTCCCCCCAAGTGCGAATTCCAATACGTAGTGTTGCTCGTATTTGGAGAGACTGGAACATTCGAATCCGAGTAAGCATTAACAGCATCTCCACGACCATGATCATGCTCCTCAGCACGTCCCCAGCAAAAGCTATGGCGACTAAAGCTCAAAGCGCAGGAAAAGTAATCACTCAGCGAAAGGCGCTCGAAGCCTTTGTGATTTCCTCCTTCGAGACCAGCTGTGCTAACAAGAGACGGCACTCGAGAATCGATGGGATTTGCCAAATTCGTTCCGTTGCCAAGTTGACCTTCCGAATTGCTTCCCCAACAATAAGTCTTGTTGCTATTGCTTATTGCACAACTATGACTTCCTCCTACAAATATATCGCGAAAGTAAAATTCAACCACGTTATAGATAACTTGATTATCCAAGCTTGTTGATGCTTGATTCTTGTTTCCGGCCACATCGGTTATCCCTTCGGAGATAATTTTTGGAATAACTGTTCCACCCTGATTGATTGAAAAAGCTTCCAAAATAAAATCTTGATTATCAATCGAAGTGATCCTCCAGATGACCTCGGTAGCCGTACCGAGCTGTTGCAAATCCAGAACGGTAAAAGTATTCGGATCAACGACTTCGGAAAAGTGCACATCAAAAAAAATGGGTGTCGATAAAGTCGGATCTGCCTGCGATGCCGACTGATTTACCGTTACCGATGGACCAAGATTGTCATGGATGATGGAGTCGCTTATACAAGCCGACAAGTTTCCTATTTGATCACGAAATTGAATGTAAACAGAGTTAACAGAGTTTTCTGACTGCAGTGTCCAGCTCTTTGTGCTTTGATAGGATTCCCAATTTCCGCCAATGAGGCATCCAGGTGCATTGGTTACATACATATATTGTGCGTCTGAAGAGGAAATGTCCAAAGTCGCGTTGATATTCTGGGTATGAGTGGAGCCGGCTTCAATAGCTAAAAAAGGAGACGAGGGCGGAGTCGTGTCTTTCGTCCAAGAATAGCGGCTGGCCGAAGAAAACAACTGCCAATTGGAACCATTGTATCCCACGACACAAAGCCTATACGTTGTATCTGGATATCCGGAAAAAGAATCTGTGATATGGCTACTGGTTGGACTCGAAACAGAGTAACCAATTGCGCTTGCACAATCAGTGCTTGCCTGTGGTCCAAATTTATACCTGTAATCAGTGATTCCTCCCCCACCGACCGTAACATCAAGAGTGGTGTCGTTGCTCAATAGACTCGGCAAACCGGTGAGAGATGCCACAACACCATCCCCAGCTCCCTCCAGATCCACAGGGATCACAACTGTCTGCTGTCCATCAAAATATTCAATATTGAATTGCTCCGAGTAGGAACCTCCAGAAGTCGGTGCCATTTCCAGCTGTATCGCACACGAAGAGCCACCTGCCAAAATGGTTCCGCAAGTACCTCCTGTTCCAGGAAAAACTGAACCTGCAAATCCGTATGGCACATCTAGGCCATTGAGAATCATTTGACTCGCATCTATCTCTCCTTGATTTGAAATCTCAAACAGATAGGATCCCGTGCCACCAACTACCACCGTAGGCAACTGCAGCGGCAGCGGCGCCAGCACCACGAGAGAAGCAGGCTGAGTATTGTCAATAAGCTCGATAGTCATCGAAAGAGGCTGCTCAAAGGAAAGGCTATTGATCTTCAGTTCAAGACTCGCTGGAGGATCAATTCTCCGGTTAATAACCGAATTGAGCTCAATGGAAAACTCTTGTTCTCCCGCATTTAACTCTATGCGGCCGGTGGTCCCAGTGAGACGCCCCGCCCCCCCAGCCACCTCCCAAATAACTACGGTTGTGATTTTGACCGATCGACCGAAGGCAAAATCCAATGTCAAAGATTTTCCTTCTTCCAGAGTCGTCTGGCTATTGAAGGACGTAACCGGAATAATGTCGGCAATGAACCCATCACTTGGCGGAGTGGGCTCTGACAGAGTGCAGCCTACCAGCAGTAAGGCGAAACACCCATAAACAGCTATTTTTCCACTTACGTTCTTCATAATATATATCTCACGAGCGTGACATATATAGATCGGGTCTTTCCAGCCAAGCCTTTATGTTTAAGGGCTATTTCCAATTATTTATGAATGAATTCTCGCTTTTATTGAGGATGAATTCTCGAACACGTTCTCAATGCGAATCGTTTTTCTCATTTCCGGGCAAACATTATCGATTATCACAAAAAGCCGTCTCATTTTTTTCATTCGCCCCGCGAGATCCAATAAGAACACGCAGCTATCGCCCGGTTGAATCCGAAATCCAGGACCAGCCTCTGAAGCGCAGAATTCGCGATAATCGAGGTCCCAGAATTGACTGTTTGAGATTAAACATCCAAGGCCACGCAAGAAATTTCAGAATATGAATAATTCTGGACATTACCTGAGCATAGCAATAATTAAGAGAAGCCACTGCCTTGTAAACAGGCGCCCCGAATCCCTGTGGAGATGACTCTAAATCCTGAGTAAAAATCCACTTTGGTGAAAATTTCGTCGCGATAATGTCCGTCCCGCAGTGGCAGTAAGATTTTGTACAGAGAACCGCCTTCGTCGGGAATATCATTTTCGTATTTGAAATATGGCCAATTATTCCACCCACTCGACAACCGGCTCGAAGTACATTCCCCTCTGAATCAATAAAAATTTGCTCAAGTCCTATTTCACACTTCCATCCGATAAAATTGGTTTGCCCCTTCGCAAGCAGAGAATTAGCATCCAATTCAAATATTTTTCTCGGCGGACCAACAACACCCCCGTCCACATTCTCAATCGAGGCATTGTCCTTGAACTTGCGATCCGGTCCTACCGAAAAATAGGATCGTCAAAACGCCCTGCTTGGTCAGCTGAGTACTCTGTCGGAAGAGCATGAAGACCGCTAAAATCCTCAGCAATGGGAGCATATTCAATCGTTGTCAATGAGCCATACCCAAGAGAAAACCTCAAATTTTCTCCAAACGAAATTGACCGATCCCACAGCCGACGTTCAACTGGCATCATCAAACGAACTCTGACATCACAAAAAAAAGAGGAACCGATCACAGTCTCCATAAAACGCTGATCATGGGAAAACTCTGGGTGATAGCTCAAATTTAACCAAGACAGCAGGGGTGCGATCTTCTTGAAATATGAAAGTCCTCTCGAACCGTTGCTCGTGAGGCCCATTGAAATTCCGCGAGCGTGAAGCCAAGCCACAAGATCTGCGAAATGAGGCCAAAGCGTTGGCTCACCTCCACTAAATGAAACCACAATCCGACGATCTTTGTAATGTTCCAAAAATCTTTCGAGGAAGGAAATAGCATGATCATATTCAAGACGCTGGCCCGATCTACCCCAATTATTCTTATGACAGTAGGAACATCGGTAATTGCACTGTCCATTTAACATCCAACACAAGTGGATGTATGGAGATCTGTTCTCTCTCAGGTAGGATCCCATAATTGCATCTACGGGAGGACGTTGAGCTGATTTTACAAATGACACTTAAATTGAAACCCCGAAAAATTATCGCCACTTTAGCATGCAGATGGTGGATCTTACCTGGCCCCCTCCACTCATTCTACTTTTTTCTTTTGGCTAAAACTCCCAGCTCATCCCGCTACCCAAAATCAATTCCAACGCCTTCTCTGATTCTGCATCTATCTCTGCTTGGCCTCTCAAAACCGTCATAAGCTATGAGTATCACTGTTTGTGCAAAGCGCAAATCCTGGATTCGTGACGCCCTCCTTCCCAGCAGCCCAAGACCGTAATCCGCCCAGCAACTGAATTTCCAAGCGCGGGGAAAAATGCAATTCATCAGTTTTGCTCTTCCGATGTCTGTCGGCGCGTAATTCGGATCGGCGATATTTTCTCGCACCATAAGCACAATTGACTCCACCAAAGATTTTCCATTTCGCTATTCAGCGAGTCGATTGATGCCTGTCCCAAATGGATTAACTGAGCAACTAGCACCTTCCAGTTCATTGGTAGATCGGATATACCGTACGTTGGAGAACCGGCCTATCCGACACCTATCACACTCATTTTTGGGCGTCATGGAGGGGTCGAGAGTCAACCAAATTTGATTTGGCGCGGGACCAGAAGGACTCCACAAATGACCACATGGCATCAGTTTTGCTGCGCATTCTCGCAAAGCTGGAAACCAGCCATAATCATGGGAGCAGAAATGCAAGTGATAATTTTGTACACAGTCTTGTTCTTTTTATCAATACCTCTTAAAGCATCCGCTGCTCCAGAAAATTTGGTACTCAGTATTTCGCCTCAACGTTTCTTCACAGCCACAAGTGAGCAATTCCCAATCAATCACATGAGACGACTAGATTGGGGGCTCTGGGATTTTACTGTCGATGCAACAGTAACTTTCCTTATCGAATTCTCGGTTCCTGGGCATAGTGGGAAGTCAGTTGATAATCTGACTATAGAAACTACAATCGCAGCCGCCGAGGGAATTCTAACGACGGCATTTCCTCCGGATTCCACGATCCGCCTAAATTTAAAGGAGGCCATCGAGAGAATCCAACAGAAACGATCAAACATAACCGTCACCGGAATTTCTATTCAATCAATCGAAATTTGGATCACGAATTATCTGGTGCATGTAGCTGCTTATATTCTATATCCCGAAGCCGCCAATTTGATCACCGAACCGGCAAAAGAAATGAAATGGCCTATTGCTTTGAATAATCAATACGGCGAATATTTTCAATTTGAAGTAGAGCTAAAGCCCATCCAATAACCCATGATTCGCCGTGCATAGAGGGTCAAGGTGCCATTTTCCAAAAGTACTTTCTTGGCTAGTGGAAATGTGTTCTGGTGTTCAAATGCAATCCATTTGTTTGTCCTACTTTTTTCTTTGAGCTAAGACCTCCAGCACAGCGATCCAGCTCATCCTTTTAACTCATCCCGCTAGCCAAAATTAATTCCAACGCTTGCTCTGATTCTGCGTCTATCTGTGCTTTGCCTCCCAAAACCGCCATAAGCTATGAGTATCTCTATTTATGCAAGGCACAAAAACTGGCAACGATCTTTACATCATAAAATGACTAATTTAACTCTCTCTATCGAGGAAGCTCTATTGTACAACGAGAAATTGGTTTCTTGACTAGGTCTTTCCTAAGATAGGTTAACTTAAATCGATCACTGCTATCCATTGCTTGAAATAAGGCAGAATCTTCTTCAGGCATGCGCTCCAAAATTTTTGATAGCAATTCTCCTTTTGTCCAAATCACTGCGCGAAGCTCCCTTGCGCCAGTCAATGGCTCTTCATTCAGCCATTTAACTAAGCGATCGTAAACCCAGTCTGGAGCGTTAGAATTGCCTTTAACCAGTCCAAATCCCATGGCCATGATTTTGTCATTTGTCCAAATTTCGTTGTAACTGTCATGAGTCCCTTTGCCAGGGGAACTGATTTTTACTTTGGAGAACAGTTAAAATCACATTTGTCGACTAAAATTTACGTTTTTGATTCCAGCACTCTCGTGTCCATACAAAGGATAAAGAACCAAAAATAGCTTGTTCAGATGAGACGGCTCTGCCTTTTCAATCTCGGATTGGAAAAGTTGCTCCAAAGAAGGAGTGGCATGGCGTTGACTTGAAATTATTCTTAATGCCCTACCCATCCGACGAGTTTCTCCCGAAATTATGTCATTTATGAGATTTTTCTGCCAAGAGACCGGCAAGGTGGGAGCCGAACAAATATATTCCAACAGCCGGCCTTTTGCTGTATACTCCCACAAGGAGGCGATTCGTTCATAAATTTGATCAGTCCATTCCTGTCCCTTTAGAAGCCTCTCTGACAGAATGGGAAGTTCAAATTTTGGAATGTAAAACCCCTCGGGATAAATATCAGAACTACCACCGTCTTGGTATTTAGGCTCCAGCTTCGCCAAAAATTCACTTCTCAACAATAACATCTGAGACCTGGATGGACGATAATCCTTAAGGATTTGATCTAATTCCGTTCGTGCCGTGGATGTGAATTGGCGAACAATATCTTTAAGTACCTCAGTCGGAAGATGCTTTTGGGTTTGCAATATTGTAACTACATATGGATTTAGGACCGCATAGCCAGAGGAATTTTTCATGTTTCGTCTTTTGTAAAGTCTAAGAATTGACTCTTCATCAAGCTTGGGAAAATGTGCTCTCCCAATCTTTTCTGCCGATTTGTTAAATGAATCAGGGTTAATGATATCACTTATGAACGAGGAGATCAGCCTCTGAGTCAGTCTGGAAATAGTCAAATCAAGATCACTTTTAAAATTTGTCTGTAGGTCACTATCCGCAAGCTTTTCCATTTGGGTAAAAAGATCAATTTTTTGAGCCAAGTTAAGAATTGGAAGGTCAGCTAGGTTTTGTCCGAAAATATTGAACTTGGATCTTAGAATCCTTAACAAGTTGAGAAAGTCGGCAGCCGAGCCATCTTTTGGTTTCACCAAATACACTAAGCTACTCAACTCAGACTCAGACTCAGAAAGATTCGAAGTACGTAACACAGCGGCTACAACACTTTTGTCGATGGGCAAATCATGTCCCTCTCGTTTGAAAAAGGATGTGTCATATTCAAGTCCCAGCCGTCCAGAATGAACAAACAAACTCGTTAATAACTCGCGACAGAAATTCGAACAAACAGAGTTTGCCCTTAGCTCTGAGAAAAAAGCAATCTGAGCATCCCTGGGGGCTTTTCTGACTTTAAGATAAATGAGATCTTGTAACGCACGAAGGCCTGAAATCTGAGGAATTGCGTTCATGAGTAACTGGCGTTCATCCGGATTTTGCAGGTCAAAGTCAATTGTCGTCCAATGGAGAGAAGCGATATGTTCCGCTAATGGTCTATTTTTTCTTAGGAGAATTCGGAAACTTTCTGGATGCGAAGCAAACCAAATTTTCCCATTGGATGATTTCCAGAGGTGATCGGTTAGCTTCGAGTATATGGAGACCCCTCTTGCCGAAAGTTGCTTGGCATTATACTCAAGAAAGGCGGAATGCAAATAGGCGTGGGAAGACGAATACGGAAGGTCAATAAAATCAGAAAGCAGGCCCTGCATGAAATGATCGGGTGGAAGGTCTAACATCGAGAAAACCTGACCCCCAATTTGTTCAAAGTACATTTTGATCAGTTGAGTTCTATTGACTAATTCTTTGGCAAAGATTGATACCAAGTGAGCCAAATCGGCCCTATTTTGGAGCGGTCTCAGTATGCTGAATAAAACCCTTAAGACTGATTGCGCCTGAAATTCTGTGAGAGAGGTTTTTGACAATCGAATGGCATTTTCAAGTAAAGAGGTCCGAGTCACTCTTTCAATCTGTAACCGACCAGGATTATGAGGATCTTCAAGAGCCTGGCGGGTCAAAATCACATACCAATCGCCCACAACAGAAAAGTCCACACCTTGGACAGCCCCTGGCGACAAAATTATCTTAACGTCGTAGTCACCGTATCCTAGTGAACCGAACTGCGTGGCAGGATAAAATCCCTGGGGAGCATGCACAGATTTCGTTGCTCGTCCCTTGATGACACTGGCGTTATCCGAAACCCACAAGGCACCAAGGCCGATGCTTTGTGCGGCCTGAATATGAGTTCTGTGATAGAGAGTCAAGGAGCGACCTATCGGGTCTCTCTGCTTTGCCTTTTGTTTTTGTTCCTGTGTTCGATTTGGCAAAGTCTTCAACAAACGCATATCTGCGATCCCCGCTTCGACAAGGAGATCTGTGATGCCAAATTCAGAGAGGAGTTTATGTGTTCGTTCTGAATTTGATGAATACAACTGAAGCTTTTCATGCGCAAGCACTTCTTTCTCTCCAAACTTGCTGGCCTCTGTGACTAGGGAATTTCCAGACTTCAATATTTTCAAAACCTCGGCACGATGGTTGCCAACCAAGAAGGTGAGGAGCTCTCTGATCGCCGATATGGATTTTATAGAAGTGTTCATCCAACCAAATTCAGAGATATAACGAATCCATCTGAATGCTTGGACAAGACTTTTAGATACGCTCAACTTTGACATCACATCCAGATTAATTCTGAATTCAAACTCGCCATTCAAGAATTGCTGAATTCCCCAACGACAAAAATTTGTCTTCCGGCCATTGACGGTCGCGTCTAGCTGAGATGGAAAGACAATTCCTGCCGGAGAGATCACTATATTGGAGGTTGGTTCGAAGGCCTAAGACAAAATAGGATATCTTTTAACCTGTTCATCCATCCAAATTACATCGACGTTTTTATAAAAGAGACTGGGAGGAAATGCTTGATTAACAGATTCACTGATACTCTTCTTATCTGTTGAGGGTTCAAAACCTCCTTTTTGGAGGATAACCAAATCAAGATCAGAGCCTAGACGATGCCAGTCCAAGTAACTGATGCTTTCAGTCTCTCTCAGTTTTCTTAAGTAAACCTCATAGGAACCAGCTTTCATAATTCCAAGAATAACTTCCTGAAGGACCTCTCGACTTGTTCCCCCATAAGTTCCAAAGGTCAAATCAAACGGAAAAAGCCTTTCCTCAAGCGACCTGAACTCATGAATTTTGGATAAAAATAGACCGGCAGCAACTGATAATTGTTTCTCATTGATTTTAAAATCCTTTCCAACTGAAAACTGTGAACCTTGAATTTCTTCCTGGGAACTTCCCTGCCCCTGAAATATGACAAGCGACAGGAGGACCAGCACTCTCATCCCGATTTTTGGCCCACAAGTTAATAAAAAACCATTGTAACTTGTGATTATCTTTTTGAGGACTGCCACTCAAATTCTCCTATTAAATTTGCGAATCACTTTTAATAACGTGCAAATCGCGGGCCAAAATATCCACTGATTTCCTTGCTCCTCTCTCGGTAGAGAGATGATCGCTGAGGTCTCCGAATTGTAGAAGACAACTCGTTTTCGTCAAAACGCAAAGATCAAAATACATCACAAGCCCAGGTACACCTGATTTGCTCACAAGGTCTATAGAACTTTGATGGATCTCTCAATTAGAGGCAATTCTCTATTGACAACTGCAATGGCTCGGAATGTGATCTAAGGAGGTGGCCTTCAAAAATGTTCCCAACAGAATTAACTTTTTCATTCATCCATTTCCGCTGACAGCGGTATTTATGATGGCCCTGAATGATCATTTATTAAAATATCATTTCTCAGGAATAATAACTGGAAAATTGAGCGATTTCAGTGGAGTTTTTTATCTCCCCATTTTCTTTCTGGCGTTGATTGCTACGATAGATGAGGCGCTTGATCTAAAGCGCTTTAACATCAATTCAAGTTGGGCTTTGGGTGCCATTCTTTTTACAGATCTATTGATGTTTCTGGTAAAACTATCTCCAAGTAACTCTCGGGTCATAGAGGGATTTTTTAACAATCACATATTTCCAATTTATTTGACGCCAGATCCGACAGATCTTGTCTCCGTGATCGTAAATCCATTGACTTATTTCCACTTGCGATCCTATTGGACTTCCTCAAAAAAGACCTCACAAAGAAAAATCCCGTTTTCGGAGCAGGTGTAAACAATTAATGAAATTCCTTGATCAACCTGTTGCGATCGCAAACAACTTCTCAGAACTCCATCAACTTCGCCGACAATTTGATTGCTATATGTTAAGTTCACATCCTCTGAAGGAAGTCCAAAATTCAAAAAGCTCAAATCGGATGGATACTTAACTCGCTCATTAGCGACAGTGATTTGCTCCTGAAAAATAGATTGGGGACAGTTCGAGTCAACCAAATAATCTCTTTGAGCTAAAGATTCTGGAGTTATTTCATTGACATAGACATATCCCAGTTCATTGTTTCTCTTTTTTGACGTTGCAACAGTGACCACCGCAGTGGAAAGAAGGCATATTGCGGTAAAAAGAATTCTTATTTTTTCCTTCATGAACTACTCCTTGCTTTCATCTGAATAAGCAAAGCGAAAGCCAGTTCAGGTGCAATAGATTGCATTCTAGAGAACCAACACTTACCAGGAGACATTTTTTGTCACCACCACTTCTAGGTTGAGCACCCGTTCTTATTACTCCCTCCGGAGAGAACATCTCCGAGCCTAGACTTTCCTGGTAAACTATAGTGTTCAAAGGCAGCCCATTTGTTCATTCTACTATTTTCTTAGACATAAAACTCCCAGCACACCCCTCCAGCTCATCGCGTCTCCGTTCTTGATTGGTGTGCTGCAAGGATGGATTCTTGACAAACAGAAATGAAATACGGCGCTACCAATGACAACTATTGTATGAACAAGATCTTACAACGATGTAGTTTCCTCAAGTCCGCATTCATGAATCCAGATTCTCGGTTCTAGGCGCTCATTTTCTGAACGCAAAAATGGACCAATTTTTGCACTTACACTGCTTCAGGAGAAGAGCTCATGTTCTATCTAAATGGATGTTTATTCACATCGTTTCTTCTGTCAATAGCACTGGCAGGCGCTCAGTCTATTTGGCCTCAGGTAGTTCCGACCCCTGAGCAGGTGCGATGTGCGTCGTTGCTTGCCGGCGCGACCATTCCTGCCTCTCTACCCCTCGTTAAGGCAATGAATTGGAGGGGACCAATAAATCAAAGAAGAAATTTTTTCTTTGAAAGAGAAAGCCTTAACGAAGCTAACCAATCCTTAAAAGCTCCGGGACCTTTTGATGGTGTCGACTTTTGGACACACTTTTTCGGCGCCGGTTTTGACTGCTTAATAACAGTAAAATCTCAAGACGGTCGAGAAATTTTGGGGAAAGGACGCCTTACAAGGCAAGGGTCGGACATCGGCATCAAAGAGGATAAAATAATCGTAAAGGAGGTTTCCCTTTTTACAGGGTCGAGTATTGTTGGCCTGCCTACTTCCCTTATTTCGAGCCGAAAACAAATATTGATTTCACACGTGCCATTTGAAATTCCCAGGAGTTTAAAAAACTTGAATTCAAACAGTAAATTTGCGTCCAAAATTGGGATTCACAAACTCGAACGATTTGTTTCGGTTAGGCACCTCATAGACTACCTAAGATCCAACCAGCTGACGCCAGTCCCCCCTCCAAACCGTCCGCTCTCTGGATGGAATGAAGTTATATATCTGAGTTTTTCAAGAGATACGAACCGTCGATTCTTTGGCTCTTTCCCAGAGGACACTTTATCAATTGAGCAGGAACCCATCTATCTTGTTTTTTCCAATGAACTATTGAACAGATCGGATTTTTGGATCAATGAAGGTTGGGATTATGGACAATTCATAAGCTCCAGTATTTATGTAAATCATCCGAACTTTCGTAAGGCACTTTTTCTGCATTCAAAATTCGGAGTTTGGGGCCCTCATCACCCCGAACTTGTTTTTTCCGATAATATTTCTCTCAGCCACTTGAGAGCAATTTACGTAAGGCCTGGATCAAAAAACAAAGTTCTAAATTATATCAGAAGCCAGTTATCTGACGTCAATCCAATCGACTTAGACGGCTTAATGGCAGAGCATGATTGACGAGACACTTAAAACGCCGATCGTGCAGCTCAATGAAAGTCAGACAATTGAGCACACAAAATCCCCCTTTCAGTTACAGTGGCCGTTCTAGAAGGGACTGAGGAAATCCTAGAAGCGAAAGTGACCGTGATTCCCCAGATGCCTGATGACTATTTTATGAAATCAAATACCTCAACTATTAATACTTGAGAAACAAATTTCATATACCCCCTACATCCAGTATCCTCCCCTGTTTTCTCTCAGGAGAGTAGATTAAATCCGCAGTTTCGTTGGCTAAGTCTCCTTTGTCTCCTGACACTGCAGCAATAACTGTCTCGATCCTTCTTCTCCCACTTTTTGGGCAACACGATGAATCCCAGATTCAAGAAGTTTGGCCGTATAGGACTGACCTGTCGAATCCTGTCGGCGAACCCTTAAGTGAGCCTCTAATTCCTCAATGAATCCCCAAGAGCCAAAACCATCCTTGCCAAAGCAAGTCACCTGACCGGTATGGCAAGTTGGCCCTTGAGGTTTGGCCAAAATCAAAATTGTGTCTCTGTCACAGTCCATCGCCCAATTCACCAAATGAAGCGTGTTTCCAGATTCTTCTCCCTTTTCCCAAATCTTGTTCCGACTGCGACTGAAAAAAGTGACCTTGTTTGTAGCTAAAGTGCGCTCCATTGATTCTTGATTCACATAACCCAACATCAGGACTCGGCCAGAAAAATAATCTTGAACAATCGCTGGAATCAACCCGTCTCCTTTTTTCCAATCCAAGTCAGAAATTTTTGGCGAGTCCTGATTCCTATCCGATATTGGCAAGCATTTATCTTCAAGCTTATTCATCTCAAACTCCTATTTTATTGGCTCTATTGGCGAATTCTAATTCCGCTCTCTCTGCAACGGAATGTTGATTCGGCGGGCAATCCGACTCCAGATCAGTTGCACAAATGGCAGAGTTTTTTGGTCAAGGCCCGTTAATTTCGCGACCAACAATAGAATTCCCCTTCCGGCCTTAAGGTTATCTGTTTAGCGTCTGAAGGGAAAGTAATGCCGGTGGGCAGGATATGTCTTTGTAAACGAGCGGTCTGTGGTGTCCCTTTTGATATCGAGCCTAACTTCTCTCGCATTGGGAAAAACAATTTCAATTCGATTCCAATCAATTTTAATCGTATACAGCGAATCAATAAAAAGTAAATTCTTGATCAACATTGTTCTGTATTCGGCCACCCCAAAATCTTTAATCTCATAAAGAGGATTTGAGACAAAACCCTTCCCGTGTTCTTCGATTTCACGAGAGATATCATCGTCCTGGCGTTCCAATTTTTCATATATCTTGCGAACAACCCAACCAATATCAAAATTCTTGAATTTAGCCAGTTCGATATCGAAAACTGCAACACCCAAATCTCTTAGAGTTCTAGCTTGGAAATGCGCATTGACAATGTGACCCCTCAAAGAAGGTCCCGTCGTTGTGGCATTCATCTCTTCTTGGCTAATCCATTGAGGACGCTCTTTTGCCGACTGGAGTCCCATGGAGAAATCTTTACGATAAAAATCTCCACTGGTTTCAATCTCAGGAGAAAATTGAATTAAGTCTAGGCACTTCAAAAATTTAGAATGATTAGCTACGGAAAGTGGGGCGCTGTAAAATAAGGCCAAAGCCAATAGGATTCTTGAATTCATCATGGAAACCAAAATGCAAAAACCATGCTAACAAATAATAGGGTTTTCCGAGCGAATTGACTCATAGGAAATCGTACCGAAAGGGGTAGTTGCCTCGTGATGGGGGCACCTAGACCCCCGGTTGAATCATAATCCCAGCACCGAATATCCTCTTGTTATCGAAGCAAAAAAATATGGGGGTGGGATTATGTCAACCGAGTTAAAACGAGAATACCTGAGAAACATTCGTCAGCGCTACCATAGAGGCACAAAGAAGCAGCGCACACTGATTTTAGATGAGTTTTGTAAGGTCTGCGGAATCACCCGAAAGCACGCTATTAGGCTTTTAAACGAGAATATGTCGGATGCACCCCGAAGGCCTGGTCCTGAACGCAAGTACGGCGAGGATGTGGATAAACATCTAAGGCACCTGTGGGAGTGTATGGGCCGCATATGTTCAAAGAAGATGGTGGCTGCTTTGCCTTTGTGGCTTCCGTTTTACCATGAGGCCGATGTGCATATGCATAAGCTTTTAACTGAGATTTCGGCATCTACCATCGATCGTCATTTAGAAAAATTCAGGGAAACTGCACGCAAGGGATTAAGTTCAACGAACCCATCGCTTTTGAAGAATAAAATCCCAATCGAACTCCTTGATCACCAAATCAAAGAACCAGGATTTATCGAAGCTGATACCGTCGCCCACTGTGGTACGTCACTGGCTGGAGATTTTGTAAACACGTTAACGATGACGGACGTTTTTACAGGATGGACTGAAAATAGGGCCATGCTTGGCAAGGAAGGTCGAACTGTTTTAGGTGCAATCAGATCCATCGAAAAAAGTTTGCCCTTTAAGATCAAGGGCTTTGCCTCTGATAACGGCAACGAGTTCTTAAATCACGATCTACACAATTACTTTTTCGATCGCAAAGATAAGGTGAGCTTCGTAAGACGCAGACCCTACAAGAAAAATGACAACGCCCATGTTGAACAAAAGAACTGGACCCACGTCAGAGAACTATTTGGCTACACACGCTTCACTAAAAAGGTCCAAATCCAAATGATGAACGAAATTTATAAAAACTTATGGAATCCACTGTGGAACTTCTTTACGCCAGTCATGAAACTAGAAAATAAAGAACGAATCGGAGGCACGATAGTCAAGATCCACAGTAAACCCATAACACCATACAATCGAGTCATGGACTCCGGAACACTAACAACGGAACAAAGTACTCGCCTCAAAAATACATATGAGCTGATAAACCCATTCGAATTAAAGAAAGAGCTAGAAAAACAACTTAAGTGGTTCTTTAGAATCACCGAAGCAGGGAGACAAGAGGCTGACGTAGCCTAGGTTTACAACTCACCGCTCCTTGGTAGCAATTAACCGTGAGTCAATACGCGAGCGAATTGACTCATAGGAAATCGTACCCAAAGAAGGGGCTTGCCTCGTGAAGGGAGCACCTAAACGCCTCTCCGGATTTTAGAAGGGTGTAATTTGTGCCAAACTGCTATTTGGCCCCCAAAACCACCCATCTGTTAGGGAATATGCTAAATAAGGTGGCAGCGATTCCACAAACAACTAATGAATATTTCATGAAGTCATTCTACTTTTTTCTTTTGGCTAAAACTCCCAAAACATCCTTCCAACTCATCCCGCGAGCTAAAAGCAATACCAAGACATGATAGATTAAATCCGCAGTTTCGTTGGCCAAGTCTCCCTTGTCTCCCGACACTGCAGCAATAACTGTCTCGATCCCTTCTTCTCCCACTTTTTGGGCAACACGATGAATCCCAGATTCAAGAAGTTTGGCCGTATAGGACTGACCTGTCGAATCCTGTCGGCGAACCCTTAAGTGAGCCTCTAACTCCTCAATGAATCCCCAAGAACCAGAACCATGGTTGCCAAAGCAAGTCACCTGGCCTGTATGGCAAGTTGGCCCTTGAGGTTTGGCCAAAATCAAAATAGTGTCTTTGTCACAGTCCATCGCCCAGTTCACCAAATGAAGCGTGTTTCCAGATTCCTCTCCCTTTTCCCAAATCTTGTTCCGACTGCGGCTGAAAAAAGTGACCTTGTTTGTAGCTAAGGTGCGCTCCATTGATTCTTGATTTACATAACCCAGCATCAACACTCGGCCAGAAAAATAATCTTGAACAATCGCCGGAATCAACCCACCTCCTTTTTCCCAATCCAAGTCAGAAATTTTTGGCGACTCCTGATTCCTATCCGATATTGGTAAGCACTTATCTTCAAGCTTATTCATCTCAAACTCCTATTTTATTGGCTCTATTGGCGAATTCTAATTCCGCACTCTCTACAGTGTCTTTTCACTTCGCCGATCGAAAATAACTTTTTGTGAAAGACACTTGCCGCAAGGGCCCCATCAACTTGAGTCAATCGAAAAACCTCCTCAAAGTGCGCCAAGGCCCCCGCTCCACCCGAAGCCACCAATGGTACATCACACAAAGCACGCGCTACCAGCAACTGCTCTAAGTCATATCCGGTTCGCACCCCATCTTGATCCATGCAATTCAAGACAATCTCACCAGCACCAAGCCTTTGCACCTCTGCAATCCAATCCAGAGTCTTCCAATTGGTGCTCTGTTGCGTCGAAGTTCGACCCGTGTGAGAACGTACTAAATATTCATCCTGAACCTTAATGCTATCAATGCCAACGACAACACATTGACGCCCGAATTGTTCAGCCAATTCAGCAATCAATTGCGGGCGAAGCAGGGCCGGCGTGTTAACCGACACCTTGTCTGCACCGGAGAAGAGAACTCTCTTTGCAGCCTCGACAGAACTAATTCCTCCTGCCACGCAAAATGGAATATTGATTCGGCGAGCAATCCGTTCCACCCATTCCGGAGAAACATCTCTTCCATCCGCGCTGGCGGTGATATCGTAAAAAACCAATTCATCCGCGCCCTCATCAGAATAAAAAGAAGCTAAATCTTCGATTTCTCCGACCACTTCGTGATCCCGAAATCTCACACCCTTAACAACTTTTCCCTCTGCAACGTCAAGGCAAGGAATTATTCGTCTTGCAAGCATGCCAAGGCCTCCTTCAGACTGAATCGTCCCTCATAGAAGGCTTTCCCGATGATCGCACCCTCACATCCTGTCATTTGCAATTCCCGCAAATCATCAAGACTATTGACTCCGCCAGAGGCAATAATCTCCACCTCGCCCAAACTCTTTCGCAGTCTCGAGTAAAGCGCAAGGCTCGGCCCATTTAGCTTTCCATCTCGACTGATATCGGTACACAAAATCGACTTCACTTTCGGATAACCCGCCACGATTGACTCGGGAGTCATTTCGCTCACGACCGTCCAAGCATGAGTGGCCACAAAGTAATCTCCCCGGGAAACCTGGACATCGAGAGCCAGAACGCTATCACCAAAAAGTGAGAGGATTTCCTCAGTCAGACTTGGATTTGTGACAGCCAGACTTCCAATGACCAAGCGGCTGGCTCCCGCTGCCATCAGGTCCTCGGCATCTCGAAGCGACCGAATCCCGCCTCCCACCTGAACCAAAAGTTCAGTTTGTTTGCAAATTTGTTCAATCAGATTAATTTGCGAGTCCATTGGATTTTTGGCACGACTCAAATCGACAAGGTGAATCTGTTTGGCCCCTTCCGCTTCAAATTTTTTTGCAACAACCACGGGGTCACTGTCGTATATCTTGCATTGACTATAATCCCCCTGAATCAGACGGACACATTTTCCTTCCAACAGATCAATGGCTGGCCAAATCTTCATTTTTTCACCTCAAGAAAATTTTTTAATAATCTTTGACCCGCCTCAGCCGATTTTTCGGGATGAAACTGGACCCCATACCAATTCTCGTTCTTTACCACCGCAGAGAACTCGCAGCTGTACTGGCTGGAGGCCAAGGTGTAGCCATCCTCAACAATGGGGCTTTGTAGGAGTGAGTGTAATAGACCCAGGCCTCATCAAGACCTTCCAGAAGGCGATCCTCACGCAAGACTTTGATTTGATTCCATCCCATGTGAGGAACCGGAAATCCCTTCTGAGAAGTAAACCTCTCAACCGTTCCAGAGAAGAGGCCCAATCCGGAACAGGGGCCTTCCTCGAGACGATCAAAAAGAATTTGCATTCCGATACAGATTCCGAGAACGGGAGTCTTTAGCTCAAACATAAGGGGAAGGATTCCCGCCTTGTCCAAGCTTTGTCGACATTTGAGTGCCGATCCAACTCCCGGTAAGATAATTGAGTCTGCACGCCCAATGATCTCAGGATCATTTGTCAACACTGTCTGCTCACCCAACTTTTCCAATGCCGTTCTGACCGATTGAATATTTGCACCGCCCGAATCGATGATTGCGATCATAGGAGGAGACCCTTGGTTGATGGCATTTGATCTCCACTTTGGACAATTGCGGCCTTAAGCGATCGGGCAAAACCCTTGAAGGCGGCTTCAACCATATGATGCGTGTTTTGACCCTGAACCCTAATATTCAAAGTGGCGCGCAAACTGTCTGCCAGAGATCGAAAAAAATGAGGCACCATCTCGATTGAAAGATCTCCGATTTTATCTCGTGAAAATTGGTCTGAAAAGACAAGAAAAGGGCGCCCGCCAAGATCAATCGCCACTTCGGCCAAACTCTCATCCATCGGGAGCAGACACCCATACCTTTCGATTCCGCGCCGATCTCCAAGAGCTAAGCTCAAGGCTTGCCCCAGAGCCAAACCCACGTCTTCAACAGTGTGATGATCATCGACTTTAAGATCTCCCTCACATTGAATTCTCAAACTCACTCCCGAATGCTTCGCAATTTGCTCCAGCATATGATCAAAAAAATGAATTCCTGTTTGAATGCTCGCCTGACCTTGTCCATCCAGAAATACTTCGACACTAACATTTGTCTCTTTGGTCTCCCGACGACAGGCTCCCTTGCGAACTTGAAACAAGACATCACGGACCAGATTCCTCCAACCGTATTGATCAGTTAATTGAATTCCTCTGATTCCGATATTCTCGGCCAATTCAATGTCTGTATGGCGATCACCAATCACAAGACTGTTCGATCGATCGATAAGCTTCAAATAGTCCTTTATTAGACCAAGTCCCGGTTTCCGACACTTGCAAGCATCACTCGGCAGATGAGGGCAAATTCTTACGTCCGAAAACCTGATTCCCTGAGATAAAAAAATTTTTATTATAAAATTCTGACAAAGATCAAAATCGGATTGCGGAAAGCTGTCTGTGCCCAAGCCATCTTGATTGCTCACCATAACAAGCTCAAAGCCAGAGGAACTGATTTTTTGCAAAGCCCAAATCACATCTTCCACCAATTCAATTTTATCGAGGCGATCCACCTGCTGATCAGCAGGCTCCTTAATCAAAGTACCGTCACGATCAACAAATGCGATTCGACGATTCATAAGGACCCCTTCACGAAGTGATTCCATTTTTCTTGCAATTTTGGGAGGGCACATAGAACTTCTTGATTTTCTTCTTTAGTCCCCAATCCTATCCTGAGAGAATTCGGCCAAAGATGAGATCGATTCCGAACTCGAATACCCTGTTTGAGAAGTTCGTTATACACCCAGGTTGCATCCTGAACTGTCACAAATAAAAAATTCGCATCTGAAGGCCAAACCCGTTCAACAAATGAAATCTCTTCCAATGCGAGGGCCAAGGCTCTTCTTGCCTCGAACAAGTCTGTCAATGGGGGCGGCTCAATTTCCAATTGACTCAAGGCCAGGCGCGAAACGACCTCTGCAATCGGATAGGGAGCCAAAACCTTTCTCATCTGTTCAATGATATCTGGGTGGGCGATCGCCACTCCACATCTTAAACCGGCCCCGCCCCAGTACTTAGAGAGAGTGCGCAAAACGACAAGCTGACGGAATTCACCCAAACGTTTTGTCCATGACTCGCGGTTTGAAAATTCGACGTAGGCTTCGTCGATAATGACAAGGGCTCGCTCTCCAATTCCTCTCAAGACTTGCTCAATTCGATCCGTCGACAAACAGGCCCCTGTGGGATTGTTGGGAGAACAGAGAAAGATCAAACGCAGGTCCTCACGATCCGCCGTTTGCAGAATCTTCTCACAATTCAAATCGAATTGATCGTCAAGAGGAACTGAGAGAACACTCGCCCCTTGAACTGTGGCCGCATGAGCAAATATTTCAAAGGTGGGAGGATGCACGATGATCGAAGACTGTCCTGGCTCACAAAATGTTCTCACGAGCACATCAACGGCCTCATCGCTCCCCTCTTGTCACAAGGACTTCCTCAAACTTCACATTGTAGAGCTCGGACAAACTTCTTTTGAGCTCCCGAGGTTGAGGTTCTGGATATCGACTCTGAAGACTCCAAGGACCTTCGTTTGCATCTAATAAGATTTCACGAGAACCCTCGATGCTTCGAGCCGAAGAATAGGGCTTGAGATTTGCGATCACGGGCCTCACCAATCGCTGCAAAAAATCTAACATTCGCTTCCTCTCCCTTTTTCACGATTAACAACGAGAGAATTCTCCAAAACTCTTCGTCGAACTCTTACGGCATTGGCATGACAACTTAAACCCTCATGTGTGGCCATTGTCTCCACCGTCGAGGCAAGATTCAAGAGTCCTTCCGAACTCAGCTCCTGAACGGTGATTCGACGCAAAAAAGACGAGAGAGAAACGCCTCCCGTAAAGTGGGCCGCCCCTGAAGTTGGAAGAACATGGTTGGTTCCGCTCGCATAATCTCCGACGGATTCGGGAGACCAGGGCCCAAGAAATACGGATCCAGCTGCAGTCACTTTTTCAAAAAGATCGCGTGGATTTTTTGTATTTATGATGAGATGTTCAGGCCCATATTGATTGCTGCAGTCTATCGCTGCATCCAAATTTTCACAGAAAATGGCGCGACTGTTGGCCAATGAACTCCGAACAAGGTCCGCTCGATCGAGATCCGGCACGATCTGTTCGAGCAAGCTCAGCACTTCACGAATTTTATCTTCACTTGTAGAAACCAATAGAACTTGAGAATCAGCCCCGTGCTCTGCTTGGCTCAATAGATCCCAAACAACAAAGTTGGCATCTGCCGTTTCATCGGCAAGAACCAAAACCTCCGACGGACCTGCTGGCAAATCACATCCCACAGAGGGACATATCTGAGTCACCTGCCGTTTTGCCTCTGTCACCCAGGCATTGCCGGGTCCAAAAATTTTATTCACAGGAAGCAGTCCGTCTCCTCCAAAGGCCAAAGCCGCAATGGCCTGGGCCCCTCCTACCTTAATGATCTCCGTCACGCCGGACAGTTGGCAGGCCGCGAGGATGTCCGGATCTATTTTTCCATCTCGCTGAGGAGGTGTAGCAACAACAATTTCTGTGCATCCCGCAATTCGCGCAGGAATTGCTAGCATCAAGACCGTTGAAAAAAGCGGAGCCGTACCTCCGGGAACATAAATTCCAATTCTCGAAATAGGTCGGGAAACCTGCTCGCACACAACTCCAGACTCAACGACAACTTTGATGTCTTTTACCAACTCCAACTGAGATCGGTGAAATGTTTCAATATTTCCAGCCGCTTGCAAAAACGCAAGCCTCAGTGAGGAATCTATCGCATCGAAGGCGCTAGATATTTCGCCCTTTTCTACAAAAATGTCTGATAGTCGAACTTTGTCAAAGTCCTCTGTGTACCGAAGAACCGCCTCCGTACCCCGCTCCTTGACATCCAATAGAATTTTTCGAACGACTTCCTTGTCGACATGCTTGTCAGAGGGTCGCAAAAAGAGAGACTCTCTTCCGTTCCTATCTAAATTTGACCACGAATAAATATTCATTGCGAATGAGCTCCGAGTTCTTCAAGCGTTTAAGAAAGTATTTTTTCGATAGGCATCACGAGAATAGAACTCGCTCCCGCTGCCTTGAGTCGCTCCATCGTTTCCCAAAAGACATTCTCATCACAAACAGTATGAATGGCCACTCGATCAGAGGAGCAGGCAAACGGCAGAACCGAGGGTTCTTCCATTCCGGGCAATATATCTCTTATCACTGCGAGCGCCGATCGTGGCGCATTCATCATAATATACTTATTGCAAGAAGCTCTCATCACTCCATTGATACGGCGAAGGAGGCGATCCACAAGGCTTTGTTTTGGCTCGCTCAAGGGCCTCGAAGATTGAACGATCACACTCTCTGATTGATAAAGGCATTCAATTTCTTGCAATCCGTTTGTACGAAGTGTCGAGCCGGTAGAAACCAAATCACAAATTGCATCGGCAACCCCAAGAGCCGGTGCGATCTCGACCGAACCAGAAATCTCAATGATCTCGGACTCTATATCAAGGCCGCTGAGATAAGATTTTAAAGACTCAGGATAAGAAGTTGCGATGCGCTTGCCCTGCAAATCATTGACACTTTTCAGGCTTGAAGCTTCAGGAACAGCGAGAGAAAGTCGACACTTTCCAAATCCGAGTCGAAGTATGATCTCAACCATGGATTTGTCCTGTCCATTGTGCTCGCGCAGAACATTTTCTCCCACGACTCCCAGATCACAGATTCCTTTGCGGACATATTCAGGAATGTCGTCATCACGAACCAAAAGTATCTCGAGCGGAAAGTTAGTCACCTGGAGCATCAATCGATCTTTTGACCAATTAAAGGACATCCCGCAGTCTTCTAAAAGTTTCAAAGACTGTTCTGTCAAACGTCCCGATTTCTGAATTGCAATTCGTATCATGACTGTCCTCCTAAATCAGACGATTCAGACTGAGAGCTAGCTTGCGAGCGAGGTTGAGAGCTCAGTTCCGGATCCTCAATTCCGAATCGAGAGAGGGCCAACTGATACCCTCTTCCCGTTCGAATAAATCGCCCAACCCGAGTGATTGTGGCGGTGCTAATTCCAGTATTTTTTGAAATCTCACGATAAGAGTCCCCACGAGCGATCATCACTGCCACTTCCCAGCGATCCGCCAGAGCCTGAATTTCGTTGGGAGTGCACAAATCCAGAAGAAAGCTCCGTACTTCCTCAGCATTTTTCAACCCCGCAATGATCTTGCAGAGATCTCTAAAATTTCTGTCTTTTAAGTCAAAATCACGTTTCATCGGATTAGCGTATTAGCACGTTAAAACGTTTTTTGCAAGGCAATTCTGATGGCTCTGTTACATAGACCCAAAGTGAGCTTCAGGCAGGTGGCCAAAATGATGAGGGAAAGCAGTGTAACTCTCTCCCTTATGTCCGTTTTTTTGTATTTTGATACCTTCCTTTTCGATAGATTTTTTTTCCCTTGAGTCAATTCAACACTTTGATTATGTACATTTTTGGCTAGGAATTTGCATTTCCTTTGCTCGTGAGAAAATTTTGGACATCATCATCTTTTAAGCGGGCATCGAATATACGTATAACTAAATCCATCAGATGTCGGCCATGAAGTCACTGGTTATCTTATCCATTGAATTCCTAAAAGAACGGTCAGCTTTTAATTTCGTTTATTGGTTGCTGCTATTCCTTTGTTTAGGCCAAAACAGCTCCGTGATTGCTGGCCCCAGAGCTGCCGTCGGATATGTTTTAGAAGATGTCAGAGATCCCTTTCATGTACCTCTGGATTATCGGCTTAAATACTTTTACGAGTTCGCAAATGGAAGTCCTGAGGCTGAAAGTTTGTTTGGGGTCACTAAGAATCAAACGTGGACAGTGTCAGAGACGATCGATAAGTATGGAACCAACACCTCTTTCCCAAAGTTCGGAGATGCAATCGGAAAAGCTCTCTTATCGATAAGTAAGAGTTCAAATCCTACTTTGTTCGTTCTGCTCGACTCCCATGGCAATTCGGGGGAATTGGCAGATTATCACGGCAATAGTATTGCCAGCTATCAAGAGATCATCAGAGTCATTCATAAGAGAGCAACGCAAGCTGGTATTCCGGGAGAGAATTTGACAGTAAACATTTTTATACTTGCCTGCAAATCTGGGTCTTGTAGCCGAAACGATCCGACGCTCGAGAGAATAATAGCGGACTCTAGAATTAGCTTTAATATCTTCTCCGGCACTGGGGAATCTGGGACCACTACACTTCCTGAGTTCTATCAGGTCCTGACGCATGTAAGGGACCATCTGCAATTACTTCCCAAAGAAGTTGATAAAGGACTCTGGGACGAGTTAATAAAACGACCCATGAAAGTTATGTTTTCATTGTACTCCAATAACGAATTTTCTGTCAGTTTGGCGAATCCATATGCCGGAGAATTTAACTCTGATGATTTGAAGGCTATTAATGAAAATCGGCGCTGGTTTCGAAAAGATGGTCTAAAGAAAGTTTCTGCGTTTATTCGATTTCACTGGGTCTACTTTCAGAAACCCTATGCGGCACTGCTAAAAGTAGAGCCGTCGGCAAATATAAATGAAGATATGATCGAGACGGTTTCAACAACCTTAAAAGCCAAAGGATCGGCGAACAATCAATGTCGGAAGTTTCTAGATATGTGACGCTGTTACGAAAGTATTAGCAATTACGATTCAACTCATTTCCACCTTCCAAATTGGGTTTGGAAAGGGGCTGCGGTTGCATTAAAAGGCGAACTTTATAACACTAATTTTCGCAACGAAGCCTTGAAAAACTCGATTCAACTCACCCACTTTACAAGCCCAGAAAAGGTTTGATCGGGTTTAGGTTACAGAACCCCTGTCGCTTACTATGAACGAGGAACTCTTAAAGATGACACTTGGGAGAACGTCCACTTTTGCGAGCAGCCTCAAAAAGACTGAGAGCCTGGCCCATGGAAGACTCAAGATCGGCAATTCGACGGCTGTTGGATGGATGTGTTGATAGGAACTCAGGGGTACCCGAGCCTCCCGATTGCGACATATTATTCCATAGGTCAATACTTTCTCGGGGGTCAAAGCCGGCCTCAGCCATGAGATCAAGACCAATTCGGTCGGCCTCGGACTCCTGTGTGCGGCCATGCGGGAGAATAACCCCAAACTGCGTCCCAAGCCCCAGGGCGGCCATAATGTCTTTTTTTGAACTGTTGTTCCCCATCAAGGCATCGGCCACCATGAGGCCCGACTGCGCGGCCAAGGATGTGGAGACTCTCTCAGCTCCATGTCGAGCGATGACGTGACCAATTTCATGACCTATGACTGCCGCCAACTGGCCAGGTGTTTTGGCCACCTCGAACATTCCAGTTTGAACGCCAATTTTTCCTCCGGGTAGAGCGAAGGCGTTCGCTTCTTTATTCTTAAACACGACCACTTCCCATTTGTCTGCGCCAACAGAACTGGAGACAAAGGGAGCCAATGAATCAACTATGCACCTGACGTACACGTTGGCAGAGCTGCCGCGATCGATCGGCAATTTTTCTTTCATTTCGCCAAAAGCCTGTCCGCCCATGAGATTCATCTCCTGATCACTCACAATGATCAGTTGTTTTCGACCCGTTGGAGAAGTGGCGCATGAAAATGCAAATGACAGCATTGCTGTAAATAAAAAAATAAGTCTGGAATTTAAATTTGCCATGACAAAAAACCTCCAAGCAAAACCAACAAAGTGAGCGCAAGATATCACAAAAAACAAAAAATGGCCTTGGTTATGATATTACTTGCGAAACCAATCCCGTCAATGCGGTTTGCCGTTTTCGATTGTCAATCTTATTCACAGCCATTGCGAGAGCTTTTCGACTCCCCACGAAGACAGCTAATTTCTTGGCTCTTGTCAAACCTGTGTAAATCAAATTTCTAAAGAGCATATTAAAATGTTGACCAAGAACCGGTATCAAAACGACTTGGAATTCCGAGCCCTGACTTTTGTGAATTGTGATCGCATAGGCCAGTGAGAGCTCATTCAAGTCCTCTCTTTCAAAGACCACTTCCCTGCGACCATCTCCTCCACTAAAACTGACATGACAAGATCCGCCTTCCGTATCAATCTCAACAATTCGACCAATGTCGCCGTTAAAAACTCCCAAATCATAATTGTTTCGTGTTTGAATCACCCGATCGCCAGTTCTCAGAGTTCGCCCGCCCATCTGAAGCTGACGCTTATGGGGAGCTTCGGGATTGCTTGCTGCTTGCAAGCAATGGTTCAAGTTCATGGTACCGAGCGTACCCCTGACCTGAGGGGTCAGCACCTGAATCTCGACCTCTGCTCCGCCCATCCATTCTCGAATGGATTTTGTGTAGAGCCTCACAACAGAATCGACTGCCGTCAGACCGTAATGAAGCGAGGACCAGGGATGAACTGATTTTAAAATCGTCTTTAACTCAGCAGCTCCCGCTCCGGCGTGCAGCAATTGGTTCAAATCCACGTTTCGAAATTTTTCTGGAATCATTAAAATCGGCTCCCGAACACTTTGCTCAGTCACCTCTGAGGGTAGAAGGAGTTCGTCGATTTCAATTCCTTGAGCCGCTTTTTGTAAGCGTCCAACCCATTTCTCACCGCTCCTCAGTAAATGAGTCTCGCCCTCAGCCACTGTGCGCTCCAACGCCGCCTTCGCACGACTGAGAAATCTCAACTGTTCCTGAGTGGCCTCGTCAGAATCCACGAAAAGACAATCGATGCCCTGAGCAAAAGCCTGAGGCTCGGCCAAGGGAGAAAGGATTTTTGGCAAGCCGCCACTATTTATTTCGTGAGCAAAGCGAATGATCGACGAAGATTGAGCCTGACGAAAAACCTGAGTCAACCGAAAACGAGGGATCTCGGGACTCTTGAGCAAATCGGCCAACACATCACCAGCTCCGACCGCCGGCAACTGATCCGGATCACCGATGAAAAGCACTTGCGCTCCATTGGGCACAGCTTTAAACAGGCTCGCTGCAAGCCCAATGTCCAACATCGATGTTTCATCGACGATCAAAAAATCAACTTGCAACTGATCCGTTTCATCCTTTTTAAATCCAGCCTTCGCTGGAGCCCACTCCAACAAACGATGAATTGTTTTGGCTTCGATCCCGATCACTTCGCTCATTCTCTGTGCCGCTCTTCCGGTGGGGGCCGCTAGCAAGACTCTTCGTTTCATGGCAAGAAGCAATTGAACCAAAACCTTGGTGCAGGTTGTCTTTCCGCATCCGGGCCCCCCTGTGAGAATTGAAAACGGGTGAGCCGAAATTTCACACACAGCCGTCATCTGCTCTTCACTGAGTTCAATCCCCTGCTGTTCACAGTACTTTGCAACCCAGCCCTTGATTCTCACCAGATCAATAGGCACCTGCTTTTTCATGAGATCCAAGAGGCGATCGGCCGTGGTCAGTTCGTCATAGTAGAGACTTTTTGAATAATAACAATCCTGCAGTTCGCTCCCTCGATAGCTCATTTTGCGATGCTTGACCTGATTTGTATTTTTAAGAAGAAGCAAGACCTCCATCAGGTTGTTTCTTTCGATGTTTTCTCTCAAGAGCTCCAGTGTCCCAACAACAATCTGTTCTTCGGTCAAAAAACAATGCCCCTCATCTCGACTGGCTGACAAAACGTGTTTTATTCCCGCCTCAATTCGAAGTTTGCCGGTTTTTTCAAATCCCATTGCCAAAGCAATTTTATCTGCTGAAAAAAATCCAATGCCATAAATATCATGAGCCAGCCGGTACGGATTGTCGGAGACGATTTGGATCGATTTGTCCCCGTAAGTCTTGTATATTTTTGTCGCAAATAGAGTGCTTATGCCATAGCCCTGAAGAAAAATCATCACATCGCGAATCGCCTGATGTTCCGACCATGAGGTTCTGATTTGTGCAATTTTTTTGTCTGCAATACCAGGCACATGAAGAAGCTCATTGATGCTCTTCTCAAATACCTCCAAAGTTCTTTCTTTAAAATGTCCCACAATCCTCTTTGCCGTCGCAGGTCCCACGCCCCGAATAAGACCCGAGCCCAAATACTTTTCCAAAGCCGCCGCAGAGGCAGGTTTTTTCTCTACGGCTCGCACAGCCTTAAACTGCTCTCCGTGCTGAGAATGATGACCATAAGTACCCCAAAACTCCATGGTGGCCCCGGCAAAAACTTTCGCCTGGTGAATCAGAACTGTGATGAGGCGACCTGGATCTCTAAAGGAAGAGACCTTTAACACAGTCCACCCGTTTTCTGGATTGTGAAAAGTGATTCTCTCAACAATACCCGAAACTCTTTCTAAATTGTCATCAGATGGGGTCACGGAGTTGTTCACTCAAAAAGTCCTAAACTGACTCCAAATCCAGTCGGAATTGGCTTTAAAAATGGTTTTAAACATGGACATTAAGAACAAGCACACATTCGACTTACATTCGGTGAACTCATCGATCGAGTCAACCTCAGAATCAATGAAGAGCAAGAGGGTCGGACACCTCGGACCATCTCGCTCAAACTACTTCGAATTACTTTGAACCAGCGCAAGCCGTAGAAGCACTGTTTGTTCGACAAAAGCTCTTGCACCCACTCCCTTGTCTTTGAGTCGTGGTGCAATAATCGTTCATGATATCAAAGCAAGCCGGTGTAAAAACCTTTTCCTCAAGATCACAGTTATTATCGGGAAGACCCTGATTCGTTCCAGCCGATGCAAGAGTGGTAGAGGCCGCAACTCCCGAACCTGTCGTGCCTGCTGTTGTTGGAGAAGCTCCTAAGCCCTGTCCATACGGTGAGCCATTGCGCGGATTAGATCCCCATCCACCACCTGCTCCTGTGCCCGTCGAGCCGTTTGCTCCGCCCCCTGAGCTCGCCACCGACGAACCAGATGATCCTGACTGTGATGATCCTGAGCCTCCAGCGCCACCTCCACCCGGATTGGCAGTGAGGGCCATGCCACCAGACGATCCGGGGGATCGGCCTCCTCCCGTTGTTGGAGCCGCAGCAAGCCCTGTTGAACCGGAACCCGTTGTTGCGGACGAGAGGCTCCGAGCACCGGATGGCCCGGGGGAAACATAAGGGGCATTGGAGCCATTTCTCGGGTCGCCACTGTTGCTCGGCGTGGTTACCGCCACCGCCGAGCCGCTGGTCGAAATAGAGGCTTGGAGACACGGCCGAGGACTATTACCTTGTGTCACACAGGGAGCTTTGGGACCAGTACCACCCCATATCTGGCTTGGAGTTGCCGCCACCTTCTCGCCGCTCGAATCACCGTAGCTCCCATCTGATCCACTTCCTCCCGTCCCACTTCCACCCAGCGCACCTGCACCCGTCAGAGCCGTTGCTGCGGCCGTTTGCGTCGCGACCGACGTGGCCTGAGAGACCACACTCGATGCCTTGGCTACCACGTCCTCGAGGCAAAGCCCCGCTTCCCGAAAGACTCCACCGCAGTATTTCATCGCCGTGTTGTGTCCCTGATAGAGAGCGTATTCGGTTGAGGGGTTGATGGTCTTGCTTTCAGCTTCACAGGTCTCATAACAGGTATTGCGTAATTTAGCGCATTCTGATGCGGCCGTTCCCGCCGCCTGGGCGAGCATTGCCCCATTCGCTGCTAAATTTTTGGCAGCATCATTGATGGCCTCACCACCAAATCCTCCCAAAACGCCCCCTGGAGAGCAAGTATCTGGAGTCAAACAACACTGAAGTGCAGATTCAAAGCTGCTCTTGCAGTACGCCTTTAAAGTGAGAGGGTTCTTTGAAATCGCGTCCCTTTGTGCGCTTAATGAAGTGCAAATTCCACCATCGGCGAAAGCCAGGCCAAGATCAGGTCCAATCAGATTGCCAAAAAAGAGAATTACACAAACAATACCAACAAAAAAAAGAGTCTTCATTTTCGTTCCCCTTTAATAAATCCTGACTTCACTCATCTCCTTTGAGTGCAAAAAAAATGCTCAAAAACAACTGTACAAGAGAGTTCGCTAAACTCATTTATTCCAATAGGTTAAGTCATCTTCTCAATCTGAAATACTTGAAAATCTCGGACTAAAAGCGATCAGCCTCGACATCAACCGACCAAGCCATAGACACAACACATGGTCTACACATAGGCTATTTGCGTGTCTCAAAATGACTCAGTCTGAATTCATTTTAGAAGCAATTGGAAAGAATTTTGGGAACAATTATTTTCGTGTTTGAAGCCTTAATTCCCGACGTTTTTTTGCAGCCTCATAGCGGCGTTTCTCTTCGACACTCTGAGGAATCACTGGCCGCACAGGCATGGGTTTGCCATTGTCATCAAGTGCAACAAAAGTAAGATAGGCCGATGCTATCTGGAATTTTTCGTTCTGCACCAGATGCTCAGCTTCAACTCGAACACCCACTTCCATTGAAGTTCTGGAGACATAATTGACGGAAGAAACCAAAGTCACAATCCATCCCTTGTATGCTGGAGCCATAAAATTCACGGCGTCAATGCTGGCCGTGACAACGGGACGATTGCAATGCCGAAGAGCGGAAATAGCGGCGCAAATGTCGATCCAGGACATGATTACGCCGCCAAAGACACTATCAAGCGAATTTGTGTGGGAAGGGAGTATCATCTCCGTCATGACGACTGCCGAGTCACTCACAGGACGAGCTTCCACCACACAAACCCACTGTTAAACGTTAACAACTAATAAAACCGCGAATCAATTACCACCGAAAGAGTCAGCACCAGGTCCGCGATTAATTCCTGTGGGAATAGACATGCTAGAAACAACTGTCTGACTTCCTGCAGGTATTGTATCTGCGATCACATTCTGAGATCCGCCAACAATACTGTTATTGCTCGCTTCTTGTGCTGCTTGACGCTCTTCCTTTTCCACGAACCCGAAGTGCGGTAAGCACCATACGATCAGCTGGGCGCGCGACTTGACGTTCATCTTTTTATAGATGTTAGTCAAATGGAACTTCACTGTTTTCTCTGTAACGAACAATTGGTTCGCAACTTCCTTGTTGGATAAGCCCCTCGTTACCAGCTCAGCTACTTCTGCCTCGCGGTTTGATAGACCTTTTTGAATCAGGACATCTCTGAGCATCCTTGCTCCCTCCCCCGAATTAGGTGTTTTAATTATTTAAAGATCCGCTTCCTAGATCATGCGATGGCCCCCATCTGACCACCTGTATTAAAGTCTGCCCAGAAATCCAATGTTTCGCAAGTCCTTCTTTCCTATTTTTTTTTAAACTGGACTGATTTTTTTAGGTTCTGTTTCTAATGATTATTTAACGGTTATCTTGTCTCAATTATTTGATTTTGTTCTGAGCTCTACCTGGATCAAAGGACAATCTGCCTGCAAAGTAAGCACAATTTCAAGTCGTTTTTCGAGCGATATTCTCGACCCTCTTTGCAAGATCAGGCTCCAATTTCACCCCAAAAACATCATCGACCTGACGCCCCCAAGTGAAGGCCTTTGCCCAGCGAATGCTGCATCCCTCCTGAGCCAGAGCCTGGGCCGCGGTCAACAAAAGACCCGGGCTGTCTTTTCCGCGAAAACTGAGAACGGCCTCATTTTCGTCTTGATTGACAAGCTTCACCCGGTCAAACTTCGCCTCAGGCAAAGTCACCTTATGTAAATCAATAAAAGACATCCATTTTTTTAACTGGGCCGGCGTCCGGGACGATTTGACCCGAAACCAATCGTAAGCACCGAAATTCTCATAGGTTTGAACGACCGCCTGCAGAATTTGACAACCGGAGGCAAATAATATTTTTGTCCACTCCAAAAAAAGACCCGGTCGATCTTCCCGACTGTGAAAGCGGATCCAATATTCCTTCCCCTTTGCTTTCCAAATAAACAATTCCAGATCACCACGATCCGAACCTTGCAGCTTCCGAAAGTCCGCCAAAAGGTATCGATCGGGAATTTGTTCTGGAAGAGAGGGATCTAACTTATCAATAAAATCATCGCTCAATTGAACTTTTGATTGATCGGCGCACTCCAGAAGTTTGACGAATTTACCCGCTCGCGGAGAAGTCACAACAGAATAGAGATCCATCAGAAGCCGTTCTTTCCAGTTCGACCAAGCCTCAGGGTTGGTCGCCATGATGTCTACGGCTGTAAAAAGTGTCAGACGCTTCAGCCGATCCCCTTTGATCCCAAGGTGATGCAACTTTTGCCAGGTTGATGAAGAGTGAGGATTCATTCGAAATGCGGCGGTGGAGATATCCAGGTGTCTTTCGACCATCCAGGCCACTTCGACTGTCAATCTCAGTGGCAGCTTCATGGCAATGAAATCACGCTTGACGAGTTCAGCTCCTTTTTTCGAATGATCTCCGCCCAAGCCCTTGGCCAAGTCGTGATAAAGGGCCGTCCACATCAGAATCTTCCAGTCGTCAGAGGTCATTTCCTTCACCAAGAGCTTGAGTTTTCCCACACGACTGGGACGCCGGTAGATTCTCTGAACAACTCTTATCGCCTGCTGAAGGTGCGCATCCACCGTAAACCGATGATACTGGTCATGCTGAACCAATCCCCCTACTCTTTTCAAATCTGGAACACAAAAATCCATGATTCTTACTTTGAAGAGGGCCAATAAATACTCCTCAGATTGATCAATCTAAAAATACTTTGTCAGCCATCTTCCGACAGAAGTCATATCTGGATTTTGTTGAACCAAATTTTCAATGACAGAACGCACTTTACCCTGACAAGCCTTGATGGATCTGACTGTAAAGCGGCAAAACAATCACTCGCTTTGTTAAGAGAAACGCTCTCTACCTCGTCGATGTATTTTTTAGAAGCCCTCGCTCTGTTGACCATCCAATCGGCGTAAAAGCTCACGCGACTGAGACCCACCTGAATATCCCGCATAAAGCTCTTCACCTCGGTGTATCCAAACCAAAGGGCAAGCTCCTTTTGATCGCCAGCACTGACGCTGTCTCCACTTCCCATCAAATGAAGACGACGCCTGATTGTCAGAAAGAACTGACGATATTTTGAAAAAACCTCGAGTGAGTGATGGCTCACTTGATCTTGAAATTTCTGAAAAGAAAGCTCGTGAACATAAAGGGCCTGTTGAAGATCTCTCAGCCCCCCAGGTCCGTATTTCAAATTTGGTTCAAGATAATTGGTAATAGAATCGTATCGCCGACTGCGTTCCCTCCGCTCTTCCCCCATGGCCCTCATGAGAGTTCTTAGAAATCGGCTTCCTCTTTTTCGAATCATTATCTTTTGGTGTTCCAGATCCTGCGCGACGGATTCGTTCAGGGCTCGACCATGAAGGACCGCCAAAACATCAAATGGCTCCACGCCCACAGTCCAATCCTGAATATCCTCAGGCACTCGATAGCGAAGCTTGACTCCCTCAGAAGTCAATTTTGTCACAAAAGACAAAATCTTTGACTCATCCCCGACCAACAAGACATCAATGTCTGACCGAGGGCTTAATTCTCCCCGTGCCCAAGACCCGAGTGCCACAGCTCCTATTTCTTCCCATTCTGGAATATGACTCAATCTTGCGACGAGCTTTGCTTCCAACCATTCAAAGAATTCAATTCCCTGACCTCCCTCCGATGGGAGCCACTGACCAGAGGCCTGAAAACCACCCAGTCCCTCTGCGATCTCTGCTGCATTTAAAAATGATTTTGCCATTAAGATATTCTAAAACGACATCAAAATCAAAACAAGGCTTCCTGCTGACTCTCTCTCGAGAGAGCCTCCGGGCCTACTGGCGAATTGTAATCCAAAAAGCTCAATTGCCCCGGAGCGGACGACTTAAAGGCTTCAATTCTCTTCAGAAGCCCTTGGGCCCTCTGAGTGACTTCCTTTGGCAGACCCGCCAATTTTGCCACTTGTATGCCATAAGACTTGTTCGCGGGTCCCGCGACCAAAGTGTGCAGAAACTGGATGTCACCAGATTTCTCCACGATCGACATATGGGCATTTTTCACTCGCGGAAGGCGAGACTCCAGCTGAGTCAGCTCATGGTAGTGGGTTGCAAATAAGGTGAGGGACTTCTTTCGCTCAACAAGAAACTCAAGAATAGCTTGAGCCAAACACATTCCGTCATAGGTCGAAGTCCCTCGCCCCACCTCATCCAAAATGACAAGCGATCGTGCTCCCGCATCATGCAACATCTCAGCCGTCTCCTGCATCTCAACCATAAAAGTCGAAAGGCCTTCGGATATATAGTCACTGGCTCCAATGCGCGTAAATATTCGATCAAATATCGGCATCGAGGCCGACTCAGCAGGGACAAAACCTCCGATCTGAGCGAGAATTGCAGAAATGGCAACTTGCCTCATCAGAGTCGATTTGCCGGCCATATTGGGCCCAGTTAGCAACAAACACTGTCCTTCATCCAAAGAAATATCATTTGGAACGAATCGTCGATTGACCTCCTGCTCCACAACCGGATGACGACTTGATTTCAATTGCAATTGTCCGTTTGCAAACACTTTTGGTCGGCAGTATTTGTACTCTAAAGCAAGCCAGGCCAATGAACTCACGACATCGAGTTCACTCCAAACTCTGGAGAGAATTAACAAATCGGCAGAAGCTCGCAAGATGTGCTGGCGAAGTTGAACAAAAATCTCCCGCTCCAATTCGAGGCGCTTTGTCCGAGCGGTTAAAACTTTCTTTTCAAGCTCGATCAGCTCGTCGGTTGTAAACCTCTCCGCATTCGCCAATGTTTGTTTCCGCAAATAGTGGCTTGGGACCTTTGTCTTGTGGGCATTGGTGATCTCAATATAAAAACCAAAAACGCCATTGTATCGGACCTTCAATGAAGAAATGTCGGTCGCGGCCTTCTCGCGCGCTTCTAACTCCGCGAGAAGTGTTTGGCTGTCCTCACTCAATCTAATCCACTCGTCCAATTGAGGATCAAATCCCCGCCGAATAATTCCACCGTCTTTAAAGTTTGGGGGAGCCTCGCTCTCAAGTATTTGATCTATTTTTTGCGTGAGCTGAGAACAGGTCTGCCAAGGAGAGGGATCCACGTCCTGATCGCAAAAGGATTTGATAGAAAGACCGACTTCAAGGGAGTCTTTTAAAGACTCCACATCCCGTGGAGAGCAGCTAGGACTGGAAATCTTCCCAAGGCGTCGTTCAACATCGCCCATGCCGGCCAGCGTCCTTCGAAGTGTCTGCAATTCGTCAAGACAGCTCGTCCACCTCTCTAAGCGATCCAACCTCTGATGAATTTCATTTTCATCAGCGAGTGGAAACTGGAGCCAAGTCTTCAAGCGCCTCCCTCCAGCCGAGGTCTTCGTCCGATTGATCGCAAAAAATAAACTCCCCTTTGAGTCTCCCTTGTAGGTTGAAAATATTTCCAGATGTCTGAGCACGGTGGGAGACATCACAAGCCTCTTTTCAAGTCGCCTCTCAACAAAATCTCCCAAAGTGGAGCTGAGCTCCGCCCCCTGCATCGACAAGGCATAGCTCAAAACTCGCAAGGCGCTGAGGGGCAGGACTCTATGGCTCTCTCTCAATGATTCAGATAGCAACGACTCGTTCAGCGCGTGGCCCGATAAAATCATATTTGAACCTTGATTGAACGTGACAGATTCATCAAGTGAACTCGCAAACTGGCCATCCAGCCACTCTGCACGCTGCCCTTCTCCCAGCACCAATTCTTTAGGGCAAAGAACTTTCATCAGTCGTCTCTGTTCACCGGCACTTGTTTCGCGATAGAAAAAGGCCTCCCCTGTGCTGGTATCCAAGAAACTGACCGTCTCAGAATCGTAGGAACAAAGATAATTGGCCGCAAGCTGATCCAAAGTATCAGGATCATAGACCATCCCAGGGCTCAAACAGCGAGTCACGGCTCTCTTCACAAGACCTTTTGCCTGCTTTGGGTCCTCAACCTGATCACAAATAGCGATTTTTTTGCCTGCTGCGAGCAATTTCATGATGGGGCCAGCGACGCTGTGGTGAGGAACCCCACACATAGGGGTGTCGTCCGCTGATTTCTTGTTTCTTTGAGTGAGGGCAATATTCAGAATGGGAGCCGCAATGCGCGCATCCTCATGAAACATTTCAAAAAAATCTCCCATCCGAAAAAGTATCACTTTGTCTGGATGCTGATTCTTCACCTCCCAGTATTGGGTCATCAGTGGAGTCAGGTTTTTTTCGTTTGCTGCTAAGGCCATAGTTACCCCCAGAAGCTCAATGGCTACCGAATGCACAGGAAGGGGTCAATGAAACAAATATCCATTGTCAAAGTTAAGGAAAAGACTTGAATTGGCCCAATCAGAGGTTTTGCCCAAGAAGAAAGAATGTCAGTTGCAATTAATTCATTGTCCCACAATTTAGTCTTTCTACTTTGGTGTCCTTGTAGTAGATCCTTTTGTTATGCAAGGCGTTGCAATAAAACCAATGGAGGCTTGAAAATGCGATACAAGATCTCCCAAAAAAACTTAGACTCATCAATTGCTTTAACTGTGTTAACGAGTTTGATGGTCTTTAGTTTTTTCTCTGGCCAGCCTTGCTATGGCGGGTTTCACCCTGACCGCTCAACCGATGGCACCTCTTGGAGCGATTCAAACATTCATCTCATGAAGCTGGAGAAGCAAATTTTATGGGCGAAGGCCAATCTGTCAATCCCCAATTTAGGCTGGGATGATCTCAACTACTTGAGTGCAATTGCCGAGACCAGAACTTCCGCGCTATTTCAAGCCAAGCCACAGGGGTTTCCCGACGGCGTTTCTTACCTCAATGTCAAGGCCTCAATTTTTTTGCAAATCTTAGAAATTTCTTTGCTGAGCCAAGGTAGCAAGAGACAACGGCTAATTGAAGAAAAAGGTTCCTCCCTTGATATCCCCTCGTCAATGACGGCCTCTGATTACCCTCAATCAGAGACGAATGGTGAGAAATGGTTTGGATTCATTAAAATTGTTAATAGCGATAACTTCGTTTGGATTCCGGACTCAGACTTGGAACTCTTTCCATTGCTCGAAAAATTGGTGCGCACTCTTTCCATTGCCTTCTATATTGAGCCAAGGCTCGATCTTTTTTCTCGGTCTTCTCTCCCCCTTTTTCAACAGACGTACTCAGGACAGATTCTTGTTACCACTCTGGCAATGGAGGATCTATTTTTTAGAATTATGCAGTTTGAGTTTCTCCGAAAGAGTCTTGAAGCTGAGGTTTCGAGTGCCATCAAAGATCAGGAATCATTGCCTTCAGAACAGCTTCTTAAATCATTCAGTGGTCGGATTCGTAATGCTCAGATTCGGGACCATTCGGAGTATTTGCAATCGGTTCTTATGAACACCCAGCCCGGTTCAGCCTTTCTCTCAAAGGATTTTTTCCCTGAGATGAGGACCTGGTTCTCCTCACTACCCCAAGGATCTTTGTACACCCAAAAAGACGGTCTTGGGTTAGCTGACCACAAGCGGCAGTTCCTCGATAATTTGGAAAATCTTGACCGCTTCTCCCTTGAAAAAATGAAAAGGAACGCATTTGCTTCAAATCAGTTTTATCAATTCACTTTGATTCAAGACTTTGTCTCTCTCAAGTCACGTAGATCCTGCCTTAAACTTGTTCGCTAATAAGGCCAAAAGAATTTTTAATAATGCTTGAGATAACTTTTCTTAATGATAAAAAGAAAAGTATTCATCTTTCCCTACAATATCAGACGCAAAAAATCTCAATTGTTGCGCAGCGAATATTTATGGGCTACTGAAAAGGCCAGCACGATCAATATCTGGAAATTCCAGGAAGAATTCAACTCTCAATCGACTTTTATGTATTGGACTGAGGAGGTTCGAGCATGGGACATTTTAGGCAGCAGACATTTTTTAATTTACGCGGTCTTATCAGTCTTGTCATTTCAGGACAGATGATCCTAGCACCGCTCGCTGCCTATTCTCAGGTTGCCACCTTGCCAAGAAGATCCACCGGCATGGGCCATCAGGCCCCAAGTAATCCGTTGGGCATTCAAGCTAACATAGACCTTGCCGATGACTCCAGTGGCATTGACCGAAAACAACTGGCCCAGCATGTTCAGACTGCTTATTGGGGCGCATTGGATCAGGAAATGCCCTTGTTGACTGAGTTTGCCCTTGGTGAACCCATTGTACCGAAAGGGAGTTTTTGGAGGCTCGACAGTAACAATCCGCTCGTAGACAAAGATCCTTTTTTCATGCGCAGTCAAGAATGGACCTCTCTCAACAAGACAGAGAGCATTGAGCCCATGCGAGCCTTCTTCGAGAAGGATGCTGCGGGCGATCTTCATCTTGGTCTCGGCGGAGTCTCTAAGCTGCTTCACTTGAAACAAAAATTCACTCCCCTTTTAGAAACGCCTGAATACATACTGCTTTCTGCAGACTCACTGGAAATATTCAAGAATAAAAATCCAAATGAGAAGAGCCCTGGCGAGGGAATTTTCTTTATAACAAAAAAGGACTTCGCCTTTGCCTCCCAAAATGAAACTCCAGTCCCCGTATTTTTCTTCGCGCTACCAGGTGAGGGATGGACAAATCTCAAGCACTCCTTTGAATGGATCATGACCGACCAGATTGTCATTTATGATCAGTCCAACGAGGGGCTCCCCATTGATAGGACTGATTTTACAGCTATGGAAGAGGTGGGTAGAAAGAATCTCATCCTCGCACAAACCTGGGCGGTCCTTGAAGGACAAGGTATGGATCGCAGCACAGTTCTGCCCCGCCCCGACACGACGGCCGCATTTGGTCTTTTTCTTTCAGGCCAGCTACCAGAGATCGGCAAGTACAAGTCCAATGCTCAGGCTCCAGCTTCTCGCAATGGCGAGCTCGTCGCGAGCAATAAGAGCAGGACGGGCCGCTTTCTCGACACGATTATAAATGCGCTTCTTCCAAAAGCAAGGGCAAGCGAAGATGATATTGCGACAAAAACTTCTCTGCTCAGCAAAGTGAGAGGCTTTTTCACGCGTCTGGGAGGCACAGCAGAGGGGCAAACAGAAGCCAATTCTGGGGCACCAACGGCGGCCAGCAGTTCTCCTGCTGGGAGTGGAAGCCCTGCTGCAAATGGTGGTGGTCACAATGGCAACGGAGAGACAGGTGGCCCCTCAAGCCGGAAGCTCTGGCTGACAAATGCAATCCTCTACGGAGGAACAGGGGCTGCGGCCGTGGCCCTCGCCCCCGAAATCGATTGGCAAGGGTTTCTGACCGTCGATTTGGGCGAGCGAGTCATGATTGTGACTGGCATGATGGCAAGTGTTGCTGCTGCAAGTCTGTACATGAAGCTGACTGTGTACAAAGAGAAATTTAAACAAAAATATCCCTATGTCAAAGGCAAGGATTCTGTATTTAAAAAGGAAGCGAATGCGGGCAAGGCCTTTTTAGACGTATTCACACACGCTCAGTGGTTTTCACTTTCCATGATTCCACAAGGTATTCGCCATACATTGGAATATCTCAAGGACAGATTTGTCCACGACAACAAATTAGTTGGAAAAGCTTGGGATTTCACAATGGGCTTTCAGATGCGCCAAAACGAACAACTGGCCATGAATTATAAGACCTTTTGGCTTGGGGCCATTGTTTTTGGAATGACGGATGCCTTCCTCTTAGGCGTGGATCTCCTTATTTTCTATCCTTATTTACTTCAACACTTTGGAACTGAGATTGCGGTTGGAGGAGCGGCTGCGGCCTTCGTATCTGCGGAGCTTTTGCGCAATTTTTTATCCTATTTGCAAGCTGGAGCACATAGCTATTCAGCCGATGTAAAAATGATTAACCTGGAATCCGTCGAAAAGCAGGTCAGAAGACAAATGACAGAACAAGGCTTGAATCCAAACTCGCCTCAGCATCAGATCCTGCTGAGAGATCGAACCAATGAAGTCATGGAAACGCGATTTAAAAATGTTGGTTTACCTGATAAAAGTCAGTTCCTGTTTGACCCCCTCAGTTTTATGCGAAAGGTAATTTCAAAAATGGGATTTTCATTACCTCAAGCCGATGAGTATGAAGCAATATGAAGGGGGCGGCGCACAAGCACGAGAGGAACTTGAGAAATTTGAGTACACCCTCCGGGACAGACATTGGGGCCTGACTCGACCCGCCGTAAACAGGGCTCTTCGAGTTGCCAAGAGATTAAATAGGGATAATCCGTCTGAAGTCGGCAATCAAACAGTCAGCGCTCTGACACTGGCGAGCCACAGTCTCAGCAAAATAAAGGCACGAGCTTTGGCTCCAATCAAGACGGTAACATCCAGACAGGGATTTGTTGAATTCACAACTACAATAGCGGAGCAAATCAGAGGTGCTCAATTAGATAACGGACTCGCCGTAACTAAACCCTTTAGGTATTTGGGTGCTGTCCTTGCGGGAGCTTATCAGGCCCTGGCGATCAATAGTACGAGAAATGTTGTCACGGCAAGAAGTGTCGTCTACGCCATGAGCGCAACGAGCATCGAGGGAATCGAGCATAATTTAAAACTGCTGCCCAAATCCTGGGTCGAAATGGCGGGATCTCGCGAGGCTGCCCTCGCGATGGCAAAATTGATCCACAGATCATTTTTAGCTACCTACGACAAGAAGCCAGAAACCCTTGAATTTGACTCAGAGCTAGAAAGACAGTTCGGGGATAAAGCTGAGAAGGCCCTAGAAGCCCGCCCTGATCTTGTTGCAATAGATCCCTTTCTTTACAAGATCTACCAAGAGGAAGGAATTCATAAGCTTCATCAAGCAGCAGTCGCAGAGGTAGAAATTCAGAGCTACACGCCACCAAAACAATCCTTTTATGAGAAAATGCAATGGCAACGGGCCCTAAGAAAGGCTGAATCGGCAAAGGCTGCGCTCCCTGACTCGCCTGGCGAATTAAGCTCAGATAAATTATGGGCTGACTTGTCCGAACGCTATCAAAATACCTTCGATATCAAGCTAGATCTTGCGGCACAGAGCAAGTGGGTCGAAGATGCCAAAGCGAGAGTTCCTCTTGCTCAAGCGATGGGGGGGAGAGTGGGTTTGCACATTGAAGATCCTGACAAATCCCCATTTGTTCAAGAAGTTATCATTCAGGCAGTACTTCGAGCAGAAAATGCTCTGAGGCTCCCAAATGAAGTTGCCTATATAAATACCCTGACAAATGAAGAGCGCGTCCTTCACGAGGCACAGATCTTTACAGAACATTTTTTGGATATCTACGTAGAGCGTTCTGTACACAGTCACGACCATATGAGATCTGACTCGCCTGAATATCCTGGGAGATTGCAATTTGTTCGGCGAGCCTTGGTTGGAAAGCCCGGTGAGAAATTCTTTTCTGGAGTTGCTCGAGTTTTAGAAGCTCTTTTTCGCAATGAGGAGACCTCCTATAAACCGGGGTTCTGGAAGATGGTTGATCGATCTCTTCCATTGATCCCTGACGCATTTCACAATTCTTTCCGCACGGCCAGGGTACTGCCTTATGCGCTCCTTTTTGGATACCCCGTCTCCTATTATGTCTGGCAAATTCACTTGCCTTTTATCCTTTACGCTATTTTAGTCGCTTCAAATTCTGTGCACATGACGATCGTTGAGTTCAACAATCGGATCATGAAGAATTTCAACATTAAGCCTATGAATGACGTTGCTTCCAAACTCATTTATGCGTGGATACACAGTCGCGGGACAAACTTACCGGCGGGGGCAATCCAAGTAACTGCCGATCGAGCTGTAGAGGCCTACGACACTCATGTCCTCCAGCCCGTTGGGAGGGCGCTTGATTCCGCAGTCATTGAGCCAGCGAGAGAAATAATTGGTAGATGTCGGGGGCTCTTGGGCGCATCTGCTGAAAGACCCTAATTGATCGAGTTGATGGCCGATCAACTCGATCGGCCACAGCAATGTATTATTTTAAGATGATTCCAAAAGTTACGGTTCTTAATTTTTAAGTCCGTATTCCGATATTTAAAGAGTGAAATTGTCATTGTTAGGAGTCATCATTTTTACGCTGCAGTTGGCAGAGATTCTAACTGATGCCTCAGTGGCTTGGTCACATTCTGAGACGGCCACATCGGAATTAACCCCTGGACGGCCAGCTCAACCAGCGACGAGCTCTCATGCGACAGTTGACTGCCCACCTACTCTGCAAAATTGGATTGAGGATGACTTGACGGATAAAAACTCCTTCTTTTTTGAATACAAGAGCGAAGTAAAAGCATGTCAGAGTCCCGTTGAAGGCTTTCAAAAATATTTAGCAACAAAGGGAGGTATATCCAATTTTCGCGACACTTCCGACTTGAACTCATACCTGAGCAATCGATTTAAGGACAGAATCAATCCAATTTTTGAAACATACCTTTCAAAATGCTCAGGATTCAGCGATGGTCAAAGAAAATTGGCCCAGGTTCGACTCTACAATGCTGCAAGAAAATATGAAGCGGTCAATTCGCTGGTCCTCGATCAAATATCCTACATTGACTCAGTTTTACCGCGTTCAACACCTTTTCTAGACGGAATAGATTGTACCTCCGGCTCATGGCCAGCAATTAAACAAAAATGTGAAGGGCTTAAGAAAGCGGCAGCAACTTGCGAACACGAAAGAAACAACCGTCTATCGGACTTGGTTAAAAAAACTCAGGAAAAGATACCTCAGATAGAAAAGCTGATTTCATTTTATCAGAAATGCTTACAAGGAGACCTCAACTATGATGAGCCTCGGCTTTCAGAACCCAAACCATTGCACAACCCTGGGCTGCCACGACCCAAATCGTATTATAAGGGAGCAGATATAAAAACAAAAGAAGCAAAAGAGAAATGCGAACCCCTTGCTTCAGCCATTGAGCTTCTAAAAAACGACATCCCGTGGATTCGTGGTGAAGAATTTCAGAAAATAGCTGTCAAAGTGAAACCCAGCCGTGGACATGGTTCCTTTAATACTGGATATGATCTTTCGACAGAATCAATTACGAATGCAATTTCCAAACAACTCACAGCCAACCGTGGTGCCCTAGAAAACGGATATAACAGCAATCTGTCGGACTTCAATTGCCTCATTAGTCAAAAATCCTCAGATTCAAAATGCAAATTTGAAGAAATGAGAGGAAGGCTCAACGTTCAACCAGACCTGATTGACTTCGGTAGCACACAAAATACAATAAAAGATCGAGAGGCCAATTCATTTTTTGAAGCAGAGAAGTGCATTCTTGAACGTCATGAAGACCGCCACGAAACTCAGAAGCTCGTTGACAGGATGGCCTTCGATGCCATCATAACTGTAGGGACCTTCGGAATTGGTGAAGCGATAGCCGCCATTAGATTGGGTGGCGCCGCAACCAACTACTCGATTCTCAGGCATCCCCTTCTGTATTTGGGAGGAAGCATCCAATTCAGTACAGTTGTTATGGCGGCAGAAGCAACTAGATCCGCTTGTTCTAATCAGCATAGCAAAGTGATAGAACTAGTTAAAACAACTAACTTGGCAAAAGAAAATGTGTGCTCGACAAATCCATCTCCCTTAGAGCAAGCCAAAGAAGCCGCTAACAATTGCGCTATAGTGGCTCTTCTTAGTGCACCAGCCATAGTTGCTATGCCTGGCTTGGGAAGGGCACTTGGGGCATTCATAGCTCCGCTAAAAAATCTTAAGATTGCAGGACCTAACAATGGAGAAAATGGGGTTACGCTGGTTTTTTGGGATAGCCAGGGACACTTCGACCTCCTTGTAAATCGTAGATTGTATGGAACAAACCCAAAGATTCCCAGTGGACGAACTCTCTCTGAAAAGGACTTTGAGGTGATGGCAAAAATCATTCCGAACGCTTCCACCAAACGATTCAAAATCAGCGTTTCGCCTGACGAACTGAAACAGATAGAGGCAAATGCAATGAAATTTTCAGCAGATTATAGGGAAATGCTAAAAATGAGCTCCAGTGACCGGCTTAAGTATGGTTTCAAAGAATTTTGGAGTGGAAATGGTGTCTTATGTTCTGGTGTTGTTTGTGGGTTAGTTGGCGATGCGACCGGATATTATGTTCCGCGTGTGGTTCGAGAAGTCCCCTACCTAGTCTCTGCCTATTTGAAGGCTCGAAAAATTATGGGTGATTCGCGAATACTCTCCATTGAGACGTCTGGAAAATTCAATCCATTGGCATATCTGAAATCTAGGGACATGAAAGACAATGTGACTATGTTGACCTCAGCTACCGGCACCTATCTCGTTATCAAATATATCACCAAAAATGGCGACGTAAAGGAGGCTGCAGTTGAGATAGAAATTCCAAACAACACCGACAGTCCCATTCCCAAGTAGAGGGCGGGAGCTGAACCTAGGATGTTTTCTTTCTTAGGTTGAGCCCGGTCAATCCTCGGTCTGCGCTGATTCAGACATGAACCTTGCAATCATGACCTGCGGTTATTTATGGAGCAAAAGCCAAACCCAATTCACCTGCTGCTGAACCGTCACGTCCAATCAACATCCTACAAAGAGACCGCTGTCCTCCTGAGGGCCCCGAAGCCTCCTCAACTGGAGGCGGAGGAGCGACCGCCGTGACCGTCACTGCTTCGTCAGCAACAGCTAACACAGCCGTCTCCACAGCAGACGATATGGGACCGTTCACATTGAAACTCAATTTAAGGCCGAACTCTTCCTGCGCTCTTTCGAACATTCTTTTCGTCTTTACGAACTCGACATGACTCCAAGTGAGTTCATGTATTCCCCACTTAAAGCCACCCACCTTTTTCAAAACTTCAGTCAAAGAATGCTCGCTTCCCGTATGGACCATCAAACGAAAGAAAATCTCTTCAGCAGACCTCACAAGTGCATCACGAACCTTTGTTCGGACTTCATAATTTGAACTGCATCCCAAAGTAAATATTGGATTGCGGCAAAGGTCGTAATAAACCAAGGACTCCCGTCAAAATGAGTGTCTTCCGAATATCGCCCAAACAATACCCCCGGCAGAGGAAGGCCACTCACTGAATCAACTCCATACTGATTCACATTGTAACGGTGCCTAAAGTCCTCTCTCAGCCTGTCAAACGTTGCACGCATCAAGGGATGACTGGGTGGATAAATAAAATCTTCTCTCACCTGGGGTAAGTTCATCTCCCAGTACTTGTTCATCGCGATGGAAGTCATTATGACCTGCATATCCAGCCGGGATGCTTTATTTCTAACCGTGCTACCGTCTGGAATCATATAGTATTTAGCCGGAATGAATTCAACACCAGCGCCTATAAAGCGCTCTTCGATCTTGCTGGCCAAATCAACCATGGCAGGTAACAAGATTGATGGATTAAGAGCCACTCGAGCATTCAAAGAAGGATCAAACATCTCAGCAGAAGAGTAGGCTGTGTGCAAACCCCTCAGCATTTCAACTGAAATCGAAAAGTGCGCCTGTGCCTTTTCTTCCTCCCATCGCTCGACTGCAGGATTATCATAATGCTCGACCATGTAATCAATGTTAGGTTTCATCACCGTCAAAATGAGCTTTTGAAGCGGAATATCGACAATCCGCAATTCTCTCATAAGATGTAGAATTTCAGAAAGAGCGATGACCTGCAAAGGTGGCCCGTCATTCTGAGGATAACCCCATTCATTGGGATTGGGCTTACCATCGGGCATGACAAGAGCATGACCTAAATCGTATTTCCCATCCTTAAAATGAATGCTTTGGGCCCTTTCACAAAACTGCACATAGGCCTCCGCAAGGGCCATTTTGCGTTCTGCGGGAAGATAATCCAATTCTCCTTTGGCCATGATTCTAAATACTAACCGCATCGTGATTGCGGCATCGCGAATCCAATTTTTTCGATAGTCCTGCCATTCTTTTCGAACAGGATCCCATTCCCTGCTTGGGGCTGCCAGAACAGCTCCTGGAAGTCCTCTCTGATCTGCTGGACCGTCAAATAAAATCTGATTAGCGCCGACGATATTGTTCAAAATCTGATCCAGAGAGTAAGATAACTGCGCCTTCATATGACGACTCAAACGATCTGAGTGTTTTGAAAGATCAACGCGTCCGCGAGACATGGGGGACTCTTCACTTGCTGTAGCCATCAAGGACAGATTGAGAAAAATATAGGGCACCATGAAGATAACACAAATAGAAAGCAGGCCTTGCCGACGCGATTTACCCATGGAAACCCCCAATTTTGCGTATGGTTGAACTAATCTTACGTAGATGGCCAACGAGGGCCACCACCGAGCGGCTACAGTGGTACCAACCGGGAGGCCAAAATGGAACTATTTTTATTTCTTCTCAGTAATTTTGGTGCGTAAAATCGCTCTGCACGTGTAAAATCGACGCGGCATTTAAATAAATTTACAAGAACTCACTTTCTGAAACCTGTTTCGACGACCAAAGTATCAATCAATAACGAGTGATCAATCAGAAAAGAGACTAACTCCAATTCCTCGCATGATTTTATGGAAAAATTTGATATGGTGGGCGCTCTATGGCGGACGTTCTCTTACAGGTACACAACGGATCCAAGGCCTTTGGTTCTCGAACTCTCTTTGAAAGAGCCAGTTTCGCGGTCAATGAAGGCGAGCATATCGGCGTGATAGGGCCTAACGGCGCTGGAAAAACCACTCTGTTTCGCTGTCTCACTCTCCAAGATCAATTAGACAGTGGCCAAATTATTCGCTCTCATTCTCTGCGACTTGGCTATTTGGCTCAAGAGGAATTCTTAGAGCCTGGTTTAACGGTTTCGCAGTACTGGGAAAACATCTGCCAAATGCCCATCTGGGATCTCAAGAGACTCGGACAAAAGATGGGTCTCACCGATGGCCATCTCTCCTCTCCCATTTCTGCGCTCAGTGGTGGATATCGAATGAGGTGCAAACTCATTGGGCTTATCGGGCAACAGCCGAACCTACTTCTTCTTGATGAACCAACAAATTATTTGGATCTCGAATCTCTTCTTGTTTTAGAGGAATTTCTCCAAAGCTTTGATGGGGCTTTTTACTCATCTCACACGACAGAGAATTTTGCGGCGCACGACAGACCACACACTTGAGGTGGAGGCTGGAGATTTTACAAAGTTCAATGGACATATCGATGACTATTTTGAACAAAAAGCCCTTTTGAGAGAACAGCTTTCTAAGCAAGCCCTGTCTCAAGACGCTAAGCGCAAAACGATCCTTCAATTTGCCGCCCGATTCGGAGCTAAGGCAACCAAGGCCCGCCAAGTTCAGAGTCGGCTAAAGCGACTTGATAAAATGGATTCTATCGAACTCAAACCTATTTTGGTGGGGGCCAGTATTCCCATAGCCCCTCCATTTAGAACGGGCAAAACAGTTCTCTCTGCAGAAGATTTATCTATCGGCTACGGAGACCGAACTATATTATCGGGAATCGAACTCTCCCTTGAACGGGCAGATCACGTCGGAATTGTCGGAGTCAACGGAGCCGGAAAAACAAGTTTATTAAAAGTTCTCGCCGGAGTTATGGCTCCCCTCCGGGGAACTCTGAAATCTGGCCATGGAGTCACTGCAGGCTATTACGCCCAGCATGTCGCAGAGGAGCTCAATCCGACGGATACTGTTTATGAGGCTCTTATGCGAAAAGCCCATCCAGACATCCTGCCCCAGCAAGCAAGAGATTTGGCAGGGGTCCTCTTGTTTTCAGGAACTGATATTGAAAAGCCCATTAAGATTTTGTCGGGAGGCGAGAAGGCGCGCGTCGCACTCGGACAAATCCTCTTAAAGCGATCACCTTTGCTCATTCTGGACGAGCCTACCAATCACTTGGATTTCCACACTGTTGAGGCTCTCACTCAAGCCCTTCAAGCCTATGAAGGGGCGGTCGTCATCGTCAGTCATGATCGAAGCTTTATCAAACGTCTCGCTAAAAAAATTATCGAAATCAAAGATGGCAAGGCATTGCTCTACCCGGGAACTTACGATGAATACGTTTGGAGTCAGAGGCAAGGAATTCTCTCGCTGTCTTCTCATCCATCAAAGTCAACGATGGACCCAGGGCTTGCCGATAAAGCCTCGGCAAACAAGCCGTATTCAACCAACCACATGCCAGAGCACTCCCTGGGTCACTCCTCCAAGCCTAAAGAACAGAAGAAGCTCCTTGAAAAAGAAATTTCTGCCTTCGAAAAGGAGATTTCTCTTCTTCAAAGAAAAATATCCTCAGACGAAAAGCGCTGCATTGAACTGACCGAAAGTTTACACACTTCATCGGGACCAGAGGCCCAAACTAAGATGATAGAGTTAAGTGATCTCGGTGCTCAAATGTCGAGCCTCGAAGAAAAATGGTTTTCGCTCATTGGCCAACTGGAGCAAGCAAAAGAAGATTTGGCCAAACTTCTCCGACGACCTTGAAAGAGCTCGCGATCTGAAAACAAGGCCCAAACTTTTTCACAATAGAAGAAATTATCTGGTAATATGACGCATAGAATGAGCAAATTAACTCTTGAAAACAAGAGAAGATAAGGTGGTCTTATGCATCCTTGGCACGACGTAGCCGTCGGAGAAGACTCTCCGCTTTTTGTAAACGCGATCATAGAAATCCCGAAGGGCTCTAAGGCCAAATACGAACTCGATAAAAGTAGTGGTCTGATCAAGATGGATCGAATCCTCTTCAGCTCCGTTCAATATCCGGCAAACTATGGTTTTATTCCGCAGAGCTACTGCGAAGACAATGACCCTCTGGATATCCTTGTTTTAGGACAGGAGGCGGCAGTCCCTCTGTGTATTATGCGAGCAAAGCCAATTGGAGTCATGAAAATGCTGGACCAGGGCGAAGCCGATGACAAAATCATCTCGGTTCATGCCGACGATCCTGAATATACTCAAATAAATTCTATCAGCGACCTGCCCCCGCACAGAATCAGAGAAATTAGACGTTTTTTTGAGGACTACAAAGCGCTGGAAAATAAAATCGTTAAAGTAGAAGAATTCTTTGATTGCGCCGAGGCTCATCGAGTTATTGAAGCCGCAATCTCTCTATATAAGAATACCGATTTAAAATAAACTAAGGTTATTTTTCTGTGTCCCACCGCACTTCAGGTTAGTACCCTGAATAAAAACATTCACGGGACCCAACCAAGACAGCAAGGTCTCCGGAGGCAGTCGTCACGACTTTCTCCGAATTTAGCGGGAGACAAGATGAGCTTTCTCATTTGAGGACCATTTTGAGACGAGTGTCAGAGAAAAACTGACAGGTGTATGAATTCAAGACAGTCGCACAAAGCTAACTGCCTGATCACAAAGGAACGCGAGCTGTTCGAAAAATTGCACATCCACCCATTGATCAATCACTGGAGGGGTGTAATGAACAAAATTGGCAAATCCTATTACAAAATCGTCGCAATCGCGATAAGTGCTCTATTTCTGACTTTGATTGGTAACCATTGTGGAAAGTTTAGCACCGAGGATTTGCGTCTTTCTGAAGATGGATCCCGCGGCTTTGTTACGGCAAGGTTCTTCCAGGACGATCAAGTCTACGAAAAGGATTTGGCCTTTAGAAATCTTAACGGCTACGCTCTTTTTGAAGACGATATTGTTTTGGGAAAAATTGCCGAACTCAGCACTAAACCCCTTAACTTTGTTCTACCTTCTGCTAAAACGGGAGCTCTTGATTTTGATGAATTCAGCGGAATACAGTCCTTTGCCTTTGCCATTCAAGGCGGGCGACTTTGGACAAAAGGAATCGTGCCCTATGTGATTACATCGGCTGTTTCGGGCGCCGCTGGAAGCGTCAAATCGGCGATGGAGGCGATCACAGGCAACACAGGTATTAAGTTCGTCGAGCGCACCAATGAGGCCGATTACCTGGAATTCGTAAAGTCAGATCAGGCCAACACCTGTGGATCATACGTAGGCCGGCAAGGTGGAGCGCAGCAAGTATTTGTCCAGGCCGGTGGCTGCGGGTTGGCAGCTGACGTACACGAGATACTTCACGCTTTAGGTTTGTGGCACGAACAATCGCGAACGGACCGCGACACTTATATCGAAATTCTATACGAAAATATTGTAGAAGAGTATAAAGATCAGTTTGATATTCTACCTGGTGTTATTCTTGGAGCCTACGATTTCAATTCGATCATGCATTATGGAGTGACGTTTTTCTCCAAAAACGGCAAGGATACCATCCGAAGTCGCAACGGCGAAAAAATTCAACGAGTGCTCCCTATGAGCGGACTCGATGCTTCCGGAGTTCAAGAGCTCTATCGGTCTGAGCTGAGCGGAGGAGGAGGAGGAGGAGGAGGCCAATGTGATCCTGCGACTAAAGGGGGCAGCTGCAATATTGCCAACGGTTCGGGACAGTTGGAAGGACAAACATGTAACACAACAAATCAACAGTGGACAGGTGGGATCTGCCGCGTGAAATCATGCAATAGCGGATTTCAACCTGATACAGCACGAACGGCGTGTGTTACAGCTGGAAGCAATAACGAGGCACCTCGTGGAAACGTTGATCGCATTCTCGACGGTGGAATTCTAGCTGGATGGGCCTATGATCCAAACGATGCGAATGTCAGCATCGCCATACACTACTACATCGATGGTGCACTTGCTGGAGACAATATCGCCAACAAAGTGCGTACAGACGTCAACGACATCGTAAAAATTCCGGGAAACCATGGCTTTGAATTTAGAATCCCTGATAGCTATCGAAATGGTCAGTCCCACACAATCAGAGCCTACGGAATAGATCTTCAGGGGCAAATCAATCCTGAGCTCGGTGCAAAAACCTTCACGCTCGGGACTCAGGTGAAGCCTGTGAGTGCCTCCTTCACCACTACGGGCGGTCGTTTGAAAATTTCCGTTCTCAATGCCGGCCCACGGGGAGAAGTAAAAGTTGATGGCACCATTGATTGGACCAGATTTCTGCCAGAGAAATGGAGCTCCGACGGCAATAACTATTACTTGGATCAACCTCTGAGCAATTACCCTGCAGGATCCGTTTATGTGTTCCACTTTAGAAATCCCGACGTGGCCGGAGAAGCCAGTCTCACAATCAAAATCCCAGATCTAGAAGGCACTGTTCAAAAAAATCAGGCTCCGGTCGGAAACGTAGATGGCTTTTTTGGGGATGGAATCTTGTTTGGATGGGCCTATGATCCAAATGATGCCAACGTCAGCATCGCCATACACTACTACATCGATGGTGCAATTGTGGGAGACAATATCGCCAACAAAAGTCGCACCGACGTCAACGATGCATTAAAAATTCCCGGAAGCCATGGCTTTGAATTTAGAATCCCTGATAGCTATCGAAATGGTCTACCCCACACAATCAGAGCCTACGGAATAGATCTTCAGGGGCAATCCAATCCTGACCTCGGTGCAAAAACCTTCACGCTCGGGACTCAGGTGAAGCCTGTGAGTGCCTCCTTCAGCACATCGGGCGGTCGTTTGAAAATTTTCGTTCTCAATGCCGGCCCACGGGGAGAAGTAAAAGTCGATGGTTCTTTTGATTGGACCAAATTCCTGCCAGAAAAATGGAGCTCCGACGGCAATAACTATTACTTGGATCAACCTCTCAGCAATTACCCTGCAGGATCCGTTTATGTGTTCCACTTTAGAAATCCTGACGTGGCTGGAGAAGCTGCTATTACGGTAAGAATTCCTTAGTCTGGATGCGATTGCTTGCTTATTCATTTTCATCTGAAAGAAATTCCTGGCACCCGTCCAGGAATTTTCTCAAAACCACTTTTTCAATTTTCTCAACACCTGAGCCTTTTTTACTGACGATCCACATCTTGATTTTACCAGTGGGCCATTCCATTATGAGATAGAATGTTTTTGTAAGCTGATCTCTTCCTCCAAAATACATGTTTCCGACATACACCATGCTCTCATGATCAACAAAACCAAGATTCCTATTCCCTCTTTTCAGACGCTCTTCATTGTAATAGGCTTTATAAGTACTGTAAAACTCTCCCGCCGCCTTCAGTGGTCTGAGCTCGATATCTTGAATGCTTCCACCAGCCAAGCCAATCCCTGCTTTCAGCTCCATCTCGCCATTTCGATCTCTGGCGATCTCCTTTACGTGTAAGACCAATCGAATTTGATCTCTTCCAGAATTAACTAAATATTCGTTAACGTAACTCGACAAAGCGCTATCCGAAAAGCTAGCCACCTGATGGTTCACCACGAGGCGCTCCTCCGGAGATCCTTGAGGCTTATCAAAGGGCCTTGGAGTTTTTGAAAATTCAAGTTTTCCGCTTTCAAATTTCTCATTGCCCATTCCAGATCGGCTCACCACCCACAGATTGATGTCACTGGAAGGCCAGTCCACGAACAAAAAATACTCCTTTGTGATCTTGTTCTTTCCTCCAAAGTAATGGCTGCCCACCATCACGCTATCCTGGGAAATCTGAAGGTCCTTTTTTTTTTGCCCTCTCCTTTTTCTGTTATATTCTTGAAGGCTTTGATCCAGGACTTCTCGGTAGTGATGCCTCTCACTTCCACCTCCAGTCAAGGCCTTCAGAGTGATTGGAAAGGCTCTATGCCCAACTTGTCTGAGACTGCTGGTGATCTCTACTTCACCATTTCTATCATTTGCTACTTGTCTGATCTCCAGCTCCCATCTCATACGGGCTGGATCACGAGCGTAAAGGATGCTCCCTGCACGTGCTGACAGGGTTTGAAAGGCGAAGGCCCTGACTTCCTTGGCGCTGAATTCTCTCACAGACGGCCTGTCAAAATTATCTGAATGATCTGAAGAAAGATCCAAAGGGGAATCTGCAGAGCAGATCTGAGTAGCCGTAAACAAAAATACAAAGGGCCACAAGAACACATTCCATAAAAATGACCCACTCAAGCTCATTATTCTTCCCAACAAAAGCGCCTCAAAGCATTTTATTGGTCGATCGAATGCACTTTCTGGGCCAAAGACTATCTAACAAGCATCCATTGAAAATTGAGACTCAATCCAATGCAAAGGACTTTTAAACGCGTTGACGAGATAACGGGCTCTTTGATCATAATAAGAATCTGAAGAAGCTCCGGCTTCCAAATACTCAATGAGTAAAAAACCAGCCTTTTAAATGAGTTCCTTTCCCTTCTCTTTAAAAGAGCCATGAAAGACCGAAGTGATTAAAACATCGGAGGAAAAGGGGTTGAAATACTTCTCGATGGTTGGCATAAATGGTCTCTTTATCATCAAACCTCGCATGTACCTCCACTCCTTAAATCCGGAAAAAAGAGATTCAATATTGAAAAAATTCCCCAATTCATATTTTTCAAACCCTTCTCATCGAAGACTGAAGAGATATTTGTTCCAAATTTAGGCCCCGAAGATGGACCTCCCATATAAATTGCCTCATGACCTCTTTTCTTGATGAGTTGACCTAAGAGGGGTGTCAGCAAAAAATTTCGATCCAGCACGCATGTTTCATGCGCAGGTATGTGGCAATCATAGCCTTTGCTTGCTGATCAAAACTTTCGGAGAATAGCAAGAAACCTAGTTCGTAGGCCTCTTGAACAGAAAGAGCTTCGCCCGAAAACACTCTCTCAGCCCCCTCATTTCTGATTGATGCGGGTATTGCATTCAATTACGCCCCTAAGAATACAATCAAAAGAGATGTGCGCAATCAAAAATAATAACGCAATCCAATCGAAATATCGGGTTCGCCCTTAGTGATCTGTGTGACATATTGAGTGTAGGAAAGCTGTCCCACTAACTCCAAGGCAAGAAAATCAAATGATTTTGTCAGTCCACCAACTAACCGAGGACCTACCAGGTATTCTTCCTCTAGATCCGGGTCGTTTTCAGTCCTAAAACCAACTCCGCCTCCCCAAAACCAACCAAATTCAAGGCTCATAACTTCGAGTGAACTAGGATGAATCCACAGATAATCCGCCCAAGTACGAATATTTTGTACTCCCTTCATCTCCATAGCCACGGCTGCTTCTATTGTATTCACTGATGACCATGCATAGGAAGCCGACACACCTAGGCTTGTGCCCAAAGTTGCTCCAAATCCTATGTCGCCCTTTTCTTTAGAATACTGGTAACGACTCTCATACTCGGCGAGCGCCGACAATGTCGCTACAGATACAATAAGAGTGCAGACTGCCTTTATTATCGCTATTTTTCTTATCCCTGAATACATTTAAAACTCCTTTTCAATTGGTAACAATCCAAGACAGTCAACAGCAAGAGTCATTCCCAACACAGACGATGCCCTACAGCAAAGGGATTGGCGCTTAAGAAAGTCGCGCCTATATTTTTTGCCAAATGCGTGCCCATTATCGCCAAGCCTCTGGCATTTGGATTTTCTGCCAAATCTGATCCAAATATCTAAACCATATTTGAGACCTGATGAAAGACGTCTTGGATCTCGTCCCTATCTGAGATCACCTTGAGCCCTTTCCTTTTTTCATTAAACAATCAAAGCTCATAATTTCAATTCAACTTCTGATCCTTTCTTGGTAATAGCAGCAGTCCTTCCCTCATACAGAAGCTATATCCGTAACCCAAAGACTCTCATTCACACCATGAATTCGAGTCCAACAACATAAATTGGTGAGACACAGATGATAGATTTGAAGATAGCTTTTGGTCGCCTCGTCCTATTCATGGCCTCTCTGGCCGTTGCTCAAAGTTCAATTGTCGAGGCTGCGTGCACATATGAGCTCAAAAATTCATATGATATTTCACGGTGGAAGAAATCTGTTGATTCTGCATCAGGATCGGAAGAGCTCTCGCCTCCGGCCCTCTTCAGACAGGAAAAAATTAAGCCTCCCATGGGTCTAAAAGAAGACCAAATGAATCTACTTTTAAAAATGCTCAAAGACAGTCCATATTTGCAAGCATTTGACGTCTTTGTAATTTACGGAAGCCGAGTTCATTTTGACTTCGGCTCAAAACCTTCCACTATCAGCGACCTCGATATCGCAACTATCCCAAAAGACCCTTCCGCCGTTTCGCCAGAAACATATAAAGAAGCCAGGAAGACTGCGAGCGAACTTTCAGCGGCCCTTAAGGTCATGATCACATTCGATTTGCGCGCCAATCAGAGTTTTTCCGATCTCATTCAGAATCCTGATTTTTTAACCCCTCCGCCGTCGAGGAATATGTCCTTGCCTGGAAGGAGTTTCAAGCCAGCCCAGAGGCCAAGCTCAATCATGCTCTGATGGTCAAAAAAGCTTGGCAGACCTTTTTGCAAGAACGAGGACTTGGAACCTGGTTCACAAAAAATTCAATCGTGATTTTTCGCGACGACGAAGCTGCGGAAAGGTGGGCTCCTGTGCTGAAGTCTAAGGGCTTCCACAATTGGACCCCGCTCCCCTGAGTAACTCAAGAACTGGCCTTCCTGATTATTGTTCCCAATTTCAACTGTGCCATGGACGCAAAAAATTCACCGTTTATAAAAATTCACCGTTTATATATACCAGATTACCAGATTACCAGATTACCAGAAATTCCATCCCTCATTTGCATCCCATCATAGATTAATTACAGATTACAGTTAGTCTTACCATTATCTAAGCTTCCCTCCTATGCTCTGGCATGGCTAAAAAGGGAATCTAGCAAGTTTGAATCAACAACTAAAGACCTAGAGTCAATAGCGACAATAGGTCTGCTAAGGGAGAAACAATGAAAAAAGCTCTTTTTATTTTGGCTGGCCTCGTTCTCAGCTCTGCTGCACTCGCTGATGTGGAGGTTGAATTGCTCAACTGCGCACGAACTGATGTCATGGGCGCACCAAATTATATCGTCAAACAGGTCGCGGGGGCACCAAATATTCCCAATAGCTCCTTCTGGACTATCATTGAAAAACCGCTCAACCCAATGGCCCAAGCCAAGGTTGAAACTTTCGCTGGTGATGGCCGAGTTGTCCACATTGGAAATCGAGGTGCTCAAGCTTTTATTCTTTCAGCTGATCTCGGCAGATCCGGCTACGCCCACCTTTATTACGACCCGGAAACTAAAAAATCTCTCATTGATATCTCCACCATGCCTATTTCAACAAATGGCCCCCCGACGGCATATTCTTGTACCACAGCCGGCCACTATGACATCCAGTAACTACTAAAATTACTACGACAATGCGCTATAAAACTCTGAGATATCATTTAAGTCTCAGAGTTCTTTATTTCAGTGAGCTTTTGCCAAGATTTTTTGGCATGACCTTTGTAGTATTATAGTTCGTCTCCATCGCCAGTGTCATTTCGACTCCGATGGAAACGGGGATTCAATAATACAAGGGGGATAAACTTATGAAAAACATGAAAAGGTCACTTCTTTTTGTTCTGTCGGCGATTTCGCTCATTCTCATTCTAACTCAAGAAAGCAAAGCCCGTGGAGCCGGCGATTTTTTTGATATCATTGACACCATCCGCGATCACCGAGATGGCCACAGACCACTTCCTCCCGACAGGCCTTTTCCGGGACGTCCTGGTCATCCTGCCGATGATTTCGACTGCCAGGTTGTGGATCGAGGACACGAGGAACACTACGGTGGCCATGATTCTTGCCGGTCTTGCCTTCGAGAACACGGAGATTGCGTTGAAAGATGCGAAGGCTCCTCTTATCGATGCGTGGCTCAAGGACACGATGGGCGTGGTCATTTCTATAACAGTGCTCCTGGATTTGGCTCCTCCGAAAGAGAAGCTGCCCGCGACGCCATCTTCCAATGCAGAGACGAACGCCTTCTTGGCTGTCGCGTAGTTCAATGCAACAGGGGCCGTGGCGAAGTTGTTACTCGGTCATGCGGTCGGCGCTGATGCACTATCGTATTGAATGAATCGATACTGGGCCGGCCCCTTCTCGGGTCGGCCTTTATACTTTGTGATAGCAGAATAGAAAATCACACTTTTCACTCACTTCGATCTAGCTGCTTCTTCAGCTTCTTTAAAAATACCGGGTCCTCCAAAAGTGCTCTCTGAATTTCGCTAAGATTCATAGCGCCGGTGGCTTTTTGCCCCAATAGATCAGCTTGCGCCAAAACATCGATACTATGAACAATTCGGGTAGAACCTTCCCAGACTTCAATGAAATCCTGAGAATAACCAACTCTAACTTCGCGGGTAAACGGCAAAAGAGCTTCTGCAGCGGCACAATTCTTCTCTCCATGAATAACCATGTCGGTAAAAACGTTTGATAGATCTTGACCTCCCGCCATGCCGCCCAGATGCAGTGTTAGGGTGCATACCTTTGACAAAAACCCCCATCGCTCGACCTCAACCAAAATACCGTTTCGAGAGCCATCGGGACTGTAGGTTCCAAAACGCCCCTCTGTCTTTGGCACTTCGATTTTCTCAAAAGGCGGAGATGAATCGCTTGGTTCAACATCCTTAATGTCGGTGATCAGCCAGTGGGTGTCGTTCCAAACAGGATTTAGGGGGTAAGGATATTCATAAATAAAAACATAGGTCTTATTGAGATCTAGTGAGCGAAATTTCTCTAGCACAGAGTTAGACTTAGTTGAAAACGAACTGTTCAACCCGAGATATTTATCGTGCCCCTCTATAGCCCCATAACTGATCTCAAGTTCCATCGTTCCAAGTCCATAAAACATCCCCTTGTCCTCAGAAGACTTAAGAGGTCGACCAAGGAAGCATCCGTTCGACCAATAAGTACCGTGAGGTTCAATTTCCTGATCAGCTCGACCGACGAGGGAAGTGGCAAGGACAAAAACAAGAGCACTCAGAAACCACAATATTTTTCCGCTCATTTTCATAAAACTCCTCCACCGAATTCACCTAGATTAAATGATTAAATATTTGGCAGATCGGTAGCATGCGGCTTCGTCCTCTGTCCACAAAAAGTCGGTACATCGGTAAAAATACACTGCCCCATCGCGCACCATATTGTGGACGATATTCTATTATTTACCCATACCGATCGGCTCCAGTCATATTCGTTGAGATCCGCACCAGCCCTTTGTGCGGCCCGAATCAACGAAACAACCAAAAGCAAATAAGTGACAGCGACACTTGCCTTTTTCGTTATATTTCCCCCAATTGATTTTTATAATTCCAGATAATTTCCGGACAACATTTGTGAAGTGTAGCGAGTTACATTTCTATAGAAAAGGTCAACTTAACTCGAACGACCTCATTGTGTTCGCCCAAAAAGCAAAACTGAGTACAAAAGGTGAAAGTCTCGCAAAAAATACCCTGAACACAATAATCCTGGTCTTAAATTTGATCATATGGGATATGTGCCCTACTTAGAAGGAATTCGTGCATTGAAAATTCATAACAAAAAAACCTAAAAAACCATAAAGGAAAACAAATGAAAAAAATTCTGTTGGGTCTTTTAATTACTCTTGCCGGAAAATCCGTCTTCGCAGAGGAGGTCGGCGCATTTAGTATGGGTTCCAGGGGCTGGAACATCCTGAGTAGCAATCGACTAAAGGTATTGGCGTTTCCAGATCCAATTGTATCTGGAGCAACCTGTTTTGTTTCGACCGTGGAAGCAACTGGTCTGACTTTTTCAAGTGACCCTTCAGATTCAAGTATTGCCTGCCGACAAACGGGTCCAATATCTGAAAGCGATTTGAGTAAAATCGAAAAAAATCCTGAAGGAGAAGATATTTTCTCGGTCGATAAAGGTGGCTTTAATAAGAAATTTCTTAACCTTTTTAAGGAACTGAATGTCAGAAGAATCTATGATAGGAAAAATAACACTTTGCTATACGTCACTTACACGACTAAGCTCATCGAAGGACATGTTAAGAATTCGCTCAGCGCAATCACGCTATACAACAACAAGTAGGTCACGGAAAAATTGAAGTGATAGAGTCGAAAGTCGGCCGTGAGCATATTTTTGTGCCCGGCCACTTCTGAGGCAATCATCTTTGAGTCGCTGTGTTTTTTGAGTGGGCCGCCTGGTTTTTTGAAGAAGCGAAAGCGTCTGAAATTCTGCATTCCAAAGACGGAACGGCCCACAGCACTGCCCGCTTTTGATAAAGAGAAAAAGATCTCCGCGACAAGAAGCTCTCTCGCAAAGAGACCCAATTTAAAACCAGTTTGTAAAATATTTATTTTTGGTAAGGTTTTGAGTGATCTTTTCTTTTTTACCATCTAAATGTGGTCTCTTGTCCGGTCTCCGTTCTTCCTAATTGGCACACCAATTGCTCTGAGGTAACCTCCAACTATGGGTATTTTTGTATCTTCTATTTTTTTCAATTCCAGACTGAGAAATTTTACTAGACTCATCAATAGCGCACTCAATCGAACTCCCGAAATACTGTCTATTGCGATCATATGCTGGACCGGACCAGGATGGAGTGAAACTGTCAGCTGTCAAAAGTCAGTTCTTGCTAGGGATTTCTACGGCAAGCCACCCGTTCGAATTCGATTTGTTTGCTCCGATGGCATGTGTATTTCCCCGCGATGGGAACTCGTGGTTCGGAAACTCCTTGCAAGACGCCGTGTCGATAACGTGGTTGTGAGCCACATCAGCATGCAGGATTCAACTCCTGAGCAAATCCTGAGTGGCCAGGACGTGGTGATTTTATTGATCCGTCCAAAGGATCCGTATCTTGACGACTTCCTGGAATACTATGCCTGGGCCGCCGATGCATCTGAAGGTCGCAGCATCAAGGTACTCAAATTAACCGAGGGATCCCCCGAACTGGAGGATGTTCGTAGAATTATTGATGACGGTATTGACGACATCTACACAGCTTTCTACTTGTATTTGGCTGTACATGTTTTGCCACACAGAATGCACCATTCTTCGCCGTATCGAATCCAATAGCAAAAATAATCCCCGGCCTTGCTCCGTCTCATAGTGAGACGAAAGGTGCTAGAATTTTAACTTTTTGTCGATTTTCTATGGATTAGGTTTCTACAATTTGAAATTAGAGATATGATTGTGGGACGTGGTTTAGCTCTGCTGTGGGTGCGTCAAACTCGGACATGAAGTTGATAGACCGTTCTTCTGCGTAAGTCCTAAAAATTTGAATACTAAAAATAAATTGGCTCAAACCGATTTGCGAATGCTCCTCTTCGGGATGTTGGCCAAAAAAAGGGATGGCAGGTAAGGACGATGAGATTATTAAAATCAAGAAAAAATAGAAGGCAGTTGGGACAGCAGTTTGTTGCAGCTCTTTTTACGCTCGGATTGGCGGGCTCACCTTTTGGCCACACTGCCACGGGGGGCGGATGGACGGAAGGAAGCGGAGTAGATCCGCGATCCACCCCCCCGAAACCAACCCCTGCTGCACCTGCGACACCAGCAGTCCCTGCTGCGACCCCCGCCACTGCACCTACCGTAGCGGCAAACCCTGCGCCGGCCACTCCCCCCTCAGGGGGCGGCGGCGGAGATGATCCTGGTTGCAGTAAGGCCTTTGATGCGCTTTCAAAACACTGCTTCACCACGGCAGTAACAAATGATGCACAAGCGCAGGCCGGAGTCGGTTCCTTGGATCAATCTCCTGGCAACATCCACGGGGCGGCTGGGACTCAGGAGACAGCTGCGCGCATAGGCCAAAGCGCTAATGCCGGAACTTCGGCTGCTTGCGCTGAAACCCTGAAAAAATGTGAAGATGCCTGCGGGAAGGCAGCTACTGAACACAAGAGCAGAGGGAACGCTTACAGAAACGCTAATCAGCCAACTCTCGCAATGCAGCAAGACACCTATGCCAATACCGCCCAGGCTCACATTGAAAGCTGTAGAAAGAACATGGGCACTGTCGTAGCTGAAACCGGCATAAGTGCCACAACACTTGGCCTTGCGGCGGCCGCTGCTGGTGGGATTTTTCTTCTTACCAAAAGTGGGAAAAAAGACAGCGGTTCTTCCAGCGGCGACACCACCAATCCCGACGATCCTACCTCGGTGGATCCTATTAGCACCGACCCGGACTCTGGATTTCAAACTTATGATGATATGCTTGAGTACTGGACCACCAACCATTGCGTGGCCGTCTTATCGGATAAAATTAGTGCATCTGAGGATATAAAGTCAAAATGCTCAGTCATCTCTAAGGATCCAAGCTTTAGCACCTCATTGGCTTCTCTGGGCACTTGCTCGGATGTAGACAATTACGGCCGCCCTGATTGTTTCGATAGACTTAATAATTATTGCCTCCAGGTCCCAGCTGAAAGCCGATCTGCTGATCCAACATGCGCGGGCTTTTGTGTTTCAAAGCCACAGGCGGATTCCTGCACTTACCCTGTGGGATACATGACCCCGGGTGGAGTCCCAACAATTCAACCGATAGATCAAAACGCAACAACAGATCAGACATCTTCTTCTGGCTCGCCATTCAACACTGGAACAACCACTTCTTATTACCCGCGCGCTCAGCAATCACCTACAGGCACACCTGGATACGTCTCATCAGCAGCACGCGGCACACCGGGCTACGTCTCCTCAACACAAAGCCAACCTGGCTACGCAATGAGCCCCAGAGTTGGAGTTCCTAATTCCGGAACAAGAACATTGGCTTCTGCCGGACAACCAGACTGTTCGTCCTCACAAATGCTGAACAAGCCTGAGTGTGAGGCGCCGATGACCAAGTATTGTTCCCAATATGGGTCTCAGGGTAAAGGCTGCTCAGAGTTCTGCAAAACGCATAAAGGCGTATGCAAGAAATAGGAAGGGGCGGTTTGAAAGTGAGGGGGGATGCTAGAAAATGGGGAATCGCGGCTATGCCGTTAGACAAGGGAAGCGTCAAAAAGGATTCTTGATTGTCCTGTTCTTCGGGATGCCACTGTCCGCCCACGCACAAGGCACAAGCGATCCGGGCTGCGAGAGCACCTATCAGAAAATGACGACTGCTTGCCTGGCAACTAAAAGTGCGCAAGAGGCTGCGGCTAGCTCTGCCATCACGACAATGGGATTCCAACAAAGCACTTCAATCCACCCAAACGCCAATATTGAAAAAGCTGCCAGCCAGACTGGACAGGCCGCAAGCGCCAACATCGGGTCGGCCTGCGAATCTGCTCGTGTGGTTTGCGTGAAATTTTGCGGAGAACAAATAAAATTCCATAAGGCTGAAGCTGATCGATATTTGCAAATGAAACCGCCATCCTCACAGGCTGCAAAGGCCCAAATGGATTATGCCTACATTGCGAACGACCACATGGCCTCTTGCAATACAAACCTTGGAACCATTGCAAGCACTTCGAATACTTTGGCCTGGACTTTGGGGGGCGCCGCCGTTTTGGCCGGCGCAGTGGCACTCGCAACCAAAAGCGGAGGAAGCGGAGATGACGCCACCAGCGGCGGTAGCGGAAATCCAGAAACCGAATCGGATTCATCCACATCTCAAAGCATGAGTACAGATCCCACCTCGCCCGAGAGCAATAGCACAGGGACTGGGACTGGCAGCCCCTCAAACCCAACAGCTACAGCGGGTAGAGCGAATGTCCTGCCTCTCTCAACTAAATTAGGAGATTGGGTGGATTCGACAAATTTCTCAAAACCCGCTTGCTTTGATTCAATCAATGATTACTGTCTAGAGATAGTTTCCAGTAGCCGCTTGAGTGATTCGATTTGCTCAGGATTCTGCAAACAAATCCCTCATGCAGACTCCTGCCACTACACTCTCAGCTACAACCACCCCGTCAACCAACAAGTGGCTATGAGACCAAGACTGGGGTCTCATACTCAAACAGGGACAGTTTTTAGAACCCAAGCTCTCGATTGTTCAGATTCCCAAATGGTAAATACTTCTGCGTGTCTTGCGCCAATGACAAAATATTGCGCTCAGTATGGCACACAAGGGAAAGGCTGCACGGAGTTCTGCAAAACACATAAAAATATTTGCAAATCATAAACAAGAACAGGAACAGGGATAAGAATAAGAATAAGAATAAGAATAAGAATAGGAATAGGAACGAGAATTGAGTTCCTATTTTTGTTTGTAGGTACTTTTTACTGGCGAGTCGGCGGTAGCATTATCCAACCAGGTCCAAACGGTGTCAGAAGTCACTTGAGCGCTCAAGCCCAGAAAGGAATGCCCGACCCCTGAGGGATAAACCTCTTTGACTGTATGACCTGCACTCTTCCAATCTTGAACAACGTCCTGAATCGCATCAAAACTAAAGTCAGCGGTCCCTGTGAGAAAAAAGGCAGGCAAAAGACGAGGAAGATTAGAACGGTGACCAATTGCTCCTGCATAAAGGGCCACGGATTTGACCTGCTCAGAAGAAACGAGACCCACATAACCCGCAAATACCGCGCCTTCTGACATTCCAATAAAATGAATTCGTTCCGTATCGATATTGTATTTGGCGCCTATCGAATAATAAACGCATTCGATGATATCTGAAATTTCCTTCTTCGTTGCAGGCTCATCCAATTGATTACTTCCAATTAAGTGAAGGAAACTATCCCTCTCGCTATTTCCATCTTCTGGAGTCATTAAAATAAGGTTCTTCTTTTCGGCTGTCTGATGCCATCCGCCGGCCTTAATGGTCGCATCAAAATTTTGAAAATCATCACCAAGACCATAAATCGCTACCACAATAGGGCTCGCATTCGCTTGGGCATAAGACTGAGGAACAAGCAGTCTAAAGGACCTTCCTCCCTGGCAAGTTTGATTTGTATTTCCTTTTTGACCACCAGATCCCTTCGTATGAAAACGCTCTGGATCCTCTGTTGGAGGCGGAGGATTTGTCGGTGGCGGATTATTGTCTCCAGGAACATTATTATTGGCATTCTGGGCAGAAGAAACCGCTCTGTAATCAGCTTTCCCGCAGCCAGAAGAAATAGAAAGTGCAAATAGAAAACCACAAATTTTGGTAATATCTTTTGCACCTGTCGTTTTCATAAAGTTATCTCGGTCCTACTAGGCCTTATCTCGTTTAAATCGTGTATGGAACCCTTTCCCATTTACGAAGCAAACGGCACGCCAGTCACTTGATCATTGCCTCATGTCGTCGTCTCATTTTGAGGCGATAGTGCCTGAATGAGCTTTGAGTAGATACCATCAAAGCCCCCATTGGACATCAGAAGAACAACATCACCGGACCGACACTCCCTCTTTAGCAACTCTATGATGTGAGAAACATTCTGCCCTTCGTAGGCAATGCCTCCCGCCGCCTTAAGTTCACCCACAAGTTCCTCAGTTGAGAATCTATCTTCTTCTTGAATCCTGCTCTGATCATAGGGTCTGGCAACAATTGCGATATCTGCTCCCGAGAGAGCTTTCACGTAATCTTGCTGAAAAACCTTTCTCCGACTCGTCGCCGAGCGAGGCTCAAAAACTCCGAAGAGCCGACGCCGAGGAAAACGCTCACGCATCGTTTTGAGAGTCAGACTGACAGCCGTTGGATGATGAGCAAAATCCTCGATGAGAGTGATGCCATTTGGTTCTCCGATCAACTCTTGTCGCCTTTTCACCCCTTGAAAACTTGCCATACCGCCGAGTATCTTGTCGAGGGGCCACTTCAGCTCTCGCGCAAGAGCAAAGGCCGCCAGAGAGTTGAGAGTATTGTGAGGGCCAAATTGCTTGATCGCGAGTTCGACAAGACGCTGTCCCTTGTGATCCACAGCAAATTGGTTTCGTCCCAATTCGACTCGACGATCCAAGACGTGATAATCGCCGCTCTCTAATCCATAGGTCACGACTTTGCATTTGCATCTCTGGGTTAATTCCATGGCGTGAGGATCCTCGCCATTCACGACAAGAAGTCCATCGGCAGGCAACCTCTCGATCAGAAGTGCGAAGGCTCTTTTGACCGCATTCAAGTCCTGATAAATATCGGCATGATCAAACTCCACGCTCGTCAGAATGGCATAGCGAGGACGATAGTGAACAAACTTTGGAACCTTATCAAAGAAAGCTGTATCGTACTCATCTCCTTCAATCACAAACCAATTGGACAAAGGAACTCGAAAAGACTTCGAAAAATTAATGGGGATCCCCCCAATCAAAAATCCTGGTTTTAAGCCACAGGCCTCGGCGAGAACTGCGACCAGAGCTGTCGTCGTGGTTTTCCCGTGCGTTCCTGCCACCACGATCGAATTTCGGTCCGCGATTGCATAATCACCCAGCGCTTTCGGCAGGCTCGTATAAGGAATATCGCTTGCTAAAAGAGCCTGCGCCTCTTCATTCGTTCGCGAAATCACATTTCCGACAATCACGAGATCAGGGCGATCTTTTAAGTTTTCCTTCTTGTAGCCCTCCATCACAGGAATACCCAGTTCGGCCAACTGAGTGGACATGGGGGGATAGACATTCAGATCACTTCCCGTGATTTTGTAGCCGAGCTCTTTCAAAAGCCCTGCTAGACTGGCCATTGCTGTTCCACCAATTCCCATCAAATGAATATGTGAGCCCTTAGGTATCATGAGATTTCCTCCAATGATTCGACAACCCAATCGTGAAGCTGTGGACGCAGACCAACAAAACGAGAATTTTCCCGAGTGGGATGAACGCGATTGGAGAGAATCACGACCAAAAGATCGCGCCTCGGATCAAACCACAGTGATGTACCCGTAAAACCGGTATGACCAAAACTCCGGGACGAAAAGTATTTTCCGCAACTGGCCTTTCCCTTGCTCGGCAACATAAAACCCATGGCCCAGTCGCCCTTGCTTTTCGGTATTGCCCGGCGGGCGAATCTCCTGAGAGTTTTCTGAGAAACCAATTTCGAACCTCTCGCATCCAAAAACGATTTTCTCAGAAGTAAGCCCCATTGAGAAACATCATCAATGGTTCCAAAAAGTCCCGCGTGAGGAGCGACACCCCCTAATGCCCAAGAATTTTCATCATGAACTTCGCCCTGTAAGGTTTTGCCCCTCCAGGAACATTTCTCCGTTGGCGCATAAAATTTTCGAAGATATCTTGGCTCATTTCCCTTATTAAAATGAAGACTTAAACGAGGTATTTTCAAGGTTTTTTTGAAGTCCTCCCAAATGGCTTCAAGAGGTAAACCCAGCTGATTCTCTATCATCATGCCCAACATCAAGAAATCAAGATCTGAATAAACGGTTTGAGCCTTGGGGTCTGCTTTCACTTTCCGCAAATGGGTTTCCAACTGGCGCCAGCGATAAACAGGCCCAATAGGTCCACTCAATTTTGAGTAAAATGGAGCCCACCAGGGCAGGCCGGCTGAATGGCTCAGAACATCCTTGACCGTGACACTCTCAGAAGGAAACCAAGGAAGATATTCGATCATCGGCCTCGAAGGATTGAGTCTACCCTGTTCAACAAGCCTCATGACAACGGGCACTGTAAAAAGGATTTTAGTCAGTGAAGCTAAGTCATAAAATTTATAGACTTTCCCAAGCTTCAGTTCTCCCTTTAACCTGCCTCGCTCATAGGCGCGAAGCTTAAGTCCAGGAGTTATTAAGTTCAGAGCACCTTCCGTTCCTAGTTCAATCTTTTCTTTAAGTATTGATTCAAATCGATTCATCGATGACTTCCCACTTTAACTCTCAACTCTGGAGTTCTCCCCTTCTTGAGAACAGCCATGGGTCCGAATGGAATGGGTCTCTGCGAGCGGCCATGGCCCGCTGGAAAGTGATCAAAGACGGGAAAGGGCGCCTCATCTGCAAAGCGCCTTAGTACATCAGGCCAAACATATCGTCCGTTGGGTTGAGCTCCGCCAACAAACTCGCCAAAAATCAGCGCTTTTAATCCCTTGAAACCCCCACTCTGCTCGATCTGAACAAGCATGCGATCAACCTTTCGACCCTGCTCGCCAATGTCCTCAAAAAACAGAATTTTGCCTTGAGGGCAGCCCGCCCAAGCCGTCCCGACGGCCGAAGTCCAAGTGGTCAGATTTCCTCCTGTGAGGGGGCCACGGACGATTCCATTCGCTTGAGCTCTTTGATTTAAGGGTCTCAACTCAGTGAACTTCAAAAAATCTCTCTCTCCAAAGAGGCAGTCTTTGAGCTCCTTCTTGTCTCTGCTCCGCCCCGAGCCGGCTCCAAATCGATCGAGCAAAGGCCCATGTATTGTGTTCCATCCCCACTGCTGATTCAAAAAAAGGTGGACTGTCGTCACATCGCTGTATCCGATCAGAACTTTGTTGCTGGCTGGCGGTTTGAGTCGCTGCAAGTAGGGAAGCAATCGATTGGCACCATACCCGCCGCGAAGGCACCAGATGGCCTTCGAGTCTTTGGCAAAGAGGGCTTTGCGCAAGAATTGAAATCTCATTTCATCCGAATTCGAACATAAAATATCAGGACCTAATAAATCAACTGGGACACGAGGATTCAACCCCCATTCACGCAAAAATTTAACAGCACCTCTGATTTCTTTTGGCGTCGGCCCGAATCCAGGAGCCACCAAATCAATGATGTCACCGGGCTTGATTTTTGGCCAGACTACATTCTTAAACCTTGGCTTGGCAGCTGCTTTTGCCCCGGTTGTTGTTTTAGCCCCAGTTGTTGTTTTTTCTCTTGTTCCTCTCGATTTCCCATTCATCAAATCATCCCCCGATAAGACAAAAAACTAAACTTGCCACTTCTCAATCTCGATTCCGACAATACTAAAGAGTTTTAATGATTCCTGAGAACGGTAGTCTTTCGCAAAGTATATTTTTTTAAGCCCACCCATGTTAATCAAGCGTTTCGCACAACCCACGCAGGGCAAATGAGTCACAAAAGCCACCTTCTCAATGAAGCGTGGAGAATCACAGTTAATGACCGCGTTTTCCTCTGAATGCAGGCAGCCACAATTGCCCGCCTCATCACGATCACATCCATTTTCAAGACCCGTTGCGTTTCCATTGTAGCCAACGGCTAGAACCTTTCGAAAATCCGTGCTCGTGATGACAGTGCCCACATGAAGTCGCCGACAGGTCGAACGCTCCGCGAGCTTATGGGCCAAATCCATGTAGAGTTGCTGAAAGGAAGGGCGAATTCTTTCTGTTTCCATAGAGATCTAGAATTAACAAGACAGAGCAAGAGGGGCAAGTCGGCTCGAAGAGATACGAGACTTAGCTCTCTGCGCAATTTTCTTTGATGTTACTCTCTTGGCGCTGAGCCTTCAATTCCCAATCACTGTCAGATACTGGGCCTTGATCAGCTTTAAGTACTCAGACATGAACCGAGAAAGCTCCACACTGTGGCCACTCGCCTTTTCTCTTTGACCCTTGGGCTCACCGGCGATGGGCACACCTTCTCGGCTAAGAACTGAGAACTCTCCCCCGTTTTTTTCATCCACAAAATGGTCAAAATAGAACCTCACAATCTTATCGAGCTGAATCAACGCAAGGCTGGCGAGCTCCTCGCTGCCATCTTCTGAGAAAAGGCCCACAGAGATCGCTTTTGCCAAAGCCAGCATGGCTTTTGTCTGCTGCCACCACACTTTGTTTTGATGCCACATTGGAGAATCCGTTTCCCGAATAAAAGCATCAAAAACCCCTCCCCGTTCCTGATCAAGGGAATTTGAATTCAGCATCGAAACCAAAATCACGCGAGCTGCGGCCAAGTATTTGGCTTTCTTTTCTGCGGAAATGTACTTTAACTCCGTCGCTCCTCTCATCAAGAGCCAGGCCGCTTCATAATTATGACCTGTCCTCCCAACACTCACATCCCTTGAGCTGCTATCTCCGCCGTCTTTCGCCTTCACTTTCTGAACTTGCCAATCCCTCCAGGCAGGCCTCCAATCGGAGGTGAAATTCTCAATTATCCATCCCGTTTCGGTGTCAATAAAGTGGTCTGCGACAATGTCCAAAAGCTCTTCCATGATCGCGATATAATGCCTTTGGCGAGGCGTATTCAACTGAGCCAAATCAATTAAAAAAGATGTCGCGACGGTCACAGTTGATCCATAACTCTTGTTCGAGACTTCCCTTCCAGGCAAGAGAGGTCTCCCTGTCATCAGGTCAAAATCATCAAAAAATCCCAGATTTTGGTCGTCATGAAATCTCCTGTAAAAGGAATCAAACAAGACATCAATTCGCCTCAAGATGGTGGGATTCCTCGTTTTAGAGTAAAGAGCCACCAGTCCGAAAAATCCTTCGGCCTGTTCGCTGGCTGAGAGCGATCTCTGTTTGTTAAGGTCATTGCCATTGTGATCGACCGCAACTTTGAAGTAAGGTCCTTGGTCATTCGCAACGATCATTTTTTGGAGAACAAATTTGCCCTGCCTACGTGCCATTTCAGTCTCTCTCGTCTGTTGATTCCAATTGACCCCGTAAGCCAAACCATAGAGCATTTGACTTGAAGCAATCAAATGTCTGGTATTGCTCATTCGAGATCCGTCCATTTCAATTTCGGATGCAAAAGACCCCAGCTCCTTGTCCCAGGAGTAACGAATAAAAAAATCATTTGATTGCTGAGAAGTTTTTCTCCATAAACCGGAATTGGTCCAATCCAGTTGAGAATTATTTCGATGAAACTCCCCACCGCTGTTGAGGAGATGAAAAAAGGGCAGATCTCTTGCCTCTGACTTCAGGACAGAAAGCATTCCAAAAAGTACGAGGCCCAATTTCCATTTGATCCCACTCAAAATCACACCCCCCTGTTTTACAGATCAAGGATAGAACACAAAAATCAAAATTATCATAATGGATTATTTTAAGACGAAAACTTTATTGGTTAGCGAAACTTCGCTTCGTATAATTATTTTCAACAGTCTCGCAACCAGATAGCTAAAGAAATCTCAGTTTCGATTACATCGAGTGCGATCGACGATTCGATTTGAGAAGAAGGCGTCTTAGAAAAGATCTTTAGAATTTTTAATTTCATCCGTAGGGTGCTGATGTCTTATCATAGAGAGGTAGTTTTTCAGAGAATTGAACTAAAGCCAATGGTTCCTGAAAGGGAATATAAAATGGATCGTTTGCTGATTGGCCACCCAAATTATCGTCTTTTCTCCTATCTCATCGCGCTTAATCTCGCTGGCACACTGAGTTTCTCAACCTCACTGGCGAGTGAAGCTCCCTCTGGGCTCGTTTATCAAGGCCGTATCATGAAGCCTGACAACAGTCCCTTAGAAGCAGTGAGTGTTTTGTTTGATATCGAAGTGTACAGTCCCGATGGTGCCTGTCTTCTTTTTGAAGAAACCCATACGATTAACATGGCGAGCTCAGGCGGCTCTTTTGCTCTCACTCTGGGCACTGGAACTCCGATTGGCCCCTCCTATTCTGCAAAAGAAGTTTTCTCAAATACGGGAACATTCACTGGAGCTGGGCCCTGTTCTTATTCTCCTTCAACTGGCGATAGTCGCCGAATCAGAGTTACTTTTGACGAGGGTGGTGGCCCCGTTGCCTTGCAGGATCAAATTGTTCAGAGCGTCCCTTACGCCCTTTACGCCTCAAAACTCGAGGGCAAAGGCAAGAGTGACTTTTTGCAGATCAATACGACGACATCTGCACTCAGCCAGGCAAACGCAAACTCACTTTTTCAAAATGCGACCTATACCGAACTCCTGGCTTTGGCTGGTGGCACGTCAACTGTTTTTGCGAAAAGTGTGGATCTTCCTGTTTCGAGCGGGGTGCTTAACCTGAGTGGCGCGGGACAAGGCGTGAGAGTGCTAGACGCTCCGGCCGGCGGCGACTATGCCGTCAATAAAAATTATTCCGACGGCAAAATTGGTGGCAAATCAATCGACGCTGCGAACTTTGCAAGCCTTGCTGACGGTGAATCCCTGAAGTGGGACACGACAGCCAACAGCGGCTTGGGAGGCTGGGTTCGTTTCACGCCAGCCTCGACAAGTGGATTTGTGGTCAATGGAGGCCAGGCGGGAGCGGTGAGCTTAGGATCAACAAACGCCAACTCCGTCAGCCTTCTCACAAATAACACGACCCGAATGACTGTTAATAGTTCGGGCCTTGTTGGAATTGGAACTGGGGGACCATCCACCATACATCACTTGTTGCAGGTAGGATCTGGTGACGGTTCGACGAACCTCACGGAAGTCAAAACACTTTTCACAAACACAGGCCCATCAGGCATAGGAATCCGAAATAGCAGCGCGAGCGTTGAGAGCTTTCAAATAGTCAACGGTTCCGAGGGCGAAATTGGAATGCTCACAAATCATCCACTGAAAATTTCCACCAATAACGCAGGCCGGATGACGATACTTAACACGGGCGAGATCGGAATTGGGACTTCGACTCCAAGCACCGCGCTTCATATTGTGGGCACTGTGACAGTAGCCGAATCAGGGACTAACTCCGTCTCAATTGGAAATGGCAATTCTACCTCCGCGACTGGCGCAATTGCAATTGGACGAGGAAATTCGGCGGGAAATAATACAAATTCGACAGCCGTGGGTCACAGCAATAACTCAAGCCTTGGAGGCGTCTCTTTTGGCAGAGGCAACACGACATCACATTCAACTGCAATTGCGTTTGGCGATGGCAATACTGTGTCTGGATCGGGTGCTGCGGCCTTTGGAATAGGCGTGTCCAATTCAACCGCCAACTCACTTATGATAGGGCCCAGTGATGCGGCAAAAATGACTATCCTTAGCAGCGGAAACGTCGGTATTGGGACCACGACTCCGAGCGAACTACTTGAAGTCATCGGCAATGTAAAGGCCACTAGTTTTATTTCAACTTCAGATGTGAGATTAAAAACAAATATTCAGCCTATCGAAGGTTTGCCCGCAGTTTTGCGGCTACAGGGACTAAAATATACCTGGAAAAGCACAGGCCAGTCTGATGCCGGGGTTCTTGCTCAAGAAGTTGAAAAAATATTTCCTGATGCTGTCCGAACAGACCCCGTCACGGGTTATAAAGGTGTCAAATATTTGTACTTGATCGCACCTCTGATTGAATCAGCAAAAGAACTTTACGAAATGTGCAAAGCCAATGAAATGCTCGCTTCACAACAAACTCAAGAACTAGCCATTCTCAAAAATGAAAATACGAATCTAAAAAATAAAATTGAGAATCTAGAAAGACGGTTTGAAGAACTCGAAAAGAAATTGGGAATTAATCAATGATCAGAGCACCCAAATACACTTTGATAATTGATTTATTGATAATCATATTCCTGTCCTTTGCGACTCGAACCGCCAATGCTGTCATCAGCGTGGATGACTCCTCAGTTCCTCGTGTTTCGGCTATTCAGGCGAACTTTATTGACCTCACAACGGGAAGCTTTATTCCTCCAGCCAACGCACTCTTGTTGGTTATGGTCAGCGCTGATGCCATTGCAACTGCCGACACTTCTGTCGTTGTTACGGACACACAAAATCTCTCTTGGCACAAAATCGGCGAAGCGGATCCGGGTTCGGGTACCTCCCAAAGTGGACATGCGAGCGCCTGGTATGCCAGCACTGCGACTAGCACAAGCATGACAGTGAGCGTTCGGCGGACCTCCCAAAATGGAGGAACTAATCGTCTTTCGTTTAAGGTGTACATTGTCACGGGACACGACCTACTTCAGCCAATAGGGGCCTCATTTTCGGGAGGGGCAACAAGTGATAACGTGACATCCACTCTTTATTTGTCGACAGTTGATAATTCAAGGGCCTTTGGTGTTGTCACGGACTGGAATGCTACTGGCCTCCCGACTTCTTCGGATGTCGAAGATGCGGCTGATCATCCCAGTGAGATCTCGACAATGTCTGTTTACAAATCTGCGGATACTGCGACCGCTGCAACAGCCGTCTCTGTAAACTTTGACCCTTTTGGAGCTGGCCTTGCCGAATTAACTTATGTTGCCTTTGAGGTACGACCCTCAGGAGCACCCTCGTCAACTTGTTCCTCACCCGCAGGAATCAGCGGCCAATTGCAGTGGATTTCAGGAGACAGTAAAATCAAGTATTGCAGCAGTGGAAACTGGATCGATACCAGTCATTCTACGGGAGCTAGCTGCGTCGGCACGACAGCAGGTACGATCAATTATTCGTCAGGTGATCTCCGATATTGCAATGGAACGAACTGGATCAGCATGAAAGGCTCTCGTCAAGGATCCTGTTCAGGAACAACCGCAGGCACCTCTCATTTTTCAGAAAATACTTACAGGATATGCGATGGGACAAATTGGTTTCAAATGGGTCCGTCAGAAATCGCTTTTAGGCAGCTACAGGAACAAACTATCACGGCAAATACAAATACAATTTCGACAGGAGCTTTTACCTCATCGACGAATCAATCAAACCTTTTGATCTGCTGGCTGAGTTACAATAGCGCAACCGAAAGTGTCTCAAGCATCAGCGACACGCACGGCAATACATACGCCAAAGCGGCGGGACCCCTTACCGGCACCGGCTCAATTGCAGGCTATAGGCAAGAGATTTGGTATGCAGCCAATATAAACGGGGGCTCAGGCCTTGACGTAACAGCCACCCTCAGCTCAACATTCAATGCTTCCAAAGATATTTCGTGCCATGAATATTCTGGAGCCGCCACATCCAGTCCAATTGACCAAGTCGTTGAGACCACTGGCAGCGGTGCCAATGCAACGACCGCTAACATGACGACAACTTCCGCAAACCAAATGATATTTTCAGCAGTTATCTACCAGGGAACGGGAACGGGTGGTCCCGGTCACACACAACGATCCTCTCTTCATACCAACTGCTCACAAGATCGAATTGTCGGTGCAGCCGGCTCTTACAATGCAAGCTTCACTAACCTCGGAGGCGAAACATGGGCTGCACAGGCCATCTCTGTAAGGTCTCAATAGAACCAATTCACCAACAGCAGGTTCAATTGAGCCTAGATTTTACTTTGTAAGTTGCAGTCGAACTGCAGGTAACGGTCCCGGATTCGGTTGAGCAAGTCGGTGTTCCACAACTAACAGAAATGATCTTATTTTCTTTGTTGTCATTTCTGAATTCGACTTTCCAATCATCACAGGCTTTCTTCCAGTTTTTCTTTGCTTCGCGATTCATGGCAGCTCCCTCTCCCTGAACGTCAGAGGTGCCTTCTGCCAATTCCCACTCCGCATTGTTCTTCTTTTCGCCAGCCTTGCCCTTTCGGATTTCGATTGTGGTGTCTTCTGCACCGGCACTGTCGACATCTTTCACATCGACAGTCTGAGCAACAGCAATGAGTATCGGCAAAAAAAATGAAACTGCAATAAATAAAGCCTTCATGTTAAATTCCTTTTTTTTCTAGCTTCTCTCTCATATCTCTAATCTCTAAACTCTAAACTCATTCAGATTTCTCAGCAGCAGGAATAAACTCTACATAAATCGGATTGTGCTCAGAAACCAAAGACAAGTCCACTCTTTCTCCTATTATGATCTCATTTTCAAGAGGAGAATAGATCCAGCTTTCCTCCGGCAGGCCTCGCCGTAATTCGACCCCATTGACGTACAATTGAAGAGATGGCTCTTTGGGTGCCATCATCAAAGGGACCCGTCGCGAAGTCAGACCAGTGAATTTCCTAGCAATATCAGCAAGTTCCCGGCCAAAAGAAGGAGAACATACCGAAGAAGTTGAGCCCTTCATCAAATCGACAATGAAGGACTCCAGTTTAATGGCCTTGGCGAAATAATCATCTCGTGCACAGACATTGTCGTTTGCTGTCACCATGATCCCGTGAGCATAAACACTCGACTCAGCCTTAAGAGCTAAAAGATTCCTGGCGAGCTCGTCCCCGCCAATTGCGCTTTGATCCTCGGCATCTGTCACAATGACGGTGAGAAAGGCCGCATGGTCACGCAAAAATCCTTTGTTGAAACCGTCCGACTTCGCCTTTGAGGTTGCCGCTTGCAATGAGTCCAGTGGGGTCTCTCGCGAGGAGCCATCGACGCCCACAGAGAGATTTTTTGAAATCACTTCAGCCCTATTTTGAGTCTCTGGAGTCACGTATCCGTTGACCAAAGAACCGCATTTTTCCGGCGTATCACATGAGGTTGTGACCACACCTATGTGATAGTGCGCCAACGAATTTAGCTGATCCAAAAAGAGACTAAAGTTTCTCTTCAATTCGTCTTGTATCAGGGACATGCTCCCAGAATCATCTATTACAAAAAGAATGTCCGTCGCTTGCCCGAAATATTCAAGTCTCACTTTGTTCGGCAGTCGATCCATTCCGATCACCTTGCCATTTGGAAGAATCTTTCTGACGGCCGCAGCTCCCGCTCGATCAATGCCCCCAAAAGACAAAACAACTACCAAGGCAACTACCGTGCAAATTAATTTCGAATGCAACAATTTGCGAGCTAATAAATTGGCTGGAGAAAAACTCGTTCGGAAAAGGTCCACACAGTTCAACAGTTGAATCCGAATTGCAATAGACATCCGTTGTCTCCCTGAATTATGCTGAGCCAGCTTTATTGGGATGATAATTAGGCTCCTCTTCTGCTGTCCAGAGTTTTTTAAGTAAATTCTGCGTTCATGCTGACAGGATGCTGCATATTTATGGATCCAATAGACAGAGGAGGTTTGACACAATGACCGGAAATCTAGATTTCTCAAATACCATACTTCTGTTTTCAGATGGGGCTTGTTCCGGAAATCCTGGCCCCGGTGGATTTGGCACAATCATAGTGACCCCAGATGGACAAGTCGAAGAACTGGGCGAACACAATCCCTCTACCACAAATAATCGAATGGAGATGATTGGAGTTCTGCGTGGGCTCCAAAAAATTAAGAACTTGACGGGCGATCTCTGGGTCCTTACGGATTCCACTTATGTTATTCGAGGAATCACACAGTGGATATGGGGTTGGAAAAAAAAGAATTGGATCACCGCCGAGGGCGCCGACGTTGCCAACAAAGACCTATGGGAATATCTCGATCAAGAGGTCAGAGCCCGACTTGCACAAGGAAAGGTGGAATGGAAATACCTTCGAGGCCATCAAGGAATTCCGGGCAACGAACGATGCGATGAGATTGCTGTGAGTTTTTCAAAAAAGAAAAACCCCGGTTTATTTAAAGGCACCCTGCTGGCTTATCCCACCGCGATCTACGACCTTCCCGACGATCTTTCTCTCCCCCCAATGAAACCAAAAACAGAAAAGTCTCCGGCCTACTCCTACCTCAGCTATGTCAACGGCAGCTTGAAGAGGCATAAAACTTGGCCGGAGTGCGAATCACAAGTGAAGGGTCGCTCTGGGGCTAAATTTAAAAAATCCACTTCCCGAGAAGATGAACAAGAAATTGTTGTCGTCTGGGGCTTAGACCCCAGCGTCCTAGACAACCTGTAAAGAATGAATTTTGAGCTTAGTTGGGCCCCCAAGGTGGCACTCAAGGTGGCTCTAAAGATGCCACTCAAGGTGGCGGAGAAAGTCTTGAATTGACTGCAAAAACCTGAGACTTCACCAAACAGCCATTTTACTACCGTTTTTTTTGTAGTCATTTCTAGTGCTTTCTTTTTAAACAGCTGACCAGTTCTTGAATCGAATCTCCATCTCTGAATACTTAGAGTTGGCCCAAGACTTGCTCTATCTATAATAAGATCGAGTGGGTTTGGTGGGATCGAATTTAAGACATGAGCCTTTTGCTCAAATAAGTACGGAGAAACCTTAAGATGTTAGCCATTTTAAGATACAAAATGCTACTGTTCGCGATTGTCACTCTCAGTGCCCTGACAGGCTATGGAGTTGCCTGCGCACCCAGCGGCTTCAAATCCAAAACCTTGCTTGAAACATCGGAAAGTTCAATCTCATTTAGAGACAGTTTAAACTCATGCAGTTTTTCTGATCCGTCCACTTTGTCAAACGTCATCAAGCAGAAATTTGATATCAGCAGTGGCGACATTCCCATAGTTGACAGCAAAGGTGTCACGAAAAAAGATATTTCCTGTGGAGACGGAAAAACAGCAGTTGACTGTTTTTACATCAAAAAATATCGCCCTGATTTGGGCGAATCAGATCTGAACAAGGGACTCCTCGGAAATTCAGCCTGCTCTCCAACGAAGTTTAGAATTACAACAGAGCTATTTATCAACGCCTGCCAGTTAGCTCTAAAAACTCCCGCCGTCAAGGATCGGCTGTTTCCTCTTGGGGTCGATAATTATGACTATCTCTATCTCACCTTCACGGGCAGACACCCCGAATTAGTAGAAGTTTCTGTTCTCAAGAGTCTTCAAAGTAATTTTGAAGATGAAACCAAGAAAGCGGTCGCGGCCTGCGCTGCAGTTGCGGGCAGCCTAGAGTCCTTGACTATTATGTAATGTGAATAAATGAATAAGGCAGAAATCAAATGAGTAAAAAATCTTATGTTTCTCGAAGAGAGTTTATCACAAAGGCAAGCCTGGCACTTGTTTCAACAGGTCTGGCTCCTCTGGATTCACTTGAAGTCGCACAACGCCTAGCGAAAAAATATCTGCCCTTGGCAGACGCGCAGGAATCGGGATCTCCAACAAGAATTATTGAAATTGGACTGCGAGCTGGCGTGCCACTCATTTATCTGGGCACAGGTAAGGAATTCAAAAGTCTCTCGACACCTCGCTACCCTAACTGCCCCTTTTCAGGCAATGCACTGACCGACGCAGGAAATAATCTGCATCTCAATACGAGCACGGCAGCACTCGCACCCCACGCTGGGAATATTGCCATCACTCAAGGCATCGCAAATGAGGATGGGCACACTGATCTATTTTCTTATAGAAAGGGCGGCGGTGGAATAAACAAAGTGTCACCGATCATTGAGGTGACAAGCAGAAACAACTCCTTTTCATTGATGAGCGGAGTCCAATTCGGCGATGGCGTCATAAGTAACACTCTTGGAAAACCGGATTTACAAAAAGTCAATACCGCCACCTTTTATGATTACTTCAAGAAGCCAACTCTCCTCGTGCCAGAATCTGAAGCGGATATTATTGCAAAAGCGTCTAGGGACTTGTCACGAAAGCAAGCGCTTCTTTTGGAGCGAGCACAAAAAAATGCTGTTCCTGTGGCAAATTATCACAGTGCGGCCGTCTCCCTTATGACAACTGATTTCAGTTCCGTTTTAAATCTCGACGGAATCCCTTCCGGCCTGACAACCGGAAGAAAAGCAGGTTACGCCGATTCGGCAAAATCTCTGGCAATGACACTCAAAGCAATGAGTCTAAATTTGATTAATTCAAGTCTTATCGCAATCAATACCGGGGATTGGCATGGGTTTCAATCAATTGGAGCAAACCCGGACTTCCCATCAGAAATGGCCGCAATCTTAGCCGCGACAATTGATTATCTCAAAAAGACTCCTGAGCCGGCCAGCACGAAGGCTGAAACACTATGGGACACCACACTCATTGTTGTGGGCTCAGAATTCACTCGTGGAATTAGTCCCGTCGGCGCAGACAATAGTGACGGAGCGACTCAGGGGGTTATGCTTATCGGAAAGCGAGTTCGCGGCGGATACTATGGAGGCTTCACTCTTAGCGAAACTGGAAATGCCGCGGGCATGGCCCACGGTTTTGACTTGGCAACAGGAGAAACCACGCCGAACAAAACCGTCACCAACGAAGGCGTCTATCACACGACAAACGCTCTTTTGGGAAATTCAGAGTTTGACCTTAAGAAGGTGTTTAAATGCATGATCGGATAGGCACGCAAGCTAAAGTAATAAAGGGAATCAAATTATTTTATTTGATATTTCTTCCTATTTTGCTCGCCTCCGGTTGCAACCGATATTATGCACATGAGATCATCGAGCCCTCCGAAGCACCTTTGGACGCTCGCTCACTTAGCGAAAAAAGAATCAAGGCCTTAAAAAATCTCCAAATAACCCTGGTTCGAAGGCTGCCCTCGGACGACGAATTAAAGCTCGCAGAATCTCAAGAGGGCTTTTTAAAAGTCCTTCAAGAGACTCTCAACTCTGAAGATTTTAAGGCCTCAACTCTAGCACTCGCGATAAATGATTTTGAAATGGGGGGCACAGCCAATGGAATCAATTACAGCGAACCTGCAAACTTAGCGACTTATCTGATCGTCAATAACTTGGACTACAGACAGCTCCTTTTAGCTGATTACTGCGTTGACGACAGTTTCGCAAAAGTTCAATGCTCCTCCTTTTCTTCGGAGAGCCAGTCTCAGATGTACGCCGCAGGGGCCCTGACCACTCAAGGATTTCTGGAAAAATGGCAGAGTGCGTTTAATTTTCGGAGAACATCCAAGGCATTCAAGGCCTTTGCCTGTCGCGCCTATCCCGACGAAGTAGACACGGGACTTGCTCCAGAGCAACTCTCAACCACGGTGAAGCAATTCAATTGCACTGACTGTGTTCCCAAATGCTACGACTGCCATCGAAATATGAATCCCCGAGCATCTCTGTTCTACGCCTTTGATCGAAAGGGAAAATTCAATACCAATCCGAATCCAAATCCTCAGGCTGGAGAAATTACCGTAACTGATACTGGAGTCGCGTCCACCGTGGCTGACTTGTTAGTTTCTGGAGCGAAACCCATTTTTCACGGCTACGAACTCGCCAACCTCAAGGATTACGGAAGCCGTTTGGCTGAGAGCGATGAATTCAGCAAGTGCACGACCCAGCGAATTGTCGGTCGTCTGTTCGGATTGCCGGCAGACAAAGCCCTGCCTCCAGATCTGGAGCACTTTTATCAAGGCCTCAAAGAAGATGACTTCAAAGTAAAGGATTTCATTTTGAGAGTCGCGACGAGCCCGGAGTTTCTTGGCCGATGAATAGGAATAGGGATCTCATTATTCCTTGTTTGATCTTGATCACAAGCTTGATGATATCCATTCACCAGGGCTGTACTCTCAATGGAGCTTGGCATGATCAGTCCTCAGAGGATTCGAAAGTTCCTGATTTTTCTGATTTGTTTCAACCTAACCCAGCGATACCGATCTTTTCGTCACTATCGGGAAACGAAATAAATGCGGATCAGGATGTGATTTTCGTTTACGGAGGTTTTCTCAAACCCTGGGTTGATGCAATTTGGGATCATCAGTTTGGCGATGGCTCTAAAATTTGCACACAAGAAACAGCCCCTAATTTGAAATCTGCCACTTTTCGATGTAGCAATGAAGGAGAATTCACCGTATCTCTATGGGTGAAATATGAGGATGGGGGTACAGATATTTTTTCCTTGAGTTACCAGGTTAAGAAGGATCAGGGAGAGCCTCCTCCGCCTGTCGATGGAGTTGCCCTTTACGCAAGCTACTGCGCCTCTTGTCACAAGGCCTTGGGGCAAAGCACAAAACGCGGTAGAACCTCGCAACAGATTCGCGATGCCATTGCCAATGTTGTGACTATGAACAATCTGGTTAACCTCACAACTGAAGAAATCGACGCCATCGCCAAAGCCCTCAAGTAATCGAGCAATCAAATCATCGAGTCATCCAACAATCAAAGAATCGACCCCAGCACATTTCTCGCATACAATGCGGCTTGAACATTGAGACCAAGCTCGATAAAATGAGCCACTCTTACTCTTATGAGGGCAATCAACATGAAAACACAGCGCTTGCTTCTGGCCTTATTATTGATCCTTACATTCAATCTCGCGAGCGCAGCTCGGTCTGCGAGCAAACCAAAGCCGATCGAAAAACTGAGCGGAATGGCCCTTAATTGCCATGACGGAGACACCTGTCGCGTGAAAATTTCTGACAAAGAAACCAGAAAAATTCGTCTTGCAGGCATTGACGCCCCTGAGATCAAACAGCCCTTCGGCAAGGAAGCTCAAGCGCATATCGAAAAATTGATCAAGGATAAGAAAGTGGACCTCGAATGCGAGGGGATGAGCTTTGATCGCCACACTTGCCGAATTCTCTTAGGCCCCCTTGACGTTGGAAGAGAAATGGTTCTGTCAGGCATGGCGTGGGACTCCCCCCTCTATTCAAAGAAAAGGTACACTGAGAACATGACTCTAGCTAAAACAGAAAAAAAGGGACTTTGGCGGGAACCTGCCTCGGTTTCTCCCTATTGCTTTAGAAAACCGACTTCCAAACATTGTAAAAATAGACAGGAATATATGCCATGATCCTTGTGAACGTTTTTGATCTTCACAAATCCTTCGCGAGCAAAGATCTTTTTGGCGGTATAAGCTTTGGTATCAATGAAGGTGAGCGGACGGGCTTGGTTGGCCCCAACGGCTCTGGAAAATCAACCCTCATGAAAATCATCGCCGGAATGGCCTCGCCCGACAGTGGACGGGTCACAAAACGGAAAGGCCTCCGAATTGGCTTCTTGGAACAAACTCCCATTTTTGAGGAGGGCGAGACAATCCTCTCCTCACTTCTCAGTGCCGGCTCCGATCCAGACGAATCCTATTCTAAAGCTTTTGAATGGATAGGAAATCTAAAACTCAGCCAGTTCGGAGATGAATTCTTAGTTAAAGATTTGAGCGGAGGCTGGCAGAAAATGGTGGCTCTGGGACGAGAGCTAATGAAGGACCCAGAACTCTTGTTACTGGATGAACCAACCAATCATCTCGATATCTCTAGCATCTTGTGGCTTGAAAACTTTCTGCGTCAGGCTTCCTTTTCTATTTTGATGGTGACTCATGATCGATTGTTCCTCCAGCGAGTCGTGAATCGCATCATGGATCTCGACCCTCGCAATCCCCATCACCTCTTGATTGCAGAGGGGGACTATGCCCAGTACTTAGAAACCAAGGATCTTGAGCTCGCTGCACTGGCTCGACACCAAAAAGTCTTAACCAATACTTTAAGAAGAGAAACGGAGTGGCTGAGAAGAGGGGCAAAGGCTCGACAGACAAAGCAAACTGCCCGTCTCGATGCAGCCCAGGATCTCAAACAAACGGTTCAGGATTTACAAAAAAAGAATCTTCACCAAAAGGTGAAGATTGATTTTGGCGAAATCGAAAAATCACCACAAAAACTTATCGAAGCAAAAAAAATTAACAAGTCTTATGGTTCAAAAAAGTTATTTGCTGACTTGGACGTCTTGATTCGACGAAAATCCCGACTTGCCATTCTTGGGGACAATGGCACAGGTAAATCGACCCTGATTCAAATCCTACTCAAAAAACAAGATCCCGATTCCGGGTCCGTATTTCACGCAGAGGGCTTAAAAATTGCCTATTTTGAGCAAAGTCGAGAGACCATCGATCCAAATGCCAGTGTTCTAAAAAATGTCTGTCCACAGGGCGATTATGTGAGTTTCCAAGGAAAATTTATTCATGTCCGGTCTTACCTTGATAAATTTCTATTTTTTGGTCACCAGTCCGAACTTCCTGCCCATCGACTCTCAGGGGAGAAAAGGCCCGTTTGCGGCTGGCGCAGCTGATGCTCATTGAAGCCCAGGTATTGGTACTCGACGAACCGACCAATGATCTCGATTCAGATACCTTGAACGTCCTGGAAGAGGCTCTAAATGAGTTTCCAGGGGCCCTTATTCTTGTCACTCATGATCGCTTTTTCTTAGATTCGGTCGCAGACGAACTCTTGGCTTTCCCTAAACCCGGATCCTCGGACCCTCAATTGCTGCGATTTTCAGATTACTGGCAGTGGGAAAATTGGTTCCAAGAAAACTCCTCTGACTCCGTCACCTCTCCCCGCTTTTCTGCAGAAAGCAAAGACCAAGGAGCGTCGTCGGGCGCTAAATTGCGGCTTTCTTACAAAGAAAAATTGGAGTTAGAAAACATGGAAGCCTCAATTCTAAAGCTTGAGACCGAGCAAAAGCGCCTTGAAGAATTATCCCAGTCGCCTTCAGTTTCCTCAGATAACAAAAAACTCCAGGATATCTCGAAGGAGCTTGCACAAGTAGCCCTAAAAATAGAGGAAAAGTACCAGAGATGGAGCGAACTCTCTGCTAAATCTCTCGGCACCTAACTACGGCCAATCCCATGCAACCGTCGATACACCCCCTCAGCTGTCAAGCCTAAATCGTCACTGGCTCTTTTGTTGTTCGTGTAACTTATTGTTTTTACTTAACTATTTGGTGGACCGAAGCATGCAGTGATGATTGGCATGAAAGTGTATTTTTCGCTAAAAAACTCGAATTCGGAAAAACCGAAATTCCCCAAGAGCCGGGGCTTCCTCGCTCTCTTGACCCTTAGCCTCCTGCTCTACGCAGGCAGTGCCCTATCAGAGGAAATGGTGACCGTATCGAGTTCTCAGAAATTGCGAAAAAGAGGCTCTCCTCGCTCAGGAGCCATTGGTCGGATGATCCCGGGAAAAAAGGCCCTCTTAATAAAGAATTTCCGTCATTGGTCACTGGTTAACTACAACGGCAAGAGGGGTTTTGTTCCCAAAGACAGCCTTATTGCCGCCGAGGATGATAGCGATGCTGAGGTACGCGACAACCTAGATCAAGAATATGAATTGGAAAATCCAGAAGACCTGGAAGCAGACCAGCCAACTTGCCTGACCGGACAATGCCAAGCTTCTGCCCTGAGGAGTTCAATTCCGCGTGATTTGGGTGATTGGGATGGGGCCGGTTACCATAATCCAATTTCTAAGGGGCTCACAATTAATGTGAACCGTCCACTCGGTAGAACGCGAAGTGACGTCCTTATCCGATTCCTGAGAGAAACTGAAAATGAAGCGCGCGAATGCCGCAGAACATCCAGCAGTGTTCGTCGTCGAACGGGATTAAAAATCAGGTGTGGAAACCGTTCAAAAGGCATGTGTTATCAGGCTGTTAAAAACGCTTTGGTAGACTCTGGAATGACCAAACACTACCTACCGGGCAATCACGCCTATGAAGCTCACACCAAAGGACATTTAAAGAGAGCGGGCTTTACAAATTCTATTGGCCGCTACAACGCATTCAATGCGCCTGTTGGCTGTGTTTTAGTTTATAAAGGTGGACGGTCAGGACATATTGAGACAAGAACCCGGGGCGGGTATTGTTCGGATTTTTGTAGAAAAAGTCCGATTAGCACGCTATTGCGTAGGCAACTAGTAGGAGTGTATTGCAAATGAATTCATTAAATCGAAAGACGTTCTATACTTTCCTGAGAACTTCAAAGATCGTCCTCCTTTGCCTATCACTGACCGGGATGGGGGCCTTTGGCCGAACCGCCTCTTCAAAAAAGGCAACAAAGGAAAGAAAACCCTCTTGCTCAAAAATCTGCCAACAAGCCTTTGATGTCCGTTCTCGAATTGAAGAGCTTATTAAAAAACAGAACTTGACTGGCGAATCACTGGCAAAGATGAAATACAACCCTGATGTGCCAGGACAAAAACTAGCCGAAAAGGAATTGGCTCAGATTATCAAGTCAGTTCAAAGCCTCGTCACAGAAGACGATCTCGACGCCATTTTAATCGTCTGGTCTGCGGCCGTGGACTTCGATCCCGGACACGCCATTGCTCTGAATAATCTAGACCTTTTGACACCACTTTTTAACCGTCTCCGAGCCCATATCCATCTCCGCATGAGAGACCCCAAAAATCCTGTCACCAAAAAGAACCTTGAGGGAATCCTCTTCGCACTGGCCATTGCCGAATCAGAAGTTGAAGGTATCGGCAATGACCCTGATCACAAAGTGCTTGAGTCAGAAATGTGAAGCGAACAGCAAAGAACGGTTTGAATCTATATCAACTCCGTTTTTGTTCCACCTTACTCACTCCTCCACAAGAGCGAGTTCTTTTAAGATGGTTTCAAAGAGTTCTTCCAAGCCCTTGAATTCGCCTTCTGTTGGCTCGCGCTGAGATTTGAGAGCATTGAATATCTTAGTTAAGGATCCTTGGGCGTTTGAGATAAGCGCCGAAGCGAGACTGAATAGACCCTCACCTTCCAGACTCATTGACCCATTTTCCAAATTAGGAAAACTTCCAGTTACTTTACCGGAGAGAACCGATACAGCCTCGGGAGAGGCTGGAGTCAAAATAACTTCAACGTCGACATTTCCATTCTCAAGTTCATTTTTATACAATTCGAGGTGATAAAATCCGTTCTTATTTACATGATCAATCACATTTTTTACCGTCTCTTCGAATTGCAAATAGATCTCTCTTGGATTTTGCAACACCAACGAAACACCAGCTGAGGCAGAAACCTGACTTTTTCCGGAAGAGGGATCTTGATAGAGAGCTAAATCCATGAAGCCACGCCCCGCTTCCCTAGGATTTGGATTTGCTTCCTCCCAACGAAACTCCGCTCTCCCACCCGTAATTAATTCCTCTGTCCCATTTGGACCCGCCACATCGTCAAGATCTCCTCGGGTCACTTTGACCAGAATATCGTGGCCCTTTTCTTTCATCTCCTTTTCGATATAGGCATTCACTTTCTCAAGATCCAATGGATCAACGGGTCGAGCCTCAACAGCCAAGATCGCGGAAAAAGCAAACGTACCTACCAAAAGCTTGCGAATCATCTGATACCCCCTTATGAACATGTTTTTATTTCCCCTGCACCAATAGCCAATGCTAGTTGGGCTTGGTCCCGTTTCCCTATCAATTTCAATGCAGTCGAAAAAATTTCACAGGTTGGAAGAATTAAATGTGATTCTCTCTGCCAAGATTGTGAATAAACTTCAGTTCCTTCAAGACAGATGGGCGTCTTGGGATTCTTGGGGTTCATGGGACTGTTGGGTCCATTGTCATATGGATTCAAGCATGGTAGGCAAGGCCATGGATTCAAAAGTTTGGCATCTCAAATCCAAATCCGACTACCGATTTCGCATGGGCCACCCCTGGGCCATGGCCAATGAGCTCCAAGAGAGTCCAAAAGGGATCGAGCCTGGCTCGGCCATTGAACTTCGAGACTCTCGAAATGAATTTTTGGCCTATGGATACGGAAACCCCCAATCAAATATCGCTTTTCGTGAGTTGTCTCGCAAACCTGTTCCCATTCACCCCCTCTTTGATGATAATTTTGTCATTCATCGCCTCAGGCAGTGCCTCGACCTGCGAAAGAAGCTGGGCTGGAATCAATTTAGTTTTCGACTCGTACACGGAGAAGGGGATCACCTTCCTGGCTTGATCGTAGATCGCTTCCTGCTCGCAGATGGCATCGGTCAGGTCTTCGTGCTCCAGGCCCACACGGCAGGCGCTCATGCTCTCCTGCCCCAAATGGTTGATGGCCTGAAAACATTGAGTCAGGAGATGGGGTTTTCATGGGAGCAGGTCGGAATTGTGATACGCAATGATCTGGCTGTGCGAAAATTTGAAGGCTTACAACCTGAAGAACCGAAAATCCTAAAAAGCTCTATCAGGATGGACACCGAAGCGTTCTGAAATAGCTGTGGCAAAGACAAATGGCGAAAAATTATTTTCAGTTGTGACCTTCTTCGAGGACAAAAAACAGGTTTTTTTCTCGACCAAGCTCACAATATCTCCTTGGCCAAAACTTATTGTCTTTCTCTGTTTCGAGGACGAGAGGTGCGGCTGTTAGATCTCTTTAGCTACGTGGGCCAATGGAGCACTCAGTTGGGGAGTCCCCTCGCGCAAGCCGACGCAAAAGTGAGTCTCTTCGCTCAAGACGCCTCTGAGGGAGCCCTTCAGAAAACCAAGAATAATTGGGATCAAAATGGGCTGACTGGTGAGACCTTAAAATCAGACATTTTGCAGGATCTTAAAAACTCGAAATCAGAAAGTTATGAGATTGTCGTTTGTGATCCTCCTGCACTGATCAAATCACGAAAAGATCACGGACCCGGAAAACAAGCCTACGTTAAGTTGAATCGTGAAGCGATGCGCCTGTTAAAGCCAGGAGGTTTGTTTATCACTTGCTCTTGTTCAGGCCTTTTAACTGAAGAAGATTTTCAAGAAGCTCTTCTCGGGGGAGCTCGGAAAAGCCAAAGTAGATTCCAATGGATCGCTCGAGGCTCTCAATCACCCGACCATCCTGTTCTCATGGAATTTCCAGAAGGTCGTTATTTAAAAATGTGGATCGGGATTAAGGAATCGACGCAGTAACAATCAGAAATCAGACAAAACCGGCAAATAAGAATCACTTGAACGGGCCCACTTGATTGTTGTTCCAAACTCCAACGGCGAGGATCAGGATCTTCAAACATGCATTCGCGCAGCGCCACGTTGACGGCGCCGCCCCGGGCTTTGGACAACAGAATCACCGAAGGCTTGCAGGCCAGCCGCTGCATTAAAATCCAGACCTTTCTTCTCGAAGCTTTCACTGTCATTTGTCATGATCGCCGGCCAAGGGGAGGCAAAAAGTTGGATTTGATTCATTATTTTCTCATAATCACATCTGCAAACGCATGGGCCGAACCGGCTACCGGGTAGACTTACCTGATACGCAAATAATTGCATTGCGCGTCGTAGTCCGCAAATTTTAACTTTTAAACTTTACACTAGTTCACTGCTGTACTAGTTACTAGTCCATACATGAACTAGTAACAAACGGAGGAAATTATGATCATTCAAACTTTAACTTTGGGACTAATAATCGGCATGATTCATTTTGTCGTAGTTGGAATATTTATGGAAATCCGTTTGTGGACCGTATTTATCAGGATGCTCAGAAAATTGAACCTGGGTTAGAAAATGGCCGTCGAGGGGCAAGTATTTGCTTTTCCAATTCCTTGGAACTCAAATTGAAGTGTTTATCTTAACTCTTGGCTTTTTATGGATACGTCCGCACATTCCTTTCGATGGGATATCAGGAGGGGTAATTCTTGGATTATTGTTTGCTGCAATTCGAGTGTATCCGCGATTTTGGAATATGTGGATCCAATCAACCTATCCAAACAGATTGTTAGGATTTGAATTTGTCGGTGGCATCGTTAGCACTCTGACAATAGTTTGCAGCTTACAATTACTAGCGGGAGGAATTTAACAATGAAAGATTTAAAGACGTTTCCTGATTCTTGTTTTATAGTGCTCTCCATTCTTTCAGAGGGAGAGGTTCATGGCTATGACCTTGAAAAATTGGTATTCAATCGAGGCTTTCGATTCTGGACACAATTGGGGCGATCATCAATTTACAACTCGCTCCGAATGCTTGAAAAAGTGGTTTAGTGAAAACCAAATTACAGGAAGGTGGAGGCCAACACGTAAAGTATTTGCGATTACCAAACCTGGTTTACAGACCTTAAAAAGGAAGGTTACAAACACTTGGCGAATCCTGCCCACTGGAGGAGCGAAATTGATCTCGGAATTTATGCACCGCCTCTGTTAGATCAACCTGATAGACAAAAAGCCATATCTGAAACTTTAGAGCGCCTCCAGGAAAGAGTCGAGTTCATCAATGAGCGACTCAAATGGTGCCGAGATCGTAAGCTTGAGTTGCCAGCCCTAACCTTTGAGCGCACAGCAGTGATGCTGGAGGCTGAAATTCAATGGCTGAAAAACACCTTCAAAAGATTGGGATCCGCCCTTCCGAATTTTCATATGAAGATTGGCAAAATTATGAATATCGCGAGCCACCGAAATCTGATTTGCTTTAATTCGATTAATTTACTTTAACTTCATAGGGATTTCTAGTCATTGACAGCTTTCAAACGCCGCTCTTCCAGCTTCTTCCCCGAACCCAATGGTCGTCCTCGCTTGATTTTCTCCTCTCATGATCGCCATTCGAAGTTGGAATCCATGGCTGGCCCGCAAGCCTTCGGTGATTCTGTTGTGTCCAAAAGACACAGGGAGCTGACTGAAGCAAATCTCAGGAATTCAGGATCGAGTTCGGCTTGGTGCAGTGCTCACAACGTGAGCGCTGCTGCCGGACGCATGTTTGAAGATCCTGAATTCCTGAGATTTGCTTCAGTCAGGCGCCCTTGGAGTTTGGAACAACAATCAAGCGGGCCAGTTCAAGAATCACTAATAAAATCAAATTTCGGTTGGATAGGCTCCATCAAAACAAGCCGCACAATATCCATCTCGCTTCGCTCCTACCGCCTTCATCATATCTTCGATCGTCAGGTAGGCCAGAGAATCGGCATCGATGAATTCTCTGATCCCTTCCAGGGACTTCATATTTGCAATCAGTTCATTTTTCTCAGGTGTGTCCACTCCGTAATAGCAAGGACCAGTTGTTGGAGGAGAAGCGATCCTAAAATGGACTTCTTTGGCTCCTGCCTGTCTCACCAAACGGATTATTTTCTGACTGGTTGTGCCCCTGACCAATGAATCATCGATCACAATCACTCTTTTACCTTTGAGCACTTCCGACTGAGGGTTCAACTTAATTTTGACTCCAAAGGAACGAATACTTTGACTGGGCTGAATAAAAGTTCGGCCAATGTAGTGATTGCGCACGATTCCCAATTCAAAAGGCAGACCGCTCTTCTGACTGTAGCCGATTGCAGCAGGTAAACCACTGTCAGGCACGGGAATCACCAGATCCGCATCGATAGGGCTCTCTTCTGCTAGGATCTCACCCATTCTTTTGCGAGTTTCGTAAACACTTTTTCCGAATACCTTTGAATCAGGACGGGCAAAATAAACATGTTCAAAAACGCACTGAGCGAGATTCTCTGCCTTCTCTCCAAATATCTCGCTGTGTTCTCCCTCCTTATCTACCCACCAAATCTCTCCCGGTTCAATCTCTCTGACGTACTTTGCACCGATGAGGTCAAAAGCACAAGTCTCAGAGGCCACCACCCAAGAAAAGCCACCTTCCTCTAAAGGCCTCTGTCCCAACACCAGAGGTCGAAAGCCCAAGGGATCACGCATGGCAATGAGTTTATCTTGAGCCAGCAAAACCAGGCTGTAGGCGCCCTTCAAGCGCAGAACTGATTCCTTCAAACATTTAATCAGATTGCCGCTCGGGTGTCTGGCCAGTAAATGAAGCAAACATTCGGTATCATTTGTCCCTTGAAAAATAGCACCAAGCTTTTTCAATTCGCCACGCAATGCTCGTGAATTGACGATGTTGCCATTGTGAGCCATGGCAACCGGACCATTTTGAAGTTCTGCAGCGAGAGGCTGAATGTTGTTTGTCGAATTGGACCCCGTCGTCGAATATCTCACATGACCGATGGCCGCTGCGCCCTCTAATTTATCGAGAGCCTCGGCAGAAAAAACGTCACCGACCAAACCCAATCCCCGATGATGAATTTGGCGCCCACCAGCTGCTAAAGACGTGATCCCTGCTGACTCCTGTCCCCGATGTTGTTGAGCAAAGAGGCCCAAATAGGCCATACGACCGGCCTCAGGATCTCCCCAGGCTCCAAAAACAGCGCATTCCTCACGCCAAGATTTCAAGATTTGCCTCCCAGCCTCTGGAATAAGCTCGCGCCAACTCATTGATTGGAATATCGATGCTACGGCCGCAGATCACTCTGTCCTCGCCAGTTTCACCCAATTTAAAAAGTTTCACAGACTCCATCTTTTCGTCCTTCACTGCGGCTTTTAAGCGCTCACCGTCAGATTTGCCCACTTCAAAAAGTATTTCATAATAGTGCTCGCAGAATAAAGATTCAGCCTCTTTTCGGGGATTCAAGTACCATTCTCCGCCGGCCGTTTTTGCACCGATACCTTGAGGTATCGCCATTCTTGATAAGGCATAGGCCAATCCGTATTTTCCCACAATTCGAGACGACTTAATATATTTCTCCCGACCCAATCTGGTCAGAAATTTAACAAAATCAGCCACTCTATTCACATCAATTTGCCCACGTCCCAGCATTGGCTGAGCAGTCTTTGCTTCGGCATACTGCCCACTTAGCTCCAATTGAGGCAGCCGCAAAAGATAAATGTCATTAAAGGCTCCCACAAAATGGGAAGCGGGAATATCTACGACGTCCGGACGCAATCCAACTAAGCCCGTCGCTGGAGTGGAGGTCACATTGCTATTGAGAGTTTCATTATAAAAACTCACGTTACCGCTTATCACTGGTGCCTGAAGAGCTTGGCACATAGAATTCATTCCCTCTACAGAGGCGACAAATTCAGACATCAATTCTGGCTTTTCTGGATTTCCGAAATTCAAACAGTCTGTGAGCGCCAAAGGTTCAAAGCCTTTAATGGCGAGCTCAATTGCAGGATAGGCGACGGCATCAATGCCACCCTGCTTGGCATCCCATCTCATCATGTAAGGACGACAACCCAAGACAATACCAAGAGCTCGACCTGAATCAGGAAGCCTTACTACCGCAACCGAGTCGCTGCAATCTCGAGCCGTCGCACCACCCACTCTTTGATCATACTGACGAAAAATCCAATTTCGAGAAGTGCCCCGCAAGTCAGCGAGAGCCTCTATCAAGGCATCGTTAGCATCCTCGACAGAAGACGAAATCCGATCCGTCAGGTTTTCTCGTCTCTGATCAACCCAGGACTGGTACGGCCTTTCGTAAAGGGGGGCATTTTCAACAAGAAGATCAGGATCTATTGTACAAATATTTTCTCCATGCCAGTAAAGTTCAACAGTCGGCTCAGTCTTGATCTCTCCAACAACTGACGCATCGAGATTCCAACGATCGAAAACTTCTTTTAGAGCTGGGAATTTTGCGGGCTCACAAACGAGCAACATTCGCTCTTGGCTTTCTGAAAGAAGAATTTCCTCTGGAGAAATCGAAGAATCTCTGAGAGGGACCTGATCCAATTTGAGGGTCAAGCCCACTCCCCCTTTTGACGCCATCTCAAAGCTCGAGCTTGCCAAGCCCGCAGCTCCCATATCCTGGATGGCAACCACAAGATCCTTATCCATAACTTCGAGACATGACTCAATTAGCAACTTTTCAAAAAATGGATCACCAATCTGAACCGTGGGTTTTTTTGCGGCACTATTGTCATCAAAGGACTCACTCGCCATGGAAGCCCCATGAACTCCATCCCGACCTGTCTTGGCTCCAACATAAACAACATAATTCCCTGGTCCACGAGCTTTTGAATTCACCACCTTTTTGCCTGGCCGAAATAAACCAAGGGCAAAAGCATTGACCAAAATATTCCCATTGTAAGAAGAGTGAAATTCGGTCTGTCCCGTCACCGTAGGAACTCCTACGCAGTTTCCGTATCCAGCTATTCCTCTGACAACTCCATCGATCAAGGCCGGCATTCTCGAAGCCTTCGGGTCTCCAAAACACAAAAAATTTCCCAAGGCGATCGGGCGCGCATTCATCGTGAAAATATCACGCAAGATCCCGCCCACCCCTGTCGCTGCCCCCTGATAGGGCTCTATGTAACTGGGGTGATTGTGGCTTTCCATTTTAAATGCCACGCGCTCTCCCAGCCCCAGATCAATCACTCCCGCATTCTCGCCAAAACTCTCGAGGACGCGATCCGTCTTGTTGAAAAATTTCTTCAAGTGAACCTTAGAACTCTTATAGCTACAGTGCTCACTCCAAAGCGCAGAGAACAGAGCCCATTCGACTCCTTTTGGCTCACGACCGAGCAGCTCCTTTATCCGCAAGTACTCTTGCTGACTGATTCGGTAACGCTTTAGTTTGGCCGACAATTCCACGCCTTACTCCTTCCACAGATTTAACAATTCGAAATGCCTTCAGTCCTAGAGCAAAGTCTCAAAAAACTGACGACCCGCTGACCCACCCATCCAATCAAAGAGGGCGCGCTCGGGATGTGGCATCAAACCAACCACATGACCAGCTTCATTCTTCACTCCCGCAATGTCTCCGATTGAACCATTTGGATTTTCTTTATAAGTCCACCAGATCTGACCTCGATCCTGAATCCTCTTTAAACCATCTTCTTCAATGTAGTAACGGCCCTCGCCATGAGCGATAGGGAGTCGGAACAAATTTTGTTCCGTTGGGCGACCCACGAAAAAAGGGCAAGAATTAACCAACTCAAGCCCTACCCAATCGTCGATAAAACGCAAACCCAGGTTGCGAACCAATGCTCAGGCAAAAGCCCACTGTCGCAAAGAATTTGAAAACCGTTACAGATTCCCAAGGTTGGAATCCTAACTTAACTCCCTCACGTAAGGAATCCATGACGGTGGCTTTTGCCGCCAAGGCCCCACAACGAAGATAATCTCCGTAACTAAAGCCGCCCGGCAAAACAAAGGCCACAAAATCTTTAGGATCGAATCGATCTTGGTACCAAAGCCATTTTGGAGTTAAGCCCACCGACTCCAGTGCCTGCCAAACATCTCGATCACAATTAGTTCCCAAAAAGCGAAGAATTCCGACTCTCTTGGAAGAACTCATTTCGACACCACCTCTAACTCGTAACTTTCAATAAGAGGATTGTACAAAACAAACTCCGTGATCTCCCTAGCTTTGGCGAGAGCCCCTTCCTGAGTTGCTTCGTCGATCTCTAGTTGAATGTACTTGCCCACTCTGCAGGCTCCAATTCGCTTTCCATGTTGAGAAAGTGTTTTCTCAACTGCACGACCCTGACTATCTAAAACTTCGGTTCTTGGCAAAATCTTTACGCCGATTTTCATAACTGCTCCTCCCAGTACCCGGTAATTCGATTGAGAACCTCTAAATAGCTCTCCGCAACCTTGCCCAAATCACGACGAAACCGATCCTTGTCAAGTTTTTCTAGAGTGGCCAAATCCCATAAGCGACAACTGTCCGGAGTGATCTCATCACCCAATAGGATCTTTCCATTTTTATCAAATCCAAATTCGATCTTGAAATCGATGAGACGAATTCCAATCGCTTTGAAAAAATCACTGAGTGCCCTGTTCACTTCGAGAGCCTTGATTTTTAATTCATTCAGGGTTTCTTGCTTCTCAACAGTTTTGAGCATCAAGGCCTGGTCATCACTGACAAAAGGATCATTTAACTCGTCCTTTTTATAATAAAATTCTACCAGCGGCTGTTCGAGAGCAGTCCCCTCATCAAGGCCAAATTTCTTGGCAGTAGAGCCCGCCAGCCAATTTCGCACCACAACTTCAAGAGGAATAATCGAAAGCTTCTCACAAACCATCTCGCGCTCACTCAAATCAGCCACAACATGACTGGGTATACCGCGCGATTTCAAATATCGAAAAGTCAAGAGCGCAATCCGCTTGTTGACCACCCCTTTTTCCTCGAACGAGCCCTTTTTTTGAGCATTGAATGCCGTTAAGGAGTCTTTAAACTCAAGCCACAAAAGATTATTTTCACCCTTAACCTGGAAAATCCTCTTGGCCTTTCCCTCGTAAAGAAACTCACCTTTTTTATAATTCACTCTTGCCTCCACATTTCTCAACTCACTTGTGCTTCCGTATTATCTGGGCTCTCACTCGAGCAATTACTTTCAGAATAGCCTCACGATGCGTATTTCCAGAAAAGATCTCGTCCAATTTGTTTCTTGGCACTCGATCTGTCACTTCTTTGTCCTCGAGTAAACTTTCCTTTAGCTTTTGCCCAAACTTTAATTTGTGAGCGTGGGCCTGCACCAACCGATAAGCCTCTTCCCTCGTGAGTCCGCCATCAACAAGAGCGAGGAGGGCATGGGAACTAAATAAATGTCCCGCCGACATGTCCATGTTGGACAACATGCGCTTTGAATCAACAAAAAGACCATCAAGAACGCCAGACATACGATCAACCACGTAATCACAGAGAATAAAAGCATCGGGAAAGGTGACCCTCTCAACACAAGAATGACTGATGTCTCTCTCGTGCCAAAGGGCGACGTTTTCCATTGCGGACTGCAAATAACTGCGCAACAAGCGTGCGGCTCCCGTAATATTCTCGGAACTAATCGGATTCTTCTTATGAGGCATGGCACTTGAACCCTTTTGACCTGGTGAAAAGCCTTCCACAACCTCCGACACCTCGGTCCTTTGAAGATGACGGAGTTCTACGGCCAATCGTTCCAGACCCGTTCCAATCATCGCCAAGGCAAAGAAAACCTCCGCGTGACGATCACGAGGAATCACCTGAGTTGCAAGAGTCTCCGCTTGTAAGCCCAGTTTGCGACACACCCCCTCCTCAACCTCCGGTGGTTGAGTCGAATAGGTCCCAACAGCTCCACTCAGCTTTCCTACTGCGCAATTTGCAACAGCCCTTTCAAAACGACTCTGATTGCGTTTCAATTCAGCAGCAAAACCAGCCATTTTAAATCCAAAGCTGGTGGGTTCGGCGTGCATTCCATGAGTCCGCCCTGAGCAAAGGGTATTCTGATGCTCGTCTATCAATCGCCCAAGAGAGGCTTCCAATCGATTCATTGAGCGAACGAGAATGTCCCCAGCGGTAGAAATCTGAAGACTGAGAGCCGTGTCTAAAACGTCTGAGGAGGTCAATCCATAATGAACATAACGACCACTCTCTCCGATATTTTCTGCGACGCACGAGACAAAGGCAATGACATCATGCTTGGTCGTCGCTTCAATTTCATCAATTCGTTTCAGATCAAATCGCGCCAATTTTCGAATATCAACAGCTGCTTGTTTTGGGATGATACCCAAGTCTGCTTGAATCTCGGCGACAGCGATTTCGACCTTTAGCATCGATTCAAATTTATGCTGAAGACTCCAGTTTTCGCTCATCTCCGGCCGGGAATATCTAGAAATCAAGTTAATCTCCTTTTACAATCACTCTGAAACGCCATTTCGCTAGGAACAAGATACTCAATACCACCTAAAGACTCGCTTCTTTGCCTTCCTTGTTCTCTTTTGACGCCTTCAATTCGAGTTCCTTTTTCCATTTCTGAATTTTCTCACAGATTTTAACCTGATCCTTCAGCAGAGAGCTCCACTCTGAAAGCCCCCAGTCCTCAGCGCTCGAATAATGTAAATTCGAAAACTCTGCACGAAAGAGAGTGCGAAGATCACTTTCTAAAAACAGAGGAAATCGAGGCGGCCCCAGCTCCTGATATTCGTACAAATAATCCTGAGGCATATCGGCAATAGACGCCGAGCAGGCCGGAATTTTTTTACGTAAAAACTCGATCACTTCCTGGGCTTTGGCCTCCAGATAGGCGCGCTGAAATCGATGCTGACTCGGAATTCGAATCCACACATCCATATCCTCAGACTGCACCGTCCGCTGAATGATGAGCAAATTGGAATGAGTCCATGGAGCGTAAAGATCTCCAATCATGACGAATTTGAGAGGTAAATTATCCAGATACATCTCTTTGGCAAGCCTCATTCGAAATCGAATCCAGTTCCAAGATGATTGAACTATTCCCTTCGGGTAAAGGATTTCGCTGACCCTCGCTGACAATTTTTTAGTTTCCTCACTCGTTAACATCCATACAAATTGACGACCCATCATTGCCCCAGACCAGGAGCTCCGAATCTCAATGCTATTGATGGTGCCATTCTCGGTTGAGATATCCACGAACTCAGCCCCATTGTGCACCTTCACACCTCTGGAAGTGACCCAATCAAGAGAATGGCCAACTCCCTTCCGACTCACCCTTCGCAATAACCAAGGCGAAAAAATTGGCAAGGGACGACCATAAGTCAAGCCTTGAGCGTTTTCCTTGTAAACGTGACTAGCCAACTGATGGGCCAATTGAACAAGCCAGTTTTTTGAAAATGGGCTTCGACTAATTTGGTCTTTCAAAACACGAATCTGCTCAGGAGACAAATTCTCATAGTCACTTAAGTACCTGAGAGATTCTTTAGAAATCCCACTTTCGGACAACAGATGAGGGCTTAAGGAACTTTTGAGGTCAATCGGTCCATCAGACAACCAAACGGTGAAACCTTCTGGCAAATCCTCAATATAATCCTCTTCGATGAGCCGGGCCTTTTGAGAAGCCAATAGCTTATCCGTCTGAAAATATCCAAATGGCCCTTCCCAATCCTCCGGAGTCCATCGTCCCAAATGATCAGAAGTCTCAACCAGAGAAACTTTTAAACCAATGCCCGCGAGTTCAGCTGCCAGCCAGTTCCCACGACCAAATGCCGAAACCACCACGACATCAGAGCGACTTTCGATTGTCATTTATTCCCTTCTTTTCGACCCTGTCGAACGGAAGACTAAAGCTGCTCGGTAAATTCAGCCTCTTTAAAAGTCCACCGAGATGCCGAGCCTGATTCTCCCTCTTCCACGGTGCCCAGAGAAAAGGATTTAAAACCGTGCTGGCAAATGAGTTTGTGTGCCTGAAATTCACTCTCTGAGCTAACATAGACAACTAACCCAATGCCACAATTCAGTGTGCTCAAAAGATTTTTCCATTCCATTTTTCCGCGCCTTTTGACTTCGAGAAAGGGTTCTGGAACTTCCCAGGTTTTCAGTGAAAGAACTGAACCTTCCGAAACAACCCGTAGCAAGTTGTCCATCCCTCCGCCCGTAACGTGAGCATAGGCCCGAATCCCTGGAATTTGATTGAGCTCTTTTGCCAAACGAACGTAGAGCGCTGTCGGAATAAGAAGTCGATCCGCCCAAGAGTCCAAATCTCGCTCAAAAATCCTGCGCAAAAGTGAGAATCCGTTGGAATGAAAACCAGAACTTGAGACACCTATGACCCGGTCTCCAAACTGCACCCGATGAGCGCCCAAAACCTTAGCTTCATCCACAACTCCGACGCTAAAACCCGCGCAATCAAAATCCTCAGGTTTGTAAACACCTGGCATTTCAGCTGTTTCTCCGCCGATCAGAAGGCAATCTGACTGAAGACAGGCATTCTGAACTCCCTTTAAAAAGAGCTTTGCATTTTCGAGGTCCAAACGACCACAAGCGTAATAATCCAAAAAAAAGAGAGGCTGAGCTCCGCTGCAAATCATATCATTGACACACATAGCGACGAGATCCTGAGCAACCTGCTCGTAACCCCCATACTGAACAGCCAGCTTTACTTTGGTGCCAACGCCATCTGTGCAACTGACCAGACAGGGTGATTCCATTTCTGGAAATGAACCCCGAAAAAGAGCAGCAAATCCGCCGATTCCTGACACGATACGCTCCTGATGAGGCAAACGTGAGGGCTGATTTGCTTTAAGCCAAGTGACCAAGGCATCCCCAGCTTCAATATCGACGCCGGCCGTCTTATAATCCATCGTCACAGCGGATCTCCTCAGAGTTATGGAGTGGGGTTACAGGGCATCTTGTAACAAGAAAAGAAGTCCGGTTCAATGAATTCAAGATGGAATGAGATCTATAAAAGAAAAAAAAAGGGCTGATCCAAGTGGTCAGCCCTTCCCGAATGCGAAATTCTTTTTTACGCAATTCGGGCAATGGGTCCCGGATAAAGGGGGAAACCGACACCCAAATTCAAGATCCTTTCAAAATTTTACCAACGCCCAACATAATTTCAGAACAATCCCGTGATACCATCAGAACCACCCATGCCTCACCGTCACCTCTTTACCAAGCAAAAATAGCTCCAACTGCCAAAGAGTCTTTAGAATAGTCTAGACAGGACTTTGCTCTTAAAATGAAGATGAAAAACCTGCGCCGATATCATATAACATATTGTAATTACAGAGAGTTCTCAAAATCGACCAATTTCTAAGCAAGTGATCTAAACCTAGGCCCCCAGCACATCCTCCATGTGCTTCATCTTGATACAATTAAGCGGACTCATCTTAAAAATCGGCAATTTCAATGGCCTCAGACCTTCGTTTCCCATTAGACTTATAAAGAGGATCTTTCTGGAGGGACGACTATTGGCTCACGGCGAAAGTTTTAAATATTGGAGCCGCCTGCTATTTCTTATGCTACTCACGATGCTCCTTCCATCTCTCCGTGCCTTGGCCGACGAGAATTGGGTTGGACTGCTCAGAGATAGTCCTCAATGGGGGCTTCAGCCTCCTCCCGCTGCTGCGCTCAAACCACTGTACGCTCAAGCCGAAGCGGACGACAGCTACGACCCATTTGCAGATTACAGCGAGTTTGATGAAGCCAGCGACGAAGAGGCCGACATCAACTTTTTTCGCAATGGTCGATTTTTCACTCTCGGCTTTATTGGAGGCTATCGAAGTTTTACCGAAACTCTTGGCCAAATTTATTCGGCGGCGCCTGATTTCGGTCTCTTTCTCAATTATTTTTTTGATCTGCGCTTTTCCATGCAGCTTTCTTTTCTGACTGGCGACCATACCATCAATTTTATCTCTCCCGCTAAAACTCAGGTGATCGGGACGGCGGCCATTACCGCCATTGGTATTGACCTCAAATACTATTTAAACACTCAAAACGTCACACGAGGGCTCGCCCGATTCAACCCCTACCTTATCGGTGGTTTTTCCCAAGTCTATCGGACGGCTACAATTGCGGGAATCAGTGCCTTTTCGAAGGAGGGGGCTCTGGGTTTTGATTTAGGCGCAGGTATAGAAATCCCAATGATGCGCAATAAAATGTTTCTCGGATTTCAAGGAAGCTACCACTTAGTCAATTTTAAAGACGAAAACTCGGAAATCAACTTAGCTGGCGGAGAAAAAACTGGAATCTACCCAACCGGGGATTTTTTCAACCTCGCTGTCATATTGGGAATCAATTACTAGATCCTTCCATCGTTAAGGGTACTCTTTTAAAATGCTTCCAAAAGAACGGAATCCGAAATTAAATCTTGGTTCGGGTTGAGGTGGCTGTTGCTGCAAGCTGTTATCACCCTATCAGCGTATTTTGAATTGCTTGCCGAGATTAAATTTGCCGGCCTGTTAAAGGCACTGATACCAGATTTTGAGCAGACTTCCAATGAACCAGCTAACTGCAAACCGCTTGTCGCTCTGTAAACATACTCAAAAATCCGATTATTCTCCAAACCCTTGACAAAAATATGAGGATATTTGGTGTACTGATCGACAACAATCGCTGGGGTTCCTGTCACAAGAGGGGCGTTCGGAACTTTTCCCGATTGGATAGCACCGTCTCCGACATAATACCCGTGAACCAGTCGATCACTGCAGTCCACATAGCTAAAATCAACGTAACTATTCCCGCGAGCAACGGTAGAAATTCCTGAATGAAGACATCCTCCTAGTCGCGTCCAATCACCCCAGTAGGCAGTGCCATTTCGATAGTACCAAGTCTTTCTCCAAATTGCTCCGTCAAGGCCCTTTCCAAGAATATCTAAAGTGTCATAGGCGTCTCTCAGTACGGGAGTGGCATGTCCTCTCAGATCCCCTCCTAGCAAGGCTGGAACTGACCATGTGGCGCCACTGTCTGTCGAATAAGAGAAAAATACAGATCGCTCATGTTGTGCCGCCCAATCAGGACGACCGGCCCCAACCAACCAGATGTTATTATCACGAGCTGTCACTCCAAAGTCCTCTAAAAATTCAAAGGTTTCGTCTTCACCAAATCTATTTTTGTATTTTGGAAAATTCAATTGAGACCATGTCGACCATGATTGAGCAGCTCCGATCTGGCTGCGACGAATCCAAATATTGTTATCCATTCCTCTGGAAAAGATGATTTGATTTCCGTCTTTTGTTGTCACCAGAGAGGGGGTTCCCAAAACTTTTCCACCCATATTCTGGAAAGAAAGAATTTGGTCGACTGGCTTTTCGCTTCCCTCTACGACTAAGACAATGCTGGCATGAGCAGGGACCCTCGAAAAGGTCATAGAGTATCCATTTGACCCTATATCTTCGTGAGTCCATAGATCACGAACTTTGGATATTGAGTAGGGTTTCAAACCCAAATCAGAAAAATAAAAACTGATATCTGAGGGAGATTCCGTTCTGTTCAAGAGCATGACGGCTCGCCGGCCACTTCCCGAAAGTATTTTTGAGTAAACAACGCGCCCGAAAATGTCTTCACGTACCTTTTCGGCCTGTCGACCCAAAGGATCCTGATTGATTGCGATCACTTCACGGTTCAAGACAATCTCTTTGAGCCGCTTTGCCTGCGGCTGAGATGGATTTAAATCGAGTGGGTAGGTGGCAAGCATCAAGGGTGCCGATTGCATCGCCCACATACCAAACATAGATCGCTCTTCGATGTCTGAAAGATCGTACCCGCCGATTGTCAAAGAATCGGCATCATTCCAGTGTCCAGGGCCGGCCGCAGGGGGCACGTCATTGTAATCAAAGTTTCTTAGAACCATGTTCCAATTTACTTTGTAATCAGGATACGTCTCGATATCATAGCCTGTGCGCCACGAGTTTCCGAATTGATTGGCCCATCCTGATGGACGATCCTTGTGGTTCCAGTCAGCGATATTATAAATAAAATTTCTCTTATATCGGTTCATAAAATTTAAAAGCGCTTCTCCCCAAAGTTTATATTCATGATAGGAATTTCCAGTTTGAGGATTCTCTCCGCAGTGATCCAGCTTCAGATAATCAAAACCCCAATCAAAAAACTGCTCCAAATCACTGTTTCTGTGATTGCCGCTTCCAGGAAGACCACCACAACCATGAGTTCCTGTATCAGAATATGTTCCAACAAGAAACCCTTTGTCGTGAAGAGTTTGAACCAAGGACTTGATGTCACCTAGTTTTTTTCTTGGAAAGATTTTTCCGTCAGCCGTTCGATCAGAATGCTCTGTGTCCGTGTACCAAAAGCCACTTTCAATCAGAATGATATTGTACCCCGCACCAAGGAGTCCGTTGTTCACCATGGCATCAGCGATGTCCAAGATCTCTTGTCGACGCAATCCGAATTGCCACACTTGAGTCGCCGTATCTTTGTCCCAATTCACTCCATATCTGCTTCTCGACATAGACTGATAAGTTCCATAACCCATCATTGGCAACTGAGTGAGCGGATTATCTTGAACTCTATCGAGATGTTCAAAAGTTCGGCCATTTGGCAAGTTGGTCAAACTGTTGCCAGAGTTCTTCTTCCCAGCAAAATCCCTGGTTCCGAATCCTGGGATTTGACAACCCATGGTTCCTAACAAACTCACAAATAGAAAAGTTGATAATGCTTTTTTCATTGGGTCGTCTTCTCCCTTATTCCGTTTTCGCCCTCCAATCCATTCTGCTTTGGAATTGTGGAGCAAGTGTGGAGGAGACTCCCCATTTCAAAATATCAGTCCAAAATCTGTCTCAAAATGAGACTCGTTGAATTTCAAGGAAGATGAAAACCAAAAACCGAAATTCTAAATACAACGGGTTACTTTTTAAAAAGTCCAATGATCTGCAAAACCAAGGCTGCAACAACCACGGTAGGGGTTATCCACTTCAAAGCAAAAACCCAATGGCTGTAGAGGCGTTCTTTTGCGGAATCCATCTCTCCCTCTTCCTCACCAAAGAATTCCGCTTTTTTAACTTGATTGGACAAGCCATACAAAATGCCCTGACTCACTAAAAGAGCCACCACGGGGAGAATCCAATTGATCAGCAGTGAATCGCAAATCTCAAGAAGATTTAACTTTCCAAACCGAATATTCTGAAAAACGCTGGTAGAAAGCGAAGGCAAAACAGCAAAAAATAAGCAGATCGAGCCGGCCCACCAAGCCCCCTTTTCACGTCGGACCTTCTGAGAATCTGCAAGGTTGGAAACCACTGTTTCCAAAAGACCAATACTTGCTCCCAGTGCCGCCAAATAAAGACAAAGAAAAAATCCTGCCCCAAACCAATGACCTCCCGAAATATCTCGGAACAATACCGGAACAGTTCGAAACAAAAGCTCTGGCCCGGAGCCTCCGGAAGCGGAGGTCAGAAAAATAGGAAAGATCAGTAATCCTGCACCGAGAGAGATCACGGAATCTATTGCCGTAACCCGAAAGCCAGCCCGAGAGATGACAACTTTATCCCTCAAATAACTGCCAAAGGTCACCATTGAACCAAATCCAATACTCAGCGTAAAAAAGACGTGGCCCAAAGCTTGGCTGACTGAAGCATAATTAAGTTTTGAAAAATCTGGGTAAAATAAAAATCGTATGGCATCTGTCGAAGTTGGTAAACTGAGTGTCTTGAAAGCCAAGGCCACCATAAGAATTCCGAAAACTGGCATCATCAAGCCAACCCATCGTTCTATGCCCTGCTCCACGTCCTTGGCCACAACCAAACTCACAAATAAAAGATGACTAAAAGTTAAAATTACCTGCAACCATCCGTTCTTCATCAACTGATCTACCGCTTGATTCGCAGAAGCGTTCTGATCCAAAAATAGACCCTGAAAAGCATGACCGACAAAAAAGAGAACCCAACCTGAAATAACTGCAAAATAGGCAAGGACAATCAACCCCACCATCACACTGGCCCGTCCCACGTGGGGCATCAGGTACGCCCAAAAGGAACCCGACAACGAGGTTTCCACAGATTTTCTGGTAGATTTGGTCGCACTCACCTCTTCCCCCATGGGGTGCTTCAACCGAGACAGTGCCGCCACAACGCTACGACGAGTGGCCTTGCCCAACATTAACTCACCCACCAACAAAGGAAGACCCACAAGAAACAAAAAACACAAATAAAGAAGGACGAAGGCCCCTCCTCCATTCTCTGCGACGACGTAGGGAAAGCGCCACACATTGCCCAAGCCAAAAGCTGCTCCTATGGCCGCAAAATAAAACCCCAGCCGCGTTCCCCAGAGATCTCGTCGATTAGACTTCGAGGCTTCGCTCATTTGCCGATCCTTCATCCAAGGCATACTGGAAAACCGGCTCTCCCCATGTTTCCACTTTGGCCTCTGCTTCAGCAAGCCAATTTTCCGCTTCGGCTGTTGCTACTGATTCATCAATCTCATATTCCGGCTGTCTTCTGTCTTCACGATTTTGTCGGGTTTTTGAACGACGACTCTGCATCACAAAAATTCGGATTGGAATACCCTCCAGCTCCCACTCCTGTTGAATACGCTTCGCAAGAAAACGTCGGTAGGGGCGGGTTACTCCTTGAGGATAGTTCGCAAAAGCAATAAAGCTCGGTGGCACTTGCCTTGTTCTGACGAGATAATAAATCTTCACATTTTGAGATCCCCAAACCGGAGCTGGCAATTGGCGAATCACGCTAAAGAAAAATTTATTGAGTTTAGAAGTGGGAATGACTGTATTGACTTTCTTCCATATGTCTTCAATTTTTTCGAATAAGTGATCAAGACCCGCTCCCGTCTTTGCGCTCACAAATTCTATCGGAATATCCTGAAAAAAATGAAATTGTCTCGCGACCTGTTCACGAAATTTCTTTCGGTACTCAGGAATCTCATTCTGTCCCAAATCCGATTTGTTGGCCACAAGAATGACCGGCTTGTGTCGTTCCAGCGCGTATTCCAGAACTTTCGTGTCCTGATCTGTGGGCCCCAATGTTCCGTCCACCAATAGCAAAACAATATCCGAGCGATGAATACTGTCGTGAGATTTCACCGCGGACAAATACTCTATTCCATCCTGGCGCCGAGCCGAGCGACGAAGACCCGCTGTATCAACCAAAATATATTTCTGACCTCTATATTCAATCTGTTCTTCTATTGCATCGACGGTTGTTCCAGCAATTTCTGAAACAAGCATACGCTTTTGTCCCAGCAGTCTATTTGCCAGAGAACTTTTCCCCACATTGGGTTTCCCCACCAAGGACAGCCTCACTCCCTCTCGTGGGTCTTTCTCCGCCTCACTCATTCGAGAGCGAATCCATTCAACAATACAATCAATATTGTCACGTTTCTCAAACGAGGCAGGTATCACGTCCATTCCGAACTCAAAAAACTCTGCCGTCTCCAGCTCGTAGTTGAGAAGACTATCAATTTTATTTACGACGATCAAAAAAGGTTTACCCGACTCCTTTGCGACACGAATAATATCGCGATCCTCAGGAACCAATCCTGCCCGTCCATCCATCACCACAATAACCATGGTGGCCGTTTCGAGAACGGATAGAACCAACTCACGAATCAAAGGAGAAAACCCTTCCTTTTCGTCAGTGATTCCTCCCGTATCCATCACTTCAAAGCTAGATCCCCACCATTCCGTCAGCTCGATTTGTGCATCACGGGTCACGCCCGGCTCATTTTTGACCACAGCTTTTCGAGAACGGGTCAAAACGTTAAACAGAGTAGACTTCCCGACATTCGGACGGCCAATGATGGCAACGCGATTTCCAATAGATTTACTTTCTTGCGACCACATAGCCTAATTCCTCTAACATCATCGAGTTTTTTGCCCAGTTCTTTTTCACAACCACATGAAGATCAAGATAAACCTGTCGCTCTGTCAGAGTCTCTATTTCCCGACGGGCCGTTTGCCCGATTTGCTTGAGCTGTGAACCGCCCGCACCCACCACAATGGCCTTGTGCCCTTCCTTGTTGACCAAAATATTGGCATATATTTTAATAATTGGGTCTGCATCTTCATCGAATTTCAATATTTGCACCGCAAGTCCATACGGAATCTCCTGGTGAAGGAGCTCAAATGCCTTTTCCCGAACAATTTCGCTCACCATTTCCCTCAAAGTTTGGCTGGTATAGATCTCGGGATCAAAAAGCGGAGCTGGCGATAGGGGCAGCAAGTCCTTGACCAGAGGTAAAACCAACTCCCGGGCTGCTTCCTTCTGATGAAGTGCAGACACGGCCACAATTGGTACCGAGAATTTCTGCAATTGATCGCGCAATATTGCGGCTCTCTGTGGTTTTTCAAAATCGGACTTGGTTATGACCACCATCCAGGGTTTCCTCTGGGTGCTACAAGTCTCTGCAATGGAAATGAGATCTTCCATTCGTGGAAAGTCAATGTTCAAGACGGCGATCAACACATCGCTGTCGTTCATCACCGACTGATATTCTGCGCCCAGGAAACCATTCAATCCAGACGTTGATTTTATGACTCCTGGAGCATCCACAAAAAGAATCTGACTCGATTCATCTGTGCGAATCCCCAGCACGCGCTGCCGCGTGGTTTGAGGTTTCGCCGTCACTATAGATACCTTTTCTCCTATGAGAGTGTTTGCCAAAGTACTCTTCCCCGCATTCGGAAGCCCTATGAGCCCAACAAATCCTGCCCTATAGTTCATCATCATGTCAGTCCTTCCAGAGCGCGTCGAGCCGACTCCTGCTCAGCGAGCTTTTTACTCTTCCCTTGGCCCGAGCCAAGCAATTGGTCACCTATTTTGACTTCCACAAAAAAGGTTTTTTCGTGATCGGGCCCCTCTTCCTTAACAACGACATACAGAGGAACTGCCTTGTATTTCTCCTGAGAGAATTCCTGTAAGCGTGTCTTGTAGTCCGTAGCAAAATGACGAGTGAGATCTAAAGCAGCCAATCGGGGTTCAAAAAGCCTCTCCACCCAAATTCGGCAATCCGTAAAGCCCGCATCAAGATAAAAGCAGCCAATCAAGGCCTCGATCGAAGATGCCAATATGCGTGGCTTAGAAGCCCCTCCGGTCAATATCTCTCCACGGCCCAGACGAAGTTGTCCATCCAATCCAAACTCTAAGGCCAACTCGGCCAACACCGCTTCATTGACAAGACTCGCACGAATCTTTGACAAATCTCCTTCAGCTAAATCCGGAAATCTCTTCATGAGCAAATCGCTGAGAACGAGATCGAGGACAGCATCACCCAGGAACTCAAGCCTCTCGTTATCGCCCTTTGAAGTCGTGGAGTTTTCATTGTGGAAGCTCTTGTGAGTCAGCGCTCTGGCCAAGAGATCTGGATCCTTAAAACTATAGCCCAACTTTTCCTGCAAGGTCATCAAGGGTTCTCCTTTCAAAGAAAGTCACCCAACACTGTGGTTCTCTAACTGATTTATTGGAAAGCGTCAATCTCCGAGATTCCAACAAGTGAACCTTCTTTTCGATCGCCCTGAGAATGGTCAAATCCCTGAATCTGAACATTTATCTCAGTCCCCGCCGAAACTGACGAATCCAGCTCAGGTAGCTGAACAGGCCAATAATCACGGCTCAGGCCGTGACAGACCCCCGCCTCACTCTTCAAGGTAAGGACACGCTTGATTGTACCAACCTGGCTCAGAGCCTTTTCAGCGTAGCGACTCCAGCTCAGTTCCCTCAGTTTACGGGCCCTTTCCAAAATGGCCTGCCGGGTGTTTTTTTCTGGTAGACGGTTCGCATAGGTTCCTGGCCTCTCACTGTAAGGAAAAACGTGGATCTTCGTCCAAGGCAACGTCTTGAGGCGATCATAGGTCTCCTGAAAATGGTCAGGGCTTTCGCCTGGAAAGCCCGTGATCACGTCCATTCCAACAAACACCTGGGGCACTTCCCGAGCAATACGCTCAAGGCATGATTCAACGGCCTCAGCCCCATAATTGCGTTTCATATCTGATAGAGTCTTACTGCAAGCGCTCTGGATCGACATGTGAAAGTGTGGACACAGCCTTTCATCCTTAAACAAATCCATGAGGCGATCCGTGATTTCAACCGGTTCCAAACTCGAAGTTCGCAATCGCTCAATTTGAGTGTTTTTGAGAATTTGTTCGATCAGACCTTCAAGCCCACAAGTAGAGCCCATCTTATCGAAATCAAAATAGTCACCAATGTGAACACCAGCAAGGACGACCTCTTTAACTCCCTCACTCACCAGTTCATTGACTCGCCTCACGAGAGAATCAACACTGAGACTTCGGCTCTTCCCTCGCGCAAATGGAATCACGCAATAAGTACAGAAGGAATTGCATCCATCTTGTATTTTCAAAAATGCGCGGGTGTGACGATTTTCGACTCCCCCTCCCTCCTCAAGATCCATTTTTTTAAAAATATTGGATTTATAGACCCGCTCTTTGAGCTCGCCCGTCTGAAGCTTGCGAATCAACTCATCCAACTGACCCTTATGGGAATTGGCTACGACGAGATCCACTCCTGCCAGAGAAGAGAATTTATCTGTGTCTACCTGAGCCGCACAGCCAGTGACCACAACGAGGGCAAAAGGATTTTTAACCTTGATCCGACGGACCCACCGCTGAGCCTCTTTTGTTGATTCTCCGGTCACAGCGCAGGTATTGAGAATGTAAACCTCAGGATCCTTAGGGTCGATCCGAAATCCAACTTTACTTAGTCTGGCCTCGAGAAGGCCGGTATCGTAAGTGTTTACCTTACAACCAAAAGTGTGAATATGATAGCGAGTCTCAGTCGTCATTCGATCCAACCGCCCCCGAGCAGCTGCTGATCGCGATAAAAAACAGCTGCCTGACCTGGCGTTACGGCCCTTTGAGGCTCCTCAAAAACCACAAGGAATTTTTCATCAGGCCCCTCTTCCTTGCTCCGCTCGATTCGCGCTGGAACCCCACGATGCTGAAATCGAATTTTTACTCGTAAAGTCTCACCATCAACCACTTGATTGAGCCAACTCAGACGATGAACTTTCATTTGTGAAGAATAAAGATACTTCTCTTCTCCCAGCCAAACTGTATGATCTTCAGCGTCTATTTTCACCACGTAAAGAGGATTACCGACAGCGATTCCCAAACCCTTTCGCTGTCCGTAGGTAAATTGATGAATTCCCTCATGGAGACCTAATAATTCACCACTCGGAAAAAGACGCAATTCACCAGAGTGAAGATCGTCAGAAGAAATCTGACTTTCAATGAAAGAGGCATAGCCCTTTTTTCCAACAAAACAAATACCTGTGGAATCTTTCTTTCGAGCGACACAAAGACCCTTTTCTTCTGCGTACTTCCGGATATCATCTTTTTTCCAAGTTCCTACTGGAAAAATTAAATTCGGCAGTATTTCTGGTCTTAGGGTAAACAGAAAATAAGTTTGATCTTTCCAATCATCTTCGCTCGTGAAAATCGCCGCGCGCCCATCCGACCCGATCGAAATCGTCGCATAATGACCTGTTGCCAAATATTGACAGTCCAACTCCCGCATTTTTTGAATTAAATGGTCAAATTTTAGAAAAGTATTGCAGTTCACACAAGGAACGGGAGTACGGCCCTTCAGGTAAGAGTTAACAAAATCATCAATTACATGAGCTTTAAATTTTGCTTCGCAGTTCATCACGTAAAAGGGAATTCCCAATTTATCTGCAACAGCCCTCGCGTCATCCACATCAATACTCGAACAACAGGTGCCGTTTCCTTCCTGAATTTCACAACTATCGACGGAGTAGTCCCACACTTGCATCGTCACACCGACGACATCGTAACCTTGGCTAACCAAAATCTCTGCTGCCACCGCTGAGTCGACTCCCCCGCTCATAGCAACCAAGACCCTACCTTTGCTAATTTCCCTTTTAACAGATTGAGAAGCCAGCCCATCGAAATTATACATATTTCTCTCGCAATCGATCGTTATGAAGACCCCTGAGGCGCAACACTGTTACTTTCAAAATATCCAAAAACCTGTCCAATTCATCCTGGGTTGTTCCCCAGCCAATACTGATGCGCAAGGAACTCTGAGCTTCTTCTCGATTCAAGCCCATTGCCAGCAAAGTAGGGCTTGGCTCTGTATTTCCCGAACTGCAAGCAGCCCCTGTCGACACCGAAACTCCCAAGATATCTAAGTTCATCAAAAGGGTTTCGCCATCAACACCGTCGATCAACGCACAGGTCGTGTTCGGCAGACGTTTTCCTCTCTGACCAAGCACTCTTAAATCCGATATCTCATCGATCAATCTTGCTTCAATATAGTCGCGAAGTTTTTTCATCTCGCCTGCCCGAGATTCAATCTGATTCTGAAATTGGCACATCCAACCCAATGCTGCCGATGCCAAAACGTTTTCGGTGCCTGCGCGACGTCCTCTTTCCTGTCCGCCGCCATGAACCTGACTCTCCAAAAAAATACCTTTGCGGCTATAAAGCATTCCGCTCCCTTTGAGAGAATAAAATTTATGACCTGAAAAACTGGCCAGATCTACTTCAAGTTTACGCAAATTGAGAGGCACTTTACCCAATGCCTGAACGGCATCACAATGAAAGAGGGCTCCATGTTCGTGTGCCATTTTCGCCATTTTATTTATCGGGAAAATATGTCCTGTCTCGTTGTTCGCATACATGACCGAAACCAAGGCAACCTTATCGTCGAGCAGACTTGCATAAGCTTCCATATCCAGAACACCATTGCGATCAACTGGGATAACCTCAACTCGTGCCCCCTTTTGAGACAAAAAATCAAGGGTCCTACGAACACTCGGATGCTCAACTGCACTCACCAAGAATTTTGGACGATCAATTATTCTCCGTCCCTTCGTTTGGGAAAAAGTATAGGCATCAAAAACGCCCTTTAAGGCCAAATTATTGGCCTCACTGCCCCCACTTGTCATAATCAGTTCCAAAGAATCCACTCCCAGAATTTTAGCGAGGTTCTGACGGGCTTCCCGCATCAAGGTCTTGGGACCCCTGCCCTGAAAATGAATCGAAGAAGGATTGCCCCACTCCTTCAACCACTCTTGGACCTGACCAGGAAGGTCCGTGGCAAGCGGAGCCGTCGCATTGTGATCCAAGTAGATTCGGTTCTCGCTCTTTAGACTGAACTGCCCATAACTCATAGCGCCGGACGCTACCATAGGACAGAAACTCACTCAAGGAGTTCTCGTTTGATCATCTGACAAGACTTCCGTCCAATTCCGCTCTATTGCCTGACGGTTAAGGTCTCAAATCTCAAGGTGATTCTGAGATTTTCCGAAACCCATATTGAATGACAACGAATATGAAACCTTGGGCCCAGGCACTAAAAGTTGCTGGTCAAAATTACAGCCAATGGAATCTTGAGGCTCCTCAAGATCTCAATTTTACTTTTTGGTGCCTTGAAACAAACAAGATCAACCAGCAAGAGTACTTGAGTTGGGCACGCGACCATTATGGACTGGCTTCTCTCAATCGCAATTATTTTGAAAAATCGCCTGATGTCGATCTGTTAGAAAAGACCTCAGCACATGCCAATTGGACTCAATGGATGATCCCCATTAGTGAGTGGGATGGAGTCATCTTTGTAGCCTGTGTTGAGCCTGTCCAAGATCAGGATTGGAGCTTTCCAGTTCAATTTGTTCTTGCTGAGTCCTCAGATATAAAAAAATATTGGGATCTCATATATCAATCCCATCCATCTCATACCGACGACCATTTCATGCCAATTGAATCTAGCGACGAGATTCTCGAAATCAATGAAAATGGAGAAGACCCCCTTTCGGGCGTGATAAGTCTCGACGAATCTTCAGGAAGGGTCGATACAAAAATTCTCAAGGCAATTGATCAACGACTTAAGGATCCTGAGGCAACTTGGGCCGAAGATTTGACTCAAGCCAAAATGCCGAGCGACCAGGCATCGGCGAATATTGTGGAGTTAGGAAACCCAGTGCCCAAGAATTCTTCAGACGATTTGTTTCCTTCCCTCCCCGAGGAAACCGAAAGACCACCTGACCTGCAGGGTCTTGATTTGGATATCCTTAACGACGTGACAAAAAACGAAACCGAAGACACAAGTATCACGGGCATTAAACTGAATTTTGACCTGACCAAGTCTTCCCATTTCGACTCACAAATACAAGATCCTTCTCTTTCTCTTTCATCTCCACCATCTCCGCCATCTCCAATCTCTTCAGAACAATTCGCAAAACCCTTTAATCAAGATGAAATCCCAACGGGCGTCTATGATGTAGAAAAGCTGCAACGCCAAGACAAAGTCGAAGTAGATATAGATTCTGGGTCCATCGCTTCAACATTGCCCGAAGCTCCTCGCAAAATTGAAGATTGCAAGAGCGAAGATGAACTGTTTGCCTGGGCTTTCCGGGAAATCAACACTAAATATCATTGTTCTATGGCGCTTCTCTATGAAGGAACCAGACTTCGTCCATGGAAGTGGGATCGCCATTGGCGGCCGACGAACCCGAAGGCTCTAGCCCCTTTTGATATCGCGAGTGCCTGTATCTTTCGCGTGGTTCGTCGCACCCACATGCCCTATCATGGACACATCGTAAAGAATGAGATCAATAGCCAGTTCTTTACAAACTGGGGACACCCAGAATTGCCCTCCCATGTGACGATTACACCTCTCCAATACGATTCACATCAAATTGGAATGATCCTCTCTATCGGAAGTAAAGAAGCGAACTCTATACCGACACTGACCCATCATGAAAAAATGTCCTTCCGCCTGACAGAAGGGCTCCAAAAAATGGCGGGCAAGGCAGCCTAAGTCCATCGTTGGTTCTACTCTACGGTTAGACATTTGGCCTTAATACCTTTTCTCGCTCATCTATTAACTTATTAAAGCGTTTTTGTAGCTCAGCAGATAAAAAACTATCTTTAACGACATCCTTCATTTTAGGGATATGCTTCAAAAGTCGCGCAAAACTATTTTCAATAGCTTTCTCTGGAATCTGCAAATTTTTTCCAAGTGCAACAAAGTCATCTCTTTTAATCCTGGCCTTTTTCCCATTTAGGGTGAGCGCCATTTCTTCTTTATCCTCAGCCATCAATAATCGAGTTGAAAGTAAGTCATATGCTGGAGACAGCACCATTTCTGCTGATTCATTTCGCATCAACGAGAAGTTTTTTAAGTGCATGTCTGCATTGCCAGTCAAAAAACAGAAGAGATTGAGATCAAAAAAAGTCACAGCATCTAAACCTGGCTGCGAAGAGTATTTTAGAATGATTGCCCCAGCCTTTTCTGTAGATGTATCGTACTTGGATTCTGTTAATAGCTCGCTCAGCTGACAAAAATCTTCAACAGCAATTTTCTTCCCTTTTTTGGGTCGATCAAAGCGCCTTACAACGTAAGCAAGCTCTCCTGATTTCAATCGAATAAGACCATGTTTTGCAGTTACTAAACCAACAAACTCTGCCATGCGCATCGTAGCATCTTCCACTACTGACATATCTGGAAATTGGCGAGTGGGTGGCTTCAATATAAAATTTCCCCATAAATCGACAATCATCAAGCGATGATTTGGGTCATTTTCTTTTTTAGCTATGTGAAGTGAAATTTTGGGTTGAACACCTGTGATCCCAAGGTGTTGGATAATGGATCTTTTTGCTAAGGCTTCAAGGTCGCCATTTCCAAAATCAACAGTAGGAGGGTTTTCAGTGCCAAATAATTTTTTACTGCAGGAATGATGATAATCACCATCACGAAGGGCATCTTTTAATGGCTGATAGCAGCCTAGACACTTGCTCATTCTGAGTCCTCGTCAACACCACGATGAGCATCGTCAACCACACTCACATCACCAATACAGTCTTTACATGCAAGCAATAGCAGCCCCATTCGATCACGGGGATTAATCTTCCAATTATCAGTGATAATATTGAGTAACCAACCCTCTGGTATTAGTCCGTCAAAAAATGCAATCATCGTTTTTTGCTCAAACGGTTCCTTGCGTAGTGGTAGCGTAAGGCTCACAGGTTTTGGATTTGTGGATATTAAGTAGTTTTCGTCATAGGTGAAGGAGTAAAACCCCTCTTTTTGCTCGATAATTCCAGCAAAGTTTTTTCCTACAAAAACTTTCCCCCGCCTATGATCTGCCACTATTCAACCACTCTCTTGATAGGGATTGGACCCACTGTGTGACCAAAAAGCTTTAGAACCTGCTCAACTTTATCCAAGCGAAGTGTGGGCTTATTACTTTCAAGCTCACGAATGAATCTAAGACCAACCCCAGCCCTTTCAGCCAATTCTGGTTGAGTCAGCCTTGCCTGCTTACGTTTTCTTCTGATGAATTCACCTAACTCCTTCATGCTCATTATCATACCCGATTGGGTATAAAAATGAATAGATATTTTCAAAATATACCCAATCGGGTGCATATATTGAATATGTCAATTATTTACACCCTTTAGGGTACAAATACGCCCCGTTTAACATACTTACATCGTGATTTGAGCTCCATATTTCATCTGGGTCCACGCCCCATTTTGAATCTGATATCATGAAATCCGAATTGATTGATATTGGAGTTTATAAGGGTGAAATACGGGTAAATCAGTGGCGGACTCAGTTCGCATCTGATTGATACGTCCAAGGTCTAATCGCTATCGACTCCTTAGCCACTTTTATTGAATTTGAGAGGAGAAGACATGGCTTTTCCTTTGCATTCTCATCTCCTAAAGAGGGGGAATCAGATATGATGCACGCCAATCCTTCAGGAGTCGTCCAAAAGTTGAAACTTACGATGACAGTGTTGGCAGTTTCCTTGCTGACATTGATGTGGCAAAATTGCTCGGATGTTTCCTTCAGTCAAAAATCTGCGAAATTGGCAAAGCTTGGAGATGGAAGGTCTGAGCAAAATGACCAGGGAAATGGAGACTCCACCGATTCAGGTTCAGAGTCCGATTATGAGCCAGACGAAGATGACGACGGAGAAATTGACGAAAATTGGTTAAGAGGAAACTGTCTCAATCCCTCTGGAAATGTAGAGGAGGTCTCTTCCTCCGCGACCGACAAGACATTTATCAACTCACGCGGTATTTTGATTGTTCTTGAAGCACTTAATTTGAAAATTGAAAATTTTCGTGGGATTGCCTTCGTGCGAAAAGCCCTCAGCTCCAGTGTACTAAATACTCGAGGACCCCTGCTTTTAAACAGCAACGAAGTCGTCCAATTTGATAATACAAGGGGCCCCGTGTGCTTGAGTTCCCACCAAGTGAATCATATAAAAAACCATCGAGGACCTGTCTGGTTCAGCGGACTAAAAAAGGATGGAGTTAAGGCTGAGATCGGAATTGTAGAGAATTTCAGAGGTCCTCTGGTCTTAAAGAATGTCAATGTTGGAAAAGTTCTCAATGCCCGTGGCCCGATATTTGTTATAAATGGATCAATTGAAACTCTCGAGAATGTTCGTGGCCCTGTCTTTGTCGATGGAGTTCTCGTCCCATAGGATTGTTCTCTATCATTCTTTGCACAAATCTTGGAAATCGGCCAGAGACTTGTGCCTTTTGTCCACAGTCAGAATCCTGAGAATGTTATTTCGATAACACCCAAGTAAGCGACTCAGACCGTCTTTTCCCATGATCTTTACCTCAATCACATTTTTGCCCCTGATGCCTCCAACGAGATATTTGATACCGGAAATCGCTACCGCTCCACGAAATCCATTCTGAATTGCCGTCATAAATCGCCGTGCCACATTTCCTTGCTGACTGATCAGAAAATCAACGACTTCCTTGCTGAACCTAATGCGTGCAATGTGTTGATTTTCAGATCGAAGACCGACAAAACCATATTCTCTATTAGGAATGAGCAGGAATGGATTAAATTGTCCCTGCTCATCCATCATCTCCTGATAGTTCTGCACTTCAGCGGCCTTTCGCGCTAAAAACTCCTGATCTCTAAAATTCCGTTCTCGCAAGTGCTGCTTGGCCCGGAACATTTCTCTCCTATCAATTTCAATCTCCAAACTCCTCTTTTCTTCCTCCAGAGCACGGCCAAGACTCTGAAATTCCGCTTCAACCTGGCTCAGTTCAAATTCCTCATAATCAAAAAAATTCCACAATTGAGATTCCATGCTTCTAGAAATAGAATCGAATCTAACCAAAAAAAACTGAATATCATCGTCATTAAGAAATCTACGACCGGTCATGTTGCGGTAGAGTTCTGTTCTTGCGTCGCTACAAATGTTTTCATTGAATTTTTGAATAATTTCTAAGAGACCATCCTCTCTTTGGATTTTAGCGTCGCGTCTCAACGAAGAGGCACATGAAAGTCCAAAACCGACAGACCCAAACGCGGCTTGTGTCACAAAGAAATGACCAAGGCACCAAAAAAGGAAACCAAAAACCAAAGCCCATCGCCCCAATTCGGGAACCACACTTCGAAGGCGGCTACTCAATGGCACTTCCCTCCGGTCCGATACTCAAAAGTCTTTCCTCAGAAAGTCTCCCCCTTGAACCAAAATCAATTCTAATTCGACGACAGACCCAATCAGGTGGCAAGCAGGAAGAATCAAGCCGGTCCGCCCATTCGATAAGTATCAAGCCTTTTTGTACCGAGAATAAATCCCAAAACCCCGTAGACTCTAAATCGTCTTCATCCTCAAGGCGGTAGAGATCCAGGTGATCAATAGGTCCACGAACAGTCTCATAGCGATGGTGAATAGCAAAGGTCGGCGAACAAGCCTCCTCCGTTCCCAATTCTTCCAACAAGAACCTCACCAGTTGCGTCTTCCCTGCACCCAGAGGTCCTTCAAAGAGCAGAATCTCTCGGACCGAGAGGCTCGGAATCAAACACTTGGCAACCCATGCACGACTTTCTTGAAGAGAATTAAGCTCAATGTCCCCAATTCGTGTGCGTTTTCTCCCCGTCATATTTCCTTCCCTAGGAAGGGTTTAACAAGTACTCAAGATTCCGTCTATTGGAACTATTGGAAATCCGCCCCAAACTCCGACAAATGAACGGTGCCACCCGCACCACTGGCGGGCAGCTCTCTCTATCACCCTCAAAAATTAGCAAATGGGCCTCGCAGCCACCTTACCGACATAATGCGTCCCATAAATTCTGCATGACATTGGGAATGCACACACAAAAGAAGAGACAGTCTTTCACTACAGCACGAGAGTGCCACCCGATATCCGTCCCAATAAATTGGGAAGATGATCTTTGAGGTCTGAGGCCATCAGGGTGCGCCGATCGTGTCCAACTCGAACCCATTCATCTGCAATACGTCCATGAATATAAGCGGCCGTTGCCGATGCTTGCAGAGGTTCCAGCCCCTGAGCCATAAAGCTCCCAATCATTCCCGTAAGAACATCTCCTGTTCCTGCTTTGGCCAGAGCTGAATTGCCTGAATTAATCACCATGCACCGACCTTCGTGAGCTAAAATGCTTCGAAAGCCCTTCAATAAAACATGACATCCCGAAATTTCTGAACCCAGCAAAGCAGCCCGAAAGCGATTCTCACCGATTGTTGTCGCGTCCAGCCCGATCACTCTTGCTAACTCTCCTGCATGTGGGGTCAAGACCCAATGACGAGGCAAGGGAAACAAATCAAATTCTACGCAAGCTGTAATAGCATCAGCATCTAAGACGACACCTGCTAGTTCTCTCCCCTTGAGTTTTTCAATCAGGTCTGCCACTGCACGAGTCACTCCCAAACCTGGACCGACGGCCGCTACATTCCATTTCTTTTCCCACAAAAGCGGATCAGTCAAAACAACAGTGAGCACCTCCGGAACCTCTCGCAGATTTTCTTCGGGACTCTGAAAGCTCGCCCATGTGACATAGCCGCAGCCCATACGATAGGCACTGGCAGAGGCTAAAACCCCGGCGCCCCACATTCCAGATCGTCCTGCCGCTACCAAAAGATGGCCATGATCTGTCTTGTTGCTGGATTCAGGTCTTCTCGGCAAATATCTACGAGCTAATTTCTCAGTAAATGCAAAATGAGTCGTGGCCACGCCACGCAAGGATTCATAGGGAAAACCAATCGACAACACCCTCAGTTTTCCAACATAACGGGGACCATCCGCAACAAAAAAACCAGGCTTGGCCAGACCAAATGAAATCGTCGTATCAGCCTTTACAGCCTGACCTCTCACCATTCCCGTATCACAATTGAGTCCAGATGGACAATCAACAGCGACAACCGGCACCCGCACTGAATTCATCAACTCAACCAAACTCAAATATTCGCCTTCTATGGGACGCGAAAGACCTATTCCAAAAAGTGAGTCGATGATGAGAGACGATGACCGCAATGCTTCTGTCTTTTCTGGGCTCCCTACCAAATCAACAATTCTTATTCCATGAGATTGAATCCGACGCATTTGTTGCTCAAACAGAGAGGAACGCTGTTTTTGAGGAGCCAACACGTAAACCACTAAGTGACGATATCCAGCTGAATGAAGATGACGGGCGATCACCAAACCGTCGCCGCCATTGTTTCCTGGACCACAGACGATACTGACAACACCCTTCTTCAATTCTGGAAAATAAGATTGGGCAATCTCACGGGCAGCTAAGGAACCAGCCGATTCCATTAAAAGCTCGCCACTCAGTCCATACACCGTCTGCGACAGTTCATCTATTTCCCGACTCTGGGAAACAGTCGCCAATCGCATCTAGGTTAGCTCCTTTTGCAAAAAGCTGGCAATGCGCTCGGCATGCCGTCCAATCGCCTTCTTGTCAGTCCCTTCAACCAAAACACGGACAACGGGCTCCGTTCCCGAAAAACGCACAAAAACTCTCCCATCGCCGGACAACTGTGTGTTGATTTCGTCAATCATGCTCTGATAACCAGAAATTTCTTCAAGCTCGCGGCGATGACTCACTCGAGTGTTAATGAGAACCTGCGGCACATCCTTCATCCACTTCGATAACTCGCTTAATTTTTTCTTTTCCTGAAGCATGACAGCCAGAACATTCAGAGCCGCCACACATCCGTCTCCCGTCGTGCTGTGATCCAAAGAAATGATATGACCACTTTGTTCCCCACCGAGAATATACCCACTTCGCCTCATTTCCTCCACCACGTATTTATCTCCAACATCCGTCCGTACCAAATTAATTCCGTGGTTGCGAAGAGCCAATTCGAGACCCACATTGCTCATGTGAGTGGCAACCACCGTGTTACCCGGGAGGGAGCGCTTCTTTGCCAAGTGAATTGCACATATAGCTAAAATGTGATCTCCGTTGACGATCCTTCCCTTTTCATCCACCATGATGACGCGATCCCCATCGCCATCAAGACTGATTCCCACATCTGCCCTGTACTTGATAACCGCCTCACAGGTGTTCTGAGGGTAAAGGGCTCCTGTTTTCTCATTGATGTTAAATCCATCGGGCCGGTTACCCGTGAGCACGACCTCCGCTCCCAGTTCCTCAAAAACGGCTGGCGCCACTTTGTAAGCGGCACCACTGGCACAATCCAAGACGATCCGAACGCCATCTAAAGAAAGATCAAGAGGAAAGCTATCTTTGACATAGACAATGTACCTTCCCGCCGCATCATCTATTCTTCGTGTTCGCCCGATTTCATGACTGTCCGCCAAGTGAAGATGAAGATCCACATCTCTCACCAATCGTTCTATTTCGGTCTCCATCTCTCCCGTGATCTTAAATCCGTCGGCTCCGAAAATTTTTATACCGTTGTCATAATAGGCATTGTGAGATGCAGATATAACGACCCCAGCGTCTGCTCTCATATTCCGAGCTAAAAACCCAATTCCGGGAGTCGGAAGGGGGCCCACGAGCTGCACCCATACACCCATGCTGTTGAGGCCAGAGGAGAGTGCTTGCTCCAGCATGTATCCTGAAATACGAGTGTCCTTTCCTATCATGACAATCCGATGATTCACTCGACGGCTGCTCACCTGCTGATTGAGAACAAATCCGAGTGCTTGCCCCACCCTCATGACAACATCGGGAGTCATCGGATACTTGTTGGCCATGCCGCGAATTCCATCGGTTCCAAAAAGGCCAGATATTCTGGCCGCAGGAGAAGGCTCCACAACTCCAACTCCTTGAGTTTTTTTTATCAACTCCCCTTTTCCTGCTGCCTTTCCGGTCTTCACTTCCCCTCCACTTTCTTGCCCGCATCACGTACGACGACCATGATTTCCCCCGGACTTACCGAGAGCAGTTTAAGACCAACGGGAAGATTAAGTCCGCCGGGACCCAATCGAATCCGGTGTTTACCTGGCTCAGCATCCCAAAGATCGACCGTAAAGGGCTGATCCGTTTGAGCATACTTTTTAAGAACCATGCGAGGCCCCGAGAGTTGGACGCGAACTTTCTTTCGAAGATCATTTCCTACCACATAGCTGCTCTTTACCAAAACCTCGAGATTCAGGTCTTTCACGACAACAGAACTTTTTCTACCAAGAATGGTCACCCAAAGAACCAAGGTGACAAAAAAAGCGACGATCTTATAACTTGTGTCCTCGTTGAGGTGAAATTTTTTTTGCTTTTTGGCTGATCCGATCATGTCGGATTCCTTTCAACTTTCACTTTGAGACCAAATGTATCGTAGAGTGTTTGCCGAATCATGGAATGATTCACGTTAGGTAGAAATTGTCCGGACTGCACAATCCCTACCGACTTCTTTTCTTCGCTGACGACCAAAACCAAAGCATCGGTTTCTTCCGTCAAGCCAATCGCTGCTCGATGACGAGTCCCAAGATTCTTATCCAAAATGGGGTTTTTGCTCAATGGCAAAAAACAACCGGCGGAATAAATTCGCCCCTCTCTGATAACGACGGCCCCATCATGAAGAGGTGCTGCGGGATGAAACAGAGAAACCAAGAGCTCGGCATTGACCACCGAATCCATCGGAGTTCCCATCTCCACAAAGTAATCCAGTGCAATTTCTCTCTCGACCACGATCAAAGCGCCAAAGCCCTTCTGCGCCATCATCACCACACCCTTGGCAAGCTCCTCAACGATATGAGTTTCTTCGACACGACTTGCCCCCGAAAGAAATGGATTGGAGCCTATCTGAGCAAGTGCTTGCCTGATTTCTGTCTGAAAAAGAATCACCACGATAAGAAAAAGATTGGAGAAAAACTTCTCCAAGAGCCAATTAAAGGTCATCAGCTCAAACCAAATACTCCCAAGATATGCGATGGCTAAAATTCCCAAACCAGATAGAATTTGCACGGCACCAGAACGTTTGGTGAGGTGAAGAATCCGGTACACCACAACCAAAACCAAAAACAAATCCAGCAGGTCCATGAGACGAAGCTGAGAGAAAATTGACGTCATGTTGTCTAAAAAATTTTGTAAAATCGACTTCCTCACTCACCCAATTATAAAGAAAAGGAACTCTAGGCCGTTACCGGCCCCGAACTACCCACCGGATCGCGTTCGCCACTCTCCTTTGCCCTGAGCCGCTCCTCTTCTTCTTTCGTCTTTTTTGCATCTTCCTCAGCCGCTTGCTTGCGTTCCTTTTCTAAAACTATTTGCCGGTCTCCACGGCGGTCCCCAATCTCCTGAAGACCTCCCCCTTTAACCAAAATTGCGACTTCTTCCGCATCAATGGTTTCATGTTCCAACAACACCTCTGCCATTTTGTGTAGCGCAGCCATATTGTCTTTCAGAACTTTCTTTGCCAATTCATAACCTTCCATGACGATTCGATAAACTTCTTTATCAATCTCTTCGGCCTTGGATTCGGAGTAGTCACGCGACTGTGAGGATTGCATGCCCAAAAACACAGGTCCTTCCCGACGTTCAAGGGCCAATGGTCCCAATCGCTCACTCATTCCCCATTCACAAACCATCCTTCGCGCCAATTCAGTGGCCCTTTCAATGTCATTGCCAGCACCCGTCGTTGAGTCATTAAAAACCAACTCCTCAGCCGCTCTTCCTCCGAAAAGAAAAGCAATCATGCTCTGCGCTTTTTTCTTTGAGAGACTCAGCTGTTCTTCCTCTGGAAGGGTTTGAGTCAAGCCAAGAGCCATTCCTCGAGGTATGATCGTTACCTTGTGAATGGGGTCCAACCACGGCACGACTTTCCCAACCAATGCATGTCCCGCTTCATGATATGCTGTTATGCGTCTATCACTCTCGCTGATCACCATAGATTTGCGCTCTGATCCCATCAGAACTTTATCTTTGGCCTTTTCAAAATCATCCTGTTCGATTTTGAGTTTATTGTCGCGGGCTGCTTGCAAGGCGGCTTCGTTCACGAGGTTTTCCAGATCAGCTCCTGTGAATCCGGGCGTTCCTCGAGCAATTCGATCAAGATCGACGGCGCCAGAAAGAGGCGTCTTTCGAGTATGAACTTCGAGAATCTGCCTTCTGCCATGTAGGTCTGGCTTATTCACCACAACTCGTCGATCGAATCGACCAGGCCTCAAAAGAGCAGGATCCAAAACATCAGGACGATTGGTTGCTGCAATGAGGATGACCCCATCGTTGCTCTCAAAACCATCCATTTCCACAAGAAGCTGATTCAAAGTTTGCTCTCTCTCATCGTGACCTCCGCCCATTCCAGCCCCTCGATGACGACCGACGGCATCAATCTCATCAATAAAAATAAGGCAGGGGGCATTTTTTTTGCCCTGCTCAAACAGATCGCGAACCCGGCTTGCTCCCACTCCCACAAACATCTCCACAAAATCAGAACCAGAGATCGTGAAAAATGGAACATTCGCCTCTCCAGCGACGGCTCTTGCCAGAAGTGTCTTCCCGTTCCAGGATGGCCCACAAGCAAAACACCTTTTGGAATTCGACCCCCTAGACGAGTAAATTTCTTGGGCTCTTTCAGAAAGGCCACAATTTCTTGAAGATCCTCCTTGGCTTCCTCAACTCCTGCAACATCTCTAAAGGTCACTTTATTTTTGTTTTCGGTAAGAAGGCGAGCCCGGCTCTTTCCAAAGCTCATGGCCTTCCCCCCACCCACCTGAATCTGTCGCATAAAAAACATGAACATACCGACGATGACGATCAAGGGAAGCCAGTTTAGAAAAACAGAAGTCATTAAAGAATTATCAGAGCCCACGTATTTAGGCGTGATTCCGTGTTCTCGCACAATCTTAAACCCGTCAGAGTCTACGTTCCCTAAAATTTGAAAATGACGACCCGAATATTTGTCACGAAACTCATTTTTTACATCTCCCTCGATCTCACCCGAATCCTTATTAAAGGTGACGGCATCTATTTCTCCCGCTTCCACGGCCTTCAAAAATTTGGGATAATCAAAATCACGAATCAAAGTATGGCGCTGCGCCTCATACATCTGAAACAACAATATTGCCACGACCACGAGCATCGCCCAGAGGGCCAAAGTCTTTTGGGATGAACGCATGAAAAACTATCCTTTCCTAACTACTACCTCTTCGGCAGAATAACACTCCCAGCGAAGTGTCTCAATGCTTTCCTCACTCGTCTTCAGACCGGATCGCCACGAATTGCTCTGCATCAACCATCCAGTCCCACTTTAAGACTTTGAAGCTGAATGTTTTTCTTTTCGTGCCTAGCCTCTTAATAATCTCATCGATATGACTTTGGCCGTAGCCCTTGATCCCTCGCCTTCGAAGGTATGAGGCCATTTCACAGCGCTTTTCTTCCAAAGTCAGAAGACCAAACTCCTTTCGATTTCGGAAAAGAAATTTTTCGCCGTTTTTCTCTTCCACAAAGTCATCCCTCGTCGCAGGACTGAGAGCACTCAGAGACCTTGCTCCCCCGTAAGCCTCTCTAAAAATCCTGTCTAAGGAGCGACCCAGATTCCGTGTTCCACCTTGGTGCCTCTTTTCGAGAGAAGGAAGCCAGCTTTCACGTACCCAATTGCGAAGGAAGTCCTGATTTTGATTGCTTGGATCATCCATCCACTCCAGGCATTGCTGACGTGCGTAATCACTGAGTTCTCGACGAGAGCAGCACAAGAGGGGTCGAAAAAGCCCATTTTGACAAATCTTCATTGCCTCAAGACCTTGCAGCCCGGTCCCCCTTATCAGACGAATGAGTCGAGTCTCGAGAAGATCATCCGCATGATGTGCCAGAGCCAAGTACACAGGGAGGCCCGTCTCGATTGAACTCTCCTGCTGCCATTCTCGCAAGCACTCGTAGCGAAAACTTCTCATATCAGCCTCAGAATCCAGCAAACCAGGACCCTTCCCGTTCGCATCTCGATGCTCGTTTCCCTTCTCGATATCCTCCAATTTTAGATTGGAAAAAAATCTCTCTCCCTTCTCCAAGGCATGCTTTCGGACAAACTCATAGGCCCTCCAACGAAATCGCCCCTGACTCGACTCTGCTATTCCGTGATGAACGTGAGCAACACCAAGTTCAAAACCCAACAGGACTTTTAGTCGGCTCATGACCTCCCACAGGACCATCGAATCTAAACCACCAGAGACAGCCACTAACACGAAAGATTTTCGTTTCTTCAAAAAGCGCAGTTCGTCCAAGACTCGATGATCCAAGGCCGCCAGGGGCTTTTTACGCAGTCGCCTTTTGTTGGTGACCTCCTTTTTTGGATCTCGAATTTTGCCTTTTTTTCTCACCTTAATCGTCCAAAAAAAATAAATAAAATAACAATAGCAACGAGAACGATCCCATTTTTTATTGGGGTGTTTCCGGTCACCACTCATTATCTAAGGTTTAGACGTCTGACTACAGATTTTGTCACTAATGCAAGATGAGGTGCGTAAGAGCCCATTCTGAGTACGCCATCCACCCGCAAAGTGAGAACTCGTCTATCTCTTGGCGGGCCAGTGGGCGCAGAAATTGCTTTCTCTTCATCTGAGCTATTTAACAGTCGTCAGTAGAATTTATCTGAAGGCAGGCGATCTAGAGTGAAAAGCTGTCCCCTAAAAAAACTCGTCTTTCTTTGCGGAGTGATTTTCCTCTTTCCATTTATTGGACAGGCTGAAATGCTCTCTTCTGCCGAAATCCTCACACAACTAAAGGATATCAAAAAAGGCCATCTCATGCAGATGTCCATCGCTCAAAAAGGGGTATGCAAGATCCTCGATCTCCAACCTATCCCCTCCCCCAACGCTCACTCACAAAAGCCTAATCCCAAAATAGTTCTGAACTCTACAAAAGACCTCAAACAAACTGAGCTTGAACTGTTAGCCCTGATTGAAAAGCAAAGTGAAACCCAATTGAGACTCGATTTTTTCGACCGACTCAGTTTTCAAATTGAGAGCAAGCTCAAAGATCAGGACCTTCGTTCGTTTCTCATACAAGTTCTCAGCGAAATGAGCTCCTCGGAAACCTTGTCTGCTGATGAAAATACCAGCTTATCGAGGTTCCTGAAGTACCTCAGCAAAGCTTTGCAATCGGTACCCGAACCCACCGAGAATCTGATCAATTTTATTGAAATTTATGTGGAAGTTTCCACCATCTCTCACCCGATTCCACCCGTAGTTCGTCAATCTCAGGCATTACTCTAACGGAAGAATAAGCCTCACCTCCAAACCTGTCACTGCGGAGGAGGCAGGAGACTTGACCGAAGAGCAAATAAACTCCATAGAATTGGAGAATTCAACGGATACACCCTCCGGCCAGGTTAATGTTGAAAAAATGTATGAACCGACAAATAGACAGCTCATTTTGGACCTGCGACCAGCAGATAGGCTTGGTACTCACCAAACTCTTCTTTCAATTGACCATAAAAAATGAACGAATTTAGAAATTCTGAGCGAAGGTCAGCCAAAAGGTCTGGGCCATGGACACGAAAAGAACCAATGTCAATAAGGACCAAGCAAAAATTTTGTACCTGCGGCCTAATCGGTACGCTCGTCGAGAAAATCCCCATCCAACCTGGGACTGATTATATCCCACTGTCTCAGAGATTGAGCTCATTAAAAAACGAGAAGACAACGAAAACAGCAACACGTAAAACAAAAGAAGGATTCCATTAACCATGCCTTACTCATCGACGCTCTTTTGAGAAAACCAAAGTCCAGTTGTAAGATCGATAAATCAGATACGATCACTTATCCTGTCCGCCAAGCTTTTGATCTTTTTGGCGGCTCTATTTCTCGCCGGATTTTTCCTTTTTAATGACTTCAACTTCCGCACTTACTCTGAATTTGTGTTCTTCAACAAAACGCGAAGCTTCGGACACAAAATCAATTTTGCTGATGATTTTAACAACTTCATTTCCCACTCGATTCAGCAATTCCTCTTTGCTCTTTCCGGCCCCCTGAACAATCATATTCAGGACTTCCTTGGGGAGACGCACCTCGTTCAGATAAGTGCGTATACTCTCTTCCGTCATAAAGGCGGCCCCAATTCCCGCAGAGACCAACTTTTTGAGAGCATCTCCAAGACCGCCCGATCGCGTCTCACTCTCTTTGCTCTCTCTCTCTCCCGCATGCGCTGCACCACTCCTGCCTTCGTGCCCAACCCCGGCCCCAGTTCGTTCTCCGTAAGCATGAGATTCGTAAAGAGAGTTCTCCTCCCCATCAAGGGAGCCGGTGTCCTTATCTGCGATCTCATGGTCTCTCATGGCTTCATCCGCCGCGGAGGCATCGCCAGACCCCTCTTTTATTCTGTAATCTGCGCTCTCTCTTTGTTTATTTTTTGTTTTATTTGCCATATAGCTCACTCACCCGCTGTTTATATGAATTCATCATATTCGGAAGATTGACATTGACCAGCGCCTTTGCAATTGGTCCCGGAACAAACAACTTAAACTTAGCCTCAACGCCGTAGGTCGCCCGGGTCTTTCCCGCAGCATCCTCAATTTTCCAGAAGCCGTTTGATTCCTTAAATAGATCACCTGAATCAAAAGTCCAGCGGATCCCCTTTTTAGGATCTTCGGTGATCCATAGCCGATAGGAGAAGTTCTTGATCATATAAACATGAAACTCAACCAACTTGCGATTCCCGTCAGTTTCGACAATCTCACACTTGGTGACCTCTGAAAGAAATTTATTATAGTTGGGATAATCCGAAATGATTGCAAAAAATTGAGACGGAGTGCAATCAAAAATCTCTGTTGTTTCAGCGCCAGCCATGTGATCCCCTTTTTTCAGATTTCAAAAACAATAGCGGGATTTTAGCTCACTGACAAGCGTGGATACCGTCGTAATCAAGCGGGTTCACTTCACTTAAGGCATCCAGAAAGTTCTTGTTCAAGTTCCTTTAATGCAGCGACAAGCTCATCAGAATTCCTTTTCACGATCTGAGAACTACCAGTCACATTGACCGAAGTATTGTGAATAGGAGCAAAGGATCCCTTTTGGATAAAAACATTGTTTCCTTCAAGTGGCTCCAGGTCTTGATACCAAACGCCCATGATCTCCCCCAGGTCGGCAAGATACTTAAAAACATCTTCCCCATTTTGGGCGCTCAGATCTGTCAATTGCCTCAGTCGAGTTTGGAGTGTCGAGCAGGCATCATTTTTTTGCTCCACCTGTCTCACATTTGTCCTCAAAATGGCATGGCTTTGTAAAGCCTTTGGGACCAAAGCCGTCTCTGCCCTGTTTTCTTGGCAGGTCAACAGAGTCGCTGCCAATGCCAAAAATCGCGTCCACCTCATTTTTTTCTTGAGCATCCCCCTATTCCCCTTCCTTCAAAAATCCTCCTTCAGAATATGAACCTCGGGAACCAAGAGCAAGGATTTGAATGCAATTTTCATCCAAAGGCCCCGGGCGACCAGACCTTGCCACCCTCTCCCACGTGTAGCTTCATTGGCAAAAGACGCAGTGGCGCTAAGGCGCTATGAGTCAGATCACGGGCATTGGTATTTCTCTTATAAGCACGCCGTCTGGTGAAAACAAATGGAACAGCTTTTTCTTTGTCGCTCCTTAGCCGCTCCTCAAATACGTTTTTGTAGCGTGCGCGGATAGTCCCAAAAGGAGACCTAAAATTGGCCCTTCAAAGGGAGAAGGTGACTAAATTGGGAAGGACCTTGGCTTACCGAAAAAAATGTCGCTAGCAGATGAGCCTTTGTCGATTTCTGATGGAGAACAGATTTAAAAATTATTTTTAGCAATGGCATTACCTTTGCAGTCAATGGGCCCGTAATCCAGTTTTTCATTTTTTTCCTTTAGAACTGGAATTCTGATTCCTACTTTAGGCGATCAAGCGAGCGGGAGATCAAATTGTGGTCAACAAACGAAAAAGCACGCGGAGAAATGAATGAAGGCCGCTGATCGGAATTGGACATATTGGATCTTCCGAAGATGGAATGAGTGCCCCCGATCGGTTCTAGGAGCGCGCCTCTTGACAGTGGGCTTGGCTTTCTTTTTTTTGACGGGATTTTATGGCTGCTTAGAGGATAATGTTGGAAGACCTCTGACAGGCGGTGAAAACGTTGGTAGTGACGATCATTTGATCGGGTACGTGGACACTCGGGCTGGTACGGGAGGATTGTTATGGGCTTCGGGCCACACGACCCCCGCTGCGATGGTGCCTTTTGGAACCGTAAAACTTGGACCAGATACAAGTACTTTTAACGAGATCACGAGTTCTTCCGGATACCATTACGGGGACATCGAAATTCGGGGTTTTTCTCACTCTCGTTATTCTGGCACTGGCCTTAAAGAAGGCGGAAACTTTCGGATCATGCCGGTTGAAAAAGCTATTTCATTTAATGAAATCAAAAATCAAAATATGATTTTTCGGCATCAGTCAGAAATGGCAATGCCAGGGTATTACATGGTTACCTTGCAAAATAAAGATATCAAAGTGGAACTAACTGCCACCCAACACGTGGGTGTTCATAAATATACTTTTAACAAGGCAGCCAATCCGCATCTTATTGTCGACTTGACCAGCCACTTAAGTAAGGGCGGTAGGGTTGAAGATGTTTCTGCCGAGGTTGATATCGCTAACTTTATGGTTCGAGGAAAAGCCAAGTTGTTTGACGACGTTTCTACCCGTTATGGTGGCTTGGATGTTTATTTTGTTTTAAAATCAAAGCGACCTTTCACTCATCGATTTTTAGGATCTCAGTTTGGTGAATCGCGGGAGAGCAAAGCCACCACAACTAAAGAAAAGCTTTTTATCGATTTATCATTTTCAAATGAAAAAAATACCGTCAAAAATGGAAAGGACGCAACTGGTGATCCAGTAATGATTTTTTTGGCGATGTCTTACGTCAGTCTTGAGGGTGCAACGGAAAATCTTCAGAAAGAAGTTCTTCTCAAGAGAGATCCCAGTTTTGGTGATTTTCGCCGAGAAGCCGAAATGAAATGGGAAGAGATTCTCGGACGAATAAAGGTAGAGGGAACAGATGAAAAGCTAAAACAAATTTTCTATTCTAATCTCTATCGTAGTTTCCTGATGCCAACAATTGTGAGCGATGAAAGTCTACAGAGTCCTACCCAAAATAAGTACTTGGGATTTGATAAAAAAATTCATGAAGCTCAGAATTTTTCTTATTACTCTGATTTTTCCCTTTGGGATACCTTTCGAACTGTGCATCCTCTGTATAATCTGATCGCTCAGAGAGAACAGATAGACATGGTTAAATCACTTGTTGCAATGGGAGAACAGAGTGGGCGTATGCCGCGTTGGTCGGGAGTGGCAGGTCACGGCGATTCGATGCTTGGGTTACCGGCCAATATCGCTATCTCTGAGTCCTATTTGAAGGGTTTGGAAATACCTCAAAATACGGCATTGAGAGCTCTTGAATTGATGACCCGTATTTCGAATCCCATTTCCTCGGTGGCGCAGCCGAGCAGGATTGAAGCCACAAACAACCAAGCGGGTGATGGAAAGGGCAGGGAGTGTTTAGCTGAATATACTGAAAAGGGTTACTGTCCATCGGATGCCAAGACAAACTCTGTTTCTTATACTCTGGAGTATAGTTACTCTGATTATGCAATCTCACGCTTGGCCAAGGCTCTCAATAGAAATGATGTTGAGGCGTACTACGCGCAACGCAGTCAAAATTACAAAAATACATGGAATTCAATCAGATTTGCTTTTGTTCCTCGTGCCTCTTCAGGCGTATTTGAGTCCTCTTTTGATTTGGCTGACACATCCTACATGAAACGAACTAAGTCAGCCACGCATTTTGCCGAAGGAAGCGCGAATCAGTGGCGGTGGTATGTACCCTACGATCCAGAAGGACTCATCAGCTTATTTGGGCCAGACACAAACTCACTTCCTATCGCTAGAAAGAGGTTTGCCGATGCCTTAAATGAATTCTTTTTAAATGCAGATGAGAAAAAGGGGGGAGCGTATCCGGGACCTTATTACTGGCATGGCAATGAACCAAATATTCAAGCCGCCTATCTGTTCAATGCTGCCGGTCGGCCGGATCTAACTCAAAAGTGGGCTCGCTGGATTATGGATAATAAATATTCCAGTGATTCCAAGGCACTTGATGGCGACGACGATGCGGGCACCTTATCTGCCTGGTACGTATTGAGCGCCATCGGTATTTTTCCTTTAGCCGGTACCGATCGGTATATGATTGGTTCGCCTATTTTCCCTTCAATAAGCCTTCATGTCGGGAAATCAAAACTCAACATTCGAGTCGAAAACTTCGCACCAGATAACTTGTATGTTGAGAGTGTTTCTATCAATGGACAACCGCTCCGATTTCCTTGGTTTGAGCACTCAGCTATCGCACAAGGGGGTGAATTGGTCTTTAGAATGAGTCATGATCCCACTCCTTGGCAAGGCGGAGAAAAATGGTGATGCGTAGGCTGATGATTGGTATTGATCGAATACTTCACTACTCGGTGAAGCCTCTGGCGGTGTTGATTTCAGTCGCTGCTCTCGTCGTTGCCGCCGCAGATGACAATCCAACGTCTGAATTTCGCTATAAGGCAGTGAAAAGAAGTGCAAGGCCCTTTACCCGAATTGATTTAGGACTTGGATTTCCGAATCTTGTTTCTTTTGATTTGAGTCGCCGCGTTTCGCTTCATTCTTGGTTAGGCATGGGAGTTGGAACTATTCCAGTCTATCTGTTTGTACCTGAATTACAAAAGCCTCCGTCACGGGTCTGAACGAGGTTTACGATATGACCGTTAACCCTCATGCATATGCGTTTTCGTGGAGATCATTTTATCGCGCTTACACTGAGGGAGAAAGATCATTTTTTTCTTTTAACCTTGATATTTTGTTTATTGACGCCGGCGCCACAGCAGAGCTAACCAATCGTGATACTGGTCGTTCTGCAAACGTTGCCAAATTGGATGTGACTTTAGTGCAACCAGTGCTCACCCTTGCTCTGGGCCATCGCCTGATTGATGGCGAGAGTTTTAACTTGGAGGGAGGGTTTGGTATCAGCTTCTTGCCTCGCAGCGTGATTAGCACGCGGGTAAGGGGGAGTTTGCCGGCGCTCTTGGATGTTATGCCTGAAGCTCGCGAATCCATTTATGACGGAATGGATGATGCCAAAGCTGATTTAGCCAAGGTATTGAGTAAGAAATTTGAAAGATTCTCTATTTTGCCGGCTATTTTTATTCAGGCACATTGGTGACGACCAAATTTGATTTTCAAGGTTCATTTCTTTTTAAAATACAAATGATATTTGAATTGAAACCATTGAATGAGGTTTTGCAGGAAAGGATTGTGGGCTCCACAGGATAATTTCGCCACCAAGGGCAACCGATTGGGTCCACCAATATAAATAGCCAATATTTGCCGACACAAAGCTAAAGTGGAGATCCGGCGGGGATTCAAAAAAAGCCGAGTTGTAAAGTTCCTGATCAAAATTAACCAAATTATATCGAAGCACCATGTAGGGTTCTGAACTGCTGAAAAGGTAACTCACGATGCCTCCTGCCGAATAGGAGAGTTCACTTCCTCCCAAAGCTATCCCAAGGAGGGCAGCGAGAGATATCCCGGTGTTTTTTCCGCTATCGATAAAATTGTGCTTAGAGTTTATGGTAAAAGTGTTAAGTTCCGTTTGAATCCCTAGGTCCCAGGACGGGGTGAGGCCATAGGTCAAACGAACAACAGGGGTTTGAACTACAGAACTATTTCCAGATTCAAGATAGTTAACCAAAGTCGAGTCAATCCGATAATGCCCTCGTCCCAAGCTTCTGGCAGTTCCACCGTTAGTTAATGGACCGATAGCGCAACTGCTGCAGCCGAAACAAACTAAAACAAACAAGAGTCGTTTAAATAGAAGACGGCTGCAAAGGGTCAGTTCCGTTGGTGTAATCATGTGAAGTTAAACCCCTCGCAGCAGTTGATAGTTTTCTCACCATCCTAACAATTCTATCCAGTTCTGTCTCCAAAACTCATAGAGGGTTTTTATCTTTGGACTTTGTTTGGTCTCGCTGACTCACATCAATCGCACCAAAAACCAACTCAAAAGGGGGCCCCTCCCTCCCACGTCACTCGGTGTCTTTTAATTCAAAGCAATGCGCAAAAAAATTAACTCCTCCGGTGACCTTTCTCGTCCCATCGTCTCAGTTCTAGACGGATCTTTTTTCCAGTCCTTTCAGGGAAAAATCTTAACTATTTGTTTTTACTCTATTTTTCATGAATCAAATTCCGCTTCTGCTTGGGCCATGGCTTGCAATATTTACAGAGCATGTCCCCAGAGGAGGGCGCAGCAAGCCTTTTGTCTGGGATAAAACGAGGAAGTGACTTGAAGAAGGAGACGGCTCATGGGACCGCGTGAATCGAGGAATTACGTGCGAATAGTTTTGATTCTCATTTTTGGCGTGGCCATTTTGGCTCTTCCTGCCTGTCAAAAATCGAAATTCAAGAAGGACGGGCAAACCAGAGATCGACGAATTCTGCCAGACCAGGACTCCTCCCGTCCTCCTAGCCCACCCGTTATACCCACCTCCCCTCAATCAGCCTATTACCAACATGTTCAGCAAATTGCGAGGCCGCGCCACACGACTCCAGATGACCGCGAAGATGAATACAGCGACGAGGACGAACCCAAAGAAGGATACATCCCTCCGCCACCCACTCCTGAAGTGATTCAGCAATTCACCCACCCTCATACCGTTGTCGAGGGCCGCCAAAGATTTGTCACCTACGAAGGGCAGCTCCTACAGACATGTTCTCAACCTGGCTGCACACCTCTGCCTCCATCGCCACCTCCTCCCGTGTTGCCACCATCCCCCCCTTGCGAAGAACTAAAGCCACCTTGCGCTCCAGCTCCACCTCCAGCGCCCGCCCCTCAACCAGCTCCCCACAGACCCGAGCCAATGGAAAGAGAAGAGCTTCCGCAGTTTTCTGAACGAACAGAAGTTTTTAGCCAGCCTTCACGTCCGCCAACCAATCGAGTTGATATACTTTTTGTCGTCGATACTTCTGATTCCATTCTCCATGAGAGACTCTCAATTGTTTCCCAAATTCCCGAACTCATTAAGCAGCTCCCCGGCACCCGTGAAGGTGTCGATCAAGTGAATTATAAAATCGCGGCTCTCGCAGCCCACAGTCCAAACAGTCGCCTCTCAGGAAGGTTGTTCTCAGCTGAAGCCAAAGACCCGCTCGTTCTGGGAAACGTGGGACAGGCTCGCATGAATATCGACGAGATCACAGGAGCTCTTCAATACAAGATGAAATCAATGCCTGGAGAAAGAGGATTTGATGCCGGAGAAATGGGCCTCTTGAGTCTCAAGCAATTTTTGGATAGCGACCAACTGCAGGAATTAAAGGCCAATGACCAATTTATGCGTGAAGATGCTGTTTTGATGGTTGTTTTTATCGCTGATGAAAACGACATCTGCCACCACTACAATAAGGAAAAGGGTGAGGCGCCTAAGTACGATGAAAAGGTCCATAAAAACGCCAAGGCAGTCGAGCTCTTTGGCATTCCAGGCTTTGACCCGGTAGAAGTCGAAGCCTACAATCGATTTTGTGGTGACTTGGGTGTTAACCCTGAAATGACTGTCCTTGATGCGCTGAAAAGGCAGAAGAAAAGTGCAAGCTTCAGCGTCTCGGGAATTGTCTATGTCAACGAAGCGCTTGTCCCTAACAAAAAACAAATGCAGAACGGTACCGATCGCTATTATGATGAGAACGAAATTGGGCGCGGCTACCTCGACCTGATCCAATTGGCAGGTGGATTTCCAGCTGAACTCGCCAATGGGACTTACAATGAAGCCATGAAGTCCATCGGCAAATTGACTAGCCACACGATGAGATTTCAAACCGTATTTCGGCTGCCTCAGGATGAAAGAGTTGTAATTCAATTAGGTTCTGACGGCAAACCTTTTCCGCGAATGAAAGTTACAATTCGACGAAGTTCAGGTCAGACAGTTGAATTAGGTCAAACAGCTACTTTTTTTAATCAAGCCAACAATGAGGTCCAAGTCAACTATGATGCTCAGCCTGATGACACGATTACGATATCCTACCAAGTTGAAGTTGATGCTCAGAGTGGAGCCAAGTCTCCTGGTGTATCTGGTGGCTCGCTCTATCCGCCCGCTGCCGGCAATGGGGCACCACCCCCACCCTATGCTGACGGCGGCAGTCCCATCGATGGTTTTCCTGTCGAACCGCCACCGGGTAACCAATGGCCTATTGAAACTCCAAGTCCAGATGGTTCAGACCCTGCCGGCACTGGAGGAGATCTCAGTGACGGCAACAGAGGAGAACAAAAAATTCGAGACACGGCTGACCCTGGCCCTGGTGAAGGTCCGATGGATAGTGATTCTGCTGGAGCAGCCCCTATCGTTCGTCGTGGACCGCCGCCGCCTAAAAAGGCAGCCACTGCTAATAAGGGTGGTGGTGCCACCCCCGCGGTCCCTCCAAGACAAAAGCCGGCTGCGCCTGCGAATCCTCTTCCCAACCGCCCGGTATGGGATACTGGCGACTCGAGTCGCGGCGGGGATCTTTGAGATTGTTCGCCAAGCCGATGATGGCTGGCGGTGACCAATGTCTGTCGCATTCCACCTCAATCCCTCCTCAGAGGAAGTCTACCGGAAAAACTTAAATCTACCGGTAGACTTTGAATTCAACTCGCCGGTTGCGAGATCGACCCTGGTAGTTTGTGTTGGGAGCAATTGGCCTTTCCTCGCCAAATCCTGAGGATTTTATTAGCCTAGAAGGCAAGCCAAGCCTTACGAGAGCCTTTTTCACTCTCGCCGCGCGCCGCTGACTCAGCTCAAGATTATAGGAAGCTCCTCCCACAGAGTCAGTGTGCCCCTCGATAACCAACTGCTTGAACCCGGGAGGACGCTTAAGGTATTCAACCATAGGATTCAATATCTTTATGAGATCCTCGCTCGCCTCGTCTGAATTAAATGCAAACAAAACCCCTCGCCCGATAAAAGTCTCCTTTGAGGCTGAAGGATCCCCTTCAAACGGATCTTCATCATCAGCCGACAACTCCACAACCTTATTATTTTCTGATCGCACAATTGATCCTTCTCTTTTAGATCCAGAAGAAAAAGGCTCGATATTCCAATTGAGTCCCGAGTAGATACGCCAATCGGGAGAACCGGTCCCATGACTGATCTCCGTTCCTCCTCCTGCATGAAAAGCCAATGTATGTGAAAGGTCTATTTTCATTCCAACCAAAAGTTCCATCGAAGAGAGATCTCTGTCGCTCGTGAATTCATCAGACTGAGCCGGAAAACTGGAAAAAATCTCTGCGATCAGTTTGGTGTCCCAACTTGACATCAAGTAACTGATCGCACCTGAAGCAATATATTGATTCCCGAATGGTTCCACAGGCACCCCAGGAATAGGATCGCCCGGGCTTCGAAAGCGGTATCCCAAATTAAAACTGTAGCTCGCCTCACCAGCGCTTTTATCCAAAACAAGCTCATAATTGAATGTGGGATTGGGATTTTGCCCAGAGAATGGGTTGTCTTCAATGCGATTGAAATTCATCAAGGCGACCATCGCCAATCCTCCCTCCTCTGGATCTCCTAATACTCTCAGTTTCGTGTTAAGCCTGAACTCGGTAATTCCCGCCGTCTCAAACTGTCCCCGAAATATTTCGCTGTCCACCGTTTGTTGATGAACTTGAGGCAAACTAAATCCCGCATCCCAATTTCGAGTCAAACCGACTCCAAAATTCAAATCGGATGAAAAAAGTGTGTCTACGATATCAGTTCTGCTTTGATTGGAGATATTTTCATAATTAGGGAGACTGTTTACGGCATAGTTAAGAAAAAATCCAAAATTAACGACTCCTGGATCGAGAGTCTTTGACGAATGGACAGTGACAAAGTCAAGACCGTCTGTGATGGGGTTGAAATTTTGGGTGTCTACGCCCACGACATTGGCTGTCGCTGCTGACGAAACAATCAGACCCAATCCCAGCAAAGCCAAGCATCCCTTAAAGCGTCCAGCAAAGAATCTATTCAAGCGTCCACTAAAGCTTCTCGTAAGGCCGCTAGTAAAGCCAAGTTTTCTCGGTTTCGAACTCATGCAAGGTCGCCCGCTCCAAAAAAATTTACCTCAGCTTAAGTTTAACTGGCCAGTGGGCACTGAAGGCAAGATCAGCTTGAACCGAAGGGCCTCAAACTGGACTCAAGTACTCCCAGGCTCACTCGTTTTCCTTTCGTTTCATTTGTCTTTTCTTGAGCGAGATTCGCCCCTGTGCGACCGGGCGAGTGGAATTGAACGAATCCGTGTCCCTCAAAAATCCTGGGATTTCTCGCCTGCCTCCGGAGGAGAAGTCTTTGGCTAAATCCTTTCGAACTTCGACGAGATTAAATCCTTTTATCTGAGTGAGATAGTCAAAAAAAGCTCTGGTCAGATCAAGGAGAGAAAGTCCGTAAGGAGAGGGAAAAATACCATCGACGTAATCAACCCACTTCCAAAACTCCCAAAAGACCGAAACCGGAGAGTTTGAATTCTCGTTAACACTCAGCCATTTGATCGACCGTATAAAGTCTCCACTGTTATGCACTCGGTCCCAGTATTTGGAAAATCGCTCCATCTTTCTTACTTGCTCCGACCCTAGCACACTCGTTTCCAATATCTGAAAGGGAGGCCGTTGTGAATAATTCATCTTCCACAATTGACTGTGCTGAACAATGGGCGTCCCTTTTAAACGCTTTAGAATCCCCAGCTGGATTTCGTCCGGACGCAAAGAAAATAACCGATCAAATCCATCTGCAAACGATGCGAGGGTTTCACCTGGAAGTCCAAGGATCAGATCCGCGTGAATATGCACCTGAGTCTGTTGCGTTAAAAAACTAAAATTATCTACCACCCTTTCCCAAATATTAAAGCGACTGATTCTTTTTGCTACTTCTTCATTCAAAGTTTGAAGGCCTATCTCAAATTGAAGGGATCCTTTCGGAAACTGAGAAATAATATCCCGAACTGCAGGAGGGAGACGATCAGGTACCATCTCGAAATGCAAAAAAAGATCCTCATCAATCCGCTCAAGAAAGAATCTCAGCACCCGATCGCAAAGATTTGCAGAAAGATTAAAGGTTCTATCAATAAACTTAAACTGCCGAGCGCCCCGCAAAAATAGTTTTTCCATTTCGGCCAGAAAATTCTCTACGTCAAAATGCCGAACGCTCTTATCAAGAGATGAAAGACAATACTGACACTTAAACGGACACCCGCGCGAGACCTCGACGCAAACATGGCGAAACTTCAGATCCTCATCCGTATAAAGATGATAAGGCAAACAGAGTTCGGTCAATTCCGGCAAGGGCCCCGTGATGACCTCTGGCTTTGAGGCTGACTTCCAAGACCCAGAAAAAACATTTCGACAATGCTGAGAAAAGAGGAGATCGGCCTCGCCCTGTATCACCACATCTGCCCACTCACAAATCTTTTGCCCATCGAGTTCGTGACTGACTTCTGGTCCGCCAACAACCAAGTGAATTTCGGGCGAATTCTGCTTAATTTTTTCCGCGATACACTCGACCCGCTCAATGTTCCAAATATAGGCGCCAATTCCCACTATCTTTGGGTTACACGCCAAGATCTCTTCAACTATGAGATCCGGATCCTGTTTCAGAGAAAACTCTCTGAGCCCCGTCTGAGAATTTAGGTCGCCCATATTGGCCCAGAGATAACGAAGACCCAAAGACGGATACTGATAGGTGGCATTAACTGCACATAGGAGAATTGGAGTTGTCACCTACACCACATGGGGATCAGCGCCCCTATCGTTTTTTAAACAGAGCTTCAGCAGCCGCACGAAGATCTTCTTTTTTAACCGAAGAAGCTCCGGTTCCATCGCCCACCTCAAAATGATCACAAAAATTTGCCCGCTTTTTTTCCAACACGACCTCTGCTGAAGTCTCTCGGCACTCATTGTAGACTTTCGAATCATAAAACCGACAATTTTTGCAGCAATGCGCATCGGCATGACAATGCTCACACTCATCTCGAATGCCCACTGATTCTACAAATTCAGATGATTTACCGCATTCAAAGCAAATGAGTTTAAGCAATGCCATTGACCTTCCCGCCTACCAAAGAGGTTTGATACTGAAATCATGATCAGCTTCGATCCTCCGGGTTGTACCCGTTGCCGATCTCATCACAATTGAATGGGTCGAAGCCCTCTGATTGGAGTAGTAACGAACCCCTTTGAGGAGGGGGCCATCGGTCACCCCTGTCGCACAAAACATAACATCGCCTTGAGCCAATTCATCGCGACCATAGGCACGATGAAGATCCTTGATTCCCATTCGAAAAGCTCTCTTTTTCTCCTCTTCGTTGCGAAATTGAAGGCGCCCCTGAAAGTCACCGCCCATACATTTAAGAGCCGCAGCCGTGATCACACCCTCCGGCGCTCCACCCACTCCCATTAAAAGATCAATGCCCGAGTCTGGCCAGCAGACAGCAATTCCAGCAGAAACGTCTCCGTCTCCGATGAGACGAATGCGCGCCCCCGTCCTACGAACCTCGCCAATCAATTGCTCATGACGTGGACGATCCAAAATCACGACGGTCATATCTTCAACATTTTTGCTTAGAGCCCGAGCGACCCGCTCAATATTTTCGGTCGGAGATAAATTCAAATCAATTGAGCCTCGGGCCTGCGGACCGCAGGCCAGCTTGTCCATGTACGTATCCGGCGCATGCAAAAAATTTCCTCTTTCTGCAATCGCAATGACAGAAATCGCTCCAACCCCACCTTTGGCACAAATCGTGGTCCCCTCCAAAGGATCAAGAGCAATGTCAACTTTTGGTGATTCCGGCGTGTTTCGGCCGACCTTCTCTCCGATATAGAGCATGGGGGCCTCATCCCTCTCCCCCTCCCCAATCACAACTGTGCCATTGATATTAACTGAATCGAAAGCGCGACGCATTGAGTCTACTGCTGCCTGATCTGCTTCCTTTTCATTGCCACGTCCCATGTATCGGGCCGAGGCGAGTGCTGCAAACTCAGTAATCCTCACAAACTCAAGGGCCAGGTTTCTATCCATGATTCATTCTCCAATTGGGCCATGAACTCCTTTTTGAGGCGAACAGGCTTAATTTTTTCATCAACAGGGACTAAAAGAGTTTCTCCAGTTGCAATACGCTGCTCACCAGTCTGAGAATAAATGGCATAGCGAAAGCGAATTTTCAATCCCTCCCTGCGAACAGTTACCGCTATTTTGAGGTCATCGTCAAAACGAGGTCCTTTCTCGTGGTAACAGTGAGATTCCAATACAGCAAAACAGACTGGGGCATAAGGAAAGTGATAATTCATCAATCCTCTTTCGCGTAACCAAGCAACTCTTGCCTCCTCAAAATAACGAAGGTAATTGGCATGATGGACAACACCCATGGCATCCGTCTCGCAAAATGCCACTTTCCGGAAAAGTACAAATAGATTCTTATTCACTCACAGCCTCAGATTCACTTTTAGACCCCTGCGACCTGTACAGGGTTTCCACCATTGATCTTATTTTCTCAGCCATCTGTTTAAGCACCATTTCAAGGCCAAATTCAACAAACAGTTGCGGGATGGGGAGTCTGTCGTATTCGTAAAGTGCTGTCATAGAAAACTCTGATTTTAGACGCTCAATGTCCTTGATTTCTACCACGCCCTTCATCCCGCTTAGAGTTCCGGCAACGACATGAAAGAGAATCTGACGTCGCCCCTTCAGTTGATCATGAAAAAAGATCTCCATGAGCATGCGGGCGTGATAGTCAAAGGCTGCGACATGCAAGAAAAGATGCTTCTGGCGCTGATTAAATGTGGATTCCTTCACGTACTGGCTGAGATCCTTCAGACGGTAAAATTCACGAATTCGATTTGATGAGAATTCAGGTGGTGCTTCAATTAATCCGGCCCCTGAGAGCTTTAACTGCCTACGAACCTGTTGACCCTTTTTCGAAACAGGAGGCAAAGAAACGTCCCTTGTCACAACGGAGACAACAACTGCCCTCTCCTCCCTCATCTGTTTCAAAACTTTCTCTTTGCGATTCCACCAGGGCAATGTTTCCATCCACACGGGAATAAACTCCTTTGGGCTCACTCTCTCCCATCCCGACTCAGGCCAGACCAAAGGCAAGGAAAGAGAGTCGTTCTGCTTAGCGTTACCAGACGAAGCAAGGCTCTCCTCAGCAATTGCACGAAGCCCCAAGCAAAGGAAAACAATAACCAGAGAAGCGCCAACAAGAACAAGACTCGCACAAAAAAAATATCGCGTCTCGGGACTCCTCACTTGAACCTCACTATGGAAGACTCTATAAGGAAACTCCTCTGCAAGTAAAGTGAGTCACCATGAATTCGCAGCATGACTGGAAAAAGTCGCTCCCTATGTGGGCGACGTACACTAGAATTGGTTTTACCCCCCTTATTGTGTTGAGCCTTTATCTCGATCGGCCTTGGAAGGGCTGGGCCGCCGCTTTTATCTTTTTTGTTGGTTCTCTGACCGACTGGCTGGACGGATATTGGGCGCGCAAATATCAGGCAGAAAGCGCGATGGGAAAATTTATGGACCCCATCGCAGATAAAATTCTTGTTCTTGGCGCCCTCATCATGCTTCTCAACGTCCACCGAGTTGATCCGCTGATGGTTATTCTCTTATTATCCCGTGACATTTTCATCGGCGGACTTCGCTCTGTCGCAGCGGCCAATAGAGTGATCATCTCGGCAAAGCCCTTTGGCAAGGGCAAAACGGCCATACAGATGATAGGAATTCCCCTGCTCCTTATTGACAATTCCCTCTTTGAACTTCCGACTCAGCAGGTCGGCTATTGGCTTCTTTGGATGAGCGTTGTGTTGAGTTTTGGATCGGGACTCCAGTACACCATTGGATACTATCGAGGACGCAGCGCCTCCTTATCGACAAACTCCCATCACCATATCGTAGACAAGCAAAACAATCCCACATAGGATTTTATCACTTTCACCTCGAGTTCGTCTCAGGTTGGCTTGAAAAATGAGGAGTGATCTTTATAAATGGATTGGCTTAAAGCAAATTTTTGGGAAATCAAACAGTCGTCGTCCCTCAGGTGGCTCGGTTTTCTTCTCGCCCTTTCTCATTTGATTACCTTTTTTCTTTGGACATCTCAAAACCATCTTCCTCTCATGTATTACGCTGAAGAAGCACCCATGTGTTGGAGCTTTTTTGAAAATTGTGGCATGATGAGATTTCTGTCTCTGGGACAAGTGACTTTCATCTATTATGTCTACCCCATCTTGGCGCTTCTTGCTGCCCTCATGTTAATTGGCCACCGTCTCTACGGAGGAGGCTGGTTCTTTTTGTTAATTGCATTTGGTCTCAAATCACTGCTTTACTTCCAGGACTCGCGACTAAGCAACAATGCCCACTATCTTCTGTTTGTCTGTCATATTATTTATCTGTTCATTCCACAAAAGAAGGCGATCCTTAAGTATCTCATCGTGTCCTTCATTGTGACCTCAGGCCTATTGAAGTTAAACGCAGATTGGCTTTCTGGGATGTGGATCCACCATCACACCGGATTGCATCTCAAGGTTTGCGAATGGTTAGCTGCTCTCTCGGCACTTGCTGAGCTCATTCTTCCTTGGCTGATCGTTTCTCGAAAATCCCAAAACGTAATTATCGGCTTTCTCTCGTTGGTTGCTTATTTCGTCGCTTATTTTTTATTGGCGATGCCTTTGGACCCTGTCTGCTCTCTCCTTTTTCTTTCTTTCTACCCGGCCTACTATATGGAACAACGTCGAGTCGAAATGGAATACCTGTATCGATCTTACATTCGACCGGAAGCAAGCCAGGCCTGGGTGCCTTTGATTCTTCTCATATTTTGGTCCCTCCAAGCCTTCCCTTTCATTAAATATCAAAATCCTAACGTCAATCTGATCGCAGAAACATTTGCCCTCCAGGGATATCCCGCAGCCGCCGAATGCTACCAGACAAGCTTCGCCTCTTTTGAAAATGAGACACGCGAGCTTGGAGTGGATCACAACAAATCTCAAGGAGAGAGCAGGGAATGCGATCCCTTTGTGCGCTTTCTGGATGTCAAAGCCCTTTGCCATCAATTGACTCAGCAAGCCGGATTTCAAAATATAGCCAGTTCCTTTGTCATTCGCGGGCTGAATGATAAGAAATTCAAGCGCATTTTCGAATCAAACGAAATCTGCAATGACAATATTAACTTTCGCACAGTGGGGCAATCGAAATGGAATCTGAATCTGGGCGATTGAATTGGCTTCTTAAACCTCTGTTTTCTATTTATCTCATGGTCTGTTTGTTTTTTTTGTTCAAAAACAATCCCTACCTTTATTCTACTGAGACTCTCAAAAGCATTTTTCAAAAAGAGCAGGAAAGTCTCGTTCACACCGTCCCGGCCATAGAAGGCCTCGAGGGCAAGCCTTCTGATTTGAACCTGACTTTTAATTGGCGACAGAACAATGGTCGAACTGGAACCTATAATGATCAGCTCACTTTTGGGCGAAAATATGGAAAACTCTGGATGAGAGACCTTTGGGTTAACGGAGATGAAGCTTTTAAAAAGGCCTCTTTCGTCTGGGATGACAGTGGCTATTATTTGACCGCTGGGGTTCCCCAGCTCGTAAAAACAGACGACAAGGGACAACTTGTTTGGAAATTGTCTCTGGCAAACCCTGCGTCCATTTTCAGAGCAGTTCCCATTTTAACCAAAACAAGAATGTACGCCACCACCACAGACGGCCGTATTTTTTGCCTGGACAAAGAGAAGGGAAGAATAATTTGGACATCAAAACCTGTCGATGAAATTCGAGGAGCGCCTGCATTAGTTGATAGCCAAATCTATTTCTTTGGAGTCCATGAGGAAAATCTCAAAAATAAAACTCATCTTTTTCAAGCTAATCCTTGGACGGGAATCGTAAAGCAAATTAGTGCCGAAGACGTTGGCTCTATTAACCCCTATCCTCCAACCATCAATGAAGAGCTGAATGCGCTCTATGTTGGCAGTGAAGAAGGGAATTTGTACGCAATCAATTACCAGTCAGGAAAACTTCTTTTTAAGACTTCCACTTCTGACAAAATTCTCTCCGCTATTCTGTTAGCCCAGAAGAGACTGGCATTTACGACAATGGACGGAAAGCTCGTTTCGGTAGATGCCCGAACAGGAGCTCTCGTCTGGGAAACAGACCTCGAATCGGCTTCCGAGACCACCCCGTCTTACGTTCCCACTTTTGATTATTTGGTTGCTATGACAATCAATGGTTATCTCCAGACCATTGATTTTAAAACCGGAGAAAAACAATGGAAGTTTCTCGCCAACAGCGAAAGCAGTACAAAACACCACACATTCAGTCTGCGGCTCAACGGACCTGCCATGGAAAGTTACGACCTCAAATGGAAAAATAAGGGCTACGTTATCTTCGCTCCTTGCGCCTCAAAAAAAATCTGCGTTTATAGCCCTGATCATGGAAAGGTTCTGGCGCGAATCCTTCTCGAGGGCGAAATGGCGTCTGAACCTATATTTGATGGAAAAGACTTCATTGTCACAGTCAAAACAGAACAAAATGGGGCGCTCAAATTGATGCGCATGGGTGAGTCGGGCGGGCACCTTTCCTCTCCGACCTCGCGAGCCTCTGAAGCTAAGATATCGAGTGAAGATCACAACGGCGGCTGATTGTCCGCTTTGTCGAGATCACCATTTTTTGGCAAAGTTCCGTTGACAAGTAATTGAACCAACCAGTAGAAATGACAGCTCAGTTATTTGATTTATTTGGTTTCGATTGAGTTCAGAATTTAGCTCCGAACTCTTGATGCGGGAATAGCTCAGTTGATAGAGCGTCGCCTTGCCAAGGCGAAGGTCGCGGGTTTGAATCCCGTCTCCCGCTCCATTAGTTTCAAACACTTAGACTGTTTTCAGTCGATAATCCCACCGAAACCGAGATTTCTAATGGCAAACAAGACCGCCGCGTCGGATTTATCAAGAGCTAAAGCTTCAGATTGGACACCGGAAACGAAAAGAGCTTGGATCCTGTCCCAGACTGCCGACCACTCAAGCAAAGGGACCCAATCAAATATGGGCTATAGACTTCATGTTCGACTATATCGAGCCAGGAAGACGGATTAAAACTATCGCTACTATCGATGAATTCGCACAACTCCCCCCCGGAGTTGTGGTTGATCAATCTATTCGAGGAATTGTGGGAGAAACTCTTTACCTGATCACCGATAAATCGCTGTCAAAACTGAAAAAACCTATTGCCGACCCCTCAAAAAATTCTGAAGTATTTGAACGGATTCTGCATACTCAGGATTTCCTTTGTAGCCGGAATTGATAGCACCGTCCAAAAGTTTTCTAAGGCTTTCAACATTAATTGAATTTGATTCCAAAAAATGAGCCAGTTGTGCTCTATTCTCATCACCAAAGAACAATCTCATCAGCCTTTGAACAGGCTGAAAGTCTTCTTGATTAAGTATGTATAGTATATCAGAGTCAAGAGGACCTTTCACCTAAAGGTGTTGAGGCGGTTTTCAACAGAAGGGTCTCTAATGCCAAGGCTGGGATCTACAATCATTCCAAAGATAGAGAAGACATCTGCCGCACCCGAGTCAAGAGCATGGTCAATATACCGGTCGGCCGTTGTGCCGGATACATAAATATCGTCTGCAAAAATAAAAATTGAATTTTCGAAAAATTCTCGCCCCGGAAGTCTTGTTTGTCCCCTGCTATTGGCTCGTCGTCGCTCATTCGCACTGATATCGGCGTAATTCGCCGGGTTAGAATTGAATCTTGAAAACCTGACGAGAGTAATGATTGGCAGATCTAATTCAGAAAGAAGGTTGTTCAAATCAGTGGTCACGAGTTCAAATACAAAAGAGGAGGCGGAACCTACATTTCTTACACCGGGCGTGCCCAAAAGAACGTTGAGTTGGCGTGATTTTGCATCATCAAATAATTTTCTCAATGGACTGCCCATTAATTTGATCTCCGCAGACAACCTGTCTGTTATCCGCTTTGCTACATCTCGAATATCTATTTTGGAACCAAACTTCATCAGACTATATTGGCGTGCCAAAAATTCTAAGGACTCATTATTTTCGCCAACGAACTGCCCACTTGGCAACTCCTTTAGAACTTGTTGGGCAACACTTTTCCTAAAAAATCGTAGACCATTTTTTTGAATTAAATCGCAAGCAATGAGATACTGTTCTAAAAAATAAAATGCTTCTCTATATTGAGGCAATCGATAGTATCCATCAGTTGAAGTTGCTTCTCTGTAAAGAGAAAGTAAAAATTCAGTTCCTGCAAGAGTAAAAAATCGTTCTAATTCATGCTTTTGTTCACCGTCCATATTTTTCTTATCTAAGACAAATTTCAGGTTTCTAGCGGTAATTAGCATTTTATCCAATGGGTTGGATTCCAGATAATCATTTAGCTCTTTGAGATTTCCAAAAAATCCATGATTGAGTTCTGATTCAAGCGACGGCAATTCCTGCCTGAACTGATTTGAAAACTGATAAAAATATGAAAAAACAACCGACCCAATGTCCCTAGAAGAAAGAAAATCATCAATCTTTATCTCATGCTTTCCGCTAATGCGTGAGTCATCTACGACAAGAACAAGACGACCCTTCACGACTTCCGTATCCTGGGGGTTCAAGCTGAGCCGTCTTTCATTCATCATTCGTTCTCTTCCAGCAGTATCTGCGGTCCCATAATCTGATGAACTGAAACCGCCCTCACGGACAATTCGAATTTTCTTGATATCCCATTCTGGATGTCTTTGAGATAGAAGGTCAAAAACCACTTCTCTCAAGTAAAAGGCGGCTGTGGGGGTTGACCCATAAGCTGAGGGTGTAACGGCTATTTTTCCAGATGCAGCGAGCACAGCTCTCTGGAAATGTGTTGATTCCTCAAGGGAATTGGCCATTTTCGTTGCGATATTACGAATTGCGCTGGTGAGCCCCAACTTCAAAAGATTATAGAATATTCTGTTAGGATCATTGGTCATTTGCGCGAATGAATCTATTTTGACAAAACGAACTACCTCTTTTTTTACGCTAGGAGAAATCTGAATGCTAAGATTTGAAATCTCCTTCCAATTGTTTGTAAGATATCCATTTTTTGCAATCAGGCCATTTCGATCTAAAATTATGCGCAATATTTCAAATTGTTCGGCATCTAACAGAAAACTCCTTTCCTCGAGAGGAACCATTCTGACTTCTTCATATATGGCAGCGATATTATTCAACGGGACGTTTTTTATCAAATAGGCCATAAGCTTCGGTTTGTTTTCTTTAGAGAACAATACGCGAAGCATTTTCTGAGTGATCTGAAGGTATTTTGCTCGAAGAATTGCAGTTAATGAATTTAAGTCTTCAACCTCAAAAGAATTGAGCAGAAGTTCGACATAAGCATGATTTTGACCAAAGTCTCGATCCAAGTGAATAGGCGTAAAAACAAAAATTTCCGAGGTTCCCATTTCTCGAAAAAGTCGCACATGCTTCTCTATTGTCAGTCCTGTCAAAACGATATCGTCAACATAGAGGACAAATTGACCTTCAAAGGCGGAATCTTTAATCACGCTCGAAAGAGAATTATCTAACTGATTTCGCTGATTGAATTCGAGGCCGGCATAGTTTGGGTTACTTGGCTGTCTTTTATGGAGTGGCCTGAACGTAACAACAGGGTATCCCTTTTCGACCAGATATATATTGAGGTCGTGAACAAGTTGTTCCGCGAGAAAACGTGCCGAGTTTGAAATAAATCGAGTAGCCGGTGAGGTAACCAGTATTTGCTTATTTGACCTTCTTGCGTCCATCATAAATTGATAAAAATAATCACGTTGTTTGATGTCTGAAATGAGATGATTGGCCATCAATTGTGAAAAGTATCGAATAGCCGTGGTTTCCCCGTGTTTCAATAAACTGAATTGCTTTAAAATGAATGCTTCATATAGATCAAGTGCCTGTCGATCCACTGACACGGCTTTAGCTTCTTCGTTTTCGACCGCTTTTTTAAACGTAAATAGAGTTTCCCCTACGTTTAAAATAGACAATTCACCATAAATGCCCGAGCGAGTACCATCTACTTCCAGTGGTGAAAAGTTCCGATTAGCCCTGAAGGCAGTATTCTGTAAAATTAACCGAGAGCAAGCGACGACCTTTCTATTTGGCCCGCTCACTTCTCGATGAGCTAACGCAATAGAATCCACAAAGAATAAAGAAACGATAAAAATGAATTTAATATGGGAAATTGCCATTTGCTTTAAAGAGCACAATTCTTGATATGAGCGTATGGCCATTGGCATCCTTCACAGTAATAGAATCCCTTAATCGAAAAGGCATGTTCAACTAACTATGACGTCATTGAATTTCCACCAACGGCCTTTCACTGAGATATTTTAATTACTCATAAGGCCATTTAGGGCACCCTTTTAAGATCATTTCTTTCCAGTGGCCTCAATATGCAATATTGAGGCCCTTTCTCGGTCGTTGAACTCAGTGCGAGCTAAAAGCAGAAATTTTTCCTCAAAGGTAATTCCACCTCGCTCCAGCCCTTGAAGTGGAATAAGATTACAGATCATTCCATTTCCATATGAGATTGAAACTTCTCAATATTTCTTAATCGAATGTATATTTTTTTCAACGAAACGAAATCATTTTGAGTTTTGCAGTTGGCATCAATAGGACACTCTGTTCTCCTCGAAACACTATTGAAGCAAACGGCGCAATTCCGAAATTCTCCAGCCACTTGCTAAGGCATCCCATCCCGGAGTTAGAATCCCGTAGGTGTTGCAGTACTTTTCATAGTGAATCTTTCCAAATACGGGGCTCCCGTTGGAATAGATGGTTGGCTGATAGTATTCGCTGATATTGGAGCGGCAGTCATAATATTGATTTGCTGTGTTCTTGGTGTAATAGCTGGACAAAGTGTAATAGCCATAGCTGATCTGGCCTAGGTTCAAATATTCAATCAGATTGTGAAAGTGGTACCAGTACTGCCATTCTGTCGCATCATTCGCCGTGTTATACAAGCTCGAGATCCCAAACTCGCTAACCCAGACGGGCGCCGTGAAGGTCTGATTTTGAACAATGGCAAAGCCAAAGTTCCGACCATAAACCTCAAATTGTTGCTCTTTGGTCATCTCGTGCAGTCGTCCCGCCACAGCTTTTTGATTATCCTCGTACCACCCATAAATGTGAACGGAGTAAGCGAAGTGAGGATGAATTTGTCCCACCTCAATTGGTGAAATTGGTGTGTAATAGGACCCTCCAATATAAAAATTGTATCCAACTCCACTGAGGAAAATAATCTTTTTTGCATTGTGGCTCCAAATCTTCTTTGCTGCTAAGATCTGAGCTCGCCGCCAATCGTAAGCTCCTCCGCCACCCCATTTCGGCTCCGGAGTTTTAGTGCCATTCTTTAAAATAGCCGCGCGCACTTCATTTCGTAATTCATAGCCTATCACTCTCGAATTATTTTGAAAAAGTTGTGCCACCAAGGACCAATCCTCTAACCACTGACTTTCTGAAAAGGACTCACTAAACCACAACCCATCTCCGGCGTTCTCACCGTAATAATCCAGAGTTGTCTGATGGTTATCGAGAATCACATACAGCCCCGCATTTGTTAGGCGTCGAACCATCTCCACAAAGGCTTGCTTTGGCGTGAGACCACGTAGATAAGGGTGGCGTAGCAGAACGGGCTCTGATGTTTTAGGCTGCGTGATCGAGAGCATTTTATTGGCAAAGGGCAAACGAATGGAATTGATTCCCACTTGCTTCATCAATTCGACAATTGTGTCAAAATTCTGAATATCTAGACCATGTAACATGAGGCCACGATCATTGAATCCGTCCCAGTTCATGGAACGCAACCGAATCACTTTATTATTTTTATCCACAAAATATCGGCCACTGACCAATACTTCTGAGGAAGTTGCATTTGAATTTGCAGTGCCCGATGAATCGGAAATATCCGCCACGGCCTCGCTCCTGCTTGCCAATGAACTGGTATCCGTCAGCTTCGCTGAGTTGAAGCTCTTTCCACAGGCCGTCAAAACCAAGGTCGCAGCAATTGCTACAGGTATCAATGATATATTCGCGTTCATCAGTCTCTCCCTTCCATTTAAAGACGATATCCTGTCTCCATTTTAGACATGGAATGTGAATGAATTGTGGAATTGAGAAAAACCTGCACGAAGACGGCTAATCGTCTCAAAATGAGACAAGGCCAAATCCCCGAAATAAAAACCCTCAGGCGCACCCTCATGAAATGGAGAAATGAAATCTTGAATTACTTCGTCAATCGCATTACCAATGCCAGAACAGAAGGCTTTAACAACGTCGCAAAGCTAATCCAGAAGAGGGCTTACGGCGTTAAAAGTTTTAAATTGTACAGACTCAGATACCTAAGTGCTTGTGCTTAAATGACTTTTTTGAATTACCCACCATGAACCGAGTAGAACCGTAGAACCGTAGAACCGTAGAACCGTAGAACCTAATTTTCATTTGCATTCCTATTTTTTATTGAATCTGGGGCTCTAAAAATGGCGGCCCGAGCGACACGACCGACCAAATCAGAAAAACCACCGATGACAGCGGTGATCGCAAGCCCGACCATCGAGCCTACATTATTGATATATTTGAACATTCTCTCAATGTCCAGATCGATTTCGAACGCCAGTTCAAAAAGCTGTTTTTAGACGAAGCGAATTCCTTGAGCCAAATTGCCGAACGCTACTCCGTATCTAGGGAGTATGTCCGCAAAATTTTGGAGAATTCAGGCGTCACAGAATTCGATTCCCACCGGCCCGGCTACCTCACGGGGTCCGTGCCTTATGGGTGGAAAAAGCAAAATGGAAAGCTCATTCCCCATCTCGCGGAGCAGCGGGTCATAGAGGAAATGCACCGCCTCCGCATTTGCGGAAAATCGCTCCGCATGATCGCGCAGAACCTCAACTCAAAAGGGTTCAAAACCAAAGAGGGTAAGAACTGGCACCCTCAGTCCGTCAAACGGGCGCTCGCCCACAATCTAAAAAATTCCCAACAACCTATTAACCAGGAGAAAAACCAATGCTCGCAGCACTCAAAGAACTCATCCTCTTAATCGCATCCATCGTGGTCATTGCACACGCGACTAGCCAGCGCGAATGGCTCTGGCGCCAGATCGCGACGGTTCGTCATGTCGCTCTCACCGAGACGAAGAAGGATTGGGGTTGCCCTAGCATCTTCAATAAATCAGCGTGCAAAAAACTGGCAATGGTAAAATAGATTCGTTTCAGCTGCTGTTCAGCCCCCTTTCGTACTGTGAGCGTTCGTCTTTCGTCGGCGCTCTGATCGATTTTCTTTACATAGGGCCAGAAAATCGTCGCGCCTCCTCCGACTCACAAGCAGTGTACCTTTCCCCCGCATCAACGAAAGGAAGTCATTATGAAACAGCACAGTTCCGAAAGGCGGCATGATGATGGACAATGAAGGTCAGGATAAGTCAGACAAGTAATAAGGTGGCCACAATGCCGCTTATTACGAGGTCACCTGTGATCGAGCCTTATCACTCAGCAAAAGAAAGCCAAAGACCGCGATTACTATAGCTTGGACGGCCAGCGTTTGAATGCTCGGATAAAGGCCCACAAGGTCCATTCTCAGAGGAATCGCAAGCGTAGATACTGGGACAATTCCTGCTTCCTGGAGCGAGTGAATTCCCTTTCCTGCCAATACCACGGCCAGCGCAATCATGGTCCAGGAGCAAACTTGAAACAACTTTCTAAGCGGAAGTTTCTTACTTTCACGGACAGCGAAGTACGAAAGTCCCATGAGCAGAATAAAAGAACTCAGCACGCCGGTTCCCGCGATCGTTTGCCCCGAGGACTCAAGATCAATCCAAATTGCTCGAAGAAATAGTACGACCTCGAAAGCCTCACGAAAAACCGCCATGAATGCCACGACGGCGAGGAGTAAATAGCTGCCCTTGTTGAGCCCATGCTTAAGTTTCGCCTCTAAAAAGTCGCGCCACTTTTTCAGTTCTGAGTAGCGATGAAGCCAAAATCCCACATACACGAGAACCATAACGGCAAGAATCGAGATTGCGCCCTCCATAATCTCGCGGCTCAGGCCGCTCATGGAAATCAGGAGGCCAGAGGCAAACCAAGTGATAAGTCCAACTCCCACAGCAGTTCCCCAGCCGACATGAACCCATCGAATGGCTTCTGGCTGCCCCATGGCTCTTAGAATACTGATAAGGACAATGATGATAAGCACCGCCTCAAATCCCTCGCGCAGGAAAATCGAAAACGCCGCGCCAAAGGCGACTGCTGGCGACATTTTATTTTGAGAAAAAAGATTCTTCGCTTCCCGGAGTTTCCCAAAAATTTCCGATTTTTGCGCTTCAATTTTCGCGATCGGTTCACGCTTATCGAGAGAAGCACGATAGGCGCTCATTCTAGATTCGATGTCCTCAACGAAACCGGGAAGATTCGCTTTCATCTTTGGTTCTAGCGGTTCTATTCCCTCAAGATAAGCGCGAAGTGAGAGCCTTCCTGCGGATTCAAAGTCATTTTCTTTCGCTGCCGCAACACTTTCATTCAAAAGCTCTTCGGCGATCCGCATCGGGTCTTTATTAACCGGTCCACCTGCATCCGTGCGAAGCGAGCCGATCATGGCAATAACCTTGTCGCTTTTTCCGCCCAGCCTTTCGGCAATATCCGCATCTGTGAAAGTTGCCGCTTCCTTCAGTGAAAGCTCGGCGGCCCTGCCCTTAGGGTGATCTGCATATGGAAGCGATTTCAAATAAAAAGCAAGTGCCCAAACGTCTTCATCAGAAAGATGGGAAAAAGCAGCCATGCCGGTTCCAGGGACTCCAAGGCGAATGGTGTTATAGAACTTATAGGGAGCGCTATTCCAAACAAGGTCTGGGTCATGAAAGTTTGCGGGCTTTGGATCAAGACTCGCTCCCGCAATCCCGTCGCCCCTTCCGCTTGCCCCGTGGCAGCTCACGCAATTTGCCTGATAAAGCGAAGCACCCTTGGCTAGATCGGGCCAATGCGTGGGAGCGACCTCGATACCGGCAAGACGAATGGCATCCTGCTGGAGATTTCGGGCGAGCTTCGAGACTTCCTCCGCCGCTCCCTTTGAGCGAATCAGAGACTGAAGTCGATTTATTCCCGACATGAATTCTTGATTCACGTGAAGTTTTTCGACGCCGTTCGCGTTCTTTTCGACAATCTCTGCGAACTCCACTTGTTCCGCGTATTCAGATTTACTGACTACTTTTCCGTTCTGAACAGCACCGCCGTAGTCTTTTGCAAGATAGTCCAAAAGATGCACAACGATATCCGGGGAATTTTTGGGTGCAGGCGGATTCGCCAAGGCTGCAACAGATAAAGAAAAAAGAATTGAAAGCGTAAAAATAATTTTTTTCATAACCAAGACACCATCCAACACAAGAGTCCTAAATGGACAAGCAGTCGTTTAAATTTCCAGCCAAATGAGAAGTAGATGAAAAACACTTGCACCATACTGCAATTGAGAATAGAAATCAAAATATGCATCGTATAGATTCATCGCTGCATGAGCTTTTTCAGGCCCTGTCCGATCCTTACAGGATTCGGATGGTTTCTCTTATGCTCCGAGCCAAAAGTGAAATGTGCCTCTGTGAACTCTCCGATAGCCTTGAGGAGCCGGAATACAAACTCTCGCGGCACCTAAAAGTACTCAAATCCTCGGGGGTTTTGACTTCCACTCGTGACGGGAAATGGATCTATCACTCGCTAGTCAAAAATAGGCATTTATTGGCGGTCCACGCTGCCATTCGAAGCTACCCAGATACCGGCAGGCAGTTTGAAAAGGATCTTCGCCGCTTTAAAAAGCGCATCCTTCTCCGGGAAGGTGGTCGCTGCCGCAAGCCTTCTAGGATTATGGATAGAGAGGCGCAACAAAGGCGGGCATGAAAAAGAGTCTTTTTGAAATCATTAAAATGGATTGCCCGAGCGAAGAGCAATTGATTCGCCTGGCCCTCGGAAAATACAAGTCAGCTCATCTTCAATTTGATCTTCCGGTGCGCCGCTTGACAGTGACTCACGATGAGCGAACCGAAGATATTGTAAAGGACCTGGAAAAATTAAACCTTGGTTCGCGCTTCCTCGAAGAAGCCGAAACTTCTGCGGTGGCAAGTTCCATACAGACGAGTGATGAAAGCCGCATTCTATGGATACTGCTGGCGATAAATTTTGCCATGTTCATTCTTGAGATTGGAGTTGGCTTTTACGCACAGTCGACGGGGCTTATCGCAGACTCCCTCGATATGCTGGCTGATGCCGCCGTCTATTCGATGAGCCTTTACGCCGTTGGAAGATCCCACTTAATCCAGCACCGAGCGGCACGACTGAGTGGCTGGTTTCAGCTTCTCTTGGCTTTCGGTGCCTTTAGCGAAGTTGCGAGGCGCTTCATCTTTGGGAGTGAACCCAACTCCATCTTCATGATGGGAATGTCCTTCATCGCCCTATGTGCGAACGTCACCTGCCTTCTCCTATTGATGAAACATAGGCAGGGCGCGGTTCACATGCGAGCGAGCTGGATTTTTTCCACGAACGATGTCCTTGCAAACATCGGGGTCCTACTTGCGGGAGCGCTTGTCTACTTTTTCAAATCGTCCTGGCCTGATCTCGTGATTGGACTCCTCATCGCAGCTATCGTGACACGAGGAGCCCTGAGCATTATGAAACTCCCTTCGGTTCAAGAGGCAATTGACGAAGCATAGACCGATCCTTCTAATGAACGGCCGCAACGGCTTCTTTCACGACATGATAGGCGGACCTCAGCATCGGCGCCGCGATAGCCACACCAACAATCAGATCCAGGTATTTTGACTGGGTAATTGAAACAGGTCCGCATTCACAATAACATCATTGCGCGAACTCAGCCACGTTGAGCGCATATTGAGATCATCGTTGTTTCTATGCTGAAGCAAAAAGGACCGGGGATGTCCGAGTATCTTCAACAAACGCGCCAACCAAAGCCCCGGGCTAGAGCTTATAAGTGGCTAGGAACAAGGGGGATGGTCATCCTCCTTCAATACAGCTAGTGGGCAATACGCCCCTTCATTTTTGACTCAAAAACAGAAAACACTACGGGTAGAACAATCAGCGTGAGCAACGTCGACGAGATAATTCCACCGATTACAACAGATGCGAGTGGTTTCTGAACTTCCGCGCCAACTCCCGTTGAAATCATCATCGGAATAAATCCAAAGACTGCAACGAGAGCGGTCATCATCACGGGACGAAGCCGCACAAGGGTTCCTTGCAGGACCATCTCTTTTCCAGTTTTCCCTTCCGACTTCAGTTGATTAAAAACATTCACCAGGACCACGCCGTTCAAAACGGCGATACCTGACAGAGCAATAAATCCAATTCCTGCAGAAATACTAAAGGGTAATCCATTGAGTATCAGACCAATAACGCCACCGACGAGCGACATCGGTACACACGCAAAAATTAGGAGCGTTTCTGCAATACTCCCGAAGGCCGCATACACCATCATAAGCACCAGAATCAAAGCAAGCGGGGCCAAGATCATGAGCCGTGACCGAGCTTGTTCTAGGTTCTTGAAGTTTCCACCCCATTCAAAGTAGTAGCCATCCGGCAATTGAATTTCTCTTGCGACAGACTCCTGAGCCTCTTCAACGAAGGATTCCGTATCGCGCCCACGAAGATTGATAAGAACCGCAGTTCGGCGATTTGAATTTTCTCTATTCACAGAGCCGTAGGTTTCTCTGAAGCTAATAGTCGCCAAATTTTTGAGTGGCACTATGGTATTTGCACCAATCCCAACGGGAAGCGCCCGAATGGTATCAATATCTGACCGCGCTTCGTTATCGAGCCTCACTACGATGGGAAACTTCTTTTCCGCCTCATATAGGAAACCAGCTTCTTGTCCTCCTAGAGCAATCGCAATTGAGTCGAGGACATCGGAGATCGAAGCATTATATCGCGAAAGACTATTCTCGTTTGGCTCGATTCTCAGAACTGGAGAAGTTCCCGCGAGATCAACTTCAACATCGCCTGCGCCGCTAACTTTGGAAATGACTTCCTGAGTTTTCTTTGCATATTCGACTAGCTTCTCCAAATCGGGGCCAAAAATTTTAACAGCCACATCAGCACGTGTTCCCTCTAAAAGCTCATTGAAGCGCATCTGAATGGGTTGAGACGCGAGATACGTTTGACCGGGAAGCTCTCGATTTAATTTTTCCAAGAGAGCATCAGTCAATTCCTGATAGGTACGTTTACTACCGTTCACTTTCAACCACTCTGAACGCGGTTTCAGCATAATATAAGTATCGGAGACATTGACTCCCATCGGGTCAGTTGCCACTTCGCTAGTGCCGATTCTCGAAAACACATGATCGACCTCGGGGAATGTTTCGACAATGACATCAGCTTTCTTTTGAAACTCAACGGACTGAGTGAGACTTGCATTGACCGGTCTAATCATGTGAAACGCAAAAGATCCTTCACCAAGCTGAGGAAGAAACTCAGCCCCACGAGTCATAAAGAGCCCAACGCCTAGGACGACCGAAGCCACAGCAAGAGCCATTGTTAGCTTAGCTCGCTTATAAGCCCACTCGAAGGCGGGGACATACATTTTGCGAATCCAGCCCATCAGCCGCGGCTCCTTATCTCTCACTCTTCCTGAAAGAAGAATGCTCGCCAAAGCGGGAGCTGTAGTAAACGAGAGCATAAAGGCCGCAAGAACCGCGATAGCAAAGGTCGAGGCCATCGGAATGAACATTTTTCCCTCAACACCGGTAAGAGCGAATACGGGAAGGAAAACCATTACAATAATGAGCTGTCCAAAACCAGCAGCAGAACGAATTTCAACGGTAGCCTCATAAACAGCTTCCTTGACCTCCTCAGCCGAAAGGCTTCTTCCAAGCTTCTTAGTGCGTTCATGGATAAATCGCACGCAATTATCAAGAACAATAACCGTACCATCGACGATAATTCCGAAGTCGAGCGCTCCAAGACTCATCAGGTTTCCAGAAATTCCCAAAGGCTTCATCACGAGAAACGTCGCCAAAAGAGAAAAAGGAATTGTGAGTGCTGTAATAAGTGCCGCACGCATATTACCAAGTAAAATTAAAAGGATCACTGTTACAAGCACTGCACCCATTAGTAAATTATGTTCGACGGTCCCAAGCGTCGCATTCACCAGGTCTGAGCGATTGTAGACAGTGGTAACTTCAACATCTTTGGGAATGGTCTTCTTGATCTCCTCAATTTTTTCGTGAACTCTTGTCGAAACTGTGCGGCTATTTTCACCAAGCAGCATCATCACGGTTCCTAAAACTGCCTCATCGCCATCATAAGTGGCGGCACCAGTTCTAAGCTCTTTTCCGAGAGCGACTTTAGCAATATCGCCAATAGTAACGATTCGAAAGGATTCAAGAGTTTTAACCGGGATGCGCTCAATCTCCTTGGCTGATTTAATGAGGCCAACTCCTTGAATAAGAAACTGCTCGGCAGTTTGCTCCACATATCCGCCGCCAACATTTCTATTCACTTTTTCCAGAGCTTCTTTTATCTCGTCGAAGTGAATTCTATTAGAGGCCATTTTCTTGGGATCTGGTTGCACATGGAATTGTTTTTCAAATCCTCCAAACGTGTTAATTTCCGCAACCCCTTCTGCGGTTAGAAGTCGTGGTTTAATAAACCAATCCTGAAGAGACTTTAGCTCCATGAGTTGCTTCACACGAGCCTCGCCCTGCGCACGCTCCTTGTAATCAATCACATACTGATAAATCTCACCTAGGCCAGTGGAAATTGGACCAAGCTCCGGACGTGCCTGGGCAGGCAAATCACCAGACACTCCTTGAAGGCGCTCGGTCACGAGCTGTCTCGCACGATAGATGTCGACTTCATCTTTAAAAATAATAGTTACTTGAGAGAGACCAAAGCGAGTGATCGAGCGAACTTGCTCGACACCACCAATACCCCTCATGGAAGATTCCACCGGAAAGGTAATGGTTCTTTCAATTTCTTCAGGCGCGAGTCCTTCAATGACAGTATTGATTTGCACCTGATTGTTTGTGATGTCGGGAACCGCATCAATTGGAAGGCTCTGGAAACTGTAAAGCCCCGCCACCGCCATCAGCAGCGTTACAAACAGCACCACTCCACGATTATAAATAGCTATTCGGATAATCTGATTCAACATTTTACATACCTCTTAATGTGAGTGGCCTTCCGGTGCGCCGCCAAAGGCGGCAATTTCTGCAATTCGCAAAAAACCAAGTCCATGAACTACTATTTCATCACCAGATTTTAAGTCTTTAGATCGAATACGAATTTTACCTTGCGAACGATTCACTTCCGAAAAATCGATACGCTTATAGAATCCGTTTCTATAACGGAAAACATTTACTTCTGACACCGCCGTTACAATGGCACTCTTGGGAAGTTCGAGCGAGTCACTCGATACTTTGACCCGAGAAAGCTCAAAGTTTTTTTCCGCTTCAGGTGAAAGCTTAAATCCTTCGGACTCGCTTACCTCTAAAATTCCTTTGTCCGGACCTACCTGCGCACTTTCTTCGTGTTCACCATGTTCATTTGATTTTCCGTGTTCATGAGACTCCCCATGTTCGTCGGCCCCAGAATGTTCATCTTCTCTTTCATGTTCATCGTGTTTGTGACCGTCTTCCTTATGCTCATCGTGGTCGGCATGAGGAGCTTCTTTTTCATGCTTGTGTTCATCTTTTTGAGCGTTGACGGCGAAAGTCGCCAAACAGGCAAAAACAGCAACTATTATTAGTAGGCGCTTCATAAAATCACCTCAGAAAACTCGTTGTCGATAATGAGTATCGAACCGAGAGCTTCAAGTGCATCCCGCTCGGATTCATTTCTCTTTTCTTCAAGCTCAATAAGCTGCCGATGGGCTTCAATCACGAGGGAACTAGGAACAAGACCTCTAAAGAAATGCCGTTCAACCCGCTCGTGCTTTTCCTCGGCAGACTTATCGGTGATCGAAGCCTTAAGAGTTGAAATAGTCGCTCTATACTTTTTGACCAACTGTTCACGCATACCTGAAATCTTTCGCCCCGTAAGACTACGGATCATCTCTGCTTCAAGCAGCTTTTGCGTGCCATAAGCGCGACCAGACCCATTGAGGCTAAAGATTGGCAACGGCATTGAAAGAGCTAGTCCAAAATAATTTTCGCTCGCTCCGCCATCCTTTTGGATCTTGACCGCCGGACCTACTTTAAGATCGGGCCAGGCATCCGCATCAGCTTTCTCCTTTTGCCCTCTTGCGGCCATCAGCTCACCCTCTGCGAAGCGTATATGCGGAGACGATTCGATTTTGCTTTGATTAGAAACCTCGGGCCAATTCTCCTTATGATCTGGAAGATTTTTGAGAATGATTTCTCGTGAGATATTTGTTGACGAGGATATCTCTTGCAGAAGCTGATCTTGTTCGCTCTGCAGCTTCACGAGATTTAGCTGATGGTCCGAAGTTGCCATCCTAAATACAGATAAAGAGACTTCTTGCTCGGGAGATAACGCAGCCTTTCCTCGATGCTGACCAATGATTTTTGAAAACGTACTAACAGACTCCTCTTCAATTTTAATTTCATGCTTTAAGTGATTGAGACGGTATAGCTTTAAGATGAGATTGAGCTTTGCCTGTGAGAAGTTCAAATCTCGTCCAGCCATAGCCTTTTGAAATTCTCCTTGGGCTTCTTGAATAGCCGCCCCTCGTTTACCGCCGAGGCGAATATCAAATAGGAGGGCTGCAGTCGTTTCCGACTTATCAGATCCTTTTTGAACACTTTCGGCCTCAAGCTCAGGATTTATCCACTGACGGGCAATGCCTTCAAGATTACCGGCGGCCCTTAGTTGCTGGTCGGCAATTTGGATTTCTGACGATTGCTCAACCGCGCATTTCACTAGTTCTTCATAGCCTTTGGGTTGGCACTTGCTCGATTGCGCATTCCCTGGCACTGAAATAGCTAGAAGGAGGAGGCCGATGCCCCCTCCTATAATCGTCTTCGATCTCACTTTATTACGGCCTATCACGATATCCTCCCCTTGCGCCGGGTTTCAGCGTCGTATCTTGGTGGCATTGGGTTTCAGGTGAGCCTGGACTCTGCACACAATTCGGTTTGCGCTCCACAGAGGAGCAGGCAATGAAAAAAAGTGGCAGAAAAATTAAAAGTAAACGTGCGTACACATAACCTCCTAACGGCTGTGAAAAATGGCTAAGATTGGTTTTGAAAATACTTAGACGATAGGAGGTCTAAAAAGGCTGGATGGATAATTTGATGGCAGTGTAGCCACATATGCTGGGAGCAAAAGTTTCTTAATAGGAGCAACTAAACCGCTCGATGCAGTAGGCTGGACAAATGCACAATGTCCGAGATGGCAACTGTGGCAGGGAGAGCCTTCATGGTGGCAATCAGAAGCCGGAGCTGAGTCGCTACTATTAGTATGAATTCCGACTGCAAGAATCTGCGCTTCATGGCTCTCAATGCAAACGCTATCGGTCCCGGTGATTACACCGGCCAATGTCGCGAAAACTAAGAACAACGAAACTAAAATTTTCATTCTTTCATTTCCTAACATCAAGCTAATACTTAAGCAAATCAGACCTCACATTTTCGAGAAATGTAGTACTGCCGCGTTGAGTCTTCCCGCCGAAAATCGTCAAGCCTCTATCACTTCACTTGCAATATCGAACGCCCTCATTAGTTTACTCATACTGATTCGTTAATTGCTTTTAGGGTGACGGCTCTGTCGGCAAATCGCTACGATCCGTCAGGCAGCCTTAGTCGAAACAAAAAAGGGCTGGGGTGCCCAAGCATCTTCAACAATCGGCCTGCAAAGAATTAACAGCGGAAAAATAGACCCCTCGAACGGCTGTTCCACCCCCTTCGCATTGAGAGCGTTCGACTCCATCGGCGCTCTGATCGATTTTCTTTACATAGGGTCACGCCAGCTCCTCCGGAGTCCGTCATGCCCCTTGTGCCATCCGGCCAGAAAATCGACGCGCCTCCTTCATCTCGCTTGCAGTGCCCCTTTCCCCCTCAGCCTTTGGTGAAGGGGGAAAAGGTTCCCCGCATCAACGAAAGGAAACGCTATGAAACAGCACAGCTCCGAAATGAAAAATACCATTACCAATATTCTCCGCAAGCACGGCGAACTCGAAAGATTCCTTGGCTCCGAGGAATTCCATTATCGCATCGAAAAGCCAAATTTCCTGCCGCTTGTAGTTGAGCGCCATGAACGCCAACTTACAGTAACCCACTATCGAAAAGAGAATGGCGATCTAATTACCGATCCAGATATGGAAATTCTTCTCGGCGCAGATGGTGAATGGTATCCCGTAGCCCTTCAACTTTGGAATGGCTCTTACTATCGTGCCCGCTGGTCAGAGGACGGAAAAGAATTTATCAATCCAAAACAAGTACGCGAACAGGTGTCTTTTGCTCGAATGTGGGCACGTAATCTCAGGGAACAGGGGTGGTGATTCCACCTCTACTTACTCCTCTTCCTCAATTCGACATTTTACGCCATCAAATCCATCCGGAAATACGACACAAAATCGCTGAAAAAAATGAATTAATGCCCGCTCCTCTAGGTGCCTTCTCTGTGCGTCTTTATTTCCAATCTCGACTAACCACTTCGATGGTTTGTCTAACATATCTTTCAGCAGTGACTCATTACCTGAAAATTGTTGAACCCTAAAGTAAAAATGATCAATTACAAACTCACGAGACTCATCCTTGTCGAGCGGCCACTTTTGCTCAATGGATGGAAATTTATTTTTATTCAAAATGATAGCCTCAGCAGAAGAATCTCTTGTGTAGATCTCGAATACAGGAATGTAGCCAGAGTCCAACTCAATTGTACCCGCCAAGTTTTCAATTTCTAATTTACGTGAATTCCGATGCCAGGAAGGAACAAATCCATTCAGCTTGTACAAGCTTCGAGACGCCATTCTCGTACACAGCAGTACAGCATCAGCCTTCCAAGCCAGGGAATTGATTATGGCTTCAATAGATTCGCTCTTTAATTCACATTTTGCGGCTATTTTTTTATAAATCGTGGCATCTTCACCTGATGACATTTGCTCGCCATAGTGATCATCTCTACCCATGTAATGTACATGCCACTCCTCAAAAAAAGTCGCTTTATCATCTACAATGCTGATTCCAAACCTCGGTCCTTTTCCACTCGTAGGATCATTTGCTTGACTGTCGATCCTTCCAAACGTCGAAATAATCGGGCGGAGTCGCACACGCTCTTTGTAAGCACGAACATTTTCATGTCTAAACTTGTCTACGACCTCAGGTGAAATATTAGTGTTAATCTTTTCATCGGCATCAGCAATGTCCTGGCGTTTTACTACATCAGCAAGTAAGCCTCTCAATCTATCACCCTGCCCAAAGGCCACTGGACTCAAGTAGTCCGACCACTGATCGCGGCTTTCGATAAATGTCTTGATCATATTTTCCAAAGGCCCATCAGGCCTACACATGGACGAAAAATCACGATTAATAGGCAATTTCAAATTAAGATACTGTTCATCAGAAACTGTGGAAAGAGCAGTCAACATTCGCAATACATAAAGACGTGAAAGCTTGCTGTGGAAATCTATTGCATGAACCTGTCCGTCTGCGACGACCTCCCATCTATCCCAGTTCCAAAAATCCTCTGTCTTAAAATTGCATGTTTCAGCAAATAGCTCCGTTATGTCGATAGGATTAGTGGGAAGGTGAATCGACACCTTGTCAAAAAATGATTTTTTCGTACGCTCTGCCAATAGCCAAGAGCCCAAACCAAACATAAGCTGCCTTCTCCGTTTGGTTATCTCCTCATCAATTGCCAAAAGGGCTCTTTGGCGACTAAGACGCAATTCAAGACGTTCCCTATCTTCGCCAACTACATTTCCATGCTTTAATTGCCACTCCAATCCATCCACTTCATGTCTGCCCTTAAAGTATCGATCCTCGCTTAGCCCTGTAAGGACAACTCGCAAATAAGAATCGAACATTTCCGAGTCATCCTGATCCACCATCGCCTTCAGAAGTTCCGAAAGAAGAATCATTATGTAAGTGATAAAATCTTTAGTAGCCTTCAAGTCTTCGATCGACGCAGAAGTATCCTTCAACTTTGGGGCAATATAGTACGATACAACCTCCTTTAAAAACCTCGCTGACCTGTCTCGAAGGTAGGATTGTATCTCTGGAGTTTTTCCCCGCTTTGATAGGTAATAAAGACTAGCAGTGAAGCCGATAAATTCCTGAAAGAGGTAGTGGTCATTTCGCTTTGCCGCCCTTACCGCAATTCCAATAGGTAGATATGCAACTTTCTTCAAGACATCTAGATTTTCACCTTCAATAGAGGCCTCCATGAGATCCCTCACGTCTTCAACCAACCATCGAGTTTCCGTCCAACCGCCAAATAGTGAGGTCCTTTCCTTGAGTGCATCATCAAATGAATATTTTCCGCCCTTACTTTGCAAATATGTTACAAAGCCACTCGCTAGCTCCTTGTAAATCTCGCAACAATCCTCAATAGTCGATAGATCACGTTCACGCATCGCTACCAGAAACTGATCTCTGACCCCAGCCAACTCTCTGCGAACTTCCTCTGAAAATGAGTCTTCGCTAGAAAATCGAAAGGTTTTTTGAGCTAGCTCCTCCAAAATTTTCAGATCTTTATCATCATTAACCAGCGACCTCTTGAAGCAAATTAACGATGAATCATCGTCGGATATTTGTTGAAATGGAAGCTTAAGAAGATATCTCGATTGATCCTTCGACATCTTTGTTTTACCGGCCTCTGCGATCATTCCTCCATCTTCAACAGCAATTCCAACATCTGTCTTTACATTCGAATCACTCTTGAAAGTAACCCCTTTTGCTAGACCCAACTTTTCCAACCTCTCAGCCAGTTCTTTGAGCAGACAGAGATTAATATCAACAATGTTTCCCCTTCTCTCAGTCTTGATCACAAAATAGTCGTCGGAATCCTTGTATGGCTTCCACGGATTGTACTGAAGCAAAATCCTTTCATCCTTAAGTCGCGCTAGCAGCTCGTTATGAGAGAGCCGCTCTCTCATCGCAAATTCCGTACTCTTTAAAAGTCGCTCCCTTAAAAGTGCGATTCTTTTTTTGAGAAAGCGATTCTTACTAAGCAAAACAGAAATTGTTCGGCTCAAAGAAAAAATTGTCAATAATCCAACAACAACCACTGAAATCCACGAAAACAAATTTGCATCGAAAAAAACGAATGAAAAAAAGACAAGAATTTCAACAACGGCAAGCGGGTAAAGAAAGCTCTCTCTTAATATAACCCTGGCACGATCTTTAGATAAATCATCACGAAGGGTTTCGGCGGCAAAGATCAAAAGAGCAAAAATAATTGCCCCAATACCAGTATGAATTGCGATAAGGCTGTCTCTGCCAACATCTGGCAGCGCATAAAATAAAATACGAAAAAGATCATGCAGAAAAGTCCCGCCCCAAAATTCATGGTCCGGGCACCGAGTGGGTAGAAAATCCCAAATATTTACTGATTTAGAAATCGCAAACAATACATTCGGAATAAAGACCGAAAAGAAAAGTATGCTAAATCCACGCTTGGACGGAATGTATAGAATGCTGAATAGTTCCTCGCGACTGAATGTGGCCGTCGATTCATCTTTAAACTTTTTGGATACAATTGTGGCTAAAGAGCAACTGTCGTCTCTCAAAATTTTTTTGCTAAATCTATTGAACACAAACCTTAAATTCACTTCTCAGACTTTCCTTCATCCTTGTTAGAGTCAACACAGTACCGAAAAATCTAGCCAATTCCCCTCATCAACTCATCCGCCCTTACTTCAAGGCTCCGAGCAACCTTGAATACCGTGGTGAGATTTACGTTCTTTTGCCCAGCTTCAATACGCTGCCAGTGCTGACGCGACTTGATCGGCATGTCGTCGCCGGTCACATCGTAAACCGTTAGTTTCTTCCTCTCGCGCAACTCTCGTACCCGTTCCCCAAAAGCACGCAAAATTTTCTTATCGGCCTGGGAAATTAGGGCCGTTCCTCTTTTTACCGCCAAGAGACCTCCTCCATCAAGCGCATGATCGTATGCACTTGATTCTCGACGTCTTTTGTGGTTGATGTGCGTATGATCGTATGCAGTAGGGAGCCGCTATGAACATCGAGCTAACTAACGAACCACCGAACTGGCTCCAGCAGTGGCGCTCACGGGCCGGATTGGAAGCTCACGAGGCGGATCGGGCACTCGACCTCAAGCCAGGGACAATCGCTCATTACGAAGAGTCGGGGTTTAGCCGAACCCCCTTACGCAACATCAGCAAGCTCGCCAAACTCTATACTGTGTCGCCCTTTGAGCTTTACGGAGCCGTTGAGCAGGAGTCTCAAAGAATTCGTGAGTCGAAGAACCCGCATTCCTAAATGACGCTCCGGGTGTTCTAAATTCAGAACAAAAATTTCTGCACTAGATTCCTTTATATATTCATCTGTTTATCTAAGATTTAGGACTCAAAAGGAAGAGAGCCTGTTCGAAATTACAAACACAATTGCATGGGCTCATGATTCAGCTATTTCATTTTTTATTTCAATTACTTGACGCGATGCTCAGCAAACAATCTCTGAACCACCTGTTCGTAAATGCAAACAAAAACTGCTTAATTTTGTTGCATTGCCCAATAAGCCGGGATACCTAAGTCCAGTATTTTCCGGGGGTTAATACACAATTCATCGCTGATTTTCAGTTGGTCCAGCCGTTGCTCTAGCACCACGACGATTGATCCCCAAACCCAGGAGGTTGCCGGATGGCATTTAAAATCCTGGTGGTGGACGACGAGCAGATGGCACTCGAAACGACCAAACTCGTTTTAGAGCCGGAATCAGATCTCGACGTTCAAACCACCAACAGTCCAGATGAGGCATACCGCAGAGTTCGTGCGGAACCGAACGGCTTTGCCGTGATCCTCCTCGATTTGAAAATGCCCGGAAAAGATGGGGTCACGCTCGCAAAGCAAATGCTTTCCCTAAATCCTTATCTCCAGATCGTAATGAATTCAGGCGACCTATCCCGCGAAGCACTCAAGCGAAGTTACTCCGCAGGGGTCACGGACTTCATCGAAAAGGATGGCGACCCAAACTTATTCCGTACTCGCATCCGACAGCTCTGCAAAAAATTTGAAGAAACGGCACAGGAATTCCAATGTGCTGAGATTCCTGACGAACAAGAAAATCTTATTCGATCCATCGATATGGTCGGAAAATCTAAAGCCATGGCAGATGTGGCGAGCCTTGTTCTGCAAGTGGCCCCAACGGACAGCAACGTGGTCATTCACGGAGAGTCCGGCACGGGTAAGGAGTTAATTGCTCGCGCCCTCCACAAGCACTCTCTTCGTAGGCAAAAGCCTTTCGTTGCCATCAATGTTGCAGCGATCCCCGAGAATTTGCTTGAGAGTGACCTCTTCGGTCACGAGCAAGGTGCATTCACAGGAGCTAATCGCGCAAAAATTGGAAAGCTGAAGCTCGCTGACGGCGGCACAGTTTTTCTGGATGAAATTGGAGATATGAAGCTCGACCTACAGGTAAAACTTCTGCGCTTTCTCCAAGAAGGCGAAATTCACCCTGTCGGCTCCATTAGAACCGAGAAGGTAAATGTCCGCGCTGTTGCCGCCTCCCATGTAAATCTTGAAGAAGCGGTCGCCCAGGGTAAGTTTCGCGAAGATCTATTCTATCGCTTGAACGTGGTGAAAATCGAAGTTCCGCCACTCAGGGCTCGGCCTGAAGACATTCGTCCACTGATCTCACATTTTCAAAAATCTTTCGGCAGTGAAGGCAAAACGATTCTCATGAAAACCGTCCATTACCTTGAGCGCTACCCCTGGAAAGGAAACATTCGCGAACTGGAAAATGAGCTGGAACGTCTTATGACCATCGTTCCCGCGAAGCGAATAGAGCCAGAGCATCTCAGCAGCAAATTTTTTGTGGATTACGAACGAGAGCAGTTCAGTCTCTTTGATCGCACCTATCCGGAGTTTCTCTCATGGCTGGAGCAACAGGAGCGCGATTACTTGATTAACAATTTATCAAAAAGTAGTTCGCTTCGCGATGCCGTCAAAACAGCGAATGAAAGCACCACTCGGAACAATTTACGGTCGCATGAAGAAACTAGGAATAAAAACAGGAGAAAATCATGAACAAACAATCTAAGAAAAATGTCGGGGCCGTATTAGCCGCCCTTGGCGCCATTGGATTTTTGCATTCGAATGCCAATGCGTTCGAAATCAAGAGTGTAGAAATGCACGCCGCGGCTGTTCGCGTTCTCGTGGACAACGGCATAATCGCCCCGCTTGCGCAGGAAAACTGGTATCAAATCAATCGAAAACGACTGGAAGAAGTAATGACCCAGGCCGACGCTGCGGCTCCCAGCGCTGTCGGGCTTATTGAGATGCTGAAGGCAGTCGCCGGTCCTGACGTGGATATCCGTGAAGTGAATCTATTCTTGGCAAGACTCGGGACTCAAGATTACCCCGCAATGGGCAAGTAAGAGGACGGCGTGTGAATGGCATTCAAACTCATAACTATTTCAATTCTCGTGATGGTCGGATTTATGAATCCTGAATCTCAAGCTAAGGCTTCGACGCAATTTCGTTACATCATCACCGAAACATCGGCGCCAAGCTCTCTTGATCCACTCGATGCAGACAGTACAGCCAACTTGCCGGTCGTCCGGATGATCTATGCGACCCCTCTCGAAGCCGCAATCAACAATCAACTTACCAGCCGAGTTTTAGAGTCCTTTCGCTACGACACTGAAAAAAGACGTGTCGAATGGAAAGTAAAATCCGGAATTAAGTATGAAGACGGTTCTCCCATAACGGCGGAAGATGTCGCGTTCGCTGTCGCTCGAATGGCATACACACGGCCAAAGTTCCCCATCCTTGAAGCAATCGAAGGATTGGACTCTTGGGTAAAACAGCAGACGCTCTTAAGAAATTTCCCAAGGGGATCACGGTTTCCGATAACATCGTCCGTATCCAATTTGCGAGCGACGTGGATCATCCACTCTTCCGATTTTGTCTTGAACTATTCTCCATCATTCCTCAAAGGTGCGTTGACCCGCGAACGAACAAACTCATATGCGCGAAAATTCCTGAGAGTGGTCTTTATAAAATCGCCGATCAGGGGCAAAAGCAGATCAAGTTTTTAAAACGAAGCGATGCCAATGAGCAATCAGCCCCAGATCAAATTAGCTTTGAATACAAGACCCCAGCAGAGTTGGTCGCCGACCTAACGACACTGGATGATGCAACCGTAATTGCAGGAAACGAATCATTCTTTGCACCAGGTATCTTGCATGATTTAGAGGGAAAACTATCAGTTAAGTACACCCCAGCAGCTCGCTTCTCGGTTCTTCAGATCAATCAGAGTGTGGGTCCATTTAAAGATAAAAAATGTCGCCAGTTATTTTCTAAAATATTTCGCACGTCCTACCAAGAAATCGCAAAAGATTCTCCCGCAGAAGGTAGCGTCTTTACCAAAATTCTGCCCGGATATCTCAGTTTAAAAGACCTTGAAACCGAAAATTCCCTATCTACCTCCGAAGTTCAAGCCTGCAAAGCCAAGCTAGCGAAGGAATTATTCCCCTGGGGATATGCTGAACCCGAAAGAGATGCCATTTTCTTTCAAGCGTTGAAGCGCACTTTTGAAGTTCTTGACATCAAAGCATCAAGTCCCGTTATCAAATCCACACGCAAAGAATTTTCAGACCTATTCGCAGAGGGGAAACTCGCTTTTTTCAATGCTGGCTCTGGATTCTGGGCACTTGATCCGGCTGGCGATATGAAAATGCTGCTAACACCGAATCTGCACAAGCCACTCAAACATGTGTCAGACGATGAAAAGCTACAGTCACTTATTGCGCAGCTAAGTTCATCTTCTTCCAACTATGCAAAGGTAAATCGTTACCTCTTTGAAGAGGCGCGTTTTAATGTCTACACGCATGTCCGTCGATTTTTTGCAGCGAAGAATAAAAAACTGCTCGGAGATGTTCCCTTCGCGATTACATCCCCAGCCCCCTGGCAAGTATTCAAGGTGAACTGATGAGTGCAAAGGCCGATCAGTTTCTTCTTTCATTTACCGCCAAGTTAAAAGAGCGTGGCCGGCTGCCGAAGCATATAGAGGTGAGTTCACTTTCTTCGGGAACCATGGCGAGTATTTTTGATTCCGCCCCATCATCTGTCATCAATGAATCTGTTTTTTGCGGAATTGATCCAAACCCAGCGACTGCTGTTCTTAAAGGGCTGGTTGAAATGATCGAGCGTCAGGCTTTCTCCGAGGGCTACAAAGGTAGCCTTGCTCATTGCCAAACAACTCGTTCCGATGGGTTTGCGGCATTCCCGTTGGGAGTGGCTTCCCATGCCGATGCGATTGCTAGGGAGAACGGACTTTGCGAGGCCATAGAGCGATATGTCTGGGCTTCTTGGTGGGACGATCAATCCATCGGCCACGAAATTCGGCCAGTCGATTTTCAAGCCATTTCATCTGGAGAGTCGCTTCTTCGGGACCTTCAGAAAAATCTTTCACTCGACTCGATTGCTGAAGTCAGTCCTTGGATGGACGACAACGAGCGTGTTGTTTTCATCTATTTGGCGTTTTTGTATCCTATCGGCGTGATTTCTGGTGGCGCTTGTGGAAAAAAAGAAGACTTCGAGGGCATTCGTTATCGAGCCATAGCTGAACTCCTCAGACACGGGCTGGCAGTTACGCGCCTCAACACCAACCCTGATTCCGAAATGACATTTTATGAAAAGAGGCTCCGCTTTTTTGGACTTACTAAGGACGGAACAGCTCTCGCACGAAGTCGTCTGAAAGCCAGAGGATCGAGCACTATCAAACTTCCAAGATTAGCGCATGACAGTCCGGTGCTTCACTCTCTTTCCGAACTTGTGGCTGTTCACCGTTGCCACTTTGAAAGTCAGCCTGAATTTGTCGGAGGAAAACTGGAGCGGCTATGCTTGTAAAATTGCTCCACCTCCTCGACCCCCGGAAGGCGATCGGCCTTTTCGCGATTGCTGTTTGCATTCTCACTGGTGGTCTTTACTTTATTTTTGATACCTACCTTGATTCCGTAGGCAAAGAGATCGCAGGAAGCTGGCTTCAGTCTGAGGCGGTCGCCATTCAAGAGGGCAATCTTCTGACATCCATTTCAAAAAATCAGCGTGTATTACTATCGTCACAATTTGTGAAAGGAGTAAAACTAATTGACAGCTCTGCGCCCGGGCGAGGTGCGCTAATTGAGTTCGGCGAGTCCTTTCAGCCTTATTTTCAGAAGTATTTGAAAGACGGAAAGATTCTGAGTTTCACCGATGGGTTTCTGTCCCGACAGGTTTTATATCGCGTACCCGAACGCCCGGACTTAATCTTGAGCTTTAAAACCTACTCTGATTTTTTAACCCGCAGCTTTACAGCGGCTGTTGCCGCATTTTTATTTTTCTTGCTTTTTCTTTTCGTTAACATTCGTCGTCTAGAATCCCGCAGAATTGCGGCTGAGAACAAAAATAGAATTCTTCTTGGCGAAGTCGCCGCCAGAGTTGCACATGATATTCGGTCTCCACTAAATACCCTCAACGCTGTTTTGGATACTATCACTGACATTTCCCCCGAATCCAAGCGACTCCTTACGACAGCAATTCAACGAATCCGTGAAATTTCATCCGGAATTTCCGATCAGAGTCGGCTTGCTCTAAAAGAAAGTAGAAACAGAACTGAATCCGGTGAGCCAACAACCACAAAAACAGAAGTCACGCTGCTATATACTTTGATGGAATCACTGGTTGAAGAGAAACAAGTTCAGTACAAGGAGCGGGCGGGACAAATCCGACTGCTGTCGCCCTCCGATCAATCATTTTCTTCTTTCTGTGCTGTGAATCCACTGGAACTGAAGCGCAGCTTATCAAATCTTGTAGACAACGCTGTTGAGGCTTCCGCGCCAGATGCGCCTATCAAAATCGAAATTTTTTCTGATGGCACTCAGGCCGTCATAGAGGTGTCAGATCATGGTCGAGGGATTCCAAGAGATGTCCTTTCAAAAATTGGCGAACGAGGTTTTTCCTTTGGAAAGCCAAAAGGAACCGGCCTTGGCGTCCATTATGCCAAGAAATTGATTGAAGGATGGGGAGGATCATTTTCGATCTCATCTGAGATGGGGCTTGGAACTTCGGTTCGAGTGACTCTTCCTGTCGTTAAAGCGCCGTCCTGGTACATGGATGCCATTTCTTTAGGGGACTCCAATACCGTTATCGTAGTGGACGACGACCCCACCATTCATGCTCTGTGGCAAGAGCGGCTTAAGACCGTTCGGCCAGAGGTAACAATAGAGCATTTCTTTGAGCCAGAGTCCGTGATGTCCTGGATCGTGCAAAATCGCCAGACTCTTGATAAGTCTATTCTCCTTACAGACTACAACCTGAATTCGCGAGCTGGCGACGGGATTTCTGTTTTAGAACGCTTCGGCGGCACTCATCCGTTTTCGGTGATGGTTACAAGCGCGTTCGACGATCAGCGACTTCAGGAACAGTGTGAGAAATTGAACGTTAAAATACTGCCCAAATCGGTGATGAATTTCGTGCCGATACAGGTGATGCAATGATTATTATTCGACCCACTGGCGACCTCGCCAAGCGAATGAAGATTAAGCTTTTCCCGACCAACGAACAGTCGTCCACATTGCTGGGCGACTGGTATGCACTCGATCTCGTACTCGATCGGCAGCAGTATATTCTCTGCGTGAGTGAAAATGGGAGGCTACCACTTGTCCTAAAGGCCGCGCCTTACGCAAACTTTCCTGAGCGGCTTCCCTTGGCTCTGAACGATCTTCTAATGGGGATCGGGGTTCCGCACAAGAAAGCTCAACAAGAAATCACGAAAATGGATGCCGTGATTTTGGCGAAAACAGTCAATCGCTCTGTTCTTGGTTCAATGAACGAGTGCCGATATTCGCTTCAAGCCCATGCCCAAATGGGTCGGCTTCAGCACGATTCTCCGCGCATGTCCCTTTGGCTGGCTGATTTAATTTCGCTTGTTCTTCCAGACTACACGCCAAAAGATACTGTGCTAAAACTTTTTGGTGAGCCACCAGCCCCTCGGCCTCGACGGCCACATCTTTCTATCGTTTCTTCAAGAGATTAGTTTGTATACCACAGATTATCTGACAAAAATCTTCCCTCCGGCCATCATACCCATTCCGCAACCAAAACGGATTTCGCCTTTTTCGAGTTTTCCCACTTCGATTTTTACTTCTTTGTTGAGCGGCAAATCCCTTTTTATTTTTTTAGACGGGATTTGAATTTTCGTGGCGCAGGTCGAATCAGTTTTTCTCGTGATCTTTAGAATTACGGGAATACCTGGGTTCACATCCACACTGTTCGGCTCGAAGCCATTTTCAGTGACGGAAAGAGTGACGATTTGTGGTTTTTCCTTTGCTTCAGCGGTCGAAAGCAATGCTAAAGACAAAAATACTGCAATAAACGATTTCATTAGGCCTCCTCGGGTTTAGTTGTTGGATTATTAAAATATGATTTCTGCTTCCAGAGATAGAAGACAACTGGATAAATGAGGAGTTCCAATAGGAAAGAAGTGATTAGACCGCCTATCATCGGCGCCGCAATTCTCTTCATTACGTCAGCCCCAGCGCCAACACTCCACATGATGGGAGTGAGGCCCACGAAAAGTGTTGAAACTGTCATAAGTTTTGGCCTAATTCGATGAACTGCTCCCTCAACTACTGCCGCTTTCAGATCTGAAAGTGACTTCATCTTTCCTCTCTTCACGCGATCATCAAATGCAAGATCGAGGTACATGAGCATGAAAACCCCGGTTTCAGCATCAAGGCCAAGGAGTGCAATCATTCCGACCCATGCAGCGATTGAAAGATTGTAATCAAGCAGAACCAAAAACCACACTGCACCTATCAACGAAAACGGAACGGCTAAAAGCACTATTCCCGTTTTCACCCAAGACTTCGTATTGAAATAGAGGAGGAATAGAATCAAAATAAGAGTGAACGGGACTACGACCTTAAGCCGTTCCTTCACTCTTTCCATATTCTCAAATTGACCGCTCCAAGTGGTTACAATTCCGCTAGGAACTTTAACTTTTTGGTCCAAATGCGCTTTGCCTTTTTCGACGTAGGAACCGATGTCAATAACCTTTGGGTCAATATCGACATAAACGTAACCAACAAGTTGCGCGTTTTCGTTGCGAATCATACTAGGACCTTCTCTGAAGTGGACCTTAGCAACGGCACTCAATGGAATCTGAGCCCCTGTCGGGCTCGTAATGAGAAGCCTACCAATAGCTCCAGCATCTTGCCTGAAGGCCGGAGCTGCTCGAACCTGAATGGGATAGCGTTCTCTTGTGGCAAGAATCTGTGAGACGTTTTCTCCTCCTATGAGTCGCATGGCTTGATCTTGAGCGTCTTTCAGCGAAAGGCCATAGGATTTTAATTTCTCTCGATCAAAATCCACATCAAGGAAGTAGCCGCTTGCAATTCTCTCGGCGATTACGCTTCTAGTCCCCGGAAGAGTTTTAAGTTCACGCTCAATGTCTGCGCCAATGGCTTGGATGGTTTTGAGATCGTCCCCAAAAATTTTGATGCCGACGGGGCTCCGGATTCCCGTAGAGAGCATGTCAATACGGTTTTTGATCGGCATCGTCCAGATGTTCGGCATTCCGAGAAAGTTCAATTTTTCGTTCATATCCTCGATGAGTTGATCCTCGCCAATTGTTTCTGGCCAAACTCTTTGAAAAGGCGCCTTCACGGGTTCGGGCAAGAAGGAGTACCATCGTTTCACTTTTCGCCACTCGGATTTTGGTTTTAAAGTAATAGTGGTTTCCACCATACTGAGAGGAGCCGTATCGGTCGAAGTTTCAGCTCGTCCAGCCTTGCCAAAAACTGTGTCGACTTCAGGAAAAGACTTAAGGATTTGGTCCTGAACAGTCAGGACTCTCTGCGCTTCACTGACAGAGATCCCCGGAAGCGCCGTTGGCATGTAAAGGAGGCTTCCTTCGTGAAGGGTGGGCATGAATTCAGATCCCAACATCATAAACCCAGGAATGATGGAAAGAGTTCCTGCAAATGCTAGAGCGAGAGTCTTTTTTTTGTGATTTAAAACCCAGTCCAAGACGGGTTCGTAAATTCTAAAAAGTCTTCGACTAATAGGATGCTTGTGCTCTGAATAATATTTCCCCACGAAAATAGCGTTTGCAATCTGGTTGAGCCAAGGTTTTGAAAACGTGAAAGGGTTCACCCTGGCAAACAGCATCCGCATCGCGGGGTCGAGAGTAATCGCAAGTATTGCAGCGATCGCCATAGTGATATTTTTTGAGAGGGCCAGCGGACGAAAGAGCCGCCCTTCCTGATCCACGAGAGTAAAGATAGGAATGAAGGCAACGGCAATTACAAGAAGAGAGAAAAAAACCGCAGGCCCGACTTCCGTCAGCGCTTCGAGGCGTACCTTGAAAAAATCTCCCTTTCTCCCGCCTTCATCCCAAAGTTGTATCTTACGGTAGGCATTCTCAACCTCAACTATCGCGCCATCAACGAGGACGCCTATGGAAATTGCAATTCCAGCCAACGACATGATGTTGGAACTCATTCCCATTAAATACATGGGAATAAATGCAAGGAGCACCGAAATCGGAATCGTAATAATAGGCACGAGGGCCGACGGAATATGCCAAAGAAAAAGTAAAATAATAAGGCTTACTACGATGAGTTCTTCCGTAAGCGTGTGCTTGAGTGTGCCGATTGCTCGTTCTATCAGGTCGGAACGGTCGTAGACTGAGATGATTTTCACGCCTTCGGGAAGAGATTTTTCGATCTCTTGAATTTTTCTCTTTACGCGGCCAATGACCTCGGGAGCGTCTTCTCCTTGGCGCATCACAATGATGCCGCCTACGGTATCACCAAGGCCGTTAAAATCCGTAATCCCGCGACGCATCTCTGGCCCGACGGAAACAGTCGAAACTTGTTTCACAAGAATGGGCGCGCGACTCCGTGGATTATAAGCAACGACCGCATCTTCGATGTCCTCTACCTTGTCAACGAGCCCACGGCTTCTGACCATGGCCTCTGTACCTGAAAACTCAATGGTTCGACCACCGCTTTCTTGGTTTGAATTCTTAACGGCCTGTAAAACTTGTTCCATCGTGACTTCAAAAAGCTGAAGTTTCGTGGGATCAATTTTCACCTGATATTGCTTTACGAATCCGCCCACGGGAGCGACTTCTGCAACTCCCTGAACAGATTGGAGCTGGAAGCGAATGAGCCAATCTTGAAGAGACCTTAAATCCGCTGAGTTAAATCGCCCGGACTCATCTCTAAGCACGTACTGATACACCCAACCCACGCTGGTTGCATCGGGGCCGATTTCCGTTTTTACGCCCTCGGGAATCTGCGAGGTGATGCGATTGAGATTTTCTAAAACCCTACTTCTGGCCCAGTATAAGTCCGTTCCGTCTTCGAAAATAACGTAAACATAGGAAAATCCGTAATCAGAAAATCCTCGTACTGATTTTACCTTTGGTGCTCCCAACATCGCCGAAACGACCGGATACGTAACCTGATTTTCCATAATGTCAGGCGAGCGGTCCCATTTCGAATAGATAATTACCTGTGTGTCAGAGAGATCGGGAATGGCGTCAAGGGGCATTCGCTTCAAGGAGTAAGCGCCCACCAGAGCGAATACTGTTGTCATAAGAATGACTAAAAAGCGATTATGGGCGGAGAACTCAATGACTCTCTTAATCATTAGCCCCTCGAATTTTTGCTTCAGAATCGATCAAAAAATTCGGTCCGGAGCTAATCACGTCGCCGGGGTTCAATCCTACCCTCACTTCATAAAATCCTTCTGTTTTTAATCCAAGCCTCACTCGCTTTGCGGTGAGGCTGTTGTCTTTATTAACCAGGTAGACCAGATCTCCACTTCCGGTATGAAGTACGGCGCTCTCCGGTATCGCAACTCGATCTTTAAGAACGAGCACAATTTCTCCACGAAAACTCGATTCTGAAAGAAGACCGCTTAGACCTTTACGAATCGCACCCACGACTCGAACTGTGCGGCTGGTGGGATCGACAATTGAGTCCACGGTTGTTACAACACCGGAGATTTCCTCCTCAGAATGGATATTGCCTGCACCCTTGAAAGAGAGGCCCGGACGAATATAACTCAAATCTTTCTCGTAAACTTGAAAGGCGACTTGTGAACGGGAAATAATCCGACCCGAAACAGGAATAATGGCCCGAAGATCCATGGTTTCAACTTCTTGCTTTTGTGCTCCTAGAAGCATGAATTGAGATTCTGTTGCACTCACTGAAGCGCGCTTCTCTCCCTCTTTTTTCTGCTCAATTTTCTTTGTAACCTTCACGAGTTTCATGTGGCAAATGGGACACTCGCCTGGGTGGTTTTGGTGAACTTGAGGGTGCATAGGGCAAGTCCAATACGTATCCTCACTTACCTTTTCCGCAGATACGAGAGCTTCCGATGGTGCTTTCTTAATTAAATTCTTCGTAGCCAAAAATCCCACGATTGCAAAAATTAGAGCCGCAAATATCCAGATTTTTTTACTCATGGGAAGAGTCCTTTTCTAAAGTGTATTTTTCAAGGTTCGCGATGGCCTCTTCGTACTGCATGCGAAGGTCCAAAGCCTTGATCTTGAGGTCAGGAAAAGCTTCCATTGTCTCATGATGATCTTTCAGAGTTTCCATGTCTCGCGGAGCGAGGTTACGGACGATTTTCACTCGCTTTTCAGCACGGGGGATTAGTTTCTCTGTTAATCTTTTGAGCTGCTGCCGAATCGAACGGGCACGCGAGAGTAGGCTTTCTTTTTCAGACGAGATTTTTCGTCTTTCTTTCTCAAGCTCATATTCCTTTTGTATGCGCTCGGCTCCGGCTTTTCCCGATTCTGAATACGGCCCCCAAGGGAATATAAATGGCAGCGTCACTCCAATCATGACTTCATTATATTTTTGAGACATGCTCGTAGCTCCCATTTCTTTGTAGCGAAGATTGAAATCTGGAAACCACGAAGACTTTGCCTCAAGCTCTCTTGACCTTGCGCTCTCTAAATTCCATTCAAGCGAGCGAATCTGGTGGCTGGAATTTTGGTCAACCCTAGGAATCTCTGAAAAGCTAGGTGCTTCAACAAGAATCTGAATCCGCGTTGACTCGATATTTAAGAAAGATGCAGCTTCAAGCTGTCTTTCTCTTTGTTTCTGAATGGTCTCGTCCAATTCATTGTCGAGAAGATCAAGGGCAGACTCCACCTTAAGAAGATGAATAGCGGCGAAGCTATCGGAGCGCACGCTTGAGCGGACAAGGCGGATGTGGTTCAGTAGGATTTTCTTTTTCTCTTTAAGAAGTTCAATTCTCTCCTGTTCAACCCAAAGGGAAACGTATAGGAGCTTTGCCCACGCCATTATTTCTCTTTGATTTGCCAATTGCGTTTCTTCCTGAGACCGAGCTTCACTTTTCCGCGCTGATCGGTCTCCCGCGAGTTTTGTCGGGAACGGAATCGTCTGACTCGCTTCAAAGCCATTTGCCTGACTTCCGTCTATTGCTTTCATTTGGATGACGCTCACCATAGGAGGGGGAATTGCTACTCCGATTGACTGGGATCGGGCGGCATCTGATTTTGTCTGTTCGATTTTGAGATCAAGGTTTTGCCTGCGGCCAGACCCAGAAAATCGGGGAGCGTCATTCTCCCTTGAGCCTCAGCGCTTTTCAGCGGAAGCAAAGACACTAAAATGACAGCAGAAAGAACTCGTTTCATACTACTACTACGAGTCCTTAGGCCTCTTTGTGACACTATTTTTATCTCATTGAAATTGCTAATGTTTTTGACTTTTTCTAGTGGGCTTGTCACAATAAGGTCTGACTTTTCGTATTAAGGATTATGAATGGACGAAAGTGTAAAACAGAAACTTTCAGACGAGGAGCTTATGAGCCTGTATATAACGGGTGACTTCGCCGCCTTTGAAATTCTTTACAAGCGCCATTCGGGTCGCGTGTTTGACTATTTGAAAAAGAAAGTCTCCGCCGAAACAGCCCAGGATCTTCTGCAAGAAATTTTTGCCAAGCTCCATAAATCACGAGCAAAGTACAACCCTCAGTATCCGTTTCTGCCTTGGCTATTCACAATCTCGCGAAACTCTCTTATGGACTTTTATAAGCTTGCCGAAACGAAATTAACGAAGGCAAGTAGCGGCTCAGATGAGTTGCTCCAGAATCTCCCAGCCGTCGCTGTGAATGAAGCAGGTAATGTAGATTTGGCGCTACTGCTTGCCGATCTTCCTCTAAATCAAAAGCGAGCCATTGAGCTTCGCTATTTGGAGGACTGGTCCTTTGAAAAAATAGCCTCCCACATGAATACATCCGAAGGGAATGCAAGACAGCTTATTAGCCGAGGGCTAGCGTTCGTTCGCCAATTCCGAAAAGGAGGCAAAAGTGAATCATAAAATCACTGAAAGAGAATGGCTTGAAGACTTTAGCGACTTTGTCTCCTCTGAGGGAACATCGGTTCCAGATAATGTTTCACAAAATATTTTGAGTTATGTTCATCGCGAACTAAACCCATCTGCTTGGTTTGTGTTCGCCAAACTTATGGGAATTCATTCGGTCGTGGGTACTCTGTCGCTCTCTATTTGTGAGCAGTTTGGGATGAGCCCATTCAGTACGGGGATATCCCTCACAGAATTCTTCATGAGGCTTGGCCATTCAATTTGCATGGCTCTTTGCGGTTTTCTCTTCGTGGGGCTTAGTGTGGCGCTTGCTTTCTTTATGTTGAAATCTGAAGAGCTTTCTGTTCTAAAGAAGAACTCTTGGATTCAAATTCCGAGCCTTGGTCTTTTATCACTGGCTGTTTTCATTGGCTTCGGTGCTGAGATGGTCTTTGGAATCGGATTCCTTTGGTTCATCGGTGCAATGCTTGGTGGATTTACGCCGATTCTAATTCGGAATTTAAAGACTGCGTGAGCCAATAATACACGATTGGTTGGCCTGGCTCGTATTTGCGCAAAAGTGAAATCCGATGAATTGGCGGTTAAAATGGCAGCACTTCGTCTCGTATTTTTTCAAGGATGCCCGAACGCTGAAAGGGCGCGAAAACTGTTAACGGAAATTGGCCTTCCTTATGAGGAAGTAAGACAGGACGACCTCCCCTTTGGTGATCCACTCAAGGGGTATGCTTCACCAACGGTTCTCGACGGCAAAAAAATTATATTCGGCTCGAAAACTGGGGAAAATAGCGGTGGCTGTTCTCTTGAAATCCCCTCACTGGATCAATTGCGAATCCTCCTCGACATAAAAAAGACCCGTTCGTAAATCCAAAATGCGTTCTGAATTCAAAACACAACTAAGTGTTTGTAATTTATAACTTCTCGCTCTCTTCCGTTCGCGCAGACAAACAAAAACTGTGAATTTTTAGCCAGCGCATTTTCATTCAAAATCAATTTATCATTTCATCTCAAATACTTACATCACTTCGGCACACTTGGCCTGCTCCGTGAAATACATCCCATCATGAGAGCGCTGAAGTTCTCGAACTTACCGGAGGTGGAAGTGAAACCAAAAATGATTTCAAACTGGCTGCGACGGCTCTACGCCATGCTTTACAAACAATCCAATGGCTCGCTGGAAGAATGGGAACGCCTGGAATTTCGTAAACCAGCGCCGCCCAGAGAGCGCGAATACACCAAGCCTGGAGCGGCATCATGAGACGATCCAAATTCAAAAAAGCCGGAAAACCTGAGCCAAGAAAACTTTGAACTTCTCAAGGAGGCTTTGGCCTACCTGAGCCCGAAGCAGCGCCTGATCGTATATCTGCGCTTTTGGGATAACATGACGATCCAGGAAATTGCCCGCTACATCGGCCAATCCTGGAACTCCACTGACATGATGCTCGATGGAGCCGTCAACCACCTTCGGGTAAGGATCATCCAATTGACCCATGCCCGTGAAGAATCATTTTTACTGAACCAGTTCTGCCCAATGGCCGCTTAAAAAAACCAAATAACAAACCCTAAACGCACTGGAGGTCTTTCATGGAAAAGGCAGGGACACTTGTTGCCAAAACAATGGAACAAATCAAGGAAAACGCTGAACGAACAATTTTTCGCTTCGATATCTTTAAAGGAGTGCCCGATGAAAAAGGGCGAATTCAAAAGGTGAAATCGGTGGGCCACGCCCTCATTACCGAGGGTTCGCACACTTATACCATCTATCTGAAAACGCTGCTCAAGGATCTATTCTACATGCTTCCTGAACGGACGCACCTGGACAAATACGACTTTGTGATTCTCACAAGGGAGGAGTCGTTCAAGGAGGGGCGAAAATATTTCTGGAACAACGTGGGTGAAGCAAAGCTCATGGATGGGGAGAACCGCGATCTGCTGAAACTCTCTTGGGACATTCTCGTCGCTGACGATATCTATCTCAACACCATTCCCACCAAAAAATCGGTGCTTCCGGCGGTGGATTCTACATCCGCCAATGCCGAAGCCGCCTAAAAGGAAACGTGCATGAAAAATAAAAGACAATTTCTTTTCACCCTGGGGCTCATGATCTTCATGGGCCTCCTGGTGGCCGAACCCAGCTTTGCAAGCTTTGAATCCTCTCTGATGACGGTCAAAATGAAACTATCAAACGTGGTGCTGCCGGTGCTTGCGACAATGGGACTGTTGTTTGCCGGATTCAGCTTCATCACCGGAAATCCAAATGCCCGCCAACACATCATCTACGCGGTGATTGGATGCATTCTGGGATTCGGCGCTCAAGGCATTGTCGATTTCATCAGCTCTTCAGTCCGCTAAATCAATTTGAGGAGAGGGAGACTCCCTCTCCTCCATTTTCATGGAGGTGTCCGTGTCACTATCGGTCACAAAGGTTCCGCGTGCTCTCGACAACCGGCTTAGACTCTTTGGCTTTGAGCTGGCCGATCTCTTGCTCATTTTCTTATATCTATCCGTGAGCAATCTATTTTTCGGACCTACGCGCCTGAAGTTCCCCGTCGTTTGGTGCGGGACTCTGCTGTTGGCCTGTGTGCTTCATTTTGTAAAGAAGGGAAAACCTGAAAATTATCTTCAGCATCTCCTGCAATTCAAAATGAATCCTGCCATCTACTCTGCTGCCTCTGCCGATACTGAGTACCAACCACTTTTAAAAAAGAATGGAGCTGCGAATGAAGCTAACTAAACCTCGGAGTCTGTCTGAGCTTTCGGAATTTCGGCGTGAGCATTCCCTAGCTCGGGAACTTCCATATTGGGATTTTGTGGAAGGGATAGTTATTCTGTCAGATGGTACACTTGTGGCTCCCATGCGCTTGCGTGGACGAGCCATCGAGACACTGGATACTGAATCCGTGAACCAGTTGAACCAAGACATTCGATCTTTCCTGAATAGCCTTCCCGATAACACCGAAGTCTCTTTTGTTGTGGATGTGAATTCAGACTGTCGTAAAACTATCGACCAACACGGACGATTTGCAAATAAGTCGACAGATATTGGCTGGGTTGCTGATTCTCGGCAAAGAGGCCTTCAGGAAGCTCTGGAGAATCTCGAACTTGTTAAATCTGATCTTTATCTATTTTTGTACCTGCGCCCCGACACCTTAACCCAAGCAGACGGCCTCGGGATATTTAAGAGATTCCTTCGGCCACCGTCTCACTTTCATTCCTTGAGCAAGGATGAATTTGAAAAACGCTTGCATGCCATACAGCAAACCAAACTTGCATTGATTCAAAGTTTGACCGTCACTGGTGTGGATTGCCACGAGATGACCGAGGATGACACCAAAGAGGTCATTTACCGTTTCTTGAATCCCAAGCGGTCCCGCGTCAACCCGGCTCCTCGGGTTGCAAACTCGCATCGGAATCAAGAGTTCACTGGGGAAGAACTAAAAATTGCCCCCGAGTTGTCACTTCCAAGCCCGAGAGAGCAGCTTGTATTTTCCGATCTGCTAGTCGATTATGACTCGTTCCTGCTTGATGGCGTTCACCATCGGATACTGACTCTTAAAACTCTGCCGGAGTTGACGCACTCTGCGCTCATAGTGAAGCTCTTAGACCTTCCCTTTCACTATTCCTTGCACTGCCATATTCAAGTTCCGACTCAATCGAAAGAACTCAGTCAACTCCAGACAAAGCGGCGCATGGCTCACTCCATGTCAATGTCGCATGGAGGCCGCGCCACGGATTTGGAAAGCGAAGCGCAGCTTAATGCTACCGAAGAACTCTTGCGTGAAATTATCAATACGGGCCAGAAGATTCTCTATACGCAAATTGCAATTCTGCTACGATCGGAATCGCAGGATGAACTTGAACTGAAAACGCGCGCTGTTCTTGCAAAGTTCAGGGAACTCAATGGCGCTGAGGGCATTGTTGAAACTGTTTCCTCGGTTTCGGCTTGGAAAACACTACTTCCCTGCGGAACAACTAAAATGCTGCGGCCCAAACGGATTAAAACAGATAATCTTTCAGACTTCTTACCTGTCTATCAGGATTTCACTGGGGAAGGCATTTCTCCTGTGTGCCTCTTTAGAAACCGGGCTGGTGGTCTTGTGGCCTATGATCCCTTTGAAAGTCGCCTTCCAAACTATAACTCCCTCGTGACGGGTTCCAGTGGTGCCGGAAAAAGTTTTCTCAATAATCTCGTCTTGCTCCAGTACATGACTCAAAACCCGATGGTTTATATCATCGACATCGGTGGCTCTTATCGGAAAATCTGCGAGTTCCTTGGCGGTCAGTACGTTGAAATCAGTCCACCCAAGGACGAGAATGAAGTCCCCGGAATCAATCCTCTGCTTCTTCCCGAAGGAGAAACGAAACCATCACCACAAAAACTAAAATTCTTGCTGGCGATGCTGGAAACCATTCTCGTGGATCAAGATGGCGACCGACTTCCAAAACTTCAGAAGAGCCTTTTGGAGGAAGCCCTTATTCAAGTTTACGAACGGACTCAGAGAACCCCAATGCTTTCAGATTTGGCCAAGCTACTCAGTGAAAGCCCTGAACAAGAATTAAAATCATTTGCAAAAATGCTTTTCCCTTGGACGGGAGAGCGACCCTATGGGCGAATGCTGGATAGAACAAGCGGACTTGATCTGAATAGCGATGTCGTCGTCTTTGATTTGAAGGGTCTATCAGCCTTCCCGGACCTGCAATCGGTGATGATCCTTATCATTACGGACTTTATCCTTGGAAAGGTTGAAGCAAAAGGAGCAAGCCAAAGCCGCCGAAAACAAATCTTGATGGATGAGTGCTGGGAGCTACTCAAAAGCCAGGCATCCAGTTCGTTCATGGAATACTGCGTGCGGACTCTCCGAAAAACTGGATCGGGCATCACGTTTATTACCCAGGGGCTAGACGAAATCGTTGCAAGCCCCATTGGTGGCGCCCTGATTGCCAACACCGCGAATAAATTTATCCTTCTGCAACGAGGTGATTTGGAGCCAATTCGGAAAATTCTAAAATTGAATGACCAAGAGATGGCCCTCATCGGCTCTTTGAGACAACAGAAGGGAGCATTTTCCGAGGCGTTTCTCATCTACAACGAAAATCGCACGGTGATTCGAATTGCGCCAACACCTATCGAATACTGGCTTGCAACGAGTGATTCAACCGACAACGCCAAAATAGAGGAGGCACGAAAGGAAAATCCCCAGCTAAGCCTCAAGCAGATCATTTCTGAATTCGCTGAAAAATACCCGTTCGGATATGCCCATTACCTGAAAACGAAAGGGCCAATATGAAGAAATGGAAGCGATTACTTATAATTCCGTTCCTTGTAGTTTCCCTGACCACGGCAAGGCCCGCGCGGGCTGATTTCTGGGGTGGTGATCTTGTGTATCTAGCGCAAATTCTCCAGACCGCCATTCAGCAGTTAACTCAGCTCCAGAACATCCTTGGAAATGGACGAGACACGCTCAACCTGCTTCGTGACATCAATCGAGGGCTACGTGATGCCTTAAATATAATGAGAACCGCAAACCAAACACTAAGGCCGGGAGTTCTTTCCGATTTGGACAACCTAGACCTTGTGCTTTCAAAAGTTGAGGAACTCTATGGACGGATTCCCAACACACCAGAAGGAAAAATGCAGCTCATGACGGATCGAAGTGTCGCGGAAGCAATCAACTTGCACAATGAAGCCTTTAAGTACGCTGATCGGCTTGATCCAGAGGCCGAGCGTATCAAAGACTACGCTCACATGGTCAATCCCGCTGGAGCAGCAAAAGTCACTGTTCAATCCATGGGCATGATGATCCATGTACTCAACCAAATCCTGCGCACTAATGCCGCCATTCTAAAGCTGCAAAGCGAGCAACTCGCCCTGCAAAACCGCCGAGGAAAACTCGATTCCGAGCAATTCCGCATGCAATACGAGGGCGTGTCAGATGCGTTTGGAAACTTAAGATCCAATTTCAACTTACCGTCAATATCGAGGTAGATTCATGGAAAATTTTGAACTCTTGGGCGAATTGGCCCACAAGCTCCACTCGGAGCTAAGAAATACCTATTACTTATTGCTTCCCATTTTTTTCTGCGTCTCCCTCGTCATTACTTGGCTTAAAGCGCCGACTGGTGGACCGGATTTCATTGAAGCTGTTAAGCGAGCCTTTATTTCGACTCTACTCTTGGCTGGATTTCAGGAAATCACCGACGTCATTCTTTTCATTACAACGGGGCTAGCCGATAAAATTTCAGATATGCAAAGCCTGAACATGTTCATGCAGATGGCAGGAGATAAGGCAAAATCCTATACTGCATCACCGATGTCGCTGGTTCTAGGATTCAACGATTTGATCGTGGCAACGCTTTCATTCCTCTCTTACATTATTCTCTATATTGCACGCTACATTATGGTGGCCGTGTATCACTTTAGCTGGGTGTTTCTTTCGTTGATGGCACCGATCCTCCTTCTTTTTCATATTTTCTCACCAAAAATTACTCTGAATTTATTCAAGTCAATGATCGAGATTGCGAGTTGGAAAGTTGTTTGGGCAGTGCTTTCGGCAATGCTGGCCGCACTCCCATTTGGCAATGCCTATGCAACGTCCGGAAATTATCTAACCGTGATCGTACTCAACTTTGTCATCGCGATTTCAATGTTATGCACCCCTCTTGTCGTTAAATCCCTTGTGGGAAGTGGATTTACCGCATTTGCCGATACACTCGGGCCGATCACCGCTGCCGCAATGCTTGCTGCTCCGGCAAAAGCGGGGGCCGTAATGAAAGTGGGCCGCGCCGTCATTGGAGATACCAAGGGCTTCGCCGGGAACATGCAGAGATCCATTTATACACGAATGCAGAACAAATCCTTCCAGCGCGATATCAAAAGGATGAATGAAAAACAAAAATAGAGGTCATAAATGATTCAAAAAGCACGTCAGAAGTGGTTCGAGGTTTGGGGCAATGAAGTCGCACAAAATGAAATTCTAAAATATCTTCTTTTAGTTTTCTGTCTAGCAAACTTAATTCTAACAGTTTCTCTTACAGTCCTAGCTCTCCGCCATCCACCTGTCTTTGCGGTCTCTTCAATCGACTCTGGAATTCTTCGATCTGATCCTCCCCCGAAGGAATATCTTGAACGTGAAGCCAAGCGAGTTGTCAGCGCATACCTTGAGATGCGCCACAATTGGGAATCCGCAACCATCCAAACATCCATTGGAGCGGCATCGCGGTTCGTTGATAGTTCCTTCCGCAAGGCATTTCTTCAGGCAAATGCCAGTCAGATTAAGATTGCTGCCGAGAAACGAATAGCTCAGAGGTTTTTTCTACGTCAGGTCGACGTGGATCTTCAAAAAGGAACAGCCGCAGTTTCCGGGGAAAGAATTCTTACTGTCGACGGGTTCAAAGCCGTAAGCACTCTTACTTTCAATCTAAAAATCCGTCTGGGCGAACGAACAGAACAAAATCCTGAGGGCGTCTACATTACCTCCGAACAATTGGTCGAAAATGGAAAGGATTAACGTATGAAGAAACAAACCTTCACAATCGCAATTATCATCTCTTTGCTGACCTCATTCACGGCCTTCGCTAAGAATGTAAAAACCATCTCAATTGACGAATCTGAGGTGGCACAAGTCCGCGTCTCGCTCGGTTACTCGACTCTGTTGCAATTCGATGCAAGACCGGTTCAAGCCATTGTGGGCGACCAGGACTCCTTTAAGGTGGAATATGTTGGAAACTCAATTGCCATCAAGCCGCTGATGTCTGGCGTTTCAACCAACCTCTTCGTGATGACGGAGTACGGAAAATTCAATTTTAGGATCAGTTCTGGCCGCGGATTCGAGCCAGATTATATTTTGCGAGTAAAACGAAAAGCACCTGTGACGACTGAGGCACCAGGGGGAATTATTACGAAACGGGTCGGTGTCTCGCGCTCGGTTGGCGGCATTACGCTGCGATTGCTTTCTGTGGCAAGCGCCAAGATCAATACGCCAATGATTTACTCCTTTGAACTTTCATCCAAGGACAAAAAGATTGGTTTTCAACCAGGAGACTTTGCGGTTCTTCAATCCGGGCGCTCGCTACCTATTGAAAATATCTATATCGAACGGCTTTCTTTGGACAAGGGCCAGCGACTATTTGGAATGGTTCATGTTAAGCGCGAACACCTGCGCCGTGGATACAAAAGCACGCTTCAGTTCAAAACGGAGTCTATCAAGGGAGGAATTCAAATTTCGGCCCCATCAATTTGAGGGAGAAAAAATGAAATTACCAAAAGTGGACGAATATTTTTTAGCCAAAGACGCTCCGGTCGGGAAATATCGCCGCCTTGATACTACCAAAATCAGAAATTGGCTCTTTGGGATCGGTGCTGTTACCCTCATCGCCGTTCTCTTCACTGGAAACGAAGAGCCAGAAACCCCTCCTGCGGCAACCACGGTGGACAGCAATACCAGCGTTTCTCAAGGAATGAGCCAATCCTCAGCCGCATACTCCGGCGACGGGAATTTTTATTTGTCGAATGTCTCTGGGCATTCGCTTGGCGGTCGTGTTGGTGCTGGTCGGCAACTCACCGCCAGCCAGGTCGTCAAGCCCCAAGGAAATAGCATCGGTGTGGGCCTTCCCTCAGGAACCACAATTCCGGCGCGACTTGCTAACCGTATTGTCACTTCTGATAGCCGAGGCCCCGTCGTGGCGATTATCACTTCGGAGGTTTCGTCCCAACTAGGATTTGCCATACCTGTAGGCACTAAGGCACTTGGCAACGCGCAAACCGAACACGGATCAGAGCGAGTTCAGGTGGCATTCCACACTCTGGTATTTGAAAATGGTACGGAACAGCCATTTTCTGCCGTGGCGGTAATGCCGGATGGCTCTAGTGGCATTGCAGGCGAATACCACTCTCAGATTTTCAAGCGAGAATCAGGACGCTTCCTTGGGAATTTTATCTCAGGATTTGCCGATGGTTTTAAGGACCGCGAGCAAGGAAATAGCGCTCCCTTTGAGCCAGGAAATCTAAAAAATGCGGCACTGAACGGTCTCTCTGAGTCAGCCTCGGAACATGCAAAAACCCAAGCCGAAGAAATGAAAAACGTCACCCCCCTATGTCACGGTCGAACCCGGAACGCCCTTTCTTGTATTCCTTGAGAAGGGAATGAGCTTATGAATCAAAAACCATTGGAGCGGGGCGACCTCGCCCTCATCTTTGCATTCATCGGAATACCTGTTTCACTCTTTGTGTTCCGCTACACCATGCGCGTATCGGAATTTATAACCCGCTACTGGAACTCTCCGGAATCGAGCAGGCACCTCTGGATCGCCTGTGGTACGGGATTCTTGTTCGTGATTTATCGAATATGCATTCGCTGGAATTGTCACCTCGAAGAAGTGACTGCCGCTGTCAGAAAGAATGATGGAGCAATATTTCTTGGGCATTGCAGTTCCCAAGAAGCGCTTCATCTCACAACCGATTTGCGCACCAGGCACACTCAGGTGATCGGCACCACCAGTTGCGGGAAATCCGAGTCCGTCATTCTTCCATGGGCCATACAGGACATTCAAAACGGCGGTGGACTTATTATCATTGACGGTAAAGCGGATAAATCTTTTCTCGATAAAATCTATGCCTACGCCGTTGATGCTGGCCGCGCCAGCGACTTTCGCTTATTTTCATTGTCGAATCCAGAAGAGTCCTGCTCATTCAATCCCTTAGCAGTAGGCTCTGTTCAAGAAGTAACCGAAAGAGTCTTTTCCAGCTTTCAATTCGATAATGAGTATTTTGAAAGTGTCCAGTTTCGAATTTTTCGCGACGTAATCGCCATCATTAAGGATCAAAACATTGTTCCCACCTTTTCTCATATAAACCTCTTGCTAACCAACAAAGATGCCTTGGAAAGATGGATTGAGGCCAGTCGCAACGAACCACTGAAGACTAACCTCACCGCATTCAATAATCTCTCGGCAAAGGAACGCGATGAGAGGTCAAGCGGTCTGGTAACGAAACTCAGTCACTTTTGCGCAGACGAGATTTCGCCGCTGTTCAACACAACTCAATCCCATATCGACTTGGGCCTTGCTCTAAAGCACAAATGGATTTGCTACTTTCAGCTTCCGACAATGTACTACCAATTTCTTGGTTCTTCGACTGGCAAGCTTGTCCTGCAGTGCCTGCAAAATTCCGTGGCGAAGCGCCATAATGAAGGCGGAAAGAATGCGAGCTTCATCTCTGTATATCTCGACGATTTTCAAGATTATATCTACGAAGGATTCGAAGCTCTGCTTAATAAATCCCGGTCAGCAAATATCGGCATGGTGTTTTCGCACCAGGCCCTTGGTGATCTCGATAAGGTGAGCCCTGCTTTTCGAAACGTGGTGACTACGAATACGAACGTAAAGATCGTCATGCGGAACAACGACCCGGAAACGGCGGAGTTTTTTGCAAATTCATTTGGCACCACGACTTCATCAAAAGAAACCGAACGTGTTTCACGCGGAATATTCGGCTCTACCAAGACAGGTGAACTTTCCGTAAGGGCCGTGGAGGAATACCTCTTTCATCCAAACGTCATCAAGTCGGAGTTAAGAACTGGCGAAGCCCTTGTTTCTATCCCTTACTTTGAAGGAGTAAAGACCAGAAGAGTTAGATTCACGCCGCTTCCTGATAAAGACGCCAAACATTTGCCTTGTATTCCCAAGGGGAATATCGACCAGAAAACCCTACTGAATCCTCCAGGACGAAACGACAAAACCGAAGTCAACCGAGTGGTTCTAAACTAAGCTGCGTCGGTTGCAGGAGGAAATAATGGGATCAAAGATCAAACTTCTATTTTCTATTTTCATTGGCTTGACACTGGCAGGATGCGCGACCGGAACGAAATCCTTTCTGCTCGGAGCAGGAAGTGGGGCCGCTGCCGGAGCGGGCATCGGAGCCCTCGTCGACCCAGGACCGAAGGGTCAAGGACGAATCAAGAATGCTTACATTGGAGCAGCCGCTGGGGCTGTTCTCGGTGGAGCCGCTGGATACTTGCTCCACGAAAGTGCGGAAGCCAAGCAATCCGCCGCTTTCGAAAAAGGAAAGAGCGAGGGGCTTTCCAGAGCTGCCAAGGCAAGCTCTGATGGGCAACCACCGAATCTGATTCCACCCAAAGTGGAGGTCAGATTCGTGGATGACCAGATCAAAGGAAACATTTTTATTCCGGCGCATTTCGAATACGTCATTCTTGAACCGGCACGCTGGAGTAATTGAGGATGTCTAAATCTTCAGCCAGAAAGCGTGCCGTGTTTCCCGCTTTGCGCAAAATTGACCGGGAAATTATACGGATAATCGCTACAAATCGCTTCGCCCATCACAAGGATCTGGAGCGGAGCTTGAAAGACTTACCGCCAGGGTACAATCTTTTTCGTCGAACCAGGCACCTAAGAACCGTTGGGTTGATTGAATCTCTGATCGGCGATGGGGGCACGCGATTAGGGTTTCGACTGACTCGAAAAGGGATCGAATTCGCTAAGACTGTTCTCTTCATTAATGACAATGTCTTGCAATCGAGGCCTACGTTTAAAACGCAATTCGATCATGACCGAATCGTCAACGAAGTCAGAGAAATTCTCTCCGCCTCGCTAATTATTAGCAATTTTGTTTCTGAGGTTGAACTTCGGTCTGCAATTGGAAAGGACTGGAGGAATACTAAAAACAAATCGGAACGCGATTGGAAAGTACCTGACGCCTTATTCAGCCTGCGTACTGCAAAGGGAGTTATGACGACGGCTCTGGAAGTCGAGCTTACGCAGAAAGCTAAGACTCGATACTCCAAGATCATTCAAGCGTTACTAACTTCCAGAAAGTTCCACCTGGTTTTTGTGCTCTGTAAGAACGAAAAACTTTTGACGATAATTCGAAACGAAGTCCATGCGGCCAGAGTATCAAATGCCCTTGTTCGAGCCTCAAATCGAAGCAACGGAATCTATTTTTGCACATTGGATAAACTCCGCAACTTGAGGCTTGATGCTCCGTGGGAGGGTGAGGATAATCGATTTTCCATCAGCGAAATCTCGTCGAATTTAACCAAGGAGCCAGAGCAAATGGGCAAACCACAAGTGTCAGTAAGGTGACACTTTGGCGCGGAGTTCTTCCAAGCGCTAAATTTGGATAAACTATTGAAGTCACAAAGCGTTCCGCTCCCGCCCGTGTCTTGACTGTCCCCCTGATCGTTCCTGACCACTCCCCCTCTACGATGGAAAGTGGTCAGGAACTGGTGTCCAACCAAAACACGGGCGGGAGCGGAGATTTATTTACAAGTTAACTTTTTATTAAATGTGTAAGTGAAAGGATTTGAAGTAACGGAGAAAGATTCAGCGACAGATTCACAGGCAGATTTTTTTAATTCGAATCGGCAGTTATCGTTGAGGCAGACAGTTCGAACTTTCTGCTTATACATTCCGTTGCTATCGGTCTGGCCCTTCGTAAAGCCATCAGCATAAACGTCGGCAGTTGGGGTGGACTCCCTGATTTCAAATAGGACGTCTGCGATGTGATCGCATTCCGAAAGATTCGTCAAAGTATTCACTACCGGATCATTAAGTTTGATTTTATCAATCTTTGCAATTCCAGATTTTATCCACGCGCCCTTGTTCCAATTATATACTTCTATCTCATTCATACGAGCTGTCGCTCTAAGGTTGAGTCGGCCCTTTTGGGGCCTGCGGGCTATATCTACATTTGATCCATGGGAGGTCGCTGAGGAAAGTTCGGCCTTCGATCCAACCCAAACGGGTTGATCTGCAAATGCCACTGAACTCAGAAAGACAAAAATTACGGAACTAATTTTTAGCAGCATGACCGCCCCTCCCTCTAAGCCGGAAATGCAATACAAGAAAGGCCGTTAGAAATCCTGCCGTTCCCCATAGATATCTAAGCGCCCACTTCAAACCTGCTTGGATTTCATCACTTGAGTAGTTAGGTGTATCTGCCTTACTTTCTTTCACCATTGAAACTATAAGCCCAGCAACCTCGTTGATGTTGAGACAATTTATGATGAACGCGAAAACCAAAACAGCGTGATACCAGCAAAACTTACTTGTCTGTTCGACTTCTTTGGCAGTTATCCATCCAAAGGCGCCAAGACCGAGCAAGGAAAGAGTGGTATTGAATTTAATAAATTCAATTAGGATTTCCTCTGTTTTCATTTTTCTATTCCTCCACCAAATCCCTGACCCGGCAGTTCAAGGCCTTAGCCCAATCTTCAAGAGTCGATAGCTTTGGGTCGTATCCCTCACGGAAATAACGAAACACGGCGGAATAATCCTTGCCGATCCGTTTCGCAAACTGCCGCTTTGATAGGCCCTTCTTTTTCAGGACCTCTGCCAGTATCAATTTCGCCATGCTGCAATTCTATGTATTGAGTGCCATTAAAGCCATCCTGACGTTTTTTATATGGACTGTAACTTTTTACAGGGGTATATTCAAGGTACTCCGAAGAAGAACCGGAGATAGGTATGAATGAGAATGAAATTGCCAAGGTAACAATCTCTTATGAGGCGGACAACGCGCTGAATCGGATGCTTGGTGAGGTTAATAAGGACTTCACGGGGGGCCGGATTACGAAACACCAACTATTATCGTGGTTCGTGACCTCACAAGACGGCGCGCCCTTTCAGCGAGCCATTGAAAAGGTACAGCGGGAATACTTCGACTACGTTGCGCACATGGAGAATTTAATTAAACGAATCAAAAAGGCTCGTAAACAAGGGATTCCGGACGAAGAGGCCGAGCGCCTACTTCGCAATCTGAACGAGCCGCCAAAGCAGCGTAACCAAGCGAGCAAGGAATCAAATGAATAACGAAATCAAAATTGTCATGGGAGGAATTCAATGGGACGATCCGAAAAGATCGATCTCCATGCAATTCCAGTTCAATTCATTGCAGGCCACGACTCAAAAGAGCAATTCGATCCTATTATACAAATCTATCTCCGCGCCCTTAATGAACTCGGATATGGCCGAAATCGACGAAAGAACCGGCAGCGAGTTTGGACAAAAGCTGCAACAGAAAATGACGAGGTGAAAAAAGATGCAAGTTAGAAAAGTAGGAATTTATCTTCGCGTGTCTACCGAAAGACAGGCACGCGAAGCCGAGGGCAGTTTAAAACCCCAAAAGCAGCGTTTGGAACTCGAAGTTCAGCGAAGAAACGAACATTCTCCGCAAAAGTGGGGAGAAATTGCCAAGGTCTATGTTGAGGAGGGTCGCTCGGGCAAAGACACCAATCGCCCTGAATTTCAAAAGATGGTGGCGGATCTTCGTTCCGGGATTATCGATACGATCATGGTCACCGAACTCTCACGACTGAGCCGCTCGGTTACGGACTTCCTGCGGTTCATGGAACAAGTCAATTCGCTCAAGGCCGACTTTATTTGTCCGCAATATGACTTCGACACCACAAGCCCCGCTGGCCGGGTTTTCATCATCATATTGATGGCATTGGCCCAATTTGAACGAGAGCTGACAAGTGAAAGAACACGCAATAACTTCCACGCACGCGCTCTACGTGGCCTTTGGAACGGCGGACAGCAGATTTTGGGTTACGATATCGATCCGAGCAACAAAGCCCGCCTTGTCGTGAATGAAAGCGAAGCCGCCATTGTTAGCCGAGTCTTCAACACATTCCTGAAAGGCAGTAGCGTTCAGACCACCGCTCGCGAACTCAATGCCACGGGATTAAAGAATAAAACATTCAGAAATCGACTCGGAGAAGTAAAAGGCGGCAAACCATTCGACAAAAAGAGCGTCCAACGGATTTTAACGAATCTCACCTACATCGGAAAAAAAGAGGTTCAAAAGGAAAACAAAAACAAAGACCAATTGAAACTCAAGGAAACCGAACGCTACCAAGTGGTCGATGCCACCTGGCCAGCGATCATTTCGGAAGAAAAGTTTCAAGCAGCGCAGGCGAAGATCAAGGATAACCGCGAGTCGTTGCGTGTCGACCAGTGGAAGGCCTATCCCTTTCTCTTCACGAACCGTATTCATTGCCTTGAATGCGAACGAGAGTTTCGCACAAGTTCGGGAACTGGCCGAACAACCAAGTACACCTACTACCGACACACCGAGGGTTGCCCGGCGGGACTATCGCGTGTCTCAGCCGAAAAGCTGGAGCAGCTAGTGCTCGATCGACTTAAGAACTTAGATGCGAGTGAATGGTTACTGAAGGAATTGATGGCAGCGCAGGCGGGATTCTCCGAGGACAAGGAGAATGCGCAAAGAAGTGAAATCAAGGCGGTAGAAAATGAAATTCAGACGATTTCGGAAAAAGTGGCGACGTTGATTGATCGGATCACGTCACTCCCGAAGGATCAGGACGCGACCGTATTTTTTGAAAAAGTACGCGAAATGGAGACGCAGAAAACGCGGCTTTCAGATCACTTGATTCGGCTCAAGGCCGATCAGCAATCGGCACGAAGCTCAAAAGCGAACGAAGACGAACTTAGGGAGGCCATTCGCTTCGTGAATGGAAACCTTGGCAACCTTCCATCTCCGCTCAAGCGGGAGCTGGTGAGAGCGCTGATTCAAAGGGTGGAATTCGGCAAAAATCGGATCAAAATTTATCTCAACCCGCGAGGGTTAAACGCTGGAAACGATGGGGTTTTGGAGTCACGGAAGACTGCCCCCCGAGGGGGTGTCACGCCGGTTGCTAATTTTTGGTCTATCGGGAAAGTTGGCGGGGTGGACGGGACTCGAACCCGCGGCCTCCTGCGTGACAGGCAGGCGTTATAACCAACTTAACTACCACCCCGCTCTAAAAGAACGATACCTTGTATCGTCAAGTTCTCACTGTTGTCAGCAAATTATTGGGATTACACCAACAAAGTAAGGAAACGAGGCGACTATAGCGACTTGAATGCCCGCTTTCAATCAAAAATCGGCCATGAAAGTGATTATTCATCTTTTGGATGGAATTGCATGGAATTAGATGGATTTAAGTTGAATCGGGCGGGATGAATGGGCGGCCAATGGGGTGACCAAATAAGGGGTAAGGGGACCGAAAAGGTGACTGAAAGAGGTATGAAGCCCTGCCAAAAGAATGATCGATGATGCTTCTCGGGTAGACAGCCGGCCAGATTCTCTTTAGACTAGCTCACTCAGTGCAACAAACACCCTAAGGGAGGAATCGTCTTCAATGAAAAAAGTAGTTTTTCTGTTGATATCTGCATCTTTGTTCGCGTGCTCATCACCTGAGAAGAGCGCCACGTCAAACTCAGACACCAAGAAGGCTGAGACCACGTCAAATCAGCCGCCTCCTGCCGCTCCAGAAAAGGCAGCTGGAAAGGCTCAGAAATCCGCCACCTCCGCGACCTCTGCTTCAGATGCGGAGAAGAAGGTCGTATGCAAAGCTGGAAATGACACCAGAGAGCTGAGCCTAGTCAAATCGCAGTCTGGAGGCTGTGAAACTCATTACAATAAATTCGGAAAAAGCGATGTTGTGGCAACAGCCAAAGTCGGCACGAGCCATTGCGAAGGTATTTTAACTCGCATCAAAGACAAACTCGTCGAGTCTCAATTTACCTGTGAGTAAATTTTGACTAAATAAAATTCGGCTGATTGGTTTTTAGTTAGATCAATCAGCTTTATTATTAGCTTCACATTCACATTCACATTTTGAATGCTCAGAACTCAGAAATCTCTTAAATCTCTTAGCATTCAAGATTCCGGTGAGAAAATAATTTCGCACCTGCCCCCGTGTAGTCAGACACTCTGTGACCCTGTCCGCGAAGAACATATTTATAAATGGTCAATCCCTCAAGGCCGACCGGGCCTCGTGCGTGGGTTTTGTTTGTGCTGATACCGACCTCCGCGCCAAATCCATAGCGAAATCCATCTGAGAAGCGAGTCGAACAATTAACAAAAACGTTTGCAGAATCCACTTCGCGAATGAATTGGTCCGTTGCTGCCAAATCTTGGCTCAGGATGACATCCGTGTGATGGGATCCGTAGCTATTGATATGAGAAATCGCCTGTTCAACACCAACCACAGATTTCACAGCCAATCTCAAATCTCCGTATTCGACGCTCCAAGAAGAAGGCGCTTCAATGAGCTCAATTCCCATTTTATTTTTTCTGAGCAAAGAAATAACTTCGCCATAGTGCTGCTGATGAACCAAAAGAGTCTCAAGTGCGTTGCAGGCCGAGGGGTTTTGAGCTTTTGAATCAAGGATCAATGCAATGGCATGAGAAACGTCGAAATCCCGATCCATATAAAGATGGCAGATTCCGTCGGCGTGCCCAAGAACTGGAATTTTAGTTTGTGCCTTCACCGATTTTACCAAGTCGTTTGAACCCCGAGGAATCACCAGATCGATGTAAGCGTCCTGGGAAAGCATTTTTGTCACCTCGTCTCGAGAGCCAATAAAGCTCAACCAGTGTTGCGGCAGAAATTTACACCGTTCATTCAGCAGCTTCACCAATTCTTCTATCTCTCGCAGAGTATGAAAGGCTTCTTTGCCACCCTTGAGAACTCCCGCATTTCCGCTCTTTAGTAACAAGGATCCAATTTGAACGGCCACATCGGGACGACTTTCAAAAATAATCCCGATCACTCCGATGGGAGTTGTCACTTTTTCCAGTATGAGTCCTTGATCAAGTTCTCTGTGCAGAGTTCTTTCTCCAATGGGATCTTTCAATCCCTGAAGGTCTGAGAGTCCCCGAACAAGTTCGGATATCTTCTCGGTTGAAAGCGTGAGCCGCTGAAAAAGACTAGAAGATATTTTCCCCCTTTGCTCCTCCAGATCTTTGGCATTCGCTTGAATGAGCCAGGTTCTCTTTTTTTCAAGGATGTCAGACAAAGCCGAAAGCGTCTGATTTTTGTGCTGGCTCGTTAAATAGGCCATCCTGAAACTCGCTTGTTTGACGCTCTTTAGGATTTCTTCCACACAGTGCCCTTTCCTACGACAAATGTTCCAGACAAAGGCGCGCGACGATCGGCAAAAGTTCTAAAAAAGCTATCAAGTTGTCTTTCTTTGAAACCGGAAACAACCCAACAGGGCGTCCCCCCCTCGGCCGCCAGACGGGCTGAGGCTATCTTGCTTTTCACCCCTCCCCTGCCAAGTTTCGAATTGTTCCAAATATGAACCTGATCCAACACGCTGAGATCCTCCACATAAGAAAGAGGCCTATCACTGGAGTTTTTAGGCTTATCAAGATAGATCCCCTCGCTGTCCGTCAATATGACCAACAAACTGGCTTTGATTTCCAAAGCCAAGAGCGCGGACAATCGATCGTTATCGCCAAAAGAGAGATCTGACTCACCCAAAATTTCCAATTCCTCCGTTGATGTCACATCATTTTCATTGATCACCGGAACAACCGGAAATCTCTCCATTTCCCGAAGAGATGCCATCAGATTTTTGCGACGCTCAGCATTTTTAAGATCTTGGGAATTAATCAAAATTTGACCTGCCATGAGCCCAAAACGAGAGAGAATAACATTATAGTTTTGAATAAGAACAGATTGACCAATCGCTGCACAAGCCTGTTTTTCGGCCAGAGATAAGTCGCCTTTAAGATTGAGCCGCATCCTCCCTAGACCGACCGCTCCCGACGAAACGATCATCGCCTGCTGATGGGGCTTACTGACAAATGGCAAGATTTCATCCAGAAGACGCGAAAGCCTGGTAGCTGCGAAAGTTCCATCTTCTCCAGTCAAGACTCCAGTTCCAATTTTGATAACAATGCGATCGATTCGTTCCATTCCGTCAAAGCCTCAATATTTTTATATTCATCGTTGTTGATTCCCGACACCCGCCCAATCGCCCTTCTCCCCTTTGATTCGAAAGAAAGGCCTCTAGACTATGAGGAAAATCCTAGCTCATTTAACAGAGCAGTGATACCGTGACGAGGTTAAAATGCCAATGAAATGTTATGTTACTTTATTTGGAGCTTATTTTTTAGGTTCCAACCTCACATTGATTGAAGTGATGTGGTGATTTGGACCGACAACCGGGATCCGAGGAGAATTGAAAAACATGGAAAACATGAGAAACATGAGAAATAACAGAAATATGAAAGACATGAGAAATATGAAAAACCCAATAATTGGTCTCTTCCCTGCCTGTGTTTTTTTTCTCATCGCCTGTGCTCAGCCAGCAATTCGGCAGATTCCGTCAGCGCCGACGGCTACGGCCCAAATTCCTGTGCGCGATTTCTTTCGTAATCCCACAAGTTCAAGGTTTGCTCTGTCCCCCTCAGGAGATCACCTCGCTTTTCTGCAGCCCTACAAAAATCGAATGAATATCTCTGTCATGAAAAGTTCTCAGGTAGGCCAAAATCTCTCTCAAGCCAGTCGAGTGACCAATGTCCTGGATCGCGATATCAGCAATTTTTTCTGGAAAGGAGACAAGACACTTGTTTTCTCGAGAGACGAGGGCGGAGACGAAAATTTCCATCTTTTCTCAGTGGATATCAAAGGCAAAAATCTAAAAAAACTGACTCCTTTTCCGGGAGTTCGGATGGAGATCATCGATGATCTCGAAGACATCGACGAGAACCATGTCTTGATCGGGCTGAACAAGAGAAAAAAGGAGATCTTTGATGTCTATCGCCTCAACATCAAGTCAGGAAAACTAGATCTGGTAGCAGAAAACCCGGGAAATTTCACGAGCTGGATCACAGACCACGATGGCAAAATAAGGGGTGCTATTGCGACGAATGGAGTCAATACCGATCTCTACTATCGAAAAAGCGAAAAAGGAAGTTTCAAAAAAACCTTTTCAACTGATTTCAAAACTTCCGTTTCTCCTCATTTTTTTACTTTTGATAACAAGTTTGTTTACGCGTCTTCTAATCTTGGTCGCGACAAATCCGCTATCGTTAAGTTTGATCTCGCAGAGGGGAAGGAACTTGAAAAAATATTTGATCATAATGAAGTCGACGTTGAAGGTCTCTCCTATTCAAAGAAAAGAAAAGTGCTTGTTGCCGCCTTGTTTACTACTTGGAAAAAGGAGCGTCATTTCTTCGACTCAAAAATGGAATCCATTTTTTCAAAAGTGACGAATTCTCTCCCTGGTTACGAGATCTCATTTTCAAGCTTGAATAGAGATGAAACTAAAATTGTGGTTCGATCCTATAGCGACAGAAGTCTGGGCTCCTTTTACCTATTTGATGTCGCCAGTGAAACTCTATCTAAAATTAGCGAAGTCGGCCCTTGGATCAACGAATCAGAGATGGCCGAGATGAAACCTATCTCCTATGTGAGTCGAGATGGTTTAAAGATTAACGGGTATCTCACCCTCCCCAGAAACTATATCAGTGGCAAGATACCTATCATCATTCACCCCCACGGAGGCCCCTGGGCCCGCGATGATTGGGGCTATAACCCAACCATCCAGTGGCTCGCCAACCGGGGATACAGGGTCTTGCAGATGAATTTTAGAGGGTCAACTGGGTATGGTCGAAAGTTTTGGGAAGCCTCGTTCAAGCAATGGGGAAAGACCATGCAAAACGATATTTCAGATGGCGTGCAGTGGCTGATTAAGAAGGAAGTAGCCGATCCAAAAAGAATTTGTATTTATGGAGGAAGTTACGGCGGCTACGCGGTTTTAGCTGGCCTCGCTTTTACTCCTGAGCTTTACGCCTGCGGAGTTGACTACGTCGGAGTTTCAAATCTTTTTACTTTTATGAAAACGATTCCTCCTTACTGGAAACCCTTTCTGGATATGATGTACGAAATGGTTGGCAATCCAGATTTGGACAAAGAATTGATGCATTCTGCTTCACCCGTGTTTCACGTTGATCGCATCAAAGCCCCTCTTTTCGTTGTTCAGGGGGCCAAGGACCCGCGAGTGAACATTGAAGAATCAAACCAAATCGTCAATGCTCTCAAAGCGAAGGGAATTGACGTTCCCTATTTAGTCAAACAGGATGAGGGTCATGGGTTTCACAATGAAGAGAACAGATTTGAATTTTATGAAGCCATGGAGAAATTTCTCGAGCAACACCTGAAGCCCTAAGTCTGTTGCATTGAAAAAATGCGGCTCGATAATCTTGATTGAAACCTCTGGTTTGAAACCACTGGCTTGCGGCTTGCCACCGAGCCGCTGACTATTGCCTTGCCTCCATCAACTTTCCCCATAAAGTTACATCGAGGTTGCTTTCAGAATATTGGGTCTCATCTCCTACTGGTGGCGTTCCATGTCGTGCGATGACAAGATCGAGACTGGGGACAAAGTAGATCTTTTTGTCGCCAAGACCAAGAGCTGCGATGAGATCAGTCGGAGCTGACTTAATCAGAGAGCCATTGAAAGACCCATTATTGTTTGCGGCCCTGCACTTCGCCGTAGGCTTCAGCTGTCCTAGGCTATCAAAACAGGAGCCTGACATCCAACTTGACTGACCATTAAGCCAAAACAAAAATCCGTAGGATCTGTTCATCCTTTCCAAAGAAGTCCCTGAAAAAATTGGCAAAGACAGAAATGGAGATGTCGCATCTCTCACAAACTCAGGGTTAACGATGGAGTCCTCCCCCCATTTCCCATTGCCCAACATCAAGAGACCGAATCGTGCCATATCCCGACCACTCGAGATGATGTTTTCGGTCAAGACCTCACTGTCATTCATGCCAATGCGGTCAAAAATTTTCTCTTTGAAATATTGATCCCTGCTCTGCCCAACTCTGTCGATCACAGCAAACAACCGATGATAGGCCGTGGTATTATAAAACCAGGAGTTCTCAGGGGCCTGGTATTTATCATTTATCAAAATTCCCTTTATCTTTCCTTCAGGAGTCTCAAATTCATCTCCCCAGCTGGGGAGCCGTCAAGTCCACTTGTCATTGTCAATAAATGTTTGATGTGAATCTTATCCTCGTCGATCGCGGGCAAGTTTGTCCAACTTCCCAAAATTGTGAAACTGGGTCTTCCATGTTAAGCCGTCCCTCTTGCTCAGCAATTCCAATCGCAATACTGACCATCGATTTTGATGCAGAATGAATCCGATCAGCTGAGTTACAATCCCAGTTGGCAACTTTCAGAAGTCCTTGCGTAAGTCCACTGTTGTATTCAGTAAGATTGATTTTTCCGCTGTACCACTCCCGAACAATTCTCCCTCGATGGAGAATGACAAAAGCCGTGGTGTGTTGACTGGGATCCTTAACAAAGTTCATGACCTCATTTAATTTTTCTTCATTGAATCCGGCAGACAATGGAGATGTATGTTCCCAAGTGGATGAATCGCAAGTTTCCTTCTCTAAATCGTTCACCGGCGGATAGTAGAAGTTGTTGCCGTTTGGGGGAGGAAGATTGGGCGGCGGCGGTTCTGAATCCTCGTTTTTGACCTCTTGATTCGGACCAGAAAGTGGCCGATAGCCCGATGAACAAGATTGAATTGACAATCCAAGAGGAATTGCGAATATAATTGCGGCTCTCATTAATAGCTTTATAGAACGCATAAAACCCTCCCGTGCATATGAAACACGGGATTTTAGTGTCAGTTGCGCGACTTGCAGAATAATATTAATTTATAAAGATTTCAATTACTTAAGTCCTTATCTTATCGAAAAACAGGAACTCCATGAAAAGCAAAAGATCGATTACCTCAAAAGACCGGACAGGAGGAGCAAAGGGGAGTCAGGGCAAATCGACCGTTCGAATGATTGATTTGCACGGACGCACCCAAGACGAAATCTTTGACCTAGTTGATCGATTTTTGTTGAACGAGGTCCAAAAGAATTCCCAGCAAGTCAAGATAATGACTGGAAAGGGCAAGGGTATCGTCCAGAAACAAGTGATCGACTACTTGAAAAAAGCTGGATACCATTGGAACTATGAAAGACTGGATAACGGCAAGGCGAATGAAGGCGTTCTGATCGTTTATCTTGACTAATTCAACTTCAAAAAGAAAAAGGAGAATGGGGTGGACTATCTGCTGTGGTTTGATATGGAAATGACGGGACTCGACGTTGAAAAAGAAGTTCCAATCGAAGTCGCCGCAGCTGTTACCAATAAGAAACTGGAAATAGTCGATTCCTATCATTCCATCATAAATCAGCCACAGAAATATCTGGAATCTATGGACGACTGGAATCGAAAACACCACGGAAATTCAGGGCTTCTCCAACTTATTCCATCTGGTAAATCAACTTCTGTGGTCGAAGCCGATCTTTTGCAACTTCTTGATAAATACTGGGCAGAAGAAAAAGTGATTCTCGCTGGAAACTCCATTTCTCAAGACCGCTTATTTATTAACAAGTATTTCCAAAGGTTTTCCGAGCGATTGCATTATCGAATGCTCGATGTGACAGCCTTCAAAATTGTTTTTAATAATTTTTACAGTCGCGTTTTTCAAAAGAAAAACGCCCACAGAGCATCAGAAGACATTCAGGAGAGTCTTGACGAACTCTCCTTCTATCTCTCTTTTATTGAAAATTCATAGATTTTCTATAAAAGGTTTCATGATCAATTTCAATCGAAGAACAAAAGTTCTAGTGTGTAAAGAGCCCACCGACATGCGGGCAAGTTACGACACACTTTTTTCCAAGGCAAAGGGGGTCTTGAACAAGGCCCCCCTTTCGGGCCATTTATTTGTGTTCATTAATTCGCGAAAAACCTCGATTAAGTGCTTGTATTGGAATGGCACAAGAATGGTGTTTTTGTGCAAGCGCATGAATCAGGGAACATTCAGTCGCCTTAATCCCATGTTTAGGGGCGAGATTATTTTAACGGCGAAGGGGTTTGATTTGTTTTTTGAAGGCGCAAGTTTTGAGAAAGGATTTATCGATTCTCCGAGGAAAAAACATTCCCAGCGCGGCAAGAGTTGCAATCTGTTTTGGTTTGACTGTGGAACAAATTAATTTTAAACATATTCCTAGCTCGACAAAATTTGATCATCTCTCTCGATGAGATCTCACTGAAAATGTGTGTCAGAGAGACGATGTACGCTACAACCTGGCCAAACTCTCGCACTTTTTCTTTGCGTGTATGGGTCTTCTGTTCAAGTGGCTAAACCGTCGCAGCCAAAGACGCTCATTCACCTGGGAGTTATTCAATTGACGCCTCATGTTCAACCAGATCCCGAAACCCTCGCTAGGAATCATTGTGATTGATTTTGAAAGTCGACTCGGTACAGTAAGGAAACCTAACCCGAAGAGCCAGATGCGTAGATTGCGCACGTCCGGTTCTGTGAGGAGAAGGGGTAGGCAACTACCTCTGTTTACTTGATGAGTAGTGCACCACTAAACAAAACCGCACCCGTCTTCTTTTCCAGCCGATCTGCTCAGAGCAATTTTGCGGCTCCAGATGCCGTACTGATTCAAGCTCCCGGCTGGGGCGTTGAGACTCCACCACTTTCGCTGGCATCGCTATCATCTTTTGGCCGTGCCAATGGCTATAGAATTTTAGCCTTAGACTTAAATATTGAGCACCACACTCTGCGCACTGAAAAGTACGCACACATTTGGGACATTGATCAGTCACAATGGTTCTGGAACAACATCAGTTGCGTGAATGAGTATTTTCAAAATCATCGGGCGCTTTTTGAAAAGCACGTCGAGGCAATTCTAGCCACTGACGCCCCTTTGATTTGCTTCAGCGTTTATGCCTCTTGTCTCGAATCGAGTTTTATTTATGCTCGATTGTTAAAGGCCCGTCGGCCCGAATTAAAAATTGTGTTTGGCGGCCCACACGCAAGTTTGAATATGGCAGGTGACTACATATTATGTCAGACTTACGTCGACGCCATTGCGCTGGGCGAGGGTGAGTTCATCTTTTGCGATCTGCTCAAGCGCAATGTCGATCGAGCATCGTTTGCCGACATACCCGGTATAATCTGGAAGGATGAAACCGGTAATATCATTAACAATGGCAAAGCTGAACCCATTCGTGAATTATCAAAATTGCCCTTTGCTGACTTTTCTGACTTTAAACTCGACCTATATAAGGAGCCGAACCGCTTGCCTCTGATGTCGAGCCGCGGCTGCCCAAACCAATGCATCTATTGCAGCGAAAAGGTTTTTTGGGATACCTACCGCGGCTATGGCGCCAAACGCATCGTTGATGAAATCGAATATCAGAGAAATTTAAATCCTGCCTTTTATCATGTAGATTTTCAAGACAGCCTGGTTAACGGCAGCATCAAGCGTCTTGAGCAATTCGCTGATGAGTTGATTGCCCGTAAAATACAAGTAACCTGGGCCGGGCAGGCCGTGATTCGCAAAGAGATGACTTTGGAGCTTTTTAAAAAATTGAAACAATCGGGCTGCGTATGTTTGGCTTACGGACTTGAGACTTCAACGACCAGCCTGATGATGAGTATTGGTAAAATCTTATCAAAAGGCACCGAAATTGACCGTCTTGTTTCAGAGGCACGCGAGGCCGGTTTGGACTGCTCCTACAACTTCATGTTTGGCATGCCCGGCGAAACCGATGACGACGCGCGCGCCAGTTTAGACTTTTTACGCCGACATAGAGACAATGTCGGTGTAGTTAACCCAAGTGCCGCATTTTGTGGTTTTACGCCAGGCACTCCCGGATACGATGAACCTGAAAATTTTGGCATCATACCGAGCCCCACTCGAGACCAATACTGGCAGACTCTCGACGGCACCAACAATCTTCTCGTGCGCCTCAGGAGGTTTGAAGATTTTTGCAAATTGTCAGTAGAGCTTGGGGTACGCACCACTTATCCCCATGCAAAGCTTCTTGACCGTGACCGTCTCATCGGCAACTACTACCACCACATGAAACAATATGACTTAGCCAGACCGTACTTTGAGGCTTGGATCGGGAAAAATCCCGATGATGAAGAGATCAAATACAAACTTCAGGACTGTCTATTAAAAATGCCTGACACTGAGATCTCTATCCATCCTCCTCATGCCATTCTTGCACCACAAGTCGGGCATGAGCACCGGGTTAACCAACGAGAGCCTCCTCCTGATTAATGTGGATATAATCTGTGAGGCGATCGACATGATGTAAAGCACAATCTCTCCGGCCAATGCACTGACAAAATGAAAATACTCCTGCCAACTCGCGAGCCGCGCACGCAAGGGCAAGTATTTGCGCACCATGAAACAAGTTATTAGGCCTACAGTTTTAAGGGCCAACCGCCGGCCAATCGCCCCATCACGAGGCAACTACCCCTTTCGGTACGATTTCCTATGAGTCAATTCGCACTTCATTGGTATTTAGGTATATAATTTGCTTCAAATGATTTATGGAAATTATTATTCGCCTATTAGGTTGTTTAAAAGCTAAAGAATTTTGTCACTATTTGACAAATTTCGTATTTATTATCCAGGCAATGACAATTATTGTCTCTCATTTTGCATATGCTGAAATCGATCCTCCTGTTTCAACTTGTCAAGGTATCCTTTCGAATCATGGTAAGCGAATCTTTTCTGATTTAGGTATCGATCAAAAAAGTTCTTTAGTAGAGAAACTGCGAAAGCTTAAATCTGAATATTTGGTTAAACAAAAGAATGAATTCAACAATAAAATGAACCATTTTAATTGGATGTTTCATCGTCTTATTTTTAAAGAAGAGTCCATAACTATAAACGGTATAACTTATTTAATCATTCAGCCACTGGGAGCGGGGACTGAAGGAAATGTTTTTTGGGTTGAACACGAAGGATCACAATTTGTTTTGAAAATATATAATCCAGGCAAGGAACTTTCAAAAGGACTTACTCAACAAATTAAAGAGTTCAATGACAAAAAAGTCCCCTCTCCCAGAGTGGAGATTGTTGAATATCAAAAAGAGGGTGATCTAATATTGCTCTCTGAGCCTATTGTTATTCCAGTTCAATTCCTCTTGGATTCAGAAAAACTGAATAGCGAAGAAAAGGAATTGGTTAATCAAGGCTACCTAGACTTTATCAAGAGACAGGGAATAGATGGATCAGTTCGTAAGATTAATGTTGGTCTTGATATTGATAGTCTTAACTTTTTAGTTTTTGACTTCGGCTAGATATTCGGTGGCGTCCATCCGACCTTCTGGAAAAAGATCCGAACTTCAGATGACAATCAGGAAAAAAAGGAACATCAATCGGGTAAGTTCGTCTCCTGCAAGAAGTAAGATGTAAATACGTTGTTAATTCGCAGAATTTAGACCCTCCTAAGCAAAATCTTAGATCGCCAGATTATGAATTCTTGACCTTAAAAGTGGGTTTTTTCCATCTTTTACCTCGCTTTACTCTTAGCTGACCACGAGGCCCATTTCTCCAATTAATCTAGGGGGCCTAAGAAGGCCCAATCGATTTTGCGCCAAGACTAATATCGGTAGTGCCCTGGCTTAAATGGACCCTTTGGACTTAATCCAAGGTAGGTTGCCTGCTTCTCCGATAGTGTCGTCAATTTCACGCCGAGCTTATCTAGATGCAATGCGGCAACCTTCTCATCGAGCTCTTTTGGCAACCGATAGACACCAATCTCGGAATAGGCCGAACGATTGTTCCAAAGTTCCATTTGTGCAAGGACCTGATTTGTAAACGAATTGGACATGACAAAAGAAGGGTGACCTGTCCCGCAACCAAGATTCACCAAACGACCCTTGGCAAGAATAATTACTTTGCACCCGTTTTTCAAAGTGTGAAGATCAACCTGGGGCTTGATTTCAACGAAAGATGAGTTCTTTTTCAGCCAAGCCATGTCAATCTCAATATCAAAATGACCAATATTACAAACAATTGCCCCAGTTTTCATTTTTTCAAAATGAGAGGCTGTCACAATGTCGCAACAGCCGGTGGCAGTCACAATAATATCCGCCTGGGGAATGGCCTCATCCATGGTGGTGACCTGAAACCCCTCCATTGCCGCCTGAAGAGCACAAATGGGATCAATTTCAGTGACAAGGACTCTCGCGCCAAACCCGCGCATGCTCTGAGCACAGCCCTTTCCAACGTCTCCATATCCGGCCACAACTACAACTTTTCCAGCGACCATCGTGTCTGTCGCTCGCTTAATCCCGTCAGCCAACGACTCACGACACCCATAGAGATTATCAAACTTTGATTTTGTCACTGAATCATTGATGTTTATGGCAGGAACTCGAAGACGACCTTCTTTGAGCATTTTCTCAAGATTATGAACTCCTGTTGTAGTTTCTTCGGAAATTCCGACAATCTTCTTTAGCTCATCGGCAAAGCGAGGCTCGTGCATCATGTTAGTCAAATCGCCACCATCATCAAGAATCAGATCATATCCATCAGCTCCCCAACCAAGAATCGTCTGTTCAATACACCAGTTAAACTCAGTCTCTGTTTCTCCTTTCCAAGCAAAAACTGGCACTCCTGTCGCCGCAACTGCAACAGCAGCATGATCTTGCGTTGAGTAGATATTGCAAGAACTCCAACGAACCTTAGCCCCGAGGCTAGTCAACGTCTCTATCAGCACAGCAGTCTGAATGGTCATGTGAAGACACCCAGTGATCTTAACTCCATTCAGAGGCTTTTTCGCGCCAAATTCGGCTCTCAGGGCCATGAGACCCGGCATTTCTGTTTCTGCAATTTTAATTTCCTCACGACCCCAGCGGGCCAATTCCGCAAACTTTTTGGGATCATTCATCGCCTCAGAGCACACGCGATAGTCAGGATCTTGAGTCTGTGATTTCTTTGGAGTATTGATCGTCATATTTGTCACCTCAGGCACTTTCTTCTCCTTAGTTTTCGATGGTCTCGCAGCAAATTAGAATAGATACGCATAACGGGCCCGCAGTTTACTGGTTCCCCTCAAAAAATCAAGAGATCGCGAAGGTACCATTTGAGCTTTTACTCGCTTTACTCGCTTTTCTCGCAGGCCTCAGTCTCGAAGGGTGAGGATCTCATAGCCTTTGTCAGTTATCAAAATCGTATGTTCAAATTGAGCTGAGAGAGTTCCATCACCAGTGTCATAGTATTTGATTGAAGAGTTAGGTATTGAGTACTCAATAATTGGCGCTGCTGTCTCATTGATCATGGGTTCGACGGTCAGACAGGTAAAAGGAATCAACTTGTCGCCCCTGCCACGCTTTCCGTAAGAAGGAACGAAAGGATCCATATGAAACTTCTTTCCGATGCCATGTCCACCAATTTCCCTCACCGGATAGTAACCCTTTTTCGTCGAGAACCTCTGAATAGCAAATCCTATATCTCCCGTCGTTCCATACGGCCGCACCTCCTCTATGCCCTTGAACATTGCCTCCTCGGCCGCTTCCGTAATCCGAATCGCTCTCTCTGAGACCTGACCCACATAAAAAGTGGCAGAGGTATCTCCAAAAAAGCCATTTTTAAGAGTCGTTACGTCGATATTGACAATGTCCCCCTCTTTCAAAGGAATATCATCAGGAACACCATGGCACACACATCTGTTGACGGATGTGCATATGGACTTAGGGTATCCATGGTAATTCAATGGTGCAGGCTCAGCTCCGTGGCTTAGGGTGAAATCGTAAACTATTTTGTCCAGCTCATTGGTTGTGATCCCCGGACGAACATAGGTTCTCACGTTTGAAAGCGTTCGTGCCGCAAGCTGACAGACATCTTCCATCAATCGTATTTCATTGGCCGCTATAGGAGTCATAATGCCTCATTCATAAGTCTCTTAATAGCAGAGCCACCCTCGAGCGGGCAACCTGGATTCGAAAAGAAACCGCGGCATTCAACATTATAATGAACAAAAACCAAACCACAAATCCACAAATCCAAAATCAAAAAAAAAGCCCGTACCTAATCAAGTACGAGCCCCTATCAACTCTTACTGAGAATCGCCAGTTAGCTCAAATGCTTGCTGACAATTTTTGTCATTTCAAACATCGAAACCGTGTTTTTGCCAAAAACAGTTTTCAGTTTGGCATCGGCATTGATGTTGCGTCTATTTTTTGCATCTTGGAGACCATGCTTTTTAATATAAGCCCAAAGTCTCTTCACTACCTGAGTGCGAGGGATCGGACCAGCACCGATGACTGCAGCCAGAGCAGCACTAGGCTGCAGAGGTTTCATAAATGCTGGATTTGGCTTACGCTTTGTTTTAGCTTTAGCTACCTTTTTGGTGGCTTTGGCTGTTTTTGCTGTCGCCTTCTTCGTTACTTTCTTCGTGGCCTTTTTAGTTGCCTTCTTTTTTGTTGCCTTCTTTTTCTTAGCCATTTCTTTTTCCTCCCCGTTGTACTAACGGATATTCCTATTGGGCTAAATCGAACACTCTGATGATACTTATTTGAAAACAGATGTCCAAAGAAAATTGTGATTATTTTCATTTTTCCGAGAGAAAATGACATTTTTCTGAGGGAAAAACCGAAATTTACCTCTTCAACAACTATCTCCGCTGTGAAATATGTCAATTTTCTGAGTGAAACTGGCTCTTCATTCGCAATGCATTCCCCTTCAGAGGTCGTGTTTTGGCTCTATTCGAGCCCAGTATTCCCTTCTAAAATTGAATTTTGTGGGATTACTTCCGAAGAGTTCTCATGAGTGAACATTTCTCCTTCAGAGACATTCTAAAGAAGAAAATGGAAGATTCAGATCCAATCATACCATCAAAACCGCTCTATTCCCGCTGTTCAGAGGATTCGACGAAGCACTTTCAGATAGCCTTTTCCGAAGGAGCTAGACCCGATATCTGCACAAATTTCCTTCGCTCCTCGGTGCAAGGACACAAGATCTATAGCCGACAGAAGCAAAATAAGTCCAACAACAAGGGAGCCTCCGATGGGACGACAAGCCTCAATTGGTTCCTAAAGCAAGATGCTCCAACGGATTCCACACAAAAGAAAAATGAACGTCAATCTCCTCTGACCAGAAGTCCAGATTCAGAAGCAGAATTCTCAGTTGAAATATCCAAACTTCCCTTAGAGTTGTGGGTGGACCTCGAAGTCTTTCGCCGTTTGGGAAGCGCTCCTTCTTCTCCATTGACCAAAAAGAAGCTTAAAAAACACTATCGCCTATTAGCAATGAGGTTTCACCCCGATCGCGAGGGTGGCTGCCCGGAGACATTTAAATCCCTGCAGCAAGCTTATGATTCTCTAAATAAAGTGCTGACAGCCAAATAATTTTGGCTTTAATGAGTCAACAGCTTATAATGGATACGCTTTGGTACCAGGATATCAGTTCCAAGTCGCCGTTTTAAGTCTTGCTCATATTCTGAGTAAGGACCCGGATACCAATAAACCTGAGATTCTCCCTCAAAGGCCAAAGTGTGAGTGCAGACCCTGTCCAAAAACCATCGATCGTGACTAATTATGATCGCACTGCCTCCGAACTCGTTCAATGCATCTTCCAGCGCTCTCATGGTGTTGACATCCAAATCGTTCGTCGGTTCATCCAATAGAAGTAAATTGCCACCTTCTTTAAGCATTTTAGCCAAATAAAGGCGATTTTTTTCTCCTCCAGAAAGCATCCCCACTTTTTTCTGCTGATCTCCTCCCGAAAAGTTAAACCAAGAGACATAGGCACGAGAGGGAACTTCTCTCCCCCCCAACACGACAACATCCTTTCCGTCTGAGATTTCATCGTGAACGGTCCTATCCAACTGAAGTTGATCGCGGTTTTGATCAATGTGCGCGATCTTCACTGTATCACCCACTTTAAATGTACCGGCGTCTGGAGTTTCTTTTCCCGTGATCATTCGAAACAGAGTTGATTTTCCAGCCCCGTTCGGACCGACCACTCCCACAATGGCGCCCCGCGGAATAGAGAGGTCCATGTTGTCAATCAGAAGCTTGTCTCCATACCCCTTCCTAACCCCTTTCGCCTCAATCACAATTTCTCCTAGACGAGGGCCGGCAGGAATATAGATTTGCAAATCCTTTAGTTTCTCCTGAGTTGGTTCCTTGAGCATGGCCTCATAGTTTGATACACGCGCTTTTGCCTTTGCGTGGCGACCCTTGGCCCCCATCCTCACCCACTCCAATTCCTTTTCGAGAGACTTCATGCGCCGATCATCTGACTTTTGCTCCTGAGCCAACCTTCGATCCTTCTGCTCAAGCCATGAAGAATAGTTTCCCTTCCAAGGAATCCCTTCTCCACGATCCAACTCAAGTATCCAGCCCGCCACATTGTCTAAGAAATAGCGATCGTGCGTAACGGCAATAACAGTCCCAGGGAATTTATGCAAAAATCCCTCAAGCCACGCCACCGATTCCGCATCCAGATGATTTGTCGGTTCATCCAAGAGCAGTATGTCTGGATTTGACAACAGGAGACGAGCAAGTGCGATTCGTCGCTTTTCTCCTCCTGACAAATGAGTGACGGCAACGTCTCCCGGCGGACACCGAAGAGCTTCCATTGCCTGCTCAACCTTTTGGTCTATCTCCCATCCATCAAGAGCTTCAATTTTCTCTTGAATCGAACCCTGCTTTTCAATGAGTTTCTCCATTTTATTGGGGTCTAAATCTGGATCACAGAGGTCCTCACTTATTTTTTGGAAGTCGCTCAACAGCTTTGTGATCTCGCCAAGGCCATCCATCACGTTCTCTCGAACGGTCTTGGATTCATTCAAATGAGGCTCCTGCTCGAGATAGCCCACTTTAAAATCCCTGGCAGGGAAAGCTTCCCCGAGAAAATCATGATCAACGCCGGCCATAATTCTGAGAAGAGAGGATTTTCCAGCCCCATTTAAGCCGAGCACCCCAATTTTCGCCCCATAAAAGTAGGAAAGGTAGATATTCTTCAGCACATACTTGCTTGGCGGATACACCTTGCCCACGCCCTTCATGGTATAAATAATCTCTTCTGCCATAAAGGCCTCCTTAGTTTGATTTTCTCACCGACCAAAACTATTGCTTATCTCACCTTGATTTGTCTTGTCAAAAGCACCCGATGTTTTTAAAACTTAGCTATGGGGAAATATCTCGATAGAAAAACAAAGCGGCTCTTTGAGGCCTGTGAGCGCGGACTCGAACGCCTTGAGAAGTGGAAACTGACTGAAGACATCCCCATCGAAAAGCACCAAGATCCTTTCAGTCGAAAACAAGTCCTCTTCGCCCAATTGAAACACAAGCTTGAAGAGTTATCGCTCTAAACTGTCTCAACCATATCAACTATCCAAACTATCATGGCTCGTCTACGATTGGTAGGCATCCCAAAAAATCTTGAGAGCCAGCGCCAGCAACACACTCATCAAGATGATTCGACGAGGACGTTCGGGGATCCGCTGTTGAATTCGACGGGCGGCCAAACCTGAAATCCAGGCTCCGGCAAATAATTGAAGGGCCTTGTCTCCGTGCACCATCCCCCACACCAAGAAGTCCTCCCCGCGAGGCCAATCAATAAACGCCATCGATCCAAAAAATGTGGTAAAAATCATCACTGCATTCGTCGTTGGACTCACCCTTCTGTGGTCAACTAACTTTGATCCCAATAACATCGGTGACACAATAATACCAGACCCGAGACCACTGATTCCCGACGCAACACCACCCATAAGTCCGATAATCAAAAGATAAATTTTACGATTTCCCTTCCGTATAGCTGCTGCCACAGCATCCTTTCGTCCCTGCCACACAAACAAAATAAGAATTGTTCCCAGAATAAATTTCAGCCAAGAAGGGGGCAGCCATCGAGTCAAATAGGCAGCCAGAAAAGATCCAAGGGCCGTCAAGGGTCCAACTCGAAGAGCAACACCCCAGTCCACACTTTTCTGCCGATGAAAGCTAATCGTATTATTCAAGGAGACCAAAAAAATAGTGAATAGCGAAGTTCCTATGACTTCCCGGGCATTCAAGACGGTAATCATCGGCAAGAACGGTACAATGAGAACTCCCCCTCCGATCCCAAATAAGGATGAGAAAATCCCCACAAAAAAACCTAAAATGAGAATAGAGAATGATTCCATGAACTAGGCTCGAGTCAATTCGAGGCCTACTCCAAAATGATCGGAACCCACCATTTTGCCCCCAGGATCAAGTCCCTTAAAAAGATCGGCCTTTAACTTGTAAGAATGAGAAGTACGGAAATAAAGAAAGTCAATGCGTCGCGCACATCTTTCACTGTGCCGAACCCTTTCAATGAGAGCCCGTTCAAGGCCACCAGGGATGCCCTTCACTTCAAATTCAAAATTGGCCCGGAAGGAACCATTCAGCAAATGATTCTCTCGATTCTTTTCCCGATCCCATGTCAGCCCAAGATCGCCAGAACCTCCGAGCGCCCAAGCATCGTTGAAGCCCAAGTCCAAAATTTTTTTTGCCACTAAGCTTTGAGGACCGCTGTTAAAATCTCCTCCTAGAACGACCAAATCATAACGATTTCGAATGGGCTTAAGGAAATCAAAGACCCGGCAAATTTCTTTCAAACGACGCCTATCTCCTTTCCCCAAATCCATCTTGATAGAGCGTCCCACGGACTCGCTGACAGATCCCTCCGACACATACCGATCAATTAGCTCCGTCCATTCAGACTCATACTCGACGCCATGATGAAGATGAAGGTTCACTAATAATACCCTTCCCCAGCTCGGGTGTTGAATTTCTCCAAAGAGGGCGTATCTGGATTCTTCAAATTGCAAGGAAAAAGGTCCACGACTCGATGGCCACCTGCCGCTGAGTTTCAGCCCACCCAAGGATTTCAACCTCCAATCCGGCTTGGCCATAATGGACAAGCCGGATTGGAGATTAAAAGGAGGACCAATCCCAAATATTTTCACTCCACTCAAGTCGAGCTGTTCAATGTGCGACAACTGCAATTCAGACGAAAAATAATAAGCTGCTGGGAAGACTGGATTGAATTCCTGAAAAAACAAAATATCCGGTTTCCAAACTCGCAAACTGCGAACCTGCGCCTGTCCTCTCAGCAATCTGCGCCCTCGAGGTTCCAGCTCACCAAAGAACAGACGCCCGCGGCCATCAAGACCATGCCAAAGATTGTAAGTCAAAAAGCGCATTTTTTACAATCCACAGCCGACAGCCTTTAGCTTACGGCTCACAGAGAAAGTTTTTAGTGGCGCCCGTGAACCAACGATCTATCTAAATCTTGAAAAGTCACCTGGATGGAATTACTTCCAACCTCAGTCACAATTCCCAATCCAAACTTAGGATGATCAATTGCTGAGTTCAAAGTGAACGAAACCGTCATTTTGTAGGGCAAAATATTTCCAGAACCAAATTTACCCTTGAGCTCCGTGAACTTATCCATTTGTTTGGCAGGTGCGGCCTTCGCAATCCGAGCCGATTTTGTCTTTGCCTTTTCAGCTGGAGTTTTCTTTGGTTTTTCCAGTTTAAAAGTTTTTTTGCTCTTACACACTTCACATTCGACTTTAGCCGAACTCTTAGTCAGATGAGCCACAACCACATGGTAGCGTCCACATTCACATTTCTTGCAATCAAGAAATACTCGCTTTGCCACTTCGGGCAGACTCTTTATTTCTTCTTCCATTCTGGTTGTCTCTCTTCCTCAGCTAGGGGTAAATACGCCTCGGGCCAACATGGCCTTTAGCGTGGTTGATACACATGTAAAGAATCATCTAGGGACTTCTGCCGAATTTCACTTGCACTCAAATAAAATGGGCCCTCACCCTTTTCAATTTTCATTTGCAAATGTTTTAAACTCGAGTCCTGCTTAGAGTCTACCATAAAGGAGGCTCGACTGAAACGAGCTTCGAAGTTCCTGGCCACATTTGCCAAACCAAAGAATTCTCGCCAGTACTCAGTGTCCACTCGAAGACGATAAGTGAGGCTGTGAGCATAAGAGTGAAGTGGGGTGTAAGAAGTTAATATCTCAAATGGGCCGTAGTGACTGTGAAGACGCATGGATGGGCTTTGCCACTGCGTCATCCCACAACATATTTCGATATTCGCGTGCCATAGTCCAAATGCCTTGCTCAAAAAACCGAGCCCATACAAACGGTGCTCTGACGGAACAAGCGCATTGATTGAAGTTAAGTTGTGGGCAACCCACTCCCCCATCCCCATTGTGGGAATGATGATAAAAAGTGATATTGGCGTCCATGGTATATCTTCATTGACCTTGAGTATTTCCTTCACACTTGGGGCCAAAGTCGACGTCCGATGCGCATATCCGGCCACAAATCCAGGCATGACCGCACAGTCATAAAAAACCCAGCGGGGCATCGGCATCCCGCTTGGTCCAAATGCCAGCGTTTCCATCTTCATGATCTGATTCCCGAAATCACGAGAATCCATACACAAAGGGTTGAGATAAATCGGAGAATGAGTGAACCAATTGAGCGAATAAGCAGAACCCGGATTCTTAATCCTGTTCTCTTCTCGAACAAAGACGTAGGGTCTGATGTCCTCCCGATGAAGCCAGGCCAATCTAGGGTTTTTGTCCAATTCGGAAGCCATCGAACTCATTCTCCCCCTCCATGAGGCCTGAGACGTCGCCACATCAATTAAACCGGCACCACCTGCTCAAACTGCTCAAAAGGCATTTACTCAGCCCATCATCATCACCCGTCAATCGACCAATCGATGACTTCGCAAAACCTTTATGACTTCCTGAGGCTGATCCACGACCGTGCAGAGCTCCTCAATAGCCACAGGAATCATGTGCTGTTGCTGCATATCAACCAGACAATCCAAAAAGCTCCGCCAAAAATCCAGGGTGTTAACCATAATCAAAGGCTTATCCGAAAGACCCAATTGCCTGTGAGCCATGACTTCCATTATTTCATCAAGAGTTCCCACTCCTCCGGGAAATCCAATAAATGCATCAGCACTCTCTAGCATCACTCTTTTTCGCTCGACCAAAGTGTCAACGTAAATCATCTCAGTGAGACCAGGATAGACCATCTCTTTCGTCTGGAAAACACGCGGCATGACACCCCTCACACGTCCACCCGCTTTAACCACTCCATCGGCCAAGCGACCCATCAGCCCAACGGATGCTCCCCCACACCAGACATCAATGCCTTCCTCAGCCAGCAACTTCCCCAATATTTCAATCTCAGCGAAAAAAAAGGGGCTCGCTGTTTCACTGGCCGAACAAAAAACACAAACCGAACTCATAACCGATGTACTTCCATTTATTTTTTTGGCCCTATCATTAACTCGGGACGAACAACCTCATCAAATTTAGCACCATCAAGAAAACCAAGACGAATGGCTTCATCTCTGAGCGTTGAATTGTTAACAAAGGCACTCTTTGCAATCTTCGCCGCATTATCGTAGCCAATGTGCGGATTCAATGCCGTGACCAACATGAGTGAGTTATCCAAGTGTTTTTTAATCTGAGCCCTATTGGCCGCAATCCCCTTCATGCAATGCTCTGCAAAGCTGTCGCAGGCATCACCCATGAGGCGGATGGAGTTGAGAACATTAAACAGAATCAAAGGCTTAAATACGTTGAGTTCAAAATGGCCATTGCAGCCCCCAACTGTCACAGCCGCATCGTTGCCTATCACCTGTGCCGCCACCATGGTCATTGCCTCACATTGAGTGGGATTTACCTTTCCAGGCATGATTGAGCTGCCTGGCTCATTGGCAGGAAGAATCAATTCGCCTATGCCACATCGAGGACCGCTGCCAAGAAGGCGAATGTCACTTGCAATCTTCATAAGGCTAACGGCGACCGTTTTGAGCGAACCACTCATCTGAACCAAGGCATCGTGGGCGGCAAGAGCTTCAAACTTATTTGGAGCACACCTGAAGGGCATCTGGGTCTCTTCTGCAATATACGCCACGGCCCTATCAGCAAATTCAGGATGTGTGTTCAGTCCCGTACCCACGGCTGTACCACCTAAGGCGAGGTCCAAAACCCTTTTCATTGAGCCTTCAATTCGCTCAATCGAATAATCCAGTTGGGCAACGTATCCAGAAAATTCCTGACCCAAGGTCAGGGGCGTCGCATCCATCAGATGAGTCCGCCCAATTTTAACGATATCACCAAATTCTTTGCACTTGGCCTGCGTGACCTCGCGCAACTTTTTGAGCATTGGAATCAGATACCGATAACTTCGTTCTGCCACCGCAATATGCATGGCCGTTGGGAATGTGTCATTTGAGGACTGTGCCTTATTCACGTCATCGTTGGGATGAATTCCCTTCGAGCCGATGCCGGCACCGCTTAATTGCATCGCACGATTGGCAATGACCTCATTGCTATTCATATTCGTCTGGGTGCCGCTTCCCGTCTGCCACACAACAAGAGGAAAGTGTTCGTCTAACACCCCCTCTATGACTTCATTGGAAGCCCTGATGATCGCGTCAGCTTTGCCCTTGTCTAAAAGGCCCAGATCACTGTTTGCCTTCGCCGCCGACTTTTTTAAAATTCCCAAGGCTCTGATCATTTCACGAGGGAAACGGTCTCCCCCAATTTTAAAATTTTCGATGGACCTCTGAGTCTGAGCTCCCCAAAGTCGATCTGCGGGGACTTCAATTTCACCCAGGCTATCTTTTTCTACGCGAACCTGCACCGGCCATCCTCCACGAATTAAATCTTTTCTACAGCGGAACACATTGACCCCGCTTCTCTAAAGTAATAGAAAATTCCTTTTAAAGCAGCCATTTTCATCTCTAGCGCAGTGCCCAAACTGTTTGAAAAAATTGGATTTCTCGGGCAAATGAATTCTTCGACGAAAGGAGAGTTTTTCTGCCAAACCTGATTTCTCTCCCCTTGATCTGAGAACCGAGTTTAACAGAGGTTTTGTTGTGATCTTTATTGGACTAGCCCCGATGGAAGGTGTTGTTGATCACATCGTGCGCGATCTGCTCACTCGAATTGGAGGAGTTGATCAATGCACAACAGAATTCGTGAGAGTCACTGACAGAGAACTTCCCGACCATGTCTTTTACCGATACTGCCCAGAACTTCTCCACAAGGGAGCCACGAAGACTGGCGTTCCGGTCTTCGTGCAGCTCCTGGGAAGCCATCCAGAAACAATGGCCCTCAACGCACAAAAAGCGGTTGGCATTGGGGCGCTTGGAATTGACCTTAATTTTGGCTGTCCCGCAAAAACCGTGAATCGCCATGATGGAGGAGCCTCCCTCCTCAAAGATCCCAATCGCCTCTTCAAAGTTGTGAACGCTGTTCGCCAGGCGGTGCCCAGATCCATTCCCGTCACAGCGAAAGTCCGTCTGGGATTTGACCACAAGGAATTTGCTATCCAAATCGCGAGTGCAGTCTGCGACGGAGGAGCTCAATCCCTCACAATCCATGCTCGCACTCGAGCTGAGCTCTATCGTCCACCGGCACATTGGGAATATATTTCAAAAATGAGAGAAGCCATAAAAATTCCCGTTCTGGCAAATGGCGATATTTGGAATCTGGAAGATTACAATCGTTGCAAATTAGTTTCTGGCTGCAATCTGTTTGCGATAGGCCGTCCCCTCATTGCACGACCGGACTTAGCCCTCCAAATAAAGGCCTTTGAAAAAAATGAATCCGCAGCGCCCATGGACTGGAAGATCTTTAACCACCAATGGTTTCTTCCAATGATTAACCGATATAAAAATGAATTCAGTGAGCATTATGCCCTCTGCAAGACAAAGCAATGGCTGCGGCAACTGGCGCTCACATATCCAACAGCGCAACATCTGTTTCAGGAGGTAAAAGCTTTATCAAAGCTGGAGTCGGCAGAAGAAAAACTCCATTCCTGTTAACGATGAGCGTTCTGAGCGAGAGAGCGTTCTTGCAGGAAGATGATCATTGCAAAATAGTTATTTCGATCAAATAGTTTCGCTCCAACCAAGCGACGGTCTGACAGGAGTAAAAACAAACATGCGTCGGATCGCGATGATAATACCAATCTCGAAAGTCCGATGCGAGGATGGGACGTAAGCCCGTTCGGAGAAAGACCTTCCCTCTGGGTTTAATTAAACGAGCCATCCGACTCCACTCTTTATCTGGATGATAAAAGTGTTCAGCGGCCTCGGAACAAACAATATAATCATATTGGGATTCTTTATCATTCAGGTTTGGAAAAAAAAATGGATCATAGGAATCAATTAAAAACTGATTTCCCCAAATCTCGGCTATGCCTCTTGTTGGGCCACAGCCATAATCAAGAATCCGACTCCCTGATGAGGATTTCGCATCAAGAAGAGGTTGAACCATCTTTTGTAAGAATTCTTTGTACCTTAGATCTCGGGGATCGTTTTGATGATTCAAATATCGGGCTTTCTCATCGGCCGGAGCGAAATGAAGTGCAGAATCCAAAAATACCAATTCGCATTCCTTACATTGAAAATAGAATCTTTGGGAACCTTTTTGGATCTCAACAAAAAGCTCAACTTTCAACGAACAGCAAAGCGGGCACACATCATTTCGTTTCATCTGACAAACTTTTCACTTTTTAGATTTGCATAATGAGATAAACTGGTTTTATATCAAATTCTAGAGAATTCAAATTCAAGTTCCTTTTACGTGGGCTCAATTCAAGTAAAATGGAACTCAAGAAAATAGAAAGCAGGAAATCATGTCACCCGTCGTGATTTATACTTGGACAGTCTGTCCCTACTGTGTTCGTGCCAAGAACCTCTTAAAGAGCAAGGGAGTTTCTTTTGAAGAAATCAATCTTGACGGAAAGGACCAAGAACTCGCCGAGCTTCGCGCGCGAACCGGAATGAAAACTGTACCCCAAATTTTTATTAGTGATAAGCTCATTGGCGGCTTCAGCGACCTCTCCCAACTGGATTCAGAGGGAAAGCTCGACGGACTTCTGGGCCTCTGACGAGACGCCTTCAATTTCTTAATTCTGTATAAGACATCATTTTTTGCGGCACATTGAAGAATTTCGCAATTGCCTGCTTGAGTTCAAGATAAGATTTTGCCCGAGTTGAGAGAGAAAAAAGAACGTGGCCATACTCGAGCCAGACATGGCAATGACGAATGAAGAACTGGATTTTTCTCACTCCCAAGTTTTCAGGAAAATACTCTTCCATGACATCAACGAAATAATTGAGGGAATGTCCCATCTCTTCTCCCTCTTCCCATGCCCCTGACGGAGCAGAACGACCGGGAAAGGATGCTGGGGGTTGAAACCTAAGACGCTCTCCCAGCTGCCAAGCCATCCAGGGACGAGCTGTCATCGCCCGACCGACCATGACAGCATCGCATTGTGTTTCGCTGAGCATTCGCTCCACGTCATCCACCACTTGAATGTCGCCATTTCCGAACACTGGAATCGCCACCTGAGCTCTCACTTGGCGAATTTGACTCCAGTCCGCCCGACCGCGCCGCTTTTGTTCGCTTGTGCGCGGATGCAAGGTCAACCAGGATGCGCCAGACTCCTCGAGCTTCCGAACGAAGCGAGACAGATACTCAATGTCATTTTGATGACCAGCTCTCAATTTAACACTCACAGGCAATCGACTGGCGCGGGTTGCAATATTCGTGACTCGAGCTGCATAATCCAGATCTCCCATCAATGCGACGCCATAGTTGTGTTTGAGGGCCTTTTGAACAGGGCAACCCATGTTGATATCTATTCCAATGGCCCCCCAATCTTCTAAGAACCGAATCGAATCAAAAATTGGTTTTTCTTCGTTGCCCAAAATCTGCGGGCAAATATCAAGTTCAAATGGGCTGCGGAAGGTTTCAGGCGTCTGTCCCAGTTTTTCATTTGGCAGACGGCGACTGTTAAGCATTTCAGTTGGCCAAATGGACTTCGCACCGGTGGGCCAATATCGACGGACCAATAGACGCAAACCTATGTGAGACAGTCCAACCATTGGGGCCAGCAACATGGGAAAATTGAGCTGAGTGGCAGATGTGGGAAATTTTCGACTCTCTAGGTTCATCTGCGTCAATTAACTCGAAGGAGTCGCGAAAGGCAAGCTCAGCGGCAAAGCTTGACCTTTTCTCTTTAAGACGAGAGAACGCTCTCACCAGGAAAGGGGAAACAGACTGTGAGGCTTGGAATACTCGGTGGGGGACAACTGGCCAGAATGCTCGTTCAGCAGGGCCAAAAGATGGGCTTGGAAATGCATGTCCTTTGCCCAAAGGCCGATGATCCCGCAGCCCAGGTCACTCGCCACTGGGCTGATGGAAATCCAAATAAGGAGGAGGATATTGTCAGATTCATGAAAGAACTCGACGTGGTCACATTTGAAAGCGAGTTCATGAATGGAAGCCTCCTCGCACGCCTTCAAAAACAGACAAACTGTCGGATTGAACCGAAACCAGAACTTATTGACCTTCTTCAAGATCGCCTGACGCAAAAGAATTGGCTTTTAAAGCACAGAATCCCAACAGCTCCCTTTGTCTCAGTGAATTGCTTTGATGACTTGAAACAGGCAACTCACAGATTTTCCAAAGGTTTGGTATTAAAAAAACGCCGATTTGGATACGATGGCTACGGTACCTATATTTTAAATCCAAAAGACTCTCTTGAGCCTTACCACGAACTCTTTGGGCAAGCCCATGACGGCTTCATTGCAGAAGAAAAAGTCTCATTTAAGAGAGAATTGGCAACTCTTGTGGGCAGATCCACTCAGGGAAAATTTGCAGTTCTCCCTCTTGTTGAATCCCATCAAAAAGACCAGCGCTGTTTCTGGGTCAAAGGACCCGTCAAACATAAAAAATATTTGCCTCTATTGAGAAAAATCAAATCGCTTCTGAAGGAAGAAGAATACATTGGGGTTATCGCCTTTGAGTTATTTGACTGCCAGAATGAATTATTGGTCAACGAAATCGCCCCCCGCGTTCACAACAGTGCTCACTACAGCCTGGACGCCCTGTCCATTGATCAGTTCTCCTTGCACCTCAGATGCATCACAGGGTTGAAAATCGCAAATCCAGAACTGCGGCAGGGCGGATTTGCCATGCTCAATCTTATCGGTGAAGGAACCGGAACCCCTCATTGGGACCTCTCCCCTCATCTCTCCCTCCACTGGTATGGCAAAAGCGAGAACCGACCTGGTCGAAAACTAGGTCACCTGAACAGTCTCGCGAAAAAGCCCAACCAAGCTCTTAAAGCCGTGCTTAAGGCGAAAAAGGATTTTAGTTTATGAAAAAAACAAAGAAAGTTTCTGTTGCTATTGTCATGGGTAGCGACTCCGATTTACCCAATATGCAAGGTGCGGCAGATGCTCTGCTAGAATTCGGGGTTACATTTGAAACCCGAATTGTTTCGGCCCATCGCACGCCAAAGTATATGCAGTCCTATGCGAGTAAGGCCCACCAAAGAGGTTTTCAAATTATTATCGCCGGCGCCGGGGGCGCAGCCCATCTGCCTGGAATGGTGGCATCACTGACTTCTCTGCCCGTCATCGGTGTGCCCATACAAGTCGGAAAACTGAAGGGCATCGATGCCCTTTTGTCGATAGCCCAGATGCCAAAAGGAGTTCCCGTCGCCACTATGGCCGTTGATAACTCCTACAACGCAGGACTTTTGGCAGTTCGGATTCTCGCGCTGCACAGTCACAAACTAAGAAACAAGCTCAAAGAATTTGAAAGGAAACAAAGGCGCAAAGTTCAAAAAGCCAACGATCACCTCTCCAAAGGTCAAGCAAAGACCCCTCCCAAGACCTAGAGCTGGATCCTTAAGATTTGAATCTCAAGGATCAAATAATTCATATTTTACTCCGATAGAGAACCGTTCAATCGAGTGATCTCAATCAAGGAGTTCTATCTTATGTCAGAGCCAGCTTCTGAAAACAGCGGCACCAAAGAATACATCCTTATCGCTGAAGACTCTCCTCCAAACCGAAAGATACTGGCTCACCTTTTAAAAAAGCTCGACTACGAAGTCATCGAGTGCGTGGACGGCCAGGAGGCCTGGGACAAGCATCTCAAAGAAAACAAAATAAATCTAGTGGCCATCTTATCAGATATTATGATGCCAAATCTGGATGGAATAGGTCTCCTCAAGCGTGTTCGAGAGCAGTCTTCCTGCAAAGAAGTTCCGTTCGTGCTGATCACGGCGGTATCCGACAAGGATTACATCGTGCAAGCAAAAAATCTAAATGTAAACGGCTATATATTGAAACCAGTCACCTTCCAACGGGTCACATCAAAATTGAAGGAGCTATTTCCAACAAAGATATTTCCGCAGATTGCTAGCTAAGTCTTAAACACAGAAGAAAGCGCATTATGGGTGCAGCACCAAAACTAAGCCAAGACTATCTCATATCAAAGCTAGATGAGCTTCCCACTCTCCCCACTATCGTCTATGAATTGAGCCAAGTCATCGGCGATCCCATGTCTTCCACATCCGATGTGGAAGACATTATGAAAAATGATCAGAGTTTGACCACAAAAGTTCTCAGACTCGTAAATTCGGCCTATTATGCGATCCCTGGAGGCGTGAGCAATCTTGCTCGTGCGATTGCCTACATTGGATTTGATACCGTCCATCAGTTGGTTTTGTCAGCTTCCATTATCAATGCTCTTGATGTCAAAGATTCCAATGGGTTTGATCTGACCCAGTTTTGGACTCATTCCGTCGGTGTTGGAATCGCTGCTGAAGCCATCGCAAAAAATATTCGAATGCCAATCCCAGCAGATCTTTTTACTTGCGGACTCGTGCACGACATGGGAAAGGTCGCACTCCTTTCTATCAGCAAGGATTCGCTTGTCTCAATCACTCAGAAGGCCAAGGCCGAGTCTCTTACCTATTTGGACGCAGAAAAGCTTTTGGGTATTCCAGAACACACAAACATCGGAAAGCTCCTCGGCGAAAAATGGCGTCTGCCCCAGCAAATACAAGCAGGAGCGCAATTTCACCACCAAGAAAATCCAAAGATGCGAGGCGGGATCTCAGCTGATTTGAGCAAAACTGTAGACGTCATCTACCTAGCCAATCTTCTTGTTCATGCTTTGAAGTTTGGGAATAGCGGTCACACAAAAATTCTTAACTTGCCTGGAGAAGTCATTAAGAGACTTGCTATTGATCCTCATGAAGGACTTAAAGAACTTATCAAGGAGATCAAGCAGAGCCTTGAAAAAGCATCGGATTTTATCAAAGTGATCGGAGAGGCATAACATTGCAAAACCTTTCAGAAAGCAATATTTTGCACCTTCTTAGAACGCTTTCCGAGGAAGCGATTTTCGGCATCCTTGTGTTTAATCTCTCAGACGAAAAGTGTGTCTACGCCAATCGTCTTGCCAAAGATCTAATCGAATTCCCCCCGACCGCTGACTTAAGCTCACTTGAAATCAAATCCATTTTTCCTGAGAAGGTCCGACCAGAATTTCGCGCCATCTCGAGTGATCTGCTAAAAAACGAGGGCCTCTTTCAAGATATTGCTATTCGCAAACAAAATGAGATGACATTTATCGCAAACCTGGGAATCAAAATAATTCATTTTGATGATATCTCCTGCGTCACTCTTATGTTTCAAGATATCACGGTACAGAAAAAGCTACAAAGGGATATCACTGCCAAACAAATTGAAATCAAGGCGGCCTTTGAAGAGCTCCTAAAGCAAAATCAACAGCTCAAAGAATTGGATCTCGCTAAGAATCGATTTATAGCTCTAACCACACACGAGCTGCGAACACCTCTCTCTGCCATGGTCGCCTCAGCTGAAATTCTTAAACTCGGACTTTATGACAACGACGAACAGAGAACCGAATTTACAGACATCATATATGATCAAGGTCAAAATCTTATCGCATTGGTTAACGACATTCTGGATTTCGCCAAAATGCAGGCAGGAAAAACAGAGCTATACATTGAGCATTGTGATTTGGTTAAATTCGTTTCTTCCCAAACAGAGTCTTTCGTAAATATGGGAGAGACATCAAACATTTCGATTAATTTTGACCCCTGCGGAATTGATCAGTGTTTCTGCTATTACGATGAGATTCGACTTCGGCAGGTCTTCTCAAATATCATCACAAATGCCATCAAATACAACCGAGAGGGAGGTAAGGTAAAAATATGGTTAGAACAAGATAGCAATACTGCCCGACTGTTTATCGAAGATACGGGAAAAGGAATTGCACCCGAAGATCACGACAAAGTCTTTAACGAGTTTGAGACCCTTGGAAAACTCGCCCTCCATCACAAGGGCACGGGCCTTGGAATGCCAATCACCAAACGCATTATGGAGGCTCTCGGCGGAAAAATTGAACTAAAAAGCGAACTGGAAGTTGGAACGGTCTTTTGGATCACCATTCCAAAGGAAAAAATACTATCCCCGGATCTTTATCGGAGCCGCCCTATCAGTGCTAGCGATCTAGCCGCCTGACAAATCGATTTCTCTGGAGTTGGTATTGACTTCCTCTCCCGAGAGCAAGCTCCTTCGGCAGTCCCGAGAAAGGATCCTAATCAGAGTTTTCACGCGCCATAAGTTAAACCCGGTCCCACTGGTCAACAACTCCATCGCAGCCTCCATACGGGTTGCCGGATTCAGCAACCTGTCGAGAACTTCATCGGAAAGACCGGCTGCAGCCCGCGACAAAAACTCAGTTCGCCCCCCACTCTGCTCATTTACCGTCGATTCAAGCGACACCTCAGCAAAAGCCACCGGATTGACTTTGAAAATCAAGATGAGCCCAAAACAAACAAGAAAACTCATTGGCCTTGGTATTTGGACTGGTCTTTCTGCTCTCGGCACGCTCACAATTCCTTCCCTAATGCCACGAATTGGCCTTGTTATAGTTATAAAGAGTTGCCTCGCCAATGGCACCCCTTTCACTTCTGCTCATACAAATGAAAAGGCTTCGACTCTTCCAGCCACTCTGCTTCATCCTTCGACAAAGACTTCTCCAAATCCTCTGGATTTGCTTCTCGATCATCGACCCACTCTCTCAATAACTGACTTCCAGCCAAAATATCAATAGGCTTTTTGATGGCTTCATATTCATAAGGAGGTTGACGCCATAAGTCATAATCCGGATAAAGACGACGAAGACTCTTAAAAAATAGGGCGACCACACGAAATGGCTGGAAGCTGAGATGATCGTAAAAGACAGAATCTGGGTGAATTTGAATTCCTGAGCACAATTTGCCCTTGTGCTTATGAAAGGTTGGCTCAAAAAAACAGGGCCGTAAGCCACAACCCCTCAACCACGGAGAGTGACGTTTTTTCATTTCGCCTAGAACTTTCTCAGCATCAATATCTGGAGCTCCAAACACTTCCAGAGGGATTGTCGTCCCTCTCCCCTCAGAAAGCTGTGTTCCCTCCACCAATACTGTGCCCGCATAAGATCTCGCCGTCGTCAGCCTGGGCATATTAGGAGACGGATTCACCCAAGAAATATTCGTTGGCCACCCAAATCCCGGCATCTGAGAAATACGATAGTTTCTCATTTCAACGACTTTCAAATCCACATCTAAGCGCGAGTGGCGGACAAACCATTTTGCTGCCTCTCCCAAAGTTAATCCGTGCCGCATCGGCATGGGAGCTAAACCCACAAAGCTCTCCCAACCCTTCTTTAACTTTAGCCCCTCGATGGGGCGTCCTGCCGGATTGGGACGATCCAAAACCCATATTTGCTTTTTGTGAGCTGCGGCCTCTTCGAGCAAATAAAACAGAGTCGTCAGAAAAGTATAAATTCTGCAACCCACATCTTGAAGATCTACGATGATCACGTCGAGATACTCTAACATCTCTTTCGAAGGACGCCGCAATTCTCCGTAAAGACTAAAAATCGGAATGTTCGCCCTGCTATCAACGTAAGTTTCACTTTCGATCATGTTGTCTTGTTTTTCGCCTCTCATGCCATGCTGGGGACCAAACCCGCAGGTAATGTCAAATTCTCCAAGATGAAGCATGGCCTCTAGGCTGTGAGAAAGATTCGCTGTCACGCTTGCTGGATGAGCCACCAATCCAACTCGACGTCCCTTCAAAAGACGAATGAAACTGGCCTCTTCAAGCAACCGGTCAATTCCGAGTTCCAACATGATTTTTCTCCCGACTATTCAAGTACTGAGCAATTCCTTCAGCCGTCAGCTTATTGGCAAGTTCAGTTGGATGACCATCCCCTTTATACCCAGGTCCTGAAACCGGTATCCTCTAAACGCTCCCCTCATATCGAGCCATTCGACGCCATATTTTGCCAAGCAAAAACTGATATCTTTACCGATCGAATGGGGATGAAGTACCAACAAAAAGCGCGAATTATCAAATTGACTCAAAATTCTCTGTTTCACGTCGTTGATCGCCCTGCAAGCCAATTCCAGATCATCACGATCAATCTGAAATGGCCAAGCCAAATTAAATCTCCTGCGCAAGAAAGTCTTATTGTAGAGCCGCTCTGCAGCTGCATAAATGTAGCGCCTTTCATGCACAAAGCCATCTCGGACCAATTTATCTCCTTCAAGTTTAAAATAAGGAAGACCGCCTGCCCAGTCGATCGTCTCCAGTCCCCCCACCATGCGATCTATATGAAAGGTAGGATAGAGATAAATAATTAGCCCCTGTCGTTGAGGAATTTGCCTTGCAAAGTCTATGTTTTGGGCTTGTGCCAGCACATGCCCCAACCCGTAGCCGGGAACGCTGTAATTGTAGGACTGGTATTTCATCAGTCGGCGCGTTAGCTGATAATCGAGAGTTGATTCATCCTCTAATCCTTGGCCGAACATGGCCGAACAACCCAAATAAATCAGAAATTGGTCTTTTTGCGGCTTCTCATTGACCGGAAAGACGAATCGACGCCCAAAGTTATCAGTCCTGAGAGTGTATTCATAAATCGGCCAATGATCCAAAAAACGAGTCACGGTGGCCTTCACGTTTGGCTTCGCAATCCAACCGTAAGTTCTCGACGTCGTATCAGAATATTCCGTTGTGGCAACTTCCTGTGACGCATGATTCGTTGGCTTGCGCATGGAACGCACGAAAATAACCTGAGCAAAAAAGAGGCCAGTCAAGACAAATACCAACCCCAGAAAAAAAGCGAATGCATTTTTAAACCAAAAACCAAACACAGGCCGAAAAAAATATTTTCTCATAGTAGAAAAAGTGAATCATAGAAATCAGCCCAAAGTCTATCCAATAACACCCATGAGTTAATTTAAATAAACAATGATTCCATTTAAAGAGTTTGCGATCAATAATCCCGAATGAGCATTTCGAGTTACCCGACCAAGTTGAGACATAAAAGAGATCAAATGCGCCACACGGCAAAAATGTTTCTGAAAATGATTTCCATCTTGATCCCCCTCGTCTCATGTTCTTTATTGGAAAAAAGAGAAACCTTTTCTTCGAAAGAATTGCTGACTCAGGCTGAAGTGTTTCCGAGGGAGTGGAGCTGGCAAGCCCCGTTTTCCTATGCAAGCTCAGATACAGAGAGAAGCCCTAGCGCAGTCCCTGTCGACCAGGATAGTATGGTGCTTCTTGGATATTACCGTTTCAATCGCTCACTGACTGATCCAAAAACAACAACTCCCGAGCTCTTCCGGCAGCAAATATCATACCTCAAGCAACACAGTTTTGAATTTGTTGGTCTGCCACAGATTCAGCACGATTCTGCAAGGCCCTCAGTTCGAATTCCAAAAGTGGCCATTCTCTTTGAGGGTTGGTCCGAATCACTCCCCGAGGCCTGGATTGACCTCCAAAAGGAAAATATTCCCGTTCTCATTTTCATCAACAGCACAGAAATGGGTTTACAAGCAAGCAGGGAATTCTTTGAAAGTATCAGGAAAAATCCCCTCGTCTCCTTTGGCCTGAAGGCCCCCTCTCTGCCATCCAAAGTAGATAGCGAAACCAAAAAACTAGAAGCATTCTGGGGACAGCCCATCACTGCCTTTTCTTACCCAATTAACGAAGTTTCAGGCTTTCGAAAAGAAATCGAGCGTCTGGGCTTTAAAACCGGATTCAATCACTTCTCTGGTGCCGTATCAAAAGCAAGTGATAAACTTTTTCTTTCGCGATTTCCAATAAACAATAACTACGGCCAGATCAAAGGACAAACAAAAAATGGCTTTGAAATACGAGCTTTTTCGCTTCCCTTAAACCTTCGCTTGCAGGACGCCCCACAGAAATTCGAAAAAGAAATTTTGTCTTTTGAAATCAATAAAAGAGTTCATGATCCTCGGTCTCTGCACTGCTTTTACAACGACATCGAAATTCCTCGAATCGCCAGACTCGCCAGACACTCAAACTTCTCTGCATCAATGAAAAACTGGGGTCATCGTTTTGAGCTCAGTTTAAAAAAACCAAGCCAGGACTCTGTCGTCCAAAAGGAAAAGGAGCACCCAGTCCTGCGCTGCACTCTCCTGGGGCATTCCGCAGAAAGCAAAAGGCCACCTCGCTACTATTGGGGTTCAGTGCCGATTCCCAACTAACCTTACTTTTGCGATAATCGCTTGACGCATAGAGTGAAGCATGGTAGCCCGCTGAGACTGGATTTCAGCTCGAAGGCACCGGCTCAAAAGCTCGATCTAAAAAGGATCATGAAATTGAGATATCTTTTAAAGCCCATTTTTTTCCCTTTCGTGGTTTTTTCCTTGTTGAGCTCCCATCCGCGTGCATTGGCCCAAGCCGTCACTGTTGATATGATTTTTGACGGCCTTAATAAGTTAGAGACGGAATTAAAAAATCGGAATACATCGGTTAGGTGCAGACCGTTCGTTCAACTCTCCTGGTGGGCCCGCCTCATTCCCAAACTACAGAAAAAGGCAGAAGAAGAAGCCAACGCTGAGTGGAGAGAAGAAATTGAATTCTCTGCCAATGTGCTACGTAGATCTAAGGAAAATTCTCTTGATCGTATGAGCCTTGTTTTCCTTAGACTTTCTCAAAATAGGGCTAGGTATGGCGAGGTGACAAGTGTTGATCCCGCGATACGGGACATCGTGTTTCCTATCATTGAAGAACAGATTACGCGCCTTATTGCTGAGGCGACTGACACTGATGCGATCTACGTGATAAATAATTTTTTCATTGATCTTGAGACCCAACTTCAGAGGGCCATGCGCGAATTATTGGCAGCGAAGGGGATTCGGGGATTGAAACTGTGGTCTCTCATACGCCAGATAGAAGAAGGCAATAATGATGGTGTAGAAATCCACCAATTGGATATATTCGTCAACCAATTGCATGAACGCATTTTGACGACGGCGACCAGCATCCAAATGGTTGATATCTTGGTTGAGTCTGGAATGAAAGACATCTGGGAGCTCTGTCCTGGCTGTAAATAAGAGTCCATGAATGAGATCGAAATGAATTTAAATTAGTTAAAATAAATTAAATTAAATTAAATTAAATTAAATTAAATTAAATTAAATTAAAGATATCTATTTCAGCTTTGGAAGCCTCAGATTAAATTGTTTGAAAACAATGTCTAAATTTGAACGAAATTTACTCAGGTAAGAGTTGTCAATTTCATTCTCTCCATAGAGAACATTGCAAAAAACATCAGTTAAGGACGAAACTGACTCTTTCAGTTTTGGAAAGGAACGAGAAACATCCTCCGCGTATCCCGTTGGAGACACTTCTGGAAGACGAGGAAACTCAATCAACTCCATCAAGCGCAAGAAGAGCTGATAGGACAAAATAACTTCCTCTGTCGACGACATACTTCTTGACCGTAACATCCGCGCTTCATCCAAAAGTGAGCTCTTTTTTATTCTATCCACATTTTCCGCTGCTTCATGCGATTCCCCCTTCTCACCAAATAACCTAAAGAAAATGAGATAGGCAAGATACAAAGCCCCGAGATAGAGAAGGACTTTTGCCCATCTCTCTAACTGAGAAAAAAGTCTTTCAATTTGCGATCGAATCTTCTCCAGCCGCTTCTCACGACTCAAGGGCGCTACGTGTGAAGCCCCTTCAATCTCAGCTTCAATTTTCACGGCTGCCTTTGCCATCTCTTGGGTTTCTCTGTCGATCATCTCTCCCCGCTCACGCGCCTCTGCCTGTCGAGAGGCAGCTTCCCCTTCGGAGTGCATACGCTCCAGTCCCTCTTCAGTTAAGCGTCCAGTTGAGGCCACTTTCTCCAGGTCTGATTTCTTTAATCCGATTTTTTCACCCAATTGATTCAATTCATCCTGCTTCCTCTGAGTCAAGCTACCGATCGGACCACGTTGTTTGACAAATTCATCTCGAAGTCTTCGTCTCAGCAATTCGCTCGCCGGAACGCCTTGCTCAAATTCACCAATTTCCTTTTCTAGATCCGGAAAGGATGATTTCAACTTCTCCTTTACAAAAGCGCTGTTTCGAGCCGACTCCACAAACTTCTCGTAAGCTTCCTTATCAAAGTCTTGAGGATTGATTTGGCTACCTTCTGGACTATTATCATTTTTCTGACGGATCTCCATCAAGGATTCAAGGGCCTTCAGGTCGACATCGGACAATCGACTCGCAAGAGACTCCGCAAGCTTTGGATCCTTACCAATCATATCTTCAAAAACTTTGGCGGCTTTCCTCTGTTCTTCAGTGATCGCAGGCTTTATCACGATCTCATTTTTCATGGATAGACCTAACTCCACCTCCTCCTTTTTTACAAGTGACTCTACTATGTTGTTCGAAATCGATAACTTGAACTGATTGAAGGTTTCTCCCACACGATCATTCTTTACGACTCGCTTTGAATCAGGGACAATCAAATTGAAAAACCACAGGCACACAAACCCAATCAGGGACAAAAGGACAACCGAGTTCCAAAGTTTTAAATTTCTTCCTCTTTTCTTAAATTTCCGTTCGTTAGCATAAATCCACTGAATTTCATTGATTCGATAGACCCCCAAACAGAAAAAAAGAACTGCCAAATAGAAGCCAAACACGATTGGATGTTGTCCCCATTCGCTCCCAACAGCCACAAGAGCAATCAAAGCTGAAACAGCCAGGATCACCCATACCTGACAGATGAAAACCGCTGAGAGAAGAAATGAAAAAACAAGTAGATAAAGAGAAGAAGAAGGTCGGAACTCAACCAAATTGTTTTTCTTTATCCAAAAAGCGTAAATGAGACCAACTGAAAAGACAATAATGCGAATTCCAAATTTCCTCCCCGAGGAGGTTACTCGCAATAAACGTTTTCGCTCAAGGCTATTGGATTCACCATTTTTCACTCGCTGTCCAAATACAAATAGCCAGGGTGAATAATGGACATCCTTTTCAACAAAATAGTCATCCAATAAGTCGCCATGCCCCCAAAACATTTCTCGAAGAAGTAATCCCAAACCAAATACCGCAGAAAAGAATATTGTTGTTCGCCAATGCTTGATTCCCTCGGCCAATCCCGTCGCCAGAACCAATGCGATGACCACAGCAAATTGAAGAGTTCCTGTCTGTGTGTACTGGAAAGGAGATGAATGAGATTGGATTTTACCTTGAGGGCTACGGGTCACCTTTGCGGATGAGGGATCGAACCCGGAAGGCGTTCCGGAAGCTCGATTTTTTTCCAACCTAGCACTCCTGCTTGATTTCTCGTTAGCCATAGTTAATAAATCCCTTGGCTAATGGCTCACCACACACAACTCTGTAAACAGGAAATCCCATTGTTCGCAGACTCTTCATTTCGTCACCTATACCCTGGCAAACGGCCGTTTCGGCCAAATGTGCCCAGCCCAATTTTCTGACGAGAGGAGCCACAAACGAATTCGTATCGACGAGCACAATCAAGATTTCAATTCCCTCTGCCCACATCACTTTCAATACTTCTCGTGCCTCTTGAAAAAGATGGCGATGAAAGGGGGTTAAATAGATGAGGGTTGATCCCCGACTGAGCAACTGTGCAGACCGACGCAAAAGCGGCCCGCCCTTGCCCCACCTCATTAAACTTGGATCACTAGCTAAAATTTCTGGATCCCATTTTGAAACCTCAAGACAGAGGGCATGCAAGTGATCCTCTCCAATCTTCATTTCAGAACAAAAATGATTGCTGATCAACCTGACCGAATTATTCAGCTCATATTGTTGGGACAAAATCCCCAGGGTCACGTCCCGCGCGTACTCCCAGGTCGACTGCGACTTGACTCCCAGGTGCACCTCGGGATTGAGATCGAGAACCAAAGTCACCTCGCAGTTAACAGCTCTTTCAAACTCCTTTACCAAGAGACTGCCAGTTCTGGCTGAAAGCTTCCAAGCGACATGACGAAGCGAATCCCCAGGCGAATAGGGCCTGATACCGGAAAAATTAATGCTCAATCCTCTTTGGGCGACGTCATAATGTCCATAAAGAGTCGACATCGGAGACCCACGTATCGAAAGTTGAGGAAGGCTTTCTATTTTTGGCAAGATCTCAATTTCGCTCTCGGTATCCTCAACAACTAAAAACTGAAAAACACCAAGCACGTCAGAAATTGAAACTTCTAGAGGTCCTACTTTGTGCGAGCCCATTCCGCCATCACAGATACGTGTGTACTGCATTTTTATATGAGATGGACCTTTGATTGATTCCGTGGTGACCAATCGAACGCGAGAACGAACTGAGGGTCCAAAGTTATCTTGAATAACAAAACCTTGAATAGGTATGCCACCCCTGTTTTTTATGTGAATAACAACATCGACAGACTCTCCCTCCACGTACTTTGATTTCAAAGGTTGGCGATCCATGACAAAGGATTTTGCTAACCGCCAGGCCGAAACGTAAAGATAGATTCCACACATTAACAGTGTTAGTCCTAAAATCAGGCTCGTGCGATGAAAGAGTCCACCGAAGAGAAACAATACAGTAACAAAAAAATAGAAAGTAAACGGATTCATGAGGTGGCGGTAAGAATGAAAAGGCGGAAATCCAATATGATCTAGGTCAACCAAGTGGTGGCGAACGAAATATGACCTGAAAGGTTTTGCAACAATTTTTATCACAGCCTATTGATGGGCACCGGGACTGCTTGCAAAATTTCCTTCAAAACATCGAGAACTGTTTTCCCTGATAGCTTTGCTTCGGGACTGAGGGAAACGCGATGGCTCATAATTGGAAATAAGATTTCTTGTATGTATTCTGGTTTCACAAAACCAGAACCGCTAAAAAGCGCTCTCGCCTGTGCTCCCTTTGCCAGTGCAATGCTCGCTCGAGGGCTGGCTCCCAATTTCAGATCGGGATGATGACGGGTTCGATCAATAAGATTCACAATATATGAATATATTTCTTTGGAAATTTGAACCTTACTCACTTGTCCTTTAAGCCACAAGATCCTTTCGTGGGATTCAACCGCCGAAATATTTTCGATAGGATGAGCCTTATTTTGATCCATCAGCATTTTTATCTCCTGCTCCGGATCAGGATACCCCATGGAGATCTTCATCATGAATCTATCCAGCTGAGCCTCTGGCAAAGCGAAGGTCCCCAAGTGATCGACAGGATTTTGAGTGGCCAAGGCAAAGTACAATGGGTCTAAACTGTAGGTTTTTCCCTCAATCGAAACTTGCCCCTCACTCATGCATTCCAGTAGAGCTGACTGCGTGCGAGGCGTCGCCCGATTGATCTCATCACCCAACATGAGTGTGGTAAACACAGGCCCCGGCTTGAATTCAAAACTCTGCGTTTGTTGATTAAAAATGGAAAGGCCCAAAATATCACTTGGAAGAAGATCCGGAGTAAACTGCACTCGCTTGAATTCAACCGAGGCAGATTTAGCCAAGGCTCTCGCCAGTATTGTTTTTCCTGTTCCGGGCACGTCTTCCAAAAGAACATGTCCACCTGCGACCCAGCAACAAAGAAGAGAACGAATTTGATCACTTTTGCCAATAATAACACGAGAGATATTATTGGAAAGATTAGTGAGAATCTCTAGAGTTTCTTCCACAGCTTAAACTCTTCCTTCCATGGATATTTCAGACAAGACTAGAATTGTATTTATTCCCGCCGATTTTTCAAACCATCCCTTGCCGATAACGCAGTTAGCAGTAGTGGATTGCTCCCAAATGTTGTTGCGCATTATGTGTTGCGCGTTATCGCCGGATGCAATCGAACAATGCCGCATTGTATTCGACACAATGACTGGCGTGGAATCGAATTGAATATATTTTGAATATATTTGGATTGAAATGATTCGGTACGATCGAAAAAGCGAATCAGCAATTTCAGTTTTGAGGAATGAACTTTTCTCTGACCCCAAATTTGGCTACCGTTGAGGCAGGGTAAGATGAAGAACACAATAGTAATCTAAATATAACAAAACAAGAATCTAACAATTGAAGGAGTTTCAAATGAAAATTTCCAATTTGATCGCCGCTTGCGCACTCAGCCTCATGACATCTTCTGCCTTTGCCGGCTGGAATGATAGCAGTCCCGTCATCACACCTCACCCCTCTCCCTATCAACCTTGTGACGCACAATGCACGAGAGATAGCGCCCGTGGGTGGAATGACAGCACACCCGTTATCACACCACATCCCTCTCCTTATCAGCCTTGTGACCAGCAGTGCATGAGAGACAGTCTTGGTGGATTCAACGATAAAAACTAAGTGATTCTCTTCTGAGAAGAACCTTTCAGGTGAAGTAGTCTGAAGGCCGTGACCTCAAATGAGGTGCGGCCTTTTTTCTTGTCATGCCTGCCATTTAACTTGCACTAAAGAAAATGTTTCTGTCGGCCGATAACCTCTTTAAGAATAACAAAACAAGAGGTCTATCATGAAATTATCTCACATCATCCAATGCTCACTGATTCTGCTTCTCACATCCGCAGCCTCTGCAGGATGGAATGATCGCGATTCTTCCTCCTCCGATCGCCATCGCTGTCCTCCACACCGGCCTCCTCCCCCTCCTGCATGCAAAAAGAACTGCAACAATCCTTGGCCAGGTTGGAATGACCGATCTCCAGATCCTAACTTTCCATTTTTCTTCGAATCAAATCGAAAATAATCTAGAATCGGGCTTGAGGAGACCTTTTTTGAGCCGCAAAGATCCAGCGATTTCACGGTCTCTGACCAATGAACAGTTGAGGCTGCACGCGGACAGGCAGCCTCAACTATCAATCATTCCAAGATTCACTTTCTCACTTTTCTTTTACCACATCCAGTAGATTTGAAATGACTTTTCAACTGATATGTTTTCTATGAGAGCATCTTCAGTGAGAATTAATCGGTGTCTTAATACATCATGAACAATAGCGTCCACATCAGAAATTTCAACTGATGAATGGTCGTTGAGCCAAGCCATCGCCATTGAAGCAAACATTAAGCTTTGGCTTCCCCTGGGACCCGCGCCCATTTTTATCTGTTGCGATAATTCTCGGCTAAACAGCTGAGGGTTTCTCGATGCTTGAACTATAGTCAAAATGTAATCTTCAACCTTTGGATCCATGCCAGTGTTCAGCACAAATTTTCTCGCCGCAAGAATTGCTTCCTGGGAAGTTAGTGGCTTGCTTGAATCGGGTCCATCATCTTTTAGTTGATACTTCGCTCTTTCTTCACCAAGCCTCATTTGCAATATAGACCGCTCATCCTCCTGCCGAGGATATCCTATCGCAAGTTTCATCAAGAATCTATCTAGTTGCGCCTCAGGAAGCTTAAAAGTCCCACGTTGCTCTATGGGATTTTGCGTGGCGAGAAATAAAAATAGGTCTGGCATTACAATTGTTTGTCCATTGACAGTAAATTGACGCTCCTCCATAACCTCAAGAAGTGCTGAATGCACCTTCTCTGAGGCTCGGTTAACTTCGTCTCCGAGAATTAAATTGAATGGCAACTGACTTCCTACGAGCTTCCTAGAACCTGACGAACGATCATAATCGATTGTACCGGTGATATCTCTTGGCATCATATCGGACACAAATTGGATGCGGTTCCAACTGGCCGCAATAGCGTCAGCAAATGTTCTGACCGCTTTTGTTTTTGCAACCCCTGGAGGCCCTTCAAGGAGGACATGGCCGTCTGCGAGAATAGCTACCATTATTTTTCTTATCAGGTCCTCTTGGCCAACGATTTTACTTCTAACTCTATCGAGGACTCCTAGAATTTCAGTCCGTACACCTTGTTCCGTAAACTTTGAAAAATCAGTTGTATTAAGGAGTGCCCTACATGGTGATATAGGTCCTGATTTGTTAGGTAGTGAGAACTCATGAGCAGGATTAGCGATTGCAGTCGCTCCAAATAGGATGAGAATTATAGCCCTGAGACCTCGCCAATAAGATTTGAATGACAATTTCATCATCTCACGTCCTTTCATATCCAACAAATCTGAAGTCAAATTATTCAACCTTCTGAAATATCCTTTAAAGTTCGACTTTCTCAAAACATCATTCATCGTCCATCAAGCTAAAGAACATTTTCGTCAGAAGTTTTTCAATTCAATAGCATCTGAAGCAGCAAATTCAGGTCCAAAATTTAAGTGCCTGAATTCACTGAGTGAACTCAATTGAGTCCAAATTTATATGTAAAGTAATTTACCAAACTCAGGCAAAATTTGTCGTTCATGCGGCCCCTCTCCAGTTTTTAGAAGGGCGGCCTCCATTTTAAGGATGGACTTCTCACATCTCGTCCCGACGGCCCGGTTCAATGATAAGATTAGGGCGATTGATACTTCCTTTCTATAGCCAGATTTTCAAAAAGCATCGTCAAAAACACTTTCTACTCACTTGTTTAAATCAGCTATCACCTGAGCAGGTCGCAAAGATAAAGTACTTCTCGCTCGATAGGCACGAACCATCTATCAATGGCCGTTCGCAAAATGCGCCCCAATGCTAGAATCTGCATTGCATAGATTCCACCTGGCTGAATATGCAACTAATGCCTTTGATGATGTAAGAAAATGCGAGTTCCGAAAAACCAAGGAAAGCAAAGATGGGTTCCAAGTGGATATGTCCGCACCTCACTGGCGAATTCATCTCGTAAAATAAAAGTCTCAAGGAGATCAGCCTATGGCTATGCAAATGAAATCTCCTACCTCAATAAAATCGGCGGTTGGCCAAAAATACCCACCTCTAATAAGCGGAAAGGGGATCGGAACCCCACAAAAATGACAAAAATTGCTGAAGTTTGATAAATTACTTTACATATAAATTTGGACTCAATTGAGTTCACTCAGTGAATTCAGGCACTTAAATTTTGGACCTGAATTTGCTGCTGCAGATGCCAATGACAAACTTATTGCGAGATTGTTCTTGACCTTGATGGACACTGGCGTCCCAAGAAAATAGAACGGTAGCGAACACTTTAGAACAGAGGATCATGTGACAAAAGCCCCTATCTTAAAAAATTTATTTACCTTCTTCTTGTTCTATGTGTTAACAGTTACCAGTTTCTTCCCGCTTCACATTCACGCAAGTAATTCTAAACCTGAAAAGACCAACTCGGTATATCAAGATGAATTTAAGACTTACTTCAATATGCCCTTCGATGGAATCGACCAAGCGAAAAGATACCGAAGTGAAGAATCCTACCCTATTAATTGGTATGGGGCCTTCGATCCTCTAAAACATGTGGTAGAAGTTGAAATGACCGTAGCTGAGGAGAAGCTCAAAGACTTCATGAAGTCCGCCGCAGAACGCATTGAAACAAGCCGACGATACCAAGACCTCCTAGAAGAAATCTTTTTCCGATCCGCAATGATGTTTCGGTTGGCTCACAATGGATACAGTACTGCCTATTTGAAAGAGTTTGAACAAATTATTTCTAAATTTGCAGAACTTGACGATGAGCTAAAGCAAATTGGGCTAAACCTTGAGCTTCGCAGAAGCGAGGTAGATCGAGTTATTGAAGGTTCACTTTTGGCTGGAATTGACCAATTAAATTCAAGAACCTCAAACGTCTCGCCTGCTATAAAGGAGGTCTTATCTACCATTGTCGATTTTCTAAACAGAAGCCGATTTAAATCTAGAGTAAAAGATCAAGCCAACGGTGAAAAACCTTCTGAACGAATGGTATTGAGATTGATATTAATCGCTGGACTCAGTCTCGTTTCCACACTCAGTATTGACTTTTTCCAATTGGATCAGATTTTAGAGGTCTCCAAGGGCAAAATTATCTTGGCTGCCGTTACTGCCAACCTTGGACTCAGTCGATATCTAACTAATCTAGTTAACCCATTGAGATTTAAAAGGAGTCAAAATCACATTTTTAGACAAATGAGCAATCAATGTTCAATTTTTTTGCAACAAAATGACACTTCGCCTCGAAGAAATGGAGGAGGCAAGTGAGAAAGGCAAATCGACTCTTTGCTTGTTTTCTATCGGTCTGTTTCGTATTGAACACTCATTCCGCCAATGCGGTCCGAGCGACAGATTCAGGTGCCACGTATAAGGTTTTGTCATCAAATGAGCTATCATATCTCGTCTTTAACAGAACCTCTCCCTTTCATAACTCGGAGGCATTATTTTGGGATATACAGAACTCCCCCGTCCCTATTAGAAAAGCATACGAATCTGAAATTGCGGAGGACCCTGCTTTAAAGGCTTTTTCAAGTGAAGGAAACAAATTTAGGGATTTTTACTTGAACACCCTTAACCAGGGTTTCGTGGGAGAGATGGTTCAATGGGCGACCGACCCAGACGCAGCTGTCTATCGCGATCTTGTCCGCTTTAACATGAGAGTTGAGCAGCAAAACCGGGAAACTCCTGATCCCGTTGCTAGCCGTAAAGCCTGGAGAGAGGCTCTTTCGAAAAACGGACTTCCCGATGACCTTAGCCATGATGATGTTTCTGAAAAGGCGAGAGACAATCAGACATATGAAAAAGTTCTTCAATTGTACCGTCGTCTCTATCTTGTTTATTTGGATGAAACGACAAGACAATTGGACAGGTCGCCATTCGATTTTCAGGAGTTCCTCAGAGAGGTCGAGCGAAAAATCAATCGAGCGCGAGAAGCAAATTTTAAGCAAGCGATAGAAATTCTCAGCACTTTGAGAAAGCAGCCTATGGATTTTATCTCCCTTCTTGATAAAAGCCACACGCGAGTGAGTATCGAAGAGCTTTCAAAATCAAAAATTGTGTTTGTAAAAAATTCGGCCGACAGAGGAACTCACCGTCTTAAAGTAGAAAAGTGGTTTGACTGGTATCTTAATATTGTTGATTCATTTGCGACGGCAAAAAAAGGTGATGATGTCACGCAAGCCGAAGCCTTCTTTAAAACTCACTTTTATCAGCCCTCCAACCCTACGTATCTCATTTCACTCGATTTTGGAAGTTATGAGCTCAATCTTTCTGAACGAAATTACGCTGAGGTTTTACATCAATTGTTAAATCAGGTAAAAATTGGAGAATCTGTCGATCGTGTTTGGAACGCTCGCTATATCATGGAGGCTTCAAGACGAGATGTGATGCTCTCCGACTCTTTAGCCTTTTTAAAAAGACAAAGAACTTCATTGTCGGCTCTGATAAGAACATATTCAGAAAGAGTTGACCGAAATAGGTCAGTTCCTAACAATTCCCCAATGTCATTGACCCAGAGACTTCGTGGTTTTAATGAAATCAATCTAGACGCCGGCAACCTTACAGGCGTTCGTTGGGCCGGATATCAAGTGCACCCCGACTACTGGCTTGTACGAGATGCTGTTTCAAAACGAGCTGGGGGGATTGACTATACAGAAGCATTAAAAAAAGGCGGGAAGATTGACGGGCACCTTGGTCTCAATTTTGAAGAAATTCAAGCCGCAAAGCAATTTGTAAAGACCGATAACCGGGAAAAAGCGAACAAGCCGTATCGTGAAGGCTCACCCTCACGACGTTCGAGAATTTTTGCCTTTACGCTTGCTGTTACTATGACTGTTGTCCTTAGTGCCGCAGGAGGAATTATAGCTTTGACTTCCGCGCTGGTAAGATCTGCACTTGGAGATGGTGGAACTTCTCGGACCCTAGAAATGACAGACAACGATGTTCATAAAAATAATTCTTTTGACAAGTCCGAAGGAAATGGAGAGGTCATTTTTGACGTTGAGCGACTAAAACCAGGAGCTCCTCTGCCGGTTTACTACAATGAGCTTGGTGAGAGCAATCTACCAGAAGTCATGCAGCACGGTTTCAACAAATTAGGTGTGGAGCCAAACTTAGTTTCAGAGATCAAATTGGTCGACTCAGATAAGACTCAAGCAGATGTAAAAATTACCACCAATGTGCCCTACCTGGCAACGGATGGTCGAGTTCCAATACTGACGCCAGATCACTATCAAATAAAATCAATTAAGGTAACTCTAAATGGTGTAGAGCTAAATCCTGCGATTGACTACAAAGTTTATCAGGTCCCTTACAATGGGTTGTATTATTTCGAAGTTGCAAATGCTTCTGCTAATAGAAAATATCGTTATGAGGTCAGTTTTTCAGCGACAACTCCGAGGGGGTTGCCACAGCAAATTAGTGAGCTTGACCGATCGACTCTGAGAGATGTAACCGAGAACCTCAGAAATTCTGGTGCGACGGAATTGTCTGATGGGTTGAACAAGGAACTTCAAGGTCAGAAAAAAGTCAATTTAGACAAAATAGGTGCTATATTTTCACATAACGGTGTTTATACCTTCGACAAAAGGGGCTCAAAAAAAGGATCCCCTGAAAACCCATTTTACTCAGCAACCCAGTACCTGAGAGAAGATGGAGTCTATTACTTTCAATGTACGGGTTCCAACTATGTTTTGGGTACTTATCTCAAAGAAGTTTACCGTCAAAATGAAACTCTTCGAAATAGAGTTAAGGTCGAACAAGTAAGCGGTTTTGTCTTGCAGAACGAAGAGGGATACTTGACTTTCCCTGGTCACAGGCGAACCTTGGTGTCAGATGTAAGACTAGAAAATCGATACGTGATTTTAGATGCGACACCAGTTAAGATGGACCCTAAGTACCAAGACCAGAAAGAGCAACACCCTTTTTATTGGAAAGAGAAAAATAATCAATCGCCTCAGAAAAGACCTGTGCCCAGTAGGGACGTTTTTCTGCGGAGAAAAGACAGCGAACTGAGATTGGTAGATTCCGACAAAGACGTAACCCCCCATACCCAGCAGAGATACGACAAAACTCTCGCCGAAAGAGTCGATGCGCTCAAAAAACTAAAGGGAGAACTGCGAGAATCAATTCTCGGGCTTATACGGGAGAGTGGTCGAACGATCAAAAGTGACACGATTCACTCCTCCGTGCAGGACCTCTTTTTTCTCGTGGATCTAGTGGCTGCGAGTTTTGCTGGAAAAAAGGGAAAGGAGTTGCTGGTAGATGAACTGATTGCTTATCAGACCGGCATCCATTCTTTTGGCTCCGGGAATTATCAGGCAGAACAATTTAATGAACTTCGAACTCAGTACCTATTAAAATTTGGGTCCGAAGACAATATCATTACCTCATTTCTTGATGACGTCTCAGACAGATTCTCCAAGATACTCAAAAAGGTAGCTGAATCGGACCAACGAGGTGAGAGGCCGACTCATGGGTATCTTTTGGATGAAAGGGTTCGATGGATTTCTTCTGAAATTTTGAAATCTCTTGGTGAGAGCTGGGTGAGAGACAGTTTCACTACCAGAAGGAAATGTAACGCTCTATTGGCTCAATAGTTTTATAACCTCAGATTAAAATTCAACGCGGTACGCGCCCAGTTACTTTCTTTTCAAGCTCTAAAACAGGCTTGCGAACTGAAAATACACACCAACGCCAGAGATCATGAATCTCACCGTTGGGCAAGATTTTGAAGGGGTGAATGGCCCGGGCCTCAGGAGGAGCGTTGTAAAAAAGCTCTCTGATTTCGTGACGGTGAATCATGGTGGTCTCAACACTGTTGATCCACACATCAATAGATTCCCAAACATTGATTTCTGTCATTTTAATATCCACGAAACCAGCACTCACCAGCATCTTTCTAAAATCCTCCTCTTGAAACATATTGTAAACCAGAGGTTGTTTTTTCTTGAAGACTCGGTACATCCAGGCCGCATCTCCTTCGCCAAATGGCAATATTTGGCCAACAATAAATTGTCCGTTTGGCTTCAGTACTCGAAAGATCTCTGACACCGGCTTTTCTGGGTAGGGAAGCAAATGCAAGACTTCGCGTGTGCAAACCAGATCAAATGTGTCTGACTCAAATGGAATATGATAAACATTGCCCTGATGAACCTCATCGAGGCGCTGCTTTGCGAGCTGTATCATTTGAGGAGTCAGATCAAGTCCAACCACCTTCTTCACCTTGTGCTTAAAGGACGCTCCCACAACTCCACTCCCGCAGCAAACATCAAGAGCGATGGCCTCTCCTCCTCCTACTTCGCATTGGTCTGCGTGCAGTTTGAGCAAATCACTATCGGTGATCCAAGCAGCTGAATCATGCCAATTGGTAGAACGTGCACCAAATTGAGCTTTATAAACCTCTTCATCGATTCCCCTGCGTGCGTGTTGAAGATAGATTCGATCGGCGATTCTTCTGGCTGCAATTCGAGAATTCCGAGACGCACTAATTCGCTCAAAAAGCACAGTCGCCTCTGCTGGATGTGTTCTGAAAAATCTCAGAACCTGTTCGATCGTCGCAGCCTCAATACCTTCAACGATGTCACTGTTGGTCAGGCGATTTTTCGTTTGGCCATCGAAATTGGGATAGATCATCTTGCAATCCAAAACGGCAACCATTCCCTCAGTTGCCTCTTCCATCTCAATCGGAGAGCCTTTCCAGGCTGAAGAGCCCAACTCACGAGCCAAATGATTCAGAGCATGAACAAGACCCGCTCTAAATGCATTGACGTGAGTTCCACCACCCGAAGTGTTCACACAATTCACATACGAAAAAATCTGAGAATCGCTTTGAGTCGTCCAAGAAAAATAGGCATCCATCTTGAACACAGCACTCGAAAGTCCAATTGTCAGATTCTCCTCAAATAACTGACGTTTCTCGAGCAACTTACTTTTAAATAGACCTCTCACCCCTCCTTGGCCATTAAAAGTTTCGGAAGTTCCACGAATTTCATTTTCAAGCCTTATCTCAACATCTGGATTGAGCCATGCAAGAGTAGCCAAAAAATCCCGACAGTTCTCTTCACGAAAACCAACAAACTCCTTGAAGATAAGATTGTCTGGCCAAAACCTCACCGTGGTTCCAGATGTGTCCGATCCACCTGCCTCACGCAGAGGGTAGCAGGCGATGCCCCTCTCATATTCCTGCTCGTAGCGCAAACCGTGACGATCCACTGTCACCTTGAGTTGAGAAGATAAGGCGTTGACGCAAGAAAGCCCAACTCCATGCAGACCGGCTGTAAACTCATTGGGCCCCTTTTCAAACTTGCTTCCGGCATGAAGTCGAGTGAGAGCAACTTCACAGGAAGAAATTCCCTCGCTGGGATGAAGGTGAATCGGGATCCCCCGACCATTATCCTGGACCTCCACAAAATCACGCCCAATTCTAACAAGTATGCGATCACAAAAACCCAAAAGGGCCTCATCAAGGGCATTGTGAACGAGTTCCTGCAACAGTTGATGCGCACCATCGTAAGACACAGAGCCAATGTACATACCTGGATTCCTGCGAACGGCCTCCACCTGAGAAAGCACTTGTATTTCACTATTCATGACTGGCTCTCTTTATTTTTGATACGCGTGAGCGCTTCAGCTTTTCAAGGGTATCAAACCAGCTTGCGACGTCCGTAAAGCCCTCCTCACGAGCGACTCTCGCCATTTCCCGATACTGTTCAGAGAAGTGCCGGATTTCAGTTTGCAAAACTGCCTCCACATTTTTTTGGGTGCTTCCAATCGGAACATCTGCTGATGGATCACCAACGATACGCAGAAAATCCAGACATCCGTGCACCGTCTGCACGCCTCCTTCGGCAAATTCCTTGAATAGAGCCGAGTACTGATCCATTCCCTCAAAATCAGCCACAACTGAAAAAAAGCGATAACGAAAGGCCAAACTCGCTTCGTCGTAAAATGCCTTTTTCAAATTTTCAAAAGTCTGACTGCTCTCTAATTCTAGATCCGCCACTTTTTGCATCATTTATCTCCATCTCTCTTCATTTATCCCGGTCTATGTTCTTTTATCTCGAATGTCCAAATCCCCGTTTCAATTTTAGCTATTCAATGAACAGAAGTTTGCGCCAGCGGAGATAAAAATTTCGATCTTCAGTCATAGAAATGATCTCCGCTTTGATTTTCCTGTACCGTTCATTCATCTCAATCAAAACCAGTTGGAAAAAGTTGAAAGTCGATCTGCCGGGCTGAGATGTCAGCTCGTAACCGTATTTCAGCATCAACTCCCCGGCTACTGCTTCCACACCAGAAACCGCATCCATTTGCAACTCACTTTTGTAACGCCCTACTCTCGGCGACTGAATGGGACTTGCGACATTCCTCCATGAAACCATGAGTTCTGAAAGAGAGGTGGCTTCGCTTCCATTGAAGTAAAGAAGCTGCTCCTCTGTCCAATCTTCTCCCAAAAAATTCATTATCCTGATCAATTCAGTCTTCGGATTTTTTGTCAAATTCTCGTAATGAATTCGCAAAAGAGTTCCTTGAGAACGCAAGTGTGACCAAGTTTCAATACACCCCTGTTCTGTGGCCCACAATTTGGCTTCCTTGTAAGGATGAAATTTCGAAAACACTGAACGGCCAGCTGAGGCAGCTACGTCACGTGGATCGCGAACCAAATGGAGAAAACGCGGTTCGGAATGATGAGCTAAAATCTCGGCAATATGCTGGTACATAAAGGTGCTCTTACAACCCCACCTTCGCTTTCCACTATGTACGCGATATTGCTCATAGAGGGCTGCATAAATGCCATAGAGTGAACGACTTGGTGCTTCTCGAAAAACAGATTCCCTATCTATTTCTATTGGCCAAGGTGCAAAGTGATGACTGACTATTTCGACCACGTCGCCGATCAATATTTTGAATCTGTTGCTATCAGAGAGATCGCCATACAAATGCAGGATTGGAGAAACGTCCCTCATCAAATGCGGAGGATGGGGGATTGCTATATGAGGATGAGCGTTGAGGATAAGCCTTAGAAGATTCGACCCCGACCTCTCAGTTCCGATGATAAAAACTGGGTTCTGGATCATACCGACAAACTTGGTTTTTCAGCAACCACAGTCAGAAACATCATCGTATCTAAAATATCGTCACCAACAAATTGCAGATCATGAAGCTTCTTAAACTGAGTCGTTGAATCACGGTAGGTCTTTTTGATCTCATCCCGTTGCTCCTGAGTACTCGCTCCATGATCAATCCACTGGTTGACTGATTCCCGAGACAGGTATTGATGGGTGTTCTTGACAACTAAGCCATGGGTTTCAAGAACAGATTCAAGGTCTCCAGGAACAAAGAAATTCACGCGGGCCACATTTCTGAGGGCCTGAATACGAAAAGCATCTGCTCGATCCTCAAGACCGTAGGCACATAAATGACAAAACACGACCCTCCCCCCCGGCTTCAAAACTCGATAAACTTCGGAGATCGCCTGGTCCATATCGACAAACTGGAGACCTTGTCGACAGACAGCCACATCGATCGAGGCCTCTGGAAATGGAATCTTTTCAACCGATGAAATCACCAAACGATTGACATGAGAAGTCGCTTGGCTTGTCATTTCCTCAGAAACATCGAGCCCAATGACCTCCTTCACTTTTCCCTTGAACTGTTTGGCCACAAGGCCTGTTCCTGTCGCAATATCCAGAAGGACCTCATCTCCTTTCACACCACTTGCATCAAAGATTTCATCCAATAACTTTTGATCGCTGACCCAACTGGAGGAAGCCGAATAGCGCTGAGAGCGCTCGCGAAAATGCTCCTTTGCCGTTCCATTCTGCAGCAGACTCGTTTCATAGAGTCGCTTTGTCTCTTCAATCGAATGAAGTTCGACGGCTTTCAGATCTCTCATACGCACGTCTCCGTCATAAATTTTTACTCCCGAACCGAGCATTGAGTTTTCAAGGTAAACGGGACGCTTAAAAAATTTGGCGTCGGGCTTTGGCAAATAAATATTGAGAGGATTTCTATAATCATAGGGGCGCTTTTCGATCACTCCATTGACCTTGCGGTAGACATCTCTTAGTTCATCATGAGTTAGATAAGGGGTAAATTTAATAAATCCTGGCTGTTCTATATCTTCTTCAATGGATCTTTCACGAGACAACCAGTCTAGGTGAGCCAATTCATCCTTAATTATTCCATCCTTAACAAATCTAAAATAGTTTTGTGTTCCAGGTATTGCTGAGAGGTATTTCACGCGGGTCACTTCCTTGAACTCGCCGCAAAAATCAATCATTTCGTTCATCGTCTCTTTGGTATCTGTCGGAGCACCTATAATGAACAGACCTCCAACCTTGACCCCCGCCTCACGGTTGATATGAATACAATCTACGATTGCATTTTTGGAGATGCCCTTGTGATAGTCGGCAAGAGTCGCTTTGGAAACAGACTCCATCCCATAAAGAACTAGATCCAAACCATGGTCCTTTAATTTCTTGAGAATGGGAACATCAATCCCCGTCACTCGACTAAAAATAACAGAACGAAAATCATGATACTTCCAGGCTCCATCCACTAATTTTTCTGTGTATTCAATGTCAGTGATGTAAGTAAGATCACTCCACCAGGCAAATCGAAATTTATACAAGTCTTTGTAGTACTCAATTTCCTGTCGAACTCGCTCCACACTTTTAACGTTAAGCTTTGGAAAGGCTCGATAACAAAATGTACAGTTTGCAATGCACCCACGAGAATAGCTCAAAAAAATCTCAGGAATAATTCCATCTTTAAAACGATCCCAAACAGAAAAATCCTGATAAGGGAGAGCATCTTGGTCACGTATTTGATCTCTGGCTGCGTTCTTAACAAGGTTTCCGCTTGGATCTCGCCAAACCAAGCCATTGATTTTTTCAATGGGTTTTGCAAATCGATTTCTGGTGTAACAGTCCATAAATTCAGTGAGAGTCAGCTCTCCCTCGCCAACAACCGCATAATCGGCTACCAGGTGTTGCATGATAAAAAGCGGGTGGGAAGAGATCAGCGGTCCTCCCAAAATAATTTTGATGTCGGGTCTTGCCTCCTTGATCACCTCGCAGGCTCTCTTTAAATAATTAAAGCTGTCCCCAAAAGTAGAAATTCCGACAATGTCAAAATCACCTACCTTGGCGCGAAGGTCCTCAGGGTCATAGATCTCTCGCTGATCCAAAAGAGTAAAACCATAGCCCAGACCCTTAATGAGTGCTGCCACCATCGAAGGTCCCTCAAAGGGAGCATAGTGAGCCCACTCCCATCCATAGGGCATAACAAAAGGAGAAGGTGGCACAATCAATCCGAATCGCAAGGAACTCTCCCTCCTTGCTTCGTGCGGCAGGGGCAATTTTCTTAACCTATTGAGAGTTTCATCGGTATCAGTTTTTACTGGACCATGGATTTTCATAGGTTCCCCCTTTTAGATAGGATTTGCTTTATTCCGACACGATCAAATACATGCAGAAGCAACTCATCAACAGCCGTTTCTATCGTCGAATGATTGGTCGATAATTTGACATCAGGACAACCGGGCTTCTCAAAAACTGAGCTGATTCCCGTAAATTCTTCCAACTGACCATTCCGTGCCTTGGCGTAGAGTCCCTTCGGATCTCGTGATTCACAAATCTCAAGAGGACAATCGATAAAGATCTCACTGTAAAGATCATCTCCAATGATGTCTTTGGCTACTCTTCTCTGATCTGCGAGTGGAGAGATAAAAGCGGAAATGACAACAAGACCCACTTCCGCCATTAAGCGAGCCACTTCAGCCACCCTTCTCAGATTTTCACTTCGATCCTCAAGGGAAAAGCCGAGATCCCTGCAGAGCCCCTCTCGAATGCGATCACCATCAAGAACGATCGACCGCACTCCACATTGAAGAAGCCTCTTTTCCAAAGCCTTCGCTATAGTTGTTTTTCCCGAACCTGACAATCCGGTGAACCACAGAACCCTCCCTTTGTGCTGTTCAACACGTGACTGACCCATCACAGCCGCATCCGACCGTTCAAAGAATGCCGGGCGGTTTTGAACCCATCGCCCGCCTCCCAGTACCTTGCCTTCGCGAGCCGTCACAAATCGTCCAGTTGGTTCACATTGTTCAAAAAAGTCAAAATTCCATGGAGTTTCAAAATTGAATTGAACCCTCCCAAATAATCCAAGTGACTGGACCGCCTTACGTTCAGAAAAAGTGTCTCCGTCAATTTCACGATCTATTCGGCTAATCGTCGCAAAGGAACTTTGAGGACCGGATCTGATATTTAATCGATCACCTACCTGGAGCGGAACACTATCCAACCAGAAAATATCTGCGGTAATTTTCATTAAACTCTTTGGTGGATCATTTTCTGCATAAGCTAAGGTACCTCTTACCAAGGGCAGAGCTTCCTCAAGTGTAAATCCGACAGCGTCTCCGGATCTGGCGTCCAAACGATTTTCTTCATAGGCCTCTATTGTTTTTACCCGGCCTCGAGAATGACCAGGAAGAAACTGCAAATCGTCTCCAACACAAAGAGTGCCAGACTCCAGACGACCTACGTAAACTTGTTTTTCGTCTAATTGGTAAACGTCCTGAATATAAAAGCGAGTTGGCCCTTTCTCGTTTGCGCACAAAGAATGAGTCGCCATTAAAACTTCGGATAACGTTGGACCCAAGTACCATGGCATTTCGACAGAGCGACTAACCAGATTGGCACCATGCCAGGCTGCGATCGGAAGGATCGATACGGACAAAAAAGATTGGTTGATTTGAGAACGAATATCCTTTTCGAGTTTGGTCCAAATATTTTCGTTCCAAGAAACCATGTCCATCTTATTGACAGTGACAATAAGCTGCTTCACACCGAGCAATTCCAAAATCATCAGTTGCCTCTGGAAGCTGTCTTTTGGTCCCTCAACAGCATCCACAATCAGAATTGCAGCATCGACGCTTGAGGCCCCACCCACCATTTTCTTCAAAAATTCCCGATGTCCTGGAGTGTCGATGAAAACAAAGTCTCTATTTTGATAAATCCAATTGACCTCTGTTGTATCAATTGTGATGCCCTGAGATTGCTCTTCCTCAAGTGCATCAATCAAAAATGCATACTCAAATTTTTTCCCTCTGCTTTGGCAAAAGCTCATGACTTTCTCTTGGCGTTCCTCTCGCGCTTGAGCCGTATCGGATAAGATTCGCCCAATCAGCGTACTCTTGCCATGATCTACATGACCAACAAGTGCAATCCGAGTACTCACATGTACCCCCCAGCCCGCAATTTTTGCATGGCATACCGATCGGCCTGATCTTGAGCGCGACCGACTCTCTCTCCAACCTTGGTCGTACGAATCTCTTCGATGATTTCATCAAGGCTCGTCGCCTCTGATACGACCTGACTTGTGCAGGGGGCGCATCCAACACTCCGATAGCGCTTGCCCTTCTTTGCATAATATAAATCTAAGACAGGAATGCCTTCCTCTCGAATATACAGCCAAACGTCCAATTCTGACCACTGGAGTATTGGGTGAACGCGCATCTCGACCTCCGCCTCGACTTCGGTCTGGTATGCGTTCCATAATTCGGGAGGTTGTTCCTTGTAGTTCCAAACAGATCCCTCACCTCGAGGCGAGAAAATCCGCTCCTTTCCACGCGAGCCCTCTTCGTCGCGGCGAATTGCAGCAAAAATGGATCTGTAACCAGTTTCTCTCAAAAAACCTTTCAGAGCATTTGTCTTGAGAGCTGTGCAACACTCAAGCTTTCCTTTTCCTGGATTCATCCCTTCAGACAAAGCTTCCTTATTTGAGCTGATTCTCAAATCAAAACCCCAGTCTGCGGCCATCTGGTTTCGAAATTCAATCATTTCGGGAATTTTGAAAGAAGTGTCGATGTGACAAACTGGAAAGGGAATTTTTCCAAAAAATGCTTTTCGAGTGAGCCAGAGCATGACGGTGGAGTCTTTGCCCATGGACCACAGCATGGCAGGCTTCTTCAAAGTCCGATAGGCCTCACGCAAGATATAAATCGAATCATTTTCCAATTGAGAAAGTCTTTTTTGGTCATTGAACCCTTGAGTGATCGTTTGAGACGTCATTCCAAAAATCTTAGCGAAGCAGAAGAAGGCATGCAAGTTGACATTTATCACCTTTCCGATCCGATCCCTCTTCTGGTAAGATTTGGACCTATGCTGAATCTGTCCATTCCAAAGCGAAATGATGTTCGCTATGTTGTTGTTATATTGGCTCCATCGAGAACGGGCTCCAGTTTTCTTTTTAGGGCGCTCACGTCCTGCGGCAACTTTCTCGCACCTCAGGGAGAGGAAACTCCCCATTACCGGCGTGCAGGTCTGGGAGTCTTTCAGGACATCGGGTATTCTGATGTGATCTCTTCTCCTCCTCCCGAAGAAACACTTGAAGCGATTGGAGCCAGCCTACTCAGAGAGATTGGAATTAAGACGGACTCGGGCTTCTCCAAGTTGGATTATTATGAACGCTGTTTGGATCGTTTCGAAATGCAATGGCCACAGATCAATTCGCTCAATTGCCGTTTGAAGCTCAGAGAAGTCCTCAACCACAAATTTGAACTCCTTCCTCCCGGCTATACCCAGTGGAATCAGTTTTATCTTGATTGGATTGAACAACTTGAAAAGGAAGGTCTACCTGTTCAAAGGAATCTCTACTCAACCTCAGGTCCCCACCCAGACGAGCTCCCAATGCTGGAGGATCCTCCTTACATTGCAGCTGAACCTAGAATCCCAGTGACGAAAGAACTGCTCTCTAGACTCCCAATTTTACTAAAGACAAGTTCCAATATTTATCGCCTTCCTCTGCTTCGTAGCCTATTTCCCAAGGCTCAGTTCAAATGGATTATCCTTCAGAGGAATCCTGCTGGAACAATCAACGCCCTCATGGACGGCTGGCTCTCCAGCGGATTTCACTCACAGGACCTCCATCCGAATTGCACCTTAAAAATCCGCAGCTACAGCGCGCGCGTCAGAGGTGGCCAACGTTTCTGGAAATTTGACATGCCTCCAGGTTGGCAATCCCATATCGGCTCGGATCTCTCCGAGGTCTGCGCATTTCAGTGGTACTCTGCCAGTCAAACCATCGAAAACCTTGCAAGCCGGCTCAAAGAACCATCCCTCCGCATCCGTTACGAAGATCTCCTCAGTAGAGAACTGCAGCCAAAGATTATTGACGAAGTCCTCTCCTTTGCGGGCGTTTCCCGGAGAAATGATATTTCGTGGTCCAGTAACGATCCAGTGACGACCGTCAATAGGCCCGCCGCTGGAAAGTGGAAAGCGCGTTCGTCGATTCTCACCCCACTTCTCCAAGAATTTGCGAACGGAGATCTTTTGGATCTCGCCCAAAAACTCCAATATGACTTCAAAACTTTGGAAAACTGGGCATGACTCGATCAAAGACTTTTCAATTGAAGGATTTTTCGGCATATCAAGGAGGAAGTTGGAGTCGCCGTCTGGCATCCCACGAAACTGAATCATCAAAAAATTGCCATTGGTCTCCCCACGGAGTGAATTCAGAATATGGCTCACTCAAGAAGGTTCTTCTCTATAAGCCTCAAAAACAAGGTCCAAGGATTAGGTCCCCTGAAAGAGTTCAACATCTGCGCCCCCTTAAGTGGAATCACTTCCGCAAAGAAACTTCTTCCTTAAAAAAGACATTTCAAAGCAACGGGGTCGAAGTTCTCGAATTAGAAGCAACAGAGTTTGAGAATCCTCCGCCAAATCTTATGTTTCTCCGCGATCATTTTTTCATGACTCCCTGGGGGGCCATACTTGGTCGAATGGCAAGCTCCATCCGAGCCGGCGAGGAAAAATGGGCCCAATTAGCCGTTGCCAAGGCGGGGATTCCAATTTTGCAAATGATTCGCGGTATCGGAACATTTGAGGGAGCCGACGCGATTTGGATTCACCCTCGTTTGGTAGCAATTGGCATCGGAAATCGCACCAATCAAGAGGGGTTTTTCCAAATCAAAAAGATCCTTTTAGAATTTGGAGTCGAGACACAGGCCCTCCCTTTGCCCTCCTCTGTGCAGCACCTCCTCGGCCTAGCTCAGATCATCGACAAAAATGTAGTACTCATGAGGACCTCCATCGCGAGTAAAAAAGCGATCAAAATTTTTGAGAAAAATTCCTACCAAATCATCGGTGTTCCCGAACACGAAGAGGTCGCTCTTCGCCAGGGCATGAACGTCGTCGCACTGGGCCCCAAACGGATTCTGATGCCAGCCGGATGTGTCAAACTCAAGAAACTCTACATGAATCATCACATTGAAATTGCGTCCGAAGTTTCAATCAATGAATACCTAAATGCCGCAGGGGGAATAGCATGCGCAACGGCAATTCTCTCACGGCAGTTGCGATAGGAACACCAGAAGGATAGCCTTATTGAATATTGAAAACTCGAGAGATTAAATCTAATTCTGAGAATTGCAGAAACTGTCCTGTCTGGAAGCAGAGCCTGTTTTCATCTCTCAGCAATGAAGTCTTAGACGATCTCTCTCAGTTCAAGGCTTCTGAAATCCATAAAAAAGGAGAGCATTTTTTTGAAAAGGGGGAAGCAGCAGATTACATCCGCTGTATGCGAAGCGGGAGTGCGAAAGTGAGTCTTGCTCCTGCCATTTCAAAGTCACAAAGTATCGTGAGAATAGCAGGGCCGGGAGAAGTTCTTGGCTACAGATGTGTCTTTTCATCGTCCACTTTTCGAGGAACAACAACAGCTCTCAGCGAATCAGTTTCCTGTCGCATCAGCACAAGCACCATCATTAGGCTTATCGAAATAGATTCAAAATTCTCCCTTGAAATTCTGCGCAGAATGGGATTGGAAATCGCAAGAGCTGAACAGCATCTTCAATCCTTTTGCCAAAAAAGTGTTCGAGAGCGTCTAGCTGAGGCCCTCTTGATCTTAAAGGACAAATTTGGTGAAGAAACTCCACATGGATGGCGAATCAGTCTTCAAATGACCAGAACTGACCTCTCCAACTGGATAGGAGCCGCCAAGGAAACTATCATTCGATGCCTCAAGGATTTTACTGATGAAGGTTTGATCAAAAAGAAAAGCCGCTCGCTTTACCTCAAGGACCTCTCTGCACTGACCGAAATCAGCGGAGCTCCAACGGAGGGCTGAAAAATGGAGCTAATAAACGCCAGGTATAAGTCGATACTTCACTCGCTTACGATAAGCTCGATACTCTTCAAACTGCATCAAAAATCTTTCTTCGCAATACGTCCGGGAAAGATATATACCCGTCCAAAGTAAATAGGCAAAAATATTGATAAAAGTGTACGCTTCTGAGAACTTGAAACACGAAACACCAAAAAAACCGATTTTACAAAGAGTCGCCGGGTGACGAACAATACTGTAGAGTCCCCTGGTTTGAATTGCCTTATATGTTAAGTTTGAAGTTGAAAAATACAGCGAGGTGCCAGCACAAAGGTAACCAATCAAGAAAATCAAACCGATAAGATCAGTTGTAACTTCAAACCATCTGCTATCAACGAGATGAAATACTGCTGAATTGTAGTCCATTAAACTCGGGACAAAGGTCGAGGCCCAATAAGTGAAAGGCACATAACAGCTCAGTGTAATGATCCAATGGAGAGGATGAAAATCCATCATTTTGAAACGCGTCTTAGTGAAGTTCGACTCCCAAAAATATCCAATTGAGGCATTGTTTGCATCGATGGCCCAAACCAAAGTTGTCAGAAAGGAGATGATCTCAGCGTAATTCCAAGAATTCTCAGCGAGCGATTTCAGGGAGGTTTCCTGAGCATAGATGAGCTGCCCCAGCATGACCGGTAAAAAGTGCAGACGTAAAAAGCTTGAAAGAAGAAAACTTCGGTATGATCTGTGGAAAATTAATCGCCTCAACGTGTTTCGAAACCTGCCCCGAAGCAACTGACGAAGCAAGCTGAGAACTCTCAAATATGGATCAGAAAATACATTTCCAAATGAATAGCGGTATTTTTCCGATAAAATAAAATACGGAAGCCCCCCAATAATGTAGGCTTTGAAGTAGAATTCAAAAAAAGGAACTACGCTCAGAAAATTCTGTGAATAAAAGGAATGATTCCGATAAAGAAGAATTGGAGCATAGGAAATGAAGCCCCAAAAGACATACTTTCCCAGAATCTTAAGTGGCTGTTTGAGCCATTTTCTCACCTGATAAGCAGTTTTATCTCTTAAGATAGCATTAATACTGTAAATTCCTATCAGAAAAAAAACTGAAATGAAGTAATAGTCTCCAACGGGAATGGAGCTGAAGATAAATACGCAAAAGCTAATGACAAATGTCAGCGCAACGCAAGAGAATCCAAGCCAGGGATTAATCATTTTCTTCCATCCGTGTCCCCATTATAGGCATTCAGGGCGCGCGGAAGCCAGCATTACCACTTTTCAGTCTGGGCTAAAGTCGAAACAAATCTTGCAACGCGAAAGAAAAGACTAGAGCTTATTAAAAATCAGAGAGTGGATTAAATTGCGGTACTCGCCAAAGAAAACCTCTTTCTCTCTCCGTCATTCTTCGGATCGATACCTTGCCGACACCGAATGATATACCTTCGGATCAAAATTAATCTTTAAGACCAGTCTCATTCCATCCTCAGAAAGATAGAATTCATCAGAAGACAATGCCTTTTCATCAACCGTCACAATTTCAATGAATTTCGCTCTTTTTGACAACCGAAATTCAGCAGCTCTCCGTGTTGAGAAATCCTTTACTAAACTTTTGACGAGCTCATTCCAATTCGTGTTTCCGACGTGCATGGCAAGGCCACCAGATTCCCTCACAAACGGCAAGTAGGAAAAAAAGCAATCGGGCTCGGTATTAACATGAGTCCCAGTGTAGTCCTCCGGCAACATACCAACCGTATTGACTCCCTCCAGAAGAGGATCATTTGCCGGCGGCATTCGAGTGATTGCACTGAACTTCAAGTACTCAACCCCGGGATTACTTGAGCTGATGATCACTTTCAAAGAAGTGTAATCAGACATCGTCTCGGGAGCATTGGGTCCCCCATAATACCCCTGACAGGGTGGTGTACTGCTGAGGGTACCGACCCCGGGGTCATGGGTATCAGAGACAAAAATGACATTGACTGACGAACCTTCCCGAAAAAGAGGCCTTTTCAAATTTGAAGAAAAATGTGATACGAGATTCGCCAAACTGACCGTCCCCGCTTCGACTTGAGTCGCGAAATAGGGGGCCTGAATAGCAGCCTCAAGACATGAATTCGAATTTTTTCCATCAGATGGATGATTCCTTTGATCTGGAGAAAACCATTCATCATCACAGCCAGCTATCTTAAAGTTATTTTTCCCTTCAAGAAAAGCCTGTCTATCTGAAGAGCCTTCTGGAAAATTAGCATTGTCATAGCTCAAGAATGTCTCAATACTCTTTCTACTAACCAATTGCATAAAGCCCGGAGTTTTTTCAGCCCAAATATTCAAAGGGGTTTGATAATCTGGCTGTCCACTGAAATATTTTGCTGGAGACATATATGTTACGGCCATTTTCGTATTGCTTGGAAAATCAGATTCAGACAAGGATTTGAAACCATTTACGATGCTTGAAAGAAGACTATTCATTGAAACTGAATCATCCATCACAAAGAGAACATCGACGGCCTCAACATTAAAAAAATAGTTAAATGTATCTAGATATGGATGATTTGAGAATTTCACAGCATCACATGAAAGATTAGATCCCAAAAAATAAGCGAGACCCATACAAAATACTAAGATCATCCGCACCAACCGGACAAGGTCCTGAATTGTCTTCATAATCAGCTCCCAGAATTCAATTCAGCAAAATGCCCCAACCTGAAAGAATGCTTCGAATAACACCACCGGGCGTGAAAGCAGAACCGAAAACAGCTCTCTCAGATAAGTCATTGCAAAACGAACTGCCAATCCAAAGTAACCAAAATTGCCAAATCGAAACTTACGTGACCATAAGTTGGACAAGCGACCAAAAGTATCATAGGGCTGGGAACCGCAAATTGGGTCACCCTGATAAAATTTCAAATAGGCCCAAATAGTCCATCCCCTCTCTCGGAGCCCCCAGATTCCCACCAACAACTGGAGGGTCCTGGCACGGTCTCTGCTGAATCTGTTTCAATCCTTTAACAAAGGTTTATAAATGCTTAATCGTTATCAACTCCTCGCTTTGTTTTGTTGCATTTCAGTTGGCGGAGTTTCACTTGGAACCCCATCACAAATCGTCGATATACGTCCCTTCCTGCGCGGCGAAATCAGCGCAACAAAAAGGTCTGAAAAGTTAACTGAAATGGGAGAGAAATTGCTAACCTCCTATTCCTTTATGTACGCAGACAAAATCTTTGATTTGGCACTGTCATTTGATCAAAAAAATCGAAAGGCACAATTTTACAAGCGCCTTGTCTCTGTTTATACCCCTTTTAAAGGATTCTTTGCTCGGGTTAAACCGATCAGCGATAAATACAAAGGAACTAGGGACTACAGCGTCATTCAATCTGAAATTGAACGATTTGGAAAGGGCAATCTGTTTCGGTATTTGACTGAAATTCCCCAAGATATTCCTCTCGTCAAAAACGAATTGGATTTTCAAAAGATTGCTGAGGACTACCAACGATCGCTTCTGGAGCTCAGGAAATTTATTGCTAATAATATGGATCTGAACTTTTCCATGACGATCCCATCTCTTGTTCTAGGGATCAACGACACTCCCTTTCAAGGCCGATTGCTTGATGGAACCAGTGCGCTTTGGAGTCAATGCGATGTAAAGATCTTGGGTGAAAATATCTATCAATTGGAGGAATGTCCCCTGCTAGAGCAAAAGTCACTCAAAGTAGATCGAGTCGACTTGGAGATCCTGCGAATTTTAATTACTAATAAATTACTAGAAACGGTCCTGGCCACCTCCTACCAACTCGATGGATATTTTAATATAAACCAACATCGGCGTCGACTGGATAAAGAAATATCGGATCAGGAGTACGTTAAATATTTCAACTCCGTTCCAGGATTTGGAAAATTAAAGCCAAGCCAAAAAATTCATTTGATCAAAGAACTGGGAGTAGACCTTTATTCAGCACTGTCATGGTTGACTTCGAATACAACGCAGTCCTGCCCCGATGGTGGATTTACGCGAAACCGGGCCGTTAGGCCTGGAAAATACTTTGGCATGGGGATATTTTGTCTGGATGGAAGCCAAACTGTTCAATCAATCGATCGGCCAAACATTACCGAAATCTCCCTGAGTGAACTATTATCCAGCTCCTGGAAAGTTCTTAATGGAGGTTTTTTTTACGTGGGAGGACAAAGCGAAAGTGGAGAAACTGTCACGACAAAAGCTCAACTCATACCATTTTTAGAAAGTCCCGTTTCGAACATCAGATCGCTCCTACCAATCGATTTCAATGCCTGCGGAAACAGTATTGAGGTAGACGAGCAAGCCTGGAGCATACTTCTTCCTGATCAAAAGACGACAGATTTTCTTTCTAAAATAGGAAGGCTTGGTTTAAAATGCAAAGCCAATTGATATCGATATTTTCAGTTTTCCTCATGGTATTTTCGATTGAGGCCAGAGGTGCGACTGAATTTATAAATGGAGCAAAATTCGTCAGGTGCAACAAGATCAATCAGTGCATTGAGTTGTCATCGGATCAAATGCAAAGAACCTCAATATTTCCGATTCTCGCATTTGGTCTGAGCAATCTGAAGATATACGAAGTGAAGGATGGCTTGAAGTCTTCCACCTTAATTCACACGTGGAAAGCTCGCGAAGGCTATATCGACTTAATGCTCAACAGAATTGTTTTGCGCCAATTAAGTGATAGTCAAAACAAATTGGAATTGATTTATTTCATTGATTCAGGAAAGACAATTTTGATTTAGATTTCGATGGAGTTAAAATGAAAAGTTCCTCGTATTTGAATATTTATTTCGCTGTTATACCCATGTTGCTGTTCTTAACTGGGAATCACGCTTACGCACTTGAACTCTCACCCGATCAAAAGTTGAACAGAGAAATGACGGCGGCTTATCTCAGTGCGCTGTCGTCAGGACAAACAAGAAATAGAAACGGGAGAAGTCTTACAATTGAAGATTCTGTCATCAGCAAAGGGATAAGCCGGATGAAACAGCTCGGGCTGAAGATCGTCGTCGACACCTCAAACATCGCTCCTGATGTGACTCTGTTAAATGATGATTTGAATTCCCATGTAGAAGAGCTTTATATCCAGGAATTTCTTCGCTCTCGTCCAAAAGGAATGCCCTGGCTGCCGCTGAGCTGGACAACAAGGGATCGATCTGATGTTGAGATCAGTTTTCAAACAAACACCAGAAATCTCGAATTGATCCTGACAAAAATGTACAACCAGTCTCCGGTTTATCAGGACTATTTGCTTAGAGGTTACCTATTTACCGGCCTTGTCCCTCACGGCAACAGCACCGATTTTATCAACAAGTTGCGCACCGAAGCTCTTGAGTTGGCAGATCTTGATCCCACATTTTTTGATACAAGAGCGGAAATTCACCAGGACCCGAGCTATGGAACGACGACCAAGGTACGCAACTACCTTGGCAAGGTGACCAACCCTGAATTCAAGCGAAGAGGGGAGCAGATTTTAGCGGATCTATTGACCCTTTTTGGAGATTCGGGAGTCAACGAGTTTTTGACTACCTACGATTTGGAATCCAATACAGGCTCTGCGGAATACAGACGCCTGTCAACCACACTGCGATCAATAAGTGAACTTAAAGAAGTCCTTCGAACTGCCAACAGCCAAGCCACAGTTGAGAAAGTCGTTGAAAGAACCTTGGCTATTCTTGATGAATTGAGTCGGCAGTCTGTTCGTAATGCAGAACAAATCAAGGCCATTGCCGATAAAGCAAGAACCAATCAGACCTATTCTTCCGATTGTGCCAATGATCGAACTATCAATTGCATTTACGAATTTTTTGACCTTTCTCGACTTATCCAAAGGGAAATATTCAGCCTGGGATTCTTGCTTCAACAGCAAATTTCCAAGCATGAAATCCCCTTTTCTGTCGTGCAAACGGTCCGTTTACTCAAATCCTACTTTTCTGCAAACGTCTCACTAGGGCTCTCCTCCCCAGACTCTATCGACGAATTTGAAGTATCTATTGATCAATTGTTGAATGCTACCAAGATCCAAACAAGTCAATTCAATAGCGCCGTTTCCATTATTGAAAGTGAAACACGAAGTGCCCAGCAAAGAATCAGGGACATCTTTAACCCCTTGATCGAAAAGTACACCCAATTTGTCGAAAAATCAGAAGCAGACCTCGTCGTTGACGAGATATTAAGATCGAGCACGATTCAACCCATGGAAAATATTCTTCTAAACCTGAGCGCTAAGATTTCTCGATCCTCAGGTATACAATTTCGCCTTAATACCGAAAGTTTGACCCATCCTTTTAGAATCTTGAACCAGGGGATTTCCAAAGGGGTCGTTTATTACCCATCAGAATCAGATCTCGATGATCCAGATTTTTATTGGAATCCAAATGGGATCTACTTGCTTCGAAAAACCCCAGCACAGATTCATAAGGTGGCGGGCATCATTACCTCCCATTCGGTTTCGCTCATTTCGCATGTGCAATTGATCGCATCCAATTTGGGGATCCCCAACGTCTACATGCCATTTTCAGCTTTAGAAAAAATCGCACGTGAGGTCAATGGGAAGCAAGTCCTGTTATTTGCTTTAGAAAATGGGGAAGCCTCTATCAAAAATCTCGATATTGTCAATGCAACAGAGAATGAGGTCTACCATCAATACAATCAGGTGAAATTTCAGGAGAAAGTTAAACTGCAACTGCCCACGATGGAGGTCTTTCACCCGGTCAGCCTAGATGCACTTCGCTATGATGACAAGGTCGCTGGTGGCAAAGCCAAAGGACAGGGTGAGTTGTCGCAATTATTTACCAATACTGTACCCCGCGGAATCGTACTTCCTTTTAGTGTCTATTGGCATCATATCAACCGTAAATACCTCGACCCGAAAACCAAAAAGGAGTTCAGCCTCTACGATTATATCAAGGCCTTGCTGGCTGACAGCAGACTAAAGGGCGATTCAAGGGAAGCGAGTGAATTGCGGCGAGATGTTTTTGCGAAGATTCGACGGGCCATCAGCCGAATCAAACTCGCTCCTGAACTCGAATCCTATATCATCGCCAAGTTTACCAATCGAGCCCCTGAGGGCCAGGTCGATTTTTATGAGCGTGGTGTTTTTGTTCGCAGCGATACCAATGCGGAAGACCTGGCTACCTTCGTTGGCGCGGGACTCAACGACACTGTGCCAAACGTGCAAGCAATAAACCCAGGACAGCGAGTTTCTCAGGCAGATCTGCATTTACAACATGCTTACAATGTGATGGATGCAATTAAGTCTGTTTGGGCGTCTCCCTTCACCGAAAAGGCCTACTCATGGCGCAAGGAACTCATTGAAAATCCCTGGGATGTCGTCCCCTCTGTTCTGATCCAAGTCGGCATAAATTCTGAAAAGGCGGGAGTTATGATCGTGGGCGATCCTCAATCTAAAGACTTCAGCGACTTGATTTACATTGCAGCCAACGAAGGAATCGGTGTGACGACTGTCAATGGAGAGAAATCACCCGAAGTTGTCACAATTTCTCGCACCACAGGACAAATTCAAACGACGCGTACAACAAATGCAAAAGAGAAGTGGGCACTTAAGGCCTGGCCTCATTCTGGTCTTATGAAGGTTTCTGCAGGAGTTATTAAACCTATTATTACTCAAGATGTAGCCAAACAACTCGCCAGTATGGGTGATGGCATACAAAAGAAAATGGCTTCCAAGTATGGCTACAAAGGAATGAAGTGGGATCTTGAATTCTGTGTATTAGGAAACAAGGCCTTTCTCGTTCAAGTGCGACCTTTCATGGGCAACCAAGTATTTCGAAACCTAGCTTTGTTAAAAACATTGGAGTCTAAAGATGAGAGTCGTCGAGGGGCGAATGACGGATTCATTCGCGCAACCGACATGATCGAGTTCAACCAGTAGGAATATTTGTATGATTATTTTAAATTATTTATCTGTTTTCATTTTGATCTATTCCGGAGTCGCCGCCTTCTTTGATATTGCCAAAGCTTCGGAATCGGCTACTGGAGTTTCGAACGGATCCAAATATGTCTTTAATGCAGTTCTCGTCGATCCGACAGCAACAGATGATCCGGCAGGATATGGAATACGGCCTTTTTATATTTCAATCTTTGAGGCGAGTTGTCGTGATAAAAGAGCTGTCTTGGGCGAAAGCTCCCCCTGCTTTAATAAGTACACTCAGGAGTGGATCCAGTTTATGTCAAGCGAGGAGAAGGTTTTTCCTGATGAAAAAGTGGATCTGGATTATCCTGCCTATTTTGGAATTGAGAATATGAAGCCGACGGAGGCTCTTGAATTTTGCAGATTGCAGGGGGGCCGCTTGCCAACCCCAAGAGAGTGGACCCTCGCGGCTTTGAACATACATGAAAATAAAAATGCAACTGACTATTCTGATCGCCTCTTAGACCACCGAGGAGTTCCAACCAGCAATTTTGGCGGGAAGGTAGTTAGGCGCAGTTCTACTCATATGAACCATTATGAGCCCGCGCCCGCTGTTGTCACTCATTTTGAAGTACTTGGTATAGATATCAGTGGAACCGTCGGAATGACGGGCAATCTTCCTGAATTCGCCGTCAACTCAGAGTCAACTCAAAACCAAAATTCCACTTTTCCCAAGTTTTCTTGTGGGTTTTCCCACGAAGTGAACCTCTCTCAGTTAGTTCAAGCATTTCAGGCGGGAGCCCTTTGCGAAGATGCGTGGATGCCACAGGGTGTCCGCTGCGTTTTTGATTATTCTTCAGAGGAGATGATCCAGATTTTTGATACCACAAAGGTCAGAGGACATCTTCGGGACTATATCGAAAAGAGACAGTCACGACTGAAAAAGAAAATTCTAAATGGGGAAAATAACGGTTCTGTCGTCGGCTTTTTTCCAGGTTTTTTTGTTGATCTGGGAGGGAGCTCAAAACCCCAGAAGCTCGAACTTCCACGTCTTTCTCATTCTCCAGAACTGATCACCGAATTCGAAAAGAAAGTAATTAACTATCAGCACTCATCACCAACTCCATCTCAACAAACACAGGGCGATGCGGAAGAATTCACCATCAAATCAGATGGCTCTGCCTCAGATACGATCGTTCCGCCAAATGAGCGGCTCTTGAAACCACTGGGTTACGGAAAATGACAGAATCGTTTTCTTCATTTCTCATTTTCTCCACTTTTTCCATTTTCTGCGCGGCTGGCGCAGCGGCGCAGGAATCCGCCATCGCCTACTCTGTCGGATCTGGTAAGGCAGACAGCTTTATCGAAATCAAATCTGAAATGATGAGAGTTCCAATGTATTTGCCCAAAGGATCGGCGCAACTTTCGAGAGATCCTCAAGATATAACTTACCTGCAGGAAGCGATTGAGAGAGCGCGGATTGTGACGGGTCAATCCCCTGGAGTATACGTTTTCTCAACCTCTCAAGAACTTAAGCCTCATGAAATCGACTTTCTCAATAGCTTGAAAAGTCAGAAAATTCACTATAGAATGGTGGTGCCAGAATCTCAATCAGTTGCTATATCAACCGACAATGGTGGCTTTGGAACTGATCCCCAAAGCTTGCCTATAACAGGTTCAAAATTGGAGGAATTCAAGGCGCAGCTTGCTGCCCAGGTTGCGAGTGAGGAAAAAGCTCCGACGAAGGGATTGGATTCTTGGTGGAAATCAGTTTATTCCCGCCCCACCAAAGGAGAGCTCTACCAGGGAGTGACTCTCGCCGCTTCGAACGGACTGATTGCTGGAAGCATCTGGCTTTCGTTGGATGGAGTGAGCCCTTGGGTCGCCTCGGCTATGACGGCTGGAATTACCCTTTATGAGTTAATATTTGCGACGCATATTCGTACTTACGATAATATCGTGGGGCATTTTCGAAATCAGACACGCCATCAATTCAATTTTGAAGATGGCCAATCATGGAACGAAATCGCAATTCGTTTTGCACATTCCACATTCATGTCCTATCTCTGGAAAGCTTTGGGCGGCGCAGTGGGCTCCTCACATTCTCTTCTTACACTGCAAGGAAATATTGAAGTCTTAGTCAATGGAATAGCTAAATTTCCAGGCTATTGGCTCGGAGCTGCAAAGAGTCATAATTTGAGTAGAAAAGCTTCGGCATGGGTCGGCTTCCCTTTATTTTTGTTGGGACCAGTCTTGTCCAAACTCGATCTATTTGGCGTGAAAATGCTGGATCTGGTTCACTTTGACCCCATCGCTATAGGCAATGTTGTTATTTATCAACCGAGCCTCCCAATTATTGGATTGGCCCTTCTCTATGGAGGCACAGCCGCGCTCATTCACTGGGGCCCCAATCAGGCATTTGAGACCTTTGCAAATCGAATGGATGACCTGTCCGCCAGAGGCGGGGCCACACTCAAATCAGTGATGGGGAGGTTTCATTTTAGGAGCCACCTGACATCATGGACCGGACGCCTCGTTCAAAGTTGTAAATCTCTCCTATTAAATCAATCTACCCCTGCTGGAATGAAGGAAAATATATGAATAAGTTACCCATCCTCCTTGTCTTAGGAATGGCCCTTGCCTTTGATGCCTCAGCAAAACGCCAGATGATGTCAACCAACGAAGGCATTGTTTTTACTGAAGGCAATTCAATAAAGTTCGGTGTCCTCAGCAAAATTCTTCACGCAAACCCGCTGTCCTCGGCCGATCCCCAATTTAAGCGGGCCTCAGAGTTAACAAATAATCCATCCGTGAAGGATGAGGCGATCATCAGTGCCTTGGATCGAATTGCCGATTTCCATCCCATTCTAGCGAAAAAATTAATGGATGAATTTCAGAAGGAGAACTATCCCGTTAAATATATCGAACTCTATGACGACCCATTTCCCCTCCCCGAACAGATCAAAGAATCGAAAGCCAGTCGTCTGTTTATGTGGAGCGAGATCGCAAATTCCTATCTCATCGACAACCACCTCTATGTTCGCCTGTCTAGCCTAGATCAGGCAAAAGTATCACTCTATATTTTTCTTGAACAGCTTGGCTTTATGACTTCAACAGAGCGACTCGAAGCCTTCGTTAATTTCGTCTACTCATCAAAAGCTACTAAACCAGACAAAAGTTTCTCCCTCGCGATCGCCGAAGAGGCTCTTAACCTAAGACTGGGCGAACTTCCTACCGATATAAATGAGGCCTTAAATAAAAACTGGCTAAAAGCTGAACAATCAGTCCACGCAGACCCAAAAACTGAGTGTTTAGTTGCCGATGACTTGAGCAAAGACAAACAACTCGGAATAGGAAATGACAGATTTATTTCGCTTCTTGACCAAAAAGGAAATCAGAAAGCACTTGTGATCCCAGCTTATGAACTTGCCTATGTTTACCCTCTCACAGAGGCCATCGGAACTTTAGCATCTGCCCACCAATACCAGGATTTATATGGCAAAGGTCTTGTTGAGGGAGCCTCTCAAAAAGCAAGAAATCGAACAGATAGAATCTGCTTCAAAAGAGTCTCTACTCCTAGTAAAAAGGAGCTTGTAAAACTGGAAGCTCTTGTGTTTGATTTTTCCGGACAAATTGATGAACTTCCGCAGGCTCTCGATAAGTCGATTGCCCATTACACAAACTATCGAAACAAGCTGGCCGCAAATTCGCTTCTGGCTGAATACAGTAAAACTAACGAGGAATATCTCAAATCTGAAAGCCCGGGAGAACGAGAAAAGTTGGGCGAATTTCTGAATGGACTAAATATACAAATATTAGGCTTTGAGTCCGGCCTTGCTGGATCAATATTGAGCATAGATTCTAGCAGTATCAAAAAGGCTTTCAAATCAAAGGAAAACAGATTCACTTATAAAATTGTCATCTCATTCATAAATAAAAGTGGCCCTACGCTTGAGTTAAAGGACTCTCCAGTTGAAGAAAGGAAGACGCAATTGCCCTAGCGCAAACTGGCCTAGCTTTTTCTCCGTCGAGAGAAAAAGCGATGCTTTTTCGCATGAATGATTTGTGATTTGTAAATTCCATGATGTCCTGAAAAATAGAAGCTCACAAAGCAGGCAATGAAGGCATAGGGACCGACCCCAAAGCCAAAAATTTCCATCGCCATGAGGCTGCAGGCGATGGGAGTATTTGATGCGCCAGCAAAAACAGCCGCAAAGCCAAGTCCCGCCAAAAGTTGAAATGATACAGGAATAAAAGTTGATAGGGCGCTGCCGAGAGTCGTTCCAACATAAACAAGAGGAATAAACTCTCCTCCTTTAAAACCTGAACCCACAGTCATTGCCGTAAAAGACATCTTAAGCAAAGGCAAGTCAAAGGAAGCGATATTGTTCAAAGCTCCTTGTATATATTCTATTCCCAAACCAGAAAAGCGATATGTTCCCTCCAGATAATAAAGCAGAACCAATACAATCCCAGAGAAAAAGGGCCTCAAAGGAGGAGAGGAAATGAAACGCAGATTCCACTTTTCAATAAAATGGCTCATGAGAACAAAACACCTGGCCGTCAAACCAAAACAAATTCCTGATAAGACAACGTAAAAAGCAATTTTGATCTCAAAATTTGGAATCTCAAATTGTGGAAAGACTGAATGGGGGGCATTTAGCAATCGCGCCGTATAAAATCCCACAAAAGAAGAAATCAAACATTCCCACCAGTGCGACAACTTCAGTTTTCCCACCGCAATTACTTCCATTCCGAAAAATGCGCCAGCCCAAGGAGCCCCAATGGCTGCACTAAATCCGGCTCCAGCCCCCGCAATCAAAAAAATCCTTCGTTCCTTAGAACAGAGCCGAAAGAGTCTAGAAATTTGATCCGAAAGAGAGGCCCCCATTTGAACCGCCGTCCCCTCACGACCCGCCGATCCGCCAAAAAGATGAGTCAATATTGTGCCAAAAAATATAAAGGGCACCATTCTAAAAGGGAGAGCTTTCCTGCAAGAATGAATCTCTTCAAGAATGAGATTGTTCCCACCGACAATCTCCTTGCCAAACCGATCATACATCCATCCGATGAAACATCCAACCAATGGGAGACACCAAATGATCTCCATGTGATCCTCGCGATAGGAAGTCGCCCACTCCAAACAATACAAAAAGGCGCTCGCTGCGATGCCAGCGAAGATCCCACTTAAGATGCTCAAAAAGCTACGAAGGCCTAAACGAAACAGAAATGATCTCACGGCCTGATTGTTAATCCCCATTTTTCATCTTTCACTATTTTATAACATGACTCTCAAGGCTAACTTCATTGAAGAACTCGCTGCCCATCTCATACCCACTGATATTTTGAAGAGTTGTCTGCGCAATATTGGCGAGTGCCTCCCTTGTTAAAAAAGCTTGGTGGGAGGTTAAAAGTGCATTTGGAAAAGTCAACAAGCGGGCGAGCTGATCGTCTTGAAGAATCTGATCCGACAAATTCTTAAAAAAGATCCCCTCTTCTTCCTCATAAACGTCAAGACCAGCGTAGCCAATATGTCCAGATTTCAGAAACTGAATCAATGCTGGGGTGTCAATCAATGCCCCGCGACTCGTATTGATGACCATCACGCCCGGCTTCATCAAAGAAAAAGATTTTTCATTCAAAATATGTCGAGTCTTTGGAGTCAATGGAACATGCAAGGAGATAATATCAGACTCTTTCAAGACCTCATCAAGTTCCAAATACTGAACGCCCATTTCCAGAAGATCAGGATTTTTGTTCTGATCATAGGCTAGCACTTCGCAACCAAAGCCAATCATGATCCTTGCCATCACCGAACCAATGCGACCCGTACCAACGATGCCAACAGACTTCTTATACATATCAAATCCAACCAGTCCTTCGAGCGAAAAATTTCCCTCCCTCACTCGATTGTAGGCCCGATGAATCTTTCTGTTGAGAGACAAAACAAGTGCCACGGCATGCTCAGCAACCGCGTAAGGCGAATATTCAGGCACGCGCACAACCCGAAGACCAAAATCGCGAGCTGCCTCAAGATCAACGTGATTGAATCCCGCCGATCTCAAGGCGATCAATCGAGTTCCAGCTTTTGAAATAACCCGGAGAGTTTCTCTGTTCAAACAATCATTTACAAAGGCACAGACACAAGGATATCCTGCCGCCAGAATCGCGGACGTCTCTGTCAAGCGAGCTTCAAAATAGGTTATTTCATGCTTCGCTTTGAGTCCTTCATTTTCTGCTATAAAGGTGGCCCTTTCAAATCCGTGACAATCAAAGAAAGCAATTTTCATGAAATAGCCCCTTTCAAAAGATACATTTTGATTCTCCGCTCCGCATCTCTCTGTTTTTAATTTTTTTAAGCAAGAACTCCTCCAGAAGGAGTACCGCACTGGATCTCATTTGAAAACCATCAAATTCGTGACTTGGAATTTCTGGCAATCCATGCACGATATGCTTGCCAGGCAATTGAATCGAGTGAACAGGCGGAGGGAGCATGAAGGCTTTTTTAGCAAAATCAGTCCAGACTGACCAAATAGATTTTGCATGAAATTAAAATTCTTTTAAGATAATATGAGCGATGCCGCACCGCTGAAGGGACCCAGCATGTCAAGTTTTGTTCCGGAAAAGCCGTTGAAGAAATACTCACTGTTCACACGACTCCTCCTGAGATCTCAAAAGCGACGATTTGGTCAACATCTGATTCCCACAATGCAATGGGGAAAACTCCCCGTCCTTCTCGGTTTTTTCACCGGCTTCTATCTCTACTTTAATCGCAAATCCTCCCATCTTGAACCCCGAATGAGATCGCTCGTCATGTTGCGGGTGGCACAAATCAACTGGTGTAGCTTTTGTATCGACCTCAATTCACTCATCCTCATCGAACGAAGTGGATCACAGGATTTGGTGAATGAGTTAGAAAACTGGCATCATAGCTCTCTTCTCTCCGAAAAAGAAAAAGCAGCTCTCTCCTACTGTGAAGAAATGACGGATTCCAATAAAAGGGTCAGCGATAAAACACGAGAGAAGCTTAAAAGCCACTTCAAATCTGACGACATAGTCGAATTGACGGCTCTCATTGCTTACCAAAACATGTCGGCGAAGTTCAATTCCGCTCTCGATCTACCAAATCAAGGTCTCTGTTTAAGAAAAAAGTAAATCACCTTGTGAATAAAGTTTTCGACCACTGAATCAATTCAATCTGCTCCGGCAGATAAACAGCGCCACCAGTCAAAACCAGAGAACAGCGAAGAAGATCTTCGATTGTGTCAATGTCGAAATTCTCACGAATTCGCTCCACTGCTCCAAATCCAGAGAGATTCTGAATCAGTTGAATGGCTGTGCGATCTGTGCTGTATTCGACATCCTGCCAAACTGAAGAGGGCAGGGAGATGCTTCCTCCAAAAAAATAAAATCCGCCATCAAGGGTCTCCCCTATCACAAACTTTTCCTTTGAATTTCTTTTTGTCAAACGAACTGCCTCTGAAAGAGTCTCGACCTCAAGATGGGGAGAGTCGGCACCCATAAAACACACGTAGGTGTGGCTCTTTAAGAGACTCTCGTAAACCAAAGCCAGCCGAGAGCCAAGATCTCCCGCTCCTTGAGAGACCACTGGAAATGAGTTCCATCTTTTCGCCCCTTGTCCGTCGGGTTCAGCCACGGCCCAGTATACTTGGAGATCCGGAATTCTCTTCTGCAACTCACTCGCAAAGGCCTCTGTTGCCGCCAGGGCAAACTCATAAAACTGGAGCGCCCGCTCAGGACCGATAGAAGACGCGAGACGCGTCTTAACGGGAGACAATTCTGGAGTTTTCACAAAAATAGCCAAAGCACCACTTGAAGTGCTGAGAGAATTTGGTTTGATCGAGGACCTCAGACTTAGGGTCACGAGACTTTTTCGCTCTTTAACAAAGTCATCAACTCTGGAATGGCTTGTCTTACTGTGAGCCTCAAATGACGAGCCGTGGTTTTAAACCAGCCCTGAATGCCATATCGCCGTGCACTGGTAGAGAGCGGAGCCCTTACGGACCTCAGCTTCACTCCCTTCTGATGAGCTCTCCAAATCAGAAGATGGTCTTCACCGTAAGGGGCTTTCTCGCAAAATCTCCCCAATTTGTTAAACACATCCCGATGCATACAAAAGCCCTGATCTCCAAAAGGTAGGCCTAAGATCCGGGAGCGAAAGCAAACACCGACTCTGTTTAAAACCATCATCCAGGGACCATCATTTAAAAACTTCAAATCAAAAAAATAAAGGCGAGTTGAATCCTGTTCGACTGACTTTTTGAGTTTGCGCACAGCCGATTGTTCAATCTTCGAATCACAGTGAAGAAACCAAAGAAAATCCGATCTGGCTGCCTGCGCACCTGAATTGAGTTGTTTTGCCCTTCCTGGGGCAGAAAAAATCCATCTGACAGTACAGGGCAATTTCGCAGACTTCGCAAGTTTCTCCAACTCATCTTTAAGGGATGTTTCTGACACGATCAAGATCTCGTCGTCTCTGTCCAATGCGGCCAAATCTGGCAGGAGTGCCTTCCATAAGTCATCTTTCTCGGCTACTGGTATAACGACCGAAATCGTTTTATTTACCAAGTCTAACAGCAAGATCCCACCCCACTCAAGTCAGTGACTCCTCCCGATTGCGAGACAGGAGCACAATCAAAAAGCCCATAATGAGTCTCCTGGCCGCCGGCAACTCTGAAAAATTCTCCATAGCGAGAATCCCGTAGCATCATGGCGGTATTTCCACAGACCAACATGGGCTTTCCTCTTTCGAATACATGGTGATCATCTAGGACAAAAGCAAAAGGACTATCCGATAATCCTCCAAGATAGGTGGCAACTTGTCCATAGTCTTCGCAACGATCCTCAAGAGGGAGCTTGAATGCTCTCACTGTCATTGAGTAGAACTCGATCAAACCCGCCTTTCTCTCTATTTCTGGATTAAGAAGAGCAATGCGAGAACGTCCCATCAAACGGTAGTCCTTACAACCCATCTGCAGAAGGAGGCGCCGAAAATCCTCAGTATAAAGCGCTCCCCCAAGACACTCCCCCACAAGAATCGGATCCTGAGTCAATTCCTTTGGAATTCTTCGACTTGAAAAGACATCCGAAAAATAGAGCTCACCTCCTGGCTTTAAAACTCGAAAAATTTCCGAAAATACTCTCTCCTTGTTTGGAGAAAGGTTCACCACGCAATTTGAGACGACGGCATCGATTGATTCACTCTTGATGCCGGCTCCTTCTAGATCTTCGATATAAGCCTTGATGAACTCCACGTTTGATTTCAAAAATCCAAATTTTTGTCTGTGATAGTCGACATGCCTTTCTGCAACCTTAATCTGCTCTTCCGTCATATCAATGCCGATAACTCGTCCTCTCGGACCAACAAGCTTTGATAAAATGAAGCAGTCGCGACCAGTTCCACTTCCTAAGTCGAGAACGGTCTTTCCCTCGAGTGCGTGGGGAATTGGCGAACCGCACCCATAAAATTTATCTTTTACCTCATCATGGATATCTTTTAGTATTTCTCGCAAATGAATTGGCATGCTCTCTGTCGGACAGCAGGCACTTGTCTTTAAATCCAAACTCGAATTTAGGATTTTTCCATAATACTCTTTTACGGATTCTAAACTTTGAGCGTTTTGGTCCATTTCAGTTCTCCTTATTTTCATTCCATTTTATATTCTAAACCAGGGCACCGGAACAAGAACTTCCAGCTCCTGCAGTGCACGCGTAACAGTGATTCTCATACCTAATCAAATCTCCCTCAAAATCATCAAATGATGAAATATCCCAGACAGTGCGACGACTGGCTCCCAAGGGTAACTCCAACATTTGATTGAAATCACAATCAAAAAGCTCACCATTCCAACTCACAGAAAGAAGACTTCGGCACATCACTCCCTCTGCAACTGCTGGGTTGAAACTGTTCGACAATAGCTCCATGTATTGAGTCAGTTTTCCAGCTCTTTGTAGATCAGAGAGAAAACGCCTGATCGGCATGTTCGTTATGGTATAGAGTCGATTAAATTCGATGCCAAACAACTCTTTGAGCTCAGTCCTATAGGCAGGCTCAAGTTTTTTTTGATCAGGTGGCAGGAAAGGGCCCAAAGGATTATAAACAAGATCGAGAATCAATTTTGTGTCTTGTTGGGCATAGCCCAAATTATTAAGCAGTCTGAGTGCTTCTATGCTTTTATCAAAAACACCACGGCCTCTCTGTTTTTCCACATTTTCTTTCGAGTAACAAGGAAGGGAAGCCACAACCTGAACTTCATGTTCCTTTAAAAAACAGGCCGTTTCCTCCTGACCTGGTTCATAAAGGACAGTGAGATTGCAACGATCGATGACAATTTTTCCAAGCTTTCTTCCCGCACTCACCAGCCTGCGAAAGTGAGGATTTAATTCGGGAGCGCCTCCCGTGATATCAACTGTGTGAATCGTCTTTGACTTTTCCAACAGTTCAATCACGCGATCAACAACCGCTCCCTCCATGTTTTCGGTGCGCTTCGGTCCCGCTTCTACGTGACAGTGATGACAGGCCAAATTGCAGAGCCGGCCGATGTTGACTTGGAGTGTTCCAAGCACACCGCGCTTCATCTGAAGTCCATGAATGGCTATATTTTCTTCAAAAGATATCACAATAGAATTTTCCTATAGTCCAGCCACAATGGCGATCAGAATTGCGATCGTCATCTTAAGATCTCCTCCATTTGTGGTATTTTGACAAAAATTCAAGCGCCTTCTGAGGGGCATTCGCTCTTTTCCACACTCCGGCCGCGTATTTATTTGCTTCTGCAAAAGTGGGATAAATATGGATGGTTCCGAGAATCTTGTTCAGTCCGAGTCCGTGTTTCATGGCTGCCACATACTCGGCGATTATTTCACCTGCGTGACTCCCCAGGATCGTCGCTCCTAAAATTCGATCGCTTCCCGGAGAAGTGAGAAGTTTGACAAATCCATGAGCCTCTCCCTCGGCGATAGCGCGATCCAAATCCTCAATTCCGTAGCGGGTCACCTCGTAGGCAATCCCCTTTTCTTTTGCTTCCATCTCGTTGAGCCCAACCCGAGCCACTTCGGGATCCGTAAAAGTGCACCAAGGGATCACTCGATAATCAACCTTGTACTTCTTAAATGGACTAAAGAGTGCATTGACGGCCACGTACCAAGCCTGATGGCTCGCTGTATGTGTGAATTGGTAAGGCCCCGTCACATCTCCAACCACATATATGTTCGGATAATTTGTGACTCTGAGATGTTGATCAGCTACAACGGTCCCCCCTGAAGAGATTTCAACACCCAATTCTTCGAGACCAAATCCTTTCACATTCGCCTTGCGGCCCAGTGCTATTAAGACCTCATCAAACGGAATTCGCAATTCCCTCCCAAGCGACTCACACACCAGGACTCTCTCATTTTTTCCAGTTGTTTCAAAACTCAAGGCCTTGTGGCCAACCAAAACAGAAACACCCTCATTCCGAAACTTCTCAGTAACAAATGATGAGACCTCTTCGTCTTCTCGATTCAGGATCCGAGGGGCCATTTCGACAAGACTCACTTGTGACCCAAATCGTGCAAAGCTTTGAGCCAACTCACAACCAATAGGGCCGCCACCAAGAACAACAAGTCTGCGAGGAAGGGTTCGCAAATTCCATAGCGTGTCGCTGGTCAGATAAGGCACTTCTGACAGTCCAGGAAGGGGGGGCACCAAAGGAGACGCCCCCGTTGCGACGACAATATTTTTTGTCCTCAAAATTTTTCCATTCACTTCAACTTCGTAAGGGGAGAGTATTTTAGCCGTTCCCTGAAAACATTCGACACCCATTTTTGAATAGCGCTCAATCGAATCGTGCGGTTCGATCTCCTTGATAATTTTCTGTACGCGGTCCATCACTTTTGAAAAATCCATTTTAACCGATGGATTTTCGAATCCAAATTCTATCGCCCGCTCAAAGTAACTAAAAATTTTGGCGGAGCGAATCAAAGCCTTGCTTGGAACGCATCCGGTATTCAGACAATCGCCTCCCATTTTGTGTTTTTCGATGAGTGCGACTTTGGCTTTGATCGCAGCTGCGATATAGGCCGACACAAGTCCTCCAGATCCTCCTCCGATCACAACCATATTGAAATCGAAGGATTTGGGTCTTTTGTACTTCCTGATATATTTTCCAGACCTATAAAATTCAAGAGCCCATTTAGAGAGAAGAGGGAGAATCCCAATCAACGAAAAAGAAAAAAGAAGTTCGGGAGAGAGAATACCATTGAGAGAATCAATCTTCGCAAGTTGCGTCCCCGCATTGACATAAACAATAGTCCCTGGGAGCATTCCGATTTGGCTCACAAAAAAGTAAGTCATGGTGCGAATTGAAGTCAAACCCATCACCAGGTTGATCAAAAAAAACGGAAAAATTGGTACAAGCCTTAGAGTCAAAAGATAAAATGCCCCCTCTTTTTTGATCCCCTGATTCACCTTTGTAATTTTATCCTTGAATTTATCTTGAATGAGGTCCCGGAGAAAAAATCGAGACGCAAGAAAGGCCAGTGTAGCTCCCAAGGTACTTGAAAATGAGACCAGAGCCACCCCCAGGCCCAAACCAAAAATAGCTCCACCCGCAAGAGTGAGAATAGTCGCCCCAGGCAAAGAAAGTGCGGTGGACAAAACATACACGATCGCAAAGATAACAGCCACAATTCCGGGATGTTCAAGGTAGAAGGAATGAAGCGAAGCTTGATGTACCTTCAAACTCTCAAGAGACAGATACTGACCAAGATCGAACCATCTGTAAGCCACGAATAGAAGACATAAAAACGCGACGAGACTGAGTCTTCCACCAATTTTTTTCGACATAAAAATGCCCCCCAAATCGATATTCACTGTTTAATCATCGCATGTAAACTTCTAATTGAGTCATCCCCGTAAATTCTAAGCCTAGGTGGCACGCTGATTGCTTGTGTTTTGTCTTTGAATCATTTTATTTCTTTGGTCAAAAAGGAGTCCCCAATGAAAATGAAAAAGTTATTTATCGCCTCCGCCCTGATCCTCGGCGCGGCTGCCTCTGCGGTGGCAGAAAGCACGACCACAATCTCAGTGCAATGCACTTGCTCCTTTACCTCCGAATACAATCAAAAAGTTATCCAAATTGGCGGGAGCAGCACGGACAGCTCAGACAGCGAAATCTCTGCCTGTATCATTCAAGATGGAAGAGTCATCAGCGGCTGTTTGGCGGCTAAAATCAATGCTCAATCCCGCTGCTGGGATCAGGCCAATGAGGCGTCTGGAGCATCTTTTGAGGCAAATAAAGCAAGAGCACTCATCCTAGAGAACACCTGCTTTGGAGAAATCGACACAAGGCCCTGATGCACCTGATATAAACCGGGAACCGCGCGCAGCTTTCCCTTTCTTTTCTTTCATTTCATTTAGCTCCGTGGCATGAAGAACAGAGCCATTGACAGATCCTTTTGTCGCGATGGAGGAGCTTATGGACATTCACGAACAGGTGTTTTGGCATACGTTAAGCGCGGAAGAAGCTGTCAATCGATTGCAGTCTGATGCAACGCAAGGTCTCTCTCAGGACACAGCAAAAGAGCGATTATTGGATTTCGGTGGAAATTTCCTCGATGAGGCAAAAAGAAGAAGCCTCACAAGAATGATTCTTGATCAATTTTCGGACTTCATGGTTCTGATTTTAATTGCTTCGGCCGTCATCTCAGGCTGGGTAGGTGAACCGGAAGACACGATCGCAATAGCCGTGATTGTGATCCTCAATTCTGTTCTTGGATTTATTCAGGAATATAGAGCCGAAAGGGCCATGCAAGCACTGAAAGTGCTTGCCACGACTCAGACCAAGGTGCTGCGCTCAGGAATTCATGAGATGATTTCGTCCCGTGATCTTGTTCCTGGAGACATTGTCTTTCTTGAGGCCGGGAACATTGTTCCTGCCGATATACGAATTATCACAGCCATCCAGTTAAAGATTGAAGAAGCCGCGTTAACGGGCGAATCACAGCCATCGGAGAAGGTCTCAGAGGTGCTATTAAAGACGGAATCACCAGTTGGGGATCGTCTTAACATGGCTCACAAAGGAACATTGGTCACCTATGGACGCGGTGTTGGAGTGGTTGCTGCAACTGGAATGCGCACTGAACTGGGCCGCATAGCCACACTTTTACAAACTGAAAAAGATGCCAAAACGCCCCTGCAAAAAAGACTGACGCGCTTTGGAAAAATCTTGGCGTTGGCCGTGGTCGCTCTCTGTGGAATTATTTTTTTAGTCGGCGTCCTTCGCGGCGAAAAGCCTTTGCTTATGTTTATGACGGCACTCAGCCTTGCCGTCGCGGCTATTCCCGAGGCCCTCCCCGCGATTGTCACGGTTTTGTTAGCCCTTGGCGCCAAACGGATGGTAAAAAAAAACGCACTCATCCGGCGCTTATCGGCGGTTGAGACACTTGGCTCAGTCACTTACATTTGCTCCGATAAAACAGGGACTCTGACTCAAAATCAAATGCAGGTTGATACCTACGCCTTGAATCACCGCGTGACTAGAGGGGGCCTCCCGGATTCGGTTGGCGACAAAACTGAGAGAGAACTGATTCTTCGGGCCATGGCGCTCAATAGTGATGTCTCAATTGATGCCGGCGGAGAACTTCAAGGTGATCCAACAGAGACGGCCCTCTGCCGAGCCGCTCAGAATTCTGGATTTATTAAGTCCGAGATTGAAAGACAGCTACCAAGAATAGCCGAAATTCCCTTTTCTTCTGAACGCGGCAGGATGAGCACAATTCATAGTGATTCATCCGGCCAGATTCATGTTTTCACAAAAGGCGCACCTGAGCGCGTTTTGCCTTTATGTCGGCATCAAAGCAAAAATGGCAATCTTATTCCACTTGATCAAGGCCTTGCACTGAATACAGCGAACTCAATGGCCAAAGAGGGCCTTAGAGTTCTTGCGTTTGCTCACGGGCGCCTGGGGTCCCTGCCCTCTGAAGCCAAAAGGGAAAGTGTCGAAGCCTGTCTGAACTTGGTCGGCTTTGTTGGACTCATTGATCCGCCCCGTCCGGAAGCAAAGCAAGCCATCAATCTTTGTCAAAGCGCATCTATTCGTGTCGTGATGATCACTGGAGACCACCCTGCTACGGCCCTGGCAATTGCGCGAAATCTGGGAATTGTAAACGAGTCGGATATTATCCAGGGCGAACATGGCCCCGTTATAACGGGTCAGGAACTGGAGCGGCTATCTCCCGAAGAGTTTGAATCCCGTGTTGAAAAGATCCGGGTTTATGCTCGCGTTTCTCCAGAGCAAAAAATATATGTCGTTAAAACGCTTCAGAAGATGGGTGAGTTTGTCGCCATGACAGGGGATGGCGTCAATGATGCTCCGGCGCTTAAGAGCGCCAACATTGGGGTGGCTATGGGAAAGATGGGCACTGATGTCGCCCGAGAGGCCGCCCACATGGTACTTCTCGACGATAACTTTGCGACCATCGTGGCTGCGGTTCGTGAGGGGCGACGAATATTTGACAATATCCGTAAATTTATTAAATACACACTCACAAGCAATGCTGGTGAAATCTGGATTTTGTTTTTAGCACCATTCCTAGGTCTCCCGGTCCCACTCCTGCCTATCCATATTCTTTGGGTCAATCTTGTTACAGATGGTTTGCCAGGACTCGCTTTGGCTGCTGAGCCCGAAGAGCTGGGAATAATGAAGCGTCCACCGCGCAGACCCAATGAAAGCATTTTTGCACACGGCCTTTGGCAACATGCCGTGTGGGTCGGCCTTTTGATGGGCGCGCTCAACCTTGCTGTCATGGCCTGGGCCTATCATTCTGGTTCAGCTCATTGGCAAAGCATGGTCTTTACAGTCTTGACCTTGTCTCAAATGGGGCATGTGCTTGCGGTAAGATCTGAGCGTGAATCCATTTTCAAACAGGGGTTTTTGTCCAACCTTCCACTTTTGGTGGCAGTGCTTATAACCTTTGGTCTGCAGATGGCAACGCTCTATGTTCCAATTTTAAATTCTGTATTTAAAACGGAAGCTTTAACAGCCTCTGAGTTGGTTATTTGTCTTGCCATCTCTCCCACAGTCTTTGTTGCTGTGGAGATTGAGAAATGGCTGATCCGGCAGGGGCGAATTTATCGTGTTGATGGGTTTAATGGGCTTAATGAGCCTAATGAACTTCATGGGCTTAATGAGCTTAATGAGCGCAGTGGGAAAAAGCAATTTTGCGAAATTAATGAAAAAATTTCGAACTGAAAATAGCTGAGCTCGGCCAAGGCCCTATCTCTTTGGCCTTGACGGAAAAAAATATTCTGTTACAAGAAAACTTCATTCCATTGAGGAGTAACTATCAGACCACCTCTTCCTGACTTCATCTTTAGATGCGCAGCAGAAGCCACGAGTACTGGAATTGTTGTAACTGACAATCGATTGCCTGACAATCCCATCATTTATGTTAATCCTCATTTCCAAAAACTAACGGGCTATAGCGCAGATGAAATCATCGGAAGGAACTGTCGATTTCTGCAAGGCCCTGAATCTGACAAGCGAGTGGTTCGTGAAATCCATGATGCAATCGATGCGAAAGTCCATTTTAGAGGAGAACTCCTAAATTACTGCAAGGACGGCTCGATCTTCTGGAACCATTTGACAATTAGCCCAGTAAAGGACGAGGCCGGGAATGTTCCGTTTTTTGTTGGAATTCAGTTGGACGTTACTGAGCAAAAAATGGCTCTTCTCGAGAGGGACAAATTGATTGAAGAATTGAATGCGATCAATAAGGGCCTCAATAGATTTGCCTTGACGACTTCACACGAACTGAGAAATCCATTGAGTGTGATTATCGGGTTTACCCAATTGCTACGGGACCGATATCTGCCTAAGCTTGACCAAAAGGCTCAGCATTTATTGGAGAGGATTGGTGCCAATGCCGAATATCTTAATAGATGCTTAACTGAGCTCCGACAATTTGGTTCGCTGGGGCATAATCCTTTAAAATTCGAGCCAGTAAATCTTACAAGTCTCGTTATGGAGGTAGTGAAAATTCTTGGGATCGAGGTTGAAGCCGGTTACGTCCATTGTTCCCAAAACCTGCCAACAATTATGTGCAATCTTCAGCTCATGATGCAGGTTTTTAAAAATCTAATCGAAAATGCTATTCAATATGGAATGGGCCAAGAGCGGGGAATTTTTATCCAGGCGCGACTGCGAGAGCAAGAGTGGTGTGAAATTGAAGTCAGCGATCACGGGCCAGGAGTTCTCCCCAATATTTTAAAATCAATCTTTGATCCCTTTGTTTCATCTGGTGAGCAGACTGGCGGCACAGGCTTGGGTTTGGCAATCGTGAAGAAAATCATAGAAGTCCACAAAGGTCACATCAGTTGCCAATCCAGTTCTCAAGGAACAACTTTCACAATTGAAATTCCAACCTCAGGCTTAGGGATGCGACCATAAAACCATAGGGTGATCTTTGAAGAAATTGGTCGCAGAGCAAAGCCACTATCTAAAATTCAAATCGGATTTGAACACGGAATGAAACTTGTGGGTAAATGAAAGGAAAATAAGCACTCGTGGATAAATTTTATCCGAAGGCATTTATGTGCTGGTAAAACTTAATGTCCAGCGGTAGGAAGAGTGGATTATGCGTCATCCCAAACCTCGGAGCAATCATATGCCCCTACGCCTACTTGTGTTTGTATTGTTAGTTGGCTACTCCGGCAGCCAAATCTGGGCAACTGAATCCAAAAAATGCTCCAAGTTATTGTTGGTTCCTGAACTCACTAATCCCTATCTGCCACTCCTAACCGGTCGCACTTATTATAAATACCAATTGGATAGCAATTCAGATGCGATCTGGAGAGTTCGAGAAAGTAATGCTATCATACGCGAAGATTTGATCCATCAAGGAAAAGGGGCCACAGAGGTAAAAACAGATCTAGTAGCTAGTTCACTTTTTGGAACAGACCTCTTGTTAGTTCATACCGATTTTCTTTTAATGGCGCGGGATCCAACAAATTCCCTTGTTTACCGCGCCAAACGAGGGCGAGATGGACAGTATGGACAATGGCAAGAAGGATCTCCCAGACATTATCACCCATCTGACGACTCTCAAGTTCAATTTCGGTGGATGCAGAGAGTAAATTACCAAATACCCCCAAATATCCTAAAATCCAGATCTTATCCGAAAACATTTCCAGACGTTATGATTTCTACCATCAAGTATCCAGATAATACGATGGAATTGTCAGTCTACGCTCGCGACATCGGGATTGTTTATTTGGAACAATCAAATTATAAATTGGGATCCGTCTACGAGCGAACATGGTATGAGTATGATTTTATAAAGTGATAGAGTTAAGCAGATTCTGTAACATAGACCTGATCAGGGAGATCAAGCCTTTTCTGGCCTGAACCGTAGAACCGGAACCGAACCTGAGTCTCGGAACCAATCAACCAATCATAGTGTCATCTTTGAAGAAATTGGTCGGACCGACAGGATTTGAACCTGCGACCCCAACCACCCCAAGGTTGTGCGCTACCAGGCTGCGCTACGGTCCGACGCCTTTAATGATTTTCATTCACTGAATGTGCTCTTGTCGTTTCTCTTTGAAATTCAAGAATCTGTCAACATGATTGCAGTTGATTCAACGTCATTAACGTCATTAACATCATTAAACAGGATTCATCTTGATTAAATGAAGATGAGGCATCACTCAGCATTAAATAGGACTTTGACTCGGGATATCTCATCAACAAGGTCTCGCAATTGATCTGTTACCTGCTCAAGATGTGATCCTAATTGGCGAATTTCTGTTGCTTTGCGAGTGTCTTTTTTTAACTTTCTCAGAGCTGTCTTTGCCCCTTCAATCGAGAAACGATCTTCGTAGAGAAGCTTCTTGATCATCATGACCATCACCACGTCTTTTTTTTCATACACGCGTTGGTTGTTTCTGGATTTTTTTGGATTCAAGGCCTCAAACTCAGTCTCCCAGTAACGCAACACATAGGTTTTAACCCCAATCAACCGGGCGACTTCACCAATTTTAAATGCCATTTTGTCTGGAATTTTCTCTAGCTGTTTTGCAAACCTCGTATCAACGAGCTCAAGGTCTGGTTCAGTGGATGGAGCGAATGCCTTCTGATCTTTTGTCTCGAAAATCCAATCTGTTGTCATTTATGTCCTCATGAAAGGCTCTGCCACAGGCCTCAGCATCGCCCATCTCGCAATTTTTTTTAAGCAGAATTCTCAGCCTACATCAATGCCGTCATCATCTTCAACGGCCAGAGAGATATCCTCTCCGTTCAGAACGGCTTTTAATACCTGGCTGGGACGAAACGTCAACACCCTTCGCGCGCTGATCTTGATCTGATTTCCAGTCTGAGGGTTTCGACCAATTCTTTCCTTTTTTTCTCGAACCACAAAGTTTCCAAAACCAGAGATTTTCACCTTATCGCCCTTGCAAAGGGTGTCCTTCAATGACCCAAATACCAGCTCTACCAACTCGGAGGCTTCCTTCTTTGAGAAACCAATTTTCTGGTAAACTTTCTCGACAATATCGGCCTTCGTCATCGTAGACTTACTAATATTTTGTTGGGGCATATCCTTGAACCTCTTTTTTATCGGATATTTCGTGTTACATCCCACTCATAGGCTACCAAGTCCTTGAAAACTTTCAATTAATTTGTGGAGTTGGGGCCACTATTCGCGGCTCCCCTCGCCCTTCGATCGAGAAAAACCCAGGATTCAAGTGACTCTTTGCGTTGGCACGGTTTGCGGACTCCACTCCAGCCGGCCTCTCAGCTAGCGAACCTCAACCTTGTACTTTTTCTTAACAGCATCGGCCAATTTGTTCTGCAACTCAACCAGTTGAGTCTCATTGAGAGTCCCATTTAAATCGCGAAATACCATTCGATAAGCGATAGACCTCATCCCCTCTCCCAGCTGATCCCCAGCGTACACATCAAAAATGGACGCGTCCTCTAAAAGAGGACCACTTTGTTTGCGAATCTCCTTCAAAATCTCACCGGCCTCAACAGAGGAGGGCACCAGAAAGGCCAAATCCCTCTCTACCGAAGGGAACCTGGAAAAAGCTTTTGCTTTAGGAACCCGTGGCTGTCCACGAACCAGACCCTCAAAGGTAAATTCTGCCACCGCCACAGAAGTTCTAAGTTTGTGCTGTTGAGCCAGCAAAGGATGGAGACTTCCCAGCACCCCGATCATTTTTCCCTCTACAAACAATCCCACCGCCTGGCCAGGATGAACAAAACTCGGAGCAATCTCACCACTCAACTTTCGCCACTGGTAAGATCCAATCAAAAGCTTACTTAAAATATTTTCAAGGCTCGCCTTCAATGAGTAAACGGTCGGACATGCCTCACCGCCCCCTCCGGCCCAAATATTCTTCGGTTGTCCCCAACCTACCAAGGCAACACGCGATTCTTCTTTGTAAGCCTTCTCAGTTTGAGAGAACACAAATCCGGTCTCAAAAAGACGGCCATAACTCATCCCTTGCCGAAAATTAGACACGAGATTTTTAAGTAAACCGGGCAATAAACTCACTCGCATTTCATTGGTTTCGTCGTTCAAGGGATTTCGGACCTTCACTCCTTCAGAGGGGGTCGCCAATCCGACAGAATTCAGGTTCGTCGGATCTCCAATAAAATCAGCGCGCCCCTGGCTGCCAAAAAATCCATAGTTCACGACCTGCAAATAACCTTCGGCGGCGATCCAATCGTTGAGCCGATTTTCCAATCTAAACTGAGGAGCGTGAGTCGACGGCGATGCCACCAAGGGAGGAAACACTTCTGGAATCTGGTCATAGCCCTCAAAACGAGCGTATTCCTCAACCAAATCGATAGCCAGATCCAAGTCCCACCGATAAGGCGGGGGCTGAACTTGCCAGTCTCCCTCGGTACTCGGCCGGATCTGACAGCCAATTCTTTTCATCCATTTTTCAAAATTTTCGATCTGTACCGGGTAACCCAATCGCTCTTCAAGATACTCGTGGCGAATGGAAATGGGCCGACGGCTAAAGGGTTGAGGATAAGCATCGTAAAAATCTCTGCTGACGGATCCCCCAGCGACATCAAGGATCAGCGAGCAGGCTCTGTTGAGCGCACGAAGCACTCCCTCTGGGTCTGTTCCACGACTAAATCGATAACTTGAATCCGTATCAATGCCCCACTTGCGGGCCGTCTTGCGAACAGACTCACGAAGAAAATAGGCTGATTCGATAAAAAGATCAGAGGTGACCTCGCTAACTCCCGAATTCAAGCCCCCCACAACTCCTGCTAAAGCAACAGGTCCAGACCCATCTCGAATCACGAGCTCTTCGCCCGAAAACTGCAGTTCTGTTCCATCCAAAGAAATAAATTTTTCACCTGCTAAGGCTTTTTCAACAATGACTGTCTTGTTTCTTAACAGACTTAAATCAAATGCGTGGAGTGGCTGGCCAAATTCAAGCATCACGTAATTGGTTACGTCCACTACGTTGTTAATAGAATTGATTCCCACTTTTTCCAAGCGAGACTTGAGCCAATCAGGACTTGGCCCCACCTTGACTCCAAAAATACCTCTCCCCGCATAGCGCGGACAAAGGTCTGCATTTTTGATTTCTAACTTCACTCGCTCTTGCGTTGAATCCCCTTTTGCTTCTTTCAATTCGACAGAGGGCTGCTGAACATTTCTTCCTAGAAGAGCTCCCACTTCTCTTGCCAAACCTAAGTGACTGAGGCAATCCGCCCGATTTGGAGTTACACTGAGCTCAAAAATCACATCGTTCAGACCCCTGAAGTCGGCAAAGGAAGTTCCGAGTGGAGCCTCTCCAGGTAAAATCATGATTCCTGGGCTCTCCTTTGCCAAACCGAGCTCAACTTCAGAGCACAGCATTCCTTGACTTTCAATTTGGCGAATCTTCGAGAGTTTAATTTCAAAATTTCCAGGCAATACCGCGCCTGGCAGGGCAACCACGACCTTGTCACCTTGTTGATGGTTTGTAGCTCCACAAACAATTTGTCGATTCTTTCCATCTCCGACGTCCACCTGGCACAGAGACAACCGATCTGCATGAGGATGCACATCCTTTACGAGGATCTTGCCGATCACCACATTCTGATATTTTTTTGCAAGATCATCAATTCCTTCAACTTCAATCCCCACCGCTGTCAAACGAGCGGCCAATTTCTCGGGCTCAGAAAAGAATTCATGAACATCGACATAATCGCTCAACCACTTCATTGATAGTTTCATGATTCAAACTGCCTCAAAAAACGAATGTCATTTTCTGCAAATAACCGAATATCGTCGATTCCATATTTGATGATGGCCATTCTCTCTATTCCAAACCCAAAAGCAAAGCCCTGCCACTTTTCCGGATCAATTTTGCAATGGCTAAGGACCTTCGGATTTACCAAACCCGATCCTCCAATTTCTATCCAACCCGAGTTCTTGCACATTCGGCACCCCTTACCCCTGCAAATGGGACAAGAACAGTCAACTTCAGCCGAGGGCTCCGTGAACGGAAAAAAGCTCGGCCGAAATCGAACCTGAATATCCTTGCCAAAAAATTCCTTCACAAAAAAGGAGATCGTTCCCTTCAAATGCGCCATTGATACTTTGCGATCAATTAAGAGGCCTTCAATCTGATGAAAATTGGGGGAATGGGAAATGTCACTGTCACACCTAAAGACAGAACCAGGTGCCAATATTCTCAAGGGTGGCTTCTCATTCTCCATCGTATGGATCTGCACGGGACTTGTATGGGTCCTCAAAACGTGCGTGTCATCGATATAAAAAGTGTCTTGCATATCGCGGGCAGGGTGATCTGGGGGAATATTTAAAGCCTCGAAGTTATACCAATCCTCTTCAATCATTGGACCGGTTCGAACGCTGTAGCCAATTCTCTCCAAAATCCCAACTATCTCATTGATCACCTTTGAAACCGGATGTCTGCCGCCTTTAGCAACCGGGGGGCCCGGCAAACTGAGGTCAAGCTGCTCCTTTTCGATCTGGGCCATCAGCTCTGCTTGGCCAAGGTCCAATTCCCTTTTTGCGTAGGCCTCCTCAAGGGATTGCTTGGCCTCATTGACCCATTTTCCAAAAACAGGCCTTTCCTGGGGGGAAAGCTGGCCCATTTCACGCATTAAAAGCGAGAGTTGGCCCTGTTTTCCAAGGTATTTTACTTTGAGTTCGTAAAGTTCTTTGGAATCTTTTGCAGCCAAAAATGCCGCATTCGCTTCTTTATGTACCGAATTAACTTTTTCTGAGAGCATCCGGCGATTATTGAATGATTTTACAATTCACTTCAATTATTAAGAGAGGATGACGCAAAGAAAACCAAGTCCCAGCCGGAAAGGCTCGCCCAAAAAGGGTAACCCGCCCAAAGCTAACATGAAAAAATCTCCCAGTGTCGCTGAAAAAGGCGGCAAATTTGCAAAAACTCACGGACTGCGTGGCCGCCACCGCCAGCCCGAAAAAATCTATGATTTTATCGAGGCCGACAATCGCATCTTTGATATCTTTAGCCACCACGGATTTAGGGATTTTCCACATGAGAAGCGCCAAGACCTCACTCGATTCTATCGCCTTCTTATGGAGCACCAACAGAAAAACAATGTCACACGTCTCCTCTCTCTGCGCGACGTTGCCATCAAGCATTTTATTGATTCATTGATTATCACCCAATTTGTCAAATTGACTTTTCCACTTCTGGACATGGGAACTGGCCCCGGTTTTCCTGGAATTCCGTTGAAGATTCTATTTCCTGAAAAGCCCATCATCTTAGCCGAAGGCGTCGAAAAGCGCGTCCAATTCCTCAAGAAAGTGAGAGAGGAATTGGACCTCAAAGACCTTCAAGTCATAGGGCGAAACATTACCCCTGAATTTGCTTATCCTGTGGCGGGCGTTATCACCCGAGCAGTTTCTGATATTAGCGAAACTCTGTTGAACGTCTCAAATTGCCTTCAGGCCGGCGGCGCCATCTACCTCATGAAGGGCCCAAGTGTCGACATTGAAATTGAGCAAGCCCACAAACGATGGGGAGATCTCTTTCGCCTAGAAAAAGACGTGGCCTACGATCTTCCATCGACTCCTCACCGCAGACGATTGCTTGTTTACCGCAAATTGAAGTCCTCGCAGGACAAATCACTTTGAAAGTTATTTCGAGTAAAGCCAACAGCAACTATCGTCGTTGGAAAGATCTCCTCAAAGGGCCAGATCTCAAAAAGTCATCTGAATTCCTGATCATAGGCCGAAAACTTGTCCCAGAATTTTTGAATCGCCATCCTGAATGTATCAGTGGGATCCTTTTGACTTCCCCCGAACAGAGAGAACTTCTGCCCATCGCCTCTCCTTGTACTTTGTTTCTCCTCGAGAAAGAGCTGTTTCGGCAAATAGACATATTTTCAACGCAGTTTCCGATTTTGGTGGCCCGACAGCCAGCTATTGCCAACTGGGACCCCAACCTGCCCCCGCATGGCCTTGAGGTTTTCTCTGCCTTGGGAGACCCTTCAAATTTGGGAGCCCTTCTTCGCTGCTGTGAAGCCTTTAAGGTGGGCAAGGTGATTCTTCTTCAGGAATCCACTCACCCGTTCCACCCCAAGGCCGTGCGCTCCTCGGCGGGAAGTTGTTTTCGATTAAATCTTGAATGGGGCCCCTCGATCCAACAAGACCTCGGAGATTTTTTTGCCCTTGATAATTCGGGTCGTTCACTCACAGAATTTAGCTGGCCCCAGTCGGGCCGATTGCTCTTCGGTGAAGAAGGAAATGGGCTTCCTCCAAATAAAAGAGGTTCGTTGTGCCTCAAAATCCCCATGTCTGAAAATCTGGAATCGCTCAATGCAGTGAGCGCGGCAAGCATCGCGCTCTTCCATTATCGCCTGCAGCACCCATTGGACTGAACTGAGGCGCACCCAAGAGAACCCAAAGAAAACTTTGCTATCTCTTATCTCTTATCTCTTATCTCTTATCTCTTATCTCTTATCTCTTATCTCTTTGATTACTATCGTCACTAGCCTTCAAGAAGACTTCGTAACATCCAAGCCGTTTTCTCGTGAATCTGAATTCGCTGAGTGAGAAGATCACAAGTGGCCTCATCATGTGCTTTTTCTGCCTGAGGAAAAATAGAGCGTGAAGTACGAATGACAGCCTCATGCCCTTCAACGAGCTTCGCAATCATTTCGCGAGCCTCGGGGCTACCTGTTTCGTCTTTGATCGAGGACAATTTTTGAAATTCAGTGTAACTGCCTGGGGCCTTTTCACCTAGAGAACGAATCCTTTCGGCGATCATATCTACAGCTAACGCGAGCTCATCGTACTGAGTTTCAAACATCAGATGCAAAGTTTGAAACATGGGACCCGTGACATTCCAGTGATAGTTGTGCGTCTTCAAGTACAAGGTATAACTATCTGCCAGAAGTTTTGATAGTCCCTGAGCAATGGCTTTACGATCATTTTCGGGAATTCCGATATCGATTTTCATAAAAATACTCCTTTGTCGTTAAGCGTTCGCCCCACACTACGCCACTAGGAATTTCTAATCAATAAAGATATGCGGTGACAGCCCAGGCTCCCTCTGGAGTCGGTGGCATTTCTCATGGCAGGAGATAAAAACGGGAGTCCGTTCTATGAAATACCCATATCCGTCCCAAATTTTGCGCGGGTATATCCTCGTGAATTGTTACAGACCAAGCAATATTTTCTCTTTCTTCAGAGTGTTTGGTGAGTTCAAAACAGCAGCAAAATAGTCTTCCTGAGGACCCGGATAACTAAAATCAGCCCTTCTAGAACCCATAAATGCATGAAGTATCGCTACCTTTGGGTTATGATCAAAAAACAATTTATGAGTAATAGAATCGCTGGGCTTCATACCTGCAAGCCGAATCCTTTCAATGTCTCTGCGCGTAACTCTCATTCCTCTCGCCAAGATACCATCAGACGGCAAATCTCTGGCAAAACCATCAATTTCTTTAATCAATTTTGACCTTGCACCTGGTTTCCAGAAATTCTCCAGATCTTCTCTCGTTAAAGGTGAAGAAAATGCATAATCCCGAGACCCCGCAAGCGCGTGGAGGCATTTGCCTTCTTCGATAGGCTGGGACGACCAACACGTGCTCCAAGGCAGGATGGACAGTACAAAACAAAATAGGCAGTTGATCAACTTTATTGGACTCATATAAACCAAGAGCTTTAGCAATAAGGGCGCCAACTTCAATCAAATGTGTTCAGAACTTCTCGCTGAATTAGGGAAAGGGAATGGAAATCTCAATTGTCTTTGGTGGCCCATTTGGAAACCTGGATTTAGGAAATGCAATGGACATATCAGCTTCAATCAGAATGGGAACTGGAAACCCACCCTCACCAGCGGGCGGCAACCACATCAAATCAAAGGCCCCGTTGACTTCAATGTCTAAAGAAACTCCTCCATCTCGATACCGTTCCAATAAGTATTTCATCTCCTTTTTTATAAGATCTTCAACGTACAATGCAAATTTTTGTCTATCGCCCGGTGACATGTTAAATCGTCGAAAGAGTGGGTTATACATCTCTGGCTCGTTCAATTCGAAAGCCTCAGCTCTTTCTCCGAAATTTGATAAAAATCTCGAAGATCCAATCCTGGCAAACCACCTCACGTATCTGTCATTTGGATCTGATTTCGCCAATTCTACCTTTCCCGATACAAGCTCTCCCGAGACCATATGTCTTGTCTCGTAGGCCTTACCTGAAACCTTTATGGGATCGACCATTCTTTCAAACATTCCTCTGTCATATTTGACCGGATGAGAAGTCGCCACCTTATGAAGTAGCTTTTCTAGAGTGGGTCGAGAATGGCGCCGCAAGACTCTCAACGAATAAACATCTTGCCCACCAACTGACTCAAATCCTTCCTTCTTTAAGAAACGTATCCAATCAGATTCGTCTTCTGTGTCGACCAGTTTTGAAACTGTGATATTTAGTTGACCAACGGCCGATGGTTCAAAAAAAATAACACCAGAACCAAGCCCTGAATGGTTAGGCTTATAAACCACGGGGTAGTCAATCACCCCATTGGCCATTTCGTCAATAAACTTGACCAGACTGTAACGACTTTCGAGACGACCGACGTTTAGAAGTGAACTGAGATCTTGAACTGGATTGTAGCGATAAGCGTTCACATAATTTAGACCCTCCTGAATCCGATCTGATCCATAACTCCTAAGATATTCCCTCATCATATCGTTTTTCATCCGCTGAATCATTTCATTCCTCTTCTGAACTGCAAAATCAAATTCGTTTGGATCTGAGTCGATGGCAAAGTAGGGACGAGGAATAGCAATTGGACCTCCATCCAAAAGAACTCTCATGACATATTTTTCCCCAAACAGTCTGTAAAATTGGTAAAGAGTGATCTGGTCCCCTGGCTTCCAGCTGTGCCATGACTTTTGCCTATCATTTGATAGGCCCATTTGATGTCTACACGACTGATCTCCATCCCTTTGAGAAGCAAGAGATGGAATCTGAAACAACGAAGTGACTCCAAAACAAAGTGACAATGAAAGAGTCACTTCTGTCAAAAAGTGCCATGCTCTTGTCAGTGGGACATATATCATTTCCAAGCCTCTGCTTTTTCTAATCTGTTAGACAAGTTTAATTCAACATCCATGCCAGAGCGCAATATTAGGGATTTAATCGCACATCTTGACAAAGATGGCACTTTACAAATGATCAGAGGACATGGAATTATCGGGCCCATGAGTGACAATACGAAAAGCCTCAACAATCCCTCCGGCAACAAATCTATTGTTTTGATTAATTCCCATCAAGAGGGTAAAAGTTTTTCTGCTGAAGAACTGATGGCTCGGGAACTTAACTCATGGCAAGGCTGGCTCTGCGCTGCAAGTGTTGAAAATCTTTGTGTCACCCACGATGGAAATATTTTTGGTGCTGTTTGCAGAGAGGGCGGTTTTCTCGGAAACGTATTTGAGAGCTTTGTCGATTTATCGACCGAATTCATTCTTTGCAAAAAAAGGTGGTGCATGTGCGGAACTGATATGGCTCTCAGAAAATTCCGTTCTCCGGAACACCGTCAGTTGGCCTACCTCGACCCTGTTAAAGAGCTGGCTGATGCCCCTCTCGAAGCATTGGCTGTTCAACCAATTTATCAAAGCCAATGTATTCCCAAACAAGTCACTTGGGAAATCAGTCGCCGCTGCAATTACAGCTGCAGCTATTGTCCTCCTTCGTCGAGCAACAACTATGAGGCTCACCGCAGCTGGGGTTCGCTCAAACAGGGCCTTCAAAATATCTTTCGGGCTTTTGTTAAAAATGATCAATGCAAATTTCATTTTAGTGGTGGAGAACCCACAATCAATCCCTCCTTTGTGGATCTCCTCAAATGGATTAAAGATCGTCCTCCAGAAAATAAACCGGGGTCTCAGCATTATTGTCACGTCACAACCAACGGGAGCAGGCAACCGGAGTATTACGAGGAGCTCATTTCATATACTCAGATTGGTATTAGCGTTCATTTTGAATTTGCCGACCAAGAAAAGCTCCTTGAAACAATTCAAGCAATAGTTGAAAAGAAAAAGGCCTCAGCAGATTTGCGCTGGCAGTGGTTCGGAGTTCGCCTGATGGTTCCTCCTGGATACGGACCTCAGGCTGAAACGCTAACAAGAAAAATTTATGAAATACCGGATTTCCGAAATTATGGCCAACTCAATATTTCTCCTATTATCCGCTTTGCCCCGAACTACGAGGGACATCTGGCTGACTACGAAGAGTCCGAAAAGGCCCTTTTTGAAATTCATGGATGAAACAAAATATTTAACCCAAAAAGGCGATTTTAGGAGATTCTAGATGCTGTCTTTGATACTGCGATTTTTTTTGCTCACGACAACTTTAAACTGGTTTTTTCCTGCAGCCCTTGCGATACACATCCAGGAAGAAAGGACCATTGAATTTAAACAAGAATTTAAACCGCTCGTTCGTGACGAAGCGGTTGAATTGTGGATTCCGATTCCCATGGACTTGACCGGGTATCAGACAGTTCTTTCGCAGCGATACTCTGGCAATGCTGATCAAGTCAAAATTGAAAATATTGATTCTGTTCCCCTCTTGCATGTCACGTGGATCAAGGCGAGCAAGCCCGAATTTGAGATCAGTCATACTGTTCGCATTCAAAACGAACGAAAGGCCACACCGGAGGTTAGCTCCCTCAAGACAGTGAACAGGTATATAAATGCCACATCTCACGTTCAAACAGATGGAATTGTCAGAGAAACAGCATCGAAGATCGTTGGCAATCTATCAGATACGGATAAAAAGGCTGAAGCCATTTATAACTGGATTGTTGACAAATCGATCCGGGATCCAAATGTTCGCGGTTGTGGACTAGGAGATGTCAAATCAACCTTAAAAGCTAACACCTTGGGAGGAAAATGCGCAGATCTCAATTCGTTATTTGTTGGACTTGCACGGGCTGCGAAAATTCCCGCGCGCGAAGTCTTTGGAATCAGAGTTGATTCTTCCATTGAGTCTCCCTCGCTTGGAAAAACGGGGGATGTTTCAAAGGGTCAACACTGCCGAGCCGAGTACTATTCAGAAAAAATGAAGGCATGGATTCCCGTCGATCCTGCTGATATTCGAAAGGTCATCCTTGAGGAAAAATTAAGCCTTGACGATCCAAAAATTGAAAGCTTAAGACGAAAATTTTTTGGATCCTGGGAAGGAAATTGGATCGCCTTTAATCACGGACGTGATTTTTTGGTGAGATCAAAGGACAAAAAAATTCCGATTAACTATTTTATGTATCCCTTGCTCGTAAGTAAGGGACTCAATCCAGACGGCATAGACCCCAAGGAAGTTGCTTACTCTCTGAGTGCTTCTCGCAAATAACTGAATAAACAGATTCGCGAAGACAATCGGTCGAATTCAATCCACTTTAGGATTCAATTAGCCCTCATTGCCTAAAATAAGCTTATGCAATTTAAAATACCAGCAGTCGTTTCTTCAGAAACCCTGACCGAAAAACTCTAAGATGTCCGTCGGAATAATTACTGCCGACTGGAATGACTCCACTTGATCATCCTCATGAGCGGGACCAGAATCTCCGCCCGTTGACTCGGCTTTAGGAGGATAATGACAGTCTAAATTCTGACCATGAGATTCCAATGATACAACCAATTCCTCACCCTCTCGCACCCGCGCAGATTTAATGAGTTCACCGGATGCCTTCCGAGCCTCGACTCCCAAAAATATTGAAGTCCTCGTGAAGCTCCATAAAACCTCCTCAGCCCTCCAAACCTCTATCGAAGCAGATTGCTTTTCGTGCAATTCGGCCAGCCTGATGGGACCAAGTAGCGTCTTGGCCAACACAGGAGAAACATCCGCCCCCTGCTCTTTGACCAAACAAGAGTAGCCCTGAGCCAAGCTTCCAAAAAAGCAGGTCAGACATACCAAAAAACATCGCCATTTCAATAGCTTCATCTCAGCTCACTCCCTTGTGTGCGCAAATCCAGTTTGCACAGAATATTACTGGCATAATACTATATTTGGCCAGGACGGAAGGCTGCAAGGTAAAATTGCATAAATTTCATTAAAGAGAAAAGTGGCGTATTCCTGTTAGCCTCCTCGAAAACGAAAATAGCTGTCCAAAGAAAAGATTCCTATTCATTTTGAAGTTCTTGACTATTCTGGGCCATCAGAAAATCCTTATCCATTTACCAAGGATTCCAATGCCAAGAATTGCAGCGGTATCGACAGCAAATCCCACGCATGTGATTCCTCAAGAGGAAATTAAAAAATTCGCAAAATCGCTTTATGGTGAGCATGAGCTATTCACACGTCTCCTCCCCGTTTTTGATAGCGTCAAGGTCCAGAAACGCCATCTGAGCGCAGATCTAGAATGGTTCAGGTCAAAGCATTCTTTCACACAAACGAATGAACTTTATATCAAAACCGCAGCGGATCTTTCTGAACGAGTTGCTATCGATGTTGCGACTCAATCCAGCATTGATACCGGTGGCTTCGACGTCGTCTTTTTTATCTCAACCACTGGACTTTCTACACCGAGTATCGATGCCCATCTCTTTAATCGCATATCCTTAAATCCCCATATCAAAAGAATTCCAATTTGGGGCCTCGGCTGCGCAGGTGGCGCCGCCGGATTGGCCCGAGCCTACGACTATCTGATGGCCTATCCTCGTCATCGTGCGCTGGTCATTGCAGTAGAACTATGCAGCCTTTCTTTTCAAATCAATGAATTAAATAAAACCAATATCGTCTCCGCGGCCCTTTTTGGCGATGGGGCCGCCGCCTGTGCCGTGTTTGGCGATCTCGTCCCCAGTCCCGAACATTCGGATGCGCACTCGCAGCCTTCTCTTTTGGGAAGCTTCTCCACGATCTATCCAAACTCACTTGATATCATGAGCTGGCAAGCAACCGCAGATGGATTTAAAGTTCGACTCTCTCAAGATATCCCTTCGATTGTGACTTCACTGGTTAAGCGCAATATCGAAGAATTCCTCTGTGACTTAAAAATTTCTCTCAGTGAAATCCATCACTTCATCCTTCATCCTGGAGGAACTAAAGTCTTGCAAGCCTATGCGGATGGACTCAACCTGTCCACTGATAAGCTTGAACATTCGTTTAACGTACTTTGTGAATTCGGAAACATGTCAAGTGCCACGGTGTTCTTCGTATTGAAACGCTTTCTAGAGGCAAGGAATCAACAATCCGGAGAATATGGCTTGATCGGATCTCTCGGCCCAGGTTTTAGCTCTGAACTCGTCATGCTTCAGTGGGACTAAAATGACTGATGATCCGTACAATAGCCTTTAAGATCACCTCTATTTTGATCATCGCATTCCAGAAGAGAATCGAACATGAGATAGGGCCGAGGGCTCTTTCCCAATTGAAGGCTTTCAAGGACTGGGTCTTAGAGCTGAGGCGCAACTTTTCCCCAATTATTCCTTTGTTCTTCCTCCGACATTCCAGCGAAATCCATTCCATCCCGCTCAACGGTCGGAACATTGGGCGTTTCATTTCTCTCGGCATCACCTACGGCCGAAGGCGTTGGCTTGAATTTATCATAGAAGTGATTTATGGCCTGCTCCCAAGGAGCCGGTATATCGCGCAGAAAGAACTCTGATATATTCTGTCGTTGGCTGAATAAACCATGCTGTGGCAGCATTTAAAATCGCTGCCAAAGGGCCCGCCTGAAAGGCCCCTCCGATAACACTTCCAATTGCGGCACCGACCATCCAACCTGAGGGCAAGGCAGATCAAAGTGCTGAGCGGTGACCGCCCCAATAGCCCCTAACACAACGACACCAGCCACTGCCGAGGCTCCGCGCAAGTGACGACCCACCAAAAGTCCTAGAGCATTTTTGATAAAGTTAGGTAAGCGCCCAAGATAAGCAACCTGTTCGGTCACGACCAAAATTTCAACGGTCCACTCAGAAATTGGCGTTGAGACTCTCGTATGTCTATAAGCAGATTTCAGCTTCTTAGCCGTCAATTGGGCGATAAAAGGAGCGAGTTTCTTCTCAACGAAAAGGGCATATGACCCTGACTTGTTTTGTTCCTCGTAGTATTCATGAAGCTTTGTCGCATCGCTAGTCAATCGACGAATTCCCTGTTGCCAGCTTGGCGACTGATCATTGAAGTCTCGCGGAAAATACTCAGACACCTTCTTTTTTTGCAACTTCTTGACCCAGGGGGGAGCGGCATTCTCTTGCCGCACGTGTCCCTCGGCGACCCCCTCAAGGGCTGGCGGAAGATTCGAGACCTCTCCATTTAGCCTCAGTCCAAATGCAATAGACGGACCCTCGCCATAATGGGCCTCAATCTCCCTCTCTGTTGATTGGTATCCAATTTTGCGAAAATGGGCTCAGAATGGTCGTCGAAAAAATTGAATCTCAAAAAATTGAGAAGTTTCCTCGATAGTTCGACAAATGACCAACTACAGTAGCAACAGCAATGGCCCCGAGTCCAAGCTTACAAAGCAAGCTCCATCGCTTCCAATATTTCATTCATATTCATGAGGTTGCCCGACAAAATAACCCGACTTCCCGTCTTTAGCTGCCCTAGCGTGCTGACATATTTTTGGCCAAGCTCTAGCTTCATGGCATTCTTCCCGCCAACGCTCGTCAGAGATTGGGCCACTTTAGTGATGGACTCAGCGGTGGCCACTCCAATAGAGAGTATCTCTTGGGCTCTGCCCTGAGCCTCGTTGATACGCTTTTGCATCTCACCTTCAGACCTATTGATCATTTCGGTCATTTGTCCCTCAGACGTATTGATCAGAGATTGCTTCGCTCCCACGCTTTTTTCGACAATAGCACGACGATTTCGTTCGGCCGTGACTTGTTTTTCCATGGATTGTCGGACGGATTCTGGTGGAATAAGATTTTTAATTTCAAATCGCAAGATATGAATTCCCCATTTCGAAGCAGCTTGATCGAGCACGCCAACAACCTTACCGCTGATGGCTTCTCTTTCTTCAAAAGTTCGATCCAAATCTAAAGTTCCTATCACAGCCCGAGTGGTCGTCTGAGCCAACTGAACGGACGCAAACCGAAAATCAGTAATGCCATAACTCGCTTTGGCCGAATCCATGACTCTCAAATAAATGACCCCGTCCACTTCAACCTGAATTTCATCTTTCGTAAAGCACCTCTGGGGAGGCACCTCCATCGTGTGTTCCTTTAGATCCTGATAGTAAGCCACGCGATCCACAAAAGGAAAAAGCACATGAAAACCACCCTTAATGGTTGCATGATAACGTCCGAATCTTTCGACAATGTACTCGGACTGGGCCGGTACAAGTTGAATGGATCGAATCAATGCGCTCAAGACAAAAAGAAATATGATCCCCAAAAGAGAGACAAAAATCAGTGAATCGATTGACATTTTTACTTCTCCAAGGCCTTGGCACTTTGAGGTGCCGGATTTTTAAGCTCTTCGACAATTCCCTTTAAGGTGGCCAATTCGACCGGATACATGGACACCTTTCCACCTGCTATCACTTCGCCAAGTTGATCAATGTACTGGTCGACCAACTTCATCTTCAAGGCTTCCTTTCCGCCAGGCTGCTCGATGGCTTCACCAATCATTTGCAAGCTCCTCGCCGTCGCATCGGCAATGAGCCGAATGGACTCAGCCCGTCCCGTCGCCTCGTTGATGCGCTTCTGTTTGGCTCCGTTAGAAAGATTAATCGCCATTTGCCTTTCGCCCATCGACACATTGATCAATTTTTCTTTTTCAGCTGTGGCGCGAGTGATTTCTGCTCGCTTTTCTCGTTCGGCCTCCATGTGCTGTTCAAGGGTTTCAATCACGTGCTGAGTGGGAGAAATGTCGCGAACCTCATAACGTAAAACCTTTATCCCCCATGGTTCAGAAGCTCTGTCTATTTCAGGGATGATTTTTGCATTCACGGCCTCTCGCTCAGAGAAAATTTCTCCCAAAGTGATCTTACCCACTTCAGACCTCATCGTCGTCTGTGCCAGATTAATGCTGGCCGCCAGATAGTTTCCAATTCCATAACTTGCTTTTTTTGCATCCATCACCTGCAAATAAAGAAGTCCGTCGATTTCAACTTGAATATTGTCACTCGTAATTACGCTTTGCGGTGGAATATCGATGACCTGCTCGCGAACTTCTTGTCGATAAGCCGCTCTATCAAAAAATGGAATCAAAAAATGAAGGCCTGGCTTTAGCACCGTTAAAAACCTGCCTAACCTTTCAACGATCACGTTTTCCCGTTCAGGCACAATGATAATTGTTTTAAAAACAATAAAACCAATAATTATGATAGTTATGGACATCGCACTGAGCATTGCCTAGTTCTCCTCGGTTTTACCAATCTTCATTACAATCCATGAAATATTGTCACGACCGACAATAACGGCCTTCTCGCCCACGCCAATTTCTTCTTCACCATTCAATTTGGCAGTCCAAGTCGATTCTCCGAAGCTCACGCGGCCCGGACGAGTTGAAGAAATGGACTCCACCACGTCGACCGTTCGGCCAATCATAGCCTGATCCTCGTCGATATTTTGCTTTTCTGTGTCGCTGGGATAGAAACGCACAACCAAAATACGGATCGTAAATATGTAAATAGTGGAACTCACAAACCAGGCCGCCAGCTGAGCAGGGACGCTTTCAATCCAATTCAGATGCAACAAAGCCGCAACACTGAAGGCCCCCAGTCCCACAAAAACAGAAACGAGACCTGGCAAGACCAACTCGGCAAACACTAAAACGGCCCCAAACAAGAGCCAAAACTGAAGCATAGAATCCAACATAACTGAGACCCTAGACCCTATTGCGACCAATATTCAAGACATTTTAAAGGCATTGCGCATTCTTGTTAAAAACTCTTAAATTTAGTCGATTACAGATTCTCTTAGTGCCCCTTTTCACTTCCATTTCTCCTGCTAACAGAGACCCGTCATCGTGCAACTGTCTTAAAAAGCGCTAACTATTTAAAAACAGGACTTTTCATGACGTCCTCCCTGATTTCAGGGGGCTTGCCTCACGTCCGCATGGCCATGGGATTTATTTTGTTAACTCAAACTTTAATGGAACCAAAATCACAATCCAATCGTCTTAGTCTTAGAAACTTTAACAAGGAGCTTAACTTGGAACTGAAAAATTCAATCAACTGGCACCTAAAGGACATGAACATATCAAAAGCCATCCGGTTTGGAGGCGAAGTAATTTTCGCTTCAATTCTTCTCTTTTCTGGCTGCGCATCGAAAAATGACCAAAATTCGACGCCTCCGACAAACGCCGACGAGACTTCAGGGGAAATTTCCGAAGATGGAGATCCGCAACCAGAAATGAAAGTCATCTCTCTGCCACTCGAAGTTTACCTCTATGACTTCGCTGGGGAACCTGACTACAGCAGCACCCTCAATGAGGATGAAGTTGCAGAACTGGTTTCGAAGGCGAATGAAATATTCGCACAGGCCAAAATTGAATTTAATGTCATTTCTACCGTAAAAAGATCAGTCTCAGCAGCAATGTTCGATATTGTAGATCCGGAAGACAACACCACTACCAAACAAAAATTTGCAAAAATAGTGCCTCCATACCCAACGGATAGAATCGTTTGGAGAACAGGAATTGTCAGGAAGATGCCAATCCCTGCCGGAGGTCTTTATATTGCAAAACTATCATTTTTTGCCGAACAAAATAAGGACGGTGAGTTTCACTATACAATTTTTGCACACGAAATAGCTCATGCCCTTGGACTTAATCACACACAGATTCCGGGCAATCTTATGACCCCAGGAAATGCCGCTGTGGCCCTCCAACTGAATGCTGAACAAATTGAAAAGGTTCGAGCACAAGCGCTCATCGGACCAAAAGGCCAATGACTCATTCGACCGATCAAACTAGTTCGCAAAAAAAAAGGGGGCTCCTTAAAGGGGCCTCGCATTGAAATCCTGAAAACCCGACAACGATGAGAAATACGCCGATGAAGGAAAATTAATGCAGCACTGGCGTTTGGCCCAAGAACTGCTAAACATATCGGCACTAAACTCTTAATACATCCATTTACGTTGGAGAATATGTGTCGCGTTGGAACAAAGATCCAGGCAAATTTTATATCGGCGGGCTGACTGTTCTTATTTTTCTCATCATTCGGATCGAAGCATCGGCAATGCCACAGTCAAATTCTGCTTCTTTGTTGTTGCAGGGGCCGGGAAGTTGTCTTCCATGGCTAAACCGCCAAAATCTTGTTCCTTTTGATGAGAAGAGGAACCATGGTCAAATCCACGCAGACCTCTTTGAAATCACAGAAGTCTTGCTCACAGACAAAATCGATGAGAGTCAGTTTCCCTACGCCTCTCAGCAAAGACCACCGATCAGTCTGAATCCCCAAACACTGTTCGGATCGCTATCGGCATTGCCTGAGATAAATGAATTGACAATCACTTCCATTCTTATTGCCACACCTAAAAAGGAGGCGGGACAGGGGCTTGTTAGGTTGGGTTTTCTTCAAAATCGACGACCTGTGGTTGTCAAAACCCTGATCACAACAACCGAAGAAGCTGCACGAATGAATGAAGCAAAAGGGGCTATGCTTCTCAGCGCAATTGGAGTCGGCCCTCTTTTTCATGGCATAGCCCGAGAGGGAACCAGATTTCACTTGATCACAGACCTTATTATTGGCAGTAATTTTATTCCCTTCACTTCGCCAAGCATTCAAACTCTTCGTCAACTCGCGACAATTATGAATCGCTTTCGCACAATCCATCTGGACCACCTCCCCGAACATGAAATTTTGTTCCAGGTTATGCGAACAAATTCAGACCAAGTTTTAGTCATTGACGCCGAAGGATACTATGAAGAGTTTCTCGCTGGAAATTCCAATATAGAAGAACAAAAATCAGAAGATTTTCTTAACATTATAGACCTCGAACCGAGATGGAACGGATTCCAAAAAAAAATTCGGACTCGGAAAATATCTTGGGCCATGCCATGGTCTGATGTTTTCGCCAGTGTGATCATAACGGCCGACTTAGAAACCACAATGGCTTTCATGAATGAATTTCGCGATTATAACAGACCCCTATACAAATCAGTCGTACTTGAGATCAAATCTATCATACACAAATGGGAACCCAGAATAAGCAATCGAGCCAAAGAGTTCCTCCTCTCTCTCGATGGCAATTAACAAAGTCTGCCATTTTAAGTCTCATTTAAACTCCCATTTGAGGAAGTCTAGATTTTTTCTAGAATCTGGCGGGCAGCTCTCAATCCTGATTCAATTCCCCCATTGATAAATCCCTGAGATTTTACTGACGTGTGTTCGCCAGCAAAAATGAGGCGACCTTCACACTCAGGTTCTGATCCAGATCCCCAGAATTCGCTAAACTGCCCCAGTCCCAAACAAGAAAATGAGCCCTCTGTTAACCCAAAGCGTGGCCAATTAAAATGAATTCTGTCTCCCGAGAAAAAGGCTCCCGCTTGAGAACTAAAATTATCTTTGATGATTTGCAGAGGTTCATCCGGATACGCTCCCGCTTGCTTGGCCGTCTCTCCAGTTGAGTAGAGTGTGAGAATTCCGGTCTGGCCCGATTGCAATCGACTCGTTTCCCAAACAATGCTGCTTCCTTTTGACAGATACATCTCACCCTGAGAACCGCGCCCTTCGAAGATGGGATTTTGCCTCCAAAAGCGCTGTTTGAAGCCAAGCATAGTTTTTGAATTCTGCCCCATTCCCAGTTCACGAATAAGCTGTCTTTTTGGTTTTGAGATATCTAGTTTATCCCAGCCTTCTATACGTCTCAGTTGAGTGATAGGCACTGCGACGATCAAATGAGTGAATTCTTCGCTTCGTCCCCTCTCGAAATGGCAAATAAATTTTGATCGACTACGGTTGATCGACCTCAGCTGACGATCAAATTGTAGGTAATGATCCAGGTTGTTTTGATTGTAATCATTCAAAGAGTTCACTGTCGCCCGAGTCAAAGCTGAGTTGCCACCGCCGATACGAAAGGCCTCGTCGCTTTCTCCGTAGAGCGAAAATCCATCGGCCAAGTCTGTATCGAACATCAGGAGAAAATTGAGAGAAGATTGCTCATCTGCAGACAATCCAAATTCTGCCTCGTAGGCGGATCGAAGAATTTCAAGACACCATGGCTCCGCGAATGATCTGCAAGAATTCAACAATGTCGAGAGAGAAGTTTGATCCATCCTCCTCCCATCTGGAAATCTGCTTGCAGTGAGGTAAGTAAAGTCTCCATCAAAATTGCCAAAAATGTTTTTGTTCATTTTAGCTAAATGAGGGACCAATTGAGACACAGCCTTGAGAAATTTCTGTTCGGCATAAACTTGTCCATTAAGGTTAAATAGAGAAGCGTGAAGTTTCGGATCTAATTCCTCGTCCTTGAATTTAAGAATCCTCAAATCCTGTGGTTCAAAGTCTTTATTTGAGTTCAGCATGCGGTTCTGCTCTTCCCCCAATTCTCGCGCAAGCCAGAGAGTTTCTTGATCGCCCGTGTTGATGAGTTCACCTCCTAGCTCAACAAATTGCATTTGATCATTCCATGAATCCAAAGTAAAAATCCTCCCGCCGAATCGACCGGAGGCTTCAAGTAGTTGAAAAGAAACCCGGTGTTTTTTAAGCCAATAAGCTGCCGCCAATCCTGCTGCTCCTGATCCGATGATTCCCACTCGAAGATCCCTCCCGCAAGTGCGAGGGACTACAAACATGCTCGTAGCCGAAAGCAAAGACCACTGAAGCAAACGTCTTCGAGAAATCTTTTTTGAGGAAAGCGAACGAATCCTCCTAACGATTGGCAAATGTCCCATAAGAAAGCCTCCAAGATGTGCCGCATTTTCGACTGGCGACAGCCCTATGCTAAGATTACGTGCCTCAATATTCAATCTTCGATGAGGTTCAACACTCGAATTCTCAATTGTGTGTCATTACTGAAATTAAACAGCAAAAAATTGCTTTTCGAAGGATGAATGAGCTATATCGCCCATTATGGAGGGAGCCCGCATGTGGCCCAACCATATCAAATTAGGGGACGAACATGATGAAACAATTTGTTAGATTTGCCTTGATTTTTGGTTATTGCGCGACGTTCCAGGCCGCTGTCTTCGCAGATGAGCATTTGCTTGGTTATGTGCGAGGATCCGAAACTGTCCCCGCCGGTAGCTGGGACCTTTACCAATTTATCACATCACGAAATGGCAAGGGCAGGGGTCATTACCAATCCTTAGATTCTTACACAGAAGTCGAGTATGGGGTCACAGACAAATTTAATATTCAATTTGCATTGGAAATGCAGTCACTCAACACAAGTGGTCTGGTCATTGACGGCTATTTACCAAAAGATAATAGTTTCGGGCTCCGCCCCTCAGGGTATGAACTGGAGGCAAAGTACAATTTCTTGAGTCCCGCTAAAGACGATTTTGGCTTGAGCCTACTTTGGGGTTTTCATCAAACCTGGCTAGATCCGCACTCTGGACAAAACAAGACAACCTACTCATTTGAAACAACTCTTTTGATGCAGAAATATTTTTTGGAAGGACAGTTCGTTTGGGTGGGAAATCTGGGATTGGAAGCCACCCATGCAGATCGCAGCGAAGTCGCAGACCTTCCGATCGGATTCGATTGGCCAACTGAACCTGAGATGGAAATTGAAACTAAACTTGGAACAGGTCTGAGTTATCGGTTTGTTCCCAATTGGTATATCGGCGCAGAAGCCATTTATGAGGTGGAGTACGAAACTGAAATAGGGCGCGAACGCTATTCGCTCTTTTCGGGCCCCAGCCTTCACTATGGAAGCGAGATCTGGTGGGTCACTCTCACTTGGTTCCCCCAAATTGACGGTGGCGGAGAAAAATATCCCGATCAAGAAAAAAAGGCGAATCTGCATTTGATTGAGAAGACAGAACAAGAGACTCGGCTAAAAATTGGGTTTAATTTTTGAACCCAATTCAATTATTTGAACCCAATTTGAATGCAACCCAAATGGGGCCTGATTAATGGCATAAACTTGGTTAAAGGCGTAAAATGGATGCTCGCAGATTATATGGGCTTTGGCTGCTTCCAGTTGCGGCTCTCACAAATTCGACGTTTGCAGCTGACTACCTTTCTGTCAATGAAGCACAGAAAATCCTTTTGCCAAGTGCAGACAGGTTTGAAGTAAAATCGATCGAGCTCACTGAGGAACAAATAGACAAAATCAAAGAACTCTCTGGAGTCCGTCAGCGAACTAAAAATCCGAAAATTTGGCAGGCATTTTCGAAAAACGAGGTGCTCGGATGGTTTTTTGTTGATGAGGTCATTGGCAAACATGAGTTCATTACCTTTGCTGCGGCCATTTCACCAGATAGAAAAGTCTTGGGAATTGAAGTAATGTCCTATCGAGAAACTCATGGCGGTGAAGTTCGAAAGCCCGAGTGGCGCAAACAATTCAATGGCAAGACACTCGACAACCCATTTAAGCTTGACGTTGATGTTTCAAATATAAGCGGTGCGACTTTGTCCTGCCGAAATCTCCTTGATGGAGTGAAGCGACTGCTGGTCTTACATAAAGTATTGAATGAAAACGGTGGATAAGTATCGTCGCCGCATGCGCCCTCTACTTGGAACCTACGTCGAAATCGGTCTCTCACGAGCTTTTCAACATTGCGACGTAGCTTTTGAAAGGGCATTTGATCGTATAGAAACCGTTCAAAGGCATCTCTCCTTTCATGACCCCCGAAGTGATCTATCGCGGCTCAATAGCGCACGAGGAGAGGAAGTCACCGCGCATCCCTTGAGCATATGCGTGTTGCGATTGGCCCGCGCAATAACCGAGCAGAGCAGAGGACTCTTTAATTTTACAGTTGGTGCTCAATTACAGAAAATGGGTGCCTTGCCCATTCATGAAAACGGAAAAAAACTGATGATTGGTCAAGCCGACGACCTCGAGATTCGTGGACAAAAGGTTCGACTTCGACGCCCTATAGTCATTACCTTGGATGGCATTGCCAAGGGCTTCGCAGTAGACTTGGCCGTAAAGGAATTAAGAACTCATGGCGCAAGCTTAGGCTGGGTCAACGCAGGGGGTGACTTGCGCGTTTTTGGCGACCTAACCTTGCCAGTGTTTCAACGAAATTCAAGTCGTCCAGATAGCAAACTTCCACTTTTGGGTGGCCTTCGAAATTCTGCACTCGCCACCTCTGAAACCTCCGACAGCGATTCATCCCTATTTCCCGGAAAAATTATCGCCGCTTGCGACCATTCAGCTGAAAATGGTATATGGAGTGTGATCGCTCCTAGCGCCTGGCTAGCGGATGCCCTAACCAAAGTTGCCGGGGTCAGCTCTCAGAGAGATCGCGAGTTCGCAGTTTCGAGACTCGGAGGACATTTGATTCAGGATCCAGAAAGAGGGGTTGGATGAAGGGATATCCAAAGTGGTTTTCGAACAGATTGATACATGCCTGCATTTTTGTGCTCCTCGCGAGTGGCATCTTCATAGCGCCAACGACTCTCTTCACCCGCTTTGATTTGGATATCGCCTGGAAGCTGAATTCGGATACTCACCCATGGGTCATTGCCATCCACACACTTTTTGGCCTTATCTCTATTGCCATACTCGGAGCCCTATGGAGCATTCATATGCGCTATTGGTGGAGAAAACATAAGGCTCGCTTGAGCGGCGGATTTCTGCTGGGATCTTTTTTAATTCTCGTCCTTTCTGGATTTGGCCTCCTCTATGCGGGAAATCAAACTGCCATTCTTGGCTTGAGCTCTTGCCATTTGGGTTTGGGCATTCTTTTTGCGGGCCCCTACGTCTTTCACACTGTTCTTCAGAAGAAATAGATACTTGCCAGTCATCCCATAGCCGACGATAACCGATATTAGGGAAGGCCAATACCAAAAAAAGACTCTAAACCTTGATTGCTAATTTCAAAGGAACTTGAAGCCCTTCATCATGGTCACTCTTTTTGAGTCGGCGCCGGTAATTTTTCGACAATAGCACTGGGCGCTTTTGCAAGCATTTCTTCCCACAGCTTTAAAGACGCGTTCTCTGAAATACGTCTCGCTACACCCTCAACTGGCTTTGTCAGCACAATTGTGTACATTCCCCGACCGTCCTTTTCATCCATGTCATAGGAGAGTGTTCATTCCTGCTGAAGAAGAGTTAAAGTTGGTTCCCTGCTGACAGTGAGAAGGCGCAGAAGATTGCGTGGCCAGAACGTCGTGTCCTGCATGATCAGGTGCCCGCCAGGCTGAATCAAATCGGTTGCTTGAATCAAATACTTACCTGCACCTCGAACATATCCCCAAACATTTTTCATTCGCACCACGGACACCGTTCGATCACCAGACCGTGACAACGAACGGGCATCGGCCTGAATCGCTTCGGCATTAAAACCATGTCTTGCAATCACTCCGTTCAGATATCCTACGATGAGAGGTGAAATATCAAAGAAGACATAATGATTTTCAGGGAGCAGATCGATAAATAATCTGTCGGCCGTTCCAATTCCGCTGCCTACGTCCCAATACTCACCATCGAGTTTTCCAAACTGTTTCAACACCTCCTGTTTAGATTGGAAGAAAGGTGGTCGCTCATGCCTGAATCCGAAGCTAAAACCGAGTTCATGAAGATAAGTGCGGATCGCAAAATCACCCTCTCCCTCAAGACTCAATATCTTAAGGAGAGCAGCAAACTTCGCCGGATTTTTTTCATAAACAGCTGCTGCCACGAGGCCAAATTCATCTGGTTTTTCGGCCAGAAGTTGGTGTATGACGTGGATCAAGGAGTGCCCGTCTGCTCTACCAGACGGGCTATCTTTAAGGGTTGCAACCAATCCGGGATCCTTGAGCGCAAGCGCCAACAATCCATCTAGTTCCTGATCCTTAGCGGGTCCCACCTTTTTTCCCCTTGATCTCAACCAGGCAACTGGCTCTACGGGTGCTGTAGAGATATCCTCATAACGTAGGCCGGAATTTAGAATCAATTTTATTTCACGGACAATATCGTCTGCATTCCGTTCCACATGACGAGAACTGCTTCTTTCCCCATGACCCCCTCGCTCTTCACTCGACCCTCCCAAGCCACTCGAGTCTTCAAGCAAAGCCCGGGCACAGGCTGTTCCTGACTGACCATGTTCCAAAAGAAGACTCAGTTCAGTGAGGATGGAAGCATACGCAAATGAGCCAGAAAGCAAGAAAGGGCCAAAGGCCAACGGATTCCCAGCAAGAACTATTCGGAATATCCTATTCATATCGCAACCTCACGTGCAATCCTAAGGCCAAGTGTCTCCAAGCCTTGTTTTCCTTTTGGCGGAACTATTTCACATTCAAGCTTCTGGAATTATGCCCCCCTATCATCAAGCGATACACACAAGAGCCAGTCCTGTTTAATGACCTGCAGTCGTCCCGTGCCACTGATTTGAAATATGCCGATCGTGAGATGTGGCACCAATCGATGGCAGATGCTTTTTTTAGGGATTAATTGGCTCTACTTGACATTTTACATTCATGCTTTGAGTCTTTAACAGGGGGATTTATGAAAAAAATCGGTTTTGCAGTTGTGGTACTTTTCTTATGTATATTTTCCTTCGCTGGTGAAGGTTTAACGGTTGTTAAGAAAGCTGGCGAGGTTCGTTACAATCAAAAGGAAGTCAAAGTAGGGCAAATCTTACCTCTTGGAGGAGTGATCGAGGTCGGCAGCAGTGTTGAGTCATTTGTCGATCTCACATATCCCGAAGGGCATCGCCTTCGGTTAAAGAAAAATACAAAGGTGAACCTGGCTGCCCTAGGAACAAAAAATGCCAGTCAAATTGATATCGCCATCGGACAAGTATTTGCCTATCTTGTAAAAGGAAAAAAGGCAGAGAATATTCAGATAAAAACCAAGTCTGCTGTCGTAGGCGTGCGCGGAACAAAATTTTTGGTCGAGGAAAGTAACGAAAAAGGCACCTATGTTTGTGTGTGCGAAGGTGCGGTCAATGTGCGAGGGCTCGGAGACCACTCTAAGGATGGAGAGCGCAACGTAAAAGCAGGTCAAGATCTTTGGGCACGACCGGGTAAGCCAATGGGAACTCCTGTCGATTCGCCCGATATGTCTAAAATGACCACTGCCGAGTTCGCCGATATGGGCCTAGAGTGACCTTTCCGATCAGCGGAGCCAATTAGCCATGCCCGTAGCGCAAAATATATACCAAAAGTAGAAAAAGCGACTTAGGGTGCCTGATGACAAATAATTTTAGTTCTCTTGCCATATCTCAAAAACTCTTGCGTGCCATCCGGGATGCTGGATTTAATGAAATGACGCCCATCCAAGCAGCGAGCATACCCACTTTGCTCGCAGGTAAAGATTTAATCGGGCAGTCTCAGACCGGCAGCGGTAAAACCGCGGCCTTTATCATTCCTATTCTTCAAAAAATTGACATGTCTATCATGGCAGTCCAAGCTTTGATTCTCTGTCCGACTCGCGAATTGAGCGATCAGGTGCTACACGAATGCCGAAGATTTTCAAAATCATTCCAGGGACTGAAAACCCTCGGCTTGGTTGGTGGACAGCCTTACCCACCCCAAACTCAAGCTCTTCAAAAGGGAGTTCAGCTTATCGTGGGAACACCGGGACGCAGCCTGGAACATCTCAGAAGTGGCCACCTGGACCTGGAAAACCTGCGGATTTTTGTTTTAGATGAGGCAGATCGTATGCTCGAAGAGGGCTTCGCGGACGAAATGAATGCAATTCTGAAAGAACTGCCGAAGCGCCGACAGACTCTCTTCTTTTCAGCCACATTTCCAGAAAGATTGGAAAGCTTAAGCCAGAAATACCAAAACGCTCCTGAAAGAATTACGATTTGTGACCTGCCACAGACCTCACCAATGATTGAGCAGTATGTTTACGAAGCTGAAAATACACAAAAGATCGAAACTTTAATGAAGATTTTAAAAAATCATCCCTCCATGTGCACTTTGATTTTTTGTCGCACAAAATCGACGGTAGATGAGATTGGAAAAATTCTCGAAAAGTCCAAAGTCAGAACGGAAGTTCTGCATGGAAATCTGGAGCAGAAGGAAAGAGATCGCGCTATGTCACTCTTTCGAAATGGGAGCGTACGAATCTTGGTCGCCACGGATGTCGCAGCCAGAGGACTCGACATCGATTCCCTCGAACTGGTGATCAACCTGGATTTGCCATCCAGTCCTGAGACCTATGTTCACCGCATCGGCAGGACTGTGAGAGCAGGACGCAAAGGTGTTGCTGTGTCTATCTCGACAGCCTATGAAACTGAGAAGGTCCTAGAAATTGAAAAAGCCACCGGAGTGGCCATGATTCAAAAAATACTGAAACCAACCAATGACTTGGCACTCGGGCCTGAATTTGAAAAAACTCTCATGAAGACGCTTCAGGTTTCTGGAGGGCGTTCAGACAAGCTCAGGCCTGGAGATATTCTAGGTGCGCTCACAGCAGAGCCCCATCCCCTATCGGCTTCCCATATCGGAAAAATTCAGATTCAAGATCGCTTCAGCTATGTTGCGATCACACCTGATATGACAGAGAGGGCTTTAAACAAATTGAGAACGACAAAAATCAAAGGTTCAAAATTTAAAGCTTATTTGGTTCAATAAAATTGCCCCCAACGTGTCGATGTCACTAGACCTTTTCGTTGGGGGGGGGCAAAACAATAAAAATAAAACAACTATAACTATCTGACTACGGCTTTCGCAAGGATCCCTCTTTGCAGTGAGCTTGGCCGTCGCCCTGGCGGCACTCATTGCGGCCACCTTCTGAGTTTACGTCTTTTGACAGATCATAGACGAGACCTGGCGCTCCAGAATTAGCAGCCGCCTCCGCCGCACTGGGAGCTTGAAAAAAGAACACTTTTCCGCCCGGCTGACTTGCTGCAATCCTTTGAGCTTCTGCTTGAAGATATGCAATATAGTCAGCGGTCAGTTGGGCCCTGATGCTCTTCATGGCATCTGCTTCACCCTGAGCTCTTTGGCGAATTGCTTCCGCTTCGCCGGCCGCTTCTTCTTTTTTGGAGAGTGCCCGTTGTTTTGCGATCTCAACATCAGCCCTTGCGCTCTCTAGCATCTGAGGCCGTTTCATTTTTTCTTCAATTTCCTTTTTAACAGAATCTGGATACTCAACATTTCCAGCAACGAGTGAAATCAACTGAATTGGTGTATCGGCGAGTAAGCTAACTGTGGCCTCTCGAACCTGTTCTTACAGCCTTAAGCGAGCCTTCACGAGCTCCCCTGCGGGAATACTTTCAATCGCCTTTCTTACAGCTGTTCGAAAGGGCTCACGAACATTATTCTCATACCAGGGAGGATTCGGACCCAGATCACGGTTTTTTCCAGGATCTTCACTGTCAAATTGACCAGCTCCATATTTTTCAACCACGGTCCTAATTGACTGCTCATCATCCTTAATCCTCAAAGTCAGATGAATTCGAACCTTCATCACGGAATCTTCATCAGTCACGACCTCAAAGGTCTCTGTTAAGTTCTTGTTTTGAACATTGACAATAACACATTCAATATTCTTAGGGGTAAATCCAAATTTCTCTCCCTTAAGTACCTTCGTATAGCCTCCCGTGTAACCAAGCATTCCCCCTATAGTTGGCTTATGGATGCAATAACCCGCAAACCCTGGCTCAACGTATGGCCCACCAAACCAGTTTGCGAAAGCCTGGCCGGGCAAAAATACCGCCAAAAAAAACAAAGAAATCATCTTAGGTCCCGTAGTTCCCTCATTTCCGATACTGAACAAGTGTTCCATTCTTTTCATGTTGACTCCTATTTTCTGAGTGACGAGATGATCATCGCATCTTCCGTAGACCCACTCTTGCAACAAAAATTTCATAACCTTTAATTTCTAATTTGGACTCGAAAAAGCTCTCGAGTCACTTTATTAGCTTGGAACAAAAGAGACTTCAACGATTGTTAAAGCTAAGGTTTATTTTATAGAGACACTTATAAATAATATAAAGCACAAGAGATAAGAAGAAGGCGCATACGAGGACGAATTCGAAAATAAACCAAAAATATGCGCTCTGAGCCTATTGCTGGTCTGAGCCAAAGGCTGGTACGGACCGCCAAGCGGAACCGGCCAAATATCACCCACATCATTGATCGAAGTCAGCATACTGACCTCTTGCCTCAATCAAATTAAATTAAATCAAATCACATCAAAAAAATGGACAATTTTTGTTTAGTTTTGAAGACGCTATCCCGAAACACCTCCTGAACACTGGTTTTCAATTTCAGGGGGTTTTAAAAAATGCAAATCAAGGAATCAATCAAAAAAATAATAGAAGAGCAGCTCATCCGGATAAAGCCAAGCATCGAGAATTTCCCCTGGGAATCAGACTCCCACTACGGAACCTGGTGTGTGCAAACTTCAAAATTCGTTCGCCATACGGTTCCACTTTTGGAAAAGACGGCTGCATTTGCCAAAGGACCCCTCAAAGAGATTCTCCTCCACCATCGCGAAGAAGAATTTGGACACGAAAAATTTGCAGAAAGAGATGCTGCCTTTTTGGGTAGAGATCCTCTGTCAGAAAAGATGATGCCCGAGTCATTGGCTCTCTATCAATCCATAGACGACGCCGGAGATCAAATTGTCGAGTCCCTCTTTGGCTATGCTTTTGCCTTAGAGCACATCTCAGCCAGATACTGCGGATACATGGCAAAACGCGTTCTCGATCATCACCGAAAGCCCTACACAAAGAAACATGTGGCGAATGTCCCAGCTAGCTTTCTCACTCTTCATGCGGCCGTTGATATTGCACACACAGAGTCAGGATGGAAGTGTCTCAATCACTTAGAGAGCAATACCTATGACCGGCTCGCCGACACGATGCTGAAATCATTTGAAAGGTACGGCAACTTCCTTCATGCCATCATGAAGGAAGAAGCTCGGGGAGTTGCCTGATATGCTGTCTCACTCAAATTTTGATATCAGAAATCTGAGCTTCAAAATCATTCAACCCCGACAGACACCTCTCAAGGGAGATCTCGAAACCTACAAAAAATCCTATTCACTATGGAAACGCGTCTGGACTGATACCTTTCATGAATTAGAGGGAAAAAGTACAATATATTCAGATGATTTTTTCCGACAAGACGAGGCTTTTGTGGTGTTTCATCAGGACGAATGTGTGGGAATCACCATGCACTCGTTTCTCGATCTAAAAAATCCAGTTCATCGGGATTTGAGGTACTTCAAGGCCTATCCACCCGGAAGTATCGAAAACATTGAGCGATTAAACGTACGTCAGGTATTGATATCAAATCAAACAGCCGTAGATCCAAGATTTCGAAAGTCGCTGAGTCAAATATCTTTTGGAGAAGTTCTAATTGGACTCTCCGTTAAAAGACTCATCGAGTTGGAACTCGACGCTTTCATCGCGTACACGAACAATTCGAAGAAAGTCCAGGACATCTGTTATAGATTTGGAGCGCGGCCTATTGTGAAAGGACATTCACAGCACAATGTTGAAGTCGACATCGTGTGCCTGACAAAGGAAAACGCCTGCGAATCCCCGATCAAAGATATCAAACAGACGATAGATTTTCTCTGGAATTCCAGATTCAATAATCAAGACATGAAAAATGAGATAGCAACAGCGATTTAAAGTTTAAAGGACTCTCTGGCATTGACCAACAACATGGAAAACGTTGATGAAACCAACCAGCTCTTCATGAAAGTTGTAAGCAGGTGCCATAAAACGATGTTTGATTTTAGTCAGACTATGACCTCCCTCTTTTTTTTCATAAACATCATGTGTGGGAATGTTTGGATAAAAGGGAGATCGTGTCTGTCCCGACAGCACATATTTGACTGCCTTGTGATTGGCCTCATTCGTAAAAACATCTCGCTTGTAGAGTTCAAACCATGGCCTGCAAAAAATCTCCTCTAAAGTATAAGTGACCAAGTAAAAGAAATTAAACGTCCGAAAAATTTGGATAGATTCAAGCGTGTAAATTTCAATGACATCTTCAATATTCAAATCAGAAAAAACCCCGTCGTCCACTTGAATATTCAGCTTCTTCAACGCCAGGCGGAACTGTCCTCTGTTATCTTTAAGTGAACCGTGAATCCGAACGGATTCCAGACAACTCTGATAGTATTGTCTCAGATCCTCATAGACGGCCTGCTGGTTCGCCGATGAGAGCTTTGAAAAATAGGAGAGTTCCTCCGAATGATACGGACTCAATCGGAGCCCCTCAATTTCGGCACAGTCACAAAAGAATCTTAAGATTCTTGCGAAACTCTTTTTACGATCAGGCTCTTCTCCCTTGGCCCCAAATAAACCGTCAATCGCTGTATTTAAATAACAATTTGATGAATTCTCTTTGTTCATCCGTGGCTCCCAATAAAAGAAAGTTCCTCGGGATGGTAGTCAGCAAGAGACTCATCCCAACCCTCCGGTTCTTTGAATTTATAAATTGGAGAAAGATTCAGTTGTGATTGTTCTCTGAAATTCGGGATTGCGTATATTTTCTCCATGAGATGCTGAGCTTTTTCTGCTGTACCCGGGGGAACCATAATTCGAACGCCAAACCATTGCCAAATCAATGATGCATCACTTGCTTTTCTCGCGACAACCGCAGCGATTGTCTCGAGCAACTTTTCTTCATTGTAAAACTCAAAATGAACGCTCACCGAAATCTGGCAGTATTCAATGAGTTCTTCGTAATATTGTGGCTGCCGACTGCCATTCGTCGTCACATGACAATAGTGAAAACGGTCCGGCTGCGAAATGGGTCTTCGCTCCCTAATGTACTTACAGAGATCCATAAATGAAGGATTAAATGTTGGCTCACCTCCGCTAAAATGAAACTTCCCGGGCCTTTCCTTCACAAAGGCCTTAAAGATGTTATCAACAGCATGCTTGAGACTGCCCCAACTGCGATGAGACTCATAATTGTTGCTTGCAGTCGGTGGACAGTAACGACAAGAAAAATTACATCGGCGACCGAGCTCCCAGGTGATTTGCTTTGGTAAAACACGACTTTGAAGAAGGGGCTGGGAAGCAACAAAGTCTTGAAAATTATCTGCAGCCTCTGATTGAGGATCTGTGTAAGCCCAGTGAATATCGTCCTGGCTCTTAAATTTTCTAAGAGCCATGTCCGTTCCGCACATGCACCATTTTTTTGGACATTTGATAAAATTCTCGGGAACATAAAGAAAGTAATCAAAGACGTTGCCAAAATATCCGCCCTCACGACAGACAGCTGAAAAGACACAACCGTCATGAGAAATATAGATATTTTCAATACCGGCCGCGCAATACCAGCCTTGCCAACTGTTGAGTTTCTTAGCCAATAGTTCTTCTGCTGAAAAGGCTCGACCCTGTCCATCGCGACCCAGCATAATCAGTGTTTTATTTCCACCTTCTCTGAAGACCTGAGGTTGGGGCACTTCAATAGGGGCGTCTGTATCCTTGGATGTACTTTGATCAATGGATGTGTCCAAATCCCCCCTCCCCTCTTTAGGCGTGAAACAAATGATCTCGAACTAAAGGGGGTGGCTCTTCTTGCCAAAGGCTCAACACGTAGCCCCCGCCTCCAGACCCGGTTGGCTTGGCAGCCAAGGCCCCTTGACCACGAATCCATTGCAAATGATGACTGAGCTCTCCTTCGCAAAGTCCCCACTTCATAAAACAGTCACAAGCAAGATCAATTGCTCTTCCAAGTTCGGAGATGCCACGAGCTTCTTCATATTGCAGAGCACTCTGTGCCATCTCAACTGCCTGCCCCATCTGACGATCCAACCCCAGGCCCAGAGAGGGATCAGATTGGCTCAATGCTTTGATCTTATTCACGCAATCCGAAGTCACTCCACGTTGTCCACAATAGGAGAGATACCACTGAGGCTTCCAATTGAGCACCAAAGTCGTTCTCTCCCCCCCGCGAACGAATCTAATTCCCCGATGTTCCATTGCCACCGCAATATCGACCCCGCTGCTCTCGCCGTGAAAAAGATTTTCAAGTTCTCGGGAAAATTCATAGATCTGGTCAAACTTGAGCCATTCCAAAGCCATGAGCCAACGACTCACTGTCACACACAAAGTGGCAGAGGCACCGAGCCCAGCCCCCAACGGGACCTGACAGTCAATCACCAAAGTTCCCTTTAACTGGTCTCTCTTTTTTCCAAGCTTTTCCAAAGCTCTCTCGACCAGCCCCCAAAACAACAAGGAAATCTCCTCAGAGTGAGGACCCTGAAACTGAACTTTCACGGGCTCATTTAAATAAGACAGAGCAAGATCAATATACCGGCTTTCAATCGGAAAAACGAGTGCAGGATATCCTCGCAACACGGCATGTTCTCCCGCAAGAATCCACTTTCCATAAGACCGATTTTGACTTGAAGTGTGCGCGGTCAGAGTCATGAGCCAAAAACCCTCCCCACACCCCCCAAGCTCCCTCTCAGTTGTGAAGCGAGCTCCTTCTGCTCTGGACGATAAAGCAGATGCACGTTTGCACCGGCATCCATTGTCACCAAAGGTCCGTCCTTGCTTTTTTCCCACTCGTTTCTGATGATCTCTAAAACGGCCAAAGACTCCGGCTTCATGTATCCAAAACTGGGTTTGCTCGTTTCAAAAAGACAGTGCATGTCCCAAAATTCTGCCCAACAAATTTCAAAACACTGAGTCCAATTTTGCAATTGCATGGCCTTTAAGAGAAGATCTGTCCTTCTCTCTGCTCTCTCACTCCGACCCAAAAACAAATCACTCGTCACCACTCGCTGATGAGCCTCGCTGCTTGAGACTGATTTTTTTCCGCTCTCCACAACGACGGCCTGGTGAATCAATGATCGATAGGGCAAATCAAGTGGACGCGCTCCTTCTTGTGTCCAAACAGCCCAAGGAGAAAAAAATGATCGACAAGAGGATCCACTCCCCTTTCGACTTAGCTGGGACAATGTTTGAAGGTCAATGGATTTCCCTCTCTCGCCTGTCGCTAAATCCCCTGTGCTCTCTGCAAGCTCAGCCGTTGCGAGAGTCAAGGCTGCAAAGCTGGAAGCAGAGCTTGCGAGTCCACAATCAGAAGGAAAATTATTGGCACTGCAAACCCGGAAAAATCCTGGGATTCCCCAGACCTCCTTGAGGTGTTTAAAGTGACTTAAGAATCTCTGCCTGCCTGCCTCAGAGAGTTCCACCTGAAACGGAAATTCAGGATCAGCTAAGGAATCCCATTGATCGAATCCCTCCGAGACTTTCTCGATCACCACGGCTGTCCGCAAATGTTCTAGCGTATATGATAGGGAGGAATTCACTGGCTGATTTTGCTGTGAAGAAACTTTACCCATGTATTTGATTAAAGCAATATTCGAGGGAGCCGTCGCTCGCACCTGTATTTTCATTAATTCCCGGCCTCAAAATGAACAAAAGGGAGACTCACTGCTCTCTCTCCTAACACGGATTTTGGAGACTCCGCCAGATCAAATTCGATTTTCAATCCCTGCCCTAGATCTTCGACTTCCGCCTCAAAACAAAGACCAAGTCCTGATGCCAATTCGAAGATTCTGTTTTTTTCAGACGGCCTGTGAAAAAGCACAATAATATCAGCGCCCATGGCTCCGCAGCCTTTTGCTGCCAGTACAACCTCATGCTGCCGCAACTGAGCAAGGAGAGGCTGAACTTCGGAGTGAATGAGGCCTTTCGCCTCTAACTTGAATCCAAATTCTCTGACAGCAGCGATAAATCCTGCCTCATTGCGAGATTGAAAGGAACTCAATCCCGCGTCCACAGAAGAGCTCAAATCTGAATAAGTTGGAATTGAAATCTGAGCTAAGTGATGATGGGTCGAAACCTTGAGTGAAGTTCTCCACAAAGAAAATGCGAGGTCAGCGAAAGGCCATTCTTCATTCTGCAACTGAAAAGGTTGAGAACGAAATTGACTGATGCCTCCGATCCATTGAGCCATGACATCACTGCCACTCGGAGCCACTCCCTCTCCTGAAAAAGCAACTGAGCGATAGGCTTGCAGAGCATTTTGGGGTGATAATTTTTGAGCCCATTCTGATGGTGAAACATCGCCCAACTGCGACCAAACATAAACACCAATAAATTGTGCGCTTGAGGCCCCTAAGCCTCCCTTTCCTTCGTGGGGGTCGAAGAATTTCATTTGGGCTCTCTGAAATAGGGAACTATGAAAACGCACCCACTTTCCTGCCGGGCTATGAGGATGAATCCCTTCGCAAGATCCTGCTCCCTTCATGTCTATTTCAAGGCAGAAGCGTGGACCAGTTGCTGCGAGCAAGGCAGCCCCTCCGGTCAGAACGGAATATTCACCGAGAAGAAAGGTTTTGCCAGGAAGAGAGATCTGAACCTTCATTGTTCTCCCTAAACTGGCTCATGAGGCGAAAAAGTGACCGGCTGAATCTTACTTCGAAGCTCCCTCAAGGCCTCAACGGCATGACCCAAGCTAATCCGTTTTGTCATTTCCAAAATTTCTTCCAGGCGCAATTGAAGCATCGGAATCTCCTTTTCTTGAGCTCCTGCCGCCAAGGTCAAGTTTTTAATATGTAACTTCATATGGCCCTCGACTATTCCAACTGTCGTCAAGGCTCTCAGTGCTCCAAGATTCTGAACCAATCCCACCGCGCCACAAATCCTCGAAAGATCTTCAGATGATTCAATCTCAAGCATGCGTATGGCCATCTGAGCCGTCGGATGAAGATTTGTGACCCCTCCAACAACTCCCAAAATAATCGGCGCAGAAAGGACCCCAACCAAGGTGTCTTCCTCTCTTTTCCAAGTGGTAATCGAGCTGTATTGACCGCCACGCGAGGCGTAGGAGTGAACTCCTGCCTCAACAGCTCGCCAATCATTTCCCGTTGCGATCAATATGGGATCAATCCCATTGAGCACACCTTTGTTATTCGTTGCTGCTCGATAAGGATCACGCTGTGCAAACAAGGAAGCTTCTTCGATACGGTCCATTGCTTCGTGGTCATGGCTCTTAACTCTTATTTCTGCTCGAGTCAGTCGAGTGTCCACCAAATTGGACAGAATACACATGGTCACAGTTTCGCCCGTTAAAATTTCTATGGGTCCCTTTAGATACTCACAAACTTGATTCATGATGTTGGCGCCCATTGCCTCACAAGGATCAGCCAGGACATGTAGGACGGCCATTTGATCTCCGTCACCACGATCTAGAAACCGAACTTCAATGTCACGAACACCGCCACCACGACGAACCAAACCAAAAGCCACATCCGCATTGGCCGCTGCGATCAAGGACTCTTTTCGTTCCATTACCCGAGAAGTGAAGGATTCTGGAGATTTCACGCGAGCAATCTGAATTTGCCCAATGATGTTCTTCCCGATAATTTCTGTTTTTATTGATCCCTTTTCACGAATCCACTTTGCCGTCTTTGAGGCCGCTGCGATAATGGAGGTTTCTTCTACGGCCATTGGAACCATTCGCGGTTTTCCATCAATCACCAGATTAGAAACGACTCCCATCGGCAGCTGAAAATAGCCGATCACATTCTCAATCAGCTTTTCAGCTAATTCGGTCCCCTGCAATCCTCCCGCCTTCAGAAATCTCACATCTTCTGGGCTGAGAGCTCCCATTTTTATCAGGCGCTGGTAGCGCTCCTCACGCGAGAGTTTGGAAAAACCACCAAATAAACCCTGTATATCTTTCTTTTCTAAGCCTGAACCCATTCCCATATTCCTTTGCTCTTTAGTTCACTGATGTCTGCGCAACCGGTGCAAAACATGGCTGTTTTCAATTCAAATTCAAAGCACTCCATTTTTTCTCTCAGCTGACCTTCTCCTTCGATTGCGGCCGCCAAAAGTGGTTGTGCCGACCCGACAATACCTGCTCCCATCGCCAGGAGTTTTGCTGCGTCCAATCCCGACCTCACTCCACCAGAAGCCCACACCTCAAATCCAAGATCTAATTCCTGAACCGATCGCATTGATTCTACTGTACTGATGCCCCAATTCCAAAAGGCCCGTGCCGCATAATGTCTAACAGAACCCTCAACAGAGCGCCCCCCTTCAATTCGACCCCAATGAGTCCCACCCAATCCACTTAAATCGACAGCTGCAATGCCCGTTTCCATCAAACGCAACAAAGTTGACTTAGAAAAACCACAACCGGTTTCCTTCAGCACGACGGGAACTGAAAGGTGCCGACACAGTTCCTTTAAAGCCTTTAGCCCTCCCTTGAACTGTGGAGTTCCCTCTGGCTGTAGGCATTCCTGGAGGGGATTTGTGTGAATAATCATAGCACTGGCCTCAAGGGACTCCACCAGCCGCTCCACCAAAGAATGAGAACTTCGAATGAGCTGGGACAAACCCAAATTGCCCAAAAGCACAACCCCGGAGGCACCCTCCCTAACCATCCTCCATTCAACATCCATTTCGCGATCAACCAACTGGCGACGCTGAGATCCCACTCCCATCATCCAGCCCCTCTCAGCGCAAGCTCGAGCCAATCGACGATTGAGATCAACACCTTCCGCATGCCCAGCAGTCATCGAACTCACCAAAAAGGGAGTGCGCAAATCTTGCCCAAGAGAGAGGGTTCCAATTCGAATGTCTGAAAAATCTAACTCAGGCAAAGCCTCATGCTGAAGGGAGATTCGATCAAGACCGGAAAGACCAAAGGCCTCACATCGCTCTTCAAGAGAAAGTCGTATGTGATCCCGCTTGCGGTTCTCGAATGCGTGGGAAAAACTCTGAGAGGAGTCTGCCTTGGACTCTTTATCCCCCGTGTCCACAATACTCCGCTTTCCCACGATTTCTCATTATTACGGGAAAAAATCCGAACACTCCTTACGGAGTGCCCATTATTTGATGAACTAGCTTGCCAAATGCTGACGCATCGTGAACCGCCAGATCTGCCAAAGATTTCCTATCGAGCTCAATTTTTGATTTTACCAATGCACCCATCAATCGAGAGTAAGTCGTCCCATTCAGTCTTGCCGCTGCATTGATACGAATCGTCCAAAGCTTTCGCATTTCTCGCTTGCGAACCTTACGATCGCGATAGGAATAGGCCATCGCTCTGTCATTTTTTTCCACTGCATGAGTGAAACAGGTCCCATTTGCATTGCGATACCCTTTGGCTCGTTTAAGAACCTTTTTATGCCGACGACGGGATGTAAATCCACCTTTTACGCGCATGATCTACCTCCCTCAGAGAACCAGCTGCCGCTGGAGTTGATATTCATTGGACGAACAAACATATACCATCTGTCCCAAATGACGTTTTCGCTTAGAACTCTTTTTTGTCAAAATGTGACGCAGATTTGGTTGCTTGTGCTTTATTTTTCCGCTTGGCTTGGCGCGGAAACGCTTCTTCGCTCCGCTATGAGTCTTTAGCTTCACACTATCTCCTGTCTGAAAAGGCGGAAAAACCAGGATTGATCTTTCACTTCTTAGAGCCGATTTCAGCTTATCGAATTAAATCGAGGGGCTACTTGTACTATGCTCGGGACCTAGGGGGCAAGTAGATTTGCGCCCCCTCACGTCTTTACTCAAAACGGAGCTCAGTCAAAGCCCCTGTTCCTCGGCCGCCTCTTCGTCGGATTCCCTGTTCGAGGCGTCATCTTCCTTCTTTTGCTCCGGATGAAGCTTTCTATATTCCTTTATTTTAAGGATATCTGGAGAAAGGAGCACAAACATCTGCCTTCCTTCCCTTTTTGGGGGCGACTCTTGAATAGCGATATCAATTAATCCCAAAGAAATTTTTTCCAGTAGCTTGAACCCCTGCTCCTGGTGTGCCATCTCCCGCCCCTGAAACCGCAGGTTCACTTTCACCTTGTCCCCGTCCAACAAAAAACGCCGGGCATGGCGCAATTTAACCTCAAGATCGTGCTGATCCGTCCTCGGACGAACCTGAATCTCCTTGATCGTAATGACCGTCTGGTTCTTCTTTGCATTTTTCTCTTTCTTCTTGGATTCGTATTTCCATTTACCATAATCGATAATTTTACACGTGGGAGGTTTCGCCGTTGGAGCTATTTCGATCAAATCCAGCTGGCGATCTTCGGCCATTCTGAGGGCTTCCGAGACAGACATCACTCCAACCATCGTCCCATCCTCATCGATTACCCTCACCTGTGGGGCTGAGATCTCACGATTAACTCGGTAACCATCGCCCTTTTTCTCTGATTTTCCAGTTCGATTTCCTGTGCGAGTTCCTGTCTTAAGCGGCTGAATAGGATTCCTCCTGGTTAAATTGTACTCTTTGCCCTATCAGCTAGATGGGAGGGACCCTCCGCTAGCCAGGGACTGGTCACGAGACGTTCTTTTATTTCATTTAAAACCAATGCTTCAAATTCCTTAGCGGGGACGTCGCTCTTATTCTCACCAGTTTTCAACCGCACACTCACCCCTGCAGCCTCGACTTCTTTATCCCCAATGATCAACATGTAGGGAACCTTCTGCATTTGGGCCTCACGGATCTTAAATCCCAGCTTCTCGCCACGAGCATCTAAATGAACTCGAATACCAGCTGCACGAAGGCTCGCAAACAACTGCTGGCAATAATCAGTTTGACGCTCAGTAACATTGAGAATTGACACCTGAACCGGAGCTAACCACAGCGGGAGATGTCCCCCAATATACTCTAGGTAAACGCCAATAAAACGCTCCAGGGATCCTAAAATGGCTCGATGAAGCATCACGGGCCGGTGCTCGCTGTTGTCATCTCCCGTGAACTTTAGGTTGAAAGCCTCAGGCATGTTAAAATCGCATTGCAGGGTACCTAACTGCCAGGGACGTTTGATCGCGTCCACAAACATGATGTCCAATTTGGGCCCGTAAAATGCCCCATCTCCAGCGTTGACCGTGAAAGGCAATTCGAGCTCATTGAGCCCATCGCGAAGGGCCTTCTCTGCTTGATCCCAGACCTGCTCCGATCCCATTCTCTTCTCAGGGCGAGTGGATAAAAATATTTTATATTCATGAAGACCAAGCTCACTATAGACTTCGCTCAGAAATCTCATGAACTGAGAAATTTCCTTTTGAAGATCCTTAACATCACAAAAAATATGGGCGTCATCCTGACAGAAGGTGCGAACTCGAGTCAAACCGTGCATCACCCCACTGCGCTCATAACGGTGGAGTCGTCCAAAATCAGCAATTCGATAAGGAAGATCTCGATAAGATTTTTTGTCCGAGCCATAAAGCAAACAGTGCCCAGGACAGTTCATGGGCTTCACTGAAAAATCTCTTTCGTCAATTTTCGTGAAATACATGTTTTCACGATAATTCTCGAAATGGCCGGACTGATGGTAAAGATCAACGTCATATATTTGTGGAGTAATGACCTCTTGGAAGTCAAATTTGCGGTATTTTTCCCTTATGTAGCGTACCAGCTCATTGTAAACAATGGTCCCTTTGGGAGTAAAAAAAGGCCCCCCGGGAGCGAGCTGATGAAACACAAACAGCCCTAAATCTTTTCCCAACTTCCGATGATCTCTCTTTTTAGCTTCTTCAATGTTGTGAAGATGCTGTGCCAAATCCTTTTTATCATTGAACGCCGTCGCATAGATCCTCTGTAAACGATCCCGAGACTCATCCCCTCGCCAATACGAGCCTGCTACCGACAAAATCTTAAATGCCTTGATCTGACTTAAGTTTTGAACATGGGGACCTCGACAAAGATCAAACCAATCGCCCTGGTAATAAAGACTAACTTCTTTAGCTCCCAAGTCTTGTATCAATTCAACCTTATATTTTTCACCCATCCCTTTAAAAATGGCGATGGCTTTGTCTGCGGCCATATCTTCACGGCGAATATCAAGACCCCGTTTCAAAATTTCCTGAACTTTACTTTCGATTTGTTCCAACATCTCGGGGGTGAAATTTTTAGGAGAATCAAAATCATAATAGAAGCCATTTTCGATGACTGGCCCTATTGTCACCTTTACGTCTGGCCACAACTCCTGAACGGCCTGAGCCATCACATGAGCACAAGAATGTCTCACGACTTCCAGAGCTTCCGGCATTTGCAATGTCACAATTCGGAGTCTATCTCGGTCCTTCAAACGACGGCGCAGGTCAGTCACCTCAGGCTCATCATTAACCAGTCCGCCTACTGTATCCTTGGCTAATCGCGTCCCAATCGACTGGGCAACCTCAAGAATGCTAGGCTCATGATCAAACTCTCTCACCGAATTATCAGGAAGAACAACGCGTATGACAGACATCAGCTTGTGAAGCAGGTGGTTATCAGATCTTGAATTGATCGATCAGCCATGAAGTTATTTCCATTCTCAATTTAACGGAGCTCGCCTGAGCCCTCACTCGCGTGGGCAACCACACACCGATAGGGGCCTCACCTAACTCCTAAGCCTCCATGATAGATGAATTACGCGAAAAAGGGAAGCCCCTCCAAAAAAAAACCAAGCGTCCCAATCTCAAGAACCCTTCTAATCTGAAATGGGCTGAGGTTTTAATCCTCGTCCGGGAGAAAAATCCAAATCAGCCGACGAATCCGTGTTTTGGTTCTTCTTCGGCTTTTTGGGATTCAAAGGTTCGCCCTTAAAGGCGCGATAATAAAATAATAAAACTGGCTCTTTCGTATGTGGATCAATATAAAAAATCTGGTCAACGAAAACTTTGCGATAAGCGCCTTCTGGATATCTATTCGCCTGGTTAACTGCCCAATTGGCCAAATTTCCGTGGTTTTTCAGAAATCTTTTAAAGTCTCCAATAGTCAAATCTAGCGCGCCAGCAAAATACATTCTGAGTTCCTCTAAAATGATTTCCGAATCAGGCTCCAATTCTTCTCCAGTCGTTCTCGCCATTTCCAAGTGAAAATCAGTTCCAACAGAGAATCCATCTCCATACATTGAAATTGGAAAGTTCGATTCACTCTCTTTCCGTGCATCTAATGCCTTCCGGATCAGACGAATATGCTTGGCAATCTTATAATCGGGAAAGAGAGCCCATTGGGCGATTCTCAATCCCAGATAAGCCGTAAAAGTAATCCCCGCTGCCATTTTATAAGTGGGACTCGAAAGATCAAACACCCCCGAACTCAATAGGGCCCCATTAAGTAAAAACAAGAAGGCATCTTCGATGCCTTAACTCCAAAAATAGGGCAATCGTTGTCTGATTTTCTTGTGAATGTCAGGTGCTACAGTCTTCCTGTAAGCTTCAATTCGATCCACCAAAGCCTGCATGGCTTCCCAACCACGCATCTCATTCCCAACAAAAAACAGATCAAAATTAGTTTTCGTTGTATCGGACTCTAATTCGGATAATCGATTCAAAGCCTTTAAAACTATTGCTCTCGGCGCAGTTGAGCCGGTCAGAGAATCAGATTGAAAAAAATATCCCTTGCGATCGGGCAGAACCTGATCACTCGCCACTTTCCCGTATTCTCTCAAATACCCTTGTAGGTTCTGTAAAGAATCTAAAGGATTTACTCTCTCCGCTTGGTCGGTGGGATGCATCCTGAGCATCATCAGACAGGTCTCAGGTTTCATCCAAGGACCGAGGGCCCCAGCTCGAGCCACAGGACCGGCAAAATCCAGCAATAATAAAAGGCCAAAGAATAAAATAAAGAGTCGACAAATTTTAAAAGAAGTGAGCTGAATCATTCGGTTCCCTGGCGTAAGAGTTATCGCCGGTATTACCGCTTGAGACGCGTAATGTCAACTCCTAAAAATGAGGCCCACGGGGACTTTCCTGTCAATATGTCACGTGGTGGTGAATGGATTCCTGAATACGCGGATCTGAATAAGCCACCACCGAATTTTTGCTCAGAAAGCGGGTGACGGCAAACAGGAACATCCCCAAAAAGCCCAAAAAAATCAGAACTTCAGAGATCGAAAATTTTACTTCCTCTCTGGAAAAAACCGGATAAACCAACCAATAGAGATCCACATACTGCATAACCAGAATGAGCACGCTGACCGCCATCAATTGCGCCGGATTACGTTTCGCCCAACGTGGCAACAGAGCCAAAAATGGAACAATGAATTTAAATATCAGAAGCGACAAGGAAACAAGAAGCCAGCCATTTTCTGTGCGAGGAATATAAAAAATAGTCTCTTCAGGAAGATTTGCGTACCAGATAAGCATATACTGGGAAAAAGCGATGTAGGCCCAAAAAACAGTAAACGCAAAAAGAAATTTTCCAAGGTCATGAAGGTGATCCTCCGTCACCAGTCCGCGCAGCAATCCCTTCTTAGAAAGATACAATATCAGCAAGATAGTGGCTGCCATGGTTGACTGAAAAAGCCCTGCAAACGTGTACACTCCATAGATTGTGCTAAACCAGTGAGGCTCCAGACTCATCAGAGTATCAAAGCCAAAAAAAGTGTAGCTCAGAGCAAAAACAGGCAAAAAAGCCACGGACCACGCGACTGCTCGATGTGTCAGGCTCTCATCTCCGTTTGAGTCCTGCTTCACTGAACATCCAATCAGCATTTTAGCAAACAATCCCCACAAAAGAAAAAAACCAACAAATCGAACAACAAAGAAAGGCATATTTAGATAGGCAGACTTATGCTGAAGCAATGCGTCTTTTGCCACCACATCTGCATGCAACCATTCATAAAGATGTGTTGAGCCGGCTACCAATAAAACCAACCCAGAACCAAATGCATAGGGAACGTAAGAAGCAAATGATTCAACGAGGCGACGAATATTCACCGACCATCCCGCTTTCGACACGTGCTGGAGAGCCGCAAAAAAAAGACCTCCCAACGCAATCGAAAGAAAATAAAAGAAACTCACAAGGTAGGAATGCCAGGCCCTTTCTTTGTCGTTGATCAAGGTTACAACAAAGGCCACAACACCCAAAAACATAAAAATAGAGTACACCGTTTTCATCCTCACGGAAGGAGTGTAGCTAACCGCGGATAGAGACCTTTTACTTGCACCTGACATGGAATTGCTCCTCTAATTTCAAAACACTCAATTACTCAGTTACTCAGTTGGCAGCCGGACGCTTCTGCAAAGTCCTGACGTAATTGACCAAAGACCAACGAGCCTTCTCGTCCTGAATCTGGACCAGATAACTTCCCATTACGCCTTGTCCATCCGTCACAATATGAAAAATGCGCCCATCTGAAAATGCCTTTACCTTGTCAGACAAAAGGGGCGGTGGACGCAAAAGCATCTTCTCTGCGACCGGACCATCGCCAGCACCCAAAGCTCCGTGACAAACAGAGCAGTAAATATCAAATTTCTTCTTACCAAGTTGCAATGTTTCCTTAGAAAAATCTGCTACCAGAGGATTCTTTAGATTTTTCTCTGCGCCTTCCGGATCTCCCTTGTAGGCATAAGGTTTGTATCCTCGTGGAATTGTGTTTTTGGGAGGGACACGCATCGCCAGATTTCCCTTGCCGATGGATCCCAGTCTTGAAACTTAACTGAGCTCTGGTCCATCATCTGCTGTACCAATTCGATGTTTGTCTGATTTTTTCCAGCATTGCAGGAAACCAGTCCAAGAAACGCAATGAATGAAGCGAGACTCAATACCTTCTGCTTCATATTAGAACTCCGTTCTTTTTACTTCGGACGCGCCGAGATCATTAAAAAGCTTTTCAATCTGTGTCACATTAAAACCCAGGTCATCTTCCGGAATAAAAATGGCGAACTTTGAACAGCTAAGATCAGGATCGATAACGGGAGGAGCCACTTTTGGGAGACCATTTATCAAAATCATGGCACCAACTGAGCTCAGGGCTGCAAATAAAATGGTGGTCTCAAAAATCACAGGGATAAATGCAGCAAGAGACCACATTGGTTTGCCACCAATGTTGATTGCCCAATCAACGACGGAGGTCCACCATGTGAACCAAACGCCAAAGGCACAACCCAACACACCAAATGCCAAAGTAATCCAAGGAATGTAGGAACGTGATATACCGGCAGCTTCATCAATACCATGCAAGGGAAACGGACTAATTGCATCAAATTTTCTAAAGCCAGCTTCTCTCACCTTTGCAACCGCACGAACCAGTTGGTGCTCATCCAGCCAAATTCCCGCAACACCCTTTTTGCCCTTATACTGCCAAGCGTACACTAAAGACTCTATTGTTTTAAGCATGGTGTCCTCCCTCTCGACCCACCCCAAGCACCGGTTTGACCTCGGCTATCGCAATGGGAGGCAATGTCCGTAAATAGAGTAAGAACAGAGTAAAAAACATCCCAAAACTACCAAATAAGGCACCAAAATCGTAGATGGTCATCAAGTGCATACCCCAACTGGCAGGCAAGAAATCCCGATGAAGTGACGTGATCACGATCACATATCGTTCAAACCACATTCCAATGTTCACGAAAATTGAAACAACAAACATAATCGCGATGGTCCGCCTTGCTTTTCTCCACCAAAAAATCTGGGGGATCAGCACATTGCATGTCACCATGATCCAATAAGCCCAACCGTAAGGACCGAAAGCACGATTCAAGAACACAAAACCCTCATAAGGAGAGCCACCGTACCAGGCAATAAAGAATTCCATCCCATAGGCATAACCAACCATCAGTCCGGTCGACATAATGATTTTATTCATCGCCTCCATGTGATCGATTGTAACGTAGTCTTTGAAGGTAGGTACCAGATAGCGAATAATGCTCATCAATGTAACAACCATTCCAAATCCAGAAAAAATAGCACCAGCCACAAAGTAGGGCGGAAAGATAGTTGCGTGCCAACCAGGAAGTCCTGAAACCGCAAAATCAAAAGAAACGATCGAGTGCACAGAAAGAACAAGAGGCGTGCTCAGTCCCGCGAGCAGCATGTACACTATTTCATAATGATTCCAAGCGCGCGCCGTCCCTCGCCAGCCAAGAGATAAAATCCCATAAATCAGTTTTCTCAGGGGGTGTTTTGCACGGTCTCGAATTGTGGCCAAATCAGGAACCATCCCAATGTACCAAAAAACCATGGAGACCGTTGCGTAAGTCGATACAGCAAAAACGTCCCACAGAAGTGGCGAGCGAAAATTAACCCAAAGAGGACCTCTCTGATTCGGGTAGGGAAGAAGCCAATATCCAAGCCAAGGACGACCGGTATGTAAAATAGGAAATGTTCCAGCAACCATCACAGCAAAAACCGTCATCGCTTCGGCGGTTCTGGCAATTGAAGTTCTCCATTTTTGCCGAAACAAAAAGAGAACCGCAGATATCAATGTTCCTGCATGTCCAATACCGATCCAAAATACGAAGGTGATGATATCAGTACCCCAACCGACAGGGCTATTAACACCTTGAAGGCCCATGCCGTAGAAAGCTGTAGCTCCCATCGCCACAATATAAACGAGAAACAAAACTTTGGCGCTTGCAAGAGCCGCAAAATATCTCCGAGGAGGAAATCGCTCCAAAAGAGAAACAATATCCTCGGTGATTGTTTTATATGTCTTTTCGCCCAATATAAGCTGATTGCGTTTTATCATGAGTGATGACCTTCCCCGTGAGCTGAATCCGACTTTAATCGATCCGCATGACGAACCTTTGTCTGATAGCGAACAGCTGGAGCCGCATTAAATTCCTCGAGAAGACTGTAGCTACGGGCTTCTTTGAAGCGCTTACTCACCAAACTTTCAGGATCATTCATATCTCCAAAAATAATGGCTCCCGTAGGACACGACTGCTGACAGGCGACTTGGAAATCAGTCGCTTTGAACTCACGATCTTCAACCCTCGCCTGATGTTTCGCGCCCTTAATACGATGAATACAGAAAGTGCATTTCTCCATGACCCCTCGAGATCGAACTGTCACTTCGGGATTCAGAGCCAAATGCATCGGAGCTTCGATCTGAGTGTAATCAAACCAATTGAAACGACGAACTTTGTAGTAGCAATTGTTAGCGCAATATCTTGTCCCAACGCAACGATTGTAAATCATGTCATTGGTCCCCTCGCTCGAATGAGTCGTGGCAGCGACCGGGCAAACTGTTTCGCAAGGAGCATTGTCACAGTGTTGACACGGCAAGGGTTGGTAAACAACTCCTGGATCGTCTGGCTGCCCTGTAAAGTATCGATCAATCCGCAACCAGTGCATTTCACGACCCTTCAGGACATATTTCTTTCCAACCACCGGAATATTGTTCTCGGATTGGCAGGCAATCACACAAGCCGAACAGCCCGTGCAAACATTTTGATCAATTGCCATGGCCCACTTATGGCCTTTGTATTCAAAACCACTCCACATACTCATCATTTTATGTCTATGAATATTGGCCTCGGGATTCACCAGGTATTGATCGAGCGTGGCCTCAACTACAATTTGACGCCCTTCCATCGAATGATGTCCCTGAACATTAGCAAGCTCAATGCACTTTTCAGTCTTCTCAAGCTTCACATCAAGACCCGAATACACCGTCTGTCCGTTATCAAAGCCGGCGAATTCATAGGCATTAACGCCCACTCCATCGGCCACACGTCCAGCTCCCTTTCGACCATAGCCGACGGCCAAACCAACAACTCCGCTCGCCTGTCCTGGCTGAATGTGCGCTGGAGCTTCAAGGACTTGCTCTCCAACAATTAACTTGAGGACATCGCCTTCTCGAACTTTAAGCTCTCGGGCATCTTTTGGTGACAAACAAGCATAGTTATCCCAGCAAATTTTTGTGACAGGGTCAGGAAACTCCTGCAGCCAAGACACATTGGCGAGGCGTCCATCTAAGAGACCAAGGGTCGGATAAAGAACCAATTCGAAATTAGGAACTTCACGTCCCTTAAAGGCAGCAGTGCGAAGTGCTCCGATATCAAAGTTACGTGGGCCATGCCCCTGACTGCCCTCGGTCGTGTCAAAAACTCCCACTTGTAAGACTTCGTACCAAAACTCTTCAAAACCGAGCTTGCCTATGTCTTTGCCGCGATGCCGAGCATGAATCGAATTTTTCCAGTATTCACGAAGATAATCATACCAAGTCTCGGCCTTTAAGGAGGACGAACTGATACCAAGGCCCTTCGCCCAAGAAAGAAGGCTATCTTGAAAGGATCTTGTGCTATTCAAAGGCTCAATGGTTGGCTGCTGAATGCTGTAGACGCCGGCAACCACTTCCATATCGCTCCAGTTTTCCATCTCGTGATGACTGGGAGCCAAGTAGCTGCACATTTGCCCCGTCTCATCAGCTCGATCTCCCACATAAACGCTTGTCTCAAGCTTTTTAAATGCTTCAACGAATCCCGAGGCCTTCGGAGCCGCATAAACGGGATTCGCCCCGTGAATGATCAACCGCTTGACCTTGCCGCTTCCAATGTCACCAATCAGTTGCTCCAAATCAGAAGATGTTCCTTGGTATCCTGTATAGGTCCAGCCTCTTGCATCAATCGTGCTGCCATCATTTTCTAAAAGAGTATTGAGAAAATTGGCGGCCACTTGCAGCCCCTGCTGTTGAGCCGTCTGACCTGTCATGCCTCCAACCAAAACCAATGACTGACCTCGATGAGCCCACAGATCTGCCGCTACGTGAGAAAATGTTTTTCCATCAATAGACAAGCGATCTGAGACTTTTGCGTATGGCTCTAGCAGTGCCTTAAGGGATCCGTCGCCAGCAAAGCGAGAAACCTTCGAGCCAACCACCAACTCATATATAAGGCCCATGACCACATCTAATTGCTGGCTTGGACGAATTTGATATCGCTCATCTGCATTTGAACCGGTCAAAGACATCAGCGACTCGAAACAAACCAGCTTATTCATATCTTTGCCCGGCTGTCGGCCATGAGCGAAATGGCGCATGTGTTCAACTGGCTGGCCTGTTGTTCCTAAAAAGTCAGAATCGATTGATAAAATATATTTTGCCTTATCAATGCGCAAATGAGGTAAAACATCCTGACCATAGCAGGCCTTCTGTCCCCTTCGCGTCGAATCCATTGCCAAGGGATCCCATGTATACAGCTTCGCCCCGGCGGCCCTCCCAAATTCCTCGACGAGATTCCGAGTCGAGGGAGAAAGGATCGAGCCAACCAGAATGCCTACCGACCCCTTTTTTAGCTCAGCAGCAACAGCGGTATCAAGAGCCTCCCAAGTCAAAGAAGTCGACCCGTTCATAGGACCTTTGGCACGATCAGGGTCGTAAAGAGCTAGCAAGTGAGCATGAGAGCGTGCACTCATCGCTCCTTTGTTGATGGGATGGCCGGCGTTTCCTTCTGCCTTGATTGGCCGCCCCTCGCGAGTCGCTACCACTAAGCCAAAGCCCATTGAACCATCGGCAAACGATGAAGAATAATAATTGATCTTTCCAGGTGTGATTTCAGGAGGACGATTGACATACGGAACAATTTTCTGAACGGGGCGTCGAACGCATCCGAAGGTGCTCAAGGCCATGCTCGCGCCCATGACCTTCAAAAATTCTCGACGTGCCCAGCCACCCTGTCCCTCATCAGACCCAAGTGGACTTGATTGAAATTCATTCTCAGCCTGACGCTTAAATTCGGGATCATGGCTCCACTGATCGAGGCTAAGCCAATATTTTGGCGATCCATTTCCTTCAGAACCGGTTTGTTTCGTATCCATATCTCTTCCAGGCTCCCAAAGCTGTTAATAGTGACAGGTGGAACATTCAACCGAAGCATTATTCTCCGGCTGGCGGTGACAACTCACGCACCAACCCATAGAAAGACTATTATATTGTTTTACAATAGGCATCGTCTCTACGGGGCCATGGCATTCTTGGCAAACCTTCCCGGCTCTTATATGGGCAGAGTGATTGAACTTAACATGGTCCGGCAACAAATGCACTTTCTGCCAAGCAATCGACTCTCCCGCACTGTAAAGCTCATTGAGTTTTTGAATATTTGGTTTGTCGAGCCCGACCGTTAGGTGGCAATTCATACAAATATTCATGCTGGGAACTGAAGAGTGACGAGATGTCTCAACCGCAACGTGACAGTACTTACAATCAATTTTGTGAGTGCCGGCATGAAGCTCATGTGAGAAAGGAAGAGGCTGGTCTGGCATATACCCCTTATTATAACCAATAGTCACCTTATTGTTATTGATGAGATACACAAAACCCGAAAGCCCGCCCAACAGTCCAAGTACGACCGCAGCGCCGATCACCTTTTTGTCATGAGTTACCTACATACAGTGTGGAAATCTGAGCTGTTATTAATTAATTTTCAAGAACAATTTATTTATCTATAATTCTGGGATTCGAGCTTGGCAATAACGAAATAAAGATTTTGTTAAGGAGTCCAGGCCGCCATGAAAAAACCTTAAACCCCTGCCTAACTAAAATTTATTTAGAACGCCCTTCCGCTTTCAATCGACTATAACGCACTGTAGATACGTAAATCACCCACAGCAAATGAATAGCGACAAAAACTGCGACATATTCAACTCCGCCAGCTCCAAATCCATAGGAGTGAAGTCCCGCTCCTAAAACAAAATTGACCCCATACCAAGCCATGATCACCAGAGAAAAGGCGACGACGCTACACACGGCCAATCCAAATTTACGAACCCATCCCACAAGGCGACCATGAAGAATCGCTAAATAACCAAACCAGGCGATCAGTGCCCAAGTTTCTTTTGGATCCCAGCCCCAAAAACGACCCCAAGAATAATCTGCCCAAACTCCTCCCAAGATTATTCCTGTCCCCAAAAGCACCACTCCGACTTGAATAACTCGGTATATCGATCGGTTCCCCTCTTGAATCTCTTTGGCAAACTTCTCTTCTCCCCGCAAAAAATACATCAATTGCAAATCACCCAGGGCAAATGCAAGAAAAAAAGCCGCATAACTAAGTGTGATAATCAATACGTGCGTGGTGAGCCAGAAATTATCTCGCAGAACTGGCTGCAAAGGCTGCAGAGACTTGTCTAAAACTGAAGGAGCCATGTCGGTTAGAATCAAACACAAAACAGAAATAAAGGAAGAAACCATTAAGACGGCTTTTGTTCGGTTCTTCAGCTCAAAAATCATCGCAAAAATCACGGCTCCCCACGGAACCCACACAACTGTTTCATACATATTTGAAACTGGTGGACGACCCAAAATATAGGACCTAATCACCATTCCATAGGTGTGCAGAATGAGCCCCGCTACGATGCCAGCCCATCCACCATAGTAGAGCCAAGATCGATTGTTAACCATTGCTCCAAGAAGAAAAAATGCACCCATCAGATAAAATACCCAGGACCAGAGAAAGGGATGGAAAGTGTTCAAATGAACTTCAGCTTTGACTTTGACTTCGTCTCCATAGGAATTCGGATTGATGGCACGGGCAAGCTGATTAAATTCGGAAACAGCGATATCCAGTTCCTTTAAAGACTCCTCCCTCCCAGATAATTTTTGAGGGTCTATGTTGCTAGTCAAAACCTTTACAAATGCCTTGGTTACCCCCTCAAAACGGCTTTTCAGGTCTCCATTCAACTGAGCAACCGTCTGCCAAATATCTCCATTGACTCCAGGAGCAACTCTTAAAGCCTGGCCCATCTTGAGTCCATGATACATACTCAACTGATTTTCTAAGTTCTGAATTGCCTGATAGTAGGGATTCAATTTCTCCTGACTCGCCAGGCGACTCTGCATATCTTGAATCAAGAGTCCCACACGTTCATTCGCAAACAACTCATTGGGTGAGTAATACACCTGAGTCCTATCCTTATCTAATTTGAGAGCCTCTCGGAGCCCATTGTGTCTGACCAAAACAATGGGTGTCTTGTCCCACTGTTCCGGAACAAGCATCCAAGTGAAAACAATGTCTGCCGCCTCCCGATCCTGATAGGTCTCTTTCCCGTATATGAGTTTCAATGCTTCGCGCGCAAAGGAATCATAGGGCTTTATTCGACCACCATCCTGAATGTGCATACGACGCAGAGCTTCGCTTGTGAAACTTGGTGCAGCAGAGGCTGAAAACATTGAAAATCCGGTCATCCAAATAGAAAAAAATACCCAAGAAAATTGAGAAAATACGAAGGGGATTCGGGAGGATTTCATGACACGGCTCCTTCTCGTTTTCGTTGATTGGCTCTAAAGACCCCAGTCATCGTAAATAGCATGATTGCGCCGATGATGACCATTGCTGAGCCCAAATACTTCCAAAAGCGCCCGGGGTCTTGATTTACGGACAGAATAGAGGCGACGGGATTGCCCTGATCATCCTCTTGAAAACTAGCTTGATAAAAAGTGTAGCCCTTGTGCTTCAGCGGATTATTCATTGAGATCGTTGTTTTTGTTCCGTCCTCAATTGTAACGTCGCTCTCGTAGCTCATTGCCTGAGCAGTCCCCTGATAACGACCGACTCTAAAGTCTCTCAGAGTCAAATTAAAGCCCAGATCCAATCTTCTGTTTCCATAAACAAAAACAAAAACATTTTGATCGGTAAAAAGGCGAAGCGAGTTATTTAGTCCCACCCAGTGATCCGTTCCATTGAAAGAAATCTTAAGAGCTGAAGTCGTGAGCGGAGTTGGACTTTCTCTTTTTCAAATGATATCTTTTGTTCCGGCATGAGGAAGAAAGCGAAGAATACGCAGATTCAAATTCATCCAACCCGTATCCAGACTCATTCCCTCTGTCAATTCGCCCTTTAGTGTCTTTCTCTTTCCGTCCTTTGAACGGACCTCATAACGCCCCTTCTTGGTCTGAGGGTCAATCTGAAACAGGATCATGTTACCCTGGCCCAAATCCTTTTGATCTTCGCCTTTCATCAAAATGACCTTCGCGGGACCAAGATTTGCCTCATCAATTGCCTGCCCACGACCCAGAGAAATCCATCGAGTCAAATTGACACGATCATTTTCAATTTGGAATCGAACCGCTGGCCCATCCAGTGTATTGACTGATGGTTCTAACTCTTCCTTTCGAAAAGCATAGTGATAATAATCTCTCACTTCGATGGTATTTTGCCCAAATTGCAAAACAGTTGGATTCTCACTGGGTGGATTGAGTAGAAAATCAACGGATCTTCCAGCCATTTGAGAATATTTTTGCCCGTCAAACGAGCCCAAAACCATTATTTCTTTTTCGCCAACCGTCACATGACTGCTCTTCTCTCCAATTCCAAAAGACATGCTGCCATCGACTCCCCAATAGCGAGTTATCAAAGATCCCGCCAGGGTGACAATAATGCCCACATGAGCCAATAAAAAAGGAACATGTCGCACTTTCCAAGGCCAGCGATCCACCATCACGCAGACAAGTTGGGTCACAAGAAGGCCCATAAAGAAATACATCCACGGTCCATGATAGATTATTTTTTGTGCATATTCTGAATCAAATTTAGCTTCGTAAATCGTGCCGATGGCTGACAAAAGACCCAGAATGAGGATGACAAAAACGGCAAGCTTGACTGAAATAAAAAGCTTAAATATTCGATATAAAAAATTTATCATAAATCGTTCCTTGTACCCACTCTTAAAACTCCGGAAGCGCTAAGTAAACCAATTTTACAGCTTCTGAGAGCTTACTCCGAACTTCCTGCAAATTTCCTTGCTTTATTTTTTTGCTCACTTCATCCATATATATGGACCTATTCAATTCAACCTGTATAACGTGCTGACCCTTTTCAGGGCAACCGTAAGACTGAGTGATGCGCCCACCAAGATACGGCCAATTGACAGAAACTGAAAAACCCGCTGCCGTATAAGAGCTCACGACAAGATCTCGAAACCATGAACCACAGCTTTTGCCGTTCACATCACTGATAACAACTTGAGCCCTCTCTTCTCCTTTATCGCGGTGGGCTTCTGTCCCCCGGCTCGGCATACTGTGCGCATCAATATGATAAACATCAGCAGCACCCGCCTCACGAAATCTCCCATAAATAGACTTCAAATCTCGATGAAAGGGATTAAAAAACTTTTCCACCATCACGTCGTGCAATTCATTGGAAATGGGCTCCTTCATCAATCTAATTCCCGCAGTCGTCTTAACCCAATGAAACCCATGCGTGAAGGCACCTTTTGGGTGATCTGATCCAATCAGACTTTCTTCATCCACATCTGAAGGTAATCGATTGAGATCCACCACATACCGATGCCAAGTCGCAACAACCCAAGGAATCTTCAGGCTTTCCACAATGGGGCGATAAAGTAGGTCCACGTAACGATCCACATCAAACATCAACAATGGCTCCGCCAAACCTTCAAGCCACGGAGTTTCCTTGGGAACCTGTTCTCCAGAATGGGGGATAGAAATAAAAAAAGCGCGCAAAAAGGCCTCCTCTTTCTCTTTCTGGATATCATGGCAGAAATAGATGCCCTGACAACTTCTATTTATTACTCGACTCATCGATTCTGGAAAGCTGTTGGCTGAAGAGGCCTTTTTGTGGTTAGATGTCGCGATGACAACAAAAATCTATACCGGTCGCGGAGACCTGGGACAAACATCTCTCGTCAGCGGAAAAAGGGTTTCAAAATCCCACACACGCATTGCGGCCTACGGAACAATTGATGAGCTGAATAGTTCCCTGGGACTAGTGGGAGCTGAACTGCAATCTTTGAGTAACCTCGCGAACCTTGCCGGTTTTGTTAGACAGGGTCTTGATGAAATTCAAAACCTTCAAAACCAACTTTTTTCTGTCGGCAGTCATCTCGCTTGTGATGAGGAATCATTTAGCCACCGTTTACCCATTCTTGGTCCGGGAATGTCTGAACATCTTGAAAGACAAATCGACGAATGGACCAAACAACTCCCCGCGCTCACTGAGTTTATCTTGCCAGGAGGGTGCAAAGCTTCGGCATTTCTCCACCTTTCACGCACTATATGCCGACGCGCCGAACGCTTAGTGACTCAGCTCATCGAAGAGGGAGGGCAAGTGGAGCCCTTTATTCTGGTCTTTCTCAATCGGATGAGTGATTATCTTTTTGTTTTTGCTCGGTACACTAATTTGCAGATGGGCTTCTCTGATTTAACCTGGAAAAAATAATGCGTTTGGTGCGAGCGACACTCGAAGACAACGAAAAATTGACTGCCTATTTTAAAAGTGCCTCACTTCCTGGGGCTGTGGACCTTTCGTTCGAGAGAAAGACCTCATTTTTTAACCAATACAGATTGCAATCGGATGATTTTACCACCTACGTGCTGCTTGGTGATCAAGGGACACCTGAAGCCATGGCTTCACTTGTCTTTCGCCGTGCTCGCATCGAAGGAAACATGGAAACGATCTGTATTGCAACCGATCTAAGGGTATCTCCCTCGCGCGGAGCCGTACTCAGCTGGTCTCAACACTTCCTGCCCATCCTAGAAAGGGAAAAAGAGAAGCGCCAGTGCCGTTATGTTTTTTCCGTGGTCGCACAAAATCAAAAGCAGGCCTACAATGCATTCGTTCGCCCCCGCTCAATGAAAAGAAAGCTGCCTCGCTATTTCCTCTTTCGTCGCTTTCAAATCGTGAGTCTCCATGGCATGTGGCCCTTGCGACCAAAGCCATTGCCGTCAATTAAGATATCTTCTTTCCAAGAATCTGATCGCGATGCTCTCGTTGACTATTTGCTCAAGAAAAAAACGATAAAGCCCCTCTGCTTTTCTCCTGAGCCAGAAAATGTTGTCCAGTACATTGACCGTTGGGAAGGCTTGAAATGGGATCATTTTATCTTGGCTAAAGACAATCGCAAAAATAGTCTCGGCGGCACGGCAAAATGGTCCCCGTCTAGAATTCAAACGATTCTTCCTGCCAATTATTCCCCTCATGCCACTACCTTAAAAGAGGGACTTCATTTGCTCTCCTTTTTCGGATTGGCAAAACGAATGCCTCCTATTGGGAGGCCTCTCGAGTTTTCGTTCCTGACCCACCTGTTCGCAGAAAATCCGGATATTTTTATTCACTTTTAGAAAATAGCTATCGTTCAACTGCTGGCAACGAGATCCTTGTTTACACCCACTTTGACAATTACTGGCTGACAACGCCGCCCCGAGGCTTCATCTCCGCCACAATTCCGGGCGGTTTCTATTGTATGCTCTCTCCTGAACAGTCAGTTCCCGATTTTCTCAAGCCAACGCATCTTTATGAGCCACCAGATTTTGAGCTCGCCTACTGGTGACTCCGTAAAGCCTCTTATTGAGCGAGTGCCAATTCACGATGACGAAGCCCCTGCCAAAACCAGCTCAGCATGGGATCGAGATCTATTGATTCAAGCACTTGAATGTCGGCCAAGCGCAAATCCCCTTCCAAATTAGAGTAAAGCAAATTTCCAGGACCAAAATTGACGAAGCGACGAACTCCGTAGTCACCCACCAGAGCCGTAATGATGCGGGAAGGATCGATTTTATCCACCGGAAGATCTTCTCTCAATACCTCTCCTCTCACGTCCTTTGATTCAAATATCGCACCGTATTGGGTGAGGGATATTCCGCTCAAATAAGGAGTAGGCTCTTGAAACGACATCGGAACCAGGGGGCGAGTGACTTTCAAGGCAGGACTCGTTGAAATCATTTCGCTAAAGCTCATTTTTCCGGATGTCACGAGCATAGCAGAATCCCCATTCGTATTTCCGACAAAAATGCTGGGTCTCTGGTGGAATCGCAGATAACGATCAAAGAGACCCACCTGAACAATTGCAGAGGCCATACTCTTAAGACGAATATTGCCCAAAAAAACTCGATCCTCCGAAGCAATAAAATTGCAAAGATCGAGAGAATTCGCTCCGCTCGCATCCCAACTTTTTTGAGCCTCTGAAATTCGTTTTGTCACTTCTGGAATTCGAACCACGTTGGCACGAATATCGATAAAATCCAATGCATTTAGCCCCTGAAAGACCACTGCTTCAGACACAAATACCCCCCGAGTTCACGGTTTTCAAAAAAACACTGCCTAGTTTTTAAAAAACCTTTTGAACTTTCCCTTTACGAAAGGGTCCCCCAATACTAGACACCCATGGGATGAGTATCCAAACCTAGCTATCAGCAAGTGCCATGCCGAGACCAAAAAATGACCACGATTCAATCAGATTCGATCCTAGCAAAATGCCGCATCTCCCCTTTGACGAATTTTGATGAAATATTTATGTGTAACCATGAAAAAATAGGATAGCTTTTTTTCCCTTTGGACCAAAAACTGACTTGTGACTTTGGTCTGGTCCAGGTTAGATTTTGATGAAGCGGTTTTCTGTAATCAGTAAAGTCCTCTGAATCATTAAAAAAAATGAGATTCCTTTAGCCTAATCATCCCTCCATTTGCTAAGATTTCATCCAATGAGGTGGCTTGGGGGCAAAGGAACATTTTTTGATTCGGTGAAGGGTGGCGGTCGGCCTCCCTTCGAAGCCGTCTATGTCTATTTGTTTGCCGCCTTTCTTGGATATATTCTCAGTGATCTTTCGATTCTGTCCTACCGTCCATCGATGCTCCCAACTGAGGCTCCTCCAGCTAAGGTCACCGGGCCCACCCGTGTTCGACAGGCCAATAAACTCGACTATGAATCGATCGCCGACCGCAACCTCTTTAATTCAGACGGCAAGATTCCTCCCCCCATGTCGGCAGAAGGAGGCGGTGAGGGAGAAGCTGACCGCCCGGCCATTCTCTCCCAACTGCCCCTCAAACTCGAGGGAACGATTGTTCATGCTGACACAAAGAAATCGGTGGCTTCGATCAACTTGAAGAATAAAAATGAAACCCAGGTTTTGCGACTCGATGAAGAAATTGATGGAATTGCGCGAATTACCAAGATCGAACGACGCAGAGTGACTTTTCGTAATCTTGCCAACAGCCGTCTCGAATACATCGAAATTCCAAAAGATGAGAAAATCAACTTTGGCCTCAAGTCACCGCGAGCCTCTGGCGGAAGCGAAGTTGAAAAACGTGGGGAATATGATTTTTCGCTCAGACGCGAAGATCTCTCTAAATACACGGCCAACCTCTCTGAAATCCTAAATCAAGCTCGGATGGTTCCAAATATTGTTCCAGGCTCGGGAGGACGGGTGGAGGGTTTTCGTTTCGTATCAATCAACCCTGGCAGTATTTTTGAAAAACTTGGATTTAAAACCATGGACGTCATCAAATCAGTGAACGGCGAAATGGTGAATAGTCCCACTCGGGCCATGGAGTTTTACAATACCCTGAAGTCAGCAAACAATATCCAACTGGGCGTCGAACGCAATGGAAGAGATGAAAGTTTCAGCTACACAGTGACAGAATAATTGCAGATTGAGCGATGAGATTTGAAATGAGAATTATTTTTTGAAAAACGAAAGAAGAAGTGAGAAGGAAGGATCCCCATGAAAGCGACAATAACTCTGATTGCGACATTTGCCGTCCTTTGCCTTGTTCTCATGATCCCATTGACGCAATTTCATGAGGCCAAGGCCCAGACAGAAAGTGCCGCGGGAGCGCTGGAAAACAGCCCCGGACAAGCTCAGCCTGCGCCCACAGACAAACCAAGTCCCGACGAAAAAGATCCTAAGAAAAAGGCCTTCGCGTTCGCTAATCCAGAAGATATCACGAACGAAAATTTTCCAGATTTAATTGAAAGTTTCGATTATCCTAATGCTGAAATTTCGGACGTCATTAAGGCCATTTCTGAACTGACAGGAAAAAACTTTATCGTCGACCCTCAGGTCCGAGGTAAAATCACAATTATCGCCCCAACTCAAGTCTCTGTCGCCGAGGCCTACAAAGCATTTTTGTCAGCTCTGGCGATCAACGGTTACACCGTGGTTCCCTCAGGAAAATTTTTGAAGATCAAAGCCGCTCGAAACGCCCAACGCGATAGCATCGAAACCTACTCTGGAAACTACTTCCCAAACTCAGATCAACTCATCACACGAATCATTAAACTCAAGTATATTAATGCAGCGGACGTCAACAAGGAGCTCCGCATTCTCCCTTCCAAAGATGGAGAAATGGTCCCGTATGCGCCAACCAACTCCATCATTATTTCTGACTATGGCTCGAACATAGAGCGGGTCATGAATATCATCAATCAACTCGACGTGCCTGGATTCGAAGAGCAATTGACTGTTATCCGTATCCGTTACGCCAAAGCCAAAGACGTGGCCGACCTTCTCGATCAGATCATCAACAAGGGTGAAAAACGTGGTTCAAACAGGTTTTCTTCGGGAGTGCCTCAATTTCGGCGCAGTTCTGGCAGTGAAACAGGTGGCGGTTCGGGTGCCGAATCCTATTCTCTTGTTGTGAACGACGATCGGACCAATTCCATTATCGTTGTCGGAAACAAAGCGGGTATTGCCAAAATTCATCAGCTGATCGCAAAGCTTGACTTTAAACTCCGTCCCGAGGACCAGGGGGGAGTTTTTGTTTATTATGTCCGACACAGCGAAGCAGAACAGATCGAAAAGGTCCTCAATGGAATCGCGGCTGAAGCAAAAAAAGCAGGCGGCGCAGGAGCCGGAGGCGGGGCGCCGAACAATCCCACTGGTATAGCGAATCCCCTTTCGCAGGGAGCTCGCGTCTTCGGAGGCGAAGTTCAAGTTGCTGCCGACAAGAACACAAACAGCCTGATCGTCACGGCCAGCAAGCAAGATTATGAAATCGTCAAAAATATCTTGTCAAAAATTGATATCGCCAGGGATCAAGTCTTTGTGAAAGCCATCATCATGGAAATGAATTCTACCAACGGCCAGAACTGGGGGGTTGATTACTACGCCTTTGACCGAAGCAGCAATGGAATTGGACGGATGGGTTTTCGATCCGGCGAGTCCATCGGCTCACTCATCGATCCCGCCGGTGATTTGGGAGGAATTCTGGGTTTTGGCAGTGGACAAACCTTTGAGCTCAAAACAGCAGGTGGAACGGCAACTGTGTCCAGTCTCGTTGGCCTCGTCAAATTCATTAAAAGTTCTGCCGGTGGCAATATTCTATCGACTCCCCAAATCATGGCTCTCGACAACGAAGAAGCGACGATCGAGGTGGGAGAAAAAATTCCAGTTAACCTCAGCCAAAATCAATCGGCAGTGGGGGGGAACGTCTCCACAACTGCCAATCGTGAAGATGTCACAATAAAGTTAATCATCACGCCCTTTATTAGCCCCGACACTGAATCAGTCAAAATGAAAATAGAACAACATGTGGCTCAGCTCTCTCAAACAGAGGTCAAGGGCGACCTTGGGAAAGCAGCGGTCGCAACCACCAAGCGACTCATCAAAACGCAGATTGTCGTCAACTCAGGAGACACGGCGGTTCTCGGGGGGCTCATGTCGGACTCTGAAACCGAGAAAGTCACAAAGATTCCGGTACTGGGAGACATCCCCATTCTGGGTTGGCTTTTCAAAGGAAAAAATAGCCAAAAAAGCAAAGCAAATTTGGTGGTGTTTATCACTCCTCAAATTGTCCGAGACTCTCAGGATAACGCTGATATACTCAACTTCAAAATCAATGAGCGAATTGATTTTATAAAGAATTCTATGGGCGGCAGAGATCCCCATGGGGAGATCATTGACAAGCTCCCACGACGCGCAAGCAACAGTCGATCGAGTTCAAGAAAGCGTTCGAGCGGAGCCGTGAAGCAGCTCCCCCCTGAAAACCCAGATGAGATTTCGGTCGCACCGGAACCAGAACCGGGAGAAATTCCTGAGCCTTTGGAGGAGCCGGCCGTTGAATCCTTTTAAAGAGGGGCCCCTTGCTGTAAGCCTCGAATCTGGATACGATAGCGGGGAATATGGCGACTCATAACTACGAAACGCTTCTTATTAAAGGTACGGGCATTACGGCGGAACAACTCCCGTCTTTGCTCAAGCTATTGGATAAAAACGGACGATCCCTCAAAGAGGTGCTCGAAACGAAGGCCTACAACAATCCCGAGGAAGCCCTTGCTGATCTTTGCGACTTTTTGGAAGTGGCATTTATCAAAGAAATTCCCTACGGAGATATACCCGTCGATTTGATTCGGGATATTCCCATCAACTATGCCAAGAACAACGAGGTTCTCCCTTTTCGGCTCGAGACAGATAATCTCGTCGTTTTGACCTCAAATCCTATTAATCTCAAGGTATTGGATGACCTCCGTGTTTTGTTTTCCAAACGCATAGAAGTGAAAGTCACGACAAGTGCGAAGCTCCAGGAGGCGATCAACCGAGTCTATGAAAAGAGCACCGCGGCTCTTGAAGGCCTCGATGATATCGAAAGCGAGGAGTACGACCTCGATGACCCAGTTATTGATCTCCTGGAGGCCGGAGATGACGATGCTCCCGTGATTAAATTGGTCAATACCTTGCTCTTTCGATCGGTGAAAGAAAAGGCTTCCGATATTCATTTGGAGCCTTACGAAAAAGACATGGTTGTTCGATTTCGTATTGACGGGATTCTTTTCGATATCTTTAAGCCGCCAAAAAAACTGCAAAACTCAATCACTTCTCGAATAAAAGTGATGGCCAATTTGAATATTGCCGAGAAACGCCTCCCGCAAGATGGCCGGATTCCTTTGAAGCTGGCTGGAAAAGACATTGATGTGAGGGTAAGTTCAGTCCCCACGGCTTTCGGAGAGCGACTTGTCCTTCGTCTTCAGGATCGATCGAATGTTGTGCTCGAATTGGAGCAATTGGGATTTTCTGAAGATAGTCTTAAAAATATCAGTCACCTTCTCTCGAAGACGTATGGGATTTTTCTGGTTACGGGACCAACAGGAAGCGGAAAATCAACGACACTCTATGCCTGTCTCACAAAAATTAACTCAATTGATAAGAATATTATTACGGTCGAAGATCCGGTGGAGCAGCGAATTCATGGAATCGGGCAGATACAGGTCAATTCGAAAATCGGGCTCACCTTCTCGACGGGATTGAGATCGATTTTGCGACAAGACCCGAACGTCATCATGGTCGGTGAGATTCGAGATCTCGAAACCGCAGACATCGCGATCAACGCCTCACTCACGGGCCACTTGGTTCTTTCAACGATTCATACCAACGATTCTGCTGGAGTCTTTCCGCGACTCATTGACATGGGCTGTGAGCCTTTTTTAATTGCGACTTCTTTGCTTGGAGTGATAGCGCAAAGACTTGTGAGGATTTTGTGTCCTCACTGCAAACAAACTTATGAACCCACGGATGTTGAATTGGCAAGCCTGGATCTAACGAGAAGCCAAGTTCGCGGCGCCAATATTTGTCGGCCTGTGGGCTGCAATGAGTGCAATCAAAAAGGTTATATCGGACGAACTGTCATTCAAGAGTTACTTCTCATCACCGAAGAAATTCGGACCCTTATCATGCAGAGGCAGGACGGCGGTACGATAAAAAAGGCCGCTCTTCGTGATGGAATGAAAACCTTTCGCGAGCACGGCATCCAAAAAGTTTTAAAGGGAATTTCAAGTATCGAAGAGGTCCTTACAAATACTCAGGTTGATGCCTAAATGATCAATTATAAGGGCGGTCCTAGTCATGCCACTCTTTGAATACAAGGGCCTCAATAAGGCCGGAAAAAATTTGCGTGGAACCCTCGACGCCGAAAATGCTCGCACGGCTCGCGCCAAACTCAAAAAGGATGGCGTTTTTGTCATCGATCTGAAGGATAAATCAAAAGCCGTCAAAAAAGGAAAAGTCAAGAAAGCCGGACACAACAAGGGTGTCAGCGTCAATGATCTCTCTATGATGACTCGACAGTTAGCGACTCTGCTCAAGGCCAATATCCCATTGGTCGATAGTCTCGGGGCCGTGTCTGAGCAGGTTGAAAACGAGATGCTCTCTGAAGTGATTGCAGATATTAAAAATAATGTGAATGAAGGATCTCCTTTTCACAAGTCCCTCAGGAAATACCCCAAGATCTTTAATGTCATTTTTGTCTCAATGTGTGAAGCCGGAGAAATGTCAGGAACATTAGATGTCATTTTACTTCGACTGGCGGAATTTACAGAATCACAAAATGAACTCAACAGTAAAATCAAATCTGCCATGATCTATCCAGTTCTCATGATGGTCTTTATGTTGGCGATGCTGTCCGTATTATTCGTTTTTGTGATACCAAAAATGGTTCTTGTTTTTGAGTCAAATCCCGAAATGACCTTGCCCTGGTATTCGGTCATGGTGATCGATTTTAGTGGCTTGTTGGTCAATTACTGGCACGTGATTACGGTGATCATATTCGCCGTATTTTTTGTCTTCAAGAGTTGGAAAAACTCCCCCAGTGGCAGCGGACAATGGGATGCGATACTTTTAAAACTTCCGGCCATTGGCAAACTGGCTCGGATGGTGGCGGTTTCTCGTTTTACCCGAATTCTTTCGACTCTGCTCAGAGGAGGGGTTCCGATGTTGACCGCCATGTCCATTGTTCGAAACGTTGTCGACAATGAAGTCTTGGCAACAGCTCTCGATGACGCCCGTGAAAATATCAGTGAAGGAGAATCTATTGCAGGACCCCTTAAAAAGTCAGGTCAGTTTCCTCCTATCGTCATTCACATGATCAATATTGGTGAAAAAACAGGAGAACTGGAAAATATGCTGACGCAGGTCAGCGATGCCTATGACTTCCAAGTTCGGAATGCCGTTGAAGGCCTGACTTCTCTTCTCACTCCTTTGATGCTTATCTTGATGGGTTGCGTTATTGGGGTGATAGTATTTTCCATCATGATCCCAATATTTGAAATGTCTAACATTGGCGGCTAGGATGACCACTCATTGTTGTTAAGCTTTCGGAGGTTGAAATGGTTAACATGATTAAAAAAATTAAGGCGATAAACCCAAATCAAAAAGGCATGACACTGGTCGAAATCATGATCGTGCTATTAATACTTGGGGGATTGGCTTCAATTCTTGCCACGACTGTGATGGGTCGATTAAAGAAGGCCAAAATAGGCGAAGCGAAGTTACAGATCTCAGAACTCGGAAAATCCCTGGATATGTTCTACGCAGACTGCGCGTTCTATCCCTCATCAGATCAAGGTCTTTCGGCCCTGGTGCAAGCTCCGAGTGGAGAGCCCAGCTGCTCAGGCTGGGGACCTGATCCCTACATCAAAAGAGTTCCTCGGGACCCCTGGAACAATGAATATGTCTATGAGGCCCAGGGCAACTCATACGTCTTGAAATCTTTGGGTGGGGATAAACGTGAAGGCGGGACTGGCGAAGACGAAGATATCTCTTCTGAGAATCTCTAGATTCTGTTCCTTGGCAAGGAGGAGCTTGTACCGCCGGGACCAGAATCGGGACGATGCAGGTTTTACGCTCATAGAAGTCATGATTGTCGTCGCAATCATGGCTTCTATCGTTGTCATGGTTCTTCCTCGCATTGGAAACAAAAATAACCAACTCAAAGAAGTGATCAGAAGATTTACCGTCCTCTCTCGCGAAATTCGCCACCGAGCTCGTCTTGAAAACGCAACTTACCGCATCGTGATCGACATGAAGGATGGAGCTGAAAATGGCAAGTCTGAGCATCAGTATTGGATCGAAAAGAGTTCCTCACGAGTTCTTCTCTCGAAGTCTGATCGCTCCGAGGAGGAAAAAGACAAAGATGGAAATCCCATCGATACGGATGGTTTTGCTATTGACGAAACAATTCTAAAAAAGAAGCAAGTTTTGCCCTCTCCCCTTTGGTTCGAAGACATTGAAATCTCTGGCAGTGACCGACCCCTCACCTCCGGCCGCGCTTTTATTCACTTTTTTCCAGAAGGTCTCGTCCAGGAAGCAGCCATCCATTTTCGAATCGCGGAGGGAGAAACTTGGACCTTTGTCATTAACCCATTGACCGGAAAAGGTGAGGTTGTCACAAAACGCTTGGAATTAAAGGAACTACGAGACCAGTGAAAAACACTCATCAACTTTCTGTGCGTGGCTTCACCTTACTTGAAGTCCTTCTCGCAATAGCTATTCTGACGGGAGTTATTATAACCGTCTCACAGACCTGGTCAGGAAACTTTAACCGCGTTCGCAAGATCACTCTGTCCAACAACGTCGCCACATTGCTTGAAAGAAAAATGACAGAAATCGAAGCGAAATATCAGAAAGCCCCTGTATCAGAGATTCCCGAAGAGGAAGAGGGAGACTTTGGAGCCGATCTTCCTAATTACCGTTGGAAACTCAAGTCTCAGAAGTTTCAAATGCCAGACCTCTCGGCCCTCCTCACTTCAAAGGATGGCGGCGCAAACGAAATGCTCATCACGATGATCAAGCAGCTCTCCGAGTTTGTTTCAAAGGCCGTAAAAGAAGTCACCGTTAGCGTGCTTCTTAAATCAGGAAGCAAAACTACAACCTACGATGCGACCACATATTTCGTCGACTGGGATCAAGAAATTGCCATGCCTGGGGGAGGAGGCGAAATCCCGACAGGAGGTGCTCCAGGGGGTGATCCAAATGAGCCTCAGCCAAATGGAAGTGGAATAACCAAATGAAGAGAACCTCCACTCTTTCACAAAGCGGTATGACTCTCATGGAAGTGATGATTGCCACAGCCATTCTGGCTGTCATCGCTGCTTACACAGCAGAAACTGTTCAGAGAGCTGTGAAATCAAAAATCAAAGTTGAAGGTGACATTGATCGCAAATCAACGGTGAGGGACGCCTTGCGCATTATCGAGCGTGATGTAAACCTCGCATTCCATTACCGCGACATTGGTGTTCAACTCTATAATATATCCGAAAAGGAACGCCTGGAGCGTCTGAAAAAAGGAACAAAAACACCAGAAGACCCCCAAAAGAAAGACCCACCCCCTTCAGGGGACCCTCCTCCGCCACCTCCGAGTCCGACTGAACCTACCAAGCCCTTTAAACCAAAAAAACAAAAAATATTTACACATTTTATGGGCGAAGAGAACCGAATGGATTTCACAACGCTCAATTATGCGCGTATCCGAGAAGACGATCGGTCCAGTGATCAAGCTGAAATCGGGTATTTCTTGCGAGATTGCCGCAACCGCTACGATAAGACAAAATCAAGCCAGTGCCTTTGGAGACGCATTGATCCGCTGATCGATGATGATGTGACAAAGGGGGGTACCGAAACCGTTTTACTGGAGCATGTGCTGCGTTTTGAGCTTCGCTACTTGGGACCGGGCAAAGAGGAGGAATGGACCAAACAGTGGAAAACAAACAAGGGAGGGGATGCCAACTCGGAAAATAATTTTCCCTACGCGGTTGAAATCACCCTTGAATACCACAACAAGACAATTCCTTCAGAAAAGCCCGTGAGCATGACTCTCGTCGCAGCAGTCCGATTTCCTAACAACCCAACCAAAGAGGAAAAGAATGCCGAAGCGAAAAACCCGACTGACGAAAATCCTGACCCCGCTCAGTAATTCTCGTGGTGTCGCTTTGATGATGGCGATTTTCATCATGACCATTCTGACTTTTTTGGCCGTCGAAGTCTCCTATCGTACCAGCATTGAAAACAATATTGCAACTCAAGGTGTTTCAAGAATTCGGGCCTATTATGCCGCTCGCGCGGCTATCGAACTAAGTCTGTTTCGAATACACTTGTACAAGAAAGCCTTAGCCGCTTTTGGCGATAAACTCGGCGAAGCACGATTTATGCTTGACCCCCTTTGGCAGTTTCCTTTCATGTGGCCCCCCGTGCTACCTGACGAGATTCACGGTGTTGATAGGGCTCAGATTGAATCTGTGGTCAAAGAATCCTCCATGAAGGCCTCTTATTCGGTTGCAATTGAATCCGAGGGGGGAAGAATAGACATCAATGACCTAGGAGCTGACTCGAAAGATTTGGTGAAGGCCACTCGCCAACAAATCCTTCAAGTCTTTCAAGCTGAAGTTGACTCTAACGAAAAATTTGCCAAACGCTACGGTTCTTTTAATTTCGAAGAACTCGTCAACAATATGATTGACTGGGTTGATGATGACAGCCAGAGCCTCAATGGCGGAGCAGAGAAGGGTTACTATCCTGATTTTAAAAGCGACGCCGTTCCACCAAGCGCTCCCTTCAAAACCCTCAAAGAAATGCATATGGTTGCGGGAATGACGGACGAACTCTTCGAGGTCTTGGCAAGACGTGTGACGGTCTACGGATCTAAAGGCATCAACGTCAATTATTCTGCGAAGGAAGTTCTTAAATCTCTTGACCCTCAGTTGACCGACGAGATCGTCGACAAAATCATGAAACGGCGTTCAAACTCAAATGAGGGAGGTCCCTTTCAATCAACTGATGATTTTTACAGATTTATCGAGTCCTTGGGAGTCCGCACAACTTCATTCAACCCAGCGAAAATCCCGCTGACATTTGATGCGGAGCTTAACTTTCGCATCAGAGCCACAGGTGTCTTCGGCCGAGTCTCGAGAGATATCGAGGTTGTGACTTTTGATTTCGACAACATCAAGGAAAGGTATATCGAAATCTTGACCAAAGCCGAGAAAGACGAACAGGAACCCGCTGGTGGCGGCGGTGGCGGCGGCGGCAGTGGTGACCCCACACCCAGTGGGGCCGAAGATAAATCAAAGCCTCCAGATGACAAAAAGCCATCCAAAACAAAATTAAATGCGCCGAAGGGTCGGCCCACTATAGTATATTGGAATGAGAACTGATAGCATACGAATGCGAATCGTATGAAGAATCAGAGCTTTTAGAGGATGGAGATCTCTCGCATGAGAAGTGTTGGTATTGATATCGGCCGATTCAGCGTGAAAATCGCAGAAGTCGAGGCCACTCAACGCTCCTTCACCCTCACCCGTCTCGAGGAATTTCCCTTGAGCACGGATCCCACCAAAGATACAGAAATCGAAGTTCTCGATATTTTACGCACGATCAGCAGCCAGTACAACGATCACTCTTCGACTCTTTTTGTCTTTGGTTTGCCCCAAGAACAAGTCATTGTCAGACTTCGTGAGTTTCCGTTTAGAGAACGTCATAAAATTCTAAAGAGCATCCCCTTTGAGCTAGAGGACGACATTCCTTTTTCAAGTGATGGAGCCATTTTGATGGCAAGGTCACTCGGTACAAAGGCCTGGCTGCCGAAGTTCTTGCCTGCACAACTCCTTTGGCTCGAGTCAAGGCCCAAATTCAGAAGGCCCACGACGGGGGCATCGACCCCAGTATTATTTGCCCAGAGGGAATCGCCTTTGCTAATCTGTTTGAAGACTGGAGTGAACCTCCGATCCAAGAGCCAGCCCCTCTTGCGGCAGAGGCAGACGTTTCTCCATCTGCTCCCCATGCTGCTCAGGCCATACTCAATATTGGACACAAATCGACCTTCCTTATTGTTCGCTCTCAAAATCGGCTGGTAGCTATTCGTACCCTGGACTGGGGAGGGACGGATATCGCCAATGCTCTCGCAAAAAAATACCAGATTCATATTGTCGAGGCGCTCAAAGAATTACGTAAAAAGGGATTTATTCTCACCTCGGACGTAGGAGCCACCAATGATCAGATTTCCTTTTCTGATACGATCAAGGATGTGGTTGATGGATTGGCCCACGAACTGCATCTCACTCTCCTTGAAATTGAATCCGACCAAAATATCCGTATAGAAAAGGCATTTTTGTGTGAAGGGGCTTGTCAGCTCCAAAACTTAGGGCCCTATCTGACTCAAAAGTTAGAGATTCCGTTTAATCGACTGAAAGAAATCTCAGGTAATGCCTCACTTAATTTTGAAAGCAACAGTGCAGGTGAAGTTTCGGGAGCCGTGGCCATCTCTTTGGCGATCGAAGGACTCAAGCGCCCCAGAAATCCAGCGGTTAATTTGCTTCGTGGAGTCCTCGCAAAGCAGAGTCAAACCTTCAAGCGTGTCATGGAGAAGTGGGGACATACACTCACAATCGCTGCCGTGAGCTTTGCCGCTCTCCTCATTTGGTCCATATTACGCGAGTCCTTCTCTGAAACTATGACAGAGAACGCTCTTGAGCAGTTAAAAGTACAAGCACAAAACATCACCGGCGGAGAGCTAAAAGGGGCACGAGCCAATTCGTCAAATATTCGAAAGTACATTCAAGAAAAGGAAAATGAAGCAAAAAATCGCAAACTGGCTGAAAAAGTTCATAGCATCTCTTCTGCCTTGGATGTCCTGAAATCGATCACTGAGTCGACACCAAGCAAGAAGAAAATCGTGGTTGATGTGGCGTCCGTCCGAGTCGACAACGACCAGGTCGAAATTCAAGGCTCCGTCGCTTCACCCTCTCAAGTAGATGCTCTGGTTGCCTCTTGGAAGGGACTTTCTCTCGATGGAAAAATTGAAAAATTTAATCCGACAGTGAAAATTCAAAGTGGAAAATCTACATTTGGTTTGCGTTTTCGCGTTGAACGAATAAAGGGCAGTTAAGTGCTAAATCTCGATGATATCAAAGATAGAGTGACCGAAATGTTAAATACGGTCAAAGACGCCATCGAAGAGAGCTCCTATTACAATAATCTCCGAGAAAAATTCGAGATTCTTCCGGCGAAGACTCAACGTGGAATCATCATTGGATCTTTGATCTTTCTTCTCATTATTTTGTTAAGCATCCCATTTTCGTTTTTATCTTCTTCAAGGAACTTTGTCTCAGAGTTTGAGGAACACCGCGGTCTCATTCGTGCCTTATTAAGAACTCGTAGCCTAGCGAGCGGCCCGCCTCTGCCACAGGGCTTAGATAGCAGCGAAATGGAATCTAAGGCCAAAGCAAGCCTTTCACAGGCCGGACTACTAGAAACCCAAATAGGTCAATTGGAGAGTCTTCCCGAGGGAGATCCTGAGAATACCTTGGCCCCGAAAACCGTTCAACAGCAAGGATTGAAAGTCCAACTCAAAAAACTCAATCTTCGCCAGGTGATTGATTTGGGTTATCAGTTGCAAAACCTCGATAGCAGCGTCAAAATGACCGGCCTCGAGATAGCCGCTTCTTCTGAAGACCCTCACTATTTTGACACAGTATTCAAGCTGATTAGCTATTCACTTCCTCAGCCCGAAAAGAAACCTGAATCCGAGGGGCCTCGCGCAAGAAAAAGGGGAGAGAAGTAACAAATGACTTTCATTGCTCGTATCGCTGAATTCTTAAAAAAATACTTAAGTACCATAAAAAAAAGATTTTGCTTGTTTTTATCAGTTCCAGTTTATTCACTTTGATTTTATTTCCCTATGATGACCTCGCTGACGTGGTCACAATCCAAGTCAGTAAGCTTTCTGACAACCAGGTCTTTATCCAGTTCGACCATTTGGGAATTGATTTCTTTCCCACACCTGGAATCAATCTTGAAAAAGTTGAAGTTCAGACTCCACAGCTCCCAACGATTAGGGCCGATGAATTGACTCTGTCGCCCTCCATTGCCGGACTGCTCACCTTCAAGCCAGGCCTTGTGGCCAGAGCTGAAGGTTTTCTTGAGGGGAATGTCAGTTTGAAGTTCAAGTCCGGCGAGAAGGTGGAGGACGGGGTCTATAGAAAGGACATTGAATTGCGAGTGACCCAGCTTGAATTGAGTCATCTCAAGGAACTCGTCGAAATTCCCGTCAAATTGACAGGAAAGGCGAATCTCAATACATCTTTTGATGTAGATCCGACCTTTCGCGATCAGCCCCAAGGAGAAATAGAATTCAACACGGGAGAAATCAAACTCCCTCCCTCAACAATTCCAACCTATTATGGACCACTGAGTCTTCCGGCATTTAATTGGACACAGATGATGATGAAGGGACGGATGGTGGGAGGTAAATTTATTATTGAAATGGCTGAGCTTGGCGGTCCTAAAGATGCCTTTAATGGACAGCTCAAAGGCTCCATTGATGTCACAATGAGCTCCCGCGGGGGCGGGTTAGTTCCTCAGTTCGGCGCCTATGAATTGAAATTAAAGCTCAATGTCACAAAGGCGGCCCAAGAAAGCTTGTCGCTAGCCAGTTATGCCGTCCGGATTTCGGGCTCGCGGTTTGGGGTCAATCCGTCCTTTTCTGCATTGGCCGCCTTTTGATTGATGCCTCATGTTATGCTCCCTCAATAAGAACGTCCCTCCGCAAGACGGGTTGCAAGGCTTTCACAAATAAGCCATAAGATGCTGACACACACTTTATAAGGGGAATTGGAATGTCTGGAGTGAACAAGGTCATTCTCGTCGGTCGCCTGGGTACAGATCCCGAAGTTAAAACTATCTCTTCTGGAAATACTGTGGCTCGATTGAGTCTCGCCACAAGTGAAAATTGGAAAGACCGCGATGGTCAGCGCCAGGAACGAACAGAATGGCATCGAATTGTTCTCTGGGGCAAACAGGCAGAGTTGGCTGGAAAATATCTCGTGAAAGGTCGTCAAGTTTATATAGAAGGCCGACTGCAAACACGTTCGTGGGAAGATCAACAGGGACAGAAAAAATACACGACTGAAATTGTCGCCAACGTCATTCAATTTTTGGGCGGAGGCAATCAGTCCGAAGCAGGGCGTGGGAACATTGATGACATGGGATCTCAGGATTTCGGACCCGAACCAAAATTTGATGCTGATGAGGAAATACCATTTTAGTGATCGGCTCTCCTTTTCCTGGACCCTTTTTAAGTCCCAATTTGTCCGCTCCGATTTAGAATGAAATCAAAAGGCGGATAATGGAATGATAGGCTGGTACTGTGTCCGTATTTACGGGCTGCTTCTCCCTCTCTTGCTGGTCTCTCTTTCTCTACCCAATTCAGGTTGCAGCGTTTGGCAATCGGAAGGAAGAGAATTCCTTGAAAAGCAGGGATTAGAATTTGCAGCCCAACATGTTCAGAGTTTTATTCAATACAAGAACGAAGACTGCTCCCCTCAGCCACTTTTTGATCCACATCAGCTGAGCCTCACTGGAATTTTTGAATTCCGTGTGGAGGAAACAATCTGGACGATGAAAACTTATAGTTCGAATGAAGGTCTAGGGTTTATGAAACATCTCATCAGCTTGGACAGCAATGAAGGGCAGGATATCCTGTATTGCCATCCTCTCTCAATTCCTCTGGCCAAGACTACCCTGCTCATTCAGGACGTCCTCCCCCTATTTTTTGCGCGCCCCGAAGATCCAAGGTCCTGAAACAGGCCTATATAAGCCTTTCTTTTTGCGTCAAGACAGCGATTTTCCTAAGATAGAGAGAGTGCAGGAGTGAAAATATGAACCTGATCATTAAAATTGTCGCATCGTTGGCCACTATCATTTGTATGGTTCTCTCTTCGTCTCCAGCCTGGGCTGCAAAGGTGAGCAAGGTTAAGGGGAAAAAATTACTGATTGAACTTGAGGGCGAAACTGCAGAAAAGGGCCAAGCCTTCTACATTGTAGGTTCAGGCGGTAAAAAAAAGGGAATCTTAAAAATCGTTTCCATTAAAGCTGATAAAGCTATCGCAAGCCTAGGAAAAGGTAAAGCCGCAGAGGGAGATACACTTCTCGCTCGTGAATCGAGCGGATCTTCTGGCAGCTCAAAGGCTAAGTCGTCATCTTCTGCTCGCGAACACAAGTCTTCATCGACATCCACCATGGCATGGGGAATTTTACTTGGGATGGGAATGAACTCCATGTCGGTTGATTTAGATATTACACCAACCCAGACGGCGAGTCTTGCGGGATCAGGAATCAGTTACAAAGCGCTGTTCGACTACGCCCTTTTTGAAAAGATCTGGTTTCGCGGCACTCTTGGAATGGAAAACTTCTCGGCCGAAGGGGACGTCGTTTCAACGGCCTGCGGAAACGCCATTTGCAAAGTCAATATTCAGTATCTCACTCTCGATTTTTGGGCCCGCTACCTTTTCTCGCTCAAATCCTTTCGTTCCTGGCTTGGAGCCGGATTTACACTTTGGTTCCCAATGTCTAAGGAAACCACGGCTCTTGAGGAAAGCTCTATCACTAACACGAGCGTGATGGCCATCGGGGGAGGATTTGATTGGTATATGAATGATAAATTTTTTGTGCCTTTTCAAGTTGAGTATGGATTGCTACCTGCGAGTGAACAGGTATCCGCAACCACTATTGCTATCAGACTTGGCATTGGGATGAATTTCTAGAACTCTACTCAAAGTCCGCGCATTTGCTATTCCGAAAGCAGTTCTGAGTTTCACGATGAAATCGGCCTAATTTCAAATCAAAGTCTAAAAAAATACGATTATTCAACCAGGGCTCTCGGATAGATTCACGTAGGGTAAAATCAAATCGAGGCTGCTCCTCAACTGGAAACTTTCTATATTCTGAAATTTTTTTCTCCAAAGAATCTCGAAAATGATTCACTCGCCCAATCTCCCAATCAACACGATGTCGAATTTCCCTATCAAGATGGCGATCTAACTCAGGATTAAATTCCAACATCAGACTTCCTCTGTTCCTTACAGAACGATTTTCGAAATAAGTCCTTCCCAAACTAAAATATCCCTCTCGCCGGGGCGTAACCCGATCAATTTCATGACTCGCCTGAGGATCTTCGTTCGCTCCACTGTCCTTTGCCAGTTGCACCAGATTAAAATTAAATCCCAAAATATCGGAAGTAACCAGAAGAGAAGGAAAATCAAATAAACCAAGAATTTCTCGAACACGAGATCTTGCGGAGTCAAAATTGAGCAAAATTGTGGAAAAGAAAATTGGCTCATACTTTTCCTGCCTCTGCAGGCCGGTATACAGTCCGGCCTCAAAGGGACTTATCTGAGTCAGCTTCAAAAACCCACGGTGCTCCTCAATGATATCATCGGCCGAAAATAAACTCTGACCCCCATCTGTCATCTCGCTGCTCTCCAGTCGATAGAGACTCACCATACTTGAAATTCGCTCCTCCCATCCCGCAACTCGAGAACCATTCAAATTCCAGTTAAGGATTGGTCTGTGCACACGAAAAATAAGCCGCATTCCACTCTTTACGAATTCTTCCTCCGTGTCCGTGAATAACAAGTACTTTTCCTCAGACGGACGACCAGCCTCAATCTCAGAGATCATTGAATTTCCAAAGTTCATTTGCACGTTCGGAGCAATCGCTTCTATTGTTTCTCTTTCAGTTTTCAGGCCCTCGCTGATATAGCGGCCAATGCGAACCAACAAATCCAGGCGGTGGTATAAGTATCCATTTTCGTCTATTTTATCCAGACCAGGAAAATCCTCCGGTAGCCCCTTAAAAACATACTTTTTTCTTATTTCCTGGTCCCGGAGGATCTTGTCCCCTCCTTGACGTCTCAACGCCCTAATATCCCTATACACCTGCCGGAGGTAAGCCTGCTCTGCCTTTATCACCTCATTTTGAATTTCTTCTTCCTTCGTTACCAAAGGTCGTAAGCACCGGCCTGTTTCCTGATACCTTATCGAAGCCTCAGCCAGATAGTCCCGGCGAAGCTTGGTCACCTCATTTATCCAGGCATCAATTTTCGAAGTTCTCTTGGAGATCTCCCCTGACTTGATGCCCATTGGACCCCTCAAGTAGCTCTCGTAAGACGCTTTCATGGCTCTCGCCATTCTTAAGGCCGATTCCAAATCTATTCGCAACTTCTCAACAGACTCCGAAAATGTCACATCCATAAAATTTAAACCTTGGCTCTCTTTCGCCAAACTCCCGCCGCCAACCCCCGAAGTTCCGCTCTTGCTCGACAATCGCATCAATACTGGATTAATCAAATTACCAAAATAGGGAGAGTTCGCCACTTCGGAAAAATAAAAACGACGGTGCTCAGGTGCGGAGCCACCGAACTCATGGCAGATATTCCGAAATATGCTATAACTTGGAGCTTGCTGGAAGCGCTGCCGAATGGCATTTAAACTCCTGCGAACATATTCGACATTATTCTCTCCAAATCGCTGAACAGCATCCGCAATAAACTGATCTGGATCGATCCCAGAAAGGCCAAATAGATTTGTTCGCAAGGCAAAATCAAAGGCATAAAACATTTCGAGGCTGGAAATCTTAGCTTTGTCCAAAGAATAGTTGAAAAGTGGAGGGAAATCACCACGATAAAGATAGCTCATGAGATCTGAAGAATAAAGAGTCTTAGAATACGATGGCATTTGCAAATGTACTTCAAAATTCTTTTTTGATAAAATATAAAAAAGAATCATCATGTGCGGATAGACGGCGACTAACTTAATGCTTTTATCAATTTCTCCAAACAAGGATTGATTCCTTTTCGCTGAAGAATCACCGTCGCTTCCCCCCCTTGCTATGGCGACAGAAAGCTTTTCGAGAGGTCCCAGATTCGCCCTCAAATCGCTCCAAACTTTACCAATTGCGCTGCTTTCGCTGATCGCATTCCAGAGCAAACGTTCGCTCTCAACAGGAGCACTGAAAATTTTATCCTTAGCCAACAACGTGGCTTTATAAAGGGAGAATAGAAATTGAATCCGTGCATAATTGTGAATTGCTGAAAACAGCTGACTTTGATCACGTTTCGTTGCCAAAAATAGTTCAGTTCCCAAAGCAACCGAAATTTTTTGATTAAAAACGCGATCAACAATAAAGATATTCTCATCAAAACGATCAATTGGAGAAAATCCCACAGCCTTGGGCAAAAAGACCCTTTGGCTAGACAACAAATTCTGCCGTTCCTTAAAACCATCTTTCTCAGTCAATTCTTCATTGATAATGGATGTCATCTCAGAACGTAATTTCCCTGATGACTCATATAAAAAATCTGAAGAAGACATAAGTTTTATCAGTGCTCCCCTTGCGACTTCACTCAATCCAAAACTGTCTCGAAAAATCAAATTCAAAGCTCCAAGCTTTTCCAAAAATTCTCTATTTTCAGATTTTGATCTCGAAGACATCTGCAGATTTGATAAGGAAAATTCAACCACAGACTTCAGTAAAGCACGATGATCCTCTGAAATCATTTTTCCTCTTCCCTCCGAAAATCGGTAAGCCAGCATTTCCAATAGTTCTGGGTCAAACTGCTGATTTTTTAGCGCCAGTGCCAGAGCCAGGCGCCGATAGTAGTCTGTCACGTCCACAGCCCTTTTTGCTGCGATCTTCAAAACCTCAGCCGAACTCGGACTGCGTCGGAAATTGCGAATTCCCGGACAACTCATGACAATCTGCTCGCAAGAGACGTTGACAGATGCAACATACTCCCCGATAAGGCGCTGAACTTCACTTGACGAAGGATTTTTGCGGCTTCCTTTAGCAAGAGTCTATTGAATAGATCTAAACTACGAACCCAACCCGTCTGGGAATAGAATTTAGGAGACTCGATTTCCTTTTGATTCAAAATCCTCAGGGCCAGAGGGGACAAAATCTCAGAAATGACATCGCTTGCCATCGTCGCCTTCGCCTCAATTTCGGCCAAATCTGAAAATCGGTCAGAAGCAGAAATCTCTCCCCCATCTCCCGCTGACTCTGCTCTCTGTCGCCCATCTCCACGAGCTCCCTCATGAGGGCGAATTGGGCGTCCTTTTTCAGTACAAGCCGAAATCAAAATCCCTATGAATGTAGTTCTCACAATATTCCACATAGATAGGTGCCTCAAAACAAATAGGACAGAGTTAACTTTAACAACCGGCGATATGCATCGATGTACCAGAGATCAACATAGCCATCGTCAGTAAAACCCCCATTTTCGTAGCTTAGACCCGTTGAAAGTTGGCCCCACTTCGCAGAGATGCCGTATTTATTCGAATAAGAATAACTCAAATAATCATCTAGATATTGAGTCATCTTAAAGCCAAAGGTGTAATTCAGCGCCAATGATTTCATAAACGAAAGACTGTTACTGAAGGAGTAATTGTAATACAAGTTTGGATTGGCACTTCCTTCAGTAGAATATTCAAATGTATTCGCCATCTCCGAGATAACAAAACTATGCCCCATCACAAGACCCACATCGGAAAAAACTAAATTCATTTCTGTTCCCACCGAAAAAAGCCCAAGATAACCCTCAAGCCGACTGCTCTCATCCAGAAACACATCGAAGCCCCCAAAAAACTTGAGCGAATTATTTCCAAAAAACAAAAACTCATAGTTCAGAACGATTCCGGCCTCAGGATCTATTCTCTCCCCTTTCGACTGCTGAGGTGCCTTATATATTTGATCTCCCACAGTTCCTGCCCTAAAACTGACATCGCCACCCAATGACCAAGAGGAATTGAAAGAATACTCAAGACTTCCCAAGAAGCCGTGGGTGTATGAGCGAGGATTCACCTCCTGAGCAAGATCAGTTAAAACGCTGTATCTTATAACTCCCGACCAAGCGCTTTCTCCTACCCTCTTAGAAGACGTGTCCACGACATTAGCAGACGCAAGCCCAAAACTAAATATCACAAAAAAGCCCGTCACGACTCCCGGAAGGACTCTCAGAAGGACAGAATAAATATTGGAACTTAAGCAGTTCATCCTGCCAACTCCATCATTTCACTTTGAGAACGGATCTGGTTTGATAAAAATCATCTGTTTGCTGAACAAAGCTCTTTTTGATGATTTGTAAATTTTCAAGCTTTTGCCTATCTACCAGATTCAGACTTCCCCCCTTGTTCCACCAAAATACGGGAGCTTTGTCCTCCAGATAGAAGGACTGCTTTAATCGAGGATAAAGATCGATCAGGTTCTTCTCGGGCAGCTCCAACTCGCCAATTCTATCAAATATCTCCTGAACCCGTGTCAGGACATGATGGGCCCTCGATCCATACCGCAACCGAACGGCATCTCGAACTTCAGATCCTGGTGGAAAAATAAAAACTCCCAAATTATTCAATGTGCGTGCAAACGAAGTCGCCTCGACAATTGGTCCAGTCCACCGATTTGGATTGACACCCTTTCCTTTGTTATCGATTCGAATCCCAGCCGTCTCATAAATGCTATTCATGAGACCGTAAAAAAGAGGAAGTCTCGCAAGTGAGGTCTTTTCAAAAATCCAATCTTCAAAAAACTCCTTCGGCATTTTTCCTTCGATTCCAAAGTCCTGAGCATTTTCGATATCGAGTTCATTTAGGGTATAACTTCCCAAAACTCGCAGATACATCTCTATCAAGTCATCAGCAGAGACCACCGAAGAGTCAGAACATTTTTCACTTTTCTCTGAACACGATTCATGCTTAGATCTATTTCCTCCTATCAGATAGAGCTCAACGAGCGTTTCCAAATATTTCTTCATATCCGACCCTGAGGCAATCTGAGCATTCCATTCGACAAATGCATCCCCCTTTGAATTAAAGACAGCCATCCCTTGCTTGATAAAATCAGCCCTCTGCATTCCCAAGCGATATGAAATTGAGAGGCTTGTTCCTTTCGACACCAAATCCTCTCTGTCGAGGCCGACTGGCATATAAACCTCCACAGACCGAGGTCTCAGGAGACGAGAAAGATCCTCCCCGTATATTTGCTTTTCTCTTTCGGATGGAGTCATAAAGATATCGTTTTCAATACTCCTCTTTATTCTTGTCAAAAGATCAAACTTGGACATTCTGTAAGTCAAACCATCAATCCGATCAAACCTGTAGCCATTTTCAACATTGCGAAAATACATTTCATTGATGTATTTGGCTCTCTTGCCAAATTCAATTTCATTTTTTTCTTCTCCAAGGGGAGATATCAGATCGTATATTCTTCCTAAGTGCTGACGTTCCTCTTCGTAGATCCTGTTCATCCTTCTCTGTTCAATTTCACCGAGTGTCAAAAAGCAATCGAGATATTTTCGATGATTGGAGATAAAAAAATTCATGAATCGCTTTTTTAGAGATTCTAGATTAACGAGATACTCGCGGACCTTTACCAAATCCGGATGACTATCGCCTCTTTTTCCAATTTTCTTTGAGCGCAATAAATCAGCCTCAATCAAATCGACCATAGTCAATAGGTGACTTATCCTTTGATCTATGACAGTGCGAATTGAATTTGCCGGTTTAAAAGCTCCACCTAGAAACTCCAATAACATATCATTAATGCCATTTCTTCCGGCACCCGAGTAGGTGTAACGACCGAGATTAAGAAAATTTATCATCAAGTGCGGAGTTCTTCCTCTCCCTTTTGTATCAACCTCGTATTGGCAAACTTGCTTAACTTCATTAAACATTTCACTTCCGATCGTGTCCCTCTCGAATTTAAGCACATCATCGTTTAATTCACGGAGTCCTTCATCAAGGTATTTTGTAAAAATGAGATCGAAGAATTTGCTCCGATTTGAGCCCGTTGATCCGTTCGAGCTGTTTGATCCATTTGAGCCGTTTAAGCCGTTTAAGCTGTCTTCTTTTGCCACAAAGGTATTGAGAGTATTCGTGCTCATCATATACTGAAATGAGTAAAGGATCATTTCCTTACTCAAAACCTCAGCGTCAACCCCAAATCGAAACCACAAATCGACCATTCTCCCTTCAAATAGCTCTTCTAAAATTGTGTCCGCGGGAATATCGATTGTCTTTCCCCACCATGTCTGTGCCTTCACTGCGCCTCTCATCTTGGCCAAATAATAGGTCATCACGATCATATTTGGATACACAGAAAAGTAATGCACATTCCGATTAACGGACTGTAACATTTTAGACGTTTCCAAATAAGATATCGAAGAAGTGTTTTGCCCCTTGAAATAACTGCCGAGAAACTTATCCATTACATCAATTCGAGACTGCAGACTCAACCATCGACTAGAGATATCTCTCGACTTCAAAACAGCCTCTTGAAATACCTGATCACTGCCAACCGAATTTGAATTATAAATATCATTCATAAACTTGTTCGTCTCAACAATCATATAGACCAAATACATCCGAACATAAATGCTGACGATCTCTGGCAATTTATCTAGAGCCCTTGATCTGTTGGCATTACCGAGGACTCTTTGAATCTGGGTGTGATTCAAATGGTCACGAAACAATCTATCAACAATGAAGAAGAATTCATTAAAAAATTCTGGATCCTTTTCTAAAATCCTGCGTGCGTCCTTTTCTATTCCCAAATTCTGAAAAATCTCAAATCCGGCACTCTTTTGAATATCAACAACTATTTGAGAAAATGAGGGACCAAATCCATCTGCTTCCTTCTGTCCCTCTTCGATCGCCTGGACCACGGAGGGATTCAGCTTTTTCTTGTCTGAGTCCTGATAAAGGCAACAGCGAGCACCTAAATCAAACATGATTTGGGTGCCATACCTAAATAGGTCTGCCGATCTGTTCGAGTAAGTCCATGGATTAAAATATTCGACAAATTCTCTAAACTCTGGATCATTAAGGCTTCTCGGTTTATAGCCTGAAATGAGAATTTCAAATATTTTTCCATGAACTGAATTCAAATAACTCAGCGACATTCCTCCATGACCCTTTTCAGCGCCGAGAGAGGATTCTCCTCGCGATTTGTCCTGCCACCAGTCCATCAAAAGAGCATAGATTCGAGAATACTTCAGATAGGAAAAGGAAAAATCTTCATCTTTCAACTTATTCCTTTTTGTCGCAGTGGCCATCGCCAATCGTCGATACCTTTCTTCGACCAATGTTCGGCAGAGTTCACTGCCATTGATGCAGTCACGTGGAGTCTTCATTTTTATTAATTCTTGGCGGATTTTCTCATCAAGGTCAGTCGCTAGTATGACTAATATTTTGGAGGTTCGACTGTCCGAGGAAAAAATATTTTTATTAGTGCAATCCTCGCGCAGATCCCGTGAGCAACCGGAGAAAACTGTCGCATAATACAAATCTTTAATCTTTTCTATTTCGGCCTGGTTGTCGCCATCTTTCTTCTCAGTGAGAAGAATCAACAGACCTTTGTTAAAAAGGGCCAACATTTCGGAAATCCGATGAAAGTACTCTGGAGATTCAATATAGGTCCGGTTAAGCACAAATCGAGATAAAGGTTTGACAATCTTTTCAAGAAGGTCGACAGATTCGGGCGCAGCCAAATCCTTATAAGCTTTTGCCAAATCATAAGCATAGAATTCTTTTGCTTCAACCGAGAGATCCTGAGGGGTTTCACTTGGAATCCACTCTCGTTTTGGTTCGTGCACAAAACGAGGACCACTCTTTGGAACACAGCTTGAGAATAGAAATAGGCCCATGAGGATGGAAACAAGGTGAATTTTCGTCAAGATCTTCACAACTCCTCCCTCATTTCACTAAAAATTCTGGGGTGATTTTTAGCCAATATCCGTTGATGATGGCTGCGGACGCAAGAATTTGCCCAACTCCCCTGATCGACTCATCACAGAGAGAACGCATGTTTTTCTGAGCAAAGCTTGAGGGCACTTTCCCTTTCACCTTTTCCTCGTACTTTGAGAACTCCCTTTCGATGGAATCATAAAATAATCCCAATTTTTCCTTTCCCGTTTCACTGGACAAGCCGGGAGGTATATAAAATCCCTCGAAATCTTGGTTGGAATTGTCAAAATAGTGTGTCAAACCGCTACCGGAAAATCCATCTACGCAAATTGATGCTATCTGATCGTGTAACTCTGTCATTGAGAACTTCACGCTGTCCTCAAGCAATCGATCTCCTACTTCAAAATCATAATCTACCTTATAGGCAATCACATAGGAGCTCGAACCCTCATAAAACTTCATTTTAGTTATCGGAAAGATGAACATCCCATTGGCGCGCACGAAAACATTGCCTTGTGGTAGGACAAAAACGTCTCTGGCCGTGGAGCTCTTTCCAGTAAAATAATCAAAAATCGTGGCTGTAAACTTCTTATAGTGGTCGGCCTTTACACCGGAATTTACATCTGGTGTGGTGGCAGATATGAGAACAGCTACCATACTCAATCGAAACTCAGTCTGTTGATTCAGCGTTTCATTGTATGATCGAGGCAGCTTCTGAGAATCATTACTATAATTAATAGATCCAGGAACCATATAACCGGCAGCCAATACGGAACGCCCCATGGCGGTGACGTCGTCGCGTCCAGTTGCAGAAAACCGAAGATTGGATTTTACCGTGTCAGCAACCAACTTGGTGTACTCGCGAGGATAGAGGGTTCGATACAAATAGCGGTCATCTGAATTGTCATAATACGGATTCGAACTGAACCCACTGTCTAGCATCAAGTAAGGACTTGCAGTCGTTAGGGTATGAAGGGAGCTAATCTTCAGTGGTAGGTTAGCCAACTGGTACCATGAACCAAACATGTGCCCCCAGTCGCGACTCACATCTCCAGCCAAGTATCCACCACTGACATATCGATTTTGGTGATCAACTCGAGTGTAATCCCCCTCAGGAAGGTTAACGAAAAATTTGAACTCCTTGAGGGCCAAGTTATTTGCACGGCACAGATCAACCATTTGATCTGAAGCAAATAGTTCTCGTAGAGTTTTGTTTTTGACCTGTTCCGAATCTGTAGGATCGGCTTTTTCGCAGGCCTGGGAAAATTCAAACAGCCCCTCTTGATCGTTTTTTAATTGATTCCAAAGCGGTCGGAGAGTCTCGTCGCTCCGCAACCGCCTTCTCATTTCATCGTAAAACAGGCGAACTCGCGAAAATGTATCCAAGGCCATCCACCAAAGACGGGATTCTGCTTGCCACTCATTTCCAGAACCTCCAACCATCGAATAGAGGTTCGCGATCAAATTGTCAGAAATTCCAGAAAAATAGGATGAAACTATGTCCACAGCCTGACTACCTCGGTCCCAACGATTGCAAAAAGGGTCCGCTCCTAGCGAGGCTTCATAGTCATTGCAAGCAGGAAAATAAGAAACTGGAAGGCGGACTTTCGCTTTTCCCGCATCGACTTCGGTGAAACCTGGTATTTTTCCGCTCACAGGCAATTGAACAAAGCGAAAATCATCTTTTGATTGGTCAAAAACTGAGTACTCCCCCCTATAGAGATAACGCAAAACCAGTTCATCGTGTATCTGTGGTTTGAGCTCACTGGCAGGCAAAATCATTTCGGTTCGTGGGTTTCGATACCCCATGACAGTCGACATGTTTGTGAATCCGCTTTTGGCGTTTGCTCGCAAGGAGAGTTCCTTTACGTAGCGGGAAGGCACTGTTCCCGCTTTAGGAAGAATATTCTCCTTAAACTGATGTCCCAATCCGAGCAAATGGCCAACCTCATGAAGAGCGAGATCCATCACGACGGAATCCAACATCTCACGATAGGTACGTACTCCGTGGGCTTCCGATTGACTCCAGGGCCCCGCAAGATTTTGCACGGTTAGGTCTCGCTCAACGAAAAGTGCCGCCGCCCGAGGCAGAAATAAGCGCAAACTCTCCAAGCGACGCTTTTCGTTTTTGTCCTTTAGCATCTCCACTATGTTCTGCTTTTCCTCACCCTTAAAACTCTGCCGGATATCGCCTTGTTTAACCTGAGATCCAAATCCCATTTGATCGATGAGATTGAACTGCTTGAAATATTGATTCGTAGACTCAATTTCACTTTTCGCTTGCAAAATAAGATCAGAGGCCACGCGCTGAAGACCCGATGAATTTGTCTTTAGACTTTCAAGTTGAGTTTTCAAATTTTCGATGTCGTCCTGAACGGAGGATTTTCCATTGTAGTTCTTAGCTTCTCTGTTTCGAACTTGTTCCGCCAAGCGTTCAATTTCGCTCCCGACAAACTGACGGTGACCAGTTGACAATCCCTCGACCACTTGTGACCGAAGATTAAAATCCATGCTTTTCACGGCGGGAATTGATTCCAGTCTTTGCGGAATTGGCGAGGCAAGAGATCCAATTGGGAAAATTCGGCTCATTGCCTGATTTTCGTTCGATGAGGATGTGACTGGGGAATAGGAATTGACATATTTTTCGAGCATACCTCCATAGAGAACGACGCCGCCCCAAATGATTTTTCCGTTGCGAACATCAGCGTGAGCCATTCCAATGCCCAAAGGTGAGTTCAGAGAAATTCTCTGATCGCTGATCCAGGTAATACCTGGATATCGTAAGTCAAAAGGATGTTTTAAATTGGCCACAACCGGTTCAAATGCATTGAAATCAGGAGCGACTGCACCAATATTTTGGAAAGCCTTATTCCACTTTTTTACGACTTCTTTGACTGTGGATTCATGTTCTGCGGGAACCCCGTTCAAATAGATCTTGGTTTGTTTTCGCAAATCCCAGCGAGCCGCATAGAGTTCTGGCTCAATGCCCTCTATCCTTCGACCCATCACATGCAGGATGTTCAGATATTTGGAATTCTCTTGATGATAGGGAATGCGTTTAAAACTTTCATCATGGTCAAATTTCAAGAAATTAACTCGAATTTTCGTCTGCATCTCAGAACTCATCAAACTACTCACAACATTCATTGAAAACCCAAGAAAATTACTATCTTTGTCCCACTCAATTTCTTCGACATTGGTGGTTCGATGTGGTCCTCCCCATAAAAAATCCAAGATCTCTATTGAGGCCAGATCGAGAGTCATCATAGGTCGAGCTGACCAGTGGCTTCGACTGCTGTTTTCCACAAATTCATTGGTTTCCCGACCGTAGGAGTCCTTGTTTTTTTCGTAATAATAATGTTTTGTAATGGGGATTTTGAGCGCCTCTTGCCAACGGTTCCTGTCGTCCGGAAAGCTCGGATGAACGATTTTTCCGACTAAATAACGCTCAGTTACTTCAAATTCGATATTGCAATGAGGTGAGTTATTCACCATTAATGTAACGTACTCACCCACCCAACCACGTCCCATCTCTGGGGCCCAAGCACAGAGAAAAGTCTTGGGTTTTCCTGAGGGATCAACAAAAAAACTCTTTTCAATTCTCTCCTCAGAAGGAGGAGGGGTTTCTGTTGCCCTGTCCTTAAACAATTTTCCACGAATCAATGAGTTACAACTACTCGAAGTTAACAAGAGAATAAAAAGCGTCCCGTAATAAAGACTCCTAGAAGGTCTTAGGTTGCAGAAGGATCTTTTATTGGGCACTAAGGCCTCCAAAATTTCTAGGGTCGAAGTTTTCAATTTCCTCCCCTTTAGGGCTTATTCTGCTCCTTATTGAGCATTGATTGTGCCAGACTGGGAACCGTCAGATTAGAGCCAAGACCGTTCTGTCTGGAGATTTAGGCCCATTTATGTCACTTTAAACCGCATCCGTTACCTAAATGGTCTACTTAAGTTCCTCAATCATTTTAGCGATTTCTGCGCGCACAAATTCAATCAGATCTTCAAGATCCTTGCGAACTTTGAGTTGGTCAGGATTATCTGGATCTAGGAGCGCTATTGAGGACTCAGCTAATTCGACAAATTTGTCTTCAATCTTTTCGAGTTGCTGAGACAGTTTTTTGCTCGCCTCGTCAGACAATATGACTGATAAAATATCCACAATTTTCCAGAGCGATTTAATATATTTTTCTATTCTTTCAATAATTTTGTTGGCCTTCTCCACCACTCCAAAGGAATTGAGGTCACACCTCTCATCTGAATTATTGATTTGAAGGCAATCGATTCCAAGGTCTAACGACTGATCAATGAGCTCCAGCTCCTGCGCCTGCGACTGTTCATTGAGCGATCCCGAATTTTGCTTGTTAGATACAAACCCAGCTTGGCAACCAAAAATAAAAAGTAGACATGTTGCCGAAATAAATCTGAGGATCAAGGCACCTGAATATCCTGCATTTCTCTTCATATGTGTTCTCCTATGAAATGATAGGAATTCAAGACTCGTTCCAATTTTATCTCATTTTAAATTCGGTGCCTTCGCAGCAAATCTGAGAAAAGCGTGCAAAATCAAAAACTTGGATTGATGATCAGGATGGTGCACGAATGACTTGATTCAGCAGTTTGAAGAGTGACACTTCTCAGGATCCACCTGTCAACGAAATGAACAGCGAAGAGATTCGAAATTCATTGGATGTTAATTCTATGAAGATCAATTTGTATTCAAAAATTATCGATTGCCTCGATAGGACTCGATAGGACTCGATAGGACTCGAATTCCTACCCCATTTTGAATTGCTTTTGGAACGATATTTTTGGGTATTGTGATCCCTCTTTTATGTGTCTCTTGTTCTAGCCGCAGGACTGGCGAAGCTTCCACACCTTCGATAGCTTCAATCCGCGAATACTTTGAATGCTTTAAAAAATTGATCTTGATTCTACAGTCTTTGAATTTATGAATGTGTGATACGAGTCACGCCGATGATTCCCTTGAGCTTCATAAGGGCACTCATCACGTCACTCAGCTGATTTGTATTTCGAACACTCAGATCGAAAACGCATATGGCCTTGCGATCCTTTGTCGTGCGAGCCTGGGCATTATGGATGTTGACTCCAGCGATAGAGAACACTTCCGTCATGTTTTTCAATAGACCAGGAATATCCTGACTCACCACTCTCACTCGAACCAGTCTTCCTTCGTCCTGACCCTTATCCCCGCTCCATTCGACATCAATTCGTCGCGCCTGATCTAGATCAAAGGATTTGTCACAATCAGCTCGATGAACAGTGATCCCTCTCCCCCGTGTGATAAATCCAATAATTGGATCACCAGGGATCGGAGTGCAGCATTTTCCAAATCGTACCAAAAGATCGTCCATACCTTCGACTTTAATCGGTGAGGCTGATTTCTTACGCTTGTTTACTGCTGACTTAAAGGCTTTTGCCAAAAAGGAGCTCTCTTCATCCTTCTCAGAAGAGGGACTTTGCTCGTTCGTATCAGGAACGAGCCGCTCAAATACGTGGGCTGGGATTAACTTTCCATAGCCAATCCGAATCAGCAAATCCTCTACGGTATTCGCTCCGTTTTCTTTGAGCAACTTTTCGTATTCGATGCCCTGAGCGTATTTCACGTAGCTTGAGCCATGTCGGCGAAATGTCTTTTCAAGAAGTTGATGCCCAATTTCGGCCGCTCTCTTGCGTTGTTCCGCCTTGACGTGCGCCCTAATTTTTGCCTTTGCCTTTGTCGTTACACAGTATTTCAACCAATCTTTTGAAGGAGTCTGACTCTTGCTGCTTATGACTTCGACAGAATCTCCGTTTTTAAGTTGGTACTTCAATGAGACCAATCGTCCATTTACACGTGCGGCTACAATTCGGTGGCCAATGTCCGTGTGCACGCTGTAGGCAAAATCAATCGGAGTCGCCCCTTCAGGAAGCTCTTTTACTTCCCCCTTTGGAGTAAAAACATAAATTTCGGAATCAAAAAGATCAGTTTTAACGCTCTCTAAAAACTCATCAGGATTGTGAGTTTGCTGATGCAAATTCACTAACTCGCGAAGCCAATTGAACTTTTCGGCTACTTCGTCAGAAACTCCCTCATTGCCCTGACCTTCTTCCTTGTACTGCCAATGTGCCGCGATTCCCCGCTCCGCCACCAAATGCATTTCGTTGGTTCGTATCTGAATCTCAATGCGCTCACCCCCAGGCCCAATCACAGTTGTGTGAAGACTCTGATAGTTATTGACCTTAGGCATCGCTATAAAATCCTTAAATCGGCCGGGAATGGGCTTCCACAATGAATGAACAAGTCCCAAAACTTCATAACATTCTGGCATTGAATTCACGCACACCCGAAAAGCCAAAACATCAAAAACCTGCTCGTAATCGATATTTCGTTCCTGCATCTTTCGCCAGATCGAATAGAGATGTTTCGATCTACCCGTTATCTCGAATTTTGTTCTGGTTCTTTTACCGAATTCATTTATGAGAACTTTCTTAACCTCTTCAATATACTTCTCACGTTCACGCTTTTTCTTGGCAACCTTTTGAGCGAGAGCATAATAACTCTCAGGGAACGCATAGCGAAAGCTCAGATCCTCAAGCTCGACTTTGAGACTGCTAATTCCCAAACGGCTCGCCAAGGGAGCGTAAATATCAAGTGTCTCAGTTGCAATGCGGGCCTGCTTTTCATACGACATATGGTTGAGCGTACGCATATTGTGCAGGCGATCGGCCAATTTAACCAAAACAACCCGCACGTCCTTCCCCATAGCTACAATCATCTTACGGATATTCTCAGCCTGCTTTTCATGGGTATTCCGAAATTTCATACGAGAAATTTTTGTCACACCATCAACGAGCAGGCCTATCACCTTGCCAAATTCCTTCTCAATGTCAGAGATAGTGACCGAGGTATCTTCCACTGTGTCGTGAAGTAAACCCGTCGCAATGGTAGCCAAATCCAGGCGCAACTCAACCAGAATGGCAGCAACACCTAAGGGGTGAAATATGTACGGCTCGCCACTTCGCCTTATTTGTCCAGCATGGGCCTTCTCAGAAAACTTGTAGGCGCGTTCAATGAGGCTCAGGTTTGCACCTGGGTAAAAAAGTTGAATCTGTTGAAGGAGGTCATCCAAACTTTGTGGTGAGTCGTCTTTTATCGCTTCTGGGGTCGTCGTTTCACTCATGACTAAGTCGTCTTCCCTCATCTTCTTTTTCGGAAAAACAGAGCCATCCCTAAAGTAGAAACTCTCATTCAAAATCCATCAGGCCAGAGGGAAGAAACAACCCGGCCCGCTGCTAGCGATTAAGATCCCGAACAATCTGAGCCTCAGAACTACCCTCGGTCTCGTCAATATCAAAAAATACATTTCCCGAGGCCACTTCTCTCAAAGCCACAACCACAGTTTTATTGCTCTTCATCCCCAAAGTAGCCTGAGAACCCTTCATGAGTTGCTTTGCCCTCTTGGAGACCAACAATACCAAAGCAAAACGATTATGGACCTTTGTCAGACAATCTTCCACCGTTACACGAGCCACTCTTAGTCTCCCTTTTCAGATTAGCGTCAAGAGCCCTGCAGACTAACGGGCTTTTAGAGTTTCTTCAATTAGTTTCTTGAGTTCTTTATAGGAAGCCTCGAGGTCTCGGTTCACCAGCTGATAGTTGCATTCGCTGGCTAAGGATATCTCCCTTTGAGCATTTTTCATTCTCACCTCTAAATCTGAGGTCACAGAACCTTCTCTCTTGATCACTCTCTGACGCAGTTCATCAATTGAGGGTGGATGGATGAATACTGTCACTGCCTGAGGATATTCGCGGGCCATCGCTCGAGCTCCCTGAATATCTAGGTCCATGATCACCCCCAGTCCCTTCTTCCATGCCTCCTCAATTTGGGCTCTGGGAGTTCCATAAAGGTTGCCGTGCACCTCAGCCCACTCAATGAAGAATTTCTCATCTATCAAACTCAAAAACTTATCTCGAGTCACAAAATGGTAAGGTGAGCCCTCTCTTTCTCCAGTCCTCTTCTTACGAGACGTAAAGGTCACAATGTCACAAATATTGCCGAAGTCTTTTAAGACCCTATCAAGAAATGTGGATTTACCCACTCCACTCGGCCCAACAAGAATAAAAAATAGATTTTTAGCCATGTTATCCTTCATCTCAACTGACCCTTGCCTGTTAAGCGGCTATTCAACATTCTGAACTTGTTCCCTGATCTTTTCGATACGAGTCTTCGCATCTACAACCAGATGGGTCAATTGTATCACTTGCGATTTCGACCCAATCGTATTGACCTCTCGGAGTAATTCCTGGGAATAGAAATCCAGCTTCTTCCCTTCACATCCCTGTCGCTCGACCTCTTCAGTAAACGCAATCAAATGCTCCCTCAATCGGGTGATCTCTTCACCAATGTCCGCACGATCAACAATGATCGCTACCTCTTGAGAGAGCCGAACTTCGTCGACCTGCCCTGTCAGGTTGGCCTGTTTAAGCCGAAACTCCATTTTCTTAAGAAGTTCACCATTGGCTTCAAGCCTCATTTTTTCCATCTCACGCGCCAGACCCTCTAAACCTTTCAGGTGCTTTTCGATGTCCGCTTTCAAGGCAAGGCCTTCCCGTTGGCGCTCCTTTTCCAAATTTTGCAAGCATCTCTTCAATTGAGAAAAGAGGAGCAATTTCTCCTTCGAATTCACGTCACTTGCCCCCTCCATTTGCAACACATTTGGAATTGCTGCCAGTGTTTCCAAACCGACCAAGCCTGAGACTCCCGCTGCTTGAGCCAAATCCTGGTAGGCCTTCATCCACCTACCTACCAACTTCCGGTTTACAACAATTTTCACTCCAGATGCAGAGTCGATAACTCGGCGCTGTACATAGATATCCAGACTTCCCCTTCGAATACGTTTAACTATTTCCTTTTTCATTTCTGCTTCGAAGCAAAAATACTCTCGAGGGAGGTGAAAACGAGCGTCGAAAAACCGACCGTTAATGGACTTGATGGATATCTCCAAATTCAGGAAGGAGTTACTCCCCGAAGATGTCCCAAATCCCGTCATGCTTTTCATATCATTCCTATCTCAATGTAAATTGAATTTCAGCTTAAGCAGGAAGGGTAGTCAAGGTAGACCACTCTTCAGAAAACCCCTACCAAAACTTCTGGCCTTTAGCCACTCGGTTTCGACATCAAACCATCGAATATCTTTGTCGCGACGAAACCAAGTTCTTTGTCGCTTTGCTAGTTGCATGCTGTTTGCAGTAATTGCAGTTATCAGCTGAGCACGATCCCCCAGTTCACCACGCAAGTAGGACAAAGTCTCTTTATAGCCCACGCTCCTCATAGGTGCCCAGTCTGAGAGTTGATCAGCAAGAAGAGTCTCCACCTCTTCGATTAGACCAGCTTCGATCATCTGACCCGCCCTTCTTTGAAGGCGTTCTCTCAATTGGCTGCGATTGATCTGTAAGCCCAATGTTGCAAATCTATAAGGAAATGCAATGTCGCTATTCTTCTGAAATTCGATCTGAATCTCAGTCAGAGTTTTTCCATGAGTTCTTAACAGACCTAGCCCTCTCAATATGCGATAAGTATCAGTTGGACCCACCTTCAACGCCAACTCATGATCTCGCGCAAGCAACTCCTCAAATAGAGGGGCGAGTCCCCTCTGTGCGAGCTCCTGTTCAAGCGAAAGACGAACGGACTCCGATACCTTGCTGACTTCGTACATTCCTTTTTGAAGTGCCTGAATATAGAATCCACTCCCCCCAACCATTATAACGGGAGTGGAGGGAACCAAATTCTCTAAAACCGAAAGCGCTTCGCGCCGAAACTCCCCGGCCGTAAACTCATTGGGAGGAGAAATTATATCAAACAAATGATGAGGGACTGAATTCATTTCCTCGAGAGAGGGCTTTGCCGTACCGATATTCACTCGGCTGTAAACCTGCACACTGTCGCAATTGACTATTGGCAAATGAAGTTCATTTGCCAATTCTAGGGCCAGACGAGATTTCCCGGATCCAGTAGGACCTACCACAAATAAAATTGGATTTGACGAGACTGACGCGCTTGACATGAAAAAATTAGCCCAATCTCCCAAATTCCTTCTCTATTTTTCGAAAGGGATACTCGATAAATACGGGTCGACCATGCGGGCAAAAACTTGAAAAAGGGAACTCATCCATTTGCTCTAACAAGCTTTTCATTTCGCCAGTACCCAAAACTTGACCAGCTCTGATGGCCGAATGACAGGCCATTGTCGCAAAAAAATCGCCCACAACTTTCTCAAAAGCAAAACTTCCACCCTTACTAACAAGGTCCTCCCCCAACCATCTCAGGGCTTTCTCAACCGCAGATTCTTTGAGTATAACAGGACAACTATTCACAGCCAAACTTTCAGGACCGGATTGTTCTACCCCTATTCCCAACTTCTCAAGATCTGACACCCGACTCATAATGGCCTCAAGGTAATCCGCCTCAATTCCTAAGCTCAATGGCAGGAGGAAATTCTGAACCGCCTTTCGTCCAGTGTTCCAAGAATTCATCAAAGTTTCAAAGAGAACACGCTCATGAGCAGCATGCTGGTCGATCAAAAAAAGAGATTCGGACGATTGAGAGATAATGTAAGTCAGACGAGCCTGCCCAAGGATCTGCAGGGAAGACCACTGGGCGGTCACCTTCTGATCTCTCAAGGGGGGACGTTGTTCCGACACCGATTCCAGAATAGGAAAATTCCCATTGTCTGGACAGGACAATGGAGTCGGTCGAAGACTTATTTCCTGTAAGGTATCCGTCGAAGGATCAGGCAAATGATGATCTGGCTCTCTCACTTGGAGAATTTGCTCTCCCCTCACCCAATTTTCTCTATCGGAATATTGAGTGCGCACCAATTCCTGATCTGAAAATGAAAAACTTGAAGATGGTGCCAAGTGCGCCTCTCGCACTTTTTGATCCTTTAGTATTTCTTCAAGCCAAGGTGACCCGGCAAGGGCGGGTCTTAAGACATGGAGGACGGAACGAAAGACTCGAGAGCTATCCAGAAACTTTACCTGTGATTTTGTTGGATGAATGTTTACATCAACTTCGTCGGGGAAGATCTATCCACAATCCAACAATGGGATATTCGCCGTGCATGAGAAGATTTCTATAGGATTCCATAACCGCTGCCGTCAGGCCTCGATCCGTCACCCACCGACCTCTGACAAAAATCCAAATCTGTCGGTTGTTTGCAACAACCTGATGAGGAGCGCCAAAAGCTACTTTGACTTCAATTCCATTCTCCGAACCCTCCGCATAAAAAAGCGGCTTAGACTCCAAAACCTGCTCTGCCCTTTCCTTCAACGAACCTGATGAAGGCCAAAAGTGAAGCAATTTCCCTTTTCCTCGAACGCGAAAACTAACCTGAGGCGAAGACATTGCCATCGCCTTCAAAACCAGCCTGATTTGGGTAATTTCTGCTGTATCCGATTTCAAGAACTTCAGTCTTGCGGGTGTATTGCCAAAAAGATGATTTACAGAAACGGATGTGCCGCACTTTCCACCCACCTCGACCGGATCTCCAATCTTGCCATAATGGCATTTGAGTTCCTGAGCCATGGCTGCACCGGTCGGACGCGAGACCAAGGATAATTCGCTCACCGCACTGATGCTCGCCAAAGCCTCACCCCGAAACCCATAGGTTGCAAGAGCCCAAAGATCATCGGCCACCTGGATTTTACTCGTTGCGTGACGAGCCAAGCACTGAACTAAGTCCTGTCGCTCCATTCCCTTTCCGTTGTCGCGAACCAAAACTTGGCGCCCTCCACTATCGATTTCAACTTCGATTTCAGTGGCTCCCGCGTCGAGACTGTTTTCGACCAGTTCCTTGACGAGGTGAGCAGGCCGCTCAACAACTTCACCAGCCGAAATCTGATCAATCACTTCGGGACTCAAAATTTTTATGTGCCTTATATCTTCCGTAAATTCTCTCTTTCGGGCCCACCGCCGACCCAACTTCCGATTTTGCTAAAAAGTTGCCAACACATTGATCGTGGGCGTTCCTTCAAAAACCCCCGAGTAAACAAAGCAGTCATTCCAGAAGCTTCGATCTCCGTGTTGGCTTGAAGTATCCGATTTGTTCTCTTTACCTATTCTTGCGCTGATTTTTCCAATCTGATATCCCATGGCAATACCCAGCGGGTAGTCGCTGGCCCAATGAACTCCGTTGTTAATCATTTGCAATCCCAACAAAGTGAGCCAACCAATTTCAATGGGAACAATCCAATCAATGTATTCAGGATAATTCTCTCCCAACACAGTAAACGTCAAGGTTGCTGTCATGATATGCCCACTGGGAAAGGCGTCATAGCGAGAGGTGTGCTCGTTATAGGCCTTAATACTAGGGAATGGTCGCCACGCTCCTCTGTCCTCCGTGAGCTCGGTCGGACTTTCTCGTCCAGTTGCTCGCTTCAATGCCTGACTAAAAAAAGTAGACACGGTCATCCCATGGACCAATTGAATCCCGGTGTTCCAAGCTCTCGTGTTACCTCCAATATGTCCCCCGGCAAGAAGCCCTGCGGCTGTGCCCATGTGAATCCAGCCATCTCCGAAAAAATACAAGAGCGAGCCCGTATCCGTAGGCAGCCGAAGAATGGGATAAGGGCCTACCCGCCACATAGTTTTCGTATTGTCCTGATTTCCAACCCCTGATTTGCGACCAAAATATTGAATATTGTCCAGTATTTCTTGATCGTAATGGAAAGCAATGGCCGTACTCAATAGGATTCCCGCCCAGGGGCCAATGGTCGCTTTAGTAAAAGACTCCTGAAGGGTCACTTCACTTGTCTTCGGGATTTCTGTCACTATCGAATACAGGTCCAGCTTCTCTTTAAAAACAGGAGCAGTGTCACCGAACGAAACACCTTGACCGGCGAAAAATAGGAAAATCAGCGATATGTTCAATGTCCAATTTAGAAAAGACCCCATGAAGACCCCTCAAGAATGGCAATCCCCTTCAACGAAGAGGTGAAATTTATGCCAGATCATTCCCATAACGGGAAGAAGAATCCTTAAATCCAATAGGATTGCGCCAATTCGATACGGTTGTACCTTGTAAGGATTTTCATGGAATCCTCATATTGTCATAACAATCTCTTGGTAATCTAGAATCCAAGAAGCGGCATGTAAAAGGGGGAGATATGAAAAAGAAACTAATCAGAACCGGCAATTCGGCAGCTCTGGTGATTGAGAAGTCCACGATGGAAGCAATGGGTCTTGATGCAAATTCCCAAGTTGTGGTCCATTTTGACGGCGAAAAGCTCACCGTTCAGCCGGCCCCGGCGATGAGGGAGCTGATATCAAAATTAATTGAGATTGAACAAGCCAATCACGCGATTCTCAAAAATCTGATGGATCTGCTTGGCAAGAAATGATCAGGGGTTGGTTTTAGAGCTTCGGTTAATATTTGTGCATGATCGTGGCAAAATACCCGGTATAGTCTGTTTTCTCGTAGTAATATTTAGCCTCAAGGCGAACTGCAAACTTCCCAAATCGATAAGTAAATCCCAGTTGGGCCGCCAGCCCAATCCTGGCCTCTTGCGAATCAAAAATTGTATTTTTAACCAGCAAATTAAACCGCGTGTAGGTCCCCATAAGTCCGAGCCCCCAGCTGACCAAAGCATTGCTTGTCTGAAGAAAAGGGTAGGGCATAAAAACATCGCTGATCAAAAAAAATCCTGACGGATTGCCCTCCGCAATTCTCTCGGAATAATAAGTCGGCGCACCAGAATGAAACAAGAGGGAGAAATCGAGTGGCAAACCATCAACCAATGCGCCAGGACCCGACAATCTTAATCCAAAAACCGCCTCACTTGAACTCAATCGGTTTCCCGAAAACTTCTCAGCATAATTGACGGAACCCAGAATTCCACCCATATACCGGGTAAAAAAAATCGGCACTTGGTCAAGGTCCTCTGCTTGAGGGCTTCGAGAAAAGGGGTTCTTTTGAATCGCCGCGATACTCCTTCCACTCGACCTCGCCTTGTGTTCAGATACAACATCAACGTCAGCTATATATCCAAATGCCTTTTCGGATATTTTTACTTTATAAAAGGTACCGAACCCCCCAATTCCCTGAAAAATTTTCTGTGAAATTCGTACCTTTCTTCCCGACTCAAGGTATTCCAATACAGGAGAATCAAAATTAGGAAATTTATACGCGGCTGCTCCATCAGTCTGAACCACGGCCCACTGACCTTTTGCATCTCCTTTTGAATTCTTGGCTTTGCTCTTTTTCTTCTTGGATTGCTTGGCTTTAGATTGCTCACCTCCTCCTTTTGCCCTATTGGACTCTCCCGATTTTGACTGGGGAGAACTCAGCCTTTTAGGAGGATTGGAGATGAGAGGGAGGGACTCTGCCCGAGGCGCCTTATCCTCTTTCTCTGGCTTCTCATCTTTACCGACTGGCTTGCTTTCACCACCGCTCTTTGGCTCGGTTTTGGCCTCAGCCTCGCTCTCGTAACTTGAAGGTGAGGCCGATTCCGCCGAAGCAGGAGAAGCGCCATCTGACCTTTCCTCATTCTCACCAAATGCGGGGATTGCGAGAAATAGGCTCAGGACAAAATAAATGACTTTCATCCCTTCCCTTTTACGGACAATACTTGAAAGCGTATCCACCAGACCCGGTATAAGGCCTCCAAAACTATGCGACCTGACATCTTGCTTTTCCCCTCTCTGCGTTCATCAAAGGTTATCGGCACTTCAATTCCGCGAAATCCACAGGAGCTCGCCCGATATTTTAACTCTATCTGAAAACTATATCCCTCTGAATAGATCTCATCGAGGCCTATTTCTTTTAAAACTCTCGAACGCCAGGCATTGAACCCACCTGTCCAATCACGAATGGGATAGCCCAAAATAAATCGAGAATAAATACTCCCTCCGATACTGATCAATTTTCTCCAAATACTCCAATTCAGAGTTCTTCCTTGGCGAACCCACCTGGATCCGATGGCAAAATCATGGCCCCCAAGAGCAGCAAGAAGATTTGCCAAGTCAGATGGCCTGTGGGAAAAGTCTGCGTCCATCTCAACTAAAATATCATAGTTGCGCTCAAGCCCCCAACGAAAGCCCGCAATATAGGCTCGACCTAAACCCTGTTTTCCTGGGCGGCGCAAGACATGGACCGCTTCCGCATACTCACTCTTGCCACCAAGAGCTTCAACTCGATCGGCAGTCCCATCAGGGGAATTATCATCAACCACCAAGATATGGACATGAGGACTCCTTTGACGAATCTCCTTTATCAAATCGACAACATTTTCTGCTTCGTTATAGGTGGGAATAATTATTAAAGTTTTTTCCAACATGCCAAATACCACTCGCTGCCAAGTCAAACCGGGCTTGCCTCTGAAGAACTATTTTATTACCGAAAACCCTCGCACCATCAATATGATCATAATGATGATAATAGAAACTAAAAAGGAGGTAACGTCAAATCGACTCAGATTGCAAGCTTGCAGTTATACTTCGACCTTGGAACTGAATGAATCTTCTGTTGCGCTGTGACTTTGCGGCCTAACAGATATTTTCTCAAGGTAAGTCCAGGGGTTATGGGCTGAAAGCAGCGCAGGGCTGTTCCTGCTTTCTTCAAGCTTTTTCTTAACCTTCACCGTCGCCTGAGCGGGGCTGCGAAGATAAAGAACCGGATCAAATCCACAAAATGGGCATGACAATGTTAACCGCCAACGAACCTGAATAAATATCTCCGCAACTGAAAGAAAAATAACAAAAAAGAGAAGCGCTCGGGCATCTGCGTTCTCCCAGAAGATAGCCATGCTGAGAGCGCTCACGAAAAATGAGAGAAGGACATTTATCATGGAGATATGCTTTTTTTCGATAAACGCGCCTTTCGAGACGACAGAAAGCACACAAACATTTGTCTGGTTTTAGGCCCATCATCCACACCTTTACTTGTTCGTTCCTCCTATTCTCACCGCTGTTCTGAGATTTGCAAAGACGAGTTTTTTACAATTTCCCAAAGCTTTGCTACACTGGCAAAGAAAGCGGGGAAACCTGATGTCTTTATTTGAATTCCATTTTAGAGCTTCTTTTCTTCTTCATCAGGTGGCAAGGATGGCCTTTATGTTTCCAGTTGCTCTAGTAAGTCTCGCGCCTGCAAGCCTTTCTTGGGCCCAGACAGATGAAGACTCCTACCTCAATTATGATTCCATTGTGAAGGGCCTCAACTCCTCACAATTGAGACACAGAGAATCTGACACCGACCCACTGGCCAACGTCCAGATTCACGGAGGCGTTGGACTTGTCACAAGTCTACTTTCACTCAAAAATTCAAAAGGAACAAAACTATCAGGATTTCAGAATGGAGTTGAGGCAAGTCTTGGCATTGATCTGTTTTCTCTCAACTGGATGGCAGAGGGTTCGATCAGAAGATATTCAGATGCCGAGTTCGATCGGACAGTCTCTACGACTCTCCAAGAATTCGACCTGAGCCTCATCTACCGGACGCCTCTGTCTCCTTCAGTCAAATTGCATTTTGGCTTTGGTCTAGCAGCACGCTTTCTCGAGCTAAAGACAAGGATGGCAAATCAGGTTGAAACACAAGAATATTCAACTCCGTCGTCCATTTTCTCTCTGAGCGTCGATACCCCTATTACCCGTGAGCTTTCATTGGGCGCTGGTCTCAGCTATCGTTCGGCTATGGTAACCGATAGTGCTGACCGCTCCGCACTTGACGCTTCCCTAAAGGTCGGAGCCCATTTTTGAGGAGTTTCAGATCCGGATCTTATGATCTATTGACCAGGCCCCTAGCCGTTTGTTTGCCATTTCTCTTGCCGACTCACCGACGAAATGGTTCCATTAGAATATGCAGAAAGAACAACCATTGGATTGGATAAATTTAAAACTAAAAGCAAAGGAAATTTTGATTTTCCTTTTGAATTATTTTAAAAATCCCGTCATTGGAATTCGCAACATTCCTGAATGGGATTGGCCCACAATTATCGTCATTCAGGGATCTCTTAGTTCTCTTTGCGGGATGCTTTCAGGTTTTGTTGCCCAGAGTGTGTCTGGTGTTTTTCTGGGTCTTATTTTTTTTCCCATCTCCTCAATCGCGTGTCACTTTATCATCTCTGGTTTTTTCTATTATACGTTCTTGTTTTTCTATCAGGCCGAAGTTCAATTTCGTAAACTCTATGTTCTGACCGTAATGGCCAACCTTCCTTTTATCGTAATGATCATCTTGTCTCCGCTTCTAAAGCCCATTGGCCTCATAGGATTAGCGGTCACAGGAATTCTCTTGCTGATTGGTTTTGTTGAACATTTTCGGCTCCCCAGGCGCTCGCTGAGTCGATTCTTAATCACACTTTATTGTGGCTATGTCGTCTTATGGATTTTCAGCACTCTCAGTCTTACAAAAAAAGAAAGTGCCTTCCGCAAAATGGCAACTCCCGAGAGCCTTGATATCCTTGAAAAGGAATTTAAAGACAAGTAGACCTTCAGGTTCAAATGGTGAAAAATTTATAGAACATTCAAAATATTGAATCAGCTGTTCGCTTTTTGGGGTACAAGGGGGAATCTACAAGATTGGACCTATGATCCACACTTCAAACATTCTGTTCTCAGATCTTAAACTTATCCCTCAGATTCAGCTCTCTATTAAGGAAGCTGGATACAAAATCCCAACTCCCATTCAGCAGCTTGCCATCCCATTGATATTAGAGGGTCATGACCTTTTGGGAATTGCCCAGACTGGGACAGGAAAAACGGCGGCCTTTTGCCTTCCAATTCTCAACCACTTTTTCAATCGGCAAGTTCGTCCTGTCCCCCGCAGCCCCCGCGCTTTGATTCTGACCCCAACTCGAGAACTGGCAAGCCAAATTCAAAAAACCTGGTCACCTACGGAAAGTATTTGCGACTGAAATACACTGCCATTTTTGGCGGCGTGGGGCAGGGGAACCAAGTTCGAGATCTCGCTCAAGGTGTCGACGTTCTTGTTGCGACTCCTGGCCGACTTCTGGACCTTATTGACCAAAGGCATCTTCGGCTGGACCGCATCGAAATATTTGTGCTCGATGAAGCAGATCGCATGTTGGATATGGGTTTCTTAAGGGACGTCAGGAAAATCATTCCTCTGCTTCCAGCCAGGAGACATAATTTGTTTTTTTCGGCAACGATGCCAGCTGAAATTCAGAGTCTTGCCCAGTCTATTTTGCGAAACCCCCAAAAGGTGGAAGTCACACCTCCTGCGACGACCGTTGAGCGGATCAAACAATCCGTCATGTTTGTTGAGAAAAAGGACAAACCAAATCTTTTGGTACATGTCCTAAAAGGCAACGAGCTTCATAAAGTCCTGGTTTTTGTTGCAATGAAGCATGTAGCAGACAGAGTGTCTGAAAAACTGCAGACGAATGGGATTTCAGCGGCTGCAATTCACGGCAATAAATCACAGAGCGCGCGTCAACGAGCGCTTGGAGACTTCGACCGTGATCAGGTCCGCGTTCTTGTCGCAACAGATATCGCATCTCGTGGGATCGATGTCGAAGGCATTACTCATGTCATCAATTATGAATTGCCCATTGTTCCCGAAGACTATGTGCATCGAATCGGACGCACGGCCCGAGCAGGTGCGGACGGTGACGCTATTTCTTTTTGTACGGCAGAGGAGAAGTCCTTTCTCTTTGCGATCGAGAAGAAAATAAGCCATCAGATCGATATTGTAATTGATCAACCATATCACTCAGAAGAGGCCTCCCAAGCTCGCATCATGAGCCCAGGAAAGGCAAAGGCCCTTATCGAAAGCCGCCGTGAAGGCCGAAAATCTCGTTTTTCTCAGAGTGGTCGCCAATCCCGCGGCCGAAGAAGAAATCCTTAAGCTCCCCCCTTTCGCAAATGTCCAACACCTGGCGATTTGCGTTATTTTGTTTCATCCCTTCAGATCAAAGATCATTTGAGTCAGACTAGATTAGCAGCTCAAAGGAGGGTCTAAACCTTTGAATCAACAGCTTCGGCAAAATGTCAGCTCAAGTTATGGCGATGCTCTTTTTCAGAATCTCATGGTTGGGTCAGGGGAAACCTATTTGGCGGCCTTCGTCTTGGCGTTGGGATACTCCGATCTCTCGGCTGGGTGGATCACTTCCTTCCCCTTGCTTGCGGGAGGCCTTTTGCAGATGGTTTCACCTTTGATGATGAGAAAAATGAAATCCATGAAACAGTGGGTTGTGTTGACGTCATTCGCGCAGGCCGTTGTTCTGTTCATGCTTTCCTTGCAAGCGTATTTTGAGCTTCTCTCTCTGAATCTCATTTTTCTCCTTGCCTCTCTCTACTGGGCAACGGGTATGGCCAACGGACCCGCGTGGAATGCCTGGATGGGAACAATCATTCCCGTCAAAATACGGACTCCATTTTTTGCAACCCGCAACGTGATCAGTCAGGGGGCTGTGTTGGCGGGAATTCTTCTCGGAGGATGGTGGCTTGGTATTTCAAAATCACAAGATGTCCCTGTGAATTCAAGCTTCTTTTTTCTCTTTCTTGTGGCTGGAATTTTTCGAATCATCTCGGCTTATCACCTCTCCAACCAGTCGGCAGGAGGAATTCCAATCGAAGTATCGCATTCACTTCAATACCGATCCATCATTCAGCAAATACGTGGACAGGTAACCGGAAAACTTTTTTTATTTATGTTCATTCTTGGAATAGGCGTTCATGTGGGCGCCGTTTTTTTTAATCCACTCATGTTGAAGGGGCTTGGAATGAGCTACGGAAAATACATGAGCATGCTCAGCACCTCCATCGTAGCCAGAGTGCTCACTCTCTTTTTCCTCAGGCGCTATCTAAGAAAATGGAAATCTGAGCGAGTCTTACTTTTTGCGGTCCTGGGCGTTATTCCGCTCCCGATGCTCTGGAATGTCTCCCACAATTTTGGATATTTGCTTTGTTTGCAGGTGCTCAGTGGCACCGCGTGGGGCACCTATGAGCTTGTTACATTCCTGCTGCTCTTTAATGGAATCCGGTCTCAAGACAAGACTCCTGTTCTCACTCTGTTCAATTTCATGCAAACTTTTTCCATTTTGATTGGATCCGCAAGTGGAGGCTGGTACCTTTACCAACACGGACAAAGCCTCTCCGCCTACGAAAGTCTTTTCAATTGGTCAACCTCCTTACGTCTGTGCGCTCTCTTCTTTTTTCCTGGAATTCTTCTCTCACAGATCTCTGTGCGCCAATGGCTATTCACTCGTCCTCTCGCGATCCGACCCAGCCTTGGAGCAATGGAACGCCCTGTGGTCGCATCCATCGATTCTTCTGACTCAGACACAGACTTCAACAAAATCAAATAGAGATCTCAAGGAGAGAGACTTAAAGAAATCTCTCTCTGTCGCCGATAAGGACATGAGCGAGATATATAGAGGTCAATTATGGGACGTTGGTTGGATCAAAAATGGCTGCCTGCCTTCGGCGGAATCTTGTTCACCCTTTTCTCATTTTCGTCCTGCCTGAATGTCTACAATACAATACAGGGAAACATGGGCAACGACGACGGCTCATCGGTCAAACTCAAAGCCTCAGGTCCAAACTCTCTGACATTTGTAAACGGCCAATATCAAATTGATATAACCGGCGGTCAGCCGCCTTATTCGGCCTCAGTCTTGGAAGGAGATGCCAGCTTTGATCTCGCAAGCCGAATGGTTCAGTTCGGCTCAATGAGTTCGCGGGTGCTGCTCAGAATAGTGGACAGTCTAGGTATTTCAACCCAACTTGAGCTATCGCCATTTCCAGAAGAATTCGGTTCTGAGAACCCCTACTCCTGGACTTTCCAGCTTTCGGCTGGCAATCAATACCTGATTTATGAGACAGATCTTGCCGGCGGCTCCTTCGGCGAAATTTACAGCCAAAATCTTTCAACACGGACAATAATAAAGCTCAGTCAGCTTGCGGACACGAGCCACACGTTGTTCGGGTCCCAACTGACTCCGGACAAGACTCGCATTATTTATGCCGCCAACAGCACAACTGACGGGACCGCCATCTATTCAGTATTTCCAGATGGAAGCGACCATCGAAGAATAAGTGCTCCGATTTTGGGATCCTCGATGATTCCGCACTTCAGCCATTTCTATGTCTCTCCGGATTCGACGAAAGTGGCCTTTGTGGCTGATGGCGATGGAAACGGATTCAACGACCTCATCCTTGCTCCCGTCTTGGGGGGTCCCAATATCACTGTAAGTGATCGTCAAGTGAGTACTCCCATTACTGCACCACAATTCACTTCAGATTCCCAATTTATTGTCTACATGGCCAGAAAAGATATAATGACACCCTTTGACTTTTTGTATTCCTCTAACCTCGTCGCTCAAGGAAGCGTTCAACTTCATCCCGATTTAATATTTAGCGGTGAAATCAAATCCTTCTCGGTTGTGCCTGGAACTCAAAAGGTCATTTACGTAGCAGAACAAGACGATTGGGACAACACTGAGCTCTTTTTGGCAACGGCGAATCTTGCTGCGAGCAGCGTGAAACTTCACGCCGATTTGAGCGGAACCAATAAAAACGTCAGACCCCTTTTTCGAGATTTCAAATAATGCAAACTATGTTGTCTTTATTGCCGACCTCTCAGTCGAGGGAGTGTTCGAATATTTTTCATTCGATATTTCGGGCGTACCCGGCTCACCCGTCCGTTTGAACCCCCCATTTGCCAGCTCTGAAATGGGCCCGTGTTGCTTTGAGGTCATCAGTCCTGATTCGAGCAAGGTCCTTTACAGGGCTGATGTCGATTTGAATGGCGAAGCCGAACTGTATTTGGTGCCTATTGGCGGTGGTGGAGCTGTGAAACTAAGTCCTGATCCCGTCACCGGTGGCGGATTTTACTATCCTGCCTCGTTTACCCCAGATAGCTCCCGGGTTTTGTTTGTTGGCGATTTTCATACAGACGATAAAAAGGAATTATATTCCATACCTGCTGCAGGAGGAACGCCCGTCCGCTTGAGCGGAACAGACATGATAGATAACGGTGATGTTTATGGGTTTGAAATATCTCCTGATGGCAGCCATGTTTCTTTTGTCGCCGATAGAGAGCAGGATGGAAAAGCCCCTTGTTGGGTCACAAACCCTAGCGGCACGATGCCACCGAAAGTTGCCTATTTGACCAGCTCCTCAGAGACGCTTGTTTCCGAGTGCAAGTTTGGCCGAGTTCCTAACGAACTTTTCATTGTTGGAAACTTGGTCAACTCCTCCTTGAATCGAGCCTTTTTTGTCAAATATTGAAAGGCGGTGTCCTCGACACCTAAGATTCAATGACATTGAATGCGAATCAAAAACTCAGTCCCTGGCAAAGTGCATCCATTTGAAAATATTAACCAATTCTGTAATTCTGTGAAAATACTTAATCTTGTGCGTCTCAGATGTGCTATCCACCTCCCTCCCTTCGAATCCTAAAGAGAGAGCTTCGCATCTTCGACTTAGCGAGTCTTGATTTTGGAACTTTGTAAAAGAGAGAATGATGAGGATTTCTGGTCCGGGGGGGCAAAGGGACATGTTCGCAACCTACGTGAAATTCACCGCACGATTGTTTTCGTTTGTTGTTTGTCTTTTGTTTCAGTTTCAGCAGCTCTGCTTTGCCAATTCAAAAGTTGAAATTTTCGAGCCTGTCACTCAATTTTCCTTCGGATCCTGCAACAAGGAGACTCTCCCTCAGCCGCTTTGGCCCGCTCTCACTGCCATCAAACCGCAGTTTTATATTTGGATGGGAGACGCCATTTACGGAGACACTCGAAATCCCCAGTTGCTCAAAGAAAAATTTCAAATTCAACTTCAACAGCCAGACTACGCGCAATTTGTACAGAAAACGCCGATTATCGGAACCTGGGACGATCACGATTATGGAAAGAATAATGCCGGTCGCAAGTGGAAGCTCAAGGATATTGCTCAGCAATATTTTTTAGATTTCATTGGTGAGCCGCCAGTCAGTTCCCGTCGGCAACAGAAGGGCTTATACACGTCTTACCTCATGGGCCCTCCAGGACAACAGATTAAAATTATTTTGCTCGATACTCGGTATCACAAGTCCGACGCGGACGACATTCCTGATGATATTTTGGGAGAACAGCAATGGCACTGGCTCGAAAGCGAGCTAAAGACAAGTCCGGCACAAGCCAATTTTCTCGTCAGCAGTTTTTCGGTGCTCTCTCCTAGCTTGGCCGGAGGCGAGCAGTGGATTGATTTTTCCAATTCCTGGGAACGCTTCAATGCAATTCTCAAACGCACTCATCCCAAGGGTTTTGCCATTCTAACGGGAGATCGACATTTTGGTGGAATGCTCACTCGAAAGCTTGAGGATGGCTATATTTATTACGAACTGATGTCGAGCGGACTGACTCATGTCGCAAAGTCCGTCGTCAGATCTGTTTTGCAGCAAATCTACGGAAAAGAGAACGCTTTGTTCGAACGAAATTTTGGAAGAATCAAAATTGACTGGGGACAATCGGGACGAATCAAGCAAATGGAATTTTCTCTTCATTCAGACAGCACAATGTCTCAGCCCGCTTGGAATCGAATCTTCGCAATAAACAATGACAAATGGGTTCTTCAACAATAACAGGATGTAGTTGTTTTCGATTAGACCTACGTCCAGTTTTTTAAACTCATTCTTTTCCCTTATTTTTTTCATTGATCAAATTCAAGGCATAACTAGACTTGTGTCTGTCCTGGAACATTCTCTGTTTTCTCATTTTAACAAGGACCAGTTTAAAAAGGGGATTTAGCATGTTGCGATCAGAAATTCGAAAGGTACTGGGTTTTAGTTTACTCATAGCTCTGCAAGCTCAAAGTGCCCCTGTTTTCGATAATCCCCGCTCCTATTACGGTGAAGATTTCTACAACGAACTCGCCCAAGGAAAGCTCAACAACCAAGATCTAAAAGATAAGCTCAATGCCATCCTAAAAAAGGTTCATATTGGACATCCAGATGACTACGATGAAATTTCTGAAAGCTGTCCCAGCAAATCAAAGTGCACTCAATTTCGAAAATTCACGTATAACGAAGCCAGGCAATTTTTGTTTGGGCAGCTCCATCTTGAAGTCAGCCCCAAAGGGGGCTATCAACTGCGCACGATCTATTGCGAAGAAACTATTGATTCTTCTAGCTATGGTAGAAAAGGTGGCCCGGGCCCTGGTCGTATTCCTGATTCCTCTTTGGTAAATACTGAACACGCCTGGCCTCAAAGCAAATTCAATCGAGGCGAAACCATTAATACCCAGAAGACAGATCTCCATATTCTTTATCCAGTCCTCACTCATGTGAACGCGATTCGCGGCAACCACCCCTACGGCGAAGTTCAGAATCCCCTTCCTTCTCCATGCCTAGAAGTTAAGGTGGGTCGAATATCTGAAGATCCTTCAAATATTTACTTTGAGCCGGCGGCAAAAGAGCGAGGTAATTTGGCCAGAGCATTATTCTATTTCTCTGTTCGCTATAATAACTCCATCGACAAAATCCAAGAAGCCTTTCTGAGAAAGTGGAATCGCGAAGATCCTGTTTCGGAAGAGGAAAAGGATAGAAATGACAAGGTTTTTGACTTTCAAGGAACTCGAAATCCCTTTGTCGACCACCCTTACCTCTCAGATCTCATTTCCGATTTCTAGTTGGCTAGAAGAGGCTCTTGCACGCAAGGTAACTACGGGTCAGAGCCTCAGAAAGTTCGGGGGCGAAGATTCGATGTTCAATCAGGGTTCGTGTTTTTAGGGCTGCATTGAAACACGAGTGTTCCTCTTGGGCCCGATCCAGAATGGCAAAATTTTTCTTGTTGCACATTTCACAAGGCCGATCCTGATCCCATTCAAAGCCTTCAATGATATCAGTTTGAATGCACACCCGACGGGGAAAGGCTTCATGATCTATGCAAATCATTTCAGCCATCACTCGAGAGGAGAGATTCTTCCCAAGTCGGATTCTCTGACAAAAATAGTTTGCAGCAGAATTGCAAAGGCTCTCTTTTTCCGACTGATCGAGCTTGGAGAGTTCCTCAATCAATTTGTCCGAATAGATTTCATGAGGACTTTCAATACCCCCCTGCCAACGTCCACAATTTTGGAATAATCCCAAAAGTACAAAAAAAATAGTGCCACACAAAAAAATGAGACGAAGGTTTTTGGGAGAGAGTAAGGACTGAAGACGAGACCCTATTGTCATCACACAAATCTACCATTGTCTGGTCCTGATGACAATTTGTTGAAGTCCAGAAAGGAAAATGATTAGAATGATTGAAGCGAAAGACATAAGAAATCTGATTTATATCCAACTTATAAAGAGAAGTGGGGATTCCCTTGAAAACTAAGATCGAAGACATCATGGCCACCGAGGTTATTACAGTGAGGCCCGAAAGCAATATTCGAGAGACTTCTATTTTAATGGCTTCCCACAAGATCGGGGCAGTTCTCGTCATGAAGGATAAATCTTTAGTTGGAATGTTTTCAGAGAGAGACCTTCTCAACAGAGTTGTATCTAAAAACCTCGACCCTGATTTGACTCTCATAAAGGAAATCATGTCCTCTCCCGTCACGACCATCACAGTCGGGGCTAGCATCAACGATGCCCTTTATGTCATGACGGTCAAACACATAAGGCACCTTCCCGTGGTAGATGCTCAAGGCGAACTAAAAGGAATGCTGGGGATTCGCGATCTTCTTGAATCTGTTTTAAATGAGACCATTGACGAATTCGTCACAAAAAAGACGAACAACTGAACAAGGCCATTGTCGAGCTAGCCGGGATCTGCCATTGGGACATTTTCGCAATTCAAACGGCTCCGCAAAATTGGCCCCGCAAAATTGAGTTCATGCACATAGAGGTGTTGAGTCTTAGATTCGAGAGTTTCCACCCACATCAGATCAAAGCCGCTGTCCCAACTTTGAGGCCGAAAACAATCCAATAAAATTCTATTTCCATCAAAATACTGGGTCGCCTCAGAGCTTGAGCATGGATACTCCGCGATTTTCTCTAGGCCAGCTGGACCCTCAAAAAAAAGCATCCCCTTGGTTTCAGATGCACCAGAAGACACCAAGTAAACCCTCCATCCAGGCTCTGCTCCCTCCGGCTCACCGCACACGACCCCCCAACGATTCTCGTCATCGGCCTCTCCAAACGAAAGGAAAAAGGAGATTAAAACAGCAAGGCCTTTGAGGAACAGCAATATTAAACCCTTCCGACTGGGGGATCAGTTTCCTTCTGTTCCATGTCCCATACATTCAGGACAACTCTCATTGTCGATCAAACATACTCTTGCCCTCAGAGCTTGGATCCAACTCCGCTGGCGATGCCAGATCACGCAAAACTCTCAGTTCATCCATTGCCATTCGTGGCATGCGAATATCGCCACTTCCCGAGAATTCGATATGCAGATTTTGTTCGAGTCGCCGATAGCATCCCACCGCAACTTTGGTGTGAGGTGATCTCTTGATACAAGCCTTGTAGTAAAATTGGTTTGCGTCTCCCTCACCCATCTCTGAAATAACCTCATATGATTCACCCAATAAATTGAGGGCCTGAGCTTGCTCAAATGAGGATGATTCAGTTCGTAGAAAATCATGGAGAAGCGCTGAAGCACGCAAGTAATGAATGTAGGACCCGCGATCCCCCCAATAGTCTTCATTCTTACGAGCCTCTTTCAAGATCTGTTGGGCTTGTGCGAGTGGACTCAATGTTGACTTCTTTTCCTTTGAGTCCTTCCAGGAGAGAATCGCCTTTTTCCATTCTTCAACATTTGTTTTCTGGTAAGACGGCAAATTGGAATTTGACAATATGGTGTTTACAATTCGCTCTGCGACAACTGGATCTTGTTTTGATCGCACCGCCACATTCAGAGCCGAATTTCCGGCTTTAACCCAGGACTCGGCCTCGGTGGCCGCAAGTTGGTTGTCCGATAAAACAACTTCGTATTGCTGAATTGCCTGATCGTAATGGCGCACAGCAGCCAAGAGATCTCCCTTCTCTATCGGATTGAGGCGCTGAAATGAAGCCTCTTTTTGCCAATCCACAAACTCAGGACCCCATTGTCCTCGCGAGTGGCAGCGCACGCACATGCCAGTTGCATTTTTCAGAATCACCCGAGAGAAATCCCTTTTTCCTGACTTCAGCCCTTCAACTGCCAACCTGATTTCTCGATCCAGAGTGCTCGAAATCACTGACAGGTAGGGATCTTTATCCAATTTCTTGCCCAGATCAGTTTTTCCTCTTTCCTTGTTAACACTATGCGCAAGGCTCGCCATTTTTGTCAGGCTCTCTTGAATTTTAATGCGATTCTCTGGAGCATTAAATTCTCTAGAGCTAACTACGTAAGGATAAATCTCGACAAGAGTTTGACCCATTTCCTGCATCTGCCCCTTCCAGGCATCACTCGGTGGATCCCCCTTCTTCGTTCCGGGAGAACAGGCTCCCAAAGAAAGTGCCACCAACGCAAAACCCAGGACATTTATACCTAGAGCATTTAATAGGAACCGAGAGTCAATTAGACGCTTCATTTTGATGTCTCCCAACAAAGGCCATATCCATAAAAATCAGATCACAAAAAAATTAGATCATATTCTGAGTACAATGCTAACGATGACATAAAGAAAGCTGAGGATTCCAAAAACCACCCACGTGTTTCTCTGGCGGTCCACTGTGACCTCGAAACTGTTCACCGACACATTTTCCAGAAAATATCCAATCGAACGATCATACTGAAAAATACTGGAAACGTAAATGCACAAAAATGTAGCGTCAAAGATACCGGCCGTTACATGCTCAACACCCAAATACGCACCATAGGCCAACCTGCCAACCACTATGAGGATTAACATCCCCATAATTAGCCGAATCCAAAAACGAATCTGCACCATACCTTCTCTGACCCTTGAATCCGAAAATCGCTCAATAATGCGGCGATCTCGATGTAGGTTTCGACGATCTGACATTTTGACTCTCCTTACCGGCGAGTCTCAATTTTAAGCAAATATGTCTCAAATAGTCAGTAAAGATTCCACCAGTGGCCGGTGGAATCCCGTAACTGGACCAAAGAAGTGGTTATCGCAAAGTACGAAATGCGATGGGACCGCTAAAAGAAGGATCTCCTTCTATGGCAGAAAATACTCTGATTGAATAAAGGGTGTTGGCCGCCAACCCACTGAGCGCAACTGTATGATTAAGAACGCCTGTTACGATCACTGGCGTCTTCCATTTTTGACCAGTGAGACTTTCTGTCACTTCAACCTGCGAGGACGAGAACAAATCTGTTGTCCATGTCACTTGGGCAGAAACTGAGGTGATGTTCTCAACCTTCACTTTGGTGATGACGACTGGAATGGTTTCTGGGTTTTGGCTCGGCTTCAAACAGTAACTGATATACACTTCTGAGTTCTCAAGCCCTGCATACCCAGTCAAATGCAGCTCTGAAACCAGAGGCTCAAATTTAAAGGGAACCCCAATCCCATCAACCTCAGCCTGAATTGTGTTTTCATCAATTTCGCGACCTCGATTATCCAACGGATATTCCGTGATTAAGTTCAATTTTTTGGTCACTAAACTTCCGATCTGGGCCAATCCCTCATACACACGGCCTCCAGCAAGATCCACCATCAAACCATTGTTGGCCCTGATAATGTCAGTGTAACCATATGCAATTTCATTTTCGCCGTCGGCAGGAAATTTTGATTCCTCGAAGTAGATAATGCCAGACACAAGCAAAGGACGCTGCCCCTGGTGATCTCGAATTTTCAAATAGGTACTCTCTGGAGTGAGTTGTTGGCAATATTTGTTAAAAGCAGGTATTTCTTTGCGGTCTGGATCATAGACGGGAGTTACGCCCTCCGGATAGCGAGCACAAATATCGTTCTCATCAGCAACAAAGACGAGGGACAAAGCAGCATCTTCTCTAAAGAAACCAAGCCCCTTAGACTCAACTAACTTATCGGAATCCAAAGCTCGCGACAAAGAATAAAGACCAACTTCTCCACCATCCGTTTCGTTCTCTGTGGCGACATTTGCCATTCGCTGACGAAGAATTGCGCGGATATCAGACAAAGCCATCGTCTCGGTATCAAGGACAAAAGGTCCCACCTCATTGTAACGATAAAGCTTTCCCGACCAAGCACCAGCGTGCGCCAACATGATTCCGATTCTCACATTCGCATCCGAAGGCAAGGCCCCCACAAAGGCATCTACTCCATCTCCGATAGCTGTCCGCTCTACACTCAATGAGCCCGATGTATCAACCATAAACAACACATCAATATTTTTAGTGATCTCAGCCTTTGGCTGATACTGAGTAAAGGAAAAACAACTGTCCGGAGGAAATTTCCGAACAAGATCTGGAGGGTTATGCTCCGGAGGCGTATTGACCGACGCATCGAGAGCCCCCTGTTCCATTTCATTTAGGGGGCACCCGGTAGAAAAAAGGACAATAGACGCAAGACAAAATAAGCCAACCAATCCATGTAAATGTCTCATATTGAACTCCTCAGGACAGCAAACGTTTCAACTTTTTTCCTGATACCGGAGACAACTTACATGCAATGACTCTTCCCGGATCCAACCATGACCAGATTCAGATTCAGATTCAGATTCAGATTACAATGAAGAGTCCTTAAAATAAATTGCAAATACTTAGACATTTTTTCGAAGTTTCCCAGATTGAAACGGCCAGTGATCGCCGTTGGATCACCAATTACTTATATCTTTGAAAAACGCCCAACAATTAAACGACAAATCATTTTTAAATTTCTCTGAAAACTGACTTCTTATGATTCAGCGAACCACAATGAGAGGTTTTGTCTCATTTCAACGAGACAAAAATGAGATATAATGAGGCATAGAAGAGGCCGGTCGCCCTTGACGACCGACCATATTTAAAATCAATAGGCTCTTTGAAACGCTGCCGTCTATTTGGCAATTTCGGCGGTCTTGATGTAGTCCATTTCTGGGAACGAATCCTTCAGGTAGCTGTTACCTCTGCTCTGAATAGCCCCCTGGTCAGGTCTTTCGCCATATGCACTGTAAAGCTTTTTAACAACGTCCATGCCTTCAACGACTTTTGCCACGGGAGAAAAGCCCATGCCATCAAGTCGAGTGTTATCGCCCAAATTAATGAACAATTGGGTCGTTCGAGTTCCAGGGCCCGCTGTTGCAAAAGAAATGGTTCCAACTTTATTGGACTCCTTGACGGGATCGTCTTCGATATTCTTGCTCTTCCATTGCGAAGACAGTTTTGGATCTCCATGAATTCCAAACTGAACAACAAAGCCATCAACCACTCGGAAGAACGCGATGTCTTTGAAAAAACCACTTTGAACCA